>NZ_JAVDUJ010000001.1:0-2033041 GCF_031456295.1 Arcanobacterium hippocoleae
ACATGGAATTCGAGGGGTTTGTTGTGCTTCTGGCATGGTTCGGATCGGGCGTGGAAGCGGGTGTCTGAGCAGGTTTTGGGTGCTTCGGTCGGGTCGCGAATAGTGCTCTAAGGGGGTAGTGCCAAAAAGTGTGGCTTGCGCCGAAAAGTATGAGTGCCGCCGAAAAGTATCCCGAATCGCACGCTGGATCGCACAAGCAGCTGCTTTGGATACAATATCCGTGGTGTCGATGTTGGCGGATTAAGGCATGTTTCCGCTTGTCAGCACTCGAAAGCAGACCTTTAGAGCCGGGTGTAGCGCGCGCCTCCTGCCAGTAAGCTGTTTGAGCTCTTCTGTAAACGAGACGCCACCTTGGCGGCTTTGAACCTCTTTAACGCACCACCGTAGAGAGTCGCGTAAATGTTCCCGAGTCGCTAAAAGGTAATGCTTATCGGGGATCTGACTGGATATTTGGCTGTTTTAGAGCGTGTATGTAACTGAGCAATTATCAGTCCAAGTAGATGGTGGTGCACGAATTGAAGCAGCAGATTTCAGCGCAAGAGCGTCGCATGGATTACTCGATAACGAATTTTTACCTCGACAATCTTGCAGTGGCAGGAGTTATCAGTTGTGATGAGCTTAGGGCGGCTCAAGATTTTATTTCTGCCGAGCTTAAGGTCTTCAGCGCAGTCCGGAAAATACTTGGCTTTGGCAAACCACGTTCTTTTGGTAGGCAGCTTTCCGGGCGAATTGAATGCGAAGATTGCGGCGCTAAGTACGGTCACAAGACCTGGCATTCTGGTACACCCCACCGGGCGGACGTGTGGGAGTGCGCAACAAACCACAAGAAACGTGGCAGCTGCGTTACTCCGCATATTTATCAGGAGATACTGCAGCGCAAGCTGGTCGAAAGTCAGCAAATTCTCGCAGAGCGGCATCAGGATTTACGCAAAGGAGTAGTGGGGGTTCTGCGTAAAATTGGGTGTGTGGCTACGTCTCAGTTTTTGCATGCCCGTATGCGTAGTTTTGAGCGTAGCGGTGATGCGGTGTTGTTCCTTCCTGATTTTCTTGAAATTCTCGAAGGCGGGATGGTGCTTACTAGCAACCAGCTGGGTCTAGTTTTCATCACTGGGGAGGCCGTAACACTCGACCTCCCGCAGCGATGGACTCCAGTGCTATATGCAGATGATTTAGCAGTTAAAGGGCGTTGCTGACCGGAGACACACGCACTCCTCGTCATTATTTTGGAAAAAGTTCGACAGGACAATAAGGGTGAGCAGAGACCTAACGCGGAGCGCTCACAGGCAAGACGGGCAAGGTGAAGCAGAAACCGGTTCACTTCTCGTAGGCTCCACCATTGCCACTCAACTTTGGATACAAAAGTGTGAGTGCGAACAGAACTCTTCGGGTTCCGCTTTTTACTTGGTAGAACGTGGAAAACGAGGGGTTTTCTGCGTTCGGGTTGGGTGCGCATCAGGGCTAGAGGAGTCTGGGCGAGGCCCTTTTGGGGAGCCCAGACGTCGGTCTGGTTGTCCGAGCGCCCGAGGGTGTCAAAAAGTGCAGGCCACCGTCAAAAAGTATGGATGGGGGACCGCGTCCAAAGCGAACTACGCCAACGATCAGGCCGCTACGTCTCACGCACTCCCCCCCCCTCACCAAAATGATCTACTGCGCCGATTGCGGGGGATCTTCGGATGCAAGACCTGGCACTCGAACACCAAGTACGAACGACGCATCTGGCGCTGCAACAACAAATACGGACACGGCAAGACCCCATGCGCCACACCACACGTCACCGATACCGACTAGAGCAAGCCTTCGTCGAAGCTCTCGCTGAGCGCGTCAAGTCAAACACCGGTGCCCGCAACGCGCTCGAAATCCTTGAAGCAACAGTTTTTGACACGAGTGAGCTGGAAGCCCAACGTGACCGTGCTGCTCAGCAGGTTGAGGAAATCACAGTCTTAATCGACCAGCTGGTTCTCACCGCAGTACAGACCGCGATCGACCCAGACGAGTACGACCAGAAGTACGCCGAGCTTGAAGCCCGCTACAATCAGGCCTGCACTAAGCGCGCTGACCTTAAATCACAGATCACCGACCGGCACGCACGCCTCGAACAAGCACGCACCATCTGCGACTTCCTGGACTCCAACCCGCCGCTCGAGTACCGCGACGACGCCTGGTCGCTACTCGTTGACCATGCCATGGTCGACACTGAAGGCGCCGTCAGCGTCAGGTTTAAGGATGAGGCCACAGGTGCGTATGGGCCGGAGGTTGGCGGTCAGTTTTGATAGACTTCCAAAGTCAGGACCGTGTTAAGACATCAGATATTGAGGAGTTTGTCGTTCCGATGAGCATGTGATTTCCACTCAGCCTTGGCTGAGACGTATCAGAAGTTTCTACGTCCCGGAGATCAGTATGCTTTCAATTAACCTTGACACTATTTCTTTTTCTTACGGTTCTCACCGTGTGTTGGATCATGTAAGCCTGCATGTTGGCGAGGGGGAACGAGCGGTACTCATCGGACCAAATGGCTGTGGTAAGACAACTCTGCTTAAGATCATTAGGGGAGACCTCCAACCAGATTCAGGAAGGGTTGTTTCTTGCACAGCAAATCACCTCGTGCCAGATCCTGATGGTTTTGAAGGCCAAGTAGCGAAGTACTTTGATGTCGCCCTAGGACCGCTCAACGACTTGTCGGCGCGCTTTAAGCAGATCACCGTTTCCCTTGCCAACGGTGATAAGGCGCAGGAATCGGAATATGACCGGGTACTAGCGGAAATGACCGCACACGACGTATGGTCCCTCGATGCCCGAGCCGCTGAAGTACTAGCTGGTTTAGGACTGGCTGGAATTGGCATGTCGTCGGAACGTGACATGTCATCATTGTCTCCCGGCCAGCGCGCGCGTTTACGGTTGGCAGCGCTGTTACTCTTACACCCCGACGTTCTGATTCTTGATGAGCCAACCAACCATCTCGATATCGCGGCAATCGACTTCTTATCCAACACAATCAAGAACTGGGCAGGGCCAGTGCTCCTAGCCAGTCACGATCGAGCCTTTATCGACAACATTGCGACCGTCATTTATGACATGGACGTCACCGTGTGGCGCGAACTTGCGAAGGCACAAGGTGACACGAGCGTCCAGGGTTTACACCGTAACGCCGGAAACTACTCGGACTACCTGAATGCAAAGGAGACAGCGCGAAGCAAACACCATCAAATTCACGCTGAACAACAAACCCAGAAGCGTCACTTGCGAGTGCATCGTCAAGAGAGCATGAAGATCGCACGTGGTGGGGTCCGGCTCGAAACCGCTTCAGGGAAAGCAAAGAAATTCTACTCCGATCGAGCAGCATCAACGTCAGTTAAGCGAACACGCAATGACGATATGCGACTAGAGCGGCTCGATGAGCGCGAAGTAAGAAAACCTCGCTACTACGAATTGGAGTTCCCACACCGGCAAGGCCCCTTGACTACCGGAATCGCAGTATCAGCACGACAAGCTGGCGTGGCGCATCGACTTACACCACTAGACCTCGATCTTTCAGTAGGGGAGCACCTGTTAGTCACAGGCGCGAACGGTTCAGGAAAGACCACGCTTTTGAACTGGATTGCCACCGGCAAACCACCATCAGGCGCAACCGTAAGCGGGTTCTTGTCCCGAGATAGCTCCATCGGTCACGTACCTCAGCGTCTGCCTGTGGAAGAGGATCCCGGATTCGGTAGTGACATCTGGCGACATGGAATTGGAGCGATTGGCAAAGGAATCTTGCACCCATCGACGTGGTCTAGTCCCATCGCGGAGCTGTCTGCTGGAAACCAGCGCCGAGCACAGATTGCTATCGCATTAACCAACCACCCTGCACTTCTGATCATTGATGAGTCGACCAACTACCTCGACCTCGATACTATGCAAGCGCTAGAAGATACTCTACAAACATGGGAAGGAACGCTCATTATCGCGAGTCACGATCGATGGCTGATCGAACACTGGCATGGACGCAGACTTCAACTGACGCACAGTAAATAGCTTGATGAATGCTGAAAGCCCTGGTCAGGAAGTGGGTGCATGCGACCTGAAATCTGCACCCACCCAGCCAGATTTTGCACCCACCTGATCTAAAAATGCACCCACCTGGGCTTTGTAGCCAAAGTTGAGTACAGACAACCGTTTGTACTCACTCTTGGATACAATGATTTGAGTGAGTTGAGAACCCCTCGGGTTACATGCTTTGCCTAGTCAAGCGCGTAATCCTAGGGGTTTTCTGCGTTCTGGGTGTGACAGAGTGGTCGCTGGGGAGGGTCGATTGGAGCTGAATCTGGTGTCTGTTGGGTGGTCTACTGGTCCGAGCGCCCGAGAGCGTCAAAAAGAGCAGGCTACCGTCAAAAGTATGGGTAGGCGCCAAAAGTGCTCACGGGGCGTCAGAAGACGCTAGCGGGATCATGGCTGGGACACGTGTGTCCAGACAGGCTTGGTCATCTTCGATTGATAGAATTTCGTCATGGTAGAAGCATCTGAGATTGAGCGCGAGCTAGAGATAGCCCAAGACACGCTACAGGAGCTAGCTGGCGACGATGTGGATGCGATCGAGATAAAAAGCGTTGAGGCTGATGAGGCGCCGTTCCTCGCTCGGATCGTCAGCAAACTGAGCCCGATGGTCGGAAATCTTATGGAGCAGCGAATTGCTTCTATTCTCAATGAAGCCGCATCTGACGGGTTTGAGTGGCATCGGCAGGATCCCGGATTTCCAGACGCGGTGCTTGTCGATAGCACGTCCAGAGAGATTTTGGCAGGGTATGAGATCAAGGCTTGGTTCGTGTTGAGCACGGAGATTACTGGTCGTTTCCGCGAATCTGTGAATCTGCTTCTGGATCAAAATATCAATGTCGTGATCGTTGCTTGGTGTATGAGCAATCTCGTTTTTGGTGAGCCTAAAGTGCTCGGAACGCTAATTGTTTCTGGTGAAGAATTGGCGCGTAGTCGCGATAGTCATTATCACAAACCTCCGCACTATCTGACGATCGAGCCCAATGATACAAGCAGTCGGACGGCAAATCTTCAGCAATCGAACGTAAATGGGTACAGATTACAGGTTGAGAAGTCTGATCCGAAGTTGCTCCAAGAGGCCTTGGATCGGGAGTTTTCTACGTCGAACCCGTGTTCTGAAGAGGCTCAAGCTGAGGCTACAGAATTGATGCGTGACCTCGAATATCGCCTCGATACGAACTTTGCGAAAATTGATCGCGTTGCAAACAAAGATGTCGAGGACTTCAAAAGGCGGATCATGAAATTGAAGTACCTAGACAAAACGATTTCGAGTTGGAAAACTGTGTTCTCAGATCTTACAAGCACTAATGATAAGAAACGGGAGAAGGCTGAAGCTACCATCATGCAGTTCTACGACTCGATGAAGGTCGAAGAACCTAAAACATCGGTTTCTGAAGAGTCTGAAGGCGCTCACTAGCCATTTGGTAGAAATCATCGTTGATTTCGGCGGCCCACGGATGTCTTCCTAGCTGAAGCGCTGCTACGGAAGCGGTACAGAGTCCTCCAAACGGTTCCCAAACTGTATCTCCGGGATTGGTGCTTGCCTGGATGATACGTGTCATCAGGTCGAGCGGTTTTTGGTTCAGGTGGCTCGCACTCATTTGGGTAGGCTTACCTGCACGCGGGGCAGACTTAATGAGGCTTCCGCGATAACGCTCTCTACCTCTAAGACTTGGCCTGTCCCAAACGTTTGTTATGCCATGTTCGTAGTTCCAGGGAGATCTAGTTCCCGCCCACTCGTCCGCGGTGACCGGAGATACCCCATTCAGTGAATAGTAGGGGCGGCCAGCAGGATCGCCGTGCTCGTTTGCGTACGCAACGATTTTCATCATTGCATCGACTGGCGGGTAGTACCAAAGCCAACCTTGGTCAAAGTACTTGCGAGTGGCAGCGTTTTTCACTCCGCATGCTTCGTTCGCTAGCCGTTGGGGAAGACCAGTTCTCTTCCACTCCGACAGAAGCCATTCCTTCATATGAATATGCCCAGAACTATTATCGGATGACGAGATAAGTGGCTTGCGGGTGTAGAAAACACATACCTCTGTTACCACAGGGAAGCGACGTATCGTCTTGGAATTCACGTTACCTGCTACTTGCCCGACGCCCTTATTCCAGATATTTGTGAACTCATATTGCCAGCCGTTCTCATCGAGGACGGGATGCGCATTTGCCCAGCCGACTTCTGTGTTCCAAAACCACAATGTGGTCGCCAGAGTGGAACGCTTAGACCATTCTTCGATGTGAGGTCTGTACCAATCAGCTAGTCCGTCTGGGGTTCTAGGGTCGCCTGGAAAGCCTCCAACTCCGTACGCGCCGTCGCTGACAATAGTGTTGGGCGTTTGCCATTGACTGTAGACATCAAGGGCGTCGTTGTGGAAAAGATTAAAGTCTGTCATATCTGCCTCTCGTTGGCTAGATGTTGTCTCTCGTGCTCGCGATAGTCAAGTTCGGGTCTCGTTAGAGGTACTTGAGTCCCGGCGCTCAACTTGGCAAATGTCTGAGATGTTGCAATCCAGTGCTTCGCAAATCCGTAGAAGAATATCCGTGGTGACGTTGCCTCCACGTCCGAGCTTGGCGATGGTTGCTGGGCTGAGCCCTGCGAGTTCTTGGAGCTGGGTTTTGGTCATGTCACGGTCGATGAGGAGCTTCCACAGGGGTTTGTAGCTGAAGGTGGGGCTATTGGGCATCGGGTTCCTCCGTGTCGATGATGTCCTCGTCGTGGATGTCTTCGAGGAAGCCGTAGCGGCCGTGACTTTCTTGTTTGGTGAAGTAAATCAGGTTGCAACGGGATTGCAGTTTGGTGATGTCGGGCATGTATTTGATGTTGTCGACAATGATCATCTGACCGAGATCTTGACGCTCGGTCAGGAAGTCATACAGGGCTATCGGGATGGTCTCTCGGGCTTCTTGAAGCTCGGGATCGAGCTGCGGGTCATCGAGACCAAGGAGCGGAGTGTCGATCATGAGGACACCTGGGCTGTGCATGGCAGCCTCTGAGGCGAAGTATTCGCGCAGCGTGAGCAGCACCGCTGTGTTCACGAACGAACGGTAGCCCTTGCCTTGCTTGCTTTTCGTTTTCCCGTTGACCACGCCATCAAACAGTTCACGCGAGAACGTTGCACGGTCAAGACGCGGGAACGCACACGCCCCAAGAGTGTCGAGCAAGCCTTCGCTCATCTTTTCCCAAAACGATTCCGGGAACTCATTGGTGGCATTGAAATTACCTTTGGGGAACGTCTTAGCTTGGCGCTCAGCGATTTCTTGCTCGATCGCTGTTTTGCGCTCGCGGAGTTCTTCCAGTTCGGTTTGCATCGCAACGACTGCATTGTTGGCGGCAATGCTGGATGCGAGGGCATGTAGTTGCGGGCGTAGCTGGTTTTCAATGTGTTCTGTAATGCGCCGGGAGTGGAAGGCTAGTTGTTGTTCTTCTGCAACGAGTGGTGCGTGTTCGGTTTCCATTTGGGTGATCGTCTGGCGTAGCCCGTCAAGCCTGGTGAGAAGGTTTTGCCGCTCGCGCGGATCAGGTTCAGCCGCGGCAGGCGTCTTGTCTGCTGGCAGGGTTTGCTCACAGATGGGACACGATTCAGGTGCGGGGATAGCACTGGTAAGCACGTGGCCTTCGTGAACGAAGTCGAAACGGTCGATTTTGGCTTGGTAGGAGGACGCGAGTTCTTCGTAGCGATGCCGAAGCGCGCCAGATTCGGCTAACTGGTCACGGATTTCTTGGAGCCGGGAGGCTACCTGTTCACCTTCACGTGCAGCGTTCTCAATGAGCGTGTTGACGTGTGCGACCTGTGCAGATAGTTCGTCGATAGTGCGTTGGGCTTGGTCGGGGTTGCTGGTTTCGAGGGCTGCTTCGAGGGTATCGATGCGTTGGCGTAGCTCGTCTGGTTTTGGAGTCAGGTAGTCGATGATCGCGTTGTTTCGTAGCTTCTTGGTTTCGTTGTTCTCCTCGCGTGCGTATGCGGCGTAGTCCTTGTCGGTGATGAACGCTGCGAGCGTGCATTTAGCGGCGGTGTGTGCCGTGTTTTGCTCTGGTAGGAGGATAGGGGCTTTCTTGGTGATGTTGTCTTCGTCAGCGTAGAACGCGTGGGAAACTGTGCGCCATGTTAGGTTTTGAACGTCGTAGTTCTGGTTCTTGATGACCTTGAGTTCATCAGGATTCTCGAACCCTGCTAGGCGCAGCCACAGGGAGTTGAGTAGCGCCCTGTTTTTGGTCTTGTTGAGCCGGTATTGTCCTGATGGGATCCGTTTGTCGGTGCTCGTAACGTCGACGATGGTGTGGCCTTGCCCGATTGGGCGTGTGAGCGTTAGTTGTCCGAACGGGGTGCGTAGCCCCATGCGTACTTCGGTGTATCCGGACTGCTCGTCGATGGCGAAATCCTTGGTGGCCGCGCCGAACATGTAGTCGATTGATTGCAAGACCCAGGATTTTCCGGTGTTTGATGGCCCGCACACGATATTGAGGCCGTCGGTGAGGTTGATGCGGGAGTCTTCGCGGGTGGGGTGTCCTGCCACCGTGATGTGAGTAATCCAAAAGCCTGGTTTCATCGGGACTCTCCTGGGGTGGCTGCGGTGAGAATGAATGATGTGAGCGTGTTGGTGTCTTGGTCGTCGACACGCTCAATGGTCTCCAGCGCGGCGTTGAAAAAGTCCGTGGCGTATTGGGTGCTGAGCCGGTTAACCAGCGTGGCGCCTTCGTCACTGATGACGAAGCGTCCATGCCCGTTGTCCTGGGTGTAGTGGACGAGCCCTTGGATGGTCATGTGCTGCAAGGCTTGGGTCATGAGGTTGGTGCGGGCGTTCAGTTCGCCGGAGGCGAGCCGGTGGGTGCCGTTCACGTTCGTTTCGCCCAGACCGAAGGTGTGTGCATTGACGGTGAGCGTGTCAAGGCATGCCAAGTAGTCCACGTCGGTTGGCTCGTCGAGAAGGAATAGGAAGATCAGGGCGCGAAGCTCGGCTTCGAAGCTGGTATCGAGGGCTGAAAGTCTCATGCGTCCACCCACGACAATCTGCCTTGTGCGGCCAGTTCATGACATGAGCCTTTACGACTCCACACGTCGATAAGGGTGATGATTTGATCGAGCCGCTGACGATCGAGTTGGACTTGAACAGCTTGGGCTAGGGTGGCCAGGAGCCGTTCGACACCGTTTGGGTAGGTGCGCAGGTTTGTGTCGGTGACTCCGGCGTGCATGCTGTCAAGGAACTCGTCGAACATTGCCTTGCCGTTATGGATACAGCTCCATGAGGCTTCTCGTACCCATTCGGCGCTGTAGAACGCTTTGCGTTGGTCTTGGAAATGAGCCGACCAGCGTGGCGGAATATCGTCAATCACCGGTTCTAGATTGCTGGTGGGCAATCCTTCGCAGTAGGCGTGCAGTAAGGCGGCGACGTAGATGAGTTCGTCGGGCTGAATATGTTCGGGAACGTCCTTTTTCGGTGGAAGCCCCACTGATTGATCGCCAAGGCGCAGCCGGTTGGTTTTCTCATCAATATACGGAGCAACCGACTGCGGGGCGGGTGTGGGCAGGTTGAGCGAAACCTCGAGTGGTGACGGGGCGGTGTCGCGGATAGAGACGAGGACTTCGCGGATGAGCGCACCGAGACCACGTCCAACATTGCCTTTGTTGATTCTCGCATCGATATGGTGCAACCTGTCGGCGAGTTCATTGAGAACGGGCTCTTGATACCAGTCGAGCAGGTTCGAGGAGAATTCTTCTTCATCCCACCTTCCAGCAAGTTCACCTGCAAAGTCCGGCTTCATCGGATACGAGCCGTTCGCATACCCCTTCCACGTGGAAACGGCACGCAGCTCGATAGCTGTCCGTTCATCACCCGTGTCAGGTGCTGGTACGAGTCCCAGGTCGATGACGAATGCGGTGAACTCGCCAAGCTTGCGGGTGCCTTTCATCATTGGACGAAGCGCATCGACGAGTTGCGTGAAGTTATTCTTCTCGCCCAATTTCACCTCCGCAATCGCGTTCAATCGCTGTCAATCGGTTGACCATCGCCTACTCACGCGCAGATTCGTTTAATGGAAATGCAAGAGCGGAACGAGTGACAACATCCTTTCTGATTATACAGTCTCGCTTCACTCTTGGCGTGTTCATCTACGCGAACGCGTAGTCGTGTCGCAACGAGCGTGGGCAGGAGGTGAGAAGAGACATGGGTAAACGAAACATGAAGCAGACGTCTCGGCTGGTAGCCACCAAGGCATCGGCACTTCTGCGCGATGGCCGAACCTCAGCCAGGACGAAGTCCGTAGCAGGCTCCGCGCTGGCCCAAGCCAAGCCGCGTAAGGGCAAGTAACACCCTCGCTGGTGTTTCGCAGCGCGGTCGACAGCCGCGAAACACTCTCTCATTTTCCTTTTCGGCGATGCCGCACCGGTCAACCGGCACGCTGAAACCTTTCTCCTACTTTTCCGCATGCGCAGAGCCGTATTCGGGAAGACCACCGTTGAGCGCTTGACGGGCACCACCTCAATCCGGGTTTAACCCGGCGGGGCTGGTGCCCGTCACTGCATCCGCTCAACATTTCGGTCTTCTCTCGGCAGTCCTCAACGGGGTCTCCCTTTACAAGAAGGGAACCCCACTCATGGGATTCATTACCTATACGTCTGTTGTCGGTGATCCGATCGTTGTTGAAGCTGAGGATCGGTGGGTTGAGATCGTCACTGATCTTGACCGGGCTGAATACAACAACGAACACGGATATCACCGTCAAGACCGTAAAGGCGTCAAGTTCTGCTCGTGGGATGCCTACAACTCCTACGGCAACCAGGAAGCCGGATCCACGCCGTCAGCCGAAGACATCGTATGCGAGAACGAAACCGCCACTGAACAAGAGCACCTTCTCCAGGCCGTTGGCGAGTTGCTGGTCGAGCTCATCAAGAAGCTGCCGCCTGCGCAGCGGGAAGTGTTCATCGCCATCCGTGTCCAACAGCGGCCTGCAGTGGAGGTGGCCGCTGCCCGTGGCGTGTCAAAAGCGGCGATCTCGAAAACGTTGAAGAAAGCCACTGAACACCTGCGTGAGGGACTGATCGCGGCAGGGGTTAACTCCAGCGATCTTCATGGCCTCCCTATGAGCGAGGCACACGGCACCGCTCAGGAAGGAACGAACAAATGAGTACCAAGCTCAAGCTCAAGATCGGCAAAAACCCCAACCCCGATGCGGCACTGTCGGCAAAGGAAATCCGAGTCACCACGCGGATGCTGCGCGCCATCTTCGGCACCACCACACCGCTCCACAAGATGGCGATCCTCCTGCCCGGATCCGATACCACGAACGTCGAAGTCCAGATCACTGAACCTGATGACGACCTCATGGCCTTGGTAGATGCTCTGGACGGGCGCGCGGGAGGTGGAGGGCGATGATGGATTTCCAGACACGCAACCAACTAATCGGCGCATGGAACCAGGCTGCCGCCTATGCGTGTGAGCAGGCGCAGGCCCTCGAGGACGACTGGTATGAGCAGGTTGAAGACCATGCGGGAATGATCGGTGACCGCCCGATACCAGCTGCACGACTCATCGGCACATCAGAACCAAGCTGTTCCCCAGCGCACGAAGAAACACCAGACATGTCTCCAGTTGCGGAGCCTGAACCTGCGGTGACGTTGGAGGACGTGCGCGGCGTGCTCGCTGAGGTCTCGGCGCAAGGTCACACGGCAAAGATTCGCGAGCTGATTGTTGCCACCGGCGCGGACAAGCTCTCGGCGGTTGACCCGTCGAAGTACGGCTGGCTTCTTGAGCGGGCGAAGGAGATTGCTGATGGCACCGTCTGATCACGCACTCCTCTCAGCTTCTGGTGCTCACAGGTGGCTCAACTGCACCCCGTCGGCGCGTCTGGAGTCTGATGAGCCGGAGTCGACGTCGGCTGCGGCCGAACAAGGCACTGTCGCTCACGCGCTGGCTGAGCACAAGCTCCGCCGAGTGTTGAAGCAGCGCTCGAAGCGGCCAGTCTCAACTTGGGTTGATGACGAGATGGAAACCCTCACGGATGACTATGTGGCGTTCGTGCAAGAACGCATCTCCATCGCCCAAGAATCCTGTGGTGATCCGCAGGTGCTGATCGAGCAGCGTCTCGACTTCTCCCACATTGTTCCGGGAGGTTTCGGCACCGGCGACTGTGTGATCATCGCCGAACCCACCTTGCAGATCATTGATCTCAAGTACGGGCAAGGCGTGCTGGTCGAGGCCGCACACAACCCGCAGCTGATGCTCTACGCGCTCGGAGCCGTCCACGTTTTCGGGGACTTGTATGACATCGAGACCGTAGCGGTGACGATCTACCAGCCTCGCCGGGGCAACGTCGACACCTGGGAAACCTCCGTCGCAGACCTCCTCGCGTGGGCTGAGACGGAGGTCAAGCCGAAGGCTGAGCTGGCCTCGGCGGGTGGGGGCGAGTTTTGTCCAGGCTCGTGGTGCCAGTTCTGTCGCATCGCACCGACGTGTCGGGCACGAGCCGAAGCCAACCTCACCCTGGCAAAGCACGAGTTCGCCCCACCGGCCGAGCTGTCTGATGTGGAGATCTCGGATGTGCTGGCTCGGATTCCGGATTTGAAGTCTTGGGCAGCCGACGTGGAGGCCTACGCGCTCTCGAAGGCCGTCAATCAAGGCGTGGTCTTTGAGGGGTTCAAGCTCGTCGCTGGACGTTCTGTACGCAAATACACCTCCGAAACCGACGTGGCTGCGGCGGCTGAGGCGGCTGGATATAGGGACATTTATGATCGCAAGCTCATCACGCTCACGGCAATGGAACGGCTCATGGGTAAACCCGCCTTCAACGAGATCCTCGGCGATCTCGTGACTAAGCCTGCCGGCAAACCAACCCTGGTCCCTGCATCCGACAAACGGCCGTCGCTCGACCTGGTGAGTGCGGCCACCGATTTTCAAACAAACAAGTAACTAGTAGAAAGCAGAAAAGATTATGACTACTCAGAATCCGACCCGTATTGTCACCGGCGAAGTACGCCTGTCCTATGCCCATGTGTGGGAGCCGAACTCCATCCAAGGCGGAAAACCCAAGTACTCCGTCTCCCTCATTATCCCCAAATCCGACACCGCCACGATTGCGGCTATTGAGAAGGCCGTGGATGCCGCCATCGAGGCCGGGATCGGGAAGTTTGGCGGGAAGCGACCCAACAAGGCCGCCCTCAAGTTGCCGCTGCGTGATGGGGATATTGAGCGTGACGACGAAGCCTACAAGGGCGCCTACTTCCTCAACGCCAACTCCCTGACGGCTCCGCAGATCGTCGACGAGCATGTGGCACCGATTCTTGATCGTGCCGAGGTCTACTCAGGCTGCTACGCCCGCGTTTCCTTGAGTTTCTATGCGTTTAACACGAATGGCAACCGTGGCATCGCCTGCGGACTGGGGAACATTCAAAAGACCCGTGACGGTGAGAGCCTTGGCGGCGGGCGTGTCTCGGCTGAGACCGACTTCGGTGCCTTCGCCGCTGATGACGACTTCCTGAACTAACCATCCCCACACGTGGAGGAAACCAGCACATGCCGTTGGTTCCCTCCACTTTTCCTCTATGTGAAAGGAACCTCGTCATGCGAACACTCTTCTGCGATATCGAATCTTTCAGCCCCGCCCAACTCGCCAAGACAGGCGTCTACCCGTATGCCGACCACCCCGACTTCGCCCTGCTACTCTTCGGATATTCGGTCGACGGCGGCCCGGTCGAAGTGGTGGATCTTGCCAGCGGCGAGACCCTGCCCGATGAGGTTCTCGCAGCACTGGTGGATCCGGATGTGGTCAAGTGGGCGCATAACGCCGCCTTCGAACGTGTCTGCTTGTCCGCTTGGCTACGAGCGCATCATCCAGAGCTTCTCGCTGATGGGTTTCTTGGCCCAAGGCAGTGGCGGTGCACCATGATCTGGTCGACCTACCTTGGTCTGCCGATGAGCCTCGACGCGGTTGCCACCGTCCTCAAACTCGACGTCCAAAAAGACACAGTAGGCAAGAAGCTGATAAAGCAGTTCTGCACACCCGCCACACCCTCAGTCCTGAACGGCGGCAAACGCAGGAACCCACCATCAGCTGACCCGACCGGGTGGGCGCGGTTCATCGAGTACAACCGGCGCGACGTCGAAGTCGAGCTCGCCATCCACGAGCGGCTCTCATCATTCCCGATGCCCGATGACGAGTGGGACACCTACACGCTCGACCAACGCATTAATGATGCTGGGATTCTTCTCGACCACACGCTGGTCGATCACGCGGTTGCCGTCGACGATCATCACCGCAACGCGACACTCGCTCGGGCACAGACATTGACCGGGCTGGAGAACCCGAACTCACCCATCCAGCTGAAGGACTGGCTCACCACCCACGGCTGCCACATCGACTCACTCGCCAAGGCTGACGTCGATGCCGCCCTTGACACCGCGACCGGTGAGGTGAAAGAAGTCCTCGGACTCCGTGGTGATCTGGCGAAATCGAGCGTGAAGAAATACCAGGCGATGCACAACGTCGCAGGATCCGATGGCCGGGCGCGCGGGCTTATCCAGTTCTACGGCGCAGGACGTACCGGACGTTTCGCCGGACGCCTCGTCCAAGTCCAAAACCTCCCGAGGAACTATCTGCCTGATCTCGACCAAGCACGAACCTTGGTCAGAGTGGGTGATCTTGATGCGCTTGAGCTGCTGTATGACTCCGTGCCCGACACTCTCTCGCAGTTGATCCGCACCGCCTTCATCCCTAGTACCGGCAATCGGTTTATTGTCGCGGACTTCTCTGCAATCGAGGCGCGCGTGATTGCCTGGCTCGCAGGAGAAACCACCACCCTCCAGGCCTTCCGTGAGGGCAAAGACCTCTACTGCGAAACCGCCTCCCGCATGTTCGGCGTCCCAGTAGAAAAACACGGCATCAACGCCGAGCTTCGCCAGAAGGGGAAGATTGCGGTGCTCGCCTGTGGTTATGGCGGCTCTGTTGGTGCGCTGAAAGCTATGGGTGCCCTGCACATGGGACTCGCCGAGCATGAGCTCAAACCGGTCGTCGATGCCTGGCGGCAAGCTAATCCACATACTGTGCAGCTCTGGGCCGACGTTGAAGAAGCCGTGATTGCCGCGATCTCGTCGCGCCAGCCGATTCGACTACGGAATCTGCGCTTTAGTGTTGAGTCTGGGATTCTCTTCATCGAACTACCATCCGGTAGACGGTTGGCGTATGTGCAGCCGCGTCTGGGCGAGAACCGTTGGGGCGGTACCTCCATCACCTACACCGGCACCACCACTGCACGGCGCTGGGGACAACTCGAAACCTACGGTGGAAAACTCGTCGAGAATATCGTCCAGGCGATCGCTCGTGACCTGCTCGTCACTGGCATGCACGCAGTCGCCAAGGCGGGGCATCGGATTGTGATGCATGTTCATGACGAAATCGTCATCGATGAACCCACAAACTCGGACTTCACCGTCGCCGATGCGTGTGAGTTAATGTCCACGCTCCCAGCATGGGCGGAAGGCCTTCCGCTGGATGCGGATGGGTATGAGTGTGCCTATTACCGCAAGGATTAAATCTTTGGATCTTCGCGATGGATTGGCTCAGGAGACAGCCCAAGGTGCTGGTTTGACGGGTTGAGCATGCTTGCGAGGTTTGCGAGCGATCCGTCCTCTAGAAGCGCCGGGTTCTTGACCATCTCGATAATTAGAGCTTGCAACTGCTCAGAAGGAATCTGCGAGAGTGCTTGTTCAATTTCTGCGTAATCTTCAACCTCGACGATTCGCGCGGATTTGACCATGCGTAGTTGTTCGTCGCTATACGCCTTTGCTGCAAGCCCAGCGATAATCCGTGCCATTGCTTCTTGGCGGGACATGATCTGTCGTTGATCCAGTTCGATGGCGGCGTGTTCATCGCGTGCTGGATTTAGCACCTGTGTCTCGGGCTCGTCAGACTTCTTCTTTCTTCCGATGCTCCGGATCCATTTCGCCTGACGGTTCACAGCAGGTCGCGCCGTTTCTTGCCACCATTGTTTGACGTGAGGAGCCGCCTTGGCTATCCCTGCCACCGTAACTGCGACAATAAGTTCACCGATAACTTCGGCGAGCTCATTGGATTCTTCAGATTCGCGGCGATGGTCAGAGGTGACGAATGTGTTCTCATACGAGTATTCGTCTGCCGGATTCAAGCGATCTTCATCGGGTACGAATCGGGCGTGACCGGACAATACTCGATCTTCGTTGTATAGGTTCTGATGAAGCGAACCATCGATTCTGTGTCCAGGGTTGCCAACTGTCTCATCCCACTCGTAGTAGCCGTAGATCCTTCCCATGACGCAATTCTAGTTTCGTATCGGACGAGAGACATCTCTATCTCCAAGGCGAGTTGACGAACACGCCCTGTGATGGAACTAGCCAGCGCGCTTCTACTGTTCGTCAAGGATAATGCTCGGGTCGGTTTCCATGAACTCTCGCAGATACGCGGCTATCTGTTGGTTTACAGCACTCGGTGCTGGGTCATTGTTGAGGTCGCGCAGGTATTCCATGAAGGCGAATAGCCGCATGTTTTTCGCCATCGCCCACACCGTGGCTTTATCCATCTCACCCATATCTCCTGCTCGCCCGCGCTGCACTGTTTGTCTGCAGGGTATACCCGGCATCTCGGGAAGCAATTTTCATGACACCCGTCCGGATTAGGTGGTGCTCGAGGGCGTATGTGCGAGAGCCCCAAAGCTCAGTGACCACAAACCCATCCTGGGGGTTAACTCCTTGAAGGTTTGTGGCCTACCACTGAGAGTCGCTCGCACCAATCGGTGCACCTTTCGTCTATTTGGCTCTCAGAACAGGAGCCTTGTTATGGGAAACACCATTCAAACCTTTACCAATGACCGTTTTGGGCAGGTACGTAGCTTCGCCGCCGATGATCAGACGTGGTTCATCGCCGCCGATATCTGCCAAGCCCTCGAGCTAACGAACCCATCGGTTGCTGTCTCGCGTCTCGACGATGATGAGAAGGCTAAGTTCAACTTAGGGTTCTCCGGCGGTGCCACATGGTGCGTCAACGAACCCGGCCTTTACGGGCTGATCATGGCATCACGCAAACCAGAAGCCCGAGCATTCAAGCGTTGGGTCACCCACGAGGTGCTGCCATCGATCCGCCACCGTGGCCTGTATGCCACTGATGAGCTGGTCACTAATCCTGAAGCGCTCCTCAAAGTGCTTGATGCCTACGTCGCGGAGCGCCGCAAAACCGCAGAGCTCACGTTGCAGAATCTTGCGCAAGCTCAAGCCTTGGCTGAAGCGAAACCGAAACTGTCCTACTACGACATGGTACTCAAAGCCAAGGACGCTCTTCCGATAACGGTGATTGCGAAGGATTATGGGCTTTCTGGTCGCAAGCTCAACCAGCTCCTGCACAAACTCGGTATCCAGTACAAGCAATCGGGCGTGTGGCTGCTCTACGCCCAGCACGCTGGCAACGGTTACACCGACACCAAAACTCATGTCATTGACGACGGTAATCGCACCCGGATTCACACCTACTGGACACAGAAAGGCCGCTTGTTCATCTACGAGGCTCTCAAGAACCAGCTCAGCATTCTGCCGGTCATTGAGCGTGAGGGCCAGGTGCAAGCATGACCGTCACGACTCTTGATATTGGGTTTTCGAAGAAGAACACCGAAGGCTATCTGGACCTGACAAGCTACCACGCTTTGAAGAAGCTCCAGCGCGAGCAGTTTGGCTACCGCCCGCTCGTCTATATCTGCTCACCGTATTCGGGCGACACGCAGGCGAACGTTGAGCTCGCCCGCCAATTCTGCGAGCTCGCAGTAGCAGCAGGCAAGATCCCGTTCGCCCCGCATCTGTTATTTCCGCAGTTCATGGACGACGCCGATTCTGATCAGCGTGAGTTGGCGATGTTCTTCAATAGGGTGCTGCTCGCCAAATGCGAAGCCCTGTGGGCATACGTCGGACACGTCAGCCCTGGTATGCGCCTGGAAATTGGGTGGGCACGCGACCTCGAGTTGCCGATTAAGTATTTCGATTCTGATTTCAAGGAGGTCATGCCATGACCACGCCTTTCACCTTGTACGCCGCAAATGTGAGCGGCGTGCAGAACAATAACCGCTACCCGAACAAACACACCATCGCCGACGCGGCATCCCTAGTGGCGGTTGCTGGCTTTGATCATGTGGCCGCAACCTATGTGAATGACCGTCGCTCAACTGCAACGTTCATGTCTTCGGATTGCGTGGTGATGGATATCGACAACGACCATACAGAAACCCAGGCCGAGTGGATTACACCCGAGAAGGTCGCTGAGGTGATGTCTGGTGTGGAGTTTATGACCGCGACTTCCCGCAACCACATGAAGCCGAAGGGCGTGCTTTCGGCGCGGCCGCGTTTCCATGTCTACTTCCCAATCCACACGATCACGAACGCGGACGACTATGCGGGGCTCAAGCACCGCCTCGCATCACGGTTCTCCTTCTTCGATCGCAACGCTCTCGACGCAGGAAGGTTCATCTACGGGGCGTCGAACGCGGTAGTGACGGTGCATGAAGGCGACCAGATCCTCGATGCCTGGCTCGATAACGCTGACGAGATCGACGTATTCGCCACCTTCGATGCTTCCACTCTTGTGATTGGTGAAGGGTCACGCAACGCTACGCTCTCGCGCTTCGCAGGCAGGGTGCTCATCCGCTACGGGCAGACCGACCAGGCACGTGACTTGTTCGACCGTAAAGCGAATCTATGCGAACCACCACTCAGTGACAGCGAGCTGACGACGATTTGGAACTCGGCGTGCCGGTTCGCCGCCAAGGTCGCAGCCAACCCCGACTACCTGCCGCCCGAGGCGTATGCGCAGTTGACCACGTTGAAGCCGGAGGATTTCACTGACGTCGGCCAAGCCATGGTCCTCGCCAGTGAGTATGCGAATCGGATCTGTTACTCGCCTGCGACAGCGTGGATGGTTTACGAAGGCGGGGTGTGGGAGGAAAACGAACCTAAAGTCCAACACGTCGTACAAGAACTGACCACCCGCCAGTTAGAGCAAGTCGATGCTGAGCTGGAGGCGATCAGTCAACGCGCCAGCGAGCTCGGGGTGACGGCGATGCTCGTGGCCATGACCAAAGCTAAAGCTCTCGGCATGTTTACACCTGAGCAGGCGCGGGTGTATCGGGAGCTGACGGCGGCCCAAGAGTGGCAGAAGTTCATCTACAAATGCCGCTCAGACCGCACGATCCAGGCGGTCATGCGCCAAGCCCGACCCCTCGCCCTCATCAATCCCGAAGTGCTCGACGCTGACGCGTATTTGTTCAATACGCCCTCAGGAACGTTTGATCTGCGGGACGGGAGTAGGCGTGAGCATGACCCAGCGGACATGCTGACCAAGCAAACCGCAACCGACCCCTCCGACGAGGGAGCACAGGTCTGGCGTGATTCCCTCGAGCTGACCTTCGGCGGCGATGCCGAGCTGATCGCCTACGTCCAACGCGTCTGCGGGCTGGCCGCGATTGGCAAAGTTCTCATCGAAGCCCTCATCATCGCCTACGGGGATGGAAACAACGGTAAGTCGACGTTTTGGAACACCATCGCCCGCGTCCTCGGCTCCTATTCGGAGACCATCTCGGCGGAGGTGCTGATTGCGGGGAAGAAGAACAACGCCAAGCACGAAATGGCAGAAACCCGAGCCCGCCGCCTCCTGATCGCTGGCGAGAACGATGAGGGCGTGCGTCTATCGACCTCGTCGACGAAGCAGCTGGCCTCGACGGATAAGATCGCAGCGGAGAAGAAATACAAAGATCCCTTCTCCTTCACACCCTCCCACACCCTCGTGCTCTACACAAACCACCTGCCCAAGGTCGGGGCGATGGATACCGGTATCTGGAGGCGCCTTGTCGTCATCCCCTTCACCCAAACCATCCAGCCCAGTGTGGATGTGAAGAACTATGCCGACCACCTCTATACCCACGCAGGCGGAGCAGTGCTGGCCTGGATTATGGAAGGCGCACGCCTGATCCATGCCGAGAATTACCGGCTCGCCCCACCCGCCTGTGTAGTAGAAGCGTCGGAGAAGTATCGGGCGGCTAACGATTGGTTCGCCCATTTCCTCGACGAATGCTGCGAGCTCGACCCGGGTCTTGAAGAGAAGTCTGGGGCGCTCTATTCCTCCTACAGGGCTTGGGCGCTTAGCCGTAGCGAGTACGTGCGCTCAACGAGTGATTTCTATGCGGCCGTGGAGAAAAACGGCTTCACCTCGCGTCGAAACAATCGCGGAAAACTCATCCGAGGACTTCGCTTGCTTGACGAATTCGAGCTCAACTAACGACGGGTGTGTTGGTCGTGTACGTCGGTACTAGCCCTTTATATAGAAGCCAAAAAAATACTTCTATATAGAGGTTTAGAACTAGACCTACATGACCAACACAACCCTTGACAACTCAAGGAAAAGTCATGAATGAAAGAACAATCGAAGCTCAGCTTAAGAAAGCCATTGGAGACATCGGTGGCTTGTGCTGGAAGCTTGTCTGCCCTGGAACCACGGGTGTACCTGACCGGATATGCCTGATGAGAAACCGCGTAGTTTTCGTTGAGCTCAAAGCACCAGGCAAACAACCACGCCCAATCCAACAGCATCGGATGAACCAACTGCGCGACCAGGGATTCCAGACCTTCGTTGTCGATTCGGTTGACGGGATCGAGGAGGTGCTTGATGCACTACACGCCGCATAACTACCAACGCCAGGCGACCGATTTCATCATCGACCATCACGAGGCGGCGATCTTTCTTGGGATGGGTTTGGGCAAATCGGTGATCACGTTGACGGCGATCTGGCAGCTCATGCTCGACTATTTCACCATCCACCGCGTCCTCCTCATCGCTCCATTACGCGTCGCGCGAGACACTTGGCCTGCAGAAATCGCGAAGTGGGATCACCTGCGAGGTTTGACCGTATCGGTCGCTGTTGGCACCAAACAAGACCGGCTGGACGCTCTCGCGGCGTCTGCGATGGTGACCATCATCAATCGCGAAAACATCCCATGGCTCATTAGCCAGCTTGGGAGTGCGTGGCCGTTCGACATGGTCATCATCGACGAACTGTCCAGCTTCAAGAACCATCGTGCGAAGAGGTTCACTGCGCTGGTGAAAATGCGCCCATACGTTAAACGCTGGGTTGGCCTGACCGGAACGCCAGCGTCGAACGGGCTGATGGATGTGTGGGCTGGGTTCCGTCTTCTCGACGGCGGCGAGCGTTTGGGCCGTTTCATTACTCGTTATCGTGAGCGGTGGTTTGTGCCCGATAAGCGCAATGGGATGCAGGTCTTCACCTATAAGCCCCGTGTGGGTGCTGAGGATGAGATCTATGGGGCGATTGGTGACATGACGTTGTCGATGCGAACCACCGACCACCTCCAACTCCCGCCGTTGACGGTCACGACCACGCCCGTCACGTTGGAGCCGAAAGAACGCAAGGTCTACGAGCAACTCAAGGCAGACCTCGTCCTCGACCTTGATGAGGCGACGGTTGATGCCGCGAACGCCGCAGCTTTGTCCGGAAAGCTACTCCAACTCGCGAGCGGCGCGATCTACACCGGCGAGGGTGACTGGGCTTCTGTGCATGAGCGCAAGCTCGACGCTCTAGAAGACCTCATCGAGGCAGCCAACGGCAACCCACTGCTCGTGGCCTACTGGTTTACCCATGACCGCGAACGCATCGTCTCCCGGTTCCCGCAGGCTCGCGAACTCAAAACAAGCGCGGATATCGAAGCGTGGAATCGCGGAGAAGTCACGTTCGGACTGATTCACCCCGCGTCGGCCGGCCACGGGCTGAACCTCCAGAGCGGTGGGCATCTGCTGGTGTGGTTCTCGTTGACGTGGAGTCTCGAGCTCTATCAACAGACGAACGCCAGGCTTTATCGGCAAGGGCAATCCGAACCTGTGACGATCACGCACCTGATCTCTGAAGGGACGCTCGATGAAGTCGTGCTCAAAGCCCTTGATGCGAAAGATGCTACGCAGGCTGCGTTGATCGACGCGGTCACAGCAGAAATCACAACCACTGAAAGGACAAGCTCATGCATGTGATGACGAAATACCTCGACACAAGGAAAGCCGCGATTGCAGCCCTGCAGGATTATGCGGTGATGGAACAGATCATCGAGAGTACCGACGAGCAGATCAAGGCCGCCTATGCTGATGCGGCCAGCCCAGCATCCCCGCGCATGGACGGCACACCACCATCTGGCGATCTGCATGCGTCCGAGAACAGGATCGTGGCCACGATTGAACGCATCGACACTTACAAGGCTCGCTACGCTGAGGCTCGTCAGTACATGGACTGGTTCCTGCCCGCATGGGAGATCCTCTCCGGGGATGACCGGCTGGTGTTGGAGGCGTTCTTCCTCGGCGAGGGCACACAAGATGAGGCCGTGCAGCAGATCTGTAACCACTTCTACGTCGAGCGCACCACCGCTTACCAGAAGAAGTCGCGTGCCTTGGCTCGGCTTGCGACTGCGCTGTACGGCCGTTTGTGAGGGTTTTTCGCCTTTGCGCCAAAAGGTGTCAAGAACAGCGGATGCATTTGCCTGTTTCGGCCTGCAATACTGTAGGTGGTTGAAAAGTAGGAGAAGCCCCAAGAACCCACACACACGGGAATCTTGGGGCTTCACCACATCCAGTGGGAAGGAGCCAGCGATGCCGGTCAAACCAGCCTCTCCATGCTCATATCCTGGCTGCCCTGAACTGACCCGTGAACGCTTCTGCGAGGCCCATGCCAAGGCTGAGGATGCTCGGTATCGGAAGTATCAGCGTGATCCGAAGATTAACCGCCGCTACGGCTCACGGTGGCGCAAGATTCGCGCCGCCTACGTCGCAGCCCATCCGCTCTGCGAAGACTGCCTAGAGCAAGGCAAGTACACGCCTGTGCAAGAGGTTCACCACGTTCTCCCGCTCGAACACGGCGGCACCCACGACTTTGAGAACCTTCGCTCGCTGTGCAAGCCCTGCCACTCTCGCCAGAGCGCGCTCGATGATGACCGGTGGCGGCAACAATCTCGGGTCTACACCTACTGACGAGCGCGCGTTGCCCGCTGTCGCGTCAAAGTTCTGGAACCTCAAAGATGCCCATCTTGATGGTGTTCGTTGGACACGGGGCAATGTCGAAAGCCTGGTGAGGGGTTGGGGCCTCTCGATCTCTACGGCCTTCGGAGGGGTCAGCGGGCGGGGCCAACCGTGCATAAAGTTTCTGAATCAAACAGGGTATTAACCTGTACTGAACCCCAATTCTTGGACAGTGTGATTCTATCCGATGGTGGTTAGTGCGTGTTGCCGGTATTCGTTTGGGGTCATCCCTCCGAGCCGTTCTTGTATACGCCCAGTGTTGTACCACTGTATGTACTCGTCAATCGCTGCGCGTAGCTCGCTGATGGAAACGAATGAGTCATTGTTGAACATTTCTTCTTTCAAGTGAGAAAAGAAGTTCTCCATCACGGAGTTATCGTAACAATTGCCCTTACGGCTCATGGATTGAACGCACTGATGCTCAACTAGCTGACTGATCCATGACTGGTGCTGATAGTGATAACCCTGATCAGTATGAACAAGAACACCTTCAGGATCACCCGCTACACGAAAAGCCTTTTTCAGGCTCAACGCGGACACTTTCGTTGTAGGAGACACCGAAAGAGTGTGAGCAAGAATCGAATGATCACACAAATCCATCACCGGAGACAAATACAGCTTCTGTCCCGAGATCTGGAACTGGGTAATATCGGAGACCCATTGTTGATTCGGCTTTTCCGTGGCAAACCGCCGATCTAAATGATTATCAGCCCGACGTGACGTTGTACCGCGGTAAGAGTTGTAACACTTACGCTTCCTCGTTTTAGAGCGTAAACCGAGCTGCCTCATCAACTTAGCAACAAGCTTGCGCGACACACACCACCCATCGCGCAGCAGCTGAAGCCGCACACGGCGATAACCATAACGCTGATGGCTTTTATCGAAAATCTTCCGAATCGCCTGTTTCAACTTCACATGCCGGTCCTGAGCCTGCATCTGCCCCAGCTGATAATAGAATGTCGATCGCGCCAGATTGGCTACCTGTAACAGTACCGGCAACGGGTATTCAGATCTGACAGTGGCAACCACACGGGTTTTCAGCCTTGCCCCTGCTCCCTCAGATCTCGTAATTTTTTCAAATACGCTACCTCTGCTTTTAACCTCGTATTCTCCTCAATCAACGCAGCATCCGGAACCATCGCGCGCCTCTCGGGATCAGGGCTAGCGATTAACGTTTTCGGCTTCCTGCCACGCCTTTTCGGGCGTAAGCCCTCATCGCCAGCTAAACGCCACACCCGCACCCAGGAATACACGATATCAACCGAAGAAAAATTGAACTCTGCCGCCAGCTGCGTCGCGGTCTCGCCAGCAAGAAAGCGAGCAACAATCGAGCGCTTGAACTCCCACGAGTAAACAGCTTTCGTATCACGTGCCACAAGCGCCATTCTCCCATGGAGAGCCCACCTGTCATAAAGAAGATTCACCGGCCGAAACGGCAACCCAAGTTTTCTCGCTGTGGCTCGAGAGCCATACCCCGCCTCAAACGAATCAACAGCCGCCGCTCGCTGCTCCACCGACAACGAACTATCAGGACGCATAACACCCCCAACCCTAAAACTGAACAAATAAACATCCAACTTTCAGGGTTCAGTACAACCTTTCAAGTTTCGTTGGCAGTTCTGCAAAGAGGCGAAGTGCCGTCAAGTTTTTCTCAGATTTCCTTTTCGTGCCCGTCCGGATTTGGGCTTTCTTGAGGACGTATATGCGAAGGCGATGAGTAGCAGGGGTGATAAAACGCCTTGCTTTGAAGCCTTCCTTGTAGGCGAGTAATCCTGCTCGCCTTGTGAAAACACGACATGTTTCCTGAAGGAGGAAATAATGACCGATCAAATGGTATTAGCGACACAAAAATGGTTGAACGAAACCTATCGGAGCAGAACAGGATTCGGCTCGGTTGAAGAGACGGGGAAAACAGGATGGGCAACAATTTACGCGCTCATTCGTGCATTACAGATCGAACTAGGGATTACGGCAACCGCGAACAATTTCGGTTCTGGAACACAATCACGTTTCAAGAACCGCTGGCCAAACGGCATTCGCCAGACTGGTAACGATGACAAAGTATATGGGATTATTCAAGGAGCTTTGTGGTGTAAAGGCTACCCGGCTGAATACGGTGGAATCACTACCAAGTTCACCGATAATGTGGCAAGCTCGATTCGACGGATGAAGTCCGATATTGGGCTGTCTGACACGAGCGCCACGGTTGATCTCGAGATGATGATGGCGCTGCTGTCAATGAAACAGTTCCGTCTACTTGCAGCTTATGGTGGCAAAACGACTATCCGCACTGCGCAACAAGCCATCAACCGAAATTACAAGAATTACACGGGGATCGTCCCGACCGATGGATTATATAGCCGTGAAATGAATAAGGCGCTAATCCAGGTTCTCCAATCCCTACAAGGCTTTACCCCAACGCAGGCTACTGGCAACTTTGGTTCAGGAACACGGTCTCGGCTTCGTACCATTTCTTCTGGCACAAGCCAATGGGTGTGGCTTGCGAGCGTAGCACTCGTGTGTAACGGCTACCAGATCACTCCAACCGAATCATGGTCATCCACTCTTACAGCTACGATTCGCAAGTTCCAACAAGACTATGCTCTGCCCGTTACTGGCGTTGTCGATCCAACCACATGGATGAGCCTGCTTACCTCCAAAGGAGATCCTGACCGTGACTGCGTAGCGTGTGATACGCGCTTCGAAATCACTGAAGAACTTGCTCAGTATCTTAAAGCTGATGGATACCAGATTGTTGGCCGCTATTTGACTGAGCCAGGAATGGGAGTATTGAAACCAGAAAATTATTTCAAGGCGTTGAGACCAGGCGAGCTCGAACGCATTGTCAAGCATGGGTTGAAGTACTTCCCGATTTTCCAAGAATACTCAACCAAGCTCACTCATTTCACTGTTGACAACGGACACCGTCACGCGAAAGAAGCACAAGATGCTGCTCAACGCCTTGGCGTGCCACCAACAATCATTTACTTCGCTGTCGACTACGATGCCACAGACCCTGAAGTGACCAGCCACATCCTTCCGTACTTCGAAGCAGTCGCTCAAAGCCTGGGCGGAGGATACCGAGTAGGGATCTATGCCTCACGAAACATCTGCACCCGCGTATCACAAGCAGGCTACGCAGCAGCGTCCTTTGTTTCAGACATGTCCACAGGCTTTTCAGGAAACCTAGGATTCCCGATTCCTGAAAACTGGGTATTCGACCAATTCCACGAAATCAGCGGATACCGAGGAAAATGGGACCTCGATCGCGTCGCATACTCGCGAGCAGCCACTGTATGCTCGACTGTTGAACGCAATTATGCGGCTTCTGATCCGCTACTGAATTGGGTTAAAGAGACAGAAAGTCAATGTCTCGCAGCAATGAGTGGATTTATGAATCCCGCTGCACCATACAAAGGATTTGTAGGAGAATTTATTCTCGAATGGTTGCGTAAGCCAGAATATTGGTCGCAAGGACAATTTGCTCCAATCTTGTGGAAGACGTACACCCCTGAGATTGCACTACCTGCAGAATTGGTTTCAGCGCGTCTAGTTTGTGCTGAGGTATGCGGCAAACAGCCAACGATTAAAGGAACTTTGTCAGAACGAGATATCGCCCACATGGCCGCAACGACTTTAGGATATTTGACGTGGGGAGCTGATTATCCTGTTGACGAATATGGTCTTGGCGATCTTGGCGGATGGCCTTTAGACTTGCTCCAGATATGGGGTCAGTACCAAAATAATGCAAAGTCTGTCGACCTGTATTCATGGGTTAGTTCCCATCTTGGAAGCCCGCGTGATGGGCAGGGCTTTGGGTACGCTGATGTTCTTGCTGATGCGGACGCATGGTTGATAGCTAGGTATATGAAACAGCACTCTGGAGAGCATAGTCTTTCGCAAGCAATGGAAGATACATTCAAAGATAGCGAGACAAATCGGATTAAACGCTTCTACAAAGAACGATTCGCTGGTAGTGCCGATAACCTAGTTGCAGCTTTCCAGGTAGTCACGGATGGAATTGATGCCATGGGTTTGACGAACATCGTCGGAACGCAACAGTTATTGGAGCTCGCTTCTCATGCAAGCTCTCTTCCCAACGCTGGTGAGGCCGAGATTCTAGCGCGAGCGTACGCAGCATTCCTTGCATCACCCAACCGCTAACAGTCCGATGCTTGCCCAGGTAAAACACGCTGATTATCTGGGCAAGCTACCCGACTTTTCACGAGCTGAAATATATGAGTCCGTAGACAAAGTAACCCCACGATGACAAGACGAGCACTGAACACGTCACACACCAGACGATGACCTTCTGAATGATTTTTCGAGTATTACAGTTTACAAGTGTTTCTGTATCTTCTTTGCGAAGGATCTCAACAAATCGGATTATTCGGTTCGCAATCCACGACAGGTATCCACAAGCTATCGAAAAAACAAGATATTTTGAGGCGAGAACTGTGTAAGTCCAAGATCCTTCACTAAATGGCGAAACAGCCTCAATACTTGGAGCTCCCGAAAGAAATGCTATAACCGCATCATCATTAACATACAGGAAAGTGACTGGAGCGAAGAAGGCGAGACCAACCCACCATAGTCCTCGACGAACGCGATAAAGCCTCACTAAAATGTGATCCTCATGAATGGAAGATTCCCCACTGTGGTGACGCATCGGCGGCATTTCCTCCAAACTAAATTCTAGTTTTGAAATCACATAACTATATTCATACAACACGTTCGCAACTCTTGCGCGTTTCGTCAAGAGTGGCGACACTGAGATTGACCTTGCTGCAAAGCGATCCGATGTAACTTCTGCCGATTTCATTGAACCAGTGTCAGATACTCAAGCGAAATATCGCAGACCTCTTAGCTACCGCTGACGAATCATCTATGTAAGACAAACGCGGCAAGAGGTGCTGCAAAAAAGGATAGGCGGGGCAACGAGAGGCGTCTGCGGTATCGGATGTGCCCTAACAAAACAATTCTACTCACGGTCGGCAAATACAACATTATGCCTAACCTCATGCTGGAAATGGCAAAAACATAGACAGGTTATACCTGCGCATAAACAACCCGACTGTTATGAAAACTGTGATGAGAACAAGCAGGAAAACTATCGCTAGGGCAAACAGCTATCCCGCTTTTGAGGAGTAAACCAATCAATATTGTCAGCGAACTCAGTTCAAGTAGAGAGACCAGAAAGTCACCTGCTTCATTCACCCTACTGACAAAGTGAAATAGTATAAAAGCGAATAACTGAGATGATCCTATAAAAGCGCAACATTTGAGGATAGCGACACATGTTTGCGGTAATGAATGCGGCTGCTTAACAGCGTACTCCTTCATTTTTTTACCTCCGTGCCCTTCACACAATGCTACCTGCCCATCCCATAATTTATCTGGAGAAAATTCATGGCAAAAGACGGCACTAACCGGGGCGGTCGCCGCGTCCGTGCGGGAGCAAAGCCTGACCCGTTGAATGAGAAGCTTAGCTCTGGTCGCCCAGCAACCCGCCTTGAGGATCCGCTGGGTGAGCCTTTTGATTTTGAGGGCGGCGATATTGGGGATGGTGCGGTGCTTGCTGGCGAGACGATGCCCGAACCCTCCGACTACCTCTCTGACATTCAGCGTGATGGTAAACCACTCGGTGCTGACCTTGTCTACCGGGAAACGTGGCAGTGGCTTGATGCTCGTGGTTGTTCCCAGTTCGTCGCACCGCGCCTGATCGAATCCTATGCGCAGGCATTCGCCCGGTATGTGCAGTGTGAGCAGGCGATCTCGAAATTCGGTCTGCTTGGTAAGCATCCGACGACGGGTGCTGCGATAGCGTCCCCGTTCGTCGCGATGTCACAGAGTTTTGGTAAGCAGGCGAACGTGTATTGGTATGAGATTTACGAGATTGTTCGTGCTACTTGTACCAGTGATTATTCGGGTGTGGCTCCTGGTGATGAGGTGATGGAGCAGTTGCTTAAAGCCCGCTCGTAACCGTCTTATTTTTCGTCGTCTTCGTCTTTATTGAAGATGATCTCGTAGATCAGGCCGATAAGGAAGCCAATACCTACACATAGAGCGATGTTGTCCAAAAGGACACCAATCGCAGTTCCCATAATCAGGCCAATCCCGATCCCCATTGATTCTCCTCCCCGTATTGACGCCGCTACGTCATCTAGTATCTCCCAAATATTTGTCCGCCCATGGAAAGTGAGTGTGTGTATGTCTATCACGAAGAGTGCTGAGGCTGTGTGTATTGGCCATCCCGATAAGCTCTGCGACAGAATCGCTGACACGATCCTTGACGATATTCTCTACGAAGACCCCGCCGCCCGCGTCGCTGTCGAGGTCATGGCATCTGGCCACAAGATTATCGTGACCGGTGAGATCACAACGAAGGTACGTCCGCGTATTCGTGAATCGGTGCGCTACGCGTTGGTGGAGGCTGGTTATGTGCCGTGGAAGTTCCTTGTCTTCGTTTTCACTCGCCGCCAGTCCCCAGACATCAACGCAGGAGTCACCCGATCGCTCGAGGCGCGCTTTGGTGATGATACCGAGTTCGCGTTGCAGGGTGCTGGCGATCAAGGAACGGTTTACGGTTACGCCACTGCTGAGACTCCTGAGCGTTTACCGTTGCCGCTTGTTTTGTCGCATGAGATTTGTCGCCGTCTTGATAATGCTCGTAAGGATGGCACTATTACTGGTATTAAGTCTGATGGTAAGGCGCAGGTGACAGTTCGTTATGACGACGCTGGTAGGCCAGTTGCAATCGAGACCGTTGTGGTGTCGATCCAACACGATAAAACCAAGGATCTGGATGAGCTCGCGGCTGAGGTGAAAACCCTGATCGTCGCACCTGCCTGTAAGCCGTACCTGCCGGTCAGCGCTGACACCGAGATTCTGGTGAATCCGTCGGGTGTGTTTACGGTGGGTGGGCCGAAAGCCGACACTGGCCTAACGGGTCGCAAGCTCATGGTTGATACTTATGGTGGGCTTGCCCCACATGGTGGTGGGGCGTTCTCGGGTAAGGATGCTTCGAAGGTTGACCGGTCGGCTGCATATATGGCGCGCCTGATCGCTAAAACCATCGTCGATGCAGGTCTTGCTCGCGAGTGTCAGGTGAGTATTAGTTTTGCGATTGGGAAGGCTGACCCGGTTGCTTTCAGTGTTGACACTCTCGGCACGGGTGAGTACTCCGACGAGATACTCACGGCTGCAGCTTCCGAGGTGTTCTCGTTGCGTCCTGGTGGGATTATTGATGTTTTGAATCTTCGTAGACCTTGTTATGTCAGGTGTTCAAGTTATGGGCATTTCGGTCGTGTTGGTTTGCCTTGGGAGAACTCGTTTGTTTATGTTGACGTGCTAGTAAAGGCGGTGAAGAAGCATGCTCATGAAAACGATGCCAATCGCTGAACTCACACCTGCTGACTACAATCCGCGTAAGGATCTCCAGCCAGGGGATCCCGAGTATGAGAAGCTCAAGCGGTCATTGTCCGAGTTTGGTTACGTCGAGCCTGTCATCTGGAACCAAACGACTGGCAACATTGTTGGTGGTCATCAGCGTTTGAAGGTCCTTGAAGATCTCGGCCACGAGCATGTCGAGGTGATTGTTGTTGAGCTCGATTCGACGCGCGAGAAAGCACTCAATATCGCGTTGAATAAGATTAGTGGCGAGTGGGACAATGACAAACTCGCACTCTTGATTGCTGATCTTGACGCGAGTGATTTTGATGCTGAGCTCACCGGTTTTGATGAGGCTGAGATTGCGCAGTTGATTGGTTCGCTCGATGAGGGCGAAGTCGAGGATGACGGTTTCGATCTCACCGCTGCACTTGAAGCGGCTGCGTTCGTGGAGCGTGGGGATGTGTGGACGGTTGGTCGCCACCGCCTCGTGTGTGGCGACGCCGCCTCGCAAGCGGATGTTGAGCTGTTGATGGATGGCAAGAAAGCCAATCTTGTGTTGACCGATCCGCCGTACAATGTCGCCTTCGAATCAGGGTCGGGTTTGTCGATTAAGAACGACAAGATGGATGGCGATAAGTTCTATGACTTCTTGCTATCGGCGTTTACGAATATGGCTGGGGTGTGTGAGAAAGGCGCGTCCGCTTATGTTTTCCATGCCGACACTGAAGGCTTGAACTTCCGTCGCGCCTTCGCCGAGGCCGGATTCTATCTTTCGGGGTGTTGTATCTGGGTTAAAGATTCCCTCGTCCTGGGCCGATCCCCGTATCAGTGGCAGCACGAGCCTGTTCTGTTTGGCTGGGTGAAGACGGGTAAACACCGGTGGTATACGGATCGCAAGCAGACCACGGTGTGGAATTTTGCTAAGCCACGCAAGAATGCCGATCACCCAACCAGCAAGCCACTGGATTTGTTGGCGTATCCGATTGGGAACTCGACCCAGGTCAACGCGATAGTGCTCGATATCTTCGCTGGCTCAGGTTCCACGCTCATGGCGTGTGAGGCTACCGACCGCATCTGTTATGCGATGGAGCTCGACGAGAAATACGCCTCCGTGATTTTGCGCCGGTATGCCGAACATACAGGGGACGCGGCAGGAATTACCTGCCTTAGGGGTGGCAGAGAATACGCGTATTTGGATTTGATGCGCGATGTTGATCGGGGTGAATCGTGAGTGCTTTGACGTTGGGGTCCTTGTTTGATGGCTCGGGCGGTTTCCCTTTAGCTGCCAAAATGGTTGGTATCAAACCGATGTGGGCATCTGAGGTAGACCCCTTCGCTATCCGGGTAACTAGGAAAAATCTGCCTGAAGTGACCCATGTTGGCGATATTAATTTGTTAGATGGTGGCCGGTTACAACCGGTGGATGTGATCACGTTTGGTTCACCTTGTCAGGATTTATCTATCGCAGGTAAAAGGAGCGGGATTGAAGGGTCTCGCTCCTCACTGTTTTACCAAGCTGTGCGAATTATTGAAGAAATGAGGCAAGCAACTCATGGTATCTACCCAAGATATGCTGTGTGGGAAAACGTGCCAGGCGCATTCTCCTCAAACCACGGGGCCGACTTCGCCGCGGTCTTGCAAGCGTTTATCGAGGTATCCTGCCAGCAAACGCCACGCATTCCTGTTCCTGAAACCAGCTGGGCAACCAGCGGATACGTCTTGGCAGATGGGGCATCACTTGCATGGCGAGTGCTCGATGCTCAATTTTTCGGAGTGCCCCAACGTCGTCGTCGTATCTTCCTTGTCGCAGATTTTGCAGGACAATCCGCACCCGAGATTCTATTTGAGTCCCGAAGCAGCACAAGGAATCCTGACGCGAGCAAAGAAGAAAAACAAAACCCTGCCCAAGCAATTAGCCCAAGCACTACAGGCAACCGGTGCGGGGCGTTAACTCTTCGTATGCGTGCCGGTAAGCCAGGCGGTGGTAAAGGGCCGTTGATTCAGCATGACCTTTCAGGCACATTGGGAACTGGTGCTGACCAAGTCTTATTTGAACCTAGCATGCAGGTGATGCTTGATTACCATCCCAATGATTCACGCATTGAAATTGGCGACCAGGTAACAAGTCAAACCTTAACTTCACGAATGGGAACAGGAGGTGGAAATGTTCCACTCCTACTCGACCAACCTGTATACGGTATAAATTCCGTCCACGACAATCGTAAATATGGTGGTGAATGCGGTTACGAAACCACTGTGGCAAAAACTCTTGATTTAGCTGGCGGTAATCCCGCATGCAATCAAGGCGGAATGATCATACTCGAACCAGTCTATACTTCTTCGAAATCTGATCATTTCACCAGGGCAACCACAAATGTTGCTGGTGCACTTTTGGCGAGTGATTCACACCAGCCACCCATTGTTGGTAATACAATGCTTCGCCCACGCAAACTCACACCCCTTGAATGTTCTCGTCTACAAGGATTCCCAGACTATTGGTGTCAAAACCTTGAAAACCTGACTCCTGAAATCGATGAAATCATTTACTGGGAAAACATTTGGAAACACTGGAACCAGATACGAGCGGTAAAACCGAAAACTCGCAGTCAAATCACTACTTGGCTGAAAACTGAGCCAACTGATTCAGCACAGTACAAACTGTGGGGAAATGGGGTGGCATTACCAGTAGTGAAATACGTCCTAAACAGACTACAAAAAACAGCCAAAACAACTGGATAAGCACGGCACTCTATGGCTGACGCTTCTATATTTGTCAAGCTGCGAGAGTGACTTGTTTGCGGGTTAGTTCTTTGGTGAGGTGCCGGTAGATTTTGCGTGCGAGGTAACGTTTTATCAGCCGAATAGTCTCGCGTTTGGTTTTTCCTTCGGCTAGTCGTTTTTCCATGTAAGCGCGGGTCTGGTCATCGTTTCTCAGGCGTACGAGAGCCACGGTATGTAGAGCGTTATTGAGTGCTCGGTCTCCGCCTCTGTTGAGCCGGTAGCGTACCTTGTTTCCTGACGATGCTGGTATAGGGCTTGTCCCCGCTAGGGCAGCGAAAGCCGCTTCGCTTTTGACCCTGCCCACGTGGGAGTAAGAGATAATCATTTGCGCGGCGGTGACAGGGCCTACTCCTGGCATTTCAAGTAGTGTTGGGGCTACTAGTTCAACGAGCATTGCCAGTTGTGCTTGGTTTTCTGCCAGTTGTGTTCGAGCGTCAATGATGGTTTTGGCTAGGCGTTTTGCTTCTTGTTTGGCAACGAGTACGTCGATAGCGTCACCGGGTTGTGCCTCAAGTGCGGCGATTTGGTGGATCTGTTTTACCGACAGTGCTCGTCTGGCATCAATGCCAAGGTCTGTACAGCGGGTCAGAGCTGTCAACGAGTTGATGTTAACGGTTGTGGCACGTGTGAGCTGTTTCCTAGCAGCAACCAGGATACGCAGAGCCTCACGATAATCTCCTTGTTTTGGGATAGTCAGCTCGGTTTCATCTTTACCAAGAGTCCTAGCGGCGATCTGAAAGGCGTCAATTACATCGTTTTTAGCGAGTTTCTTACGACCCCTTACTAACAGGCGTGGGGCTTCAACCACGCGGTAACCTGCCTGCTCTAAAGCAACACGGAACCTAGTGCCATAGGAGGCTGTGCCTTCCATAGATACTAAAACCTCACGTAAATCAGCTCTTGTGTGTTTGGTGATCCATTCTTGCGCGCGGACGTGTCCTTGAGAAGTGTTGGCGAACGTCTGACAGACGATTTCAGCACCTGTGGCGCACTCTAGGATCGATAACACATGGTTTCTGGCGTGTGTATCGACGCCTACGATGAAACGGTAGAGGTGTGCGACAATTGCCATATGGATTCAACCTCCTCGGTTGTTGAAACGTTGGGTTGTTTCTTACCTTGAGGTCTGATCCGGCATCGCGTTCTTAGAGTCGTGTCTAGGACTTGGTTTGCTGGCAATACTGTGACGAGTCACGCCAACGAAAACTGGCGGACATGCTTCTAATCAAGCCAATACATACCGGCCGGGTCAGACCACAACCCCGGTAGCGGACATGTCAGCCAAAAAGCACCAGAAACTTTGCTCCCCCTTACAGGGAGATCAATATCTCTGCGCCGGTATATACACGAGTCACGCCACCAGAGCTATGGTCTAATCCTGCCAGCCGATCCCAGACCAGCCACACCCAAAAGTCTCACAGTATGTACATGACCAAACAAGAGAAGGAGCAAGGTCATGAACAGCTTCGAACGCGACAAGCAAGCCATCCACGACGGTGACACCATCGAGGTAATGCGCCGCCGCAAGGCCGAGATCACCGCCCTAGAAAACAAGCTGGGACGGGAGAAGAACACCTTCCGCGCCTCCATCATCGTCCACCAGCTCGAAGCCCGCCGGGCCGAATACGCCGCGCTCGACGCCCTGATCTAAACCCCAGCACAACGCGCCTGTACCTACATGGTTTGGGCGCTGTGCTCTGAGAACTTTTCGCCCCGCTTGTTGGGGCTTTTCTTATGCCACTGGAGAGGAGGTGAATCGCGATGCGTCAACTAGACACCTATACGCCAACCCGGTTCATGGCTGACGGCTCAACCTATGACAAGCGCAAAGCCGACTATGCGGTGGCCTTCATCCAAGCCTTGAAGCACACGAAGGGTCGCTGGTCAGGCAAACCCTTCCAGCTCATTGATTGGCAAGAGCAGATCATCCGTGACCTGTTCGGAACCGTCAAGGCTGACGGGTTTAGGCAGTTCACTACCGCCTATGTTGAGATCCCTAAGAAGATGGGCAAGTCGGAGCTCGCCGCCGCCGTCGCGCTCCTGCTCACCTGCGGGGATGGTGAAGAACGCGCCGAAGTTTATGGGTGCGCTGCAGACCGCCAGCAAGCATCCATTGTGTTCGAGGTCGCGGCTGACATGGTACGCATGAGCCCAGCCCTCTCGAAGCGAGTAAAGATTCTTTCTTCACAAAAGCGCATTATTTACAAGCCCACCAACTCCTTCTACCAAGTCCTAAGTGCAGAGGCGTACAGCAAGCACGGGTTTAATATCTCCGGGGTCGTCTTCGACGAACTCCACACCCAACCAAACCGCGCCCTCTTCGACGTCATGACCAAAGGTTCTGGTGATGCTCGCACCCAGCCGTTGTACTTCCTCATCACAACAGCGGGTACCGATACACATTCGATTTGTTATGAGCAGCATGAGAAAGCCGAAGACATCCTCGCAGGCAAGAAACATGACCCGACGTTCTATCCAGTGATTTACGGGGCGGAGCGCGAAGACGACTGGACGGACGAAAAAGTCTGGGCGAAGGCTAACCCTTCTCTAGGGATCACCGTCCCGATCGAGAAGGTTCGCCAAGCCTGCACGAGCGCGAAACAAAACCCAGCCGAAGAAAACACCTTCCGACAACTTCGCCTCAACCAGTGGGTCAAACAAAGCGTGCGGTGGATGCCCATGCACATCTGGAACGCTAACAACGCACCTGTTGGTCTGTCCGATTTGGAGGGGCATGTGTGTTACGGCGGGCTTGATCTAGCCTCGACGACAGATATCACGGCGTTCGTGCTCGTCTTCCCACCCGAAACCGGTGATGAAGCGTATGTGATTGCGCCGTGGTTTTGGATACCTGAAGACAACCTCAAACTAAGGGTTTCCCGTGACCACGTGCCCTACGACCTATGGCAGCAGCAAGGCTACCTAAATACCACGGAAGGTAACGTCGTCCACTACGGCGCGATCGAAACCTTCATTGAACAGCTAGGTGAACGGTTTGATATTCGTGAGATTGCGTTCGACCGGTGGGGAGCAGTCCAAATGAGCCAAAACCTCGAAGCCTCAGGTTTCACCGTTGTCCCGTTCGGGCAAGGCTTCAAAGACATGAGCCCGCCCTCGAAGGAGCTGATGAAACTCGCACTCGAAGGACGCCTAGCGCACGGCGGGCACCCGGTGCTGTCATGGATGGTCGACAACATTCACGTGCGTACCGACCCGGCAGGCAACATCAAACCTGACAAACAAAAGAGCACCGAGAAGATCGACGGCGTGGTCGCAACCATCATGGCCCTCGACCGCGCCATCCGAAACGGCACCGGACACATCAGCGGAAGTGTTTATGACGAGCGCGGATTGTTAGTATTTTGAATTCCAAATCAATATGCTTGTTGACTGTGCGAATGAAGAGTGCGTTAGAATAACGCTAACACTTTAAGCAACAAGGAAGTTGTGTAATAGTGTGTTGTTCCGTGGCGGACATCAATACTCACTGTGGGGCAGATGTTGCCAGAGCAAAATCATGTAATGAAGCATGCTAAGGAGAAATATTATGACAGCTAAAACAGCGATTATAGCAGCTATCACGAGTGCTACCCTCTCTATGTCAAGCGTAGGAGTCGCAACAGCTGCAGATATAAATACTGTAGGTGGAGGAAATACTGAAGTCTCTGTAATGAACTCCGATATAGCTTCGAGCCAGGAATTAGAGCAACTTGCGCAAGAGCTAGAAAATATTTTTGCTACATATTTGTCTCAGAATGATGCAGGACGTTGGTATGTCACTGAGGCGGGGTATATGTCGCATGTCAATAAAGCGGATCTTGAAGTGATAGCAGCAAGATTGAATGGCGAGCCATTTGTCAATAATACTGCTATTCAAACTAGATCCAGCGATTACACAAAATGCGTAATTGATGTTACAGGGCTTGGAGCTATTGCGGGATTATTTACTGGAGCTTTTACCAAGCTAATCGAAAGACAACTTTGGAAGGAAGCTGCTCTTTATATCGTTAAAATTGTAGGGAAAAATGCAATTAAAGGCGGCGTTGTAGGTCTTGCTGCATCATTGGCTGCATCTGCTATTTGGTGTGCGACTCCGTGGTCGCGGTAGTGAAACGGGAGGGAGGAAGATTCTCATGTCACAGAAGCTCCGATACGTTTTACAGGCGGTTGTATGTACAGCATTGATCGGTCTCTTATTTTTTATTGGTACCTTGACTTCTGAGTTTTTTAACGACATAGTGCACGAGAATATGGCTGCAGTTGTGGTGATCTCGGTGGTATTTCCCGCAGTTACCATGTATTTAAAGTACGACTCCGAGAAACAAAAGTAGTATTTTCTTCCATTGGAATTGCCCTTCACATTTCCCAAGGTTGAAGGGCAATTTCATGTTGTCAGCTTTAGAGAGGCTGGTTTCTTGTGAGTTTTCTGAATTGGCTGCGTGGCGACACCACCCGCGTTACTGAGGATCGCGCGATTGGCTCGGGTTATAGCTTTTTCTTCGGGGCTGCGTCGTCTGGTCGTCCGGTGACTGAGCGTAGCGCGATGCAGTTGACTGCCGTGTATTCGTGTGTGCGGATTTTGGCTGAGGCGGTCGCGGGTTTGCCGTTGCATGTTTACCGGCAGAGTGCTGATGGGGCGAAGGTGAAGGCGCTCGATCATCCGCTCTATAGGTTGTTGCATGATGAGCCGAACCTGGAGATGACGTCCTTCGTGTTCCGTGAAACGTTGATGACTCACTTGTTGTTGTGGGGTAATGCGTTTGCTCAGGTGATTCGTAATGGTCGTGATGAGGTTATCGGCTTGTATCCGCTTATGCCAAACAGAATGACCGTGGGCAGAGATGAGCAAGGTCGTTTGTATTATGAGTATCAGCGTACATGGGATGAACCAAGTGGCAGGTTCGAAACTGTACGCCTGTCACCGCATGAAGTGTTACATATTCCAGGGTTGGGTTTTGACGGCCTGGTCGGCTACAGCCCGATTGCGATGGCAAAAAACGCTATCGGCTTGGCTCAAGCGACGGAGGATTATGGTGCGAGCTTTTTCGCGAATGGTGCGGCTCCCGGTGGCGTGTTGGAGCATCCAGGAACAATCAAAGACCCAGCTCGCGTCCGCGAATCATGGCAGTCGACGTTCGGCGGAGCGAGGAACGGCAACAAGATCGCCGTGCTGGAAGAGGGCATGAAATACACGCCCATCAGCGTCTCACCTGAGCAGGCCCAGTTTTTGGAGACGAGAAAGTTTCAGATCAACGAAATTGCTCGAATCTTCCGTATTCCGCCGCACATGATTGGCGACCTCGAAAAATCCTCGTTTTCCAATATTGAGCAGCAATCGCTCGAGTTCGTGAAGTACACGCTGGATCCGTGGGTGATCCGCTTCGAACAAGCCATCAGCAAAACCCTCCTTGCTGAGCGTGAGAAACCACAGGTGTATGTGAAGTTTAATCTTGAAGGCTTGCTGCGTGGGGATTATAAGTCGCGGATGGATGGGTATGCGGTGGCGCGGCAGAACGGGTGGATGAGCGCTAACGATATCCGCGAGTTAGAAAACCTCGACCGCATCAGCATCGAGGCAGGCGGTGACCTCTATTTGGTGAACGGGAACATGCTCCCGCTCGGGCTTGCTGGAGCCTACGCGCAGACAACCGCATCTGAACCAGAGCCTGAACTGGCCCAGGAACCTTCGAGTAACGAGCTTCCCTTAAGGAGGAGGATATGAGACGTTTTTGGAACTGGCTCACCCCCGAGCCAAACAATTCTGACCCGGACGCGACAAGTGTCCGGGTTTTGCGTATTAGCGGCACGATCGCTGAAGAGTCCTGGTTCGATGACGACATCACACCCAGTATCTTCGCCCAAGAACTGAACGCCGGTTCTGGTCCGGTGACGATCTGGCTCAACAGCCCCGGAGGGGACGTGGTGGCTGCGGCGCAGATCTACAACATGCTCATCGACTACCCAGGCGAGGTGACCGTCAATATTGATGGTATCGCCGCGTCTGCTGCGTCTGTGATTGCAATGGCAGCATCTACTGTGGCTATGTCGCCGGTGTCGATGTTGATGATTCATAACCCGGCGACGATGGCGGTCGGTGATAAGGATGAACTTGCACGTGCAATGAACATGCTTGATTCGGTCAAAGAATCAATCCTGAATGCATATCAGGAAAAGACGAACCTGAGTCGGGCGAAGTTGTCGAAGCTCATGGACGCTGAGACGTGGATGGATGCTCGTGCTGCGATCGATATGGGTTTTGCCGATGAACTTCTCACCGGCCAACGCGACCCAATGTTTGCGGTCTCGCCTGAGAAGCCCGACGACCCGGATGACGATGAGGACGAGGGCGACTCCCCAAAGGAACCCGAAGAGTCTGACGTGGACGATGAGGACTATGAGCTGAAGCATCCACTGTTCCCGCCTAAGAACGTGGGGCAAGGCACGGTGTTTTCCCGCCGCGCCTTCGAACAAAACCTCGTCGCACACCTGACCGTCACCTCGCCGCCGTCGAAGCCGGTGCGTCCACCGCGCCCTGCTATTACTCCCGCTGTGCCTGTTGGTCGGCGGGTTTGTGATTTGTACGCCGCATTGATCAATCAACCCCACTGAAAGGAACCACTAATGACTACCTCTATGACTGTTTCTGACCTTCGCACCAAGCGCTCAGATGTGTGGGAGAAGGCGAAGGCCTTCCTTGACGAGCGCCGCGACACCACCACCGGTTGCCTGTCAGCTGAAGATGATCAGGCTTACGCGAAGATGGAAGCCGAAATCGATCGACTCACCAACGAGATCGCACGCTCCGAACGAGCCCTGCGCCGCGACGCCGACCTCGCCAAGGCAACCAACACGCCGCTCACCTCAATGCCAGGCATGAACCCTGACGATGAAGCCAAGCCGACTGCACCTCGAGCAACCGCCTCGTACAAACGGGCGTTTTGGGATGCCATGCGACTGAACATCTCACCGATGGAAGTACGCAACGCCCTCTCCGAAGGCGTAGACACTGAGGGCGGCTACTTGGTACCTGACGAGTTCGAACGCACACTGATCTCCTCACTGGAAGATCAAAACATCATGCGCTCCTTGGCGAAGGTCATTCAAACCACCTCAGGTGATCGCAAGATCCCGGTCGTCTCTACCCACGGCACCGCAGGCTGGCTCGATGAAGGCAAGCCGTATACGGAATCTGATGAAGCCTTCACGCAGGTGACGCTGAGCGCGTTTAAGCTCGGCACCTTCCTCAAAATCAGCGAGGAGCTGCTCAACGACGCCGCGTTCGACGTCGAGCAGTACCTGGCGGCGGAGTTTGCTCGCCGTATCGGCGCTGCCGAAGAAGAAGCTTTCCTCACCGGGGACGGGAAAGGTAAGCCCACCGGCATCTTCGCAGCCACTGGTGGTGGTGAGAAGGCTGTGACCACGGGTAAGGCAACCGATATTACGGCTGATGAACTCATCGACCTGCACTATAGCCTGCGCGGCCCGTATCGCAAGAACGCAGTGTGGCTGATGAACGACTCCACCGTGAAAACCATCCGCAAGCTCAAGGACGGCAACGGTCAATATCTGTGGCAGCCAGCCCTGACCGCAGGAACCCCAGACCTTGTCCTTGGCCGCCCGGTCCACACGAGCACCTTCGTGCCTGAAATCAAGGCTGGTGCCTCGACGGTGGCTTTCGGTGACTTGTCGTATTACTGGATTGCCGACCGACAGGGCCGCTCGTTCAAGCGGCTAAACGAATTGTTCGCAACCACCGGGCAGGTCGGCTTCCTAGCCTCGCAACGTCTGGACGGGAAGCTCGTCCTGCCTGAAGCAGTGAAGCTATTGACCCAAAAGGCAGGAGCATAACCGACCCCGCACATGGAGAGGAGGTGGCCGCAATGACCACGGTTGATTTGGTTGCGCAGGTGAAGGCGAACCTGCTCATCACCTTCGATGATGACGATCAATTGATCGGCGCGCTGATCAACTCGGCCACCTCCTACGCCTGCTCCTACCAACACCTTGATGAGGGCTACTACGAGACCCACGACATGTCTGGGGCAACCAGGCAGGGCATTGTCATGCTCGCCTCCCATTTTTATGAGTCTCGTGATGGTTCCACGGCAGGGTTTTGGGCAGATAAGCCGGATGCGGCGCGGGCGGTGTGGAACGCCGTTAACAACCTGCTACGCCTGGACCGTGAATGGAAAGTCTAAGAAAAGGAACATTCATGGCTTCTCTTGGATCCATGACCACCACCATCGACCTTATACAGCCAAGGGTTATCCGCGATAAGGCGGGGTTCACCACCACGCGCGATGAAGTGAAGGCGACGGTGCGGGCGCAGATCGAGGTGCGGCACGCATCGAGCGCGTGGGTGAACCGGGCAGCGTACTCAAAGGCCGACGTCCTCTTCCGCATCAGATCTTTTCCCGGACTGTCCGTGACCACTGATATGGAGATCAGTGGCCCGGATGGGCGGTATGTGATCGACGCCGTCGAGGTCATCGGTAGATACGTGGAGATTCTTGCCCACCAGACCACGCCCGAAGGAGACGCCCATGGCTAGAGTTCAGATTCGCTTGCCGAACGCGTTCATTGATTCCCTCAACGCCGCCAGCCGTGTACTGGAGTATTCAGCTGATGAGGTACTCAAGGCGGGAGCCGCCGTAGTCGAGCCGCGTATGCGAGCAAACCTCACGAGCGTAATCGGCCGGAACACCAAACAGACATCACGCTCGACAGGGCAACTACTCGCAGCACTGGGCACAACGAGCGTGAAGGTGAACAGTCGAGGTGATCACAACATTAAGGTCGGCTTCGCTGAAAACCGGCGTGACAGCAAAGCGAATGCGTTGATCGCCAACGTCCTCGAACACGGCCGCAGCAATCAGCCTGCACGCCCGTTCCTTGCACCCACACGGTCGCAAACACGGCGTGGTGCAATCGAGGCCATGAAAACGACGCTCACGGCGCGGATCGAGCAGGTGAGACAATGACCGCATTACTAGAACAGCTCACGAATATTGCTGACAAGCTCGACCTACCATTCGAAATCGGCTTGTTTACTACAACACCAGCGCCAGATACGTATCTGGTAACAACACCACTGGCTGACGTGTTGGACGTGTTCGCCGACAACCAGCCCAGCGTTGAGGTTGAGGAAGTCCGCCTCGCACTCTTCACTCGCGGAAACTATCTCGACCTGCGTAGCCGCATTACCCGCGCCCTGCTCGACACTGGACTGACGATCATTGCCCGTACCTATGTCGGCTTCGAAGCGGATACCGGATTTCACCATTACGCGATAGATGTCGCAACCCACCACACCTACACATGAAGGAGCATTACTCATGGCGACTATTGGTTTAGACAAGCTCTACTACGCCACCATCACTGAAAACCCCGACACGGGCGAGGAGACCTACGCCAAACCCAAACCCCTCGCCAAAGCCATCTCCGCAGAACTCAGTGTTGAGGTCGCTGAAGCGATTCTGTATGCCGATGACGGGCCGAGTGAGATCGTCAAGGAATTCAAATCCGGCACCCTGACTTTGGGTATTGACGATCTGGGTGGTGAAGCAGCCGCAGCCTTGACGGGTGCGACCGTGGATTCCAACGGGGTGCTCATCTCCGCTTCCGAGGACGGCGGGGCTCCGGTGGCGATCGGTTTCCGAGCCGCACGCTCTACGGGGAAGTATCAGTATTTCTGGCTGTACCGGGTCAAGTTCGCCCTGCCCACCGAAACCCTGGCAACTAAAGCCGACTCGATTACGTTCTCGACACCCTCGATTGAGGGCACGATTTTGCGGCGTAACAAACCCGATAGTAAGGGGCGTCATCCGTGGAAGGCAGAAGTGCTAGAGGGCGCAACCGGCGTCAAGCCCGAGACGATCACGAACTGGTATGCCCAGGTTTATGAACCCGCCAGCACCACATCTGAAGCCTAAGGAGCATGAGCCATGACAACCAAGAAGAAGACTGAATCAGTTGTTGACCCAGGGCGCTCCGCCACTGTCAGCATCGGCGGTACCGACTGCGAGCTTGTCTTGACGACGAAAGCCACGCGGCTGATCGCTGAGCGTTACGGCGGGCTCGAACATCTGGGTAACGCCCTGGAAATCTCCGACGATCTGGGCAAGACGCTCGGTGAGGTGATTTGGTTGATCACGCTGCTGGTCAACCAGTCCATCCAGATACACAACCTGCGCCACCCAGACGACAAGCGCCCAGAGTTGACCGAGGACGAGGTTGAACTACTCACTGTGCCTGCTGATCTGGCGGATTATCGTGGCGCGATCGCCGAAGCCCTCCAGCGCGGAACACGACGAGACATCCTTACCGAGCCAGCCCCAAAAGCACCAGCAGCGGACGCATAGTCGAAACCGACAATGCCGTGTTCACGCGGCTGACATATATCGGCATGGCTCACCTTCACCTATCGCGGGTGGAGGTGGGCTTAACCGTGTTTGGGGAACTCTTGGATCTGGTCGACTGCTGGCGACTCGAAACCGGCAGAGCCCAACCGCTACGTCAATGGTTCATCGACGACGTGATTCCTGCCGGGATCTAGATACTATTCCAGTGGGCTTTTAGTTCGTGAGCGAATTGTGTGGGCATTGATTGATGCCATTGATGACCCGCGTCTGGCACAACGATGAGGCGGGCTGGTGGGATCTGTTGGCTGATGGTGCGGGCGGCAGGAAGATTCGCGCGGTCTTTCACACCGCACGCAATCGTTGTTGGAACCGTGATATTTCCAAGCTCTGGCTCGAAATCAATGGCTGATATTTGACGCAGGATTTCCAGCAACTGTTGCTTGGAAATCTATGGTGGGCACACGAGACGCTCAGGCAAGACTCGCATGAGAACGCTTTGAATGCGCATCAATGCTTTAGGCGGGCGTGCTTGAGGAGCTGAAAGAAACAGGGAGCGAACCATGTGCGGGTGCCGAATTGCCAGATCAAGACCCATAACCGCGCCAAGAGATAGCCCAACCACGTCGACTGGATCATTCAGTGACGCGGCGAGTTCGTCCGTGCGCTCATGTAACGACCATGGCGTTCCTGATGGCTGATCGACAACAGTGGGCGTGAGCGCGTCAATGCTCTCGAACTCGTTGATGACGCCATTCCAGGCTTGCGGGGTCTCGCCGAGTCCGTGGAGGAAAAGTACCGGAGTGCTCATCGCTGCAAACCACGAGTGGCAAGATGCCACGCTACAAGCCCGATCGCACATATTGCGAAACCTGCTGCATTAGCGACGCCCGTGACGGGATGCACGACACCGCTCATCCACAAAACAGCGAAAACGACCGTACCGATGACGAGTAAAGCAAACAACGGCCATACCCACCGGCGATTAGTTACAAAATTGGCCCACACGATTCCTCCTCATCCTCTAGCCAATTTTAAACCCCAGCAACACGAAGGAATACAGACCTATGGCTGACTCCAGTTTTGGTTTGAAGATCGGGCTTGAGGGTGAGCGTGAGTTCAAGCGCGCGATCACGGATATTAACCGTGAGATGCGAGTGCTCGGCTCGGAGATGAAGCTCGTAGCCTCCTCGTTCGATAAGAACGACCAGTCCGCCGAAGCCCTCACCGCCCGTAACCAAGTGCTGGGCAAAGAAATCGAAGCTCAAAAAGCCAAGATCGAGACCCTACGCGCCGCACTCGAAAACTCCGCCACGAGCTTTGGTGAGAACGATAGCCGGACGAAGAACTGGCAAATCCAGCTCAACAACGCAGGCGCTGAACTCAACCGGCTCGAAAGTGAACTCAAATCGAATAATGACGCCCTGTCGGATTTCGGGGACGAAGCAGACGGTGCCGGTGACGATGCTAAAGACGCCGCCAAGGACGCGGGCAAACTCGAGGGCGCAGTCGATGATCTCGGCGACGAGATGGACACCACCAGCTCCAAGACCCGCATTTTCGGCGACGTGTTGAAAGCGAACCTCGCCTCCGAAGCCATCATCGCCGGAGTCAAAGGTATCGGGCATGCGATCGCCTCGATCGGTCGCGGCATGGCCGAAGCCTTGAAAGAGGGCGTGGAATACAACGCCCGCATGGAGCAATACTCCACGTCCTTCACCACGATGCTCGGCGACCAAGCCAAAGCCCAACAGCTCGTCAACGATCTGAAAGTCCAGGCGGCGAAGACTCCGTTTGGTATGGAGGACCTCGCGGGCAACATGCAAACCCTCCTGAGCTTCGGCATGAGCCTGGAGGATGCGAAAAAGCACCTCAACGAAATCGGCGACATCTCCCAAGGAGATGCGGTGAAGATGGAATCGCTGACCCTTGCCTTCGCCCAAATGTCCTCGACCGGCAAACTCACGGGTCAGGACTTGCTGCAGATGATCAACGCCGGATTCAACCCCCTCGAAGAGATCAGCCGCAAGACCGGCAAGAGTATTGGTGAGCTCAAGGAGGAAATGGCCAACGGCGCAATCAACGCTGACATGGTTGCGGACGCGTTTGCTTCTGCCACGGCTGAGGGCGGCCGCTTCTACGGGGCTATGGACGCCCAATCCCAAACCTTCAGCGGGCAGCTCGCAACAATGCAGGACGGGATCGAAAACCTCAAAGGCCTCCTCGCAGGCGGAGTCTCTGAGGCGTTGGCTGGGTCGGTGATGCCGATGGTCAACGGCTGGATCGACGAACTCACCGCGGCGTTCGAAGAAGGCGGAACACCCGCCCTCATCGACACCCTCGGCACCGTCTTACAGGAAGCCCTAGCGTTTATTGCTGAGCAGTTGCCGATGGTGGTCGAGACCGGCATGTCCATCCTCACCGCCCTGTTAGAAGGCATCATCGAGGTGCTCCCGCAGGTGGCCGAGACGGCGGTGACGCTGATCATCGCTTTAGTAGAAGCAATCATCGAAACGTTGCCGTCTTTGTTGGAGGCGGCGATTCAGATCATCGCCACCCTCGTCTCTGGCATCAGCGAAGCACTACCGGAACTGGTTCCGGCTGCGGTGGAGATGCTCATGGCTTTAGTGCAGGGCCTGGTCGATAACCTCCCGTTGCTTCTTGATGCGGCGTTGCAGCTCATCACCGGCCTGGCAGAGGGACTCATCGCAGCGATCCCCGTCATCATCGAAGCCCTCCCACAGATCATCACCGGCATAGTGACCTTCCTCGTCGGGGCGATTCCACAAATCATCGAAGCAGGAATCCAACTACTCACCGCCTTGATCGGGGCGCTGCCTCAGATCATCACAGCAATCGTCGCAGCACTCCCACAGATTATTACTGCGATCGTGGGCGGCGTGGTCGGCGCAATCCCACAACTGATCCAAGCAGGCATTCAGTTGTTGACGGCGTTGATTGGGGCGCTACCGCAGATCATCACGACGATCGTGGCCGCGCTCCCGCAGATTATCGGAGCTATTGTGTCGGCGATTGGTGGGGCTATCCCGCAACTCGTCCAAGCAGGCATCCAACTCTTGACCGCGTTGGTACGAAACCTGCCGCAGATCATTTCCACAATCGTCGCAGCAATCCCATCGATTATTTCTGGGATTGTGTCTGCTGTTGGGCAGGGCGTGTGGCAGATGGTGGAGGCGGGTAAGAACCTCGTCTACGGCCTGTGGAATGGCATCCAAGGCTTGGCGGGCTGGTTGTGGAATCGGGTCTCGAACTGGGCAAGCGGGATATGGGACTCGATCACCGGCTTCTTCGGCATCCATTCACCGTCACGCAAGATGGCGTGGGCAGGACAGATGCTCGTTGAAGGCCTCGCAGGATCCATCCGCACGGACGGCAACAAAGCCGTCACCGCCGCTACTGGTTTAGCTAGGGACACGATAGACGCCTTCGCCGACCTTGAAGACGGGCTGAGCGTCCCGATCGAGACGATGGCAGACCTGCAGGTACCTGCCGTTGACCTCACCCCACAACCCATAGCTATCAGTCGCGATACGAGTGGCGGTGCTGATAGTGATCGTGTGGATGTCGCTGGGATCGTGGACGCGACTGCGAAGCGGATCCTCGGCTCGCTCGACATTAGCGTGACGTTGTCGGATGGGACGCTGGTGGGCAAGCTCGCACCCGCTCTCGACAAGCAACTCGCGCGCCTTGATCGGCGGCAGACTGTGATGGCAGGAGGCTACTGATCATGTTTGGCTTCACCCTGAACAACACGGTGACTTCGGCGTCGCTTGGTCTGCGACTCACGGCACCGGTGGCGATTCCAGCAGCCGTCCGCGCGGTGGATGATATTGAGGTCGAAGGAAGAGCAGGTACCCTCACGCGCTTCACGGGCTGGGAGGATACCGAGATCGAGCTTGAGCTCGCCGTGTCTATCCGTGACGGGCTACACCAGTATAGACAGGCTTCTCACGAGCTGACGGGCGCGTCCATGATCGCGTTCACTGGTGAGTCGGGTGTGTATCGGAAGGTTAAGCACTGCGAAGTTGGCGAGCTGCGCCGGGAGCTGTCGGGGTGGGGTTTCTTCACCGTGCGCCTGACCTGCCAACCCTTCACTTACCTGACTGAGGGCTTGAAGTCGGTAACGATGTCGGAGTCGGGGACGATCACCAACCCCGGCCTACTCGATGCCGATCCGATCATCACCGTTACTGGCACCGGGGCGCTCTCGCTGACGATCAATGCGCGCGTCTATCACGTGAATTCGCCAGCAGGTTCCGTCACGCTCGACAGCGCGCGTCTCGTCGCACACGTATCTGGTCGCGTGCAGACCGATGCGCTCACCGACGCCTTCCCAACCTTTAAGCCTGGTTTGAATCGGATCACTCTCGGCACCGGCATCAGCAAGATCGTGATCACGCCGAACTGGCGCAACCCCTAACACCCAACTCACGCAAGTTCCGATGGTCATCCCTTCGTGGGGTGGCCGCTATTTTTGTTTGGAAGGCTCCTCATGATTACGGTTCACGACCGCACCGCCACCACATTCACCACCACCGGTCTCGGCGTCCTCGACCGGGAAATCATCAACCCGATCGTGGTCGAGGAACTCGGCGGCGAATTCTCCCTGACCTTCACCTACCCAGCAGATGGACCTGCAGCCCAGCACCTGACGCTGGAGAACATTGTGGCAGCGCCCGTGCCAGGACTGGAGCAACGTCAAGGTTTCCGCATCTCCGAGGTTGTCACCACCCTTGACGGCATGCTCGAAGTGAGCGCGTTTCATGTCTTCTATGATCTGGCGGAGAACCTCATCGCCGACACCTACGTGGTCAACAAGACCGCCAAGAGCGCACTCACTCAGATTCTTGGCGCGGCAAACACGAAACACGGGTTTACTGTTACCTCATCGGATACGGTGACGCGGGCATCGGCGCGGATCGTGCGCATGCCCATCGCCGCCGCTCTCATGGATGCGGGCGAGGACAACACGCTCATCTCGCGTTGGGGCGGCGAGCTTACGCGTAATAACTGGCTGATCCATCACACGCCCATGCGCGGAGCCAACCACGGGGTGGTGATTCGTGACCGCAAGAACCTCACCGGCTTCGAATCATCCATTGATTTTTCGACGGTGGTGACGCGGATTCTTCCGGTCGGCTACAACGGCCTGCTCTTGCCTGAGCTCTATGTGGATTCGCCGAAGTTGGGCGATTATGTGGTGCCGCGTATCCGCGTCATCCGCTACGGACAAGTCAAAGCCATCACCGACACGGACAATCCGCGCGAAGGCGAACTCCCACTCGACCAAGCCCACTCTGAGCTGCGCCGACTAGCAGCAGCAGAATTCAGCGCAAGACATGTCGATGAGCCGTCCGCTTCGTACAAGATCCGCTTCACTGACCTTTCACAAACCCGTGAATACGCAGACCTCGCGCGGCTCGAAACCATCGAAATTGGCGACACCGTGACCGTCCGCCACAGTGATCTTGGTGTTGCGCTGACGGCACGGGTCGTGGCATACAAATACAACCCACTCACAGGCCAGTACATTTCGGTCGAACTGGGTTCTACCGCTCGGAAGTTCACGTCCGTCACCCGCCAAGTCAAGATCGCCATCAATACGGCGGTGGCTGCGTCGAATGCGGCCGGATTCGCGTTGGCTAGTGCGGATGGGAAGAACACCAACCACTACGGCAGCATCCAGCCCGCCACCGCGCAGCTGGGTGACACATGGTTTAAAAGCAACGGCGAAACCACAGAAATCTGGATCTACCGGCTCACCGACACCGGACAGCCCGGCTGGGTCGCCCTCGCCACCGATCTGAATCATGCCCAGGTTCAGGCTGAACTCGACGCCGCCCGCGCAGAGGTCAACCACGCCCTCGCCGCCGCACAAGACGCACAAACCGCCGCCGATGCTGTCGCCACTCAGATAGCTTCGGCGCAGGTCGATATTGACCAGGCCAAGACCGCAGCCGCTGGTGCTACCCGGTTGGCGCAGGATGCTCACAATATTGCGGTTACCTCGGATGGGCGGCTCACGGTTGCCGTTGTTGACCCGAGCGTAGCGGACGCGGCTGGCAGGCCAGAGGGCGCGCTGTGGCAAGTGCGCGTAGACGGAGTGATCGCCCGCCAATATCTCCTCACCAACAACCAATGGGAACAAACACCGGTGGGTGCCGCGATGATTGGGTCGAAAGCGATCAGCCAAGCACACATCGCAGATGCCGCCATCGGCACCGCACAAATCGCTGATGCCGCGATCACCGACGCGAAAATCGCCAACCTGTCAGCGAGCAAGATCACCACCGGCTACCTGGCAGCGGCACGCATTCAGGCTGGATCCATCACCTCGGACAAGCTGACGATCGCCAATGGGTTTATTACGAATGCGATGATCAAGGATGCGGCGATCACGGATGCGAAGGTTGGCAGCCTATCGGCGAACAAGATTACGACCGGTACTTTATCGGCTGCACGCATCGCAGCAGGGTCCATTACCTCCGATAAGCTGACGATCGCTAACGGTTTTATCCAGTCCGCGATGATCAAAGACGCTGCGGTCACATCGGCCAAAATTGCTTCGCTGGATGCTGGGAAGATCACCACCGGGACGTTGTCGGCGGCTCGGATTGGGGCGCGCTCGATTACGGCCGACAAGCTCGCCACCAACGCCATCCAAGTAGGGCTGGCAGGCTGGACGCAATCTATCAGGATTAGCCCATATCAAATCGCTTGGTATAACGGGGACACGCTGGAAGGCAAGATCACGAGTGCTGGGATGCAGTTTTGGTACGGAACCCGCTATATCGGCGAGTTCGCACGCAGAGCCCATAAAGATAAGCCCGATGTGCAAGGCATCGTAGGCCAGCTCGCCTATAAAGGCGACTACGTTGCCTGGACCTACCAAGACACCGAAGGCGGCAACTACTACACGTGCCTGACCCTTGACCCGAAAGGCTTGTTTTACGGCAAAGCCGGAATCCACCTCGGCTCCGACCTGCGTACTGGTGGTTACAAGTTCTACACCACCGGTTCACGCTACGTCACCTTGCAAGACTGCACGCTCACAGGCAGCGGCACGCACTCGGGCTGGGTGGGACAAAGCGGGCTGTCGAAAATCGTCTTCCACACCTACGACCTGATGGTCGTCACCAACGGTTCGTATTACAACATGACCCGCCTGTTCGATCGCACCAAGGATTTGATGAGCCGAGTGAATTCACTGATCTCGCTCCTTAACCACGGATGGATCACCACCATTTCACGCTCAGGAACAAACATTACTTGGCAGTACTACTCCAACACCGGCCTATCTACCATGTCTACCAACCTCGCATAAGGAAAGGAAACATCCATGGAAATCATGATCGCCAACCAGCATCTACAACCCATCGCAGACCTACTCACCAGCATGCCCTTGAAGTCCGCGCAGTCTCGTGCCCGCTCGAAACTGCTCACCTTGGTGAAGGAGGCGATTGCCCGGTTCGGGGAAGACGAATACGACCTCGTCACCGCCTACGCCACGCTCGACGAGCACGGCCGCCCAGTATTCGCAGAAGACGGAACCTTCGCCCTCGCCAACCCCGAGAAAGCTGGTGAGTTCCTCGATGCCCGCCAAGCACTACTCGCCTCGGTCGCTGAAGTCTCTGGCCCGACCTACGACGGCCACGACAAGGACGTGAAAGCACTTCTTGATGGCTATGACGGTGAGCTGTCTGGCGAAGCGGCCGAGGCCTACGACGTCCTCTACGACGCCATCACCAAGGACAACACATGAGCGCCGAGGAAGAAAAGAGCAAAGAACTCACCGAAGTCTCCGCTGATGAGTCAACGCCTGACGATGAGGTGCAGTTGCCGATCGTCCCAATTGAATCCGATGCCACGCCTGCACCACCAGCAGAAACCATCGAAACCCACGAACTCCCAGCACCCAAGGCGGGGTCGTTCGACTTGAGTCTGCCGATCTTGGAGGTCTTGACTGACCCGACCATGTAAATCGCTGCGCTACACCAATTTTTGATGCCTTCACCCCAGATGGGTGTGGGCAATTTTTTATGCCCACAGAAAGGAATCATTCCCATGTCTCTTCACGCCATCTGGCATGCCATCCAAACCGGCCTCGCCGGTGTCGGTGCTTGGCTCGCCGCCTACCTTGGAGGCCTCGACGGCCTCGTCTATGCCCTGATTGTTTTCGCTATCGCCGACTACATCACCGGCGTGCTGGCCGCCATCAATGAGCGTCGCCTCAGCTCATCCGTCGGTTTTAGGGGTATCAGCCGCAAGATCCTCATCTTCACTCTCGTCGGACTCGCCCATTTGATCGACGTCCACGTTCTCGGTGCACCCGGTGTGCTTCGTGCGGCGGTCATTTTCTTCTACCTGTCCAACGAAGGCATCTCGCTGATGGAGAACGCCACCCGGCTCGGCCTGCCTGTCCCTGCCCAAATGCGTGGGGCGCTCGATGCGATCGCTAACCGCGCCGAAACAAGACCCTCATTGACCGAAACGACCACTGAAAACACAAAGGAGAACTAGTCATGAAGAATTGGCTCGCGCTTGAGGCTGACATCGACCTCATCATGAACAAGCACTATACACCCGGCAGGAACGGTCGGCGGATCGATAAGGTGATCATCCACCACAACGCCGGAAACCTCACGATTCGTGGCTGCTATGACGTGTGGCAGTCCCGTCCAGCGTCGGCCCACTACCAAGTCCAATCCGACGGACGCATCGGCCAGTTGGTGTGGGACCGGGATACCGCCTGGCATGCAGGAAACTGGGTAGCCAACACCACCTCCATCGGCATCGAACACGCCGACATGACTAGTGATTCATGGGCTGTGTCGGAGGCGTGCCTTGATAACGGCGCACACCTCGTGGCCGCGATCTGCAAGTTCTACGGTCTTGGCCGCCCGGCGTGGGGGAAGAACGTGTTCGGACACAAGGACTTCTCTGCGACTGCTTGCCCGGCATCTCTTGCTGGCTCCCAGCACGCGGCATACATGGCCCGCGCCCAGTCTTGGTATGACCAGATGACCGGTAGCGCACCAGCACCTGCTCCTGCAGCGCCGAACATCGATGCCCTCGCAGATGCGGTTATTCGTGGCGAGTACGGCAACGGGGACGAGCGCAAGCGTCGCCTCGGAGCGAACTATGCGGCTGTTCAGGCTCGCGTGAATGAGAAGCTTTCCGGCAACGCGCCCACGCCAACACCCGCACCAGCACCAGCCACACCGAACATCGACGCATTGGCTGACGCTGTCATTCGCGGCGAGTACGGCAACGGGGATGAGCGCAAGCGACGCCTCGGAGCCAACTACGCCGCCGTCCAACAGCGAGTCAACGAAAAGCTCTCCGGCCGAACGCCCGCGAAGCCCGCCGCACCCAACATCGATGCCCTCGCTGACGCCGTGATCCGTGGCGACTACGGCAACGGTGAAGAGCGTAAGCGCCGCCTCGGAAACCTTTACGGTGCGGTGCAGGCGCGAGTCAATGCCAAGCTCGGCTACTAACCCCGCACGCCCCTGTGGCGTATTGAAGCCCCGTCATCACTGTGACTTCCCGGATTCTCGGGGAGCAGTTCATGGCGGGGCTTTTCATCATTCTTGAGGCTTTCTTACCCGTCCGGATTCGCAGGTGCCCGAGGGCGTATGGGCAGAAGGCTCACAACACCTCGGTTGAGGGGTTAACTCGGCACACATTCGTGGCCTTCTACTGAGAGGAGGCCAGTGATGGCGTTAGACGAGAGAGAAAAACAAGCAGCCAGGCGCATGCGCTTGGGCGGGCTCGGGTATAAGGCGATCGCTGCACGTCTTGCGGTCAGCCGCGACCAGATCCGCGCCTACGTCACCCGCACAGGTATCGAACCAACAGCGAAAGCTGACCCTGATGGGCGCTGGTGCCGCTGGTGCGGAATCAAACTGCCGCAACGCGCGGATGGGAAGAAACCATCATTTTGCTGTAGCGAGCATCGGCGGGCCTTCTGGCATACCCACCCAGAAGCAGGCACCCGTAACGCCTTCTATGAGTTCACGTGCGCCTACTGTGGTGAGGGGTTCGAGGCGTATGGGAATGCGGGGCGTAAGTACTGCTGCCATGCCTGCTACATCCGCCACCGGTTCGGCACCAAGGGTGGCAGTCGATGACAAAGAGCGTGTTTGATGCCGAGGTTGATCTAGCCAGGGTTGTGGGGTTCATTGATCGGCTCACTGACACTGGTGCACTGACCGACAGTGAAGCCCGCGTGGTGTTGACTCGTGTGGCGGGGGAATTTCCTGCTGTTGTTGGTGGGCTGATTTTGCGGGTTCGACTGGATAAAACGCGGGTTTAGAGCGTAGATGGATACAACCAGCTGAACCCCTTATTTATTAGGGGAAACGAGCAGTGTAAGGAGATTGAGATACATGGGTGAGATGAGGGTGATCCCGGCGAGACCAGCACGGCCGCAGCGGTTGAGGGTAGCGGCCTACGCGCGGGTGTCCACTGAGCACGAACGGCAATTGTCGTCGATCGCCGCCCAGGTGTCGTACTACTCCCATCTGATTCAATCCACCCCTGGGTGGGACTATGTCGGGGTGTTTATCGACGAAGGTATTACCGGCACCTCCACCAAGCATCGCGATGGATTCAAACGCCTCATGGACACCGCTAGGGCAGGCGGCATTGACGTTATTTTGACGAAGTCGATCTCGCGCCTTGCCCGCAACACTGTCGATCTGCTTGATGCGGTGCGCGAGCTGAAAGCCCTCGGGGTGGCGGTGCGTTTCGAACGCGAACAGATCGACACCCTCAGCGCTGACGGGGAACTCCTACTGACGCTGCTGGCATCGTTTGTGCAGGAAGAATCTCGATCCATGTCAAAGAACGTCAAGTGGGGGATCAGGAAGAAATACGCCGACGGGTCAGTGCATTCGCGCCAACCCTACGGCTACCAATATTTAGGTGGCGACCTGGTCATCATTGAGGCCGAAGCCAAGATTATCAGAAGGATATTCGCGGAGTTCCTCGCAGGCATCTCACCCGAAGCCACCGCCACCCGGCTCAACGCTGAAGGGGTCAAGCCCAGGCGGGGAGCCAAGTTTCGTGGGAAGACGATCCGCAAATGGCTCGAAAACGAAATCTACACAGGCCGCGCGGTGCTGCAAAAGTATTACCGTCCAAACGTTGCAGAATCGAACTGTCATACCAACACAGGTGAGCTGCCCCGCTATCTTGTCGACGAATCCCACCCGGCCATCATCGACCAAACCACGTTCGACGCCGTCCAAGCCGAACTTGTCCGCCGCAGGCACCTTGGACGTGGAGCCACACCCTCAGGTGGCACGACCGGGCTCACCTCACGGATCGAATGCTTTGTCTGTGGCAGGTTCTATCACCGACGAACTAAGACAGGCCGCCACCGTTCTTACAAGTTCTGGTGGTGCGAAACCGCAACCAAAGGCAAAGGCAACCCCTGCCACGCACCCCAAATCCGAGAAACCCGCCTCACCCGGATCTGCACCCATGTGCTCGGCTTCGATGCCTGGGACGACGACACGGCTCTGACCAGCCTGGCGAAGATCGTCGTCAACCCGGATCGCACGCTCACCATCCACACCACCCGCACCGAAACGCCAGTGACGGTGAAGCTGGACGAGAGGAGCACACGGTGACCACGACGCAGATTCGGCGGAAGCGGGTCACCGCGATCCCAGCCACGAAAACACCCGGCCACGCTACGGTGCTGGGTGTTCAGCGTCGGCGTAGAGTGGCGGCCTACGCGCGGGTATCCACCGAAGCTGAGGAACAAGCCTCCTCCTACGAGGCACAGATCGACTACTACACCCACTACATCCAATCCCGCACCGAGTGGGAATTCGCAGGTATGTATGCCGACGAAGGCATCACCGGCACGAGCACGAAACACCGCGAAGGCTTCAAAACCATGATCGCCGACGCCCTGGCAGGCAAAATCGACCTCATCCTCACCAAGAGTGTGTCCCGGTTTGCTCGCAACACCGTCGACTCCTTGACCACCGTGCGCAAGCTCAAAGACGCAGGCGTGGAGGTCTACTTCGAAAAAGAAAACATCTGGACACTCGATTCCAAAGGCGAACTGCTCATCACCATCATGTCCAGCCTGGCGCAAGAAGAATCCCGCTCAATTTCCGAGAACGTCACCTGGGGCCACCGTAAACGCTTCGCCGACGGGAAAATCATGGTCCCCTACGCTTCACTGTTGGGCTACAAGAAAGGCGATGACGGAAACCTCGCCATCGACGAAACCCAAGCCCCGATCGTGCGGCGCATCTACGCCACCTTCCTAGAAGGCGCAACACCTCAAACCATCGCCAAAGAACTCACCGCTGATCAGATTCCTACACCGCGTGGCAAACAAATCTGGTCGCCATCCACTGTGCGATCGATCCTGACCAACGAGAAATACAAAGGCGACGCGCTGCTCCAAAAGAGCTTCACTACCGACTTCCTGACCAAAACCATGAAAGTCAACGAAGGCGAAGTACCCCAGTACTACGTCACCGGCAACCACGAACCCATCATCACCCCAGCCACCTGGGACGTGGTCCAAGCAGAACTCGCCCGCCGCGCAGGCAAAGGCACCTCCAATACCCACCCCTTTGCCAACAAGATCACCTGCAGCGAGTGTGGTGGCTCGTTCGGGAGGAAAGTGTGGCACTCCACCAGCAAATACCGCCGCTATATCTGGCGCTGCAACAACAAATACAAGAAAATTCATCGTTGCGCGACACCCCACGTCACCGAGGAGCAGATCAAAAACGCCTTCGTCGCCACCCTGGCTGAGCACGTCACCAACACTGACGTTCTCGATAACACCATGTGCCTGCTCGACGAAACCGTCTACGACACCCGCGAGTTGGAAACTCAACAGGCCACGCTAGGGGAGCGGATCGAAGAAACGATCACGCTGATGAACCAACTCATCACCACCGCAGCAGCCACAACCCACGACCCCGACGACTACGACCGCCACTACCACCAGCTCGAAACCCGACACCGCCAACTCGAGACCGAGCACCAGCACATCACCGACAAGATCGACGACCTGCGCCACCGCCGAGCACAAGCCATCAAAGTCCACGTCTACCTCGCCACCCTGCCACCACTCGCATACAGCGACCAAGCATGGAACACCCTCGTCGACCACGCCATTATCAACACTAATGGAGCCATCAGCGTCATCTTCAAAGACGAACAATCGGCCAGCTAACTCGCTCACAGCAATAAAACCAGCAATTCCTACCCCGTCTTTGGAAAACACCCCCTACCGAATGAATCTGCCCCCAAGCCAGTCTTGTATCAAAATGAACGTGTAAGTAACCATTAGGACGCTCATTTTGATACAAAGTATCGAGGTGAGCGTCTTTTGTTGTGCGGGCGGTGTTGGTGCTTGTCAGGGCGGTATTGGTGGTTGTTTTGAGGCGGTTCTTGCCCTGTCTTTGGGGCGTTTGGTGAGGGGTTGCGGCGGGGTTTTCGACCCCTTTTGCCGTCGGTTTACGTGGCGTGGAGTGGTCGGTCCTTGTTGCCGCTAAAAAGTACGAGTTCCGCTAAAAAGTATGGGGTGTCGCTGAAAAGTATGGCTTGGTGCTAAAAGGTTTGGGTAAGCGTTAAAAAGTATGGGTCTGTGCCGAAGTTTGGGTCGGGAATGAGAGTGGATTGGATACAAAGTTAGTTTCGACTTTGGTGCGATTTGCTGAAGCTTATGGCTTGTGAGCACAGCAAAAGGATGATTCCGCAGGTTAGCGCTTAGTGCGTTGATGCGTGTGAAGAACTTGAGCCAGTTCGGACTAACGCTGGCATAAATAGCCAACTCCCCCTTACAAAGAAGTATGGGAGTAACGTCGAAAAGTATGGATAGCACCGAAGGTTGTCAACATTCCTCCGGTGCCCATACGGTGAGAGCTACAGACGTGTCTGAGACCAGCTTCTTACGTGGTCGGTCAACAACAATTGCGACAGAGTGCTTGGCGCGGGTTACTGCGACGTAGAATGAACAGGCGCTTTTGTCGTCGAGCTGCTGGTTCTTAAGGCAGAAATCCTGAATGGACTTCGTTGCGAGGATCATTACGCGTTCATAGGTGCGCCCTTTGGCGACCCCGAAGTTGATGGGGTGAAGCGCAGCTTGATCTTTCCACGATGCTTTTGAGTGGCGCAGGATGGTTGGCGCAAAGGCGGTGTAGTAACTTTCAAGGTCTTGTTTGGCTACAAGAAAGACGCCGTTATGAGATGAGCTCTCGTGCATCAACGATATGGTTGGAGCAAATTCGAGGCTTGCAGGAAAGATGGTGTCTGAGAATTCAGCAATAGCCTGGTTGAACCGATACGTTTCGGTTTTTTCTGTGATTTGTAGACATCCTTGCTTCTCGAACGCTCGATACCAATGGACAAGGTTTTGACGGTCTGCGCCTTTGTTCCTGTTTGATGACAGGCTACTGTCGAGTAGTGATTGGCGGCTGTCTCCCACAATTAGGCATCGAACATTTTCCTGCTTGAGGAGCTGGGCGATGACATCTAAGCCGCTACGGCTGATATCCTGGGCTTCATCGATAAGTATTTCGTCATATATTTGTGAGAGACGATTCTCTACAAGGCCATTAGCCTTGAGCATGATCTGTGTGGCAAGTTCTTCCAGATGATCTTTGTAAACGAGCCCATTTGTGGTGAAGTATCTCTGTGGGTCGGTTTTCTTTATGTACCGAATCTTTGCACGCGCTTCACCGGCATCAAAGATGAAACCATTGATCCTCTGCTTGGGGAACGCTAAGGGCAAGTAGGGACGGACTACGTGATGTAGGAGAAAGGCGTACCAGCCTTCTATCTCGGGGAAACGTCCAGATTGCGTAGTGCTAGTTTTAAGACGTCCTTCAATCTCGTCTTGACCGGCGAGTGTTAACGTGAGAATCAATCTCCGTGTATCGGCTTTCTCTTGTGCACAGTGGTCAATGATGTGCTGAGTCTTTCCCGACCCTGCACATGCATGAATGAAATGGTGCTTCATGGCTGCGCCTCGATTATTTTCTCGATGGCCATGAACGCTTCTTTGAAATACTCAGGTGGATTCAAGGTGTGATCCGATTCTGCGATTGCCAAAGCCGACTTAGTTTTATTTCCATTCTTTTGCATCCATAGCGCAATGGGATCTAACCTGACATTTGGGAAAATTTGTTTCAACAAAGCGTTGTTTCCTGCGCTTTCAATTTGGGGTTCAAGCGTGTTTCCCAAGTCTGGGTGGCCGACGAAGATGTAGCGCTTTCCTTTTTCGAGATAATCTCTAAAGCTATTTTGCCAATGCTCTATGGAATGCCCATCGTTATCTCTAAGGGCAAACAGCGGTTTGTGCAGTAATTTGGCCAGCTCGAAACATCTTTTGAAAGAGACACCGTTAACTGCCATGACATCAACTCCGCAGTCCAGAGGTTCTCGCCCGAAATAGTCATGAAAGAACCTATTAAAGATGATTTCGTCTGATGGTCCCTCGACGACGACCATGAGGTCCGCGAGGATCAATCGAAGTGTGTCAAATCCGGAGAGTTTTTGAAAATATTGAATTGTTTCGCTTTCAAGGGACTCGAATCGAGCTGGATGCCCATTGGAGATCAAAGTGATTTGGTTGAGTCCAAGTCGGTTAAGAATATAGGAGCTATGGGTTGTAATGAATACTTGTCGGCCGTGAGAAGCCTCTTGGATGTAGGAAATGAGCTGACGCATCCGAGTATGGCTGAGGTGATTCTCTGGTTCCTCGACAAAGATGAGACTGCTCTCATTAGCGTTTCGCCCTAACGCAAGAATCGTTTTCGCCACAGACTGGTTTCCTTGTCCTGCCATTGACAGCGGCACGGAATCAATGTCTGGAATCAAAGTGCTTTCCCATGAAGCCGACCGTGATTGGTCGACTTGCAAACCAACCACTGCCCCAGGGATTGAGTGGCTTTCATCACAGAGCGTGCTGTTCAACTCCTGCAGAACATCGCGGCCGAGCGTTGCACGGAGTTTTCGGTGCTCAACAGACACTTTGCTCCGGTCCTTGGAATCAAGCCGTGTCTCAAGAATTTGTCTCGTGTAATAGTTGATACCGCGTTCGGATTGGATTGTGCGACTGTCGATTAGCGAAACAATCAGGTCTTTCGGTCGACGCAAGACTGGAAATCCTGCAAAACTTAGCCATTCGACTATGTAATATTCGGCTGGCAGGATTTCAGGGCAGTCCTCTTGTTTGACATACTCGTTGAGCTCTTGCGTGTATTCGGGATCGGGATGTGCCCATATGGAGAGGCCTACAGAATCTTCGTTTGCCATGTTATTGACGCCCCGGAGCTTCTGTAGCTCTCCCTTCTCTGTATCGAAGTAAACATCGATACGGAATTCAGGAGCAGTTTGGTAATTACGGTCAAGAGGGTCTTTAGAGAAGAACTCACTCACCAGTTGTTGATTGAACCAATACGGGTTGAGGTAATCTGTAGCTCGCGTACCATTGACGTGTCCGGTGAGTGCCAGTGTTATCGCTTCGATAAGTGTTGACTTGCCAGCTTCGTTTCCGCCAACGATGATGTTGGTTCCAGGTGTGGGTTCAAACGTAAACTCTCTGAATCTCCGATAACCAAGTATTTGTACCTTCGATAGTATTGTCACTGCGCTACCACCTGTTTGATGAGTGCGACGATGTCGTCGTGCTTGAGCTGTGGTGCGAACTGGACGTTGATGTTCTCGTCGCTGATGGAATCGAAGAATTTCTTGGCTGCCTTGAACCGTAGCTTCTCTGACTCGCGTAGGTCGGATTGGGCGTTGACGTCTTTTGTCTCGATGACGAAGTTCAGTGACATTTTGCCGTCTGCGCCTTTGAGTACGTACATGAAGTCTGGGCTTGTAGTACCACCGAAATAGACAGGGACACGAATGGATCGCCTGGGGATCTTGCCGTAGACGACGACTTCGTCGAGCGCGTCGGAGTCTTGGATGTTGTCCTTTTCTTTCGGCGAGTCGTAGACGAACGCGTCGTAGAGGAACTTGTTTGGCACTTTCGCGCTGGTATCACGGTAGATGCCGATGTTGCCCTGGACGATGTCTCGTAGCGGCTTCCCGTCTGGTTCGGTCAGTGCTGTGGCTCCTAGTGGCGCGTCGATGCGCGTGTAGGAGAAGCGGTTGATGAACTCGCGTTGCATCCATTCATGGAACTGTGCGACGAATTTGGCGAGCGTAGCCTTATTGAAAAATTCCTCCGGCAACGGGTGCTTGGCGTTGTAGCGCACAAGACCGGCATTGATCGCCCGGATAGGCAAATAAGTCTGTAGGTAGGCAGCTTTGAGCCAGTCTCCATAGGTGAGCGTGTCATCGACGGAGAACACAGCCTTAGTTGATGCCTTTGCAACGAGCCCGCCATCATTGTCATGCTCGATTGTCTCTTGCATGAACCGCCTCACCTGAGCGGTGTAGATTCCTGAGTCCAAAATGTCGTCGATACAGCTGTCGATTTCTTGCTCAGTGAGGTTGTCGAGCCGCAGGTAATACTTGGCATTCACGGTCTCCCACAAGTCTTTAAGCTCGGCGTAACGCCCAGAGCGGATACCCACTTTGGTTTTGGTCTTGTTCGTCACCACCTTATCGGGCTTGAGTTTGCCCACATTGAACTGCGGATAAGACTCCAACAGTTCTGATTCTCTTCCCTCAATAATGTTTTTGTCCGTATCGACAAATCCAGCCTGTAAGAGGCGAATAAACAAGTCGGTTTCTATAATTCCGAGCTCTGCCGCGACCTTGGGCAGGAGTTCCTTCACTGACGGTGTTGCCACTGTAGCGTCAGAGTTGATCTCGCCAATTAGCGCGTTTGCAAACGACTTCTCGGTGTAGTCGATCAGGTAGGTGAGGTAGAACTGTTCGTTTGCAAGCCGTGTACCGTTCACGTCTACAGGCAAGCGCAGACCGCGTCCGACTTCTTGAAGCTTGGAAATCTCTGAGCCCGAGGAACGGAGTTTGACGATCTGGAAGACGTTCGGGTTATCCCACCCCTCACGCAGCGTCCACTTCGAGAAAACGAAGCGCATCGTATTGGGTGTGCCATCCGGATTCGTGAAAGAGAGCAACGCCTGCTTGTCTCGCAGGATTTGATCAACCTCAGCTTGGATCACTTCATCACTCGAAGAATTATCCGCCGCAAAGTAGCCGCCATTCGTTGCCGTCACATCCGTCAGTGACGCACGCAGATAGGCAGCGTACTCCTTTCCGACTGTGGATGCGTCGTTCTTGTGTTCCTCAATCTGCTCGTTCAGTTTCGCGGTGAGAAGTTCATGGAACCGTGCACGCAGATGTCCTGGCCCATCCTCACCACGGTAGGATTCAATCGAGTCGATGAAAAACAGTGTGAGTGTTTTAACCTTGGTGGAGCGACGGAAATTTTCCCACTCGGCTTCGAAGTGATTATCGAGCGCTTGTTTCATCATCAAGCTCTGGTACGTCTCTGAATACACACGGCTAGCCACAATATCGCCCGTCGCGAGGATTTGCCCGTTCGACAACGTAACACCGGATTTGATCAACGTGTTCTCGGTCTTGCCCACACCCTCAACTGTGAGACCAGCGAAATCGCCATCGACATCGCCCAGGGATTCACCTACTCGCAGCGTGATGGACTTGCCGGTATCGAGGTTATTGAACGTGACACTCTTCGGTTTTGAGCGCGACATACTAGTGAGCTTAAGCCGCACGGACTCACCGCCGTCATCTTGCGGGTACTGTATCGCCACACCCTTAACGAGTTGCTCGTTGAACGCCTCAATCGACCCGAGGTTAAACACAAGATTGTTGTAATCCGTCGCCCCTGATTTATCTAACTTCGGGAATGTTGCACCGAACCGGAAGATAGCTTGTGGTTGGATCTGCTCAAGCAGCACTTGATAGGCCTTGTTCTCGCGGCGGAACCTGTGCGGCTCGTCAATGATCACCACTGGGCGGGTCATCGCCAATGCCTCATACGGTTGGCTCGACATGCCCAGCACTGTATGGTCGTACACGGTTGCCATCGTCGCTTTCGACTGCAACATCCCGTCCGTCATCAACAACGCGCTAATACGGCCTTTCGCTAAGCGGGAGGTCTGCACGAAATTTGAAATCGCCGAGGGGAACATCTTGCGGCCCTTGCGTCGCTTCTGTGGATCAAGCACCTCCAGATCCAACTTATAGCGACCACCGTAGGTGTCATCAAAGTACTGGCGGGCGTAGTCCGCTTTCATGAACGACCGGGTACCTTCTTTGATCGGCGTCGAGGGCACCAGAATGATGAACTTGTGGAACCCGTAAAGCCGGTTCAGCTCAAACATCAACTGCGTGTACACCAAGGTTTTACCAGTACCAGTCTCCATCTTGATATCCACGCCCAGCACACCATCATCGCTGCGGGTACGCCACGCGCGCGGCACAGCCGCCACCCCGTCAACAGCCCCAGCCTGTATCTGCGCGATGTTATGTGCAATCTGCGGATTACTCACCTCAAAAACCGGATTCGCTTCCGCAGGACTAGTGAAGCTCAAATCAACACCAGCGAATACACCAGTCGCCGCTTTCAACGCACGCTGTTGATGCTCAAGGGTTTGAAGCCTAATCTGCATCGCCCTACAGCCTCTCAATCACAGACACGATACGACCAGATTTCAGCACCGAGAGGTTTTTCTTCAACTCATGCATCACCGAAAACGTCACTGAATACCCAAACACCACAACCCGAGAAACCGCAAGATCCCCGTTCTCAAGCAGGCGAACAAGCTCCACCACGTCATCACTCGTCAAACCCGGAGAGATGATATAAGCAGAATCTCCGCACACATCCAGCTCGTAGCTCTCCAGCCGCACTTTCTCAGCAGAGGTTGTTAGCCCGTAACCGTCCTTCACCAACCACGTCGCCAACACAGTGTCATGCCCGGGCGTACCGTTCAGGTCGAATTTTGAGACATAATCCCCAGCTAGCAACGTACCGTCCTGCTTCGGATCAAACGTCAGCAGATCATCAAGAACCTGCCCAGACGGCTCCTCCAAACGATACAAGCGGAACCCATAATCAATATCCGCACCAGTCTCACCCTTAATCTTCGCAGCAGCACGCTTAATCCGCTCACGACCAATCTCGTCAATCGTGCGGTAACCAGCATCATAAGCAGGTTTCTTAGGATCAATACACTCTGGCAATTGAACGAGAATAAAGCGACGATTACCATTATCTTCAGCGTTGAGTTGCATCAAAGCATCAGCTGTTGTTCCAGAGCCAGAGAAGAAATCCATTATCACAGCTGAGGAGTCCCAGTGGAGTGAGATTAGATATTTAACTAGAGCAGTCGGTTTTGGCTGTGAGAACACCTTATCTGAATTAAGTAGAGCCGCAAGTTCCTTTGTCCCATGGCTGTTATATCCCACGTCTTCAGTTCGCAAAAGGGCGTCGCCAGGCTGTCCTTCCTGTACTGTCCACAAGTACCGCTTAGCAGAAGGATTGCCGTCTTTGGAGAAAACAATCTGTCCGGTCGCCTCCATCGATCTGAGCGTTTCTTCTGAGTACCTTGGGAAAGATCCTTCTGGTGCTGTCCAGATAATCCCATTCTTAAAGGTGTACGTGTACGGCTTCGCATAGTTTCGTGCGTAGATCGGATCTAATTTATATGGCCCTTTACCGTCCTGGTCATCACGGTTGTATGCCTTTGATTTGTCGTACTTTGCGCGCAGTCGAAACCGATCGTCGCTAACGTATGTATCCCTATTTGTGAGGCTAACTACGACAAAATCTGTATTTTCATTCATATCTTCGGAACTATTGCGAACGGTATGCAAAGCTTTTCGAGTAAGCGTTGCGACTGCATTTTGTTCTCCGAAAATCTCATCGCAGAGTAGTCTCAGATTCGCAAGTTCATTGTTGTCGATACTGATGAATATGACTCCATCGTCGGAAAGCAACTGTTTAGCGAGCTGGAGACGCGGATACATGAAGGTGAGCCACGCGGAATGTGAGGACTTGCCTTGAAGGTCAAGTACTCGTTCTGCTTCGTCTTCGCTGAGACCGATCTTGTCGACAAGCTGTGCAGATGTGAATCCGAAGTCGTCGTTGTAGATGAACCCATCGGAGCCTGTGTTGTAGGGCGGGTCGATGTAGATGCACTTGACTTTGCCTGCATAGGAGCCGAGCAGGTGTTTGAGGGCGTCGAGGTTGTCGCCGACGATATAGAGGTTTTCGGAGTCCTTGTTTTCCGGTTGGCTATTGTGCTCTAGATCTGGAACGACAACAGTTTCAGTCTCAGTGGAAGTTAGATACTTGGCATAGGATTTACCAAGGAATTTCAGTTCGTAGCCCTCTTTAGTAAGGTTTACCCCCCCCCGCGTGAGGCAGGCTTGGAATTTATCGAGCATAAACTCGCCGTCTTTGTCGAAATACTCTGGCAGTGTTGCACGCAGCCGCTCGATGTCAAATTCGTTCGGGGTAACGGTTTCGTTGTATTCGTGAGCGTCACGGATCATTGTGCGATCTCCTGTTCGTTTGGGACGACTTCGCAGATGTCGTTTATGTCGCATTCTAGGGCGGTGCAGATCCTGGCGAGGACGTCTGTGGTGACGTTGCCATCACGTCCTAGTTTGGCGATGGTGGCTGGTGATAGGCCGGTTGCGTGGCGTAGGTCTTCTCGGGTCATGTCGCGGTCGATGAGGAGTTTCCACAAGGGTTTGGAGGTGATGGTCAATTGGGTTCGGCTCCTTGTGTGGTGGTTGTTCAAGGTCGAGGCTGGTGCTTGGTTTGCAACTACACCGGGTCACCGTGAACGTGAAGGCCTTACTCACATGCTACCGCTTGGCACTGACTTTAAGCTGTTTGACACCTGACGGGTCGAGTTACTCGTCTCACAACCCTGATTGCTCCACATGAGTGGTTTGCACCCACAATCAGCCTTGTATCAAAATGAACGTCTAAGTAACTAACTGCCTGCTGGTGTTGATACAATTTCGCGCCAGCAGGTTTTGTTTTGTGAGAGTGCGCCAAAATTTTCTTGTTTGCGCCAAAATCGGGGTTGCGCGTAAAAGTTGGCTTTGGTGCGTAAAAGTTGGGTTGAGTAGGGCGCTTATGGGCATAAAAGAAAGGCCAGTAGCGAGGGTGCTACTGGCCTTAAATGATTCTGCTCTTCAGTTGGGTTACTGGGCTCCAATCTCGGTGCCGTCTTTAAACATCACGGCTGCGTGCCCGTCAGGGGTGATGTTGATTCGTTGGCACAGGGCGTGAAAAGTGGCGGGGCCGAATTCTCCTGCTGTATCTAGGTCGGTGAGGGTGCGGCGATATTTGGCAAGTTCGGCTTTGAGTCCTTTGCGCCGCTCAATCTCAGCTTGGGTAGCGTTGTAGGCGTCGATTGCTTGTTGTTGTCTTGCTTCGAGCTGGGCGAAAGCGTGCTGGTATTCGCTCTGGTCTTGCGCCTGGGTGGCGTTGGCGCTGATGGCTTGCCGGATGAGTTTGGTGCAGGCCTCGATCTCAGCTGCTTGTGTGATAGCGGTTGCCTCTAGCTCGGTGGTGTCGGTGAGCGTGGTTTCGAGCAAGTCCCAGTCGATGAGGTTGCGGCGTTTAAGCAAGGTGGCAAGCGCGGTTAGAAAGATATGTTCGAGTTGCTTATCACGCAGGATGGGCATTTGGGCGGGATGTGGGCTGCGGCATTTGTGGTTGCATTGCCAGATCACGGTTTTGTAGGCATCGGTGGAATGCCAGGTTTTGCTCCCGTAAGTGCGTCCGCAGTGGGTGCAGAAGATCTTGCCGGTAAAGACGCGTTCTCTTCTGCCGATGCCGCGCGCATTGAATTCGGCTTGGGCAAGCTCCCACGTTTCGGGATCAATGATGGCTGGGTGTGAGCCGGTCACATAGTATTGGGGTACCTCGCCTTCGTTGATCTTTTTGGTTTTGGTGAGGAAGTCGACGGTGAACGTCTTTTGCAGGAGCGCGTCACCTTTGTATTTTTCGTTGGTGAGGATGGGTTGGATGGTGGTGTGGCTCCAGCGGGTTTTGCCACGCGGGGTGAGCACGCCGTCAGTATCGAGCGCGGCGGCGATTTGTGGGATGCTCATGCCTTCAAGGTAGTGGCGGTAGATCCGGCGCACGGTTTCGGCCTGTTCGGGGTTAATAACCGGGCTACCGTCTGAGCCGCGCTTGTAGCCGAGGAAGTTTTTGAAGGGCATATTTACTTTCCCGTCGGAGAAGCGTTTGCGCTGTCCCCAGGTGACGTTCTCGCTAATAGAGCGTGATTCTTTTTGGGCAAGGCTGGACATGATGGTGATCAAGAGTTCGCCTTTAGAATCGAGTGTCCAGATGTTTTCTTTTTCGAAGAACACCTCCACACCCTTATCTTTCAAGGCGCGGACGGTGGTGAGGGAGTCGACGGTGTTGCGAGCAAACCGGCTGACGCTTTTTGTGACGATCAGGTCGATTCTGCCGCTCAGGGCGTCGGTGACCATCTGGTTGAAGCCGTCGCGGTGTTTGATGCTCGTGCCGCTGATGCCTTCGTCAGTGTAGATACCTGCATACTGCCAGCCGTCGTGGGAGCGAATATAGTGCTCGTAGTAATCCACCTGGGCGGCATAAGAGTTGGCTTGGTCAGCATCATCTGTGGAGACGCGGGCATAGCCTGCGACCCGGCGGATGTTGGGCAGGGCGTGGTTGCCAGAGTGTAGGGGTTTGGTTGCTGGGATCGCGGTGATTTTTGGCATCAGTGGTTCACCTCCAATCCAGTGCGGTAATCAATTGTCGTGCTTCTCCCGTCGGTGTGGTGGATGGTGAGGAGCCAATCGGGCGTAGCTTCAATGCGCTCAACCTGTTCAATGACGGTTTTGTCATCCGAATCGGCTAGATCCAAGGCGGTGCAGATGATGGCGCGTATCTTTTCCTCGCGGAGTTGGTGGGCTTTGCATGGATTGCCGTGGCCTTTGGTGGCGGTTTCGCACCACCAGTACTTGTATTCTCCATGGGCTTGTTTCCTGGTGCGGCGCTGATAGTGCTTGCCACGTTGGGTGCAGGTGATGCGGTGGGTGAGTGCTCCGGTGCCTCCCGTGGGGGTCAGGCCACGCCCGCCGGATGCTCTACGTTTTGCCAGTTCTGTCTGTACCGCGTCAAAGGTTTTGCGGTCGATGATTGGTGGGTGGGAGTCTTCTATCAGGTATTTGGTGAGTTGGCCTGTGTTGGGGCTGCTGGTGCTTTTGCCGACGTGTGCTCGATAGTGTTTTTGGCAGATTGCATCGCCTGTGTAGGTTTCGTTTTCTAGCCATTGACGGGTCACGGATGCTCTAAACTTGCCGCCGCCACGCGAGCGTAGCCCCTCAGCATTGAGCGTGTCGACGGTTTTCTCAGGGCTAATGCCTTTGAGGAATTCATCGAATACGCGGCGCACAATCACGGCTTCTTCTTCAACGATGTCGAGCTGGCCGTGGTGGTAGCGGTATCCGTAGGGGTGGCGCGAATGCAACAGCTCATCCTTGTACTTTTTTCTGATTCCCCACTTCGCGTTAGCCGAGATAGATTCGGATTCAGTTTGCGCGAACGAGGCTAGTAAAGTGAGGAGGATTTCGCCTTCAGCGTTGGCGGTGTCAAGGTGCTCGCGTTCGAAACGCACCGATACACCAGCAGCAGATAGTTCACGCACGGTTTCGAGGAGGTCGACGGTGTTACGGGCGAAGCGGGAGATGGATTTGGTGAGGATAATGTCGATACTCCCTGCGAGTGCTTGCTCGATCATCTGGTTGAACTCGCCACGCCCCGTGGTAGATGTACCTGTCGTTGCGTAGTCGCTGTAGACGCCAGCGTATTCCCAGCCCGGCGTTGAGCTGATGAGCTGGTTGTAGTAGGAGACTTGCGCGGAGAAGGAATGAGTGAGACGTTCCGATTCGCGTGAGACCCGCACGTAGGCCGCCACCCGCAGGCGTTTGGTGAGTGCGGGGCGTGGGGGTAGTTTGTGGATCTCCATTCTTGCTTCCTTTTGGATCAATATCGGTGTATTTCCTTGCTTCTATACATCACTCTGTTCGCGCCATTTATCCAGTTGCTGTGGCAATAACAGCGCCATAATCGCAGGCTGATACGAACCGATGAGAGCCTCTCGTACCCGCTGATAATCAGCCTGAAAGATAGCACCAGCTACGCGGAGTTTTTCGGCATGTGCGAGCGTGACCCTGCAGACTGCCTCATGGTTCATCTGAATCGCTTTCATGCCGTGCCCCTGTGGGTAACGTAGCAGGCATGAGTGCAGTACTTTCGGGTCTTGTTGCCGTAGGCAGTGAATGTGGTTGCGCAGCCAGCGCAGGTAAAGGTGTAGATAGCAGTGCGCCTTTTCGCGCCTCAGGGTGTGCTTTCCACCAGGCACGCCGATGCTCCTCACTAAAAAACACGGTTTCTCATCAGCCGAGAGCAGAGTTTTGTGATGGCTTGTTCCCGCCTGATGACCCACGGGTCGAGCGTGTACTTCACAAACTCCAAGCTCTGCTGCTCAATATTGCTAAAAGAGCTTTTCTCTAAATCGCCGACCATGTGCGGAGGGATACGGAAAATCCGGGCAATCTCGTTGATCTGAAACTTCCGTGTCTCGAGAAACTGTGCCTGCTCAGGCGAAATCCCTATCGGGGTGTATGTCATGCCCTCCTCAAGCACCGCAATCTTATTGCTGTTCCTAGCTCCACCGAAGGTCTGCTGCCAGGACTCACGGGCTGGATCTTTGATCATGCCAGGATGCTCGAGCACACCACCAGGAGCCGCACCATTAGCAAAAAATGAAGCCCCGTATTCTTCGGTGGCGATAGCAAGCCCGATAGCGTTTTTCGCCATCGCAATCGGCGAATAACCCACCAAACCATCAAAACCAAGATCTGGAATATGGAGCACATCCGCCGCAGTCAAGGTGACTTTACGGGGCTGATCCACATTGGGTTCGTCGCCAGTGCGAGTATAGACGTACTCAAGCTCACCGTTATCGTTCCTGCCTACTTGCATCCGGTTCGGCATCAACGGATACAACCCGAGTACCTCGCCCTTACCATTCCTAATGACTTGGGCGTAGGCGTTACCCCAGAGCAGCAAGTGTGTCATAAGGGTCTCACGGAAGACGAAGCTGGTCATTTCAGGGTTCGGCTCATCATGCAACAACACATACAACGGATGCTCCAAGGCTTTGCTCCGTCTGCCGTCGTCCTCGTAGCGATACACGTGCAACGGCAAACCAGCAATCGCCTCACTCAAGATCCGCACGCACGCATAGACCGCAGTCATCTGCATCGCCGAGCGTTCCGTCACCGGCTTACCCGCAGAGGTGGGGCCGAACATAAACGAATATGACGACCCAATCGTGTGATTCTCGAATAATTTCGATTTAGGGCGTAGCAAATTCAAGAGTCTCACGTATATCTCCCTAAGCTGTGTATAAAGAACTGATGCCCCTAACACAGCCAATAAGGCAGTAAGGAGCACCAGCTCAAAAATTGTTCAGTTATCGACAGTAAGACGATTTACCTAGACATACGGAAACTCCCTGAACTCCATTACTCGGCATCGGTTCTTAGTCGTAGATAAGCTGCTTCGAAATGACATTATTCGTCAATTCCTTTTTTCTGGCGAAAATACCCAATGCCTAAAACTGTCACTCCAAGCAACAGTGATGGAAAAGCAATACTCAGCACTGTACGTAAAGGGAAAATAACCAGAGCTAACAAAGAAAACAGGCAAACAACCAATGCAAAAGTCAGTAGGCCGACCAACAGTTCATGCATAGTACGCGGCATTAGGCTCTCCACCAATTCCATGCCTCTTTTGCGGCACAACCGACAGCGTAAACGCCTAACCATGCAGCAAATCCTGCTGGAGTTGACTTAATGATTTGCTTAAGAACAATATCGCCACCCTTTTTAGTGATCTCTTTCTTAGCATAACGCTTAAGTAAATCAGCGACTTTGTTCCAAGACTTTTCGTAAATGTATTTACCAAATAGATTGTAATCAATTTGGAAGGGTGAAAAACCAAGAACTCCCGTCACCACACATGATCCGAACGAACCCCAGCTGCGATCTGAATGTGCATCTACATACGGATTGTCGGAAGCTCCATTTAGTGAGTTAACGATAAGAGTAAGCTGCTCAGAACTTCCACCAAAACCATATTCAGCAGCCAGTCTTTCGTCTATAACGAACTTCGCTCCATCATGCTTGATGACATCACGAAATAGCACCACAAAACTATCTGCTGTGGCATCAGCGAATTCCTCAATTTCAGATTCTGTAAGCGAGCTGTCCCACTCTGCATTATGAAGCTGTGATGCAACGGTAGTAGAATGCTGCGCTTCTGTAGCATTTGCAACTCCGACTACTGTAAACGATAGTGTAAGGGTGCAAATACTTGCTGTTGCTAACTGTGCAACTTTACGTAGTTTCACCTTCGTACTCCTTTTGTCATGTCACATCATTATGACCCGTTCACAACACAGTAATTTAATATGTGCTGCAATCCCCTCTTTGGATACTGCTAGTTAAGCATTTCTTGCTAGTGCTACAACACCGATAAATGTCAGGGTGTGCTAAATAAACAACAGCCCGCGCTCGTCATACACCGATTCGCTAGCCTCGTCGCCGTTTCGAATCGCTCGGTCTAACGCCATGATGAGTGCGACGATGCCGTCGATTTTCTCGGTGGACTTGGCTTTATCGGGCTTGATGTTGCCTGCCGGGTTTTGCCGCACCGTAATGTTGTCTGCCATCCACGCCAATACTGGGTGACCGCCGTGCGTGATCCTGCCTTCTAATAGTATTAGAACTAGCTAGTGGGTGACCCCAAGTTATTCGCTGGGGTCACCCACTAGCTATAAATAATAGTTAAGTGCGCGGGGGAGCTGCTTGACTACGCAGGGTCTCTAGGCCGCAAAAGCACCATTGCAGCAATGCATGTTAGAGAAACCAACGCCCACCCCCGTCCATAAAGAAAAGTAAGCGGGACAGACACAGTAGCAACGGTTCCAAGAACGGTGATCGCTATAACTTTCCAAACCCTATAGAAAGATCGCTTCAGATTAGTAGTAATCAGCTTCATTTCCAATCCTCTACAGCTGAAAACATCCAACTACTGCCGCCATGCCACCAGCGCCGAGGGTGGCATAACCGCCAATACACGCTGCGCAGACGACTTTAGACGCTGTGGGTTCTGGAAATGCACAAGCGCCTGCGCACGCAGCAGCAATGGCCCATGCCGCTATCCCACCAACGCCCGTTGCCGCAGCCAAACATGCCGCGATTTTCCCTATAGACCGCTCCTGACTCAGGCTTGCTGCAGCCTCATCTGCCTTAGCCTTTAGATTCTGCATTTCCAGTTTCATTGCATCGTTATCAATGAATTTAACTCCAAGATCTTTGGATCGGATAAACTTCCCATCCACCCACTGCTCCATCCACAGGTTGCCGTTTTCCCCTTCAAAGTAGAGCGTCTCGGCGTAGTTGGAAATAGCACCGTTTTCTTCATAGACAACAGTAAAATTACTAATTGGGCTATAACCTTCAACAGGGATAGCAACAGTCGTGAACACTCTACCTTGTTTTTGCATTTTCAAAGCCACTGCAGCGTCGAAGTTTAGCTGCTCCACTGTCGAGGAGATTTCAATCTTTTTCAAGGAAGCATCCTGCTTAACGCGATTAAGCGCGACCTCCCGCTGAGTTCCAATAAGTTCGCTTGATCTGTCTGGTGCGTTTTCAGTGATTGAGCATTGGGGACTTTGGGGGTCACGTTGCTCCGTAGTTCCTATGTGCATCGCAGAAACTGCATACCCATCTCGAGACATATGCGAAGAATAGTTAGTATCGAAAGTCCGGTTTAACACGCGACCTATAGATTCAGCCACCTCCGCATGAGCGGGTTTCGCAGGTATGGTTTCCGCACCGGAAGCAAAACCAGTGGCACCCAGAACAAGAGCCCCAGTAGTGATCAACGTTACGCTTGCATAAAAGAATTGTTTCGTGGATCTCATCTTTGTTTCCTTTTGTCATACCACCGTTGGTGATGGGCTGTGCAGCTTGGGAATATGGGCTGCGATCTCCTCTTAGGATACTAATAGGTAACCATTTCTTGCTAGTGCTACAACACCGATAAATGTCAGGGTGCGACCCTGACACATATCGGTGTCGAAAAGCCATAGCAGGCTAGTAAGTTCGAAGAGTACAAGAAAAAGCGGACGATGTAGAAAGGGTGCGGTGACAGAAATGGTAGGATTGACGCGGAGAGCTAGTTCTCGTTTGATGGCTCTAGTAGTTGCTGGGCTGTTGGGTTTGGGGTGGCTATCCCACCGAGCACGGTTGTGCTTGCTAGCGAACTAGAAACCACCACAACAAGCGTTGCAACAGTCAAAGCATACTATGGTAACCTGTTGTGTACGTTACTTCCTAAACTGCCTGGTTGCAAGAAAAACTAGTGATGTTCAAAGTCATTAAGCGCCATCTATACCCGCGCGCAAGCAGCTATAAGCTAGCCTATTTACTAACTGCTGCACTTATTATGATTTTTGAACTCATTATTCATCTCTCACCTCCCTTTTTCGACACTTCAACTATCTGGGTTTTAGCTTTCCTCTGTATAGCACTAGCTGCAGCCCCTTGGCTAGGAACTATTGGCGATTTATTTTTTTCCCTTGCTTATATCGCGATAGGGTTGGCTGAATTTGATTCATCGCTGTCATTTCCGACATTCGGCATTACCTTGATCGTGGCCGTATGGATCATAAATCACCATACGATCAGAGCCTCCATACTACTTGGCGGTGTGGCACTGCTGTCCTTGTGGCAAAATGATGACCTCCCATTCCAGCTAGTTAGTGAAATCCTCGTGGCAGTGTTGGTTTTTACTATTGCTTTACTGCTCCGATCCTCATTCGACAAGGCCAGCGAATCTGAGCGCGAGATTTCCAATGCACGTCGAGCATCACGCGAAGCAGTAGCCTCAATCCGAACCGAATTGGCTGCCCAGTTACATGACACGATTGCGAAGGATCTTGCTCAAGTGGCCATATTGGTGCAGAACATGGCTGCAGCGCATCCTGAGCTTGCTGACGAGATTGATCCGATCACAAATATTACCCAGGGTGCTTCTCGCCGGTTACGTCCAATGATTATGGATCTGAACCAAACCGTGGCTGCGCCGAGTTTTCGGGTAGCGGTGACAGAATCCGCAGTGATGTTACGCTCCCGCAGCATGGTGTTGAAGGTGGAGATGGCGGCTGATATTGACCATTTGCTTTCTCGTCAGGCTTTGCTCACAGCGTCACTGTTTGTGCGTGAGACCGCCACGAATGTGTTGAAATATGGGCAATCCTCGACCAGTGTCGAGCTTTATGTGGATCTTGAGGGGAGCGAGCTGGCGTTAATGATGAGGAACCAGATTAGCACCGAGCCGATCGATCGCACGCTCACTGGTGGGTTTGGGTTAGCCAATTTGCAATCCCGGATTGAGAGCGAGGGCGGGCGTATGAGTTTCACTTCTACCGGTGCCCGCTGGATTATTAGCGCTGCTATTCCTAACCTCAATCCTAGCATTACAGGAGGTAGCGATGAGTGAGGATATTCGCGTCCTACTGGCCGATGATGATCAGATCATTCGTGATGGCCTAGCTAATTTGTTGAACCTACAAGATGGAATTACGGTGGTAACAGCCGTGGAAAACGGGCGCGCGGCACTACACGTCTTAGCTGAACATCGAGTAGACGTGGCACTGCTGGATGTGGATATGCCTGTTCTTGACGGTATTAGGACCGCGAAAGAAATCGGGCGAATGTACCCCAATATTGCTGTGGTGATGCTGACCGCATTCGAGCACGAAGACTCACTCGCACAATCCTTAGCAAGTAATGTGCGCGGGTTTCTCACCAAAGACATTCTAGCCCCTGAGCTTGCCCAGTTAATTAAACAAGCCCACAGTGGTCAGCGTGTGTTCGGACCGCGCCCCACCCAGATACTCGCAGAATCTTATATGGTATACAGTAAAAACGATCCTACCTATGACGATTTCCGCCAAAAAGTAGAGCAGCTCCCAAACTATCTACGCTCCGTATTCGATTTGCTCATCCAAGCCCTACCCAACAAGATCATCGCCCGAGAGCTTGGGATTACTGAAGCTACCGCACGTTCGTACATTTCTGAACTCTTCACAGCTACCGGCTTTACCAATCGAGGTGAACTCACCGTCACTGCCGTCAAAGCTGGATACTAATCTGTCAAGCATACGAGCTGGAGGGTACAAGCCAACTTGAACCCGCCAGCCGAAGAAGAAACAAAACAGTATTAATTACGATCGTTATTCCGTTTCCTTACGAAGGATCAATGTTTTCGGAATAGCCAGTACCGCTGCTGCGAGCATGATGAACTCGGCATAAGCTTATAGAGAAGAGTCCCTCAGAATTGTGCGATCCTGAGGGACTCTAGGGTATAGGAGATGCCTACATTACATTTCTAGATTGCGTTCCAATTTGATCCGTTTCTGTTTAACCGAGATAGGCAAACGTACACAGTAAGACGTAGATCTTACCAGTGTAATGATTTTGGAATATAAACTTAGTTAAACTCGTTATTGATACTTACACCCCTCTTTGTTTTTCGCGATAGTTTCGCCCGTAAATATATGCCACCATGATGATGAGTATTGTAAACCGAGTCCAAGAGGAATTTTGAATGGTAATCAAACCGATTGTGGAAGCCATATACAGTAGTGACCAGAAAACCTCAGAGAGACTTTCTTGAAAACGTCTGTAGATACTCCACACCGCAGTGGCAGTGAGAATTGCAATCATTGCTAGATTGTGAAATTCATTCCATTTGGAGGTGGTCAAGTCGCTTGCAAGAAAGATCAGGGATGATGCCCACAACATCTCAGGGACTATTGCACTAGCACTAGTCTTGTTCATTTCAATATACCCCCATCGAATTACTCGCCTTCGATTTCCACAGTGATTGGTGGGATTGCCCAATCAGAGTAGAAGGTAATACCTTTACCTTGATGAAGAGCCCCAACTACTTTCGCGGCAATATTTGCGAAAAATTGTCCACCTAAAACAGCAGTTGCGATGCCTGCTACCGTTCCGAGTGGGCCGGCAAGTGATGTCAATAATGGCCAAACAGCAGCAACAGCTGCAGGTCCTGCTTCAGCTGCAGTTGCCAAGAATGCAAATGTTCCGGCTTGTAAATCAGCATTGGAGATGTGAAAGAGGCGGGCTGCACGATCACTACTGGATGTTGAGGTTCTTTCAATGATGTTTATTGCTGGTGCTTGACCAGAAGCAAAACTATGAAGAAGTTTCACTTGGTCAGCGGTAAAATGGTATTCGTCATGCAGCTCTACATCTGTTGCGGTGATAGAGAACTTTCCTGGTGCGGTAATGCTGCTTTTCAGCACAGGATTTGCTTGTGCTATTTTTGCTGCAAATTCTATTGCTTGGGCTTCTGTGAGTGTGATTGATTCAGTTGGAGTTACGTCCTTGTCAAGCTCAGATAACGAAGTAATGTGAATCGCATTTAAACTATTCGACAGATTGGCAGCGTTCGCAATACCTGTTACCGAAACAGATAACGCGATCGTGCATATACTAGCAACCGTAAATTGTGCAATTCTGTGTAGTTTCATAATAATGTTTCCTTTCGTCATACCACCGTTGGTGGCGGGTTACGCAGCTTGGGGATATGGGATGCAATCTCCTCTTAGAGATACTGCTAGTTAAGCATTTCTTGCTAGTGCTACAACACCGATAAATGTCAGGGTGCGACCCTGATATTCGTCAGGGTGTGCTAAATAAACAACAGTCCGCGCTCGTCATAGACTGACTCGGCGTCATCGTCGCCGCCGTTTCTGAGTGCCCGGTCGAGCGCCATGATGAGGGCGACGATGCCGTCGATTTTCTCGGTGGATTTGGCTTTGTCGGGTTTGATGTTGCCTGCGGGGTCTTGCCGGACGGTGATGTTGTCTGCCATCCACGCGAGCACCGGGTGCCCGCCATGCGCCAATCGGCCTTCGAGGGCTAGTTTCATCAGTTCCTTCGAGGGTGGGCTCATGTCTTTAAATCCCTGCCCGAAAGGAACAACAGTGAAGCCGAGTCCTTCGAGGTTCTGCGACATTTGGACGGCGCCCCACCTGTCGTAGGCGATTTCCCTGATGTTGTATCTGAGGTCGAGTTGTTCGATTTCGTGCTCGATATGGTCGTAGTGCACGACGTTGCCCTCAGTCGTTTCGAGAAAGCCTTGCCGGTGCCACAGGTCATAAGGGACGTGATCCCTTGCTACGCGCAGATCCAATGTGTCTTCTGGAAGCCACAGCTTCGGCAGAATCCAATACGGCTCGTCCGGCTCGATGGGCGGGAACACCAAAACGAATGCCGTAATGTCGCTTGTGGATGACAGGTCGAGTCCGCCGTAACAAACCCGCCCTTCGAGAGCTTTATCGTCTACGGGTGCGTTGTTTTGGTTCCAGACGTTCATGGGCATCCAGCGCACTTCTTGCTTCACCCACTGATTGAGCCTGAGCTGCCTGAAAGAGTTTTCTTCGGCGGGGTTTTGCTTCGCGGACTCGCACGCATCACGCACCTTGTCGAGGGTGACGGTGATGCCAAGGGAGGGGTTGGCTTTGCGCCACACCTGCTCGTCTGTCCAGTCCTCGTTCATGTCGGCACCGTAGATGACGGGATAGAACCTGGGGTCGTGCTTTTTGCCTGCCAGGATGTCGAGGGCTTTCTGATGCTGCTCGTAGCAAATACTGTGGGTGTCCGAACCGGCCGTAGTGATGAGGAAATAGAGCGGCTGGGTTCTCGCGTCACCGGAGCCTTTCGTCATCACATCAAACAGCTTGCGGTTCGGCTGGGTGTGTAGTTCATCGAAGACCACGCCTGAGATGTTGAACCCGTGCTTGGAGTAGGCTTCAGCGGAAAGCACCTGGTAGAAGCTGTTGGTTGGGGTGTAGATGATGCGTTTTTGGGAGCGTAGGATTTTCACACGTTTCGCTAATGGTGGGCACATGCGCACCATGTCTGCTGCCACTTCGAACACGATTGAGGCTTGCTGCCGATCCGCCGCGCACCCGTACACCTCGGCACGTTCCTCACCGTCAGCGCAGGTGAGTAGCAGTGCGATAGCGGCGGCGAGTTCGCTCTTGCCTTGCTTCTTCGGTATTTCCACATACGCTTGGGTGAATTGGCGGTATCCGTCGGGTTTGAGGGTGCCGAACAGGTCGCGGATTATTTGTTCCTGCCAGCCCAGCAGCTCGAAACGTTTGCCAGCCCAGCGGCCTTTCGTATGTGTGAGCGCCTCGATGAACGCTACCGCATAATCCGCTGCCCGCTTATCGTAATGGGAGGAGGGCGCGGCGAAGCGAGTGGGCACGTATTGCTCAAGTTTGCGCATCGCCATACTGTTGGTCTCCTTCCGGGGCGTGAATAAAAGCCCAACCGTCAGTGGGGTTGGGCTCTACCTGGCTGGCTGTTTAGTTGTTGATCTGGTTCATGACCCAGGCGATGGCGTGTCCGGCGTCTTGGAAGTATTCGTCGGTCTCAGCGATCAATCCGAGTGCGCATTCGTTAAAGCCTCGGGAGTTCGGGCCGAACCCTGGGATTGGTTCTTCCAGGGCGATGTAGAGGCGGGCGGTGTTGCCTTGTTTGCCTTTGCCCATGTTCACCCAGTTGGTTGCGATGACGTGAGTGCCGTATTGGATGACCGCGCCGAAGCTGTTGGTGTTCATTTGCAGGTATTCCATCGTCACCTTGGTCTCGTTGGTTTCCATTGTCGTTGCCGCCCTTTCCCGTTTGGCTGGTTTTGTTTTGGTATGTATATACTGTGAATCCCAATCCAAAATATGGGGTAGAAAAGACAAAGATCTTCTGGGATGCAGATTGCACTAATTTCGCCTCACAGATTCTTCTTGCTGGTGGAGTTGGCATGGACACCTACAACGATGTTTACAAGGGTTGGTGGTGGAAAGGTAAAGGCAACCGATCCGTGTCATGGATTAATGCCAATACTTTCAAAAACTATATGGGAAGCGGATACAGCACGCGATCATGGCGTTCATTTGTGTCAAACGTCCGGTCAGGAGATTTCATAGGTGTCGATTTTGGCAACGATGGATCGGTGGATCATATCGGGTTCGTTTATTCAAAGAGTGGAAGCAGACTACGAATCGCGCAGCACACGCGAAATTACCTTGACTGGAACGGTGATTGGCCAGATTCCGACAATGAAGGGAAGTACTATCGTGTGCGGCGATAACGGCTTTATGCGGCGCTTGCCTAGAATCCAACTGTGGACCATCGGCACGTTAAGCGCCGCAGGAATTATTGCTCTTGCATACGGCTGGTCTCTGCAGTCTGATCCTTACGTGTTGGCAATTCTACTGTTACTTTATGGCGGATTTCTGCCCTTAATCGTTATTGCTTTCACCTTCGTGAAGAAGATGGGAATTAAGCAGCGGGTTACAGTTTTCGGGTGTTGCTTGTTGATGTGCGTTACTGCGTTGCTGTTCGGATTTTTCGGGGAAGAGATTGTAGCTTCTGCCGGTATTGGTATGGTTAGTTATATGTTTTGGCCGGGACGGGAAATCAATCTTGGCCTCAGCCTTGTGTCTATAGTTTTGTGCATGGGAATCACACTGTTGCAGTACTTGCGCGAACATAGCTAATCCGACAAAGCAAACGAATGCAGCCGATTTTCAATACAGGCTGAACTTATGTATGCTTTAAACATCTGGAGGTTAAATGATTAAATTCTTTAAAGCGTTTGCACCAATTTTTACCATTAGCTATCTCCTGCTGGTCGCTGTTATATCTTTACTTGAATATTACATGCTAGTACTCACCGACGGGCATATCTGGCTAATGGCATTACCCGTTCCGCTAATTCTATCTATCGGGTTTGGGCTTCGAGAAAGAAATGGTAAATAATTCGGCTATTCCCGAGACTGTGCTGCTTCGGCTAGACAGGGAGGAATAACAATTACTACACACAGGGCGCGGCTGTCACTGATGCTGGAGTAAGCATTAACGGTACTTTTTACACTCAGGAAGATTTAGCGAAGCATTTGAACATGCAATTTTATTGGCAGGTGAGCAGCATTCCGGAGTGATTACTCGAGCGGTTATTGCTGCTGCGGGTATCTATTTCATTCCGGGTATTGGAGAAATCGCAATTACAGTCACGGAGGCTATTTTAATAGCTGGCGGAACCGTCGCGGTGGGTACATGGCAGTGGATTCCTGCACACAGTGGATCTGCTCGCGCAGCGCAACGGTTTGTTCGTCAAACATCACGGCAGCGATGGAAAAGTCACGCTGCTCTAAATCCCGACCGGAATGATTTCATCGATAGTGACGATTCGGCGGGGTTTGGTGGTGAATTTTTCTTCATAGTGCTCAGCGGCTTATTTGCAGTGAAAATTAGGATATGACGCACTTGTATTGTTGAGGGGTAATGTTGGCGGCAAGATTCCTGTTGCGCTTTTAGGGCTATTGTGTGATACCGGCTTTGATGGCGGTGATGGCGAGTTCGCCTCTGGTTGCACAGCCGGTATGGGTGAGGATATCAGAGACGTAGGAGCGCACTGTCGTTTCTCTGAGACCAGTCTGCTGGGCAATGTTTTTGTTCGCGAGGGCTTTCAGCAGCAGGTGGAACGTGGGGCGCAGGTGCTCTGGCAGAGTGTCTACTGCGATAATAAAGTTTGCGTATTGTTCTCGGTTTTATTGGTTTTGTGCGTAGGAGTCAGTGAGAATTTCGGTGGGTATGGGTGCCATCACTCGCTGGCCGGCATGGGCTTTCCGGATTAGCTGGGCGAGTTCAGGGGCGGGAATGTCTTTGGTGAGGAATCCGCGTACACCTGCCCTAATGGCTTGCCCAAGGGATTCTTCGTGTTCAAACGCAGTGAGCATAATTATCGTGATACTTGGTTGTTCTCGACTGATTCGACGAGCAGCTTCGATCCCGCTCATTACCGGCATATTAACATCTAGCAGTGCCACGTCCACTTGATGCAATGCCAGCTGATCGAACACCTCGGCACCGTTGACGGCTGTTGCCACCACCCGCAGGCCTTCCTGCGCATCCAACAGGCGGGCGAGCCCGTCACAAATAATCTGATCATCGTCAGCAATCAGGAGACGTATTTCTTGTTCGTTACTCATTGCTTTGTTCTTTCGCATCTTGATTGTTGGCAGGGATAGTGATGTAAATCAGCCACTGGTCTCCCAGATTGCTTGTGTTTAGGATACCACCTTCAGCGGATCCTGCTCCCGAGGTTTGCTAGACCGTAGCCGCTGCTCATTCCGGAAGTTACCGGGGTGTCTGCGATTTTGTTGCTTAGCGAAATTGCGAGTACTCCTGGTTCGGCATCAGTGTCGATCACGAGGTTTGCTACAGAATCGGCGGGCGCGTATTTCAGAATATTCGCAGCGCACCCTCGTACTGCTAGTGCCCCAGTGAGGTGCTGTTGGCGTGTCACAGCATTATCGAGGTCGTCTGGAATAACAGTGTCGAGTGTGATACGGCTGGTTTTCAACATCTGTGCCGCCTGCCATACAACCTGGGATAGGGGCGCCTTGCTAGCTGCGGTATCAATTGAGAGGATCATCGGGCGGATTCGCCGCGAGGCTTCTGTGGCTGCTGCTACCAGCGGGCTGAGCTCACCGCTCAGTTCTGGGTGACGGGTAGCCACGTCTTGGGCGAGTATGGCTACGTGGGCCAAGTCTTTTGCCGTCGTATCATGCAACTGGTGCGCCAGCTCACGCCGCGTCTGCCCGGCGGTCTCAGCTGCTGCCTGGCGTTCCTGTTCTGCTGTCAGGCGTAGAGCCAGAATTCAGCGAAGTGTGAGCCCCACAAGCAATACTACGAGAGTGGTGATGAGGGAGTTGAATGTTTGTAGCAGAGGCACAGGGCTCAGCGTTGTAGATACTGTCCAATCGAGGATAATCACCAAAACGGCAGGAATAATCCATGAGCGCATCAGTCACATCACGAGCACTGCTAAAAGCCCGAGAGATATCAAAGTCGTCACACAATAGACGGCTGGCTGCATCGTCGCAGCACGAGTGTAGCTCGAAACAAAAACTTAATCATCACTGAAATTTTATTATATCCAGTGCATACTGAGATGCTGGTACCAACGAATGTCGGTATAATCAACCGACATTCGTCGGTATCGGAAGCTCTAGCGCTGTAGATAACTTGAGAGGGTCCACTCAGGTACCAACTAGCCAATGGAGGAGAAATAATATGGTTACCCGGACTTCTATAGCAAGAGCAGCAACTTCAGGATTGCTCGCCATCGCCCTCGCATTCGGCACTACAGGTATAGCCTCAGCCCAGCCGACGGGCGAAAATGGAATTACTTACGCCAATCTTTCCGCTTCTGAACAAGCAGAAATTTTGGATAGTGTTGACTTGTCGCAAGAAGAGTTAGAGACTGCTGCCAAAGAAGTAGAACTGCTGTTCTCAGTATATTTGTCACAGACTAGTGAAGGGGAATGGTACGTGACTAAGGCGGGGAAAGCTTCTGATGTTTCACAGATTGATATGGAAAAACTTGTTTCCGCTATGAATGGACAATTACCGCAGGATAATGTTTCTAAAACGAAAGTAAAAATAGATAAGTGGAAAACTGGATTGAGAATCATATCTGGAGTTTTGCGCTTGTATTAACGATTGTCGTTTTTTCCCCGTAATTGTTTGGGGAGCATGGGGCACGATTGACAATTTTGAATCAATCGTGATTCGTATCGTTATGTGTGCCGGCATCGTCGCCGTCACGTATATTGGTGCAGGTTTGCTGCTCATGTGGAACCGTTGGACACAGCGCAAATATCGCGAAAAGGGAATCATCAAATAACGCTGCCTGATCACGGGAGCTGGGGCTAAAATACTGATTTCAGCCCCAGCTCCCGTTTCTTGGGTTCTTTCCGCGTGCTGTTCTTGTCGATCCTGCTCATTGGACGATTCTTGGTACACAGAGCAAAATACAATTATCCTTCCACGATGGCATCTCCAGTAAAAGATTGCGCTTGCGTGAAGTGGACATCGCCACGTACCGTAAATGAAGTTGCGTCTTTCAATGACGGTACGACTGTGAAGCGTGCTTCAAAATCGGCAATATTCTTAAAGAACTTCGGATCAAGATCCACCAAAGGTGCCTTTTGTGTAACCAGCCGCAGAATACCATCCGCACCGAGCTCGTAGGCGTCAGAGCGGATCGTGAGCAGATCATTGGTCGTCTTTACTGGCAGGAAACGCTCGCGTGGCACCAAAATCGGTTGTGCTCCGGCAAAAGCTTCCACGATCGCCCCCATTGAAGTTTCAAGCTGATATACCTCAGGAGTTGAAGAGTCTGTGGGGTCAATGTGCTTCTGATTGCGGATCAACGGCAAACCGGCAATTCCCTCACGCTCTTCAAGGAGCTGATCAAGCGCTTCTAAATTGAACCAGAGGTTATTAGTGTGGAAGAGTCGATGCCGGAATTCGTCGGTAAAATAATGCATATCTGCATCTGGCGTTTGCGCAGTATCGCGCAAAATCACGTGACCATCAGAAATTCTGCGTGCAAGATGCCCGCCTTTCCGGTCAGCTGCTGTGCGCACGCAAACTTCTGGCGCATAAGGTGCGCCACTCTTTGCAAACCAGCCGGCAATCTTTGGATGCGGATAGGAGCCCAGATTGTCTGCATTTGAAGTAGCTAAATAGCGGTAGCCTTTTGCTAAGAGTGTTTTTACTAATCCCTGATCTTGGAGGCAGGTGTAGATATCGCCGTGCCCAGGTGGGCACCATTCAAGGCTTGGATCTGCTGGCCACTGCGCCGGCTCATAATCTGTGACGCGAAGTTTCGGCTCTTTCCCTTGTAAGAAATCAAGCGGCAAGCCATCCACTTGCATATTTTCATCAAGGGCTGCAAGCGAATCTTCACGTGTGCGGAATGAATTCATGAGGATCAGCGGCAATTTCACGCCGTATTCTTTACGGGCCCACTTCACTTGCTGCGAAATAATATCGATAAACCGTTTTCCTTGTGTGACGGGAAGCAATGATTTTGCATGCTCCATCCCCATTGAGGTGGCGAGTCCACCGTTCAGCTTGAGCATTACCGTTTTCGATAATGCTTCGCGAGCTTCTGCATCTGAAACTTCAACGGTAGAAATATCGGCTGCATCCGTGATCGGTTCAATCGTATCTTCTGGGATCAAACCAGTTACGCCAGATTCGAGCTGATGAAAATAATGCGTAAAAACTTTAATTCCAAGCTCACTGACACCGTTTTTACGCATCTTTGCTTGCGCATTTTCTAATGCAGACATTTGCAATCTTTTCTCCTCCGTTGGTGATTTCATGGATTGCTTTATTCCAGAAAATTAATCTATTTTTCCGTATTCACTGAATCTATTTCTGCACTTGATGTGCTGATTCAGTGCACACTTCTAGATTTTACTGCACTGCGTCATGAACTATCGCGATAAATCCAGGATCAAGCAGTGGATTTTCTTCAAGAGCTGATTTGATTCTCGGTTTTATGGAATTAGATTTAGGCTGAGTCTATGAACCATACAATTGAGACTATTTTGGCACATCGCTCAATTCGTAAATTTGCAGCCGAATCAATTCCACACGCTGATTTGCAAGCGATTCTTGATGCTGCGATGCGCACGCCGACTTCGCGTTTTTTGCATCATGCTGGTCTGATCTGGATCAAAGATCCCGCAAAGAAAGCTGCGCTTGCGAAGATCGGAAAGCAGGCATATATTGCGAATGCGCCAGAGCTGTTTATTTCAATTGTAGATACCCGCCGGAATGCGCAAATCTTACATGAACGCGGTCTGGAAAGTGCTGCTTGTGGTTCGCCGACGGCGTTTCGTGAAGGTTTTACGGATGCGATTTTGCTGACGCAAACTCTTGCGATTGCAGCTGAATCTTTCGGGTATGGTACTACTTTGCTTGGTTCTGTGCTGAATGATTATGGGAAAACGATCGAGCTCTTAGGGCTTCCAAAATATACTTTCCCGGTACTTGGAGTGATGTTCGGAAAGCCTGCCGAAGAGCCGCAATTAAAGCCAAGAATTCCAGGTGAGCTACGAATTATGACGGATGTATATCAGGAGCCTGAATCTTGGAGTGCAGTGCTGACGGATTTCGATCAGGAAATTCAAACTTATTATGACACTCGTAAGGTTAATTCTCGGGAAGATGCTTTTACGTTACAGGTGGCTACGAAGCTTGCAGACTACCAGTGGCAGGACGAGTTTTTTGCTGCGATCACACAGCAAGGATTCCATGTACTTGACTAGGCGGGCAGCTACGCCTGCGGCGCTTCTCTTGCAAGAAACGGTTGAGACGCTGCTTGCGTGCTTTATCCGCGCAATAGATAGCAGCAATTTCATCGCGCATTGATGAGATTTTTCGTTGAAATTTGGCTTTTCTTTCTTTTTCTCGTAGCCTTGCGGGTATTTCCCGTCCACGCCAAATGCCGTTGCCCGTCCATGTCGGATCAGGTGTGAAGCGCTAGTTTTGTCTCAATTATGATGCGCGAGTAAAAATCTGGGTATTTGCGTTTTAGGCTTGAAATAGATTTGTTTTGAAATAAAGGAGAATGAATTGGCCGATTTATTATTAAACTCACCGATTTTAACGCTCTTCATTGTTGTTGCACTCGGTGCAGGATTGGGGATAGTGCCTTTTGGCCCGGTGAAACTTGGTGCAGCTGGTGCACTTTTTATCGGCTTGATCATTGGTGATATCGTGCCTGAACTGGGGCCGCAACTCGCTGTTGTGCAATCCCTTGGTTTAGCACTTTTCGTCTACACGGTTGGGCTTTCAGCAGGGCAAACGTTTTTTGCAAATTTACGTAAGCAAGCCAAACTGATGGCGGGATCGGTAGGTGTGCTCGCGGTGGGCGGGGCACTTACGATTTTGCTTGGGAAAGTGCTTGGTTTAGATATTGGCCTTGCTGCCGGGATCTATGCTGGTACGCTGACCACGACGCCGGCGCTTGCCGCAGCTACAGCAGCTGCCGGCGGCGATGGTGCGCCAGGTGTCGGGTACTCGCTGGGGTATCCGGTGGGTGTGATCATGGCGATCATTCTTGTTTCAATGATTGTTTCGCGCAAATGGGAAGGGCGCAATGACGCTCCGTCATTGGCAGGGCAATCACTTTTTGCTACAACGGCGCTGGTGGAAAATCCAATGTCGATTCGTGACGTGCCTGGGTGGAAAGAACAAAAGTTCAAAATATCGTATTTGCAGCGGGGAGAAAATACACGTGTTTTTGTGCCTGGCGAAGAACTGCAGGCAGGTGACCAGATCGTGATCGTGGGGCTTGCAGATGATGTGTTTGCAGCGGTAGCAATGATCGGTCGTGAGGTGGAGCAGCATTTGGCTGATTATCGTGCACGCGTTGAATTTGAATCATTTACAGTTTCGAGTAAACATATCGCAGGGCGAACGGTGGCAGCATTGAATATGCCCGGGCGTTTTGGTGCGATCGTGACCCGGATTCATCGCGGTGATCTTGAATTATTGGCTACGGATGCGGCGCGGATCGAAGTTGGAGATCGTCTGATGGTGGCTTATCCGCGGGCTGAATATGAGCAGATTCAGAATTTCTTTGGTGATTCAGAGCGGAAAATCTCGCAAATAGACGCAATCTCAATGGGGCTTGGAATGACTCTCGGGATTCTTCTGGGAATGGTTGAGATATCGCTTCCAGGCGGAATGAAGTTCTCGTTAGGTACTGCTGCAGGGCCGTTGATCGTTGGAATGTTCCTTGGCGCACTGCAAAAAACGGGGCCATTTCTGTGGCAGATGCCGCAGGCTGCAAATCAAACTATCCGGCAACTCGGCTTGCTGTTATTTCTTGCCGCGGTGGGAATATCCTCAGGTAAAGCGTTTATGGGGACGGCATTTACTACTACGGGTGCGTTAGCTGGACTGATGGCATTTGCGATTGTGGTAGTGATCCTAGTGTTGGTAATCGTGCTTGGGCGGATGATTGGGCTTTCGGCACAACGTACTGCAGGCGTGATGGCTGGTATTTTAGGGCAGCCAGCGGTTCTGGCTTTTGCCACGTCAAAAGAGAATGATGAGCGGATCGAAGCAGGATATGCAGCAATTTTTGCACTCGGAATCATCATGAAGATCATTTTGGTGACGATAATCGTTGCATTTGGCTAAGAATCAATCAGTGGTGCATATTTGCACTGCTGAAAATATGCGTAAAACTTGTGACTATAGTGAAAATAGTGGCAAGGAAAACGTGGCATATTTAGCAACACGCGTAATAAATTGGTGTAATCGCGCTGTTTTCCGCTAAATTGCTAGATAGTGGTTCATAAGAATCATTTGAAAATGTCCAATAACTTTTGAGAGGAATAAAATGGCCCTCAACCGTACCGATCTTGTTGCACAGATTGCTGCTAAGGCTGAAATCACCAAGGCAGACGCAGATAAGGCACTCTCCGCACTGCAGGCAGTGCTCGTGGAATCCCTCGAAGCTGGCGAAGCAGTGAAGATCACTGGTCTGATGTCCGTAGAGCGTACCAAGCGTGCAGCTCGTAAGGGTCGTAACCCACGTACCGGCGAAGAAATTGATATCCCAGCTGGTTACGGTGTGAAGATTTCCGCTGGTTCCAATCTGAAGAAAGCTGTTACAAAGTAACTCCAGGATTGAAATCTTTACCGCGACGGTAAATTTGGGAAATGGGAACATCTGCTCTGGTGTTCCCATTTTGTTTTTTGGAAAGATCTTTGGAGTTCGCTCTCCAGCTTGAGTATTTGCCCTTGATTTCTTTTATTTCTCTGCTAAGTATGTGTGAAGTGTAGTGGAATGTGTTTAAGATATTCTTATGAAGAATCGGAAGTGGGAAGAGATGCGAAATCCTGAAAGGCAGACTATAGCAGAGCGTGCCCTGATTTCTGCTGCTAATCACCTCATACGTCCGCGATCAAGTGGGCTTGATGCGCCAAGTGATCCAGGGCAGATCGGTGGCGCAGCTGAGCCTGAGACGGCTGGCAAATCAAGCACCGCGTTGCTTGAACGGACGGAAGAAGAAAAAGCACCGGGAGATAACGAGCGCTTTGCACACTACGTACGTGAAGATCGAATTATGAAATCTATGGTTGAAGGCGGCCCTGTTGTGGCATTGTGCGGGAAAGTCTGGGTGCCAGTGCGTAATCCGGATAATTATCCGCTTTGCCCTACCTGTAAAGAAATTTATCAGCATCTGCGTGGCGGCAATGACGGTGGAAAATGGCCGTTTGGACCAGAAAAGCCCTGAATCGTAAAATATCGTCTAAAATTAGTAATTCCTCGTGATCTGGCAGCGCAAGCAGCACGATCACGAGGAATTAAGATTTGATTGGCGTTTATTTATACGTCATCGGCAGCGAAAATATCAATCATTTCCGTTGGGATCCCCGGGTCGCCTTCAGAGAGTCGCCATGCGGAGTAGGGAAGTGCTGCACGCGAATTGCGATGCAATGAAGCTGCCGCTGCTAATGCGCCCGCTCCAGCATAGGTTTCGTTGATTATGCCGTCTTTTACCAGCTCCACTTGTAATGGGCGGGCATTTTGCGCAGCCAGATATGCAAGACCTTGTTCTCGTGTATCGGCAGAAACTACGATCTCTGCCAAAGCACGGCCGGTTCCGTCATAAGTGCGTCCAGCAACTTTCAAACCGCCAATGGACTTTTTTGCGGCAGATTTCTTCGCGACCTGATGCATCTTGCCGTCTGCTCCTTCTCGTGCCACTAATTTGTACACCATCTCAGCGGTCGGGCGGCCAGATCCAGTAACTACTTTCGTGCCAACTCCGTAAGAATCAACCGGTGCCGCATTTAAGGCGGCGATTGCGTATTCGTCAAGATCGTTAGTTACGGTAATTTTGGTTTGGGTAGCTCCTAGCTCGTCAAGCTGCTTGCGCACTTGGAATGCTTGTGCCACTAGATCACCTGAGTCGAGCCGGATCGCGCCTACTTCGCCTCCCGCGCGGCGTGCTGCTGCAACAGCGTTTTGGACGCCTTTTTGTACATCGTATGTGTCTACGAGCAGTGTAGTGTCTGTGCCCATGGTCGAAATTTGCGAATCAAAAGCGGCGGCTTCGTTTTCATGCAGGAGAGTGAAGGAATGTGCGGCTGTGCCAATGGGTTGGATCCCATAGCGACGGCAGGCTTCGAGATTTGAAGTTCCAATGAATCCGCCAATGATGCAAGCGCGCGCGGCTGCTATTGCTGCAACTTCATGGGTGCGCCGCGATCCCATATCGAGGCAAGGACGGTCGTGAGCAGCGATCGTCATCCGCGAAGCTGCCGTCGCGACCGCAGAATCGTAATTCAGAATTGAAAGCAGTAGCGTTTCAAGAATCACACCGTCAACAAATGAGCCAGTGACGGTAAGGATCGGAGAGTGCGGAAAGTAGCATTCGCCTTCTGCATATCCGTAAATCGACCCGCTAAATTTCCAATCCCGTAGGTAGTTAGCAGTTTTTTGGCTAATCACATTTGCGTCTAGTAAATATGTAAGCTCTCGCTGGCCAAAGGTGAAATTTGTTAATGCTTCAAGCGCTCGCCCAATACCTGCCACCACACCATAACGCCGGTGTCCGGGCAGACGTCGAGCAAAAAGTTCAAAAACACAATTTCGGTGCGCGTGGGCATCTTGTAAGGCCGACTCGATCATTGTCAGTTCGTACATGTCAGTAAGCAGCGCAGTGCTTTGCGGAAAAGTATTCATATCTCAAACGTTAGCCTGAAAATGTGAAGCCGTGCTAGATATTCGAGATATTTTCTCAAATTGCCTAATTTTTCAGTAGAGTTTCAAAAGTGGAAAAGGAAATGACGATGAGAATTTGCAGCGAATATGCGGGCAGGCTTCAAAGAGTAGCTCAGGGCGCGCAAAATTCTGCCGATTCCAGTGATTCAATGCCTGCTCCTGATCTGCAAAATGCTACATCCATGCTTGCGAAAAAGAAGCAAGAGTGGGTCACCGTAGTGCATAACGATCCGGTGAATCTAATGACTTACGTACAGTGGATTTTTGAAAGTTACTTTAATATGGATCCAAATGTGGCACGTTTGAAAATGCTGGAAGTACACCGAAACGGGCGGGCAGTAGTAGCTCACGGCGGACGTGAACAAATGGAGCGTGATGCACAGGCAATGCACACATATGGTTTGTGGGCCACGATCGAACCGGAGGCAGATGGCCGATGATGGCATTTCGGATCGTCCGCGGTGGATATCGGGCAATGGCAACTCCAGAAGAATGTGAGCTGATCTGCGGGCTCGTGCATGATGTGGTGTATATTCTGGGCAGTGATGTGGAAGATGAGCTTGTACGTGCGCAAGAGCGTGAAGAATTTCTTACTAAAAGTGCTTTCGAGGCGGTAATCGGGGAGAGCGACGATTTACATCCAGCTGCTGCAGACGGCCAGCTATCGGCCACGGAGGAGGATCTCTTCGCTGCTTTAGAAGATGAATTTGCTGCGATCTCAGAGCGGATCGAAGATGAAGCAAATAATTATGCTGCTGATTTAGATGCTGCTCCGGCGCAACAAGATGATGCTTTGGCACGGTTACTTCCCGATATGAGTGAAGATCCAGATATCGCTACTGAGTTGCGTGAGCTAACGGAAGAAAGTGTTTCGATCGCCAAAGTTGAAAATCTCGTCTTAATGTATCAAACCTTGCATCGCGTCCTTGAACGCGCTGATGATCTGCCAAATGATCCTGGCAGTGGGGCACTTGATGTGCAAAACATCGGCGATTTGGGGGCAAACTATCCTGAAGCTGCAATACCGGATCAACACCATAAACTCATGCATACGCATCATGACGTATTCGTTTCCAACGAGGATGCGCCGCGCTGGCTCGCCGCCATGAATGATATTCGGCTGGTACTGGCGACCCGTCTTGAGATTGATAATGAAGCGATGAATGAATCAGTATACGAACGTGCGCAGCTTTTCACGAGTCATTCGGTGGGGCGCGATGAAAATGTACCCGAGATCGAGTCTCCTGAAGATATGATGACGGTGCTCTACGCGATGCTCTCATGGTGGCAAGAATCACTGGTGAATGCACTCCGAAACAAGGCATGGCGCCATTGAGATGGCAGCTAAAATGAATATTATGAACGACGCTCCGATTGGTATTTTTGATTCCGGTTTAGGCGGGCTGACGGTAGCCCGGGCGATTATCGATCAGTTGCCGAATGAAGCAGTTACATATATTGGTGATACCGCGAATACTCCTTATGGGCCGCGTCCAATTGCGCAAGTGCGTGAAATGGCTTTAGAAATAATGGATCATCTCGTCAGTACTGGTGTGAAGATGCTGGTAATTGCGTGTAATACTGCTTCGGCAGCGGTCTTGCGCGATGCCCGTGAGAGATACACTCTCGGGCAGGGGATTCCTGTTATTGAAGTGATTCAGCCGGCGGTGCGCCGGGCAGTGCAATCGGTGAAAAATGGGAAAATCGGAGTGATCGCGACGCAAGCTACTGTCGATTCACGTGCATATGAAGATTCTTTTGCGGCAGCACCCAATTTGCAGGTTTATACCGCAGCGTGCCCACGGTTCGTAGAATTTGTGGAAAATGGTGTTACTTCTGGATCTGAATTGCTTGCTGTGGCCAATGAGTATCTTGCGCCGATGAAATCTGCGGGGGTCGATACTTTGATTCTTGGCTGCACACATTACCCGCTTTTGACGGGGATTATTTCGTATGTGATGGGAGAATCTGTAACGCTTGTTTCTTCAGCAGAAGAGACGGCGAAGGATGTATTTGCTACCCTCACTTCACTTGATCTTTTACGTACTGGACGAGGTGAAGCGCCCAAACGGGATTTTCTTGCAACCGGTGATGCAAATGAATTTGCGATCCTGGCACGGAGATTTTTAGGGCCGGAAGTGAGCATGGTGCATTCAGTGCAAATCGGTACAGCAAAGCGCCAGCTTAATAATCAGATTTAAGGGTGTAGAGAGAATCGCAGACTGCGATGCGACATAGAATGTAATGAAATATTAGGAAGGCGCAGATATCGTGAAATTAACAATCGTGGGGTGTACCGGATCAATGTCTGGACGGGAAGCTGCAGCCTCCGCATATTTACTGCAAGCTGCAGGGACTGACAGTAACGGACTTGAGCGCACATATTCGGTAATTCTCGATTTCGGCCCAGGCGCAATGGGGCAATCACTGAAATATGTAGATCCGGCATTGCTTGACGGCATCATTTTTTCGCATCTGCATGCTGATCATTGTGCAGATATCGTTGGGATGCAAGTGTATCGCCGCTGGCATCCGCAAGGAGCACTTTCTCAAATCCCAGTGCTCAGCCCTGAAGACGGGATGCGGCGCACGCGGCAGATCGCTGATGATCCAGTTGATGAAACATATCAAAATGAATTTGAATTTATTTCAGTAAAACCTGGTGATCGTGCGACTCTCGGCCCGATGCGTTTTGAATTTTTTGCCGCTCAACACACGATCCCGGCTTTGAGTATTCGCGTGACGGGGCCGTCAGGGATCAATCCTGGTAATGATGTAGTGTTCACCTATTCGGGAGATACGGATTCGTGTGAAGGGCTGATTGATGCAGCCACTGGTGCAGACTTATTTCTTTGTGAAGCAGCATTTGAGGAATCGCGAGATACGGTTCGGGGAGTGCATTTAACGGGGATGCGTGCAGGGCAGGTAGCGCATGAAGCCGGTGCAAAAGAACTCGTGCTGACGCACTTGCAGCCATGGACGAATCCAGAAATTACACGAAATGATGCTGCCCAAAATTTTGCTGGTATGATTTCGCTGGCCGCTCCAGGGGCAGTGTTTGAAATTTAAGTTGATTTACGAGATCTGCAGAAAATAGTTATTTTTAGTTACGAGAAATCAATGCGAGAGAAAGTGGAATGAAATGAAACGAAACGACGGACGCGCATACGATGAATTGCGCCCAGTAAAAATTACTCGCAACTATCTTGCAACTGGCGAAGGAAGCGTGCTCGTCGAATTTGGAAATACCAAAGTATTATGCGTCGCATCTTTTACTGAAGGCGTGCCGCGCTGGCGGAAAGATTCCGGGCTGGGATGGGTCACTGGCGAGTATTCGATGCTCCCAAGAGCTACGGCTACCCGCAATCAGCGCGAATCAGTGAAAGGCAAGCTTTCTGGCCGGACTCAGGAAATCTCTCGGCTGCTTGGTCGATCATTGCGTACTATCGTTGATCTGGCAGCGCTTGGTGAAAATACGATCGTGCTTGACTGCGACGTCCTCCAAGCCGACGGTGGTACTCGCACGGCAGCAATTACCGGCGCATACGTGGCCTTGCATGATGCGGTTCAGTGGGGGATCGCGCAGGGTTTGATCAAAGAAACCCCAGGTAAGCCGGTATTGCGCGATAGCGTATCGGCAATTTCAGTGGGAGTGATTGATGGGCAGATTAGTCTTGATTTGCCCTATGAAGAAGATGTACGCGCTGAAACTGATATGAACGTAGTAATGACGGGCACGGGCGCTTTCATTGAGGTGCAAGGTACTGCTGAACATGAGCCGTTTACGCGTGCTGAACTTGGCAAACTATTAGACTATGCCGAAAAAGGCAATCGTGAATTGGCGCAAATCCAGCGTGCAGCACTTGCGCAATAAACATAGTGCCCGGTGAAAACAGATGCTTAACAAGCCCACAGATGCATGATTTGCTGCATTTTGCAGCTTCGCTATTGAAAGTAAGGATGTAATTTTGAATTCCCAAATGAAGCCGTCAAAATTGGTGATTGCAACTTATAATCGGCATAAACTCGGGGAGATTCAACGAATTTTACACGCACATCTGCCCAGTATCGATATCACTCAGATCAGCTGTGCGGCAGATTATGATTTGCCGCAGCCGCGTGAGGATGGAATTAGCTTTATGCAAAACGCCTTGCTCAAAGCTCGGGCAATTACACGAGCATTGGGTATTCCAGCGCTCGCGGACGATTCGGGGATTTGCGTAGATGTGCTTGGCGGTGCGCCCGGAATTTTTTCAGCTCGTTGGGCAGGTGCGCATGGAGATGATGCTGCGAATCTGGATTTGCTGTTGGCACAGCTTGCGGATGTACCTCAGCAATATCGGCAGGCTAATTTCACATGTTGCGCGGCTTTGGTTTTCCCTGACGGAAGAGAATTCACCGAGTTGGGTACGATCGAAGGTACTTTGCGGTATGAGCGTGCTGGCAAAGATGGTTTTGGGTACGATCCGATCTTCCAGCCCTTGGGAATGCAGCAGACTCTTGCTGAGATTTCAGCAGAGGCGAAGAATCAGATTTCACATCGCGCTGCGGCATTTGCGAAAATTGCCCCAATTATTGGGCGTGAGTTAGCAAATTAAAGCAAGTGCATTCAATGCGTTGATTTAATTTCCGAGATATGCCATTGCACGTTTCAGGATGGCACCTTGGCTTTTGCAGATTTCTGCCTGTAGGCTTTCGCTGCGGATTTCGCCTGGGGTAAACCAGGAAAACTCAATCGCATTTGAATTTGGGGCACAATCTCCAGCCATTGGCACAATGTAGGCTAAAGAGACTGCATGTTGGCGTGGATCATAGAGGTGCTCGCCAGGAGTTGGAAAATACTCACCGATAGTGAAGGGGAGTGCGGATACTGGGAGTTGTGGTAATGCCATTGGTCCGAGATCTTTTTGGATGTGCCGCAGGAGTGCTTCAAGGATTGATTCGTTCATGAGTACTCTTCCACGCGGGATAGTGCGTTGGAGAACATCTCCGTCTGAGCATAGGAGCAGTCCGACGGCTGTTAATTCTCCGTGTGGATCAAGTTTTACTGGCACGATATCGACGTAGAGAACCGGCATTTTGTTGCGCACAAATTCTAGTTCCTCAGGTGAAAGCCAGGAAGCTGAGTTTTCTGGTGTGGGGAGTCCACTGAAGGAGATTTCAGACATATTTTGATTCTGCCAGTACGAGTACTGGAAGTAGTAGTGGGCTGATGATTTTCGGCGGCTGGTGAAATTTCTGAGCGATTTTGCGATGATTTTTCGCAGGCTTTGTGGCAGAGTTGGAGCGTGAAGAAGTATTTGAAACCGATGATGTGGATCAATACGGTGTTTGCCGTCATCGTATTTTTCCTGAGTTCGTTGACTTTATACGGCTTGGGAAATAGACCGGCTACCTTTGCGTTCCTGATGATTGGTGGGATCGGTTTTGCAGTGATTTGCTACGGATTTGTGAAGCAACAGCCGATGACGGTTGCTGCTGGTTCGCTTGCTGTATCGTTGCTGATGCCGACGCAGGTGGGGATAGCGCCGATGATTATCGGGTTCATATTTTTTATGTTGTTGCTTTCTTTGCAGCTTTATCTGACACTTTTTGCAGCTGATGCGCGTGGTCGGGAATAGTGCGTGGTCGGGAATAGCTGGTGCAGAGATTTTTATTCGTGGAAGGGATTTGAAATGACGAGATTTGCAGTGGGGCAGGTAGCTCCTGATTTTACTTTGCCGGTTGTGGGCGGTGGAAATGTAGTATTGTCTGAGGAAATTCGGCAAGCTGATCGCGGTGTGGTGGTTTATTTTTATCCGCGTGCAATGACTCCTGGGTGCACGAAGGAAGCTTGTGATTTTCGTGATGCGGAGAATTCTTTACGCAGTGCAGGGTATCGGGTGATCGGGATTTCTCCGGATAGTTTGGAGAAGTTGGAGCGGTTTGTAGAGCGGGATAATCTGAATTTTCCACTGGCTTCTGATGCGTCTAAGGAAGTGATGACGGCGTGGGGCGCTTTTGGGGAGAAACAGAATTACGGGAAGATCGTGCAGGGCGTGATTCGTTCCACTTTTGTGATTGATGGGGATGGAAAGTTTGCGCTTGTGAAATATAACGTGAAAGCTACTGGGCATGTTGCGCGGTTACGGCGTGAATTAGGGATTGATGGTGAGCGTTTTCGCCAGGGATAGTGGGGCTGGCGTGGATACTGGATCGTATTTCTTTAACTAGTTAGCTATGTAAAATGTTTGATTTGGAAAAAGTTGCCTGACTCGTTAAGCTTATTGAGTTGAGTTTGCTACTTTGATTAGTGGTGTAGTTCAACTTGCGCGAGTGGCGAAATTGGCAGACGCGCTAGATTTAGGTTCTAGTGCCTTCGGGCGTGGGGGTTCAAGTCCCCCCTCGCGCACCACAAGGAGCCTGAACGGTGAGAAAGCCGTTCGGGCTTTCTTATTAGTGAGGGCGACGCAGTGGTGCATAATTTTGCGGGGCAAAATTATTAGCACTTTGTGTGGTGAGATTAAATCTCGACGAAATTGTGCTCAAGAATTTGCGGAGTAAATTCTTGAAGGCACCGTTGTGGTGGTGTTCGGGCTTTCTTATTAGTGAGGGCGACGCAGTGGTGCATAATTTGTTTTATCGCCCTATTTTTTCGGTTAGTGCTGAGGAAAAAATTTAATTTTCGCTTTTAATAGTGTGTTTCTTGAAGATCCAATCGTGTACTTTTGAATCTGAGTTCACCACGTTGGTCTGAAATCGTCCAGGGTAGTTTTCTGAAATGGGAGGAGTGTTTTGCTCCTCCTTCTGCTCTTTGGCTGAATTTGTTTTTCTCGCCTATGCTTGAAGCTATGAAGATTGCACGTTTTTCAATAAATGACGGCGCAAGGTTCGGCGTGTTAAACGAAGAAACTGGCCGCTACCATCTGCTTAACGCAGATCCGCTCTATTCTGGATTTGAGCAGTCAGGGCAGGTGATTGCGCCGTCTGAAGCACATTTTGTAGCTCCGATGTTGCCGCGTTCGAAGGTCATCGGTTTTCAAAGTGCTTTTTCTGAATCAGATCTTACAGAAAGTGGTTTTGGTGCTTATTTTAAGCCAAACACTTCTGTTGTTGGCACTGATGTGCCAGTTAGTATGCCAAATTGGGCGAAGGGGCAGGGGCTTAGTGTTACGCCGCAACTTGGGCTGGTGGTGTCACGTCTGTGTAAGGATGTGCCTGAGAGTATGGCTGCAGATGTGATCTTTGGTTATCTGCTTGTGACGGATGTGAGTGTGCCAGAGCTTGCAGCGCAAGATCCGGTGCAAGCGTTCGGTTTCGACACGTCGTGTCCGTCTGGGCCGATTTTGGAAACGGGGCTGCCGAGCGGTGAATTCGCGTTTGCTTTCGATGCTGGTGAGAATGGCTATGATGGAGTGATCCATTTTGATTTGCAGTCTCTTGCACGGCGAATTGCTTTCGCATCACAGGTTGCTACCTTGCTTCCAGGGGATATTATTCTTACGGGTGCGCTTGGTGAAAAACTTCGCGTGCAAGATGGTGATGAAATCGTGTTTGAAAATACTGCACTTGGTGTACTGCGAAATCCAGTATTGAAGTAGAATTGAGGCGCTATGAACACTATGAATATTCCTGCGGGCAAGGATGTCCGCGTACGTTTTTGTCCTTCTCCAACTGGTACCCCGCATGTGGGAATGGTGCGTACCTGCCTTTTCAACTGGGCTTACGCACGGCATACTGGCGGTACTTTCGTTTTCCGAATCGAAGATACGGATGCTGCTCGGGATTCCCAGGAATCGTATGAGCAAATTATTGATTCATTGAATTGGCTTGGTCTTGATTGGGATGAAGGAGCCGAGGTGGGCGGGCCTGACGGGCCGTACCGCCAATCGCAGCGAATGGAAATTTATGCCGATGTGGCTCAAAAGCTGCTTGCTGCTGGATATGCTTACGAATCGTTCTCCACGCCAGAAGAAGTTGAAGCACGGCATTTGGCTAAGGGTGAGGATCCAAAGCTGGGTTACGATGGTTTTGATCGTGATCTTTCTGAAGCGCAGAAAGCCGCGTACCGTGCGGAAGGCCGTCAGCCGGTATTGCGGATCCGGATGCCAGATGAAGATGTGACATTTACAGATTTGGTGCGTGGTGAGATCACGTTTAAGGCTGGTTCGGTACCTGATTATGTGATCGTGCGTGCAAATGGTGATCCGCTTTACACTTTGACCAATCCTGTGGATGACGCACTAATGAATATTAATACGGTGCTTCGTGGAGAGGATCTGCTTTCTTCCACACCGCGCCAGGTGGTGTTGTATCGGGCTTTGATTGAGTTGGGGATCGCGAAGCAGATGCCAGTGTTTGGGCATCTTCCTTATGTGATGGGGGAAGGAAATAAAAAGCTTTCAAAGCGTGATCCGGAATCGAATCTGCTTTTGCATCGTGATCGTGGCATGATCCCTGAAGGTTTGTTGAACTATCTTGCTTTGCTGGGATGGTCGATTGCGCCTGATCGCGATATTTTCTCGCGTGAAGAGTTGGCTGAAGCATTTGATGTGGCTGATGTTAATCCAAATCCGGCACGTTTCGATGATAAGAAGTGCGTCGCTATCAATGCTGAACATATTCGGATGCTTGATGTAGCTGATTTGAAGCGGCGTTTAGTACCGTTCTTGCAGCGCAGTGGGGCTTTTGAAGCTGCTTCCTATGATGCTGCTGATGCCGATACTCAGCGGAAGCTGGATCTTGCTGCGCCGCTTGTGCAGACGCGGATCCAATTACTCGGTGAAGCTCCGGCATTGATGAAATTCTTGTTTATTGCTGCTGATGAGATTGAATACAATGAGAAGGCAGTGGCGAAGTTGAAGGATACTACGCCTGCTGTGCTTGATCGCACGGTCGAGGTATTTGGGCAGATTCCTGCCACGGATTTCACTGCTGAAGCGGTGAAGGCTAGATTTGATCAGGAGATCGTGCAGGGGATGGAAATTAAGCCGCGTTTTGCATATGCTCCGCTTTTTGTGGCAATGACGGGTACGAATGTGTCGCTGCCAGTGATTGATTCGATTGCGATTCTTGGTCGGGATGAAACGATTCGGCGTCTGCAGCGTTTCCGTGAGACGCTTTGAGCTGCTTCGCTTTTGTAAATAACTGTTTTTATTTCGAGAGCGGATTTTCTCAAGGATGCTTTAGGGAAGCTGGTTCCGTCCTATTTTGAAATTCTCCTCGGAAGTTATGCGGCTAAATTGGCTCTGCTTCCGGGGAGATTTTTGTATTCCTTGTGGGCGGGGTTATGTCTGCTCTGGCGTTATCGTTAGTGATGCGCAGTTTGGAAATCCAGACGGTAAGCTTTTATGGGGGGGGCTGTTCTCTCAGTGTTGACGGCAACTGGCGATCGTCGCTCTGGGCTGGGCGGAATGAAGATGAAACCTTTGGCAAAGTAGTGTGTAGTTTGCTCTAAATATCAACTATTTACACATGTGTGAGGGTAGTCACTCGTATTCAATTTGTTAGTTGTGGGCGAACTTAAGTAATATGTTTGATTGTTGCGAAATTGTGTTTTACAGTTTGGTAATTCACCGTGGGGTATGGTGTAATTGGCAGCACGAGTGATTCTGGTTCATTTAGTCTAGGTTCGAGTCCTGGTACCCCAGCGAAGCGGAGCTAGTTTGCTAGTATCACTTCAAAATTGAATATCTGCCCCGTTCGTCTAGCGGCCTAGGACGTCGCCCTCTCACGGCGGTAACACCGGTTCAAATCCGGTACGGGGTACGAAATTAAGCTGGCTCAGGAAAGTTCTGAGCCAGCTTTCGTATTGCAACTGATCTTAACTCGTCAGAAATCAAGATCTAGAATGGTTTTGCGATTATTTTGGACGGCTTTCTGCGTTCTGCTGGCAGCTTTCCGTCAGGGTGCTGACCGTCATTAAGAGTGAGAAAAATATTGAAGAGCTATGTGTAGCTCGCAGCGAGGATAGCGCAATCGCGAGTCCTGTAAGAGTGCTCAGTGCTGCTGCAAGACCAAGAATAAGAATAATACTGGCAGAGAGGTCAACCTTTTTGTATTTCAATTCGTATTTTTCATTCCGCGCATTATAACTAGTTTCGGAAGTATTTCAAGAGTCAAAATTAAGTCTGGCAGACCAATCTGTTTTATCTCGTAAAGGTTATCTTTGCAGAAAAGAATATTTCGCTTCAAAAGGGAAAAGGGTTGAGATGCTTGATTCTGATCTAGTGCGCAGTTTACCGAAAGTCGTTTTGCACGACCATCTTGATGGGGGTCTGCGCGTGCAAACAGTGCTTGAGTTGGCTAGGGAGATTGACCTTGTGCTGCCAGCAGATGATCCAAGTGGGTTATCACAATGGTTTTATGATGCAGCAAATTCTGGATCCCTTCCGCGATATTTGGAAACATTTCAGATCACTGTAGCCTTGATGCAAAGTCCGCAAGCATTGCGCCGTATTGCATATGAGTGTGTGGAAGATTTAGTTGCGGACGGCGTGGTGTATGCAGAGGTTCGTTGGGCGCCAGAGCTGCATCTGCACAATATGGAGCCGCGTGAGGCGGTTGCGGCCGTCTGGGAAGGCTTACAAGAGGGGATGCGGGCAATGGCGGCTGCTGGTCACGTGATTCATGTGCGGCAGATCCTTACTGCGCTGCGGCATCATCCGCCAAGTACGCAAACGGCACAGTTGGTGATTGATTGTGCTGATTTGGGCGTAGTTGGATACGATATTGCCGGCCCGGAAGCTGGCTATCGTGCGACTGTATTTCGTGAGTCTACTGATTTGTTGCGAAAGTCTGGTTGCCATATCACAATCCATGCTGGCGAAGGTTATGGGCCTGAATCGATCCAGGATGCGATCAACTGTGGGGCAGAGAGAATCGGGCATGGGGTGCGGATTATCGAAGACGGGTCACCTTTGCCTGGTAGTACGCGCAGGCAAATCCTTGACCGTGATATTTTGCTGGAAGTATGCCCCACATCAAATCTGCAGACGGGAATTGCTTCCAGTATTTTCGAGCATCCAGTTGATCGGCTGGTAAGTGCCGGGTTCAGGGTTGGGATCAATTGTGATAATCGTCTGATGAGCCGTACTTCGCTTACTCGTGAGTTGCTGCTTTTGCATGATGCGTTTCAGTGGGATTTACTACGAATTGAGGAAGTTACTGTAGCGGCAATGGAAAGTGCATTTTGTGCGGAAGCGTTGAAAGCTGAGTTGATTCGAGATGTAATTCAGCCTGCATTTGCTGCTTTTACTGATTGCTGAATAATCACCTAAAAGGTGGGGTGCTGAAAAGAGCGGCGTGGGATAGGTTTTAGATGGAGCGGGAGTAATCTTAATTTCTACGCGTGAAATTAATAGAAGCGAAAATGTTTCCGGAAGCGGGATATTAATTCGATAGTTCGGCATAAAGCCGTTGGGCTGTGGAAGCAAGTAAGCTCACACAGCCCAACGGGGATAGATTAAAGAGAGGTCGAAAGAAGTTTCATTGCTTGTGTAGCGAAACTTTCGGGTGCATGCTGAATGTTATTTACTTGCTCCAGCTACGCCTTCTTCCGTCCAAATCTCGCTTTCAAGTTTTCCGGGTAGATACGGGTTGTCTTTCGCCACAAAATGACCTTCTGGGTTTGCTTCAAAATCCTTCAATGCGCCAAAAGCCCATTTGCCGAGCAGGAGGATCGCGACGAGGTTGATCGCCGTCATGAAGAACATTGAGGTATCGGCAAAAGTCCAAACGAATTTGATTTCTGCGAGTGCGCCGACGAAAATCGATCCGAGGGTGATTATTTTCAGGACGAAAAGTGCCGTCTTATTTGCGGTGAGGTAATCAAGATTAACTTCAGCATAGGCGTAGTTACCGATAATTGTGGAGAATGCGAAAACTACGATCAGGGCTACCATGATTGGTAAAACCCAGCTGCCAAGAGAATTTACGGCCGATGCTGCGGTGAGGGTAGAGCTTTCGACTTCCTGCCCTTCTTGGTAGACACCTGAGGAAAGAATGATGAATGCCGTTGCGGTGCAAACCACTACAGTATCTACAAAAACACCAAAACTTTGGATCAATCCCTGGCGTACCGGATGGATTGTGGTGGCAGTAGAAGCTGCATTTGGCGCCGAACCCATGCCAGCTTCGTTTGAATAGAGACCACGTTTCACGCCGTTTAGCAGAGCTGCAATAATACCGCCGGTGATACCGCTTGCGGCTTGCTGGAAACCGAATGCGGACGCGAAGATCGTGCTAAACACAGTACCAATTTGGTCGTAGTTTACTGCAAGTACGAGGAGCGAGATAGCTACGTAGAGTACTGCCATCCCTGGTGCCATCCATTCGGTTACTTTTGCTACAGACCGGACGCCACCGAAAATCGCTACAGCAGCAAAGGCGGTGATGATCAGTGCGGTGAGCCAAATTGGCACGGAATAGTATTGTTCAACGGTGACGGCAACCGTGTTTGCTTGCACCATTTCAAAGGCGATACCGTAGGTGAAGAGGAGTGCGACGGCAAAAGCTGCACCCCACTTCCACGATTTTAAGCCGCGCCAAATGTAGAAAGCCGGACCGCCACGGAATGTACCGTCGCGCCATGGCATTTTGAAGATTTGCGCCAGAACTGCTTCGATGAATGCGGTTGCCATTCCAATGATTGCTACGAGCCACATCCAGAAGATTGAACCTGCACCGCCAGTGGTGATTGCTACTGCGACGCCGGCAATATTGCCGGTACCGACGCGTGCTGCCAGCCCTACTGCGAATGCTTGGAAAGCGGAAATTCCACCGTCGTGGTCAGCTGAGCGGCGTGATCCTTTGAGTACTCCAAACATCCGTCCGAAATGCCGAAATTGCAGACCGCGAGAGCGGATTGTGAAGTATGATCCAGCGCCGACAAGGAGACTGATCAGGAACCAGCCGTAAATCCAATCGTTGATGCTGCTAAGCCAGGCAGTTAGTGCGTCCATGACCAATCCTTTACTTTTATTTTATGGATGTATTAAATGCGTGGTTTGGAACTTATTTCGCCAGGCGGAGCAGTTGAGCTTTGGGAGGATAGGAGATATTCCGATTTCGTGGATTCTGCTCGAAATTATCGAAGATAAGTTCCGCTGCTCTTTATTTTGCGGTGTTTGGCGGTGTGATTCCAAATATATTTAACGTAAGGATTGTCACGCTGTAAAGTAAAGAGATGGTAAAGGGTGTTTGGTGTGTTGAGTTTTTAAGTGCTTGTGTGCGTTTTGAGATGCACCGAGAAAGTGGAATGTGAAGAGTCTAGCTTCAGCGCAAGGGCTTTCGTTTCGAGTAATGCTAAGTTTAGGTGAGGTAATGATTCAATTTGCGAAAGATAGGATTTGCCCGTGATAAAAGCAGCAATTTTTGATATGGACGGCACGTTGATCGACACGATGCCAGTTTGGAGCAATGCAGGTGCCAATTATCTGGCACGGCTCGGAGTAGAAGTTGATCCACAGCTGGGAAAGCGCTTCTTTGAAATGACAGTATTGGAAACTGCTGAGCTGATTCGGGAAAAATTCTCAATTCAGCTTGGGGCGGAGGAGATAGTGAACGGGATTTACAAGGAAGTAGAGCGTAGTTATCGGGAGGAAGCGCCATTTAAGCTCGGAGCCGTGGAATTTGTAAAGCAACTGGCACAATCTGAAATTCCGATGTGTATCGTCTCCTCGGGATCTGCACCGCTGATTTCTGCTGCGCTGGAGCGAGCAGGAATCCGGGATTGCTTTACGAAAATATTTGGTGCAGCACAGACGGGAATCGATAAACGGCAGCCAACTATGTTTATGCAAGCTGCGGAACTGATGGGAGCTGATCCGATCCATACTTGGGTATTTGAAGATGCGCTTTACGCTGTACGAGTGGTGAAACCTTTCGGGTTTCGTACCGTTGGCATAGCAGATGAGCTTAGTGCAGCAATGGCACACCAGCTTGAACTAGAAGCTGATCTTTATTGGGAAAAATATCCAAGCGAGATCCCAGAAAAGATGCTCGGGTAGCGGATGCATTCCCAGAGCCCTAAAGAATGGCAGGTAAATATGTCGATCTGCAGATTTACGTATTTACCTAAACCATTTTGCTCTGCCAATAAATTGATATATTGATTTACGTAATGAGCTGGGTATTAATCTATATCCGCACCGTATAGCAATATTGCGGAAAAAATCTAGATTTGAAGTCAATCCAATTGAGCGAAGTTTGCGTTGTAAAGTATATTCAGATCTGAATAGCGTTAAACCGCCTCTTCGGCAATATGCTCCGTCACCAACTCGATAAAGTACCAATGACTCAGGAATATTTGCGCATCTAACTCCCATCTGAATCATACGTGCAAAGAGCCAGTAATCTTCCATGTGGTTCACATGCTCATATCCTCCGCACGCTAATACTTTGCTTGCGCGATAGACGACAGTGGGATGATTAAAGGGATCACGGAGACGTGCGACTTTTTTTATTTCGCTTGCTGTTTGAGGCATTTTCCGAATTAATCCGGGCAGTGATTCGTCAATGTTGAATTCGGTAAGAGCTGATCCTACGAGATCGTATCCCTTTTTAAAATATGGAATTTGTTTCTCAAAACGGTTTGGAAGTGAGATATCGTCAGCATCAGCACGTGCTACAGTGTCGTATTTGCATGCAGCGAGTCCCAGATTTAGTGCATGAGATAAGCCCCGATTTTGTGGAGTTTTAATTACAGTAAGTTGTGTTTTTCCAATTAATTCAGTACTTTCATCGGAGCTGGCTTTTCGTAGGAAATTTTGTATATCAGGATGAACTGGACCATCACAGACTACGACAATCTGTGTTGGGGGAAGTGTTTGCTCAATCGTTGCTGAACGAATTGCACGGATGAAAAACTCTGGCTTATCCGCGATATAGACCGGTAAGAGTACGGAAAACTTTGTCATTTAATCTTCCAATTCCGAGTATTATTGTTTTCCCATACTTGTTTTTCAAAATTGAGAACATCAATGAAAGCTGGAGTATGCTCAAACAGATGTAGGTTGGTTTGTGGGCGTTGTAATGCTGATTTACATCCTTGCAGGAAATATTTAGCTAAATCCTTACGATCTGGCGCTGTGATGAGAAGTTTTAGCCAGCGTAGTGTCGTCTTTCCTCCGTAGAGAATTTTTTCAAATAGTGTAAGTGAATTTGAAAAGCGATACATCCAAAGTTTATTTCGCACTTCGTTGAAGAATCGTTTGTTAGGTGAAGTTGCAGAGTTACCGAAAGTTTTAGTGCGATGCTCTACGCGGGCTGAATCGATGTAGAAGCCGATGCGTTTGCGCAAAATTCTTGCTGTGTACTCAAAATCGTCATTCCATAAAAAATAATCAGCTATCGGCAGACCAACTTCGCGAATTGCGTCTGCACTAAGCAATGGACCTACGAATGAGCATGTCCGGATAGGGTATGAGTGTAAATCTTTAGCTTGGATCACGAGATCGGCGGGGGCGAATGGCATTAGGCGCGGTTTGTTCATTGGGTGTTCGCGTCCGTCGATCCAATCTGCACGGCAGGCAAGTAATCCGAGTTCAGAGTTTTTTGCAGTTTTTACTGCCGGGAGTGCTGCAAGTTTCTGCCACTGAGTGAGCAGCGTTTCGAGCGTGTTGAGATGCGGGAGGGTGTCGTCGTCCATTATCCACACGTAGTCTGCTCCAATGCTGATTGCGCGGGCAATTCCAGCTGTGAATCCGCCGGCTCCGCCGAGATTTTCCGGCATTGTAATTGTTTCGGTAACGACTTTTGCGTTTGCGATTACTGTTGGAGTGGAGTCAGTGGAAGCATTGTCTACCACTACCACACCATCAAGTGCCCGAGTTTGGCGGGCTAACCGGTCAAGCATTTTCGCTAAAAGTTCGGCACGATTCCATGCGACCACGACGGCGACGACTTTTTTGTTCATATTGCGGGAACCTTATTGATGATTTTGGAGGAGAATAGTTAACGACGGGGAAAGGATTTGGCACTTTAAGAATCTGGCACTGCAAGGGCTGCAGCTGACCGCGGATCCGGATTTAAATCCCGGCTTATCGCGGATTAGGTTTTCAGGGTCAGGCTCAGGGCTTATCGGCTTAAGGGATGGGTTCAGGGATACAGGATTCGATTTCAAGGCGATAAGACTCCTGAATCTCGAAAGTTCTTAATCCTGCCCCTCCCCAAAAAATCCGAAAACACTTCACTAAAAATTTCGAAAACACTTCACCGCGAAATCCCGAAACTCATTAATTCTGTGCCACGGAAACATTTCAAGTTTCGGCAGTATCAGAGCCAGAGCTTTGCTTTTGAAAGTGCCGAACGGATTGTGTCTTCCATTCCATAATACCGGTATTCAGCCAGCCTCCCGCCGAATTTGACCTTTTCTTCTGCGAGGGAACGCTGCCGATATTGCTCGTATTTTTCGCGGTCGTCAGCGTTCTCAAGCGGATAATAAGGTTCGATTCCGCGATGCCAGGATTGTGAGTATTCTTTTGAGACTACTGTTTTTGGCTGGGTGCCGAATTCGAAGTGTTTATGTTCAATTGTGCGGGTGTATGGTGTTTGTGTGTCGGTGTAATTCATTACCGCTACGCCTTGTTTGTTATTGGTATCGAATATTTCATGTTCGAAGCGCAGTGAGCGGTAGCGTAGTTCACCGTAGCAGAAATCGTAGTATTCATCGATTGGGCCGGTATAAATCACCATATCGGCAGCAGCATCAATTTCTTCTTTCTGCTTCAGATAGTCGACACCAGTGCGGACATCGGCAGCAGCAAGCATTTTTTCAAAAATCTGCGTGTAACCGCCGATTGGAATCCCTTGATACGGGTCGCGGAAGTAGTTGTTGTCGAATGTGAAACGCAGCGGAATCCGGCGCATTACCGACGGGGGAAGTTCTTCACAAGACATTCCCCATTGCTTTTCGGTGTATCCTTCCACCAGTTTTTCGAAGATGTCTTTGCCGGCAATCGAGAGGATGTGTTCTTTGAGATTTTTCGGATCCGCGCATGGAATACATTGCGAGGCAATTTTTTCCCGGGCTTCTGCCGGAGTTTTCACACCCCAAAGCTGATAGTAGGTGTTCATGTTGAATGGCATGTTCAGCAGTTCGCCGTGATAGTTTGCCACCGGGGAGTTTACAAAGTTGTTAAATTCGCAGAATTGGTGCATATAATCCCAGATTTCTTTGTCGCTGGTGCGGAAAATATGCGCTCCGTACTTGTGCACGTTAATGTCGGCTATTTTCTCGGTGTAGCAGTTACCGCCGATATGGTCGCGCCGTTCGACTACGAGTACGGACTTGCCGAGCTTTGCTGCTTCGAATGCGATTACTGCGCCAAAGAGTCCGCTTCCAGCGATCGCGATATCGTAGTGTTTCATTTTGTCCTTCTGTTTGAGCTCAACTGGTTCAGTGGTTTCAACTGGTTCAGTGTTATGGTGCAATCATATTTTATATTTCACCCGTTTGGGTTATGGCTGCAGACGGGTGTGGAATTTTATTGCTGCCAGTTTCCGCAGACTTGTTTTCTTGTCTGCGCCCATTTTTGCGGGCTGATACGGTTTTCGGTGATACAGGCAAGCAGTTTCCAAAAGTGTCGGGTTTTTCCGGAGTACTGGTCGGCAGTGCGGTTTTGGAAAGTTTTCGGGTGCTTGAGAAGTAAATTTAAATCTTTTTTGCTCCACGGGAAGAAATACTGCGGGTTAATATTTCCGGCGCTGAATTCGGCTTTGAATGTGTGCTGGAAGTGCGGAAAGAAATCTTTTCTTCCTGCGGGTGTCAGCCGCCAATAATTCCAGATGTAGCTATCCCATTTCAAGCGGGTTTCGTATGTTTTAAGTTTTTTGTGTTTCGGGGTTGCGGGTCCGAATCCGGCAATAAAGCGTTCAATTTCTGCGAATTCTTTCGCGACGGCAAACACTTTTCCAGCGGAATGAATTGATGAGTTTTCGTTGTCTTGGCGGTAGTGAACAAAAGCATTCGGCAGCAGGCTGACTTTTTCCGCGCATGCCCAGACCTTAAATGTGAAAGATACGTCTTGGTAGCTTGCTCCGGGTGTTTCGAGGAAACGAATTTCGTGTTTAACCAGAAAATCGCGTCGGTAAATTGCCGACCAAATCGATGGCATGTACCAAAATAGTGCCGGATATTCAAGAGGTTTAATAATCTGCGGCGTATTTTTTCGAATTAAATAATTGCACCGATTGGATAGTTTTGGCGAACTCCAGTAGAAGTAGAAATTGGATTTAACGACGGGTGTCTGTGTTTTTTCGGCGTTACCGGTAAGCACAGCGAGCGTATTTGGATCCATGAAATCATCGGACTCAAGGATTGCAATATATTTTCCTTTTGCGGTGTCTAAACCGCGGTTCATTGAAGCGCCGTATCCGGAATTTTCTTTGTTAATGACGGTGATTCTCGAATCTTTTTCCGCATAGGTTTCAAGGATTTCGCTGGTTGTGTCAGTGGATCCGTCGTTAATGCAAATTATTTCGATATTCGGAAGTGTTTGCGAAAGTATTGAGTCAATGCATTCTTTGAGGTATTTTTCAGCGTTATAACAGGGGACAATCACGGATACTAGTGGAGGAAAATCTGTCATTCTTATTCCTTATGGTTAAAGTGTTGGAAATTGCCGCTGTCAGAATTTAGTATTAGAGCCAGTTTAGCGCAGCTGCGCCCGCAATGTGAGGAGCTTACTATTGCACTTCCCGGAGTAATCTGTGTGGTATTATAGCCTAGTTGTTTAGGGCGATTCGAAAATAGGAGAAGCCTGCAGCACTGATTTACAGATGCAGAAACTAGAGTAGCGCGAAGAATGGCGGTTTTTATGCATATTGCGCTGAAAAAAGATATTTATATCTTGCAGCAGCTGGTCTCAAAAGACTTCAAAATTAAATATCGACGCAGCTTATTGGGAATTGTCTGGTCGGTGTTGAATCCGCTGCTGATGATGATTGTGATGGCAATCGTTTTTTCGACGATGTTTGCTGTGGCACGTACCGGCAGTATTCCAAACTATCCGCTTTATCTGATTCTGGGTATTGTCACTTTCCAGTTCATGTCGGAGTCAACTTCGGGGGCGTTGACATCAATTGTTGGCGCGTCATCGCTGCTGAAAAAGGTGCGGATTCATCGCTGGGTATTTCCGGTGCAAAAGATTCTCTTTGGATTGGTGAATTTATCTTTTTCGCTAATTGCTGTTGCGCTGGTAATGCTGTGGTTCCAAATTATTCCCACATGGCATATTGTTTGGCTGCCGGTTTGTTTGCTGCTGCTCTCTATTTTTAATGCCGGTGTCGGGCTGGCGCTGGCAGCTGGTGATGTGTTCTTCCGTGATATCCAGCATTTGTGGGGTGTTTTTATTACGGCCTGGACTTATGCCACTCCGCTGTTTTGGAGCTTTGATATGATTCAGGGGATGAGCCCGACTCTGCAACTTATCATGAAAGCGAATCCGATGTACTCTTTCGTGATGTTTATGAGAGATATTTTCTTATACCAGCAAAGTCCAAGTGCTGCGGTGCTGCTTGCATGTACCGGTTGGGCGGCAGCTGCAATAGTATTTGGCATGATTACTTTCAAACTATCTGAACATAAGTTCATCTTATACATCTGATTATTGGAGATTTAATGGCTTATATTTCACTTCCTGCAAAGCAGCAAGGAGAGTATTCGATTGTTGTTGACGATGTTACGATGATTTTCAACATGGCATCGGAGAATATGCATAATTTGAAGGAATACTTTATCAAGTTGATGAAACGTGAGCTTTTCTTCAAAGAATTCAAAGCATTGAAGAATATTTCGTTTCAGATAAAACGCGGCGAAGTGGTCGGCTTGGTCGGTACTAATGGTTCTGGTAAATCTACAATGCTGAAAATTATTGCCGGTGTGCTTGAGCCGAGTGAAGGTACAGTGCGTGTCGGCGGCAATATTTCTCCGCTGATTGAGCTTGGTGCGGGTTTTGATTTCGAGCTTACTGCGCGGGAAAATGTTTATCTCAACGGCGCATTGCTCGGGTATTCCCGTGAGTTTATTGACGAACATTTTGACGAGATCATTGATTTTGCGGAATTGCATGATTTCGTAGATATGCCGTTGAAGAATTATTCTTCAGGCATGGTGGCGCGGATTGCTTTTGCAGTGGCGACGATTACTGAGCCGGATATTCTGATTGTCGATGAAACACTTTCAGTTGGTGATGTATTCTTCCAGCGAAAGTGTGAGGAAAGAATACAACATTTTATCGAGAATGGTGATGTTACAGTTCTTTTCGTCTCGCACTCGATGGAGCAGGTGGAGCGGATTTGCGACCGTGCAATCTGGATTGAAAAAGGCGAAATGCGGATGGATGCACCTGTGGCAGAAGTTTGCGAAAGCTATAAAAATCAATTCTAATTCAGTTTTGGTTCTCAGCAGTTTCAGAGGATAACTCATGGAGGAAAAGCGCCCGCTTGTTAGCGTTATTGTTCCAGTCTACAATTCTGCCAAATATCTTTCGAGACTATTTGCGAGTTTACTTTCGCAAACTTATGCGAATCTTGAAATTATTTGTGTAGACGATGGTTCGCAGGATGCAAGCTATGATATTTTGTGCCAATTTGCGTTGCGCGATGCACGGATAAAAACTTTCCGCAAGCGTAACTCAGGTGCGGCTGGTACTCGTAATTTTGGAATTAATGCCGCCACAGGAGATTATATTTGCTTTGTAGATTCAGATGATTTTATTGAATTGGACGCAATCAAATTGTTGGTGAATATTGCGCAGAACTCCAGTGCTGATATCGTGCTTTTTGATTTGGATAATTACAGTCAAGACTCAGGTTTGTTTGCTGCTAATGAATCAATTAATCGCAATTATGTGCCGATTCAGAAAATGTTTAATGCTGTTGACGTACCAAATATTTACAAGCATATTATTGGTTTTACCGTGAATAAGTTTTATCGAGCAGATTTTATTCGCGAAAATAAATTATTTTTCCCAAATGTAGCGGCACATGAAGATATGCCTTTCACTTATCTTGCTTTGAGTCTTGCAGACGGAATTTACTATTTTGATAAAGTGCTTTATCACTACCGTCGAGCAAACCAACACAGTGTAAGCAATACGTTGGAAACTGATTACAAGTACATGTTTAAAGCTCTCCAGCTTACTTGTGAGGAGCTGGTTGAGCACAGAATCTGGGAACAGTTTGAGAAAAATTTCATTAGCTATGTGCTGCATATGTGTAACTGGCAGTATGCACGAAAAAATGTGTTGGCACGGATTGAGTTTTTGGAAACTGCAAAACGAGTTTGGTTTTCGAAACTAGGAGTTTCCGAGCTTTTACCACAAGATGTTTACGATTTAGAAGATTATCGAATCTACGAAAAAGCGTTATTAATCGGCAAAAATCAAAACCGGATAGCTGAATTTTACCGTGGCTGCTTACGCAATCCGGTATTAACGAAAGTAGTTATTTTATTTCGCATTATTCGTGGGAAATTGGCAAGGTTTATCAAGAGTCGGCAGATATTTCGCTGATTAGCTGCCAACAGACGCAGGTAGACTGCACGTTTCAAAACAAGGTTTGCCGGGAGTACATCGGAAAAATTTGGGAAAATCATTGCGCGAATCGTGTTGAAATAGTTGTTGAAATCTTGCTTTGAACTTGAAAAACGCTGATGCATCAGCGCGTATTCGAGAAAGTAATGCAGATAAAAATAACGGACTTCGGAGCTTGCACCAGATTCTTTCAGCAAATTTTGGATGCGGCGCTGTGCAAAAATAAATTCCTGCTTTTTAAAATTATTTTTTCCTTCATCGAAAGTAATAGATCCGCTGACTCCGCGGCGATAGTAGTAGAGATGTTCGGCAAGGAGCGAGACTCGCTGGCATTTGAGCATTGCCTCAACTGAGAATATTGCGTCCTCATAGATATGATCGGGTAAGAAGCGGAACTGGTGTTCTTCGATAAATGAGCGGCGGAAAATTCGATCCCAGATTCCCATGAACTGAATCATTGCTGGGCGAGTAGCGAGTGAAAATATTTCGCCGTTGAGCTTGCGGTAAAGCTCCTGATCGCGGTATGTATCCAGTGCACCTGATGGCTGCGAATAAAGGAAATAATCAAAAATTACGATATCTGATTTCGTTTTTTCCGCATGGGCAATGGTTTTTGCAAAAAGCTGTGGATCTACGAAATCGTCACTATCGATAAAAACAATATATTCGCCAGTTGCTTTGTCTAAAGCGATATTCCGTGCCTGCGAAACTCCAACATTGTCTGTTTGATAAACTTGCAGCCGTGGGTCTATTTTCTGGTATCGGGAAAGAATATCGGCTGAAGAATCAGTTGATCCGTCGTTTACACAAATTATTTCGAAATCCTGGATTGTCTGGGTGAAAATTGTGTCAAGGCATTGTGCAAGGTATTTTTCAGTATTATGTACTGGGATGATTACGGAGATTAGTGGGTGCTTCATATCGGTCTTTTCTGTTTTTGAACGGATAGTGAATATATTATGTTATATCGCATAGTTGTCTGAATCGCGAGAGCAGATTAAGCCCGATACAGTTACGGGGTAAGCTGCCGAAAATTATGATTTGGTGATTTTCATTGGTAAGGAGTGCATGATAATGAATCCCGGCACACAAGAAGCTGCAGGTCAGCGCACCTCACGGGTGCTCTATTTTGATGTTTTAAATGTGCTTGCCTGCATTTCGGTACTCTTTTTACATTGCAATACGATGGTGCACGCATGGAATCCGGGGAAAAACTGGGCAGCAGCGCTCGCAATTGAGACGATATTTTTCTTCGCTGTCCCAATATTTTTTATGCTTACCGGAGCGACGCTGCTGCGCTATCGGGATCGTTACGATACGCAAACTTTTTTCCGGAAGCGCTTGCTGCGGATTGCGGTGCCGTTTCTTGCTTGGAGTCTAATTGCGTTTATCACGGCGAATATTGTGAATGATCGTTGGGATACGCTTAACGCCTGGAATCCAGTTTCTTTTGCAAACGGCATATTAAATAACACGATTGAGGTCACGTATTGGTTTTTCTTCCCGCTTTTTGCGATTTATCTTGCGCTGCCGGTGATTTCGCTGTTGAAAGATCAGCGCAGCGTGTTGATTTATGCTGCTGTGGCGGCTTTTATTTTGCAGTATTGTCTGCCGGTGATAATGAAGATGCTGGGAACTAATTGGAATCCTGATTTTTCCATGCCGGCTTTGGGCGGTTTTTTATTTTATCCGGTTCTCGGGTACCTGCTTGCAACGATTGATTTTGCGAAAAAATATCGGATTTTGCTCTATACAACTGCAGTTCTTTCCCTGATTTTGAAGTTTGGATACACCTTATATTATTCGGCATTAATCCAGGATGTGGATCGGACTTTCTTTGATTATCAGGTGTTCACTGCTGCTTTGCCGGCAGCCGCAATATTTGTGTGGTGTAAAAACACTGATTTTGAATGGCTGCGCAAACACCAAAATCTGTTGGCGAAAATCTCGGGATGCTCATTCGGTGTCTATCTGCTGCACAATCTGGTTTTGCAGAATATTATTTTCGGGTTTTTCGCTATTTCGCCTACGTCGGTGGTGTTACGCACAGCAGTCCCGCTGCTGCTTTATGCTTTTTGCGTCTTAGCAGTGCTGTTGTTAAAACAGATTCCAATACTGCGGAAGATTGTTCCGTAAGCCGAGCTGTACACCTGCAGCCCGGCTTAGCCGAAGGACTTGAATGCGGATCTGAAAGTTTTTCGGTTCAGCGGCGGAAGAGGAATCTGTAGGCGCGGGCAATCAGCTGATAGTGACGCGGCATATTCAGAGTATTAACCAGGATTCGATAGTCGTCCTGATGATAGAAGTACTCTGCACCTAAATCTTTCACTCCGAGTTTTTCAAACCAAGATGTCAGGCATGAATACCGAAATTCAAGTGCCGGAAATTTTTTCAGCGTTGAATTTTTCCAGGTGCACATATGGAGTACATAGCTGGCGTAGTTCTTTTGGTGAATATCCCATAAACCCAAGGATTGCAAACCTTTTTTCAGCTCAAATAACGCTTCAAGCATGTATTCGTAGTGTTTCTCGGTAGCATCGCTCAAGCTTCCGGAGCGGAATCTGCGGTAGTGATAAAAAGTTTTCGGAAGATAGTAGATTCGCGCAGCGGCGCTGAGGGCGAGATAAGTAAACGGCATATCTTCATGCGCTCCAACTTCCGGAAAATCGATTTGTGCCTGCTGCAGGTACTCGCGCCGGTAGATTTTATTTACGGTAAATCCAACCAGATATTTGTAGAAATTTTTTATTTCACTGGCAGTAAATACGCGATACATCGGGATATGTTTTTTCGAGAGCGCATAGTTTGGGTAGTAAGTTCCGAGCTGATTATCATAGTTGTCGATATCGAATACGACGGCGTCTGCTCGGTGTGTTTCGGCTGTCTGCACAAGCGTGCTGATTGTATCTGGTTCGATAAAATCATCGGAATCGACGAAGCAAAGATATTTTCCTGCGGCAACCATCATGCCAACGTTGCGGGTTTTCGCTGCGCCGGTATTGTGTTTATCGACAACAATTATTCTGCTGTCTGCGGCGGCGTATTTTTGCAGGATATCAAGACTGTGATCTTGTGAACCGTCGTTAACACAGATGATTTCTAGATTATGATAGGTTTGTGTGCGCAGTGATGTGAATAAATCGGGGAGAAAATTTGCCGAATTATATACGGGAACTACAATGCTCACTAGCGGCTTAGTCTCTGGCATAGAACCTCTTTCAGAACAAAGAAGAAACGGATCAGAAAATTAGCGGTGCAGAATTATATTTTCCGCAGATTCAGCCGCGAATCCTTTTTACAATCCGTTTAATTTTCCGAAATGCTTTTGCGGCGAATGGAGAGCGGTCGTTTACCTGGATGGTTTTTTGATGTTCTCGTACATCCAGTTCAATCGGCGCTACGGCAAGCTGTTTATCGCCAAGAGAGTCCGGGTTATGAATAACGGTTTGTAAATCGTCCCATTCAACCGGAGAGAATAGGGAAGAGTCCAATTCGTTTGCATCGTGTGCAGCGGCAAACTGCTCATGCATTAATTTTCGGAAGCTTGGCTTCAGAGGAGTATCAAGCCGATTATAATTCCACAGATAAGTCTCATATTTTTTCGCCTGTAACTGGAATTTTAGCGCTTCGCGCCGTTTTGGATATTTTGCGAGGAATTTTTCGAATGATTCGTATTCATCGCTCACACAAAATACTTTTGCTCCGGATTTTACTGAAGAGTTCGCATTATCGACACGATAATTCAGGAATGCTTCACGCATGAAAACTACTTTTTCTGCGGCTGCCCAAACTTTAAGTAAGAAACCAGTATCCTGGTACGAAGCTCCTGGTGATTCGAGGAAAGTAATCTGGTGTTCTTTAATAAAAGAATTTTTGAAAATTGAGGTCCAAATTGCGGGGCTGCCCAGAAGTACTCCCGGATAGTCTGCAGGGTTAAACGCGGTATAGTATGGTGCTTTTGCAAGCGTTAAAACGTCAATCACGTTGAAAGCTGAACCGTTGCCGCTCATTGCAAAATAGTTTGAACGCACTACTTCCGCGTTGTTCTGCACGGCTTGTGCATAGAGTTTTTCGAACATTTCCGGGCGGGCAATATCGTCTGATTCGACTATTCCGATATATTCACCGCGTGCGCGTTCAAAACCCCGGTTCATTGTGTGCCCGTAACCCGCGTTTGCTTTATTGATAATAATGATTCTTGAATCTTTTTCCGCGTATTCTTGCGCGATTTCCAACGAGTTATCGGTCGAACCGTCGTTTACGATGATAATCTCAATATCCTGCAGCGTCTGATTTATCACCGAGTCAAGGCAGGGACGGAGGAACTGGGAAACATTGTAAACCGGAATAACGATTGAAACTTTTGGGTGCATAAGAATATCCGTATCTAACCGATGAGTATTTCTTCCAACAATATCACGCAACGAAAAATCTCGACCATATGGATGTATATATCGAAGTTTTCCGTTCAGGTTTTGAAAATGAAACGTTCGAAGCGAACCTGCTTAGTCACGCATAAAAAGTTTGCGGTAAGCGCAGCGCGTCGCAGGATTAAACGCAATCTTTTCGAGTATCTTGTTTCTTGCAAGTTTTTCTCCGGCTGCTTTCACTGCAGACTGCAGCTCGGATGGAATTTCCGTTTGCAAACCCAAAGCAGGTATTTTAATTTGCTGCGGATCAAAATCACGGTTTCGGCAGTAAGTCAGATAATTCCATTTTTCACCAGCCCACATGTGCAATCGGGGATTTGTGGCAGCTAAAAATTCGTCAAAACTTTTTGCTCGGCAGAATCCGCGCTCACGGTCTGCATCCCAAATCAAACTTAATATGAAATGAGATTCAATTACCCGTTTCAAAATTGCGCGCATGTAGTTTTCCTGCCCTTTGCCCATAACTGGAATTTTTTCTGCGTAATACGAGAGGATTCGCCGAATTACCCGGTCGTGGTGGTCATAGCGGGAGACGAAGTTATCGGGATTTATGCTCTGATCGGCATTTCCGACGGCATAACGATAAACATATTCAGGAGTAAACATCACGGTTTTGATATCCGGAATCGGGAAGAGAATAAACTCAACATCCACATAGAAAGTGTGTTCTTGCAGCTGAAAATCGGCTTTGCGGAGAACTTCGGTTTTCACCATCATTGAAGCCATTGTGAAGTATTCATTGGTAAAATCTTCGGCAGCGAAATGGAAGATTTGATAGTCTTTCTGTCCGCCATTTTTCTCCCAATTAACAGTATGCCCATCAGAGATGTAGACCTGTTTGTAATTTGTTGATATGAGGTCTGGGAAGAGCTGTTTCTTTTCGATGTTCTGTATCAATGCGGCAAAATCGCGGCTGTCAACCCAGTCGTCGCCGTCAACTACCCGGAAATAGGTTCCAGTTGCTGCTTTGAGCGCCGCATTAATAGTTGAACCGTGACCGCCGTTTTGTTTTGTAATAACTTTCACGATATGCGGGTATTTTTCCGCGTACGCACGTGCAATTGTCTCGGATGCATCCGGCGAACCGTCAATCACTACAATCACTTCAAGCTTATTTGCTTGGGTGCAGCTGACGAAAGAGTGCAGGCAGCGGTCAAGGTATGCTTCAACATTGTACGCTGGCACACAAATCGTAATCAGCTTCGTCATATTGGTACTATCCGTTTCTGCTGCTGAAACTTCCGGCCAGATATTGCGGGTAAAGCTGCGTTCTTTCGCAAGGCAGGCCTGTTCAATTTCCGCATCGTATTTTTCGGCTACCGTTTGTGCACTAAACTTCCGGCGGTATTCTTCGGAAATTTCTGGTGTGATTCGCCCTTCAGCAATATCTGCAAGAATTAATGCAATTTCGGTAATTTGATTTTGTTTTACACAAACACCGCCTGCACGGCGAATAATCTCATAGGCGGGAGTGCCGATGCCGGTTAATCCGAGAATTGGGGTGTTTGTTCCAAGATAGTCGGCAATCTTTCCCGCGAAATATACTGAACCGCCAAAGTCAGATAAAAATTTAAAATCAGCATCAATATGAAGCAGCCAGTCAGATTCTTTCATGATTGCGAGACTCGTGAGGTAATCAACGCTAGGCTGAATGCTGATGTGATCGTAAAGATAGTAATTGTAAATCAAGGTGCGGATTGTTTCAGTCACGTTTCCCACAAAGTTAACATGCAGCTTTTCTAATGATTCGGGATGATTTAGCCGCAAAAAATTCATTGCCCGCACAATTGGTTCAAGGCTGCGCACCGAATCGGAATGACCAAGGAACGAGAGTGTAGTTTTCCCTGCAGCTGCTGCCGGGAAAGTGAAGTTTGCTGATTCGGGGTAAAGTGCGGGGTCAAAGGAGTGCGGTACCGTCAGTACACGCGGTCGGCAGCGGGAATCAAGCACATAAGATTTCAGAGTATCGCTGGGAAAAATAACCGCATCCGCTTTTGCGATTGCAGTATCTTCAATTTCTTTCAGCGCACACATTTTTCGGATTTCGCTGCTTTCATGTTCAGTCCATGACGCGGTTCCCGTATGCAGGGCGAGCTGGAAATCTTTTTTCTCCGGTGCCGTGAGCTGCGGATTTTCCAGCACCCACGCCTTGATATCATATGGAGATTTCCCAATCGGATCAGCAATTGAAGCGACCCAAGGAATATCAGGGTATTTTTCTTTGATTTTCTTTGCGACTTCAATACTTTCCGCCGGCATTGAACGGGTCATAATTGCGTCGTAATGTTCAGTTTTATGCAGTTCACTAAATTTTTCGACAGCTGCTGCTACCCATTCGGAAAATTCACTGGTTTCAATCGGGAAAGTTCGGATGTTCTCAGCTTCAAGCGGAAGAACATGCTGGTAGCTCCAGAGACTGCTCGATGAACAGCAGACGTCATAATGATGGCGTGAATTACGGAAGAGTTTGTACGTCACGATTCCTTCAGATGAAGTTGCCGGAGGAAAAAACCAGCTTGCAACGAAGAACTTCATATTCCAACTCTTTCTAAAACTAGATCTGTTTTTCTTTTATCAAATATTCTGTTCAGGTTTCGCTTCAGATAAAGAAACCCTTGAAATTCGGCAGCGCATCGTAAATTATATGTGAATTTACGATGCTGCGTTATCCTGATGACTCGCGAGCAGTATTTGTGCAATTCGTTCACTCGCATGACCGTCGCCGTAGGGGTTAATTGCTTTACTCATTTTCTCGTATGCAGTTTCGTCTGCGAGGAGCGTGGCTGCAATATCGGCGATTTTTCGGGTACCGACACCGGCTACCACGGCGGTACCTGCGGTTACCGCTTCCGGCCGTTCAGTTTCAGTGCGCAATACGATTACCGGCTTCCCAAGATGCGGGGCTTCCTCCTGCAGCCCGCCGGAATCAGTCATCACAAGTTTTGCCCGCGCCATTGCATTGTGCATATCCTGCACGTCAACCGGATCAGTGAGTGTAATCTGCGGATTGTCTGCGAGTTTTTCCCAAACAGTATCGCGTACTGCAGGATTCAAATGTACCGGATAAATTACCCGTACCTGCGGGAAAGTGCGGCAAATTTCAATAATTGCATCACAAATCTGTGCGAGCGGTTTCCCGAGATTCTCACGGCGATGCGCAGTGAGTAAAATAGTTGGCTGTGTGAAATCGTGTGCTTTCAGCTGTTCGTTTTTGAAAACATAGTTTTCTTTCACTGTGTACTGGAAAGCGTCGATTACCGTATTTCCGGTTACGTACACATTATCGGTAATTGCTTCTTTTGCAAGTGCAGCTTGATTTCCAGCCGTCGGAGCAAAAAACACATTCGCAAGGCTGGAAATAAGTTTCCGGTTCATTTCTTCCGGGAATGGAGAATAGCGGTCATAGGTGCGCAAGCCGGCTTCAACGTGCCCGACGGGAATCATATTGTAAAATGCAGCCATCGCTGCTGCCATGCTCGTGGTAGTATCGCCGTGCACAAGCACAATATCCGGTTTGCATTCATCAAGCACTTCCGGAAGTTTTTCAAGCACAGCGGTAGTGATTGAAGTAATCGTTTGCCGGGGTTTCATAATTGCCAAATCGTAATCTGGGGTAACGCCGAAGATTTCGAGAACTTGATCCAGCATTGAACGGTGTTGTCCGGTTACGCATACGAGAGATTCGATTCCATGTGTTTTTTGCAGCTCAAGCACGAGCGGACACATCTTAATTGCTTCGGGCCGAGTGCCAAACACAGAGAGAACTTTCATTATTGATCTTTCTATCCATCCGGTTGTTTGTTATTTACTTGTCCTTATTATAATTGATGTCAGGAAGAGTAGCGGTGATATTTCCGGCAAAGTTAGTTCCTGCCGGGTAAGGTATGCGGGGCAGCTGATATTTGCAAAATATTCTCAGGAGCAGCCGGATTCTGATTATCCTGCGAAATACTTACATCAGGCATGTTGGTTTGAAACTGTATTTTGTGTCTATATGTGATTTAAGTTTGTTCGTGTTTTCAAAATCGAGTTTACTGGCGGGTGCACTCTGGTTTGCGAAGCAGTCTGGTTTACGAAGCAATCCGATGGTTATTTTGCTGTCAGCAGTTTGGGAAACGTAAATTTCATGAGTATTTTGCATATATGGGTGATATAGTTACGTGAAATGGGTATATCTTATAATTTAGATACAGTATTTAGATAAGATTTTCCGGACAAACACTGGTGGGTAAGAATCTGATGAACATTGATCTTTTGGTAGTCGGCTCGGGGCTTTTTGGGCTGACGGTAGCAGAGCAGATGGCAAATCGCGGCATAAAAACAGCAATTATTGATTCACGCTATCATATCGGCGGTAATGCTTACTCTGAAAAAGATCCAGAAACAGGGATCGAAGTACACAAATATGGCGCACACCTTTTCCATACTTCAAACCAACGAGTTTGGGAATACGTAAATCGGTTCACTTCATTCACAGATTACGTGCATAAGGTGTATACGACGGTAAATGGGGAAGTTTTTCCAATGCCGGTAAATCTTGGCACGATCAACCAATTCTTCCGCAGTGCTTATACACCAGATGCTGCCCGTCAGCTCATTAGCGAGCAGGCGGCAGAGATTGATCCAACTAATGTATCTGATTTCCAGTCAAAAGGGATTTCCCTCGTCGGCCGTCCGCTCTTTGAAGCCTTCTTCCAAGGATACACTGCAAAGCAATGGCAAACTGATCCAAAAGATTTGCCGGCATCAATCATTTCCCGGCTGCCGGTACGTTTTAACTATGATAACCGCTATTTCAATGATCGTTGGGAAGGTCTGCCTACCGACGGTTACGCTGCCTGGCTTGAACGGATGGCGCAGCACCCGAATATTGAAGTACACTTAAATACCGACTTCTTCGACGAATCCCAGCCGTTCAACAAGAAAGCAGCCGTTGGGAATGTGCCAGTCGTTTACACTGGTCCAATTGATCGCTATTTTGCCTATTCTGCCGGTGAACTCGGCTGGCGTACCATCGATCTTGATCTGAAAGTGCTTCCCGTCGGAGATTTCCAGGGTACTTCCGTGATGAACTACGGTGATTTAGCGGTTCCATATACTCGGATCCACGAATTCAAACACTTCCATCCAGAACGCACCGAATACCCGGAAGATAAAACTATTATCGCCTACGAATACTCGCGTTTTGCGCAAAAAGGCGACGAGCCATATTATCCAATAAACAAAAATGCAGACCGCCAAATGATGCTCAAATACCGTGATCTTGCAGCAGCAGAAGAAAACGTGCTTTTTGGCGGACGGCTTGGATCATACAAATACCTTGATATGCACATGGCGATCGGGTCGGCTCTCAGCCGTGTAGATAACGTGATTGCACCATTTTTCGCTGGCGAAATAGCGCAGCTAAAACTTCCCGGCAGCGGGATCGAAGACTAATTCAGCTCGTATCAGAAATAACTTACCTGTTACATCATGATTTTGGATGGTGATGAAAAGTTCAGATGTGTAAACTGCTGAACTTTTTCAGAACTCGCAAAGAGAACTCGCTGCGCGTAAAATTAGGGGAGACAATTAGTTTATTTCAAGATAAATCATGCTAAATCATGCAATCTACACAGAAGCGAAAATACGCTGAAAGTGCATGAGCACAAGCTCTGATTTACGAGACGGGAGCAGGCATGGCTCATAATTCGCCGCAATGCCCAATTAGATTTGGTGAGCCATGCACACTGTGTCAAGCTTATGTGACAGGTCCAGAAGACTGCCAAACCGTTGCACTCGTAATGAGTGATCCCTGGTTACGCGAAGAATGGGCAGCGCGCAGACGCGAATATAATGCGAAAAAACGCGCAGCACGCGAAGCTACAAAAACAATCCCGATTGGTCCAACACCCGATCCTGCTCACAACTGAAACCGTCGTTAGAAAGGAACCACAATGGCAGAAAAAATACAAGTATACGGTGCAGACTGGTGCGGCGACTGCCGCCTAGCAAAGAAAGTACTCGGGCAATTAGCAGCCGAATACGAATGGTACGATGTAGCCGCCAGCGAAGAATTAAAAGATAAAGCGATCGAAATCTCTGGGCAGATGCGCATCCCCGTGGTAGTTTATCCTGACGGAACCTTCCAAGTTGAACCGTCAGCTACCGATTTGAAACAAAAAGTAGCCCAGCTATGAAATAGCATCCTGATCAAATCTGAGTGAATATTCAATTTTGGAGTATTTACTAGCATCGCATGTGCTCCTGCCAGCGAATTTAAGCCACTCATCGAATGCAGATAAAACAGCATAAAACCTGCGCGGTAACCTCGGAGAAATCCGGATTACCGCGCAGAATTTATCATCGGAGACAGAAAACTTATTCCTGACGATTTGCTGACAGCTCCGTCACCTTCCGGATTGACGGAAGTACTGCGCGGATCGCAAGTGCAGCAGCCAACATCGAACCCGCCAAAACGGCTGCAAAGACAGGCGATATCTGCGCACTGAGAGTAGCTGATACTACCTGCATGAAAATCCAGCCAGCCCCAATCCCGATTGCCGTTGAAATTACCGAAATTAGCAGCAGCGGCGCAAGCGATTCCACAAGAATCATCCGATTGATTTCACCCAGCGTCATCCCTGTGAGCCGCAAAGTTAGAAGTGTACGGCGCCGTTCGAGAATACTAGCATAAGTTGAGACAACCAGTGAAAGTGTGGCAATCAAAATCGTGGCAATGATCCCGGCATAAGTGATCTTGGTGAGAGTCACAATCACTGATGAATTGATCACGCTGAAATCGTCAGAGTATTTACTGCTCACATAAATCTCAAGATCTCCCTGATCCATTTGCTGTTGCACAATTTCCGTACGCAAATTTTCGAGAGTCTGCAGCGAATCTATCTTCATGATGATGAAAGTACGTGCATCTTGATCCATAGCTGCATCAGCACCAATCTTCTTACCGATCTCAGTGCGATCAGCGCCGTAAACTACCTGTGTTCCAATATCATACGGTGCGCCATAATTTACGGCTACAAAGCCGCTGGCATCTGTAGGCTGCTTGAAAATATTGGCACAATCATCTTTCAGATAACCACCGGTACACGGAATAATCGGCCACCACGCATATGAAGAAATCGTTTGTACATCTTTAATGCCAGGGATGCTGCGAGCGATCACACCATACTTTGCGGCGGTAAATTCAGAATTAGTGTGACTAGTGAGATCCGATCCATCTGGCATAATAGCTGCAGCTTCCGGACCAGAGTGAGGTGCGATAATCACAGTGCCATCAGCGAATACGGATTGTGAGGGTTGGAATTCGTTGATGCTCTCCAAATCAACATCTGAAACTGCTGTCAGGAAGAAGCTGCCAGCAAAGAGCGCCAGCACCACGCCCGCCACCGAACGCGAAATCCGGCTTGCGTGTGAACGTACATACTGCCAACCGATAAAACTTGTCGGCTTGCGGGCAAACTTCGCAAAAACTTTCGCAACCATTGCCGTGATCCAAGTACCAGAAATCGTCAGACCAAACATGCACAATACGACTGCTCCCAATATGAACCAAATCGTATTCACATTTCCGTCATTCTCTTTGGTGGTAAGCCAGACCCAGATGAAGATTCCCATCCCTGCAATAAGCGGCAGGATTCGGAAGAAGGACGGTTTCTTTTCCATTTCTTGCCGGCGGGCAAGCCCAAGTGGTGATGTGGAGAGTCGGCGTAAGCTCCAACCGTTTGCAAAATAAACGAGCGCAAAAGTAAAGATTGCGGTGCCCAGGTAATGCCAGATCCCTACCGAAATCATGCTCGGCCACATTCTGCTGCTGCCAAATCTGATTTGCGAAAGTAAAGGATGTACAGCGAAATAGAGCCCGATCCCAATAATGTATCCAAGCACGGAAGCAATCAAAGCTTCGATTGTGACGATCCAAAACACTTGTCGATTAGTGGCTCCCACCAAACGCAAAGCCGCATAACGCTGCTCACGCTGGACACTTCCGAGTTTTGCTGCCACAGAAATAAGGAGTGCAACAGGGAAGAGGATGATCGTTAAACCCAGATAAAGCACAGCGCGAATAATCAAAACTGATAAACTAAAATCCTCGTCAGCAACATTCCAGGAAGAGACCACGTATGCCGTTGGATTTTCAGTAAGCTGTGCATTCCCGATCACTGCAAGATAATCATCCGGACCGCTAGTGAATTCCTGCGGTAATTCGCCAAGATATTTTGTGCCAAAGCGAATCGACCATTCAGGATGTGCAGATAACTCAGTTGCCAGCGCATGTGACGCATAAAATTCGCCTGGCTGCGGATACTCGATTCCATACAAATCTGGTGGATTATCGCTAGTTGTTTGCAATTCCAGTATTTTCACGCTGTGTATGCCAACTTTCTGCACGGAATTACTTGTGCCGATTGTGGCGATCACAGAATTTTCGGGAATCTTTGCCAGAATTTGCTGTTGCTGCGTCTGTTCAGCAAGATTTTCGGGATTCGCAACTGAAGTATTTTGCTCATCTGGAGTTATCGCACCACCTGCGATACCTTCGATAGTTGGGCTGTGAAACATAGCAGTGGTCAAACTTACTGCCCGCATATCGGTGAGGCCGGCGACGAATGCTGAAAAACTTAAAATCATTGCCACACAGAGCGAAATGGCGAATGTGATGAGCGCTAAGCGACCTTTTGATTGCGCCGCTGACTTCCGAAAGAGAGTTAATGCAAGATTCATGATGAGTACGCCTTTCCCAAATCACAATTCTGGATTCGTCGCAGTACTGGCGGGAACGGTGTGGGAAGCGGTGATGCCAGACGATTTCAGATCTGCAAGAAGACCGTCGCGGACAATCACAGTGCGGTCGGCATAGGCAGCAATGCTTGGTTCGTGCGTCACCATCACTACCGTCATTTCATTTTCTCGCGCCTGTTCTAGAAACATTTCCATCACTTGCGTTGACGAGTTTGAATCGAGTGATCCAGTAGGCTCATCAGCAAATAGTACTGCCGGCTTGTAGCAAAGTGCGCGGGCGATTGCTACGCGTTGCACCTCACCGCCAGAAAGCTTGCCGGGAAGTGAATTAGTGCGATGATCCAGACCAACGCGAGTGAGCCATTTAGCTGCTTCGGATTGTGCCTTTTGCCGTGATATGCCGTTTAGAAGCAGCGGGACGGCCACGTTATCGAGAGCCGTCAGTTCTGGTACGAGTTGCCCGAATTGGAAAATAAAACCGAATGCTGTGCGGCGTAAAATCGTGCGCTCAGTATCGTTCAAATTATCGATTCGCCGGTCTTGAAAATACACTTCGCCGGAAGTGGGGCGGTCAATTGCTGCAAGTGCGTGCAAGAGTGTAGATTTTCCAGAACCAGAAGGGCCCATCAGTGCAAGCACTTCACCAGTGTGAACATCCAAAGAAATTCCCCGCATCGCTTTCGTTGTGCCAAACTCTTTTGTGATATTGCGGGCTTGTAAGATCGTGGTCATTGAAATTCCTTTCGATTATTTATCTGCTTGAGGAGTAGGGGATGCGTGGTGAAGAGCGCAAAATGATTGCAAATACACGAAGGAGCTTTGCTGGCGATCTCATCCCAATGAAAAGCGATCTTCTGGCGCATCCAGACATCTTTAGCATAGCTTTCATAATCGTAAAAAGAGCTTTTTCAGCTACAGTTTCAGGGAAAAATCAGGGATCCCTCAGGGGGCAGATCAGCTGTAGAAAGGCAAACTTCAGGGGGCGTGCACTGAAAGCTGATATAACGAACCTGGTGCGGCATCTTTTTGCAGAAGATGCCGCACCAGGTTCGGACGATTTTGAATTATTGCGAATCGGAACTGTGTAAATCTTGTGGAAGCTTTAAGCTGCGTGCTTGCAAGTGCCGCAAGAGCACTTTGCGCAGTTGCACTCTGCGCATGATTCGCAATTGCATTCAGCACAAGCACAAACATCGCAGTCATCCCAATGACCTTCGTGCTCGTGGTGGGCGTGGCCATCATGTACAAAATCTAAATGATCGCCATGCTGGAAATGTGGGTGCTCGCAATCAACAGAATGAATGTGTTCGTGATTTTGGTGTTCGTGATGTTCAGTGTTCACAGTGATCATGCTCCTTCATATGGGTGTAGGCATCTTTGAAGATATGAGCTACGTGTTCGTCGATGAGTGAGTATTCCATTCGTCTGCCAACTCGTTTGGCTTCAATTAGGTGAGCTTTGCGCAAGATTGCAAGGTGCCCGGAAACTAGCGGCTGAGAAACTTGCAGAATCTCAGTCAGTTCCGAAACATCAGCGCTGCCTTCCGTCAAGCGCCAGATGATTGTGGCACGAATCGGGTTTGCCAAACTTGAAAACAGGCGAATCACGCCGTCATCTTCAGCGAAAATTTCGTAACTCATAAAACTTATTATATATAAATATAAATTTATATCAAGTTGAATTTATATTTAATTTCGATATCGGTTTTCGGCGAAAAATATTTTCGCCTGGAATAGTAGGAATAGTATTGGCACTTATTGATTTGATGCGTTGGCGAGCGGGATAGATAATTACTGCCAAAAGTCCCATTTGGATTCACTTTTGCAATAATCTAAATTCTTTGGTTAGATGTTGGGATTTTTCATAAATATTTTTCCAAGTAAATAAAATCCTTGAATTTGTAGGTAAAAGTGAGAATGAAATCGCAATAACTTGCAAGAAATACCATTTTGATAAACCAAATGAACCTTGTTTTGTAAAATGCATCATCGCGACCGCTGTGGTAACTTGGAAACGTGGTTAGCGCGTGAGGCTGCGAGATGTAGAGAGTTTTACGTGTAGCTGACGTTTTAGTTAGTGAGATGCAAAACTGCGTGAGACTACGGTGTCTCAAGCAATAACCGCCAAGAGAGGTAGTTAAACCACGCACTGATGAATACATCCAAGGACGGATGCATTTTAAGATACATAGAAAGGTCGATTATGAAGACTAAGTTTAAGATGTTCGCCGCATTGGCAGCATCGGTAGCTTTGGCTCTCTCCGCGTGTTCTCCATCCGATTCCGGCAAGAAGGATGAGGCGAAGGACGGTGGCAAGAAAGTACTTGAATTTGCTGCATTCGAGGGTGGCTACGGCAAAGACGTTTGGGAAAAAGTCGTAAAAGCATATGAAGAGCAAAACAAAGACGTTAAGGTCGAGATGAAAATTTCAAAGACCATTAACGAAGAAATTGCTCCTGGAATGAAAGCTGGCAAGTTCCCGGATGTGGTTTACTACTCCTCAGGGCAGAAGTCCGGATTTACCGAGACTCTTCTTTCTGAAGGCGCAGTAATGAAGATTAACGATGTCTTCGAGATGAAGGTACCAGGAGAAGACAAGACCGTTAAAGATAAGCTCCTCCCGGGTCTTCTCGGCGGTACAGCTACGAATCCGCTCGGTGGTGAAGATACTTATCTCGCTCCGCTTTTCTATGCTCCAAACGGTTTCGTCTATAACAAGAAGCTGCTTGCTGATAATGGTTGGGAAGCACCAAAGACTTGGGATGAAATGTTTAAGTTAGGCGATGCTGCAAAGGCAAAGGGGATCGCACTCTTTACCTATCCAGTATCAGGCTACTTTGATTCAGCGCTCCCATCAATCATTGCAAATGCTGGTGGAGCACAGCTTTGGTCAGATATTGCAAACTATAAGGAAGGCGCTTGGGAATCCGACGGAGCGACGAAGGCGCTTGAGACGGTAGCAAAGCTCGTATCGAAGGATTACTTGCTTGATTCCACCGTAGGCAATGCAAATAAGGAAAACTTCGTCAAGAACCAGCAGGCAATTCTTGACGGCACAGCAATATTCATGCCAAACGGTAACTGGATCGTAAATGAAATGAAGGACGCTCCGCGACCAGAAGGCTTTGAATGGGGTGTGATCCCAGCTCCTGCTTTCAAGGATGGCGGCGATCGTTTTGCATTCTCCTTCGTTGAGAATATCTGGATTCCAGCAAAGGCAAAGAATGCAGATTTGGCAAAGGATTTCATTGCATTCCTTTACTCCGATAAAGCTGTAGATATTTTTGCCGGTGCAGGTGCAGCGCAGCCAGTTGAAGGCGCGGCAGATAAGGCAATTGCTGCCGCTACAGATCCAGGCGTGAAGACATTCTTCGATATGATGAAAGCTGAAGGCGTTGCTGCTGTAGCTGGTGGTCCACTCGCAAAGACTGCTGAAGGTATCTCCTTCAAGGATTCTGTATACGGTGCAATTGATTCGGTTGCTTCCGGCGACAAGACTCTTGAAGCTTGGCAGAAAGATATCAAGGAAGTTACCGATAAGCTTCGTGCGGCAAAGTAATTTCAACCGGTAACATGTAAGTTCTCGTCGTAAATATGCGGTCTGAGGGGTGGGTGGATTTCCGCTCATCCCTCAGATTGCGGGATATGCGGCGGTATGCGCTCTGAAGTCTTAAACTAATTACAAATACCCCAACGTCTCGATCAATTTTCTGAAACCAATAAACACCAATTTCGATAATTGGCCCCAAAAACTATCTTTCGGTCACCGCAAGAAAACCAGTAATGGAGGGCATGATGCCAGGATCCAAAGAGTTGCATGAAACGGAAAAAGTGCACGCAACTCAAAAGAAATACGCAAGACCAAAGAAATCTGGAAACGCCTCACAAAAAACACGGCATACGCGGCGTTTTGCCTTTCTTTGCTCCTTGCCTGCAGCAATTTTGATGTTTATTTTTATCGTTATTCCAACGGTACAAGTATTTCAAATGTCAGTATTCAAATGGGGCGGTTATTCGCCGGAAAAAACATTCGTCGGTTTGAATAACTTCGTAATCCTCTTCTCGGATATGAAATTCCTTGAGGCCTTCCAAAATACTGTGTTGCTCCTTGTAGTGGTCACTTCGATAACCCTTCCAGCAGCCGTGATTTTCGGCGCGATACTAGTACAACTAAAAATTTACGGCACCGGTTTTATCCGTTTTATCCTCTATTTACCATCAATCCTTTCGATGGTGATCATTGCTGCGATCTTTGCTGCGATCTATGCACAAAACGATGGTCTGTTGAACTCCGTGTTAAGCGCAATCGGTTTAGAGCAATATGCGCAAGCATGGCTGGGCGATCAAAGCATCGTGATTTATTCAATTGGCTTTGCAATGCTTTGGCAATCGTGCGGTTACTATATGGTAATGTACATGTCGGCGATGGCTGGGATCGATGCATCTATTTATGAAGCAGCACGCATTGACGGTGCATCCAAAGTGCGTCAGCTCTTTACGATCACGATTCCCCTGATTTGGAACAATATTCGCACTACACTCACATTCTTCATTATTTCGTCAATCAATCTGTCCTTCGTGATCGTGCGTGCAATGACGGGCGGCGGGCCAGATGGTTCCTCTGAAGTTCTGCTTGGCTACCTCTACAATCAGGCTTACGATAATTCCCAGTTCGGATATGGTATGGCAATTGGCGTAGTTACTTTCACCTTCTCCTTCGCTCTCTCACTCATCGTGAGCCGGGTGACTAAACGCGATGTGATCCAGTACGGCTAAGGAGTGAAGAGATGCCACAAATACAAACTCAAATGAGAAATGAAAATTTGGAAATGGAGCCAGCCGAAATGAAATCTCAGGCGGAAAGCACGGAGCAAATAAGGCAGAATCGTCGAAATTCTGAAGATAGCTGGACTCCAGGACGAATTTTTGCCCATATCGTTCTCTTGATCATTTCCCTGACAATCATTGTGCCGTCAATTTGGGTACTGATTGCCTCTTTTAAGGAACAGTCAGAGTTTTACGGAAGCCCGTGGACGCTCCCGAAAGGTTTTTACTTTCAAAATTACATTGATGCCTTTATTGATTCAGGAATCGGGCAATCATTTTTAATTTCCGTTATTGTAACGGTGATTGCAATGGTCATCTCAATGTCAGTAGCGCTGCCGTGTGCATATGCGCTGGCACGTTATGATTTCCCAGGGAAAAAGATTTTGCAGCTTGCGGTGCAAGGTCTGCTCTTCGTGAATGTTAATTATATTGTAGTGCCGATCTTCCTGCTCTTGATCGGTGCTGATAACATTGTGCGGGCATTTTTACCAGACGGATTCTTTATCGATAATATTTTCATCCTTGCGCTCGTTTATGGTGCCACATCGCTACCTTTCACGATTTATTTGCTGCAAGACTTCTTTGCTGCGATTCCAAAAGAATACGAGGAAGCAGCAATGATTGATGGAGCTGGTTTAACACGCACGATGGTGCAAATTTTCTTCCCGCTGGCTAAACCCGCAATCTCAATGGCAATGCTCTTCAATTTCTTGTCTTACTGGAATGATTACGTAATTTCAATGACGCTAATCACTGGCGAGCGGAAAACGGTACAGGTGGGCATGCTGAATTTGATGAGTACCGCTCATTCTGCTACTAACTATGGTCGTTTATATGCTGGCATGGTGATTGTGGCGATTCCAGTGATTATTTTCTACATTGTGGTACAGAAGAAGCTGCTACAAGTTTCTACAGGAGGTGGCATCAAGTGAATGAAAAAAGTGTGATCATCCTACGTATCGTACTAGCCGTAATTTTCTACTTAGGATGTGTTGGATTAGCGATTTACGGCAATACCATTCCCGGTTGGAGTGGTCTGGGGATCATGATGCTCGGGCTTGCTGGGATCTTGACCTTACTCTATCTCTATAACCGACGGAATCGTTGATTCGGGATGCGATGCGTAATTCTGACTGCATGCCAGCGGAGCTTATTCGATGTAAAAGTTTTTCCTCAGCATCAGCAGCGGAAGTATTGATGCAGATGAATGGGGATACGTAAATCATGCTAGTTGTGGAAGCGCTTCTGGCCGGCTTTGCAATTGGCGCGATCGTCGGTTTACTTGGAGCAGGAGGCGGAATACTTTCCGTTCCAGTTCTGATATATCTATTGCATCAATCTCCGCACAATGCTGCTGCAGGGTCACTGGTAATCGTTGGGCTGACGGCGCTAGTCTCACTGGTGCCGCAAGTCAAAAGCGGAAAAATACAGTGGCGTGACGGTCTGATTTTCGGGATACTTTCGATTTTTGGATCAGTAGCAGGCTCACGGATTTCCCTTTTGATCAATGAAATACTTTTGCTAGTGCTCTTTGGAGTATTGCTTGCAGGCGTCGCTGTGATGATGCTGCATAAAGCAATTACTATCCGGCGCGATGAAAATCTTCTCGCAAATACAGAAAAAGCAAACACTGAAGAGCAGCCAACAAAAGAAAGCGAAAAATCTCCGCAAGCAAGAAATCTTTTCGCTTTGATTGCCGCAGCTACCTGCACGGGCTTTCTGACAGGATTTTTTGGCGTCGGAGGAGGATTCATCGTAGTGCCGATGCTGATTTTCGCACTCGGATTTCAGATGCGTGAAGCAGCTGCCACATCGCTGGTCGTGATGATAATTGCGGCGATCAGTGGTTTGCTTGCGCGTCTGGGAACCGCAGTGGTTTTTGACTGGTTCGTGATCATTCCATTTGTTTTCGCATCAATGCTTGGAGGGATGCTTGGAGCTGTATTTAATGATCGCTTCCGGAGCTCTACACTCACAGCGCTATTCAGTTTATTACTGGCAGGTGTAGCAGCCTTTGTGCTGGCCCAAAATATTCCATTATTGATCACTCCACTTGCATAAATGCGGTTCAGGCGCGATTGAAAACAGCTAATGATGAAAGGATCTGATTGCGGTTATGGAAACGCAAAATAAGCAAAAACCATTGAATCTGATTTTGCTTTGCGTTGATCAGATGCGTGCAGATGCAATGTCATGCGCTGGGAATCCGATCATTGATACGCCATATCTGGATGCACTTGCAAAGAATGGCACTCGGTTTACACACGCATACTCTGCAACGCCTACATGCGTACCGGCGCGGGTAGCGCTGTTCACTGGGCAGAGTCAGGAACGGCATGGAAGGGTCGGCTATACGGAAGGAATTCCTTTTGGCGAGGCATATCCGATTACCTTGCCGGGCGAGTTACGAAAAGCTGGCTATCAGACACAAGCTATCGGTAAGATGCATGTTTACCCGGAACGAGATCGCGTAGGATTCGATGATGTCCGCCTGCATGACGGCTATTTGCATTATGCACGTCGTGAGCATGGGCGGAATCTTGCATTAATCGACGACTATCTTCCGTGGCTGCAACGCCAGCCGGGGATGGCAGCTGCAGCTGAAACCGATCATGGGATCGGCTGTAATTCGATCGTAACCCGTCCTTGGGATAAACCAGAAGCCTACCATCCGACGAACTGGGTGATGAACGAAGCAATTGATTGGCTCTATCGGCGTGATCCTACAGATCCGTTTTTCCTTTATCTATCTTGGCACCGTCCGCATGCCCCTTATGATCCACCACAGTGGGCATTTGACCAGTATCGTGAGGCAAAGATCCCGGATCCGCCGGTAGGAGAGTGGAGCAAAGTTTGGGATGAGTATCGCGATGATGCAGCGGCTGAAGCAAAATTCGGGGTGCAACGCCCAGAAGTGCGAGCCCGTGCAATTCGTGGCTATTACGGTTCGATCACCCATATTGATACACAAATAAACCGGCTGATGGAAGCATTGAATGACTTTGATCTGCTGGATCATACAGCATTTGTATTTGTTTCTGATCACGGCGATATGCTCGGAGATCATAATTTTTACCGTAAATCTGTCGGGTATGAAGGAAGTGCACATGTGCCGTTTATCGTCAAGCTGCCAGGTGAGAAAACGGTTCCAACCTCGGGCGCTGTGGTCGAATTGCGTGACGTGATGCCCACGCTGCTTGATCTTGCAGGCGTACCAATTCCAGATAGCGTTGACGGGCAGAGCGTGCTACCACTATTACGGGCAGAGTGTGCTGAAGCACAATGGCGTAGCGAGATTCATGGGGAACATTTTTATGAAGTGTTCGGAGAAGAATCAATGCAATGGGTGACGGATGGGAAACGAAAGTTTATTTGGTTCTCCGGATCAGGGCTCGAACAGTTCTTTAACTTGGAAGCAGACCCGCAAGAGCTTGAGAATCTGATTGCTGATGCCGCTTATCAGGCAGAAATAAAACGGTGGCGGGAGTGCTTGATTTCGTATCTGACTGGACGAGAAGAAGGATTTGTAGAAGATGGAAAGCTGGTAGCCGGGCGCCCAGTGGTGAATGAATTTGCATGGGTGCAACAGCTGCAAAGCGGGCGAAATTAAGATGTCATAAACTGCTGAATGCGTAAAAGCTTTTGGGAGACGGCGGAAAATACCGCGAAAAGTATAATCTAACCGAATTTTGACCAGTTGTGCTGGTCAATAGATAAATAGATATTAATGAATATCGGCAATAACAATATCGAAGGAGGATCCAATGAATGGACGCTTAACTATTCCAACTGATCTTGATGTAGTACCCGAAACCCTTGAGCTAATGGAGCGCTGGGGTGCTGACGCAATTCGAGATGCTGATGGTACCGATTTCCCGCAGGAGTTAGCTGATACCGGCGCAAAAATTTATAAAACGTACTACACCACGCGAAAAGATAATGAATGGGCAAAGGCGAACCCGGAAGAAGTACAGCAGTCATATTTAATGACGGCATTCCATCTGGCTACGCAAGGAGAACTGCGAATCAAACTGATGGCAGGGATTTCTCCGGAATTAATGGAGCCAAATACACGCGATGATATCAAACGCTGGTGGGAAGTTGTTGATCGCACTACTGGAGCACCATTAGCACCAAATCAATGGGAATATGATGAAGCAACTGGAGAAGTGGTAATTTCTACACCGATCCAATATCACGAATACACGGTTTCTTTCCTTGCATACTTGATTTGGGATCCAGTGCATATGTATAACGCTGTGGTCAATGACTGGAAAGACGTCGAACATCAAATCACATTCGATGTGCGTCAGCCGAAGACCCGCGAATGGTCAATGCGCCGTCTGCGTAAATTCATCGAAGAACATCCATACGTAGATGTACTGCGATTTACTACTTTCTTCCACCAGTTTACGCTCGTCTTTGATGAATTACGCCGCGAAAAATACGTTGACTGGTATGGTTATTCAGCTTCAGTATCGCCTTATATCCTCGCACAATTTGAGACCGAAGTAGGGTATAAGTTCCGTCCGGAATTTATTATTGACCAAGGCTATTACAATAACCAATATCGTGTGCCGTCGAAAGAATTTCTTGATTTTCAAGCCTTCCAGCGCAGAGAAGTAGCAAAGCTGGTAAAGGAAATGACAGATATTTGCCACGAGTATGGTAAAGAAGCAATGATGTTCCTCGGTGATCACTGGATCGGTACTGAACCGTTTATGGAGGAATTCCAGACGGCTGGTGTTGATGCAATAGTTGGTTCAGTAGGTAATGGTTCCACACTTCGTCTGATTTCAGATATCCAAGGAGTAGATTATACGGAAGGGCGATTCTTGCCATATTTCTTCCCAGATTCTTTCTATGACGGAGCTGATCCGGTAATTGAAGCAAAAGAAAACTGGGTCACTGCACGCCGTGCGATCTTGCGATCGCCAATTGATCGAATCGGCTATGGCGGATATTTGAAGCTTGCATATAAGTTTCCAAAGTTTGTGGAATATGTAGAATCAGTGGCAAATGAATTTCGTGAGCTTTATACAAATATTGAAGGCACTACGCCGTACTGCGTGAAAACAGTAGCAGTACTGAACTCTTGGGGGAAAGCTCGTGCCTGGGGTGCACATATGGTGCACCATGCACTCTACCAGCGGCAAAATTATGCTTATGCGGGAGTGATCGAAGCACTTTCCGGTGCGCCTTTTGATGTTAAGTTTATTTCTTTTGACGATCTGCGGGCAGATGCGAGTGTACTTGCAGATATCGATGTGATCATTAATGTAGGAGATGCTGATACTGCACACACTGGCGGTGCTGCCTGGGCTGATCCGCAAATAGTTGCAGCAATTCGTGAATTTATTTATCGTGGTGGAGGCTTTATCGGTGTTGGCGAGCCGTCAGGGCATCAATATCAAGGGCACTTCTTCCAGCTGGCAAGCGCGCTTGGGGTGGAAAAAGAGACTGGCTTTACTCTGGGGTACGATAAATACAATTGGGATGAGCATCGCGATCATTTCATTCTTGCTGATGTACAAGACGCAGCTGCTGAGGCTGACGGGGCAGGAAAGCCTGCTCGAAATCATCATTTGCCAGATTTTGGGGAAGGGAAGAAGTCGATCTACGCTCTTGCGGGTGCAGAGATTCTGGTCCAAAAGGAAAAGGAAGTGCAGCTGGCAGTAAATGAGTACGGTCAAGGACGCGCAGTTTATATCTCCGGTTTGCCGTATTCATTTGAGAATGCAAGGCTTCTTTACCGTGCAGTACTTTGGGCAGATCACAGCGAAGATGAGCTGCATACCTGGTTTTCGTCGAACTATAACGTGGAAGTACACGCATATGTGGAAAATGGGAAGTATTGCGTGGTAAACAATACTTACGAGCCACAAAGTACCACGATTTATCGTGGCGACGGAAGTACTTTCAATCTGGAATTGGCAGCAAACGAGATTTGCTGGTACGAGATTTAGAGCGAGTTGATACTTTCGCTTCGTAAAGTTAATTGATCACAATTCTGGTGGCGATATTGGTAATCAATTAGCCACCAGAATTGTAATCAGGTATGTGTAAGTTTATGCTTCATCGATCCGATGTGGATCTGCTTTTGAGCTGGCTGCTGCGAGTTCGGTGTCAGCATTCTTCCGGAACATCCAGGCTACGCCAAGGATCATAAACCAAATTGGCGTTAATAAGAATGCGGCACGAGTATTTGGATCAATGGTCAAAAGCGCGCCAATGAAAATAATGAAGGCTAAGCAGAGGTAGGGCGTCCAGGAAGAACCGGGCATCTTATAGGACGAAGCTGCATGTGCTTGGGGGTAAACTTTTCGATATTTAAGATAAGCGAGTACGATCAGTGCCCAAATTCCTAAAATCAAAGTAGAAGCAGCATCCATGACGAGCGCAAAAGCGTCCATCACTGAACCTCCAAGCCACAAAAGCGGTACGAAAAGGAAAATCAAACCGCCTGAGAGGGCAAGCGCGCGTGATGGTACGCGGTGTTTTCCGAGTCGGCCGAATTTGCGCGATGCAAGCCGGGTGAGCCCGAGCGCGTAAAGCATCCGTGATGAAGAATAAATCCCGGAATTTGCTGAGGAAGATGCCGAGGTGAGTACGACGAAATTCATTACTGAGGCTGCTGCTACTAACCCGGCCAGATTGAATACATTCACAAATGGACTCTGCTGCGGATCAATTTGATCCCAGGGAGTGATCGACATGATGATTGCCAAGGAAAGCACATAGAAAAACACAATGCGCATCGGTACAGCGTTGATTGCACGCGGGATCGTGGTTTGTGGATCTTGTGTTTCAGCTGCTGTCGTGCCAATCAATTCAGTGCCAATAAAAGAATAAATTGCAATTGGGAAAGCTGCTAAAAATCCGGTTGCGCCAGTTGGGAAGAAGCCCCCATGCGACCAGAGATAGGTAAAGGACGCTGCTACACCATTCGATCCTGCAAAGCCCGTTGCAACCATCGCGCCGCCAACTAAGATCAAGGCCAGAATTGCCACGATTTTAATCAATGCAAACCAGAATTCGATTTCACCAAAAAGTTTTACAGTTAAAAGATTTGAAATAAGTAACGCGATCAAGAGCGCAACGGTGCAGATTGCCGAAATTGTTGTATTTTGAATCCAGAAATCAAAGTATCCGGTTACCACTACCATATCGCCAATGGCAATCAGGACCCAGAGCACCCAATAACTCCAGCCGGTGAGAAATCCAGCAAATGGGCCAAGCAAGTGGCCAGCAAAATCTTGGAAGGATTTATAGGAGAGATTATGCAAGAGTACTTCACCCATGGCACGCATGATCAGGAAAATCACGATACCGATAATCGCGTAAACAAGCAGGATCGATGGACCGGCTAAGTGGATCGATTTTCCTGACCCCATGAAAAGACCAGTACCGATCGCACCTCCAAGTGCAATTAGCTGAATATTGCGATTGGAAAGACCTCGTTCGAGCTTTTGTTTGGAATGTTTTTGGGGATTTGCGGCACTCAATTCTTGTGCTGCAAGTTCGTTATTTTGCATGCTTACTCCGTCAGAAAACTAAATTCTGCCATGAAAGTGGCAGCTATCAAAGCTGAGCTTTCATTGCTGCATATAAATTAACACACGGTATTTTTTATCGCTTACAGCAAATCGGTGCCAGTATTGATATGCAATATTTTTTAGTCTTTGAAAACTATTTTGAAAAATATATACCGCACTGAGTTTACTCTGCTTTTGTGCTAGTGCGCGAATAAAGGTGTGTTTCAAATGCAACATCTTGCAAAAAATCCGTGCAAATTAGTGGATTACTGATTTGTGGCACAGCGGCAGCTGATCCATTTTGCCGCTGGCTGATCCCATCTTTTGAGAATTTCTGCAAAAATCCACCTGCGATTGTTAACCTGCTATTCATAAATGTGCGATAGATTCTCGTTGTTCGTTTATTCTTTATTGTGAATTATTGATAATGTACGCATAAACATACATCGAGTTTGCTCGCCAGAATCTCGAATGTGCTGGTTTGAGCCTTCACAGAAAGTTGGAATCATGTCTATATCTGCATCTGATTTGACCCGTCGTGCTGCTTTCGAGCTTGAACGCGATCACCGGCATATTTCTGATACTCCGTCTGAAGGACACGTGTATAAAGGAGTGCAAGAAGTGCCACTTGAGCCGAAGCGTTTGCGGCGTGCAAAGAAATCCTATAATGCACGTGATTTTCTGGAGATGCTTCGGCAGAGCAATAAACAAGATTTCACGCTCCGGCGCGGCTCCGAAGTATCTCCACAAGTAGGAGACTTTGTGCTTGCGCGTGTGGTGGCAATTGGGCAACATAAGCGTTTAGAATCACACAATTCACGCCGCCGGAATTTATTTGCGGGTGATGAAATCATCGTCGCATACGGTGACCGCTATGCGCCGGATCAGTTTTTGGCAGAGGTTCCACGGAATTTGAACTACACGAATCTCGTAGCTGCCGGCGGAATGGCTGGGCGGGTGATTGAAAAGCACGAAGCAATCAACCCGGCAACGGTAATCGAACCGCTGGGGCTGATTTGTGATGCTGCAGGCGTGGTAAATATGCGCCGTGTAGCTTCTCATACGATCCGCCCATGGCGTGAAGCGCATGAATCATTCAATTCGCGCAAAAAGCGTCCGGTTGTAATTTTTGTATTCGGTTCCTCGATGAACTCTGGTAAATCTACCACGCTTGGATGCTTGGTAAACGGACTCGTTAATGCTGGGCTTACCGTCAATGCTGGAAAAGCCACGGGCACGGGCGCAGGCAATGATGCAGGGCTTTTCCGGGATGCTGGTGCCGATCGGGTAATCGACTTTACTGATTTCGGATTACCTTCAACATATAAGGTTTCACTCGATGGCGTGAAAGACATCCTCTTTTCAATGGTAGATGTACTTTCGAGTGACGATCCAGATGCAGTAGTAATCGAAATTGCTGATGGTGTCTATCAGGGCGAAACATCGTCATTAGTGAACGATGCAGATTTTGGGGAGCTGGTAGATAAAGTGCTTTTCGCGTGCGGTGAGGCACTCTCAGCAGCGGCAGGCACGGCACTATTGCAAAATGCCGGTTTACCGCTGGTAGCTGTTTCTGGCAGACTCACCTCTGCACCGTTGATCACTGCCGAAGCCCGCGCAGTAATAGATGTGCCGATCGTACCAACCTTCGATTTATGTAACGCTTCGACGGCGCTTGAAGTGATCGGCAAACGCTTGTTGCAGCGGCGGGAGATCATCGACGTCGAGAACTAACCAAAACGGTATTGAACGGTAAAGAAAATGCCTGAAATTTTTGTTGGCAGACGCCGGATATACCTTGCAATCCTTGCCTTTCTCGGTTTCTTTCAAGCCATTCTTTCAGTGACGGTAGCAATCGAGACACCACAAATACTGCACCGTCAAGGCAATATTCCGCTTGCCATTGCACTAGTGGTGGCAGCTGCGCTGATTGGCGTAGCGCGAATTATCGAACGTGTAGTTTGCGAAGAAATTGGGCAAGATTACGTGCGCCAGGTGCGCAGGCTTTTGATCACTTCGGCTCTTGCACCTGCGCGGCAGACCAGCTTGGGGATTACGATCGCGCGCACTACCAACGATCTCACGGCAGTGAAAAATTGGGTATCCTTGGGAGTTGCGCCGATCGTGGTGGGCGGACCATTGATTGGTGGAATCATCGTCGGAATGTTTCTGCTCGTACCACAAATCGGTGTAGTCATTATCGTTACACTTACTATTTTTGCTGCGCTAATGTGGGTACTTTCGCGATTATTTCTGCAAAAAGCTGGAAAACTACGCAAAGTTCGTGGACGGATGGCTGCATATATTACTGATACCGTCACTGCTGGAGAAGCGATTCGCGCATCTGGTGGGATCAAACGGGAAGTAAACCGGATCGATCAGCATTCACTGCAATTACAGCGCGCAGCCCGTGGACGGGCATTTATTTCTGGCACGATGCGCGGATCGGCTGCTTCGATTACCACGATTTTATCGGTGTTAGTGGCAGTAGTTGGAGCGCAGGCAGGAACGACAGGCGCGACGATCACTACCGCAGTTTTTATTGCCGGGATGTTGGCAGCACCAATCAACGATTTGGGGCGTGTGGGAGAATATCGCCAGAATTATCGTGCGGCAATTCGGATCTTGATTCCGGTGATCGAAAATGCACAGGCTTTTGCCCAACGCGAGAAACGTCAGCGGCAAGCGCGGGAGCGAATGCGCTATTTTGGCGACCACAGTGGGCTTTCCCAAGGGGTTGTGCATATTGCTGATATTCGCGATGAGTATGGTTCGATTCCGGAGCTTGTGGCGCGGCCAGGTGCCCGGATTTTACTTACCGGGAAGTCTGCAGCGCGCGTCGAGTGTGTATTGCAAGAGATAATTGCCGATCGCCCGATTCCTGATTCGTGGGTTTGCGTAGCTGGAAAACACTTATATGCGATGACCGCTCAAGACGTCCGCAAATTAGTGGGGATCGCATCCCGTGATGTGCCGCTTGAACGCGGCTCGATCTCAAGAATAATTCGATACCGCAATCCAAACTCTGATGTGGATGTGCGGGGTTTACTGGAAAAAGTAGGGCTTGCAGATGTGGTGGGGGCACTTCCAAAAGGTGAAGCGACGGTTTTACGCCGGGGTGGAGAACCTTTAACAGTGGCGCAAAGAGCCTTAGTAAAAATTGCGCGCGCGATCGCAGGTACGCCTCCGTTGCTGATCTTAAATCAAGTGGACGATCAACTTGATTTTGATGGAAAACAACAACTACGGCAACTACTTGCTGATTATCCAGGAGTAGTAGTGGTGTATTCCTCGCAGCCAGAATCAATTATGGATACTTATGACGTCTGGAATGTAGATGAGCTTGCTGCTACTTTGATCCTCGCATCAGATCGGAGAAATACAATTGCGCCGCGGCGATGGAGCACGCATATCAAAGGCGCAGGTACTGACCCGTTCGGTGCAGCTGTACAAAGAGCAGTAACGGTATTGGCGAATCAGAATTTTGCGAATGAAAATGAAATGGAAGAAGACGAATAATGAAGCGCAGGAAAAGCACCGGAGTGAGCCGTGGGCGAGTAGTCGCATGGCTTGTTGGGGTAGTTGCACTTGGTTTGATTCTCCTGATCGCCGTGATCTCGGTGAGTATGCGGATCGAGATGAATCGTGCCATTGACAAATCACTTGAGCAGGAGACTGCCGAAATCGTGGTGCTTTCCGAATCTGGTATTGATCCGGCTACCGGGCAAAAATTCGCTGACGTACAGAGATTCATTGATGTGTATTTATCGCGGCAGGTAGCAGATGAGTCTGAGTTGATTGTAGGCGGGATCGCAAATCAGGGGATGATCAGTGAACAAGCAGGTGCGCAGACGCCAAGTTTTTCGATGTTAAGCCCCGATACACGCAAGCAGATTGCAGTTCCTGGTGGGAATGGTGAAGGTGCGGATCCGAATTATGGTAAATACACCTGGAAATCAGTGGAAATAGATGCTGCAAATAAATCTGGCACGATCGCCCTGGTGATTTTTCATGAACAGGCTGAAACGAAACTGAAATCGCAACTGCTGATGTTGCTGCTGCTTGGCACAATTATTCTGGTTGCAATTGGTACAGTTGCTTACTGGGTTTCGGGAAAAATTCTGGGGCATACCGTAAAGTTTGAGCGAGAAGTCGAAAAAGCCGTGAAACAGGGTACTGCGCGTCTTCCACTTTCAGGAAGTGAAGATTATGCTTTGCTTGCGCGGAATGCGAATCGTTTAGTGCAGTTAAGTGAAGATGCTCTGGCTGAAGAACGGAGATTCGTTGAGGATTTTACTTTCGCGATTCGTACCCCGATTACGATGGTTCAAGGAAAACTCGAAACAAATTCTGCTGCTGATCAGAAAGATGCCTTGCAAGAGGTCGATCGGTTGCGGCAGTTGATTGAGGATTTGGTATTGATTGGGCGTGTATCGCGTGGAGATTATGTGAGCAGCGGAGCACAACTTGATCTGCAGCAACTGGTAATTTCAGTGATAGCAGACTGGGATGAACGCATTTCGCTGCAAAATAGCGGTGTGGAGATCAACTATTTGCCTTCCACGGAGCCGGTGACGGTGCAAGCTGATGCGGCACGCCTCCGTCAGGCAATTGATGAGATCGTGGAAAATGCGGTCAAAGTGATGCAGCATAATTTTGAAATCTCAGATGCTCCGCAGAAAAAGCCGATCACTTTCCGGCTCGATTTGCTTACCGCGGAAAGTAAATCCTGGGCAGTTTTGGAAATTTCTGACTATGGTCGGGGTATTCCAAGTGCAGAATGTGCTGATATCCTGCATCGCTTCGCAACGGCGAGTAATGATCCTGCCCCTGGATCGGGGCTTGGTTTGGCAGTAGCAAATGAGATTGTGCACGCTATGGGTGGGCAGATCGAGGTTATCTCATGCAGCGAATCAGAGCGAGGCGCGGATCTTGCCTGGAATAGCGAATATGCAACTACGGTGCGAATCAAGCTGCCTGCTGAGTTTGCGGGCGAAGAATAAAATATTGCGCCGTCATTTTAGCGGGCGGGGGGGGGGAGACGCAGCGTAAATAAAATACAAAGTTGATAGATCTGCGAATTTTCCTTCAGCAAGAGCTTAAATGCGCCTGAAACCCCAAGCTAAGTGGGTGAAGCAACAAAACCAGTATTGCGCGAACTCCTGATTCGCCATGTAGAATTGCACTGTTAATAGCAGTATTCGGGGATTGTTGCAAAAAATCCCCACCAGCTGCTAAATCGTTCTTTTATAACTGAAACTTGAGGATCAGATGGCTGAAAATACGCATAATAATAATCGAAGCTCACAGCGAGGCAAATCCTCAGGTTGGAAATCTGCTGGCGGGCGAAGCGGAGCCGGGCGAGATTTTGAACGTGGCGAGAAAAGATTTAGTTCGCGCGGAAAATGGCAGCGCAATGAGCGTAATGAATTTTCTCGTGACGGCGGTCATAGTGGGCGAGAAGCGCGTAATGGTGGTCGTCGTTGGAAAGCAGCTGACGATTCGCGGCAAGACTTTAATGGTCGTCGTAATCAGAACGAATCTTGGGGCAAAAAGCGAGATTCTTCCGGGCGGAGAAACCAGCAATGGGATAGCGCACGCGATGATCGGAGCGGACGCAATGATCGTGAATTCCGTAATGAACAAGATCACCGTGGCAGAGAGCGGAAATTTACGCGTCGGCATGAAACAGAACAAAACCGTTGGCAGCGCTCAAATCGCGAGGATCGGGAACGATTCGAGCGTACCGGAGGGCAGCATCCTTCACGGCAACAAAAAGGGTCGGATCCGCAACGCCAACGGGGGCATCGTGGCGGAGAAAGATTCGGTCAAGACAGTCGCGGGGTCCGCGATCAACGGGCAGAGCTGATCAACGAAATTCCACAGTCGATCACACCGGAATCGCTTGATCCTCATACGCGCGCGCATCTGCGTAATCTGAACCGCGAAAACAGTGAAATCGTTGCACGGCATCTCGCGTACGCCGGAGAAATGCTTGATCTTGATCCTGAGGTAGCATATCGGCATGCAAAGGCCGCCTTTAATCGTGCAGCACGCGTAGACGTGGTACGCGAAGCTCTCGGAATTACCGCTTACGTGACGGGACGCTATCAAGAAGCACTTTCCGAGCTGCGCACATATCGACGGATGAGTAATGATTATACGCATGTAGCAATGGAAGCTGATGCGGAACGCGGAATGGGACGCTCAGAAAAAGCACTGCGTTTTATTTCAGAAATTCCACTCGCTCGGCTCAATCCAGAAGCAAAGGTTGAATTAGCATTAGTTACATCTGGCGCGCGAGCAGATTTAGGAGACAGCGAAGGCGGGCTAGCCGTCATAAACAAAATTTTGGTGCAAAATCTTGCGCCGGAACTTGCGGCACGCGTTGAGCTTGTACGCGCTGATCGGCTAACAGAGCTCGGACGCGAAGCGCAAGCCGATGCACTACGTGCGCAATGGGCATCCATTTATCAGGGCGATGCTGAAAAAGAAATGATGGTGCTTGATTTAGAAGAAGTTTTCGCTGACGAACCTGAAGTAGCTGAGAATAGCGATTCGGATGCGCTAGATGCAGAATTTGATCATGCAGCTTTTGCTGAGCTTTTTGCCGACGTGGCAGAAACACCTGATGAGATTGCAGCAGACGGTGATGAGTTGGGTGCAGATAATGCCGCAAACACGGATTCAGATGAAACAGAATCGGAGTCTGCGAATTTACAAATCGCATTAGCTGCAGAAGCTGCGGAAGCCGAACTTGATTTGGATGATGCTGATATTGATTGGGAAGCCGAACTTGCATCAGACGCAGAGTTTCCTGAAGAACTAAGCTAAGGGAGCAAAGCCATAGGTGAATATAGGGAAACAACCATGAATCAAATTTCAAACGAAGCCGATCCGCTGATTGCCGAATATGATGGGCTTTTCCTTGATTTAGACGGAGTTTGTTATCTCGGCGAGGTGCCAGCACCGAATGCACCGCAAGCATTGACGAAGGTAAAAGAACTCGGTAAGCATTTAGCTTTCATCACGAATAATTCGGGTCGCTCTCCGGAGGTAGTAGCAGCGCATTTGAATCGGATCGGGATTCCGGCACAAGTTCAGATGGTGGTCAATTCGGCGATGTCAAGTGCCGCTCAGATGCGGCAGATCCTGCCTGCTGGTGCGCGAGTGTTGCGGGTTGGTGGCGATGGGATCAGGCAGGCTTTAGCTGCTGCGGATTTTGTGCAGGTGGATTCAGCAGATGAGCAGCCTATTGCCGTCATTCAAGGGCTCAGTGCAGATGTCGGCTGGAGTGAGCTTTCCGAGGCATGCCTGGCAATCAAAGCTGGTGCACAATATTTTGCGACGAATATTGATGCAACTATCCCGAAAGAGCGTGGCGAAATGCTTGGCAATGGTTCGCTGGTTGCGGCGGTACGTAATGCTACTGGAGTGGAGCCGATTTCTTCGGGGAAGCCAGCTTCCTACATTTACGAATTTACGCATAAACATACGGGATTAGTCAATGTGCTTGCCGTTGGGGATCGGCTCAATACAGATATTGCTGGAGCGGTTAACGCACAAATCCCGTCCGTGCATGTACTAACTGGTGTAAACACTGGTCGTGATGTGGCACTTGCCGCACCTGCTGAACGTCCAAATTTCCTGGCCTTGGATCTGCTTGATTTGCTTGTGCCATATCCGGAAGTGTGCGTATTAGATGACGGCAGTGTTTGCGTGGGGCAGAGTATTGCAAAAATTATTGCAGATACGATTTACGTGGACGAGAAAAAGGTGGGATCTGGAGTTACGTTGGATCAGTATCGCGCAATTGTGCATCTTGCGTGGAATTTGATTGATACAGGGCACTATGAGATCGAAGATCTTTCCCGGATCATCCCCGAATTTCAGGTTCTCCGGTAGCTTAGTAACGTGCGCAAAATTAAGTATCCACATTCTAGAATGGGTACATTTTATTCCACAGATATCGTTGCCAAAAGAACTTCACCACAAATCCGTGACAAAATATAAATAGCTGCAGTGAAATAGCTTCGAGAGTTATTGCAAGCTGCGGATCAGTGAGAATCGAGGAATGCGGTGTCAAATCAGGCAAAGGCGTTGCCAGCAGCAGTGAAAGCAAAACCAGGGTCCGGTATTGATGTAAAACGTGCTTTGGAAAAACTAGCTGAAAATGAACGGGAAATACAGATCGAGGTGCTCGAAAAGATTCATAATGCACTTACCACCGAACTCAGCAGGGTCCGTCAATAAACACGGGAGCATGAAAGCGATGAATCATGTGCCTAGAGTATTACAGGCTGCTGAATAAAACCTCGTGTGATTTGTGAATATACAGCAATATAATGTGCAGAGAAGGGAATTAGCGCAAGCGATGGGAAATTTGATTCGCGTAGATGCAGAGCTGGTACGCCGGAATCTCGCCCGCTCTCGTGCACAAGCTGCACAGCTGATTCAAGATGGCTGCGTATTTCTTGATGGGGTGAAAGTGACGAAAGCTGCACGGCAAATGAGCCGTGCAAGCGCACTATTAGTGAAAGAAGCACCGCAAGAAGAATATGCCTCTCGCGGAGCCTATAAATTGCTTGGCGCACTAGGCTATCTCGGAGCGGAAGCTCCGCAAGTAAGTGGAGTACGGGCACTTGATGCTGGTGCGTCCACCGGAGGTTTCACAGATGTCTTGTTAAGGCGCGGTGCCCAGCATGTTTATGCTGTGGATGTTGGCTATGGTCAGATTCTGTGGCGCTTACGAGAAGACGAACGCGTGACGGTAATTGAGCGGACGAATGTGCGCACACTTGATCCGAAAATCGTCACTCCTGCACCACAATTGATTGTGAGTGATCTTTCATTTATTTCACTTACATTAGTGCTCCCAGCATTAGTACAGTGCGCGGCTGCGCAAGCAGATTTTTTGTTGATGGTAAAACCACAATTTGAGGTTGGCAAATCCCAACTCGGTACTGGCGGGGTAGTGCGCGATCCGTCCCTGCATTTTCGTGCGGTAGCCAAAGTGGCAAGCGCTGCCCGTGAATCCGGGTTAGCGATTAAAGCTGTTGCGCCTTCGCCGCTCCCAGGGCCAGCTGGAAATGTTGAGTATTTCTTACATCTTCAGCTTGCAGATAATAAGCCGGAAAAAACCGGTGCATTGAAAGGAACTCTGCCACAAAATCCGGAAGGCTCTATTGAATCTAATCCTGATTTAGCTTCTGCGACGGAGTATCTTAGACAATTGGGTGAGAAAGTTAGTGCGCAAATAGCTGCAGCGATATATAGTGGGCCTGCAGGGAAACAGCTTACGCAAGTTTCAGATCTTGCACTCCCACTAGAATTACAAGCAGCAGTCAATGCCGAAATCACAGCACACAAACAGCGGATGAGTAATACGGCAGAGGCAACTGCAATAGTAGCCGAATATCGTTAGTGAACAGCAAGAATTGCAGGAGGAACGATAATGGTACGAAAAATTGCGCTCATGAATCACGCCTGGCGTTCAGATGTGCAAGAATCTACTGAAGAATTTCGTAAGCAAATTGAAGCAGCTGGAATCCAAGTACTTGATGCACGCACTGAACCAATTGATGATTCAGTAGAGCTGATCGCAGTATTCGGTGGTGACGGTACGATCCTGCATGCGGCGCAAATCGTGCACGGGATGCAAACACCGATTCTCGGGATCAACTATGGGCATGTCGGATTCTTGGCTGAAGTGGAAAGCGATTCTTTCGATGAAGTTGTGCGAGTAATCAAAGAACATGCATGGACCGTTGATTCACGCATGACGATCGACGTTACCGTCACCACAAATGCGGGAAAAGTTAGTACCGGATGGGCTTTGAACGAAATCTCGATTGAAAAGATCCCGCCTGCAAAAATGATTGAAACCGGGGTCGCGGTAGACGGGCGTGCTGTTTCTACCTTCAAAACTGATGGTTTGGTTTTTTCTACGCCCACTGGTTCCACAGCATATAATTTTTCTGCAGGCGGACCAATCGTCTGGCCCGATGTGGAAGCAATGACGCTTGTTCCGATTGCTGCCCACGCCCTTTTTACTAGACCAATGGTGGTAGCACCTGATTCGCAGATTGAAGTTTATTTACTCTCAGAGCAGGCGCAGATCAGCTGTGATGGACGCCGAGTTTTGAAAGCTCCGCAAGGAGCACAGATCCTTGCGACTCGCGGACGCGAACGAGTAAATTTAGTGCGCATCAATGATGCACCATTTTCAGAGCGGTTAGTTGCAAAATTCAGGCTGCCAGTAGCTGGTTGGCGGGGCACTCCGGAAGGTTTGAATTAGTAATGATTGAAGAGATCTCGATTGAAAATTTAGGCGTAATTTCCGCTGCACAGTTAAGCTTCGGATCAGGTATGAACGTTTTGACGGGTGAAACTGGTGCTGGAAAGACGATGGTGCTTACCTCGCTGATGCTGTTAATGGGAGCAAAAGCAACCGCTGCAAAGGTACGGCACGGGGAGGAACGCGCCAATATCACGGGAGTCTTTCGCGTGCCAGCCGCTTCACTTGCCTGTGAAATAGTGGCCAGAGCTGGAGGAAAAGTCGATTCTGACGGTAAAGATGCAGAGATAATCGTATCCCGGCAAGTGCTTGCATCAGGCCGTTCGCGCGCATATTTAGGCGGAGTGAACGTCCCCATCGTGACCTTACAGGAAATTGCGGCAGAACTTTTTACCGTACATGGGCAGCAAGACCAAATCCGGCTTGCTTCCAAAACAGAACACTTGCAAGCCTTAGATCAATACATCGGTTTGCGAGGAATGCGGATCTCCCAAGAGTATCTTGAAAAATGGCAAAAATGCCAGGAATTATCGCGCAAGCTCACTCAAGAGAAAGCAAATGTCGCAGCAATTGCTGCCGAACGGCTTGCATTGGAAGCGCTGATAAAACGGGTCGATGCAGTTGATCCAAAGCTCGGCGAAGATGATGAACTACGCGCACAAGCAATGCGCCTTGATAACATTGAAGCTTTGCGCAGTGCGCTCGCGCAGAGTGTGCAACTCTTGGAAGGCGACGAATATCAACCTGGTGCAGTGAATATGATCGATACTGCACAGCGTGAACTTTCCCAAACCCATGATCCGGATCTTGAAAGTTCTGCAAAAACACTTGCTGAAAGTACCACAATTATTTCGCAAGTACTTTCCGATTTAGTGACGGCACTAGAAAATCTGGATGCGGATCCCGAACAGCTAAATGCGATCCATCAGCGCCGAGCAGATTTAACTGCACTGACACGTGAACTAGGTATGGATATCCCCACGATTCTTGCCAAACGGGAAGATGCCAATAATCGATTGCAAGAAATCACTGATCCAGATACATACTTGGCACAACTTTCCGCTTCTTTAGCGAAAGCAGAAGCTGAATGTGCAGAGATGGCTGCAAAAATTACTGCTTTCCGGAAAAAAGGGGCAGCAAAACTTGCGCAAGATGTTTCCCGTGAGCTCAATCGGCTTGCAATGAAGGATGCAAAGTTTTCAGTACAGCTTGAAAAAATGGCTGTACCTGGTAAATACGGGCAAGATGATATCGAATTTTTGCTCGCGCCGCACGCGGGAGCGCCATTGAATAAACTGGCTGCAACTGCATCTGGTGGTGAAATGTCTCGAATCATGCTCGCGATCGAAGTTTCACTCGCAAAACAAACTGCACAATCACATCACACATTTATCTTTGACGAAGTGGATGCCGGCATTGGTGGAGAAACCGCATTGAGTGTAGGCAGACGGCTCGGGCTGTTTGCACAAAGCACACAAGTAATTGTCGTAACGCATCTAGCACAAGTTGCGGCCGTCGCCAGTACACATTTAGTGGTGGAAAAGGAAACCGCGGCAGATCAAACAGAAACTAAAGTCTGGAAGATTACCGATGACGAGCGAGAGAAAGAGCTTGCGCGGATGCTTTCTGGGCAAAAAGATTCTGAGGCGGCACGCACACATGCAGCTGAGCTTATTTCCGCCGTTTCTATGGCACGATTGGATCGTGGTGTTTAATAAATTTTTTAGAAGCGAGACTCCTGAGAATGCAGAGCAATGGATTGGCAGTGCGAAGGTTGATCAGCGCACTAAAAATCTCACCAAAAGGCTAAGTCCAGGCGATATCGCAATTATCGATCATGAAGATCTTGACCGTGTCTCAGCTGAAGCGCTAGTTGAATGTAAGCCCCGGCTCGTCTTAAACGCGGCCAAATCAACTTCTGGGCGTTACCCAAATCTTGGGCCGGGAATCCTCCTGGAAGCAGGTTTGCCCTTGATTGACGATTTAGGCTCTGCGGTGATGGACCTTCCTGAAGGAACGCAAGTGCGCGTCACTCCAAACGGCGAGGTTTATCACGGTGAAGTGCTGATTTCACAAGGGACGCTCCAAACGATCTCCACGAATAAAGCGAATATGGATGCTGCCAAAAGTGGGATCACTGCACAGCTAAAAGCTTTCGCATCAAATACGATGGAGTATGTCGAAAAAGAGCAGGATTTGATTCTTGATGGGATTGGTGTGCCTGATATTTCCACGAAGTTTCAGGGACGGCATGCGCTGGTAGTGGTGCGCGGGTATCGCTATAAGGAAGATCTTCACGCCCTAGCGCATTACATTCGTGAATATCGACCAGTGATCATTGGCGTTGATGGTGGCGCAGACGCAATCTTGGAGGCTGGATATAAGCTCGATATGATCGTTGGCGATATGGACTCCGTTTCAGACAAAGCTTTGTGCAGCGGCGCGGAAATTATTGTGCACGCATATCGTGACGGGCGTGCACCGGGAAAGAAACGTGTTGAAGATTTAGGAGTTCCGCATGTAGTATTCCCGGCTACGGGTACGTCAGAGGATATTGCGATGCTGCTTGCGGACGCGAAAGATGCACAGTTGATCGTGGCCGTCGGTACGCATTCAACTTTGATTGAATATTTAGATAAAGGACGGCGCGGGATGGCATCAACTTTCTTAACTCGCCTGCAGGTAGGTGCGAAGCTGATTGATGCAAAAGGGGTTTCTCAACTATACCGTTCGCGGATTTCGAACTGGCTGATTGCGCTTTTATTGATATCTGGGCTGGTCACACTTGGAGCAGCGGTATATTCCACTCCGGTAGGGCAGATTACATTGAATCTCGTGCAGGTCTGGTTCTCCGATATGATTCATTGGTTTAAGGGATTTTAGGTGATTTTAGATGGTTGATTTTCGGTACCACATAGTTTCTCTTGTGGCTGTATTTTTTGCTTTAGCGGTGGGCATTGTACTTGGTGCAGGGCCGTTGCAAAATTCGATTGGGAATGCGCTCTCGGGTGAGGTTGATTCGCTGCGGGAAGCGAATTCAGAATTAAAACGTGAAAACGAGAAGCTTGCAAAAACGCAAGCTGGCTATGTGACTGCATTTGAGGAAATTGCGCCAACTCTGCTTGAAGGCATATTGCCAAAGCAATCTATCGCAATTATCACGCTGCCTCATGCTGATGGTGATGATGTAAAGCAGGTGCAGGAAAAAGTCGCATTGACCGGGGCTGGAGTAAGCGGAGTATATGAAATTCAGCCAGCTTGGACCAGTGCCGATAATACTGCTTTCCGTTCATCATTTGCCGAACAAATCAAAACTTATGTACCAGCGGCAAAAGATGCCAGTGATGCCAATACGATCATTGCTTTAGCTTTAGCGCAAATAGTGAAAGACGGTACTGAGGCTGAAACAAATAAAACGCTTGCGGAACTGATGACAGGCGCCGATACGGCACTTTTAAAAGTGCTTGACGGAGGTAAAACCGCTGCTACATCGGTTATTTTCGTTAGTCCTGATACTCCGGATCTGACTCCGAAAAAGGGAACTACGCAAGATCCTGATCAAGTTGCCCAGGCTGATTATGATACGAAGACTTTCGGCGCACTGGTGAAGCTGATTGGGGAGAAGCTGCCGAGCGTACTTGGCGGATATGCAAATTCCCAAAATGATTTGGTATTGCATGTGCGTACCTCAGGCGCTGGTGTATCAAGCGTGGATGCGCTGAATGGTCCATTGGGAGTGACGAACGTGTTGTTGGCAGTTGCCGCAGAATTGAAAGATCAGACGGTTGCCTATGGTTTTGCTCAAGGCGCGCAAGAGGTGGTTGGGAAACGAATTATTGTGGAGGCTCCTGCTCCAACACAACCAGCTGCAGCAACGCCGCCAGCTGAAGGCTGATTTGCAAAATACTAATTCGGAAGATTCGGCTCAGTAAAATTGATTCGAACTTTGAAACTGGAGAGATAAATGCGGTGGCAAGTACCTTTTGCAGCATTCACAGCAGCGGCCGGAGTGGCGTGCGCCCGAAAAATTGGTGCTAGATTTAGTCAGCAAAAATGGGAGCGCCGTCATCACGACGGTTCAGCTGTTTCCTTGCTTGGCGGTTTTGAATCGGCATGCGGGGTAATTACGAGTGGAATCACACAAGTTGATACACCGTATGGGAAAGCCCATCTTGTAGCTGCGATCGCTAGTGGTGCTGCCGGATTTATTGATGACCATTTAGAGGATCGTTTTCCTGCTGTTGGAAAAGGTTTCAAAGGGCATCTTGGGGCGTTAAAAAGGGGGCAGCTGACCTCTGGGATGCTGAAAATTATCTGCATCGGATCGGGCGCAGTTTTGAGCGCGCTGATGCTGCAGAAAGCGGCAATTGGTAACGTAAAAAATGTTCAGCAGGATGCCCAGACGGCAGTGAAAAATTTGCTGATCACTGGGGTAGATGCCGTGATTGTGGCAGGCACAGCGAATTTTCTGAATTTGCTTGATTTAGCTCCCGGACGCGCATTGAAAGTGAGTCTTGCAGGTTCTGTGCCGGCGTTTATCTCGGAGAATGATGTAGCGAAGTCGCTGAGCTGTGGTCTGATTACGACAAGTATGCTTGGACTTGCCAAAGATCTCAGCGGGGAAAAAATGCTTGGTGATTTGGGTGCCAATGCCCTTGGGAGTGTGCTTGGTGTGCAATTTGCTGATTTCACAAAGACGCAGCTACTGCCGAAGCTCGGTATCGCTGGCGTAATTATCGGTTTAAATTTTGCTTCTGAAAAATTTTCTTTTTCAAAAGTGATCCAAGAAAATACTGTGCTGAATTGGATCGATCAGCTCGGACGTTAAGCAAAGACCGATAATTCGATTTTCAGCGGGATCAAAAGCGGCAAGTTTTGGAAGATAGCAGGATTTAATGACGAAGAAAGCTGTGAAAGGATTCGCTGGTGCTGCCGGGTTGATCGCTATTTTGACGGTATTTTCGCGGCTTGCCGGATTGGCACGTAAATTAGCACAATCGTGGGCGATGTCTGATGGCACTGTTGCCAGTGCTTACGATACTGCAAATACTGTGCCGAATGTATTATTTGAAGTAGCAGCTGGAGGTGCGCTTGCTGGTGCCGTGATTCCGCTGATTGCCGGTTATGTCTCGCGTCAGCAGCATGATCGGTTATCACAGACGGTTTCTGCGTTGATTTCATGGATTTTGTTGGTCGGTATCCCGGTCGCAGTTATTGTGGGATTGACGGCGTATCCGCTTGTATCCGTCCTTTTTGGGCCTGCCACTGATCCGGCTGTGATTTCGCTTTCAGCTACGTTATTGCAAATATTTGCGATCCAGATCCCGCTCTACGGGCTTTCTGTGGTTTTTACAGGTGTGCTTCAGGCACATGGAAAATTCGGATTGCCTGCCCTTGCGCCGTTGCTCTCATCGATTGCGGTGATTCTTAGTTTTAGCGCTTATGCCTATTATTTTGGTGCCGATATTGCAGCTTCCGAGGTGGATTACAGTGGGGTGCTGATCCTTGGGTTGGGTACTACTTTCGGAGTGGTTATTTTTTCGCTGCCACAGATTTTGCCCATGCGGAAACTACTGCATTTTCGGTTTACATTGAAATTTCCTGCAGGTGTTGCGTCGAAATCAATTGCATTGGCGGGCGCAGGCTTAGCGGCTCTCAGTGCACAGCAAATCGCTATTGTCGTGATTATGTACATCGCCAATTCGGCTGGTGGCGTGGGGGCTTTTACTACATTCAATTATGCGTACACGGTTTTTATGGTGCCTTATGGCGTGCTTTGTGTGCCGATTGCAACTGCGGTATTTCCAAAAATTTCGGCATCTGTGGCAGCGCAAGATTCTGCGCTCACGCTGCAGTTGGTGCGTCGTTCCACACAGTTGGTGATTCTGTTTGGAGCTGCCGCTGCTGCGATGCTGGTTGCACTGGCGAAACCTGCGAAGACGGTGCTCGAAGTGGGGCGTGATATTGCTTATCTTGATTCTTTGATGCAGGCTATGGCGGGAGGGCTGATTGGATTTTCGCTGCTCTACCATGTGGCGCGGATAATGTATGCATTGGGTCATGGAAAAAAGGTCGTCTTGCAAAATACTTTCGCCTGGGGGTCGGTTTGCCTCACTCTCGTCATCTGGAATGTATTTGGTCTTGCCGGACGGGAAAATGCACTTTTTGCAATTGGAGTGGCATTAACGATCGGCATGAGTGTTGGTGCAGTGATGTGTGTCCGCGGAATATATCAGGTGCTTGGGGCGGATGCGATTCGCGGAATACTCCGGCTGATAGTGTCATTGGTGGCAGTGATTGCACCAATGACCTGGATTGCTTGGCGGGTCGTACAGTGGATCCATGTTGAGATGTTTCCGTCTGTGCTTGGTGCATTTGCGGCAGCTGTGTTTGGCAGCATCATTATTTTGAGCGGGACGGGCGGGATCTGGTGGCTTTTTCAGCGTATTTCAGTGAGGCAATAGAAACTCTCTGAACTTGCAAAAATCGATTTTTGCAACAAGAATGTTGTGTAATGATTAATTTCTTGGAATGTCGATTTTTCTTCATTTTATACAGTTTGTTTGGTTTTGAATTGTGAAAATGAAGTAGAGCGTGTGAAGGAGGTCCTATGGATCGTAATGATCTGGGCACATGTGAACAAATCCTTCGGCTCATCGTCGAACGCGGGCCAATCACGTCAGGGGAGTTGGCACGGATTCTTGTGCTTACTCCAGCTGCGGTGCGTCGGCATATCACAACTTTGATCGAAGACGAATACATTCAACTCTATGAGACGCCATCACACTTACCGCTCAAACGCGGGCGTCCTTCCCGTCGTTATGTGGCAACTAACCACGGGCACGCTCAGCTCAATGAGGCATATGCTGATATTGCTACTCATGCTTTGGCGTTTGTGCGTGAAAATTTGGGAGATAGTGGAATTGATGAGTTCGCTCAACGGCGCACAAAAACATTAGAATCGCGTTATCAAGGAATTGTGGATGCGGCTGGTCCGCATCCGGCAGATAAAGTTGCAGCGCTTGGTCAGGCTTTGGATCGTGATGGATTCATGACCACACTCCGGCGTGGAGGTCCGCACGGAATTTCACTGCAACTATGCCAAGGGCATTGCCCGGTACAAGATGTTGCCGGCGCATTTCCCGAGCTATGCGAAGCTGAAACGCGTGCTTTCGCAAAGCTGCTGGGGGTGCCAATCCAACGGCTTTCGACGTTAGCCAGTGGCGGGCATGTCTGCACTACAAATATTCCGATTGTGAACACGCACAAGATACCAAATCATCACAACCGGAGATCCCAATAGGGCATAGTAAATCAAGCGATACGTGAGTACCGCTGAAAGGAAACAAAAAACTAATGACGCAAAGCGCACCGGGTACAAAGGAATCTTTGACCCAGGAAGAAACGATTGCATCTATTGGTCATGAAAATTATGCATATGGATGGCACGATTCTGACCAGGCAGGGCAACAGGCTCAACGAGGTTTGAGTGAAGAAGTAGTTCGGAATATTTCGGCAATGAAAAATGAGCCGGAATGGATGCTAAGACTCCGTTTGAAATCATTGAAGTTATTTTCTCGGCGTCCGATGCCAACTTGGGGTGCAGATTTATCAAATATCGATTTTGATTCGATCAAGTACTATGTGAAATCTACGGAAAAAATTGCTGGCAGCTGGGAGGAACTTCCGCAAGATATCAAAGATACTTATGATCGTCTTGGAATCCCGGAAGCGGAAAAAGCTCGGCTGGTAGCTGGTGTGGCTGCGCAATACGAATCAGAAGTGGTATACCATCAAATTCGTGAAGATCTCGAACGCCAGGGCGTGCTCTTCCTTGATACAGATACTGGTTTACGGGAATACCCGGAGTTGTTCAAGGAATATTTCGGTAAAGCAGTGCCTGCAGGCGATAATAAATTTGCTTCGCTGAATACTGCAGTCTGGTCTGGTGGATCTTTTATTTACGTGCCAAAGGGTGTGCATGTAGAAATTCCAGTGCAAGCATATTTCCGCATGAATACCGAAAATCTTGGGCAGTTTGAGCGGACGCTGATCATTGCTGACGAGGATTCCTACATCCATTATGTGGAAGGATGTACCGCTCCAATTTATAAGTCGGATTCATTGCACGCTGCAGTCGTTGAGATTTTTGTGAAAAAAGGCGCGCGTGTGCGTTATACCACGATTCAAAATTGGTCTAGTAACGTACTTAATCTCGTCACACAACGCGCGATTGTAGAAGAAGGCGGCGTAATGGAGTGGGTCGATGGGAATATTGGCTCGAAACTAAATATGAAATATCCAGCTTGTTACCTTACAGGTGCACATGCGCGTGGTGAAGCACTCTCGATTGCTTTTGCTGGAAAAGGTCAGCATCAGGATACGGGTGCAAAAATGGTGCATCTGGCACCGCATACTTCATCTTCAATCGTTTCAAAATCAGTCTCACGAGGTGGCGGGCGCTCATCATATCGTGGCTTAGTACAAGTAAACGAAAATGCGACGCACGCAAAATCAAATGTTTTATGTGATGCGCTACTGGTAGATACAATTTCACGGACTGATACTTATCCTTATGTTGATGTGCGAGTAGATGATGTGGAAATGGGGCATGAAGCTACCGTTACGAAAGTTTCTGAAGATCAGCTCTTTTATTTAATGAGCCGTGGAATGGAAGAAACTGAAGCAATGGCAATGATCGTACGTGGTTTTGTAGAGCCAATTGCGCGTGAGCTTCCGATGGAATACGCACTTGAATTGAATCGGCTGATCGAACTGCAGATGGAAGGATCGGTAGGCTAAGATGAGCGAATTTTTAACGAAACAAGTAAATTCTCGTGCAGATAGATTGGTTTCTTTCAATCTTGCTGATTTCCAAGTTCCGCAAGGCAATGAGGAAGAATGGCGTTTTACACCGATTGAGAAGATTACTGATTTTTTCGCGGCACAAACTCCAGGTGCGCACTATACGGTAGAAGTTACGGGCGATGTCGAATATGCGGAAGTTGAACGTGATGATTCACGCCTTGGGAAAGTGCTTCCTCCCGATGATCGTGTTGGTGCTCTCGCTTGGGAAAACTTCCAGAAAGCACATGTAGTTACACTTCTGCGGGATGTAAGACTTTCTTCAGAAGCAGTAGTGAAAATTCATGGAAATAATGATTCCGAAATTTCTGCATGTGAGCTGCTCGTAGATGCACAGCCTTTTGCGGAAGGAACTGTGGTGATCGAACATACTGGAGTTGCACGTTTTGCAGAGGGGATCGAAGTGCGTGTAGCCGACGGAGCACATCTCACTCTGGTCACGATTCAAGACTGGGATGATCCTGCGGCGCATACGCTTTCAAACCGGATCAGGGTCGGAAAAGACGCAACCTTTAAGCATATCGTGGTGACTTTAGGTGGCGAGATCGTACGTGTTACCACAAACGTGGATTTCACCGGTCCAGGTGGAGATGTTGAGTTGCTTGGCGCTTATTTTGTTGATTCGCAGCAGCATCTTGAGCATCGTTTACTGGTAGATCATAATCATCCAAAATGCCGTTCAAATGCTACATATAAAGGTGCATTGCAAGGCGAAGGAGCACATTCAGTGTGGATCGGTGATGTGCTGATCGAGCCAAATGCCGAAGGAACTGATACATACGAGTTAAATCGCAATCTGATTTTGACTCCTGGTGCGAAAGCTGATTCAGTACCAAATCTGGAAATTGAGACCGGTGAAATCGAAGGCGCAGGTCATGCTTCGGCAACAGGTCGTTTCGATGACGAGCAGCTCTTCTATTTGAAGTCTCGTGGGATCCCGGAGGATGAAGCAAGACGGCTCGTGGTGCGCGGATTTTTTGCGGAGTTGATCAATCAGATCGGCGTCGAATCGGTGCAGGAAAAGCTGATTGCAGCCATCGATAAAGAGCTTGCAATAACGATGGGATCAAATAATGGTAAGTAAGGATATATGCAGCGTAGCAGATGTGGCAACGGGAGACGTAGGGAGCTACGACCTAGTTGACGCAACTGGTACGTCAATAAAAATCGCACTTATTCATACTGAAAATGATCGCTGGTTTGCGATACATGATCGGTGTTCGCACGGTCGGATCGCACTTTCTGAAGGCTTTGTGGAAGGTGAAAGTATCGAATGCGCGCGTCATGGCGCATTATTCGATTTGGCTACGGGAAATCCCCTGAGCCCGCCAGCAACGGTGGCTGTAAAAACGTATCCGGTAACGATTCAAAATGATCGTGTATGCATTGAGCTCGCTGCTCAAAATTAGTATTTCAATCGAATTTATAACTTCAAGAGAAAAGAAAATATCGTGTCAAATCTCGAAATCAAAAATCTTCATGTATCAGTAGAAACTCCTGAAGGTGATAAGCCGATTTTACGCGGGGTCGATTTGAAGATCAACGACGGTGAAATCCACGCGATTATGGGGCCAAACGGTTCAGGTAAATCGACATTGGCATATTCAATTGCCGGGCATCCAAAATATACGATCACTGAAGGCGAAGTGTTGCTTGATGGTGAGAATCTCGTGGAAATGTCGGCTGACGAACGTGCCCGTGCCGGACTATTCCTCGCAATGCAGTATCCTGTTGAAGTACCAGGAGTGTCTGTATCAAATTTCCTTCGTTCGGCAAAGACGGCTGTTTCTGGAGAAGCACCAAAGCTGCGTGAATGGATTAAGGAAATGAAAGCGGCGATGGAAAACCTGAAAGTTGATGCCGATTTCGCACAACGAGATGTAAACTATGGATTCTCTGGCGGGGAAAAGAAACGCTTGGAAATCTTGCAAATGGAATTACTGAAACCAAAATTTGCGGTACTTGATGAAACCGATTCAGGACTGGATGTTGATGCATTACGGCTGGTATCAGCGGGAGTTAATCGCGTACATGAAAAAGAAGGATCAGGAATTCTGCTGATCACGCATTACACGCGGATCCTGAAATATATTCATCCGGATTTCGTACACGTATTTGTTGATGGGCGTGTGGCTGAATCGGGCGGGCCAGAGCTTGCTGAAAAGCTCGAAGATGAGGGATATGCGGCATACGAGAATTAAGTTTTGAAAGCTTGAAACCTGAAACTTTGATGGAGATCGACATGGAAATTGACGCGTTATTTCCGCGCAATGATTTTCCGCTCCTGCAACGTGAAATGAGTGGCAGTAATCGGCTTGTATATCTCGATTCAGCAGCTACTGCACAACTTCCCAGCTCGGTGATAAATGCAATCGCGAAACATTTGACGCAACATAACGGAGCTGTTAATCGGGGGGCGCATCAGCTGGCTGCAGAAGCTACTGAGATCTGCGAATCTGCCCGTGCGCGGGTGGCAAATTTTGTTGGTGTAAACCCGGCAGAAATAATCTGGACGCGAAGCACTACTGAAGCCATCAACTTGCTGGCATACGCAATCGGGAATTACACGCTCGGTCGGCAGGGGCGCGGAAAAGCATTCGATTTTCGGCTCAGTGCAAAAGATTCGATCGTCGTGACTCGCGCTGAACACCATGCGAATCTGCTGCCCTGGCAAGAGCTATGCTTGCGTACTGGAGCACAATTACGCTGGATCGATTTACGATCTGATGGCACACTTGATCTCGAAACGGCAGATGTGATTGACAATTCGACGAAAATTCTTGCTTTTGCACATATCTCAAATGTGACGGGTGCGATAGCCCCGGTAGCTGAACTCGTTGCGAAAGCACACCAGCATGGTGCATTGGTGGTACTTGATGCCTGCCAATCGGTGCCGCATCTGCCTGTAGATTTTCGAAAGCTAGACGTAGATTTTGCTGCTTTCTCGGCACATAAAATGTTTGGGCCAGCAGGTATTGGCGCACTCTATGGGCGTTTTGAGCTACTTGATACGCTTCCACCATTTCAATACGGCGGGTCGATGATCGAATTAGTGCGCATGGAAGAGACCACCTATGCGCGGGTACCTGAGAAATTTGAAGCGGGGACCCAGCCGGTAGAACTCATGGCAGGATTTGCGGCGGCCGTCGAATATCTTGAAAAGTATGGGATGGCTGCTGTAGCAGATCACGAAGCGATACTGACTGAATACTTATGTGCAAAAATCTCACAAGTCCCCAATGTGCGCGTGCTCGGTCCGGCGACCGCGAAGGAGAAAAATAAAATCGGTGTGGTCGCTTTTGAAGTAATTGGTGTACATCCACACGATGTTGGGCAAGTACTTGATGCGCAAGGTATTGCAGTGCGTGTCGGGCACCATTGCGCGCAGCCGGTGCATCAACATTTCGCAGTGGGTGCTTCAAGTCGAGTTTCGCTTGCGCCATATAATACAAAAGCAGATATTGACGCATTTATTATTGCACTGGGTAAAGTTCGCGCCTTTTTCGGGTTGGCAGATTCAGAAGGAAAGGAATCATGAACGATCTCGAACAGTTATATCAACAAATTATTCTCGATGCTTCTCGTGAACGTCATGGTGAAGGTCTTTTGACGAATGCGCAAGGCGAGTCTTTTCAAGTCAATCCTACGTGTGGGGATCAAGTGAAAATGCAGGTTGAACTAAGCGCTGACGGCACCAAGATCGAAAAAATTGGTTGGGAAGGAAGCGGATGCTCTATTTCGCAAGCATCTATTTCGATCATGACCGATTTACTCACTGGCACATCATTGACACGCTTTGAGCAACTTTCTACAGCATTCCGTGAAATGATGGACGGACGCGGACACGCGATCGATGATGCGACAGCGGATTTGTTGGATGATGCGGCAGCTTTTCAAGGCGTCGCAAAATTTCCGGCGAGAATCAAATGTGCACTTTTAGGCTGGATGGCATTGCGCGAAGCTACCGAACAAGCAGGTTCGCAAGATGGTAAAGGTGCAGCCAGCGAGCAAACCTGCCACTGTGAATAAAGCCGGTGCAGAGAACATCGAGTAGTAAGTCAAGGATTATTTTCTGCCAGCAGTCATAATTAAAAAGAAATAAAAGTACGCTGCGTTATGATCAAAAATAACAGCGAATTAAGAAATGAGAAAAATGGAGAACCCGGTAACTGTAGCTGATATTGAAGAAGCGCTACGAGATGTAATTGATCCCGAACTTGGGATCAATATTGTGGATCTCGGACTCGTCTACGGGATCACGCTTGAAAACGGCAGTGCAATCGCGGATATGACGCTCACTTCGGCTGCCTGCCCGCTTACCGATATGATCGAAGAGCAGTCCAATATGGCGGTTGCGAATCTCGTGGATGATTTTCGGATCAATTGGGTTTGGCTGCCACCGTGGGGGCCGGAAAAGATTACTGAAGACGGACGTGAGCAATTGCGTGCGCTCGGTTTCAACGTCTAAGCTGAAATTAAATCAAAAGCCGCTTTCGTGATGAGATGTGCTCTGGCACCATGCGGGAGCGGCTAAATTTTGCGTTGTAATTTTACTAAACATCAACTTCAGGAATTAAAATTTATCTGTGATTAACGTTTCAAATCTCACGATGCAAATCGGCACTCGCGTGCTGATAAAAGATGCAAACCTACACGTCGATAAAGGGCAAAAAATTGGGTTAGTCGGGCGTAATGGTGCTGGAAAGACCACTCTCTTAAAGCTACTTTCAGGGCAGGCAAGCAATTCTGATGTAGTTGATTATGCTGGTACGATTTCACGTCGTGACGAAATTGGATATCTTGCACAAGATCCGCGTATTGGCGATCCACAGCAATTAGCAAAAGATAGGGTACTTTCAGTACGCGGTATTGCGGAAAGTCTTCGCCGAATCCGTAAAGCCGAATGGGAAATGAGTAACCTTTCTGGGCCGAAACAAACAAAAGCGATCGAAAGATATGCGCGGCTTGATGCCGAATTTCGTGCTGCAGGCGGATGGGCGGCAGAAGCTGAAGCTGCAAAAATTACTGCTGCACTCGGATTGCCTGCACGCGTATTAGAACAGGAATTGCACACGCTTTCGGGTGGGCAAAGACGCCGTGTGGAGCTCGCGCGGGTGCTCTTTTCTGAAGCGAAAACACTCCTTCTTGATGAGCCGACGAATCATCTCGATCATGACTCGATTCTTTGGCTTCGTGATTGGATCAAGGCATACAGTGGAGGCGTGATTCTGATTTCGCACTCGGTAGATTTGCTTGATGAAACTGTAAATCAAATCTGGTATCTTGATGCGAATCGCGCTGTGATTGATCAATATGCGATGGGGTGGAGTACATATTTATTGCAGCGTGAACTCGATGAAAAACGCCGACGAAAAGAACGCCAAAATGCCGAAAAGAAGGCTGCGCAACTTCTTGCACAAGCAAATAAACTCCGGTATAAAGCGACAAAAGCTGTTGCTGCACAAAATATGGAAGCTCGGGCGAATGAGCTATTAGCCGGTGTGTCGGAAGAGCGGAAAGACGAAAAAGTAGCTGCTTTCAGATTTCCGCAACCAGCTCACTGCGGAAAAACACCGTTGCAAATTTCGGGGCTCGTGAAAAATTACGGTTCGCTTGAGATTTTCGCCGGATTGGATTTGGCAGTTGATCGCGAAAGTCGCATCGTTATTCTTGGGGAAAACGGATCTGGAAAAACTACTCTTTTACGGATTATTGCAGGTATTGAACAAGCCGATGCAGGTGAAATAATTCCGGGAAACGGATTGCGCTTAGGGTACTATGCTCAAGAGCATGAAACAATTGACAATACGAAAACAGTTTATGAAAATATGCAATCCGTAGCGGATAATCTTGACGAGACACAAATGCGTTCTGTCCTTGGCTCTTTTCTATTTTCTGGTGCTGATGCAGATAAATCTGCAAATGTGCTTTCGGGCGGGGAGAAGACCCGTCTTGCGCTTGCAATGCTTGTTGTTTCGCAAGCAAATGTGCTGATGCTTGATGAACCAACAAATAATCTTGATCCGGCATCTCGCGCTGAAATCTTGAAAGCTCTTGGAGCTTATCAAGGTGCGGTGATTCTTGTGACTCACGATGAAGGGGCAGTGCGCGCACTCGATCCTGATCGGGTATTGATTTTGCCTGATGGAGCTGAGGATTTATGGAGTGAAGATTATCTTGAGCTGCTTTCAATTGCTTGAGTTTGCTTTACATTTCAGACAAAGCGGGAAAGATGGTAGTTCAATCTTTGAAAACTGACTCATGCTGGAGAATGAAAATCGTCTTATCTTGCTCTTTTTAGTCGTACTTTGGTATTCGACAAGAATGATTTAATTTAGTATATTTTAGTTAGGCGCATCACAATGAAGTGTTGTGTTTTATATAAAAGGAGGATCTGATGAAAAAGATACCTGCAGCAGCTTTAATCTTATTTGCGGCTGACTTATCGGTACCTACTTCGGTAGCTGCGCCCACAAAATTTCCGTTTCTGTAGCAGACCTCTGCTGATGCTCAGGTAGGTTTACCTGAAGCATCAGGAGTCTTGTACGTATCATGACCATGTGAGCTTACAAGTAAATAAATACTTGAAAGTTGCTGCTAGTGGTCGTGGATATTTCGATACTAAAGCTACAAAGCTATATTTCTCGCTACCTGATTGTAAGAAATGAGAAGAAAAATGAACTCTGAACTCAGTATGAAAAAAATGATTATTCGCTAGTCCTCATCGGAGTTGCTGTAATAATTGCAATTGCCTGGGGAATCGTGACATCACCATTGGCAAACACATTTTCATTAAATCAGCTCCAGATGGTGCAGATGAGCCTGATGATTATTTCAGCAGCTGGAGTGATTTTAGCTATTGCCAATCTTGCTTATGCGATCCGTCAAAAGCAGCAGTACCGCTTGTCACTCATCGCATTCCTGCTATTCCTAGCTGTACTATTTACTCCCGCAATTCTGTTCTTCATCGGATTTATGCTCGGCGGAGTAGGATAAGCTGGATTTCTCAATTTCTCGGAATGCGCGCGTGCTGAAAAGAAAAACTTGCATTTCGGGAAAATACAAATAAAAGAAACTGTGACCTCGAATCGATTCAGATATTTTCTGAGAATCGATTCGAGGTCACAAACGTTTCATCATGATTAACAGCGCAAAATTGGGATCTTTGCGAACTTAACTAACGAGTTACGCGCGCACCCTTTGGCACTACAACGATCCCGCTTTCCGTCACACTAAAGCCACGCTCAATATCTTGCTCTCGATCAAGACCAAGCTGCGCACCTTCTTCGATCACCACATTCTTATCAATGATCGCATTCACAACCGTAGCATTACGCCCGACATTCACATTATCGAAAAGTACAGAATTACGTACTGACGACCATGAATTAACGCGTACATGCGGTGAAAGCACTGAACCCATCACTTCACCACCAGAAACGATAACGCCTGGAGAAATAATCGAATCAAGTGCGTGACCAAGACGCTCATGATATCCATAAACGAACTTTGCTGGTGGCAAGCCAATATAGCCAGTGTATAACGGCCACTGAGAGTTATAAAGGTTGAAAATCGGATTTATTGAAATCAAATCCTGATTAGCTTCAAAGAAGGAATCAATCGTACCGACATCACGCCAGTAGTTCCGATCTCGATCCGTAGCTCCAGGCACATCATTGAAAGTGAAATCGTATACGCCGCAATCGTCATTCGCAACAAAACTAGGCACGATATTTCCACCCATATCATGTGCGGAACTAACATCATTTGCATCAGCATGTAACGCCTCAACGAGTGCATCGGTTGAAAACACATAATTACCCATTGATGCCAGGATCTCGTCAGGAGAATCTGGCAGACCACTACATTCCACAGGCTTTTCCAGGAATTGCCGTACTTTTCCGAGATTTTCCGGATCTGTATCAATCACTCCGAACGCTTTTGAAAGCTCTTTTGGCTGCCGAATACCAGCTACCGTCAATCCAAAACCAGAATCAATGTGCTGCTGCACCATCTGGGAAAAATCCATCCGGTAAATATTATCGGCACCAGTGATCACGACGTAATCAGGGCGTTCGTCATCAATGGTATTTAATGATTGATAGACGGCATCGGCTGATCCAAGGTACCAGTTCTTGCCGATTCGCTGCTGAGCTGGCACTGGTGCAACATAGTTATTCAAGAGGGTAGACATCCGCCAAGTCTTTGAAATATGACGATCAAGAGAATGCGATTTGTATTGTGTGAGCACCACGATCTTTAAGTAACCCGAGTTCACTAAATTTGAAAGTGAAAAATCGATCAGCCGGTAAATCCCGCCAAAAGGAACCGCAGGTTTTGCGCGATCCTTCGTCAAAGGCATCAAACGCTTGCCTTCACCACCAGCCAAAACAATTGCAAGCACATTTGGTTTTGTTTTCATATCAACACCTTAATTACTATTCTCGTCATTGAGTAAAGTTGAGACTACATACGTAAGTAGTCTAGCTGGTAAATGAGCATCAGGTATAGCCAATTCAAGATGTGTTTTCAAATCGTTAGTTAAATCGTTAAACAAGTAAATAAATCTGGAGTTTTCCATAAAATTTGGGGCAGCTGCAAAAATCTGTGCGGATCTTCTGAATAGCCGCATAAAAATGAAATTTTAGTTTAGACTTAAAAGCGAAGGCAGCATTTGCAGGAAGGCGAATCAGATTTTTAATGCTGCTGAAGTAAATAATTTTAAGTCAAAGGGGATGTCCATGCGCGTCGATTTGCTAACTCGTGAATTTCCACCATATGTATACGGCGGAGCCGGAGTGCACGTTACCGAATTAGCGCGAGTATTAAAAGCACATGTGGACGTACATGTGCATGCATTTGATGGACCGCGCGCAGAATCTCCAGTACCTGGTGTGAGCGTACATGGATACGACTATCCAGTTGACTTGCAAAGTGCAAACGGTGCATTGAAAACGATGGGATTAGATTTGGCGATGGTCTCAGGTGTTGCGGGTGCCAGCATCGTACATTCACACACCTGGTACGCCAATTTTGCGGGGCATATCGCTTCACTTTTGCATGGGATCCCGCATGTCATCTCGGCGCATTCGCTTGAACCTTTGCGTCCGTGGAAGCGTGAACAACTTGGTGGAGGCTATGAAGTCTCATCGTGGATCGAACGTACTGCATATGAAAATGCTGCCGGGATTGTGGCCGTCTCGCATGCGATGCGTGCTGATATTCTGCGCTGCTATCCCAAAGTAGCTCCAGCACGGGTGCAGGTGATCCATAACGGCATTGATTTAACAGACTGGAAAGCGCCTGAAACTGCGGAGCAATGGGAGCAGGCTCGTGCATATTTCGCTAGCCATGGACTCGACCCGCAACGTCCAACGATCATCTTTGTAGGACGGATCACGCGGCAAAAAGGCGTGCCCGGATTGCTCCGCGCATTGCAACAGGTAGACGCAAGTGTGCAGGTGATTCTCTGTGCAGGAGCTCCAGATACGCCAGAAATTGCAGCAGAAACGCGTGAATTAGTGGCACAGCTACAAGCTCAACGCGACGGGATCGTCTGGATCGAAGATCATCTTCCACATGCACAAATCGTCGCACTTGAGGCGTGCTCAACAGTATTTGTTACGCCATCTGTATATGAGCCCCTCGGGATTGTGAATCTCGAAGCAATGAGTGTTGGACTGCCTGTTGTTGGCACGAATACTGGCGGTATTCCAGATTGCATCGTACATCAGGAAACGGGTCTGCTCGTGCCGATCGAGCAAATGGATGATGGTACGGGTACGCCATTAGATCCGGAAAAGTTTGAAGCCGATTTAGCAAATGCGCTAAATGAGATTTGTGCTGATCGTGGTCGCGCAAAAGAAATGGGGCAAGCGGGCCGTCAGCGTGTAGAGCAGCATTTTTCATGGAGCGAGATCGCCAAGAAGACGGTAGCATTTTACGAAGAAGTTTTACGTAATCAGTAAGCGAAGACACCGGCCAGAAGAGAGGCAGTGCCTCTTGAAACCAAGAGAAAGATTTGCAGCAAAATGGGAGTACTTGCCGTCACCAACGTACTGGTTCGCCGTAGCGGGAAAGAGATTTTACAGAATGTAAATTGGTCTGTGAATGAAGGCGAACGATGGGTGATCTTTGGGCCGAATGGTGCTGGGAAAACCACCCTTGTACAGCTGATCTCCGGTTATCTGCATCCTACTTCCGGAAGCGTAGAAGTGCTTGGTGAAAAAATCGGGAAAGTGAATATCGCTGAATTGCGACCATTGATTGGTCTGGCATCTGCTGCTTTAGATCAAAAAATTCCTGGAAACGCACTTGTATTTGATGTAGTGCGGACGGCAGCTTATGGGCAAACTGCTACTTGGCGTGAAGAGTATGAAGAAACTGATGATGCCCGCGCGATGCAATTGCTGCAGTCGCTTGGCGTGGATCAGCTTGCGAAACGAAAATATGCTTCACTCTCATCGGGTGAGATGAAACGGGTGGCAATTGCCCGTGCACTCATGCCGAATCCGGAAATATTGATTCTTGACGAGCCTGCAGCAGGGCTCGATTTAGGTGGTCGCGAGCAATTACTGACAGCGCTGACGACTCTCGCCAAGGATCCATCTGCGCCTGCGATGGTACTGGTGACACATCATGTGGAGGAAATCCCGGCTGGCTTTACGCATGGGCTGTTGTTACAAGCAGGCGAAGTGTTTGCAAACGGAACACTAGATGAAGTTTTTACCGCGGAAAATATCAGCAATTTATTCCAGCTCCCGATGGAGATAAATTTTGTGCGGGAACGTTTTTATGCGAATGCGAAAACCAGCTGATCGAAAGTTGCGAATCGGTAGTAAAAACGCAAAGTGTAGCTGAATTCCCTAAGCCGATGGCGGAAAAGCAAAAATTGCCAACTTTGGTATGGCAGATTTGAGGCAGAGCACATATTTTTCTTGATACTCTGAAACTGGTTAGAAAGTATTGTGTATTTCTAAAGATTTCAGATCCGCCGTGTTTGGTCTGATATTGGTGGAAACTATCGAGAGGAATGAAAATGTCTTGGGGGATTTGGGCGATAATTGCCATTGTGTTGTTGATCGTGGAAACGATCACTGTTGATTTTTTCTTCATGATGCTTGCTCTCGGTGCTTTTTCAACTGCGATCGTAGCTGCTTTTAGTACTAGCTTGACCTTGCAAATCATCACCTTTGCGGTAGTGGCAGTAGTTGCGCTCTTATTTGTGCGTCCGTGGGCACGGAATCATATAAATGCTGGTACTGGCAAAGAATCAAATGTTTATGCAATGACGGGTCGCAATGCGATAGCGCTCAGCGAAATTACGGAAAACTCAGGGAGAGTAAAAATCGGTGGGGAAGTTTGGAGTGCCCGCACGAAAAACGATCAAATCATACCTGCTGGTGCAGAAGTGACGGTTTTGGAAATCGAGGGTGCTCACGCTGTTGTTTATGAAGTAAACGTATGATCTTCGCAGAAAAGTTTTATCTAAAAAGTTAGGAGCAACTATGGAGCCAAAAGCTATTGGCGGTATTATCGTCACATTGGTGCTGGTAATCTTTGCATTGTCGGTTGTAATTGCAATCATTCGTTCAGTGCTGCAAGTACATCAAGGATACACGTATATTATTGAACGGCTTGGAAAATATCATAAGACCTTGACACCTGGTCTGCATTTCCTTGTTCCGTTCATTGATTCTGTACGGCAACGTATCGATATGCGTGAACAGGTAGTGCCGTTTCCGCCACAGCCAGTGATTACTTCCGATAATATCGTGGTAAATATTGATACCGTGATTTACTATCAGGTGACCCAGCCTGAGGCAGCTACATATGAAATTGCTGATCCAATGTCCGCAATTGAGCAGCTTGCTGTGACTACGTTGCGTAATATTATCGGCTCGATGGATATGGAACAAGCTCTCACGGGTCGTGATCAAATCAATGGGCAACTCCGTGGAGTGCTTGATGAAGCTACTGGACGTTGGGGGATTCGTGTCTCCCGCGTGGAATTGAAAGCAATTGATCCGCCGGCGACTGTGCAATCTGCGATGGAGCAGCAAATGAAGGCAGAGCGTGATCGTCGTGCCGCAATTTTGACTGCGGAAGGCGTGAAGCAGTCGGCGATTCTTACTGCGGAAGGTGAGAAGCAATCGGCAATCTTGCGTGCGGAAGGTCAAGCACAATCGACGATCTTGAAAGCACAGGGTGAAAGTCGCGCAATTTTGCAGGTATTTGATGCAGTACACCGTGGAAATGCTGATCCGAAACTGCTTTCCTATGAATACATCAAGACTTTGCCGCTGATTGCTAATTCTGCGTCTTCGAAGCTTTGGATCGTACCAACCGAACTTACTGCTGCACTTGACTCTGTGACGAAAGGTTTCACTGGGAAAGCTCCAGAAGAAGAAATCAAAGTAGACTTCGGCAGTGAAGGGGAAATCTCCGATACGCTTGCAAATACCGTCCTTCCAGATATTGATGAGGCACTCGCAAATGCGAAGGGTGAAGCAGACCGTGCTACTAGTGAAGCTGAAGAATCAGGTACGCGCTCAGGCAAGCCAGCAGATAAACAAGACCTGCTTGGACAACAGCCAAACTAAGTAGTCAACAACTTCGCGGCAGGATCAGTTTCTGAAGCGAAGGAGCTGAAGTCAGTTCAATTTCTGAATTGAATGAGTATCTGCCGTGAAATAAATTAAATTTGAATTGCTCTGGAGCGTTTCGTACAGCCTCCAGAGCAATTTTTATCCGACGCACTAAAATAACAGTAACTAGCATTGATAGTTTGACGAAGATATTTTGATCATAATGGCAAGATGACTTTGTGATCTCGGAAGAAAGTGGGAAACGCGTGCAGATTGTGCAAAATGTGTGCTTAGATGATCCGAGACTGGCAGATTTTACTAAACTAACTGATGTCGCATTGCGCCGGAAACTGGAAACTGAAAGAGGTTTATACCTGGCTGAGGGGCTAAAAGTAATTGCACGTGCTATGAGTGCAAATCATCTCCCGCGAGCAATTCTTTCAGCCGAAAAATGGCTTCCTGAAATATCGCAGATTCTTGCGCACGCCGAATTTGATACTTCAGAAGTGCCGGTTTTTGTAGTTGATGAAGCACAAATTCATGAAATTACTGGGTTTAGAATTCATCGCGGCGCGATGGCGGCAATGAATCGACCAGCGCTTGAGTCGCTCGACAAGTTTATGCAGCGATTTTCCGCAAGTCGCGCGGCACGCATCTTTATCCTCGAAGATCTTGTTGATCATACAAATGTAGGTGCGATTTTTCGTTCTGCAGCCGCTCTCGGAGTAGACGGTATTCTTGTAACGCCATCATGTGCAGATCCGTTATATCGTCGCTCAATAAAAGTGGCGATGGGAAACGTATTTCAAATTCCCTGGACTCGTCTGGAAAATTGGCCAAATGATTTGGAAAAGCTGCATCAAGACGGGTGGATCAGTGCAGCGTTAGCATTGCGGCCCGATTCCCTTGGGCTGCGAGATTTTGCGCAATTGCCACAGGTGCGGGCTGAAAATTCACGAATTGCGTTAGTTCTTGGCACGGAAGGGGACGGATTGAGTAATCGCACAATTGCAGCAACTACGCATCGGGTAATCATTCCAATGCAACACGGAGTCGATTCCCTCAACGTAGCTGCTGCAGGTGCGCTTGCAGCCTGGGAACTACAAGCAGAAAAATAAGCACAGTATTTGCGTTAGCTGTTGTGAATACCGTAATAGTGGCATCTTTTGGAACAAGTTGTGTCAAACTAAAACTAGGCTTAATACTTATGCTTGATTTTGCATTGATTTAGCTGCCTTCCGGTAGCGTTCAAAAAGTTCGGAAGTCTCTTTGAGTAAATCCAAAAGCGAGCAATCCAGTGCTATTGCCAAGTGGAGTAGTGTGCTCAACCGCGGATTTGCGGGTGTAAGTGTTTTCCGATTCCCAATCCCGGCTTCAATAACTTGATAATGTGAACGATCAAGTGAAGCTCCATATGCAACCTTTTCTTGCGAAAGGTTCAGCTCTTTCCGTCTTTTTACGATTGTAGCGGCGAGAGATTTTGCGACTAATTTTTCAATTGCACTATCTGTATACATGCTTCAAATAATCGGGGTATAACCAGCCAAATGCAGCAGGGTAAATCCAGCAGTGAAAAATTTATAAATGTATCCACAATTTCGTGCAGTGTAGGGAGAGACTGGATTGCTGTGGGCAGCGGGGAAATCTTGCCTATTGGAAAAATGAAGAGACTTTATATGCTGCTTTTGCCTGAGGGAATTACAGCTTCGGGATAGCCGCTAATTAATTTAGTTCAGCTTTGAAAATAAAGTAGTCTGGTATTTATCGCACACGAATATTTAGTTCGCTCCGCCTGCTCCAGGGAAACCTAGCTGCCGCCACGCTTCATAGACAGCGATCGAAGCTGAATTTGAAAGATTTAATGAACGTCTTGCTGGAAGCATTGGAATTCGCAGATGCTTGGTAATGCGCGAATCTGTGAGGATATCTTGGGGAAGTCCCGTTGGCTCTGTGCCGAAAAGCAGCACATCACCATCACGATATTGCTCCTGCGCATAGCTGTTTTCAGTATGTGATGTGAAGGCGAAAATACGAGTGGCAGGATCAAAATACGCTTTCGCATCTTCCCAAGAATGATGAATCTGCAGATCTGCCAAATCATGATAGTCAAGACCAGCGCGCTTTAGATGTGCGTCATCGAAATTAAACCCAAGCGGTTCGATGAGGTGTAGCATTGCGCCAGTGCATGCGGCAAGGCGTATTGCATTACCGGTATTTCCGGCAATGACGGGATTATGAAAAACGAAATGTAGCATATTGATTTTCTTTTATTTCGGAGTGCTTTGAATATTCTTATCGGCAGTGTATTCTACCGGTGTCTGCACCATATTATGTACTTTTGCTCATTGTGACGTGTTTTGATACGTGACGGTAATCCGCGCACGGGCAATTGTATGAAAAAGTGCATTAAACGCAACAGCGGCACAGGACACATTCTCCGGATCAAGTTCAAGACTTGGCACGTCAAGCGCATGAACTGCAAAAATATAGCGGTGCGGACGATCGCCAGCTGGTGGATTTGCGCCATAGTAGGAAGGTTCGTTTGCATCATTACGTATATGCACGGCTGGCCCGGGGAGATATAAATCAGACTCTCCAGAATTGAATGGCAGCTCGGTGATTTCACCAGGGATATCGATTACCATCCAATGCCAGAATCCTGACGGTGTTGGTGCATCTGGATCGAAACAAGTAACTACGAAGCTTTCAGTTTCTGCCGGAAAACCTGACCAGGAAAGATCTGGCGCAGCATTTCCACCTTTTGCTTGCAATTCGGGCGGCATTGATTCGCCGTCGCGGATCGTTTTGCTGTGTAAAACGAAACCTGGTACTTGCGGAAGCAGATCGTATGGATCTGGAGCAATGGGGCGTTCTAAATTCATATTTTCAGATTAACATTTGTTTGAAAACAGACGGGTTTTGTTTGGAGTGGATCATCTTACGATTGTGGTGTTTCGGATTTACGAGCGAAAATCAAGTTCTCCTCAGGATCGTCAGTTTTCTGCGGTTTTGCCGGTAGTAACGCTGCGACACCGAGAATAACTGCCAGCACTGCCAGGAAACAAACAATCAGCATCCGCATATTGATACTTCCACCCATTCCGGCCCAAATTGCGACCATCCCTAAAATCAGGCTAAAAATTCCGAAAATTGTGGTACTTACACGCATTTTATCTCCTTCCGGTGAATTCTGAATAAATAATTTTTTGAAAAACTCTCACGCCAGCCAATCGCATAAGCTAATTTTGGAGGTATGTTTTAAGGCGCAGGTACCTGCTGCGTGAGGCGCTCTGAAGTATGATGTATCAGGCTGCGTACGTAATCTGCAAGTTCCTGCCCGTCAGGGGCGGTGCTCTCAATAAGTACTCCGCCAAACCCAAATATCACTTCGATCGTGCGTGCTTGCTGCGGATTTTTTCGTGCGGCGGGGGAAGTCAGCGTGAGTGTTTCGCCGCTCCGCAAAAATAAATCTTGCATCGCAGGGCGGATTATCGCCTCACTATTGCCATCAATGAAATCAGGCAACTGTGTGCTGGTGAGAATGTCTTGATGCTGCACATTCCACTCTTGCAGGGAATAGAGCGTGATAACTCCGATCCCTTTGATTTTGAAAATTACCGCCTGATCGTCAGGAACTTTGAATTTCATTGAACCTGCTGCCCCTGCCGCGAGTTGCACATCCCCTGATGGAGTATGATCGTTTATCACACGGTGAGTAAAATCAAAGAGCGCAGCGCTATTTTGCTGAGATTTCACACTCGAAACATCAGTGAAATTCTTCGCAAAAACCTGAGTATCTTCATTCAAAGTTACTTCATGCGGGAGCAGCAATGCGAAGAAAATTGCAGGCACAGTGGGGACAGCTGCAATCCAAGTAAAAAACGTGAGCCAGGTAGCGCGTAACCCTCTGATTCCTGCAATCAAGACTGCTACTCCAAGACAAGCACTGATTATTCCAGCCATGATCGCCCATGAGCCGTAGGTATGTGGCAGAAAAGCCAATGCGAGTGCGATCAAAACAAGAATCACGGAAATAGTAATCAGCGCAAAACGACCGGATATATGCGGACTACGCTCAGCATAATCGCTTCCGAAATCAACCCGGCTTTCATAGTAGGGCGAAAAATTTGGCACGGCATTGTGATCTAAAACAGTCATCTGAGATCTGGGCATTTGCGCTGTGAACTCCTGATGCGTGGTTTTATCGTCCATCTTTTGTTGTTGCAAATGCGCAGAAAAAGAATCCCCGGAGCTAAAATCTGGAGTTGCATTTTCATGGTTTTGCTGGGAGCTGGTTTCAAATTGATGCTGTTTGATAAAATCCGGATCCAATGCAGCTGGCGCAGAATTTGCTGCAACTTTCCGATAATAAAAACTATGTGCGAGAACCAGCAGAATCATTACGAAGACAATCGGTGCCGTCACCAGAAAAATATGCAGATAAAACAATTCCTGCACCGATTCTCCCAAAAGCCCAAATAAACCGGCACTGGAAACAAAAATCGAAAAACTGCCCAGCATCATAAATGCAATAGCTCCAGCAGTACTTGCACTCGGATTTCCACGCAGTGCTTGTTCAAGTTCTATTTTTTGGTCTTGATCTCTCGGGATCAAAATCCAAGCAAAACCATAAATCAGGAAAGTCATTCCACCCATGCAAAGCAATAAGAGAAAAGCGATTCGCACCAGAATCGGCGCAATTCTCCAGTGGTGTGCCAGGCCAGCACACACTCCGCCGAATAATGCATCTTCGGTGCGTCGATAGTTTCCATTTCGCAAACTTTGAAAAAACCTGTCCATGGCTTCAATTGTTCCTGAACGTCGCAAATAAAACGACCATGAACAACCCTGAAATTACCCTGAAACCTGCGAGCATGACCCTGAAATTTTTGCTAAACCTTTTCAAATTCGCCTAAATTTGCCAATATCGAAGAGTGAATGGAATATCTCAGGAAGAAAAATCACACCGTCCGCCTTTTTATCGGCAAGGACCACGGATTTTTGGTGGCGTTTGCCGGGCATTAAGCGTACACCTTGGCATGCCTGCGTGGATTTGGCGCCTGGCCTTTATCATGCTCACATTTACGGGAGTAATTCCATTGCTTTATTTACTCCTCTGGATCCTTGTACCGTGGTACCGGCGCGAATATGAGATCGAGATCCAAAATCAGCGGTTAGCACGCGGATTAGACCTTGGCCCAACTAGCGAAGATCACGAATCTTCAAAGAGCTGGTTTCTCTTGGTCGCAGTGCTCATCAGTGCGGGAGCATTTTTCCTCATTACAACTGGTATCGCTCCAGGTAATCGTGAAATACGAATTCTTGGCGCAGGCTTTATGCTACTCGCGGGAGCAGGAATAATCTGGTCTACACCAATTGATTCACAGCGAAATAAGCGCGAAACCACAGCTCTCAATGCGGCACGGAAAGTCGTTGCAGTGATTGGCGGAGGGATTTGCGTAGTTGGAGCCGTCATCTTGGTGCTCGAAATTGCTCCCAGGAATCCATTTTTCCTAAGTTTGACGATCGCGTTGATCACCGTGATCACACTTTGCTTAGTCTTCTATCCTGCCGTATTAAGACTAAAATTTTCATTACGCGAGACAGCTGCGCAAAAGGCACGCGAATCAGTACGTGCTGATATGGCAGCCCATTTGCACGATTCAGTACTGCAAAGCTTAGCTTTGATCAGAGCACGCGCCGACGATGCCGATGCAGTGCGTACTTTAGCCAGACTACAAGAACAGGATTTGCGCAAATATCTATATTCTGAACGGCAGAACGAAGACACTTCGACAGCTGCACTACTTCGCGAAATCGCTCAAGAATTAGAACGACGCTACCAAAAAGAAATCAATACGGTGATAACCGGTGATTGTAAACCTGATACGAGTGTACGTGCTGTTCTTGCAGCCACTCGTGAGGCAATAACAAATGCATGCAAATACGGAGGAGAAAAAGAAGTCTCACTCTACGCTGAACTACGGCAAACTATGGCCGGGCAAAAATCTGGAGAAACAGTACAACAAGCACATCTAGCAGTGCAGAAAGACCACCTTATTCTCAGACAATCAATCGAAGTCTGGATCCGCGATCGTGGACCTGGATTCGATCCGCACACAATTGCTCCCGATCGAGCAGGGATTCGCGATTCAATTATCGGACGTCTGAGGCGTATCGGCGGCAGCGCAGAAATTCGCTCTCCACTGCAAAGTGGCGGCACTGAAGTACACCTAAAATATCAGGGGTAAACTGCAATGTATCAAGATAACTAAGGAAGCAGCAATGAAGATCATTATCGTTGACGACCACGATTTAGTACGTTCCGGGATCCGTGTACAACTCGAACAACTCTCTGCGCAAAACACCGCGCAATTTTCTGCATCGGCTAATCCAGAAAACAACCAGCCGATAAGATACGAGGTAGTAGGCGAAGCAGCTGACGTAGATAGTGCCGTCAACGTAATTACAAATATTGAATGCGATCTGGTACTTTTGGATGTCCATCTACCCGGTGGAGCTGGCGGTGGCGGAGCTGAGGTCGTGCGGCGGGTCCACGCAATATGCAAAAATCGTGTATCTGCGCCAGCATGGCAACCGAAGTTCCTGGCACTCTCCGTTTCGGATGCAGCCAGCGATGTGGTAAGTGTGATCCGGGCAGGCGCTCGCGGCTACGTCACGAAATCAATTTCCAGCAGTGAATTAACAGATGCAATGAATCGGGTAGCTTCCGGAGATGCGGCATTTTCGCCGCGTTTGGCTGGATTCGTGCTTGATGCATTCGGCTCAGGGGCGACGGAAGTAGCACAAACTGATGCTGAGCTTGATCGGCTTTCGATCCGCGAACAAGAGGTGATGCGGTATATTGCGCGGGGCTATACGTATCGTGAGGTGGCTTCTGAATTATTTATTTCGATTAAGACGGTAGAGAGTCATGTCTCGGCGGTGTTGCGCAAACTTCAGCTTTCAAACCGGCGTGAACTTACAAGGTGGGCAGCTGCACGCGGAATTGAATAGTTAAAATCAGCGTATTCGGATTACGATATCAGCCGGATTTAGCTGCAGCTAAACGGTATTGACCAAAATTGCGGGTGCCTCATCTTAAACCTTGGGCAAGCTGCCCGCTTTTCGAGAAGTTTCCATTTCAGGTACCATAGTCAGATACATTTGTAGTGATCATGACGGTCGTGATTCGCCGTGGATATTTCACGGACTTTGCTAAAGGAGCATTCCCCCATGATGAATACTGATTTGCTAAACCAACCGCTTGTGCAGGTAGATCCAGAAATCGCAACAGTGCTTGAGCAAGAATTAACGCGACAGCGCAACACACTAGAGATGATTGCTTCAGAAAATTTTGTCCCGCGTGCCGTATTGCAGGCACAGGGTTCAGTACTCACGAATAAATATGCTGAAGGGTATCCGGGGCGGCGCTACTACGGTGGATGCGAATTTGTAGATATTGCTGAAAATCTTGCCCGTGAGCGTGCGGCAAAAGTATTTGGTGCCGAATATGTGAATGTGCAGCCGCATGCAGGTGCACAAGCAAATGCGGCGATCTATCACGCATTATTGCAGCCAGGTGAGACAGTGCTGGGGCTTGAGTTGGCGCACGGCGGGCACCTTACCCATGGGATGAAATTAAACTTTTCGGGCAAAAATTATCATTGTGTGGCATACGGTGTGGATCCTGAAACTTATCTCATTGATATGCAGCAGGTGCGGCAAATGGCCTTGGAGCATCGTCCGCGGATGATTATTGCTGGGTGGAGTGCATACTCGCGGATCGAAGATTTTGCTGCTTTCCGTGCAATTGCAGATGAAGTTGATGCGTATATGTGGATCGATATGGCACATTTTGCAGGGTTGGTGGCAGCTGGTTTGCATCCAAATCCAGTGGAATATGCTGATGTGGTAACTACTACGATCCATAAGACGATTGGTGGCCCTCGTTCAGGGATGATTTTAGCAAAACACAAGGAACCGCTGGGGAAAAAGCTTGATTCTGCAGTGTTCCCTGGTCAGCAGGGTGGGCCATTGATGCATGTGATTGCGGCAAAAGCGATTGCGATGAAGATTGCGATGAGTGCAGAATTTCGGGAGCGCCAGCAGCGGACGGTAGCAGGAGCAAAGATAATTGCGCAGCGGCTGCTGGAAGCAGATGTAGCTGATGCAGGCGTATCGGTGCTTACTGGTGGTACGGATGTGCATTTATTGCTTGTAGATTTGCGCGCGAGTGAACTAACCGGGAAGGAAGCTGAAGATCTCCTTCACGAAATCAATATCACGGTAAATCGGAATGCAATCCCATTCGATCCTCGTCCGCCAGCTGTGACCTCCGGATTGCGGATCGGTACTTCAGCTTTAGCTACGCGTGGATTTGGGGCTGCTGAGTTCACGGAAGTTGCCGATATTATTGCGATTGCTTTACGTGACGGAAAGCAGGCCGATAAAGCCGTCTTGGCTGCGCGGGTCGCAAAGCTCACTGCAGATTTTCCGCTGTATCCAAATTTAGATCAGGTGCACTAAAGCAATGACGGCAAAGATTCTTGACGGAAAATCCGTTGCTGCGCAAATTAAATCTGAGCTTGCACAACAAGTTGCAGCACTTAAAAAGAAGGGGATTACTCCCGGACTCGGCACGATTATGGTTGGTGATGATCCAGGGTCACAAATTTACGTGGCAGGAAAACATCGCGATTGTGCCGAAATCGGAATTTCGTCTTTGCGTATTGACCTGCCTGCGAGGGCTACACAAGACGATATCATTGCGGCAGTGCACGAGTTCAATTCAGCTCCAGAATGTACCGGGTTTATCGTGCAGCTACCGCTGCCAGCAGGGATCAATCAAGATCAAATACTTGCTGCGATATTACCGGAAAAGGATGCTGACGGCTTGCATCCGGCAAATCTGGGAAAGCTGGTATTAAGCGTGAAAGGTGCGTTAAATACGCCAGTGCCATGTACTCCACGCGGTGTGATTGAGCTTGGTCGCCGTGGCGGTTTTGATTGGCAAGGGAAAAATGTGTGCATCGTGGGGCGCGGAATCACCGTCGGACGGTCGCTTTCACTGCTGCTGACGCGCGCAGATGTGAATGCCACAGTAGATATTTGCCATAGTGCAACAAAAAATTTAGCTGAGCATACTTTGCGTGCCGATGCGGTGGTGATGGCGGTTGGTCATAAATATTTACTGCAACCTGCGATGATTCAACCGGGAGCAGCCGTTTTTGATGTGGGCGTGAGTCGCGGTATCAATCCAGCGACGGGCAAAGCAAAAATTTATGGCGATATTGATCCAGCAGTAAGTGAAGTAGCAGGGTATTTCACCCCAAATCCAGGTGGAGTAGGTCCAATGACGCGTGCGATGCTACTGCAAAATATTGTGGAAACGGCACATCGGCAGCTGTCACAAAATAATTCAGAAATGAGGAAAATCAATGCGGATTGCGACGTGTAATGTGAATGGGATCCGTGCCGCAGCTCGGAAGGGGATGGGGCAGTGGATCACGCAAACTCATGCCGACGTGCTGCTTTTCCAAGAAGTACGTGCACCCGAAGCAATCGCGGCACAGCTGATCGGGGAATCTGGTATTGCGTATCAGGTTTTCCAGCAAGCCAGTGAGTTGAAAGGGCGCGCAGGAGTGGCAGTTGCCGTCCGTGATGGAATTGAAGTTGGGCAGGTCCGGATTGGCCTTGCGGCAGGATTATCTGCGGAGGAAAATGAGCCTGCGGTAGATACTGGGCGCTGGGTAGAGGTTGATTTACCGGCACTGGATACCACTTTTATTAGTGCATACTTGCATTCTGGGGTAGCTACGGACGAAGCGAAGATGGCTGCCAAATATCGTCATTTAGAGCGAGTTACCCAGCGGCTTACAGAGTTGATGAACCGGCGTGAGTATGCGCATGTGCTCATCGCAGGGGATTTCAATATCGTGCATACTGCGCTTGACATCAAGAATTGGAAGTCGAATCACAATCGGACGGCAGGGGTACTTGATACTGAAATTGCTTATTTCGAAAAATGGCTTACCGACCTTGGATATGTAGATGTGCAACGGATGCTTACACCACAGGTGCAGGGAGCATATACGTGGTGGTCGCAGCGCGGAAAAGCCTTTGATAACGATGCTGGCTGGCGGATCGATTATCAGCTTGCAGATGCGGGATTAGCTAAGCGAGCGGTGAATTTCCAAATCGATCGTGCAACAGAATATGCGCAGCGGTTCTCAGACCATGCTCCGCTCGTGATTGAATATAACTAAATAATACGAAATACAGAAATCTGCGGTATGTATTTTCCGTCAGCAGATTGATATCGCAAAATGCTATAGGGAATGGATGATGACGAAGCAAGTATCAGATAGTTCACGTAAACTAGTAGCAGATGAAGATCCACGAAAAGAGCGTCCGCTGGATTTAGCACAAGCCCAGATTCGGCAACGCAAGATCGGCTTTGCAAAAGTAAATGCGGAGCTTGATGGTGCTCTTGAAGGCAGTCCAACTTGGGAAAATGAACGGAAAAAAGCAGCTCCTGCGGATACGATTGCAGCCAAGCTTTTTAAACTGTTGGCGTATTTGAATGGTACGCGTTTGCTGCGCGCAAATTCTCGTTATGTTAACGGGCGGGGATATCTTTTAGCAGGTGGGATTGCATATTCTGCGCTTTTCTCAATTGCTGGTTCGCTGACGATCGCGCTGACATTTTTGGCAGCAGCAATTGGCAGTAATCGCGAAATTTTTGATTCCTTTATTGAGAAAACTAATAGTGTACTGCCAGGAGTTCTGCAAACTGCTGAAAATCCGAATGGTTTGCTCAATCCAGAAGATTTGATTGTCGAAAATCCTTTCAATATCGTGACGTTAATTTCCTTGCTGATTGTGTTGTGGTCGGCACTTTCGTTGATGTCGGGTTTGCGTTTGGCAATCTGGAATATGTTTGGCATTGCCAGTTTGCCGATGGTTTTCATTTCACAAAAGATTCGCGATTTGGGAGCTTTCTTAGTGCTCGGAGTGAGCGTGGTGATCTCCACGGTGATTGCAGGCGGTGCGAGTATTTTTGCAGATCAAATTTTTGAGTTTTTGAATCTTCCGGGGCAGTGGGCACGAATTTTGCTAATGGGATTAACGTTTCTCGTTGGTGTATTTGTGGATACGTTAGTATTTATTTTTATATTTGTGGTTCTCGCTGGAATTAAAGCGCCTCGGCGTGATCTCTGGCTTGGTTCACTGCTTGCAGGTGTGCTTTCGTCCGTAGTCCGTGGCTTGGGGACTTCTGCAGTCTCATCTGTTGCGGATAATCCGCTTTTAGCTCCTTTTGCTGCGATTGTGACGATTCTGCTCTGGGTCAATCTGATTGCTCGGATCACGCTCAATGCTGCTGCTTTCATCGCGAATCCGCCAGAAGCGCTTGTCTTGAATAATGATTATTTTCCGCACGCTAATGATGCGCCAAATTACGTGACCAAATCTGATTTGCGTACACTTGCGTGGGCTCATGATCCGATCACGGGTGTGGTGCTTCCAGATTTACGTGCTGGATTTATGCGGAAAGTAAATCAAGAAGTGGCAGCTGGCGCTTTAGAGCTTGAAGCCGAATATCGGCAGATCGCACAAAAGCAGGCGCAGGCTGAAAAAGAGCGGATACAAATTGCGGAAAAGACTGCAAGAGAAGCTGAAGAAATAAAATCTGCTGAGCGTAAGGCAAAGTGGGAAGCAAGAAAGGCTGCGCAGACGCAGCAAGCTGGTTTTGATCCTTATAATTATGCAGTGCCGTCTGCTGGAATATGGCGTAGTGAGAAGTGATATGAAAGCTGCGAAATATTTGCGGATCAGGAATGAAAAAGAATTTTAGTTTGATTTTGAAATATTTGAGCATTTAACGTGGTGATGCGTTATTATTAGTCGGTGAACAAACAGTGCTCGGAGCTGATGCACTAGCCTGAGCAATACACACAAATCAGGAGAAAATCACGTGAAGAAGTCAAATTCACTGCTTGCCATCGCGGCAGCTGCCACACTTGCACTTACTGCTTGTGGCGGTGGCGATGCAAACAATGCAGGCAAAGAGGGAAAAAGTGTAGACTACAAGGCTTGTATTATTTCTGACGCTGGTGGTTGGAAAGATAAGTCGTTCAACGAGTCTGCAAAGAATGGTTTGGATAAGGCGATTGCCGAGCTGAAGATCCAGCATAATACAGCAGAATCTTCAGCTGATACAGATTTCGAACCAAATGTACAGCAGATGGTACAAGATGGCTGTAATCTGCTGATTGGTGTTGGATATAAACTTGCTCCGGCAATTACGAAGTCCGCACAAGATAATACTGATCTTTCGTATGCCCTGATCGATTCAGGATTTTCTGGATCTGATGGGAAGCCAGTAGATGTGAAGAATGGTCGTGCGCTGCTCTTTAACACCCAAGAAGCAGCTTTCCTTGGCGGTTACGTAGCAGCAAGCGTAACCAAGACGGGGAAGGTCGCAACTTTCGGTGGGATGCCAATTCCGTCCGTACAAATCTTTATGGATGGTTTTGCTGACGGTGTGAAAGCATACAACGAAGCTAAAGGCAAAAATATTGAACTACTCGGTTGGGATAAGGAAGCCCAAACAGGTGCATTTGTGAACTCATTCGATGATCAGGCTCTTGGCAAGGTACAAGCACAGCAGTTCATTGATCAGGGTGCAGATATTATTATGCCAGTTGCTGGTCCAGTGGGTCTTGGCGCTGCAGCTGCAGCAAAGGCTGCCGGCAATGTGCTGCTCATTGGAGTTGACTCTGATTGGTATCAGGCTAATCCAGACTACAAGGAGATCGTGCTTACCTCCGTCATGAAGGGCATTGATGCTTCTGTTTTCGATACGATCAAGTCTGGTGTAGATGGCAAGTTTAATAACAACGCATACGTAGGCACTCTCGAAAACGGTGGCGTGAAGCTTGCACCATTCTATGATTTCGATGCGCAGGTATCAGATGAAATCAAGAAGGATCTTGAGAAGCTAACCGAGGAGATCAAGACCGGAAAGCTGAAGATCGAAAGCAAGCACGCTACTGAAGTGAAGTAAAAACTGGGCTGAGAGCACATGAAAGATCCGTGCATCTCGGAGCTAGTTTTTGCAAACTTCCAGCTGAAATAGTGTTAGCTTGCAGAAAAATGTAGAATACGTTGAGGTTCGGTTTTTCCAAAACCGAACCTCAACTGCTACCTAGAAACCGTTTGGCTTAAAAGGTTGTTTGGTGTAAAAAGAAGAAGATGCCTTTTCTATTTTTATTTTATTGAGAGGGGTATGGTGTGAAGCTTGAGCTGAAGGGGATAACAAAGAGGTTTGGTCCCCTGGTTGCAAACGACCATATTGATTTAGTAGTCGAAGAGGGGCAAATCCATGCGCTACTTGGTGAAAACGGTGCTGGGAAATCTACCCTCATGAATGTGCTTTATGGATTATATGATCCAGATGAAGGCGAAATTTTGCTTGATGGCAAGCCAGTAAAATTTAAAGGTCCCGGAGATGCGGTGGCAGCTGGCATCGGGATGGTGCATCAGCATTTTATGCTGATTCCAGTATTTACCGTGGCTGAGTCGATTGCGCTGGGATATGAGCCGACGAAAAAAGCTGGATTGATTGATTTGAAGAAGGCACGGCAGACGGTGCTTGAAGTCTCGAAACGATTTGGTTTTGATCTTGATCCAGATGCATATATTGAAGATTTACCAGTAGGTGCCCAGCAACGTGTAGAAATCGTGAAGGCACTTTCACGTGACGCGAAAGTATTGATTCTTGATGAGCCCACCGCTGTGCTCACCCCGCAAGAAACTGATGAGCTGATGGAAATTATGAAGCAACTTGCTGCATCAGGTACATCAATTGTTTTTATCACACATAAACTTCGCGAAGTACGTGCAGTTGCCGATGAAATCACTGTGATTCGGCGCGGAAAAGTGGTTGGGCAAGCGAGCCCAACTTCATCTGAAGCTGAGTTAGCTACGAAAATGGTTGGCCGTCCGGTAATGATGAAGGTCGAAAAAACACCGGCAAAGATTGGCGAGATCGGTCTGGAATTGGAAAACCTTTCCGTATTCGATGAATCAGGTGCGCTTGCGGTCAATGATGTTTCTTTTGTGATCAACCGTGGTGAAGTTTTGGCGATTGCGGGGGTGCAAGGAAATGGGCAGACTGAACTTGCACAAGCAGTGATTGGGATTTCTCCAACTGCGGCAGGGAAGATCAAGCTTGCTGGGAAAAATATTTCTGGGCAGAGTGTAAAAGCCAATCTCGAAGAGGGGATTGGCTATGTACCTGAAGACCGTTCTAAAGATGGCATGATTGCCGCTTTCTCGATTGCGCAAAATCTGGTGCTCGATCAATACCGTCATGCACCATTTTCTCGCGGTTTAGCATTGAATTCAGGCGCAATGATTCGGAATGCAGAAGAAAAAGTAACCGAATTTGATATTCGACTAACTTCGATCCACGATCCGATTTCCACACTTTCTGGAGGAAATCAGCAAAAAGTAGTGGTCGCGCGTGAGATTGGACGGCAGCTGCAGCTGTTGGTGGTAAATCAACCTACACGTGGCGTCGATGTAGGTTCGATCGAGTTTATTCATCAGCGCATTGTTGCTGAGCGTGATGCCGGCACACCGGTGCTGCTTGTCTCTTCGGAATTAGATGAAGTTGTGGCACTCGCCGATAAGATCGCGGTAATGTATCGCGGTGCAATCATGGGGATTGTGCCAGCTGATACTCCGCGTGATGTGCTGGGCTTGATGATGGCAGGGGTGCCACAAAATGAAGCTTTTGCGCAGGTAAATGGAGCGTTTACAAAGCACGATGGCGATTTTGGCGGAGAAGGGAAGTGAACTGAAAATGACGAAAAATAATTCTCCTCAAACCAGTAAACCAAGTGCTGGTATGTGGCTGAAGGGCTTTCTGCATACTGGGCTGCGCTCAGGGTGGCTCGTAGCGCTATTGGCAGTGATCTTCGCTTTCCTCATTGGGGCGATCCTGATCGTGATCGCTGGTGCAAACGTGGGAGAAGCATATTATGCAATGTTCCGGGGGGCGATCTTTGATCCGCAGGCAAGAAACTTTACCCGTGCAATCCTTCCGCTCACAAATACTCTCGTTTATGCGGCTCCATTGATCATTGCGGGTCTTGGTTTAGGCTTTGGCTTCCAAGCTGGTCTTTTTAATATTGGTGGTACGGGGCAGTTGCTTTTTGGTGCAATAGGTGCGATTTGGGTGGCGACAAAGCTTACTCTTCCGGTAGGTGTGCATCTCCTTGTAGCACTTCTTGTGGCGATGCTCGCAGGCGGGTTGTACGCTGGGATCGCTGGTTTCCTGAAGGCAAAAACGGGCGCCAATGAAGTGATTATTACAATCATGCTAAATTCAATTGCGGCTTTGGCAATGGCATACTTACTTTCACTGCCATATTGGCAAGCAGCAAGCTCGAATAATCCACAGACGGCTGTAGCATCTCCGACAGCGCAGCTACCAATGCTGCTGCCAGCGCCATTCAAGCTACATTCAGGGATCATTATTGCGATTCTTGCTACCGTTATTTACTGGTGGGTCTTGCAACGTTCAACTTTCGGTTTTGAACTGCGTGCCGTCGGTGCAAATCACCATGCGGCTCATACTGCAGGGATGTCGATTGCGAGGGTCACTACACTCACAATGGTTGGTTCGGGAATCTTCCTGGGTTTGGCGGGTGCGAACCAGGCGCTTGGCACACTTGGTTACGTAACGGCAGGAATTGCCGGATCGATTGGTTTCGATGCAATTACTGTTGCGCTGCTTGGACGAAATAAGCCATTAGGGATATTTTTCTCAGGTTTGCTTTTTGGTGCCTTCCAAGCGGGTGGGTATGCGATGCAAACACGCGATGTGCCAATCGATATGATTTTAATTTTGCAATCTTTGATCGTGCTCTTCATTGCTGCACCAGCATTGGTTCGGTTCATTGTACGATTGCCGAAACCTGATGGAAAGACTCTGCGTGAATATGTGGCAACTATTTCAGAGGCACAATCCACGGCGAAAGGAGAAGTAGCATGAGCGTAAAAACTGAAGTGAAAATGCAAAATGCGGCCGGTAGTTCTGCGCTGCGCAAGATTTCGTGGAAGCTACCAATTACTTTCACTTTTGCTGCTTTTCTGCTTGCTTTCTTTGCAGTTAGATCGGTAGGGGAAACCCTGATTCGGTTGAATGATACGAAGCAGAATTTCCGGATTCCAGATTTCACGATTCCTGCAAGCACAGTACTCTGGATCTTTTTCGCAATAGTTTTGATTGTGACGGCATATTCATATTTCTCTGCAGTTGCACGTGGAAAATTTGGTGCTTTAGAACGTCACCTCGATACTACCGGAGCGATCATCGTAGGTTTACTAACAGTAGTTGGTTTCATGATTTTTGCTGGTGCTGGATCAGCTGGTGCTGTTACGATCACATCTACGTTAGTTTCCACAATTGCAATTTCGACCCCGCTGATCTTTGGTTCACTATCAGGTGTTGTTTGTGAACACGTAGGAGTGGTGAATATCGCGATCGAAGGTCAGCTTTTGGTGGGAGCCTTCGCGGGAGTAATGGCTGCTTCTTTCTTTCATAATGTTTTCGCTGGATTAGTAATGGCACCGATCGTGGGTGCACTGCTCGGTGTATTATTAGCGCTTTTCGCTGTGAATTATGGTGTAGATCAAATCATCGTCGGTGTAGTCTTGAATGTGCTTGCGCTTGGACTTACGACCTTCTTCGCTGGCACGATCATGAGCCATAATGCGCAGCTTTTCAATACGAATCGTTACGCACTGCAGACGCTTCCGATTCCGGGGTTATCACAAATCCCGGTGATTGGTCCAGCGCTTTTCAATCAGACAATTCTCGTTTACATCATGTATGTGACAGTAGTTGTGCTCACGATTTTCCTCTATCGCTCGCGTTGGGGATTGCGAATGCGTGCATGCGGCGAACATCCACGTGCAGCTGATACAGTCGGGATCAACGTTAATCGCACCCGTTTCTTAAATACGATCCTTGGTTCGGCAATTGCTGGTTTAGGTGGCGCGTTTTTCACGATCGGTTCAGGGCTCATCTTCACTGACAATATGGCTGCAGGTAACGGCTATATTGCTTTGGCAGCAATGATTTTGGGTAAATGGCATCCGATCGGTGCAGTTGCAGCGTCGTTGATGTTTGGTTTTGCGAAGGCTCTGGCATTGCTTGTACCGAGTTTGACGACTGCAATTCCATCACAGCTAGTGAATATGATTCCCTATTTAGTCACGATTGTGGCAGTTGCTGGATTTGTTGGGAAGTCGCGTCCACCAGCTGCAGAGAATATTCCTTATTTGAAGTAGGCTAGGCAATATTTTAGGGAGAGATAAATTTAGATTTCGGTTAGCCACTCGAAAATTGTGGCTAACCGAAATTATCTCATCTCAGATGTTGTTTGCGTATTTTATGAATCTGAAAATCGATTTGAATGGATGAAGCAATGATGCTTGATTGGGAAGAACTGATCTATCAGGCACAAGCGGCAATGAAATGCGCTTATGCACCCTATTCACACTATCCGGTAGGTGCGGCAGGATTGACGGAAACTGGCGTGATCTATACTGGGTGTAATGTGGAAAATGCTTCCACGGGTCTTGGACTATGTGCTGAATGCGGGATGATTTCCGCGATGATCCGTGCAGGAGCTAGCAGACTAGTAGCAGTGGCTTGTGTAAATAAAGAAAATGAAGTGATCACCCCCTGCGGGCGCTGTCGTCAGCTAATTTATGAGCACGGTGGAAGTGAATGTTTAGTGGCGATGCCGCAAGGACCGATGTCTTTAGCACAATTGCTTCCAGGGGCATTCGGCCCGTCTGATTTGGGGAAAATTTCACCAGTTGTGGAAATGAAAGAAGCTGAATAATGGCAGAAAAATTTGATGTGGTAGACGTAATCCGGACTAAGCGTGACGGTGCAAAACTTTCACAAGCACAGATTTCGTGGACGATTGATGCTTATACGCGCGGTGTAGTTGCAGATGAGCAGATGGCTGCCCTTGCAATGGCGATTTTTATTCGCGGGATGGATCGAGAAGAAATTTCGCAATGGACGAATGCGATGATCAACTCCGGTGAACGAATGGATTTTTCTGGTCTTGGTCGGAAGACGGCAGATAAGCATTCTACCGGCGGTGTGGGGGATAAGATCACATTGCCACTCGCTCCGCTTGTTTCAGTATTCGGGATTGCCGTCCCACAGCTTTCCGGGCGTGGCCTGGGGCACACCGGCGGTACACTTGATAAACTCGAAGCGATCAAAGGCTGGCGTGCTGATTTAGCAAATGATGAAATCATGCATCAGCTTAGCTTAGCAGGGCCGGGTGCAGTGATCTGCGCAGCTGGTAGCGGTTTGGCGCCAGCAGATAAAAAACTTTATGCACTGCGGGATGTAACATCCACGGTGGATTGTATTCCGTTGATTGCATCCTCGATCATGTCGAAGAAAATTGCCGAAGGTACTGATTCACTTGTGCTCGATGTAAAAGTCGGGTCAGGTGCGTTCATGAAAGATCTTGCAATGGCAAGTGAACTTGCGCGGACGATGGTTGATTTAGGTACCGATGCTGGTGTAGATACAGTCGCATTGCTGACGGATATGTCCACACCACTTGGGATGAAGATCGGTAATTCTCTCGAAGTTGCCGAATCGATCGAGATTCTTGCGGGCGGCGGCCCAGCTGATGTAGTGGAATTGACCCTTGCACTTGCGCGTGAAATGGTGCGGGCGGCAGGGCAGCCGGATGCTGATTTGGAAGCAGCATTGAAGGACGGTCGTGCAATGGACAAATGGCGCGAAATGATTTCAGTACAGGGCGGTGATTTGGATGCGCCAATGCCGGTTGCGAAGTATCAACATGATGTTATCGCGCAAGAAAGTGGTGTGATCACGAAGATGGATGCGCTCGGTGTAGGTGTGGCATCATGGCGTCTGGGCGCGGGGCGCGCAAAGCAAGGCGAACCGGTACAGCTTGGCGCAGGGATCGAGCTTTTTGCGAAGCCAGGTGATCCGGTGGTGAAGGGGCAGAAGCTGATGACCCTGCATACTGATGAGGAATCACGTTTCGAGCGTGCATTTGAATCTTTAGCTGGCGCTGTAGAATATGGCGAAAGTGTTGATTTGCCAGAATCGGTAGTGTTGCAGCGAATCAGTTAATTGCATTTGCGAGAAAATCTTTTATTTCAAAAAACCCAATTATTTAAGGAGAATAAAATGGCAAATCGTGATCAAGTTGCGGGAATGATTGACCACACGCTGCTAAAACCAGAAGCAACTTATGACGATGTACGTGCGCTGATTGAAGAAGCGAACGCAATTGGTGCATATTCAGTGTGTATTTCACCTTCGATGCTGCCTCTTCCAGAGGATGTTGATTTGGGAGAATTACGGCTTGCGGTAGTTTGTGGTTTCCCATCGGGAGCTGTCGCTCCTGCGGTGAAAGCTGCAGAAGCTGCACTGGCTGTTGCCTCAGGGGCAGACGAAGTTGATATGGTGGTAAATATTGGCTTGGTGAAAGAGCACGATTGGGATGGGGTAGCACTCGATATTGCTTCAGTACGTGATGCGATTCCATACGCGGTGTTGAAGGTGATTATTGAATCTGCTGCTTTGACGGATGAAGAAATTGTAAAGGTCTGCGAAATTGCACACGAAGTTGATGCTGATTTCGTGAAGACGTCTACGGGATTCCATCCTGCAGGCGGTGCATCTGTACATGCGGTTGAACTAATGAAGCGCACTGTTGGTGATGAACTTGAGGTGAAGGCTTCGGGTGGAATTCGGGATGGGAAGTTTGCTGCAGAATTGATTGCAGCAGGTGCAACTCGTCTTGGCTTATCCGCTTCTCGTGCAGTGCTCGATACGCTTGCGTAAATTTTTCTGCGCATACAGAAAGAACGCTTGCTTGAAAATTCTCCCTGGAAGTTTGGCCGAGTAATTCGGATCTTTCTTCTGGGGAGTATTTATATTTTGAAAATATAGCGCAAAATTGATTTCTTTAGGGAAGGCGAAAACTGTTTTTACGATCGCCAAGCAATTCGTGAGAGATACGTTCTGTATCAGGTACAAAAGTAATCTTCAGCTGGTGCAGGTGGGGAGAGGCAGTTATCACACTGTGTATCCCCACCTGCACCAGAGGCTAGCTGCTCAACGATACTTGAACAAAGCTAGTAACGTCATAAATGAGATTAGCTGCTTTAGCTTAAAGCTGGTGAAATAAGCGGCAGCTTAAAGTTTCAACACTTCGTGCATATCAGCTTTGAATTGTGCGAGACGATTTAGACCAGCTTCTTTTGCTGCTGGTAAATCAGCGGCAGATTGCACCGGAATAATTACTTCAAGATAGCATTTCACTTTTGGCTCAGTGCCTGATGGGCGAATGATTACCCGATCATTATTGACAGTGAGAATTTTTACTGCGTCAGTTGGCGGGAGTGTAGCACTGCCCGCGGAAAGATCTTCAATTTCAGCCACTTCAGATCCAGCAAGCTGTGCGGGAGGTGTTTGGCGAATCTTCGCCATCGTTGCAGGAATGATCGAAAGATCTTCCACTCGTACCGTCACTGGTGCTGATAAATACACCCCATGTCGCACCGCTAAACGATCAAGTTCGTCTAGGAGGGTCTTTCCTTCAGTTTTCAGACGTGCAGCAATTGTAGCTAAAAGCAGGGCAGCAGAAATGCCGTCCTTATCTTTTACAGCTGCCGGATTTACACAAAAACCGATCGCCTCCTCATATCCGTAAATAATCTGTTCTGCGCGGGAAATCCACTTAAAACCAGTAAGAGTGGCTTGAAAGCGGAGAGCATGATGTTTTGCAATTTGTGCAAGCAAACGGGAAGAGACAATTGAAGCAGCCAGTGTGCCATCGGTGTGACCATTTGAGACTGCTGTACGAGCTACTTCTTCACCGAGAATTGCACCGATTTCGTCGCCAGAAAGTTGCCGCCATGTGCCTGCTGCTGTCGGGACGGCAGCAGAACAACGGTCAGCATCTGGATCTGAAGCGATCACAATATCGGCATTGAGTTCTTTTGCAAGAGTTTGTGCTAAATCGAGTGCTCCAGCTTCTTCTGGATTCGGGAATGCGACGGTTGGAAAATCAGGATCTGGATCGATCTGCTCAGGTACTCCAGTCACATCAGTAAAACCTGCTGCGGTAAAGACGCGCTGCATTGTTTCCAATCCGACGCCGTGCATTGCCGTATAGACGATCTTCAAATCGCCTGGGTTACGTGGGAAAATATTTTCGGTAGTAGTTTTTACATATTCGTCAATTACTGCTTCAGGCACGCTTTGCCAGCCAGATGCTGCCAATTCGATTTCATCTGCGGCTGGCGCTGCAGCAATTTGTGCAGCAATCTCAGCATCTACTGGAGGTACGATTTGTGCACCGCGGCCGTTTTCATCGATCGCGCGAGCACCAAGATAAACTTTATAGCCGTTATCCTGGGGTGGATTATGCGAGGCCGTCACCATTACGCCAGCATCGGCATTGAGCTGACGGACGGCAAAAGCCAACATTGGAGTCGGAAGCATTCGTGGCATGAGTAGTGCGGTCATTCCGGCAGCAGTGACGATAGCTGCCGTATCTTCAGCAAATTCAAAAGAATGATGCCGTCCGTCATAACCAATTACTACTACTGCATCTGTGCCAACTTTTGCCTGCAACCAAGATGTCAGCCCGGCAGCTGCGCGCCGTACTACCGCACGATTCATGCGGAAAGAGCCAGCGCCCATTTTCCCCCGTAAACCTGCAGTGCCAAATTGTAATGTGCCTTGGAAACGGTCAGCTAAATCTGCTTCGGCCAAAGTATTGCCTTCACGTGCAGCCCTAAGAATCGCCGTCAATTCTTCGCGCGTAGAAACATCTGGATCATGCGCGATCCAATCTTCGACCGTGGTTAAATCTAGGTTCATAATCTTTTCCTTATCCCTAATTTGCGCGTGCTGCATCTTCAGCATTGAAAATTTGCGCAACTATTTTTGCGAGCAGACGAGAGATCCGCGGGCCAGCTTCCTTTCCGGCGGCAAGTACTTCCGCATGGTTGAGATTGCCAGGAGCGAAACCAGCAGCATGATTAGTAACCAAGGAAATCCCTAAAATCTCCATTTTCGCTTCACGTGCAGCAATTGCTTCAAGCGCGGTGGACATCCCAACCAAATCTGCGCCGAGAATTTTCGCCATTTTTACTTCGGCAGGGGTTTCATAATGCGGGCCAGGGAATTGTGCATATACGCCTTCTGGGAGTGTTGCATCGACCTCATGTGCAATTGCGCGCAGTCGGCTTGCATAAAGATCGGTGAGATCAACAAAATTAGCGCCTTCAATTGTGGAGGTTCCAGTAAAATTAAGATGATCTTTGATCAATACTGGTGATCCAGGAGCCCATTCTGATACTGTCGAGCCGCAACCGTTAGTGAGGATACAGATCTGGCAGCCAGCTGCTGCCGCTGTCCGTACTCCATGTGCAACTGCGCGCACGCCTTTGCCTTCATAGTAGTGGGTACGTGCACCAAGTACGAGTGCATATTTTTCAGCAGGAAGCTTGATTGCCGTCAGCTTCCCACCATGCCCAGCTACTGCTGCAGGTGAAAATCCGAATACTTCTTCAGCCGGGATTTCAGCAATTTTCTCACCGATGAGATCAGCAGCTCCGCCCCAACCTGAGCCGAGAGTAAGTGCAATATCGAATTTTTCGATGCCAGTTTTTTCTGCGATTTCTTTTGCTGCCTGGATGGCAGCTGATTTTGGATTTTGAATAGTCATGAGCTAAGTCTACTTCACATGAGCCTTACAGACTTGCATTGCAGCTTGTAAAAATGAGGAAAAAGAATTTTGTGTTGCGCCTTTTCCTGCGCTGTAAGCGCAAAAATCTGAGAGTGAAGATTTCTATATCAAGCTTTGCGGATTTTCGCGTTAACTTAGAGATATGAAGAATCATCCTGAAGAATATCAAAGTGGTCCGTTGATTTTACGCGGTGCACAAATTCCTGAACAAACTTTCGATTCGCAACTATTGAATCCGAAGCTGAAACGGAAACAATCAAAGAAAGATCGTATTTCAGATAGCTGGCGAATGATGCGGATCCAATCTGAAATTTTCGAAGGATTCGATGCGATGCACGATATTGGGCCGGCGATTTCAATTTTTGGTTCTGCACGAACTCAGCCGGACGATAAGTATTACGAGATCGCGTGTGAAATCGCCAGAAAACTTGTAAAACGTGATTTTGCAGTGATCACTGGTGGTGGGCCCGGAATCATGGAGGCTGCCAATAAAGGAGCGAGCAAAGCCGGAGGCACATCCGTCGGTCTTGGTATTGAGCTTCCCTTTGAGCAAGGAATCAATGAATATACAAACCTAGGGATCAATTTTCGGTATTTCTTTGTGCGAAAGTTGATGTTTGTGAAATATGCTTTAGGATTTGTGGTGCTACCCGGTGGATTCGGTACACTCGATGAATTATTTGAGGCAATTACACTTGTCCAGACACACAAAATTTCAAGTTTTCCAATCGTGCTTGTGGGTAAAAAGTTTTGGGGCGGTCTGGAGAAATGGATTGAAAATACGTTAGTGGAAGAGGGGATGGTAAATCCAGCTGATTTAGATTTAGTGCAGATCGTAGATACCCCTGAAGAAGCCGTTGCTGCAGTGACGGCAGGGCTACGAAGATTGCTTGCAGAAAATTAAAATCGCTGATTTCTTTCTCCGCAATGCGTAAAATAGAAAGTGAACTTTTGAAATAGCGCCAAAGCGTTGATTCAGGATACGTTTTGCAACTATGAATATGGCTGATATCTTGCTGTGCTTATTGCGCTGGCAGAATATTGAGTCAGGCTGAGGAGGTAAAATGGCTGCGATGAAGCCGCGCACTGGTGACGGTCCGCTTGAAGCTGAGCGTGATAATCATGGCGTTACCATTAAAATTCCACTTGAAGGCGGTGGCAGGATGGTGTTGCTATTCAAAGACGATGAACTTGCGCAACTTGCGCAAGTAGTTCAAGCACAAATGCGGGAAGAATAAATTTAAGCGTGTTGGACCGAAATATCCAACACGCTATTTTTTGATCCAATTGTTTCATAGTTTGATTGAAAAAAGTTTTGCTTACTTCTTGATTGCGAAAATGATTCCATCTCCCAAAGGCAGAATCGTGGTCTCCATTTCTTCAGCAGCAATCAAATCCAAACCAAGGTTGCGCATTGCCACAGTTTCGTCATCACGCTTTGCTGGATCAGCCACGCGATCATCTTGTAAAGCATGCAAAACTATTAGTATTCCACCCGAACGGAGCATTCGAATCGCTTCCGCTACATCGCCTCCAGCTTCCAGTGGATCGCCGTCAATCAGTACTAAATCGTAAGAATTATCAGCTAAACGAGGAAGCAAATCCACCGAACGGCCGTTAATCAAGCGATAGCGGGAGGGGCGTAGACCTGCAGCCGTGAAGAACTCGCGAGCATAATTTTGGGCTTCAGATTCAATATCGATTGAAGTGAGTACAATATCCCGGCCAGAATTGAAAAAGTAGAGCGCAGAGACGCCAGTGCCGGTACCTATTTCGGCAATGGTTTTTATATGTGGCAAGCTTGCCAGAGTAGTTAAAAATTGTCCGGTGGCTCCATTTACGGAAGTGATTCCGAGTTCTTCAGCCTCAAAGCGTGCCTTATCAATGAGCGGGGAAGCATTAGATCCTACCTGTTCGCAATAGCTCCAAGTAGCTGCCTTGTTCATTGTCATAATTATCCTTTTCGCATTATTTTATTTATTCGTCGGCTGAAGAAAGATTGAGATTCGGATCAAATATAGTTTGATCGCCAACTCAGATGAGCTTTGCACTGCTGGAATATCGAAGCAATATTTTAGCTGGTTTTCCCAACTGTGATGAATGTTTGCAGCTAGCTGGGAAAACCAGTTTTCTCCGGTTAATCCAATTTTTGATTATAGCGGGGATACCGAGAGTGAGCGACCGGATAATCCACGGGTACGATTTGCAAGTTTTTGTGCTGTTTGCGTGATCTCATCACCTGCGGGTGAATCCTGATCGGAAATCGCAAGCGGAATACCGCAATCGCCGCCTTCACGCAAGGCCTGTTCAATTGGAATTTGTGCAAGCAACGGGACTTCATATCCAAGCAGTGCAGAAAGCTGAGTGGAAAGAGTCTGCCCGCCACCTTTTCCGAAAAGTTCCATCCTTCCACCATCTGGTGTGATCAGATAGCTCATATTCTCAATTACACCGACGACGCGTTGTTCTGTTTGCTTTGCCATCATTCCGGCGCGTTCGGCTACTTCTGCAGCAGCTGCCTGCGGGGTCGTGACAACCACGATTTCTGCATTTGGAATCAACTGCGCTACGGAGATGGCGATATCACCAGTGCCTGGAGGTAAATCAATCAAAAGTACGTCAAGATCTCCCCAGAAAACATCTGCGAAGAATTGTTCGAGAGCACGATGGAGCATCGGACCACGCCAAACCACCGGTGTGTTTTCTGCAATGAACATGCCAATGGAAATCACTTTTACATCGTGTGCAACTGGCGGGATGATCATACTGTCGACAATTTGCGGTGGGGTCGTGATCCCCATCATTTGCGGAATCGAAAAACCGTAAATATCGGCATCCACGATTCCAACCTTCAACCCGGATCGCGCCATTGCGGTGGCCAAATTCACCGTCATCGAAGATTTGCCAACGCCACCTTTACCAGAAGAAATCGCGTAGACCTGTGTGAGATTTCCAGGCTTTGCGAATGGAATCGCGCGTTCAGGAGTGCCACCGCGCAGCATCTCCTTCAGCTTTGCACGCTGCTCATCATTCATTACGCCAATCTCTACCTCAACTTCAGAAATTTCGGCGAAAGAAAGCAGTGCATTCTTTACATCAGTACTGATAGTTTCTCGTAACGGGCAGCCAGCTGTCGTCAAATCGATTCCAATAATTGCTTTAGACGGAGCAGCTATTTTAATGCTGCGCACCATCCCAAGTTCGGTGATCGGTCTGCGGATTTCCGGATCAATCACTTCAGCAAGTTTCGCAGTAATATCTTCAACACTAGGTAAATTCATGTTTCCCATTCTAACTGATGAAAGGCTAATGCGTTTAGGCAGATTTACCTGTGCATTCGGCTATTTTCTATTATTTTCTGTGCGTTTCTTCAAGCTGTGCAATACGCTCCTCTAATTGTGCAATAACAGCATCACGGCGAGCGATTGCGTCACGATTATATTCAATATTTTCGAGCACTTCACGCAATTCGGAGCGAATGAAATCGCGCGTTGCAACTTCACCAAGACCAAGCCGTAAAGAGGCGATTTCACGTGTCAGATATTCGGTATCTGCAAGATTTTGGGCAGCTACTTGCCGATCGCGTTGTGCGGTAACACGATCCCGATCATCCTGGCGATTTTGCGCAAGCAAAATTAGCGGTGCCGAATAGGAGGCTTGTAGTGAAAGCATCAGAGTTAACGCAGTAAATCCGAGAGCTGCCGAGTCAAATTGCAGGTGATCTGGAGCGAGTGTATTCCATGCGATCCAGACTATAACAAAAACTGTTAAGTAGATCAGGAATTGTGGGGTACCGGTGAAACGTGCAATTCGCTCGGAAGCAATCCCGGAAACTTCAGAATCGAAGCGTGCTTTTTTCAGTTTGCGCGCTCTCTTATCGAGTGGCTTGTCGAAAGATTCCGGCATCTCATTACCTCCTCTGATCAGTTGCGAAATTTGATTTCATGAAATCTGTTTGTGCTTGGGGCGCTTGTGATTTTACTGTTTTATCCGGTACAGCTTGCGCTGATTCTGCTTGCATTTGTGGATCTGCGTAGGGTATTTGCGGCTCTAAATAATTATTTTCCAGTTCGTTGCTGCGTTCGGCAAGTTCATCACTTTCCGCACCGAAGCTCTCATTGATCGCGTGATCAAGAATCAATTCATCATAATCTCGCCAATGCTTCGGCAGGAGATGATCGAGGAGATCATCAACGGAAACCGCTCCTACCAGTAATTTTTCATCTACTACTGGCATTGCCGTGATATTGTATGTGGCAAATATGCGGGTGATCGTGCCGATTTTTGCATCGGGTGCAAAAGGTTCCAAATCGGAATCGATCAAGGAGCCAAGAAGTGTTGCTGGTGGCTCGCGCAAAGCACGCTGCAAGTGCACTACGCCGAGAAATCTGCCAGTAGGCGTTTCGAGAGGCGGACGGCAAACAAAAATCATCGTCGCGAGAGCGGGAGGAATATCGGATCGCCGTGCGTGTGCCAAAGCAGTTGCGACGGTAGCATCGGGTGGTAAAACGATTGGATCGGTCGTCATTAAACCGCCTGCTGAGCGGTTTTCGTATGACATCAATCGCCGCACATCTTCAGCTTCATCCGGCTCCATCCGGTTCAACAAAATTTCAGCTTGTGTTTTGGGAAGTGTCGCAATCAAATCGGCAGCGTCATCAGGCTGCATTACATCGAGTACGTCAGCTGCGCGCTCAACGTCAAGACTTCCCATGATTGTGACGCGATCTTCTTCACCAAGCTCCTCGATAATATCTGCAAGACGTTCATCACCAAGTGCATTTGCCACGGAAATAATTCGTTCATCAGGTAGATCTCGGAGTAAATCAGCCACATCTGGCGCCTTCATTCCTTCAAGTTGGGCAAGAATCGAACTTGCCCCTTGGCTGGCTAATTTTGAATTAAACCCAGTGACCTCGTGAAATTCCACAACGCGTGTATTGCCTGCGTCTTCAGATCCTTTGTCCATGCGTACATAGAGTTGGGTCAGCCGCCATTCCCGGCTGCGGGTCAGCTCCATCGCGACGTCTTCAAGCAAAGCCGTGCCAGAGCCGTCTTTGAACTCAACGATTCGATCAAACATTTCATTTACAACGAGAGTTTCTGCATCACGTTGGGAAAATCTCCGGATATTGAGTACTCCATTAGTAATTACCTGGCCATTAGCAATCGTTGTGACACGTGTTAAAGGTAGGAAGACACGCCTTTTTCCGACAACTTCCACAACTAAGCCAACGGCCAGTGGGGCACCTTTTAATCGAAAAACAACTACCACGTCCTTTACTGAACCGACGCGATCGCCGAGTGGATCAAATACGTCAGTGCCAGCCAGGCGCCCGATAAAGACGCGTCGATTCATTTGAATCGTCATAGATTTTCCTTTGCCTGCTCGATCCATGCTTCCACAGCTTCAACAGTGCGTGGAATATCTTCAGAAAGGCGAATTGCGCCTGTTTCAGTAACTAGGATATCGTCTTCAATTCTTACTCCGATGCCACGAAACCGCTCTGGTACTTTCAGATCGTCAGCACGGAAATACAGCCCTGGCTCGATAGTGAAAATCATTCCTGGTTCGAGCTGTGCCAAATCGTAGAGTTCACGCTTTGCTTGGGCGCAATCGTGCACATCTAAGCCGAGATGATGCGAGGTGCCGTGAGGCATCCAACGACGATGATATTGTGCTTCCGGGTGAAGTGACTCTGCAGCGGTGCAGGGTAAGATCCCCCAATTTTCAAGATGTTTTGCAATCACTTCCATTGCTGCAGCATGGATCTCACAGAAGCGCACACCTGATTCATTCGCCTTTGTAAGAGCTGCTTCACAAGCTTCTAATACGGCTTCGTAAATTTCGCGCTGGGTATCGGTAAATTTTCCGTTTACCGGTAGTGTGCGGGTGATATCAGCAGTGTAGAGCGAGTCTACTTCCGCACCAGCATCCACCAGAATCAGATCACCTTCACGGACAGGGCCGTCATTTCCGATCCAATGTAGTGTATTAGCATGATTTCCAGATGCTGCGATCGTTTCGTAACCGAGGCCATTGCCTTCTTCACGGGCTTTTGCCCCAAAAGCTCCTTCGACCACGCGTTCTCCGCGCCAATGCCCGATTGCGCGCGGCAAATTGCGCAGAATTTCGGTGAAACCTGCGTGAGTGATATTCACAGCCTTTTGCATCTCGGCAATTTCATAAGCATCTTTTATCAAACGCAATTCTGAGGCAGCTTCAGAAAGCTGGAAGTCGGCTTCAGCAGCGCCTTCTAAGATGCCATTTTGGGAACGGATTTCAGTTACTAAAGCATCGATTTTTGGATCAACATTTGCGATTGTACGCAGTTGAGTTTGCCTAGCGCCAAGATCTTTTGCCAATGCATCACGCAATCCGTCAATATGCGCAACTTTTAATCCGGTGAGTGTGCTCATTTCAGCAGCAGAGAGACGAGCACCCACCCAAAACTCGCCGTGACGGGAATTTGCCCAAAATTCTTCAGATGTGCGCGAAGCACGAGGATGGAAATAAAGTGTGGCTGTATGTGTGGGAGCGTCGTTGCTGCCGTCAGTATTTGGAATCGGATCTAGTACAAGTACACTTCCTGGTTCGTCTTCTTGCCCGAGACCGCTAAGATGCGCAAAAGCCGAATGGGCGCGAAACCGGTAATCGGTATCATTGGAACGTACCTGCAAATCGCCAGCTGGGAAAACAAGCCGCTCGCCGATGAATTGACGCCCGAGTTTCGCGTGGCGGGCAGGAAGAAAATCGGCTACTTCGCTGCGTTGCGGACCATTCGGGCGTTCACCCCAATCTTCCCCAATATACTTCCGGAAAGCAGTATTCCCTGGTCTTTTTGTGCGATTATGGGCACGCTTTTCGACTTCGTTTGCCAGTTTTTCTGCAGTGTTGGCTGGCAAATTCTGTGTCTCTTCATTTTTCGATTCGCTCATGTCTTCTATTATTCCACTCTTTTTAGTGCAATGAAGTTATGTTTTGCTGTGAGTAAAGGGGATGGACTTAATTATGCGGTGAGATATTGCGATATCATAAATCCTCATGTGGCGTTAGTCTACTGAAAAGTAGTCAGGCAGACGGCGGATCATCTCGAATTGCGGTAAATTAGTGAATTATGCTCATCGTCATTTTGTTCGGAGTTGCTCATGCGTATTGATCTACACACTCACTCAAATGTGTCTGATGGCACCGACTCTCCAAACGAACTCGTGAAAAAAGCGAAAGCTGCTGGTTTGGATGTACTCGGACTTACCGACCATGACACTATCGGTGGATGGAATGCGGCTGTGAAAGCTGCAAAACAGGAGCAGATCTGCCTCGTGCGTGGAATGGAAACAACTACCAATTATGATGGCGTGATCGTACATTTATTAGCGTATTTATTTGACCCGAATCATCCGAAGCTGCAAGAACACTTCCTGAGAATGCGCAGCGGGCGCCGCGATCGTGTGCAAGAAATGGCTTGCCGGTTAGCTGCAGACTATCCCATTAGTGTCGAGCGTATTTTGGCTAGTGCAGGAGCAGAAGGTACACTTGGGCGTCCGCATCTGGCTGATGAACTGGTACGGATCGGGGTAATCGCGAATCGTTCGCAGGCATTTGCCGAGATCATTAAACCTGGATCGAAATATTATGTGCGCAATGAATCTCCAAATTTGCTTGATTTTGTGGGCTGGATCCGAGAAGCAGGTGGAAAATCCGTTATTGCGCATCCAAAGGCGCCAGCTCGCGGAAAGATACTAAGTGATGCAGGAATTCGCGAAAGTGCGGCTGCCGGATTATTTGGGATCGAAATCGCCCATCGTGATAATGCCGATAGCGAACGAGCAGGGCTGAAGCGGCTAGCTGATGAGCTTGGGTTAGCAGAATTTGGTTCAAGCGACTATCATGGCGCGGGGAAGCCAAATAGGATCGGCGAGAATACCACATGCGAAGATGTTTACCGAGAATTGATTCGCGACGTATACCTGCCAGTTATTTCAGCGTGTGAAGAAGGAACGAATGGGATTTGATTTAGCACTTTTTGGTTCGGCATTTGCAACGATGATTGTGATTGTCGATCCTTTTGGAAATCTTCCCATTTTTATGTCGCTGACGGCGCGCACTTCGGAAAAGCAAAGACGGCGTACTGCTTTCGTCGCGAATATGATTGCACTGATTTTGCTGCTCATATTCGGATTTTTTGGGGCGCAAATGTTTAGTGCGCTTGATATCAGCATCCAGGCGCTGCAAATCTCGGGTGGCTTATTGTTATTGATTGTTTCGCTGCAATTATTGACGGGCGAAGAGTCAGATCCAGGAGCAGAAACTGGCTCAATCAATGCTGCATTTGTGCCTCTCGGCACGCCATTAATCGCAGGGCCTGGCGGGATCGTAGCTTTTATGCTATTAATTGGGCGCGCGCAAGGATCAGTATTAAGTCTGGCTACCGTGACGTTAGCGCTAGTTTTGGTGATCTTTATTTCCTGGGCAACGATGTATTTTGCTACTCCGATCATGAAAGCACTCGGCGATTCCGGGGTAATGCTTTTAACTAGACTCTCAGGCATGTTGCTTGCTGCGATCGCAGTGCAGCTGATGATCGAAGGCGTGATCGGAGTGGTTAAAAATTTCTTTTAAGGATATAGATCTTTTGATCTGCAATCTTTTTGAAAGTAAAGCATCCGATAACTGAAATTGTGGCTGCGCAATTTATTTGCACAACCACAATATTGAGCCAGTTAGGGCGCATTAATCTTTGCTGATGTCAGTTCTGATACGACGGCGGTTGCGTGGTTTACGACCGTGTTTTTCTCCAGTGCTGTTTGTACTCGGTGAGTTATTTGGAGTAGCTTCTGCAGCAGAGTTTTTATGGATTCGTTTGCGTGTACGATTACGTTTCCGCGCGGTTCCTGCAGATTTGTCTATATCTTTTCTGCTGCGGTTTTCGCTGTTTTTGTGTGTGCCACGCCCAGTTTCGCCCAGATCTTCAACAGCTTCCGCCGTCAGTCCTGCACGTACACGTTGATTATAGGGAAGTTTTCCAGTTACATCATTTGGGATATTGAGATCGGAATAGAGATGCTCTGAGGTGTGGTACGTCTCAACAGGAGTGGGGAAGTTGAGATTCAAGGCCTTATTTATCATCGCCCATCGCGGGGTGTCTTCCCAGTCTACGAAGGTGATCGCGGTGCCATTATGACCTGCTCTACCAGTGCGTCCGATCCTGTGCAAATATGTTTTTTCATCTTCTGGGCATTGATAATTTACTACATGCGTAACGTTATCGATGTCAATTCCTCGTGCAGCTACATCAGTGGCTACGAGGATATCGATTTTTCCTTTGCGGAATGCGCGTAATGCACGTTCACGAGCGCCTTGCCCCAAATTTCCATGTAAAGCGCCAGCGGCAAATCCGCGTGTTTCAAGCTCATCTGTAAGCTGGCCAGCCTGACGCTTTGTTTTGGTAAAAATAATCGTCAATCCACGGTTGCGAGCCTGCAGGATCCGTGAGATCACTTCGGGCTTATTCATTTCATGGCAACGATAAATTACTTGTTGTACTGTCTGTACGGTAGAAGACGAATCGTTTGGATCTTGCGCACGAATATGGGTGGGATGGTTCATATAACGCCGTGCCATTGCGATAACAGCGCCGGGCATGGTGGCAGAGAAAAGCATTGTGTGCCGATTCGGAGAGGTGGCTGAGAGGATCGTTTCGACGTCTTCAAGGAATCCAAGATCAAGCATTTCGTCAGCTTCATCTAGTACCACCGTCTGCACATGCGATAAATCTAAGGAACCGTTTTTCTGCAAATCGATCAGACGTCCAGGAGTGCCGACAACGATTTCAACGCCGCGTTTGAGTTCTGCTTGCTGTGGTTCGTAAGCAATCCCGCCGTAGACTTCCATGATTCGCAAAGAAAGATGCTTTGCGGCAGCTCTTAAATCACCAGCAACCTGCTTTGCAAGCTCACGGGTGGGGAGCACGATCAGACCTTGTGGTGCGCCAGGGCGAGCCAAGTCATTGAAAGCAGGATTTGCGGGCGCGATAATGTTTTCGAGCATCGGCAGACCGAAACCGAAGGTTTTACCGGTACCAGTTTTCGCCTGACCGATAATATCTGCGCGCTTTAGCGCAATCGGTAAAGTGAGAGCCTGGATCGGAAAAGGGTGGGTGATGCCTTGGGCTGCTAAAGCTTCGACGATTGGAGCAGAAAGTCCGAAGTCTGCGAAGCTTTTTTGTGCGGAACCAAGTTCGGCAGCTGCACCTGTGATATCGGCTGCTGGCGGTGTTGGATTCGGAGCTTTTGCCTGTGCGGAATCTACGATTCCAGATATTTTCGTCATTATTTATTTTCTTAGTAGTATTTTGCTGGTTTTTAAGTGTGAGACGTGCTTGTTTTAGATAAAGCCAAAACCTACACGGCGTTGTTCTTCTTTTGCGACACGGATATAGCCGATAGCAGCGCCGGGAATAATGGTGGTGGAACCGTCAGCGCCGGTAATTTCTAAATATTTCGAGCTAGCTAGGGTATCGGAAATTTTTGCTTTTAATTCTTCGTAGTTAAGTTCTGTTTCGATCGTGAGTGGTGCGGCTGCGTCACGAATTCCAATTGTGAGTTCCATTTTTTCCTTCCGTCTTACATCTTGGCTGTTGCTGATCCGCGTTGTACAAGAAATTTGTTGCTCAAGAACGGGATGAGCATTCTGCTGACACTGAAAGATGCAAACTAAAGGGATTTTCGGTAGCCGATGATCTGCTATAGCTTGCAAGCTTTCACTTTTCCTGTGGCTAGTATAGCTGGTTTGTAAGGCATGGAGTATCGTAGCTGGCTGATATCGCTTGGAGAGGAAGCGGGAGCAGAAAAGAAAATTCATCCGGAATGCTGATTTGCTACCGTTAATTTTCTTTTTTTGGTGTATTTACCTGCGGTTTTTCTGATTTTATGGAAAAGGCAAGGTAAATTTCGATGAGGGGTACTTTATAGTTAAAAGCAGGTAAAGCAATCGGTGATTTGGTGTGATGATCAACTTTACTGATTTGTAGTGAATTGTATCGGAAGAATTTAGTAACGGATCGAGAGTGAGGGGAGTGTAATGGCGGAGTTTTGGCTAGATGAATCACAAAAGGCAGTTTTGAGTCGGTACTCAAAAAGAGGTGCTTTGAGTGTATTTGGAGCTCCAGGCAGCGGCAAAAGCTATACTGTGCGCGCCCTTGTCACGGATTCACTGACAGTTGATCCACAATCAAAAATTGTGGTTTTGACTACGAACCGGCGTTCAGCATCTGAATTACGAAACCAACTTTCATTGGATTTAGGAGGATTACCGCAAAACGTGGAGGTGCGGTCTTTAGCTGCTTTTGCGTATGCGATAGTGGCACGTTTTGCGCAGTTTTCCAATCGGCGAAGTCCGGAATTGATTACTGGTCCAGATCAGGATGCGATTTTGAAAGAGGCCTTTGATATTGCATTTTCTGGATTACCAAGCAAGTTAGATCTAAGCCGTAGCGGGATTCCAAATATCTCGGCTGAGATTGCTTCCTTACCTGCATTTCGAGCAGATTTTCGGGATTTTATTACGCGTGCTGCCGAACTGCAATTAACTAGTTCCGAATTGAGTAGCTTAGCTGAGAAACACGAGATCCCAATTTGGGAGTTAGGAGCGCAGCTACTTGATACTTATGAGAATATGCTTGCTTCTGCTGCGGGAGTTACACACGCTCACCCCGATCGGGTAGATCATGCCCGGCTAATTTCGTTGGCTACGCGAGATTTACAAATTTGGCGCAATGAGATTCGCAAGGATGGACGAAATATCATTGCAAAGCAGATGCCGCATTGGAATCTGGTGATAGTAGATGATGTGCAAAATGCTCCTTTATCGATTTTAGAGTTGCTCCGTCAATTACAGAAAGACGGGGCGAAAATCGTAACTTTTGGCGATCCAGATACAGCAATTGAAGGTTATCGTGGGGGGATTGCATATCTGCCATTGCTTTTCACCCGTTCGCCACAGGAAAAAGGGCTGGGAGCAGAGCGGGTGACGCTGGAAAAAAGTTATCGGATAAACGATGAAATTGCGCGGGTAGCTTCCCAGATCCAAGCGGCAATACATACTGCCGGGGGCGGGACTCATCGCCAGGCGATACAAGATGCGGTTGCTGTTTCAGCAAAGTCCGATAATAATGTAAATGCATTGGCATATACTTTCGTGACCGAACGAGCACAAATTGCGTATATCGCTAATGAGTTCAAACGCTTGCATCTTGAGCAAGGGGTGAAATATCGCGATATGGCGGTAATTACCCGTTCTGCTGCTGAACATGCCAGATTACGGCGATTATTTGGAGAATTTCAGGTAAATGTAGCACCTGAAATAGCTACTTTGCCATTACGGGAAGCGCCTTTAGTGCGTGATTTGATTCAACTCATTGCACTCGGAATTGAATATGAATCAGAGCAAATATCGGTAAGCATTGATGAAGTGCTTACCGGCAGGTTATTTAGCTATCCAGATTCGCGGATTCGGCGGATCATCCGTGAATTGCATGGCTGGGAATTACATCAAGCTGGTATGCGTACCGGAAGAGAAATCCTGAACGATATTACGCTGCATCCTGATAATGAAATTTATGCAAAAATACCTGAACTGGAAAAGATTGCGCAGATTCTGAACATTATCAAGCAATCAAATGAACGAGGCGAGAGCGCGCAAAGGATCCTCTGGAGCATTTGGGAGCAACTGGATTTAGCACAAGAGTTGCAAGCCCAAGCATTGAGTAGTTCAGAAAACGCGAGTAGCGCAAATGATGAATTAGATGCAGTAATGCAGTTGTTTCGATTCGTACAGCGAATTTCTGAGCGTGAAGCGGAAACTACTACTTTGGCACGGTTGCTTACATTGCTTGAAGTACAAGATCTGCCTGAGGATTCAATTGCGAAATCAGGTGATAATCTCGATCAGATCGCTTTGACCACTGCCGTATCAACAGTCGCCAAAACGTGGAAATATGTGGCTGTTGTGAATATTAATGACGGCAATTGGCCAAATTTGAAGCTACGTAACCCGCTCACACGTGTACCAGAGTTGAGCTCGCTCGTGATTCACTCCTTGATCGCTGGAGAAACAGTAAAAGCGCGTACATTGCTTAGTGAGGTAGTCGATGATGAACTGCGGATGTTGCTGATGGCAGTTACTCGTGCATCAGAAAAGCTGTATTTATCTGCCGTAGATTCAAACGAGAGTAACCCATCTGCCTTCTTCAGTTTGCTTACAACAAGCTCAGAAGTGGATGCGGATACTGTAGAAGTATTAGAGGAAAAAAAAGAAAAGAATTTAGCAGCTAAATTTACTGGGAAGATCCCGGTGCAACACATCACTGCAGAGATCAGAGCGATCCAATATGAAAATGAATTGGGAAGTTTAAGGCAGGTGGTGCGATATGGTTCATTACAAATGCAAGAAGAAGCGAAGCAGTTGATTGCGTCCTTACAGATCAGAAAGAATTCTGTACTTGGAGAAAAGAATAATTCTTTGGATTGGGTCGATGAATTATCGCTTACTTCAGAATTCCAGATCCCCGGAAAAGCTGTTGTGAATCCATCAAAAGTAGAGACGTATCTGAAATGCCCATTGCATGGATTCTTGCAACAAATTGGAGCAAGAGCCGATGATGAATCAGCAATGCATTTAGAAACAGGATCACTGATTCACGCTATTTGTGAGAAATTTCCAAATGGTGGCATATCCGAGATGATTGAAATGCTAGATGAAATCTGGAGCGAATACTTCCCAGATCTGGCAGCGCAAAAGTATGCAGATAAACGGTCAGCTATGATTGAAATGTTGAAACGATATGATGAATACGCAAAACAACACATTGATGCATTGAAATATGTGGAAGTGCCTGCAAAATATATTGGAAATGATTTCGATGTATACGCACGGATCGACCGGATCGAATCAAGTCTCAGTTCTCCAGAGCACGCAAAAATCATCGATTTTAAGACTTCAAAATTTATCCCATCTGCTGTAAAAGTGCAGGATAATGCGCAACTTCGGGTGTATCAATGGCTGATAAATAATGGTTGCGTTGTGAATCCAGAGAGTGGAAAGAAATTTGCTGAAAGCATTGGTGCCACATTGTGTTTTGTGGGCAGAGGAAATAGTGCAAAAGAGCAGACACAAAATCCACTCAATGAAATCCAAATGGCAGAAGTAAGTGCGCAAATAGCAGAAGTTGCGGAAACTGTGAAAGGTCCGTATTTTCTAGCAGCAGCGGAAAGCGATTTATGTAATCGAGGTCAGAATAGCTGCGTATTCCAGACGATCTGCCCAGCTTATAGTGGAAAACGGATATTCTCATGAGAAATAAAATTAATTATTCAGATTTTGCGGCCACACTTGAATTTCCACCGACTGATGAGCAAGCTGAAGTGATCACCTCACAGGCGCCATCAATTTTAGTAATTGCGGGTGCCGGATCAGGCAAAACTACTACAATGAGCCAGAGGATTGCATGGAAAATAGTCTCTGGGCAAGTTCGGCCAGAGCAAGTACTTGGTCTTACTTTTACCAACAAAGCAGCAAGCGAATTAGCTGAAAGTACATACTCAGAGATTGAAAATGCCAGAAAAACTCTGCGCTTAGTGCATGCTACAGAAAACGATGCAGAAAATAATAATGAGAGCACTAATGATCTTGTCAGTCAGTTGGAATCGGAGGATCTATTTACAGCAAATCTAGATGCCCGCTCTAGAGCTGATGCCGATTCCCGCCAAGAAGATCTTGAGCAGAAAGCAGTGGAACGAAATCGGGCTTTAGACCAGATCGCTACAAACCTACATGAAGATCTTCTCCGTCCCACAATTAGTACTTATAACGCATTTGCTTCCGAGATCGCTGGATCGTATGCCATGCTGATTGGGGAAGATCCACGTGCACGCTTGATCAATCAAGCTGAGCGTTGGCAAATTATGGAAAAAATCGTGCAAGAGCTAGAAATATCGGCAGAATTCCGTGAGATATTACGAGAAAAGAGCGATTCTGCAGATACAGCTATTAAGGTTTCACTCAATCTGGCTGCCGCAATTATTGATAATCTGATCGATATTGAGACACTGCGTGAATATTTGGAAAATGAAATTCAGATAATTTCTGATCTTGAAGCAGCCGGAAATTTTCGCGGAAAACCTTTTACTAAGACTGAAGCGTCTAAAGGATTTGCGAAATTGAAAGATGCGCCAGCAAGCTTAAAGTATCGCTTGGCTGTGCTTCCGTATGTTGAAGCATATTTTAAGTACAAAAGAGAAAACAGTTTAATCGAGTTTGCCGACCAAATCTCTTGGGCAACGCGGATTTTACAAGCTGCACCGGAAGTCGGAAAAAAGTTACGTGAACAATATAAACTGATTCTGCTTGATGAATATCAAGATACCTCTGTGAATCAAGCCCTTTTTCTTTCACAGGCTTTCAAAGGAGCAGAATCAGTTTGTGCCGTGGGAGACCCAAATCAAGCCATTTATGGATGGCGTGGTGCAAGTGCAAATGCATTGGTTGATTTTGTGAAACAATTCAACGTGGCAAAAAATCACCAGCTAACTCTCTATACATCATTTCGTAATCCGCGCAGTGTGCTGCGAGTAGCAAACCGAATTACGCAAGGATTTGCCCAAGAAGTTTCCCCACATCTGCTTTACGAAGACTTCAATGAAATTGCTGAAATCGGCCGACCTTGGATCGATGAGCCAATCGTGCCAGCAGGAAAAGCAGCACTTGAACTTCCGATACTTAAGGCTCAGCCGAAAGCAATAAACGGAAACGTGATACATGTGCATCGGCATCTTCGGTCAGAATCTTACCAAGCAATGGCAGCACAAATTGCGAAAGATTTTGCTGTAATAACGAAAAAACGTTTCGCAAATTCGGATAGTACAGCCCCTACCGGCGCGGTACTAGTGCGTGCCAATAAGCATAAAGAAGACGTTGCTGCAGCGCTTAAAGCGGCTGGTCTTGAATATGAAATCGTTGGTGGAACTCCAGTAATCACAATGCCAGAAATTCGTGCAATCCGCTCCTTACTCAAATTGAGCGTGAGTGATACATGCAACGACAGTCTCGTATATTTATTCAACTACTTTGCACTGGGTGCAGCTGATATCAATGCATTTGCTGATCTTCGCAGATTAGTTAAACAAAAAATGGCAGCAGAATCACCGGATAAAAAATCACAGCACGCAAACCTGATGGATGTATTTGCGATATTCGAAGCTGAACTCAATAGTGAAGACAGCAAACAAAATCGTGCTGATAATGAATTCCGAACTAATTGCAAAGAAAACGCCGCAATTTACGCAGCAGCTAAAGCAAGTATTACCAGTGCAGGAATCGAACGCATCAACTATATTGCAACTTGCGTTGCAAAGTTAAAAGAGAATCGGAATCTACAAATTCCGATTATGATTCAGAAATCCGTAGAGCTATTACAACTTCCAATTTTGATTGCTTCCCGGATTGAAGGACAAGCCAAAATACGCAGTGCGATCAATATTTTCTCCCAGCTCAGTGCGGATTACTGTGCTGCAGATACTGGACGCAAACTTGCAGGATTCCTTTCGTGGATCGATGAAGTTGAAGCCCAAGAGAATGTGGGGCAAGAAAAAGAAGGCGATGATAGTGCGCTCGTTGAAGTACTTGATGGTGAAGTACAAATACCTGGGAAAGTCACTATCCTTACCATTCATGCTGCAAAAGGATTGCAATGGGATGTAGTTGCAATTCCGGAATTAGTGGCAGGGGGAATCGATACGGGAGCAAATAAAGGCTTAGCACCGTGGCATACAACATCGAAAAAATTCCCAGATCCGTTGCGTGCAGATGCTGACTATATCCCATACTTATCGATCCAGGATATTTCATTCTGCAGTGAAGATTTGAAGTTACAAAAAGGCGAAGCAGCATGCAGATACTATGACTACCTCAACCGAAAACTTCCCAAATATTATAGTGACGAGCAGCGCAGACTTGCTTATGTAGCATTTACACGCCCAAAGTATTCACTCATCCTTGCCTCTCACGAATATGAGAGCAGACAAAAAGTCATGCAAATTGTAGAAAAAAGCAATACAAAAACTGGCAGCTGGCAGCCAGCCGAGTTGAGCACTTTTCTCAACGAACTTCTTTCCAAAACGCTGCAATCAGAAAAAAACGAACCAGATTATTGCATCCCAGACCCAGGAAATGAGCCGATTTTTGCAACAAAAGAAGAATTTCAAACCTGGGCAGAAACTCTGAACAATTCAACATCTTCAGAAAATCAAGCAAATACAGCGAAATACTGGCCACGAGATGTGAATCGGGAATTAATCTCGCCAGAACACAAGGATTTCCAAATTCCAGACGAGAAAAGTGCAGCAGCTCTAACCGAAATTAGCTCACATATTCTATTGCTCAATGCAGAAACAAACGAATCAACCCAGCTCGAACAAGAAATACCATACTTTACCGCCTCGGGAATTGTATCTCTGATTTCAGACGCGGAAACTTTCATCCGCATGCAACAACGCCCAATTCCAACAGAACCAAACGAAAGCGCAAGACGCGGCGCTCTCGTGCACGCGAAAATCGCACAATACTTCGAAAAACCACAATATTTTAATATTGACGAAATCGCAGGCCCAAATGAAATGAAAATCGATCCTGAGCTAATCCAGGAAGATCGCAAAGCACAAAAGCTCTTTACTCGATTTACACAAAGTCGCTTCGCAAACCTCAAACCAATTGCCATCGAACAAAGCGTCGAACTAGTAATTGCCGGGATACCAGTGCGTTGCGTAATAGACGCCGTATTCGATACAACACAAATTCCAGATGCGCCACCAGTAACAATCGTTGACTGGAAGACAGGAAAACGCCCAAATCAAGCCGATATAGCTGCACGGCAATCCCAGCTAACGCTTTACCGCTACGCATGGTCACACTCCACCGGTATCCCGATCGATCAAATTGATACATGTTTCGTATACCTCGGAGAAGACGATACTGCAAAACGTGAATTGCGGATCCCTCCGATGAACAAAGAAGAGTTAGAAACAAAAATTATGAACCAACTTGCTCACATCGGGAGCAGCAGCAAAGGTGATGAAACACAATAAAATATTCACTAATCAAGAATCAGTATCAAAACTAGCGCCAGTAGCCTTCTCCGCAGTGAATTGGGAATTGGAAAGATCCACTTCCCAATTCGGACCAGGTGCAAGCTGAGGATCAAGCTCAATGTCAAAAGCTAAAGTTTTGAGCATATCCTCAGCTTGCTCAATAATCTCAAAATCATTATTCCGAATCCCATGCATCAGCCAGCGTAATAATGCAAACTCACTAAGCAAATTTGCACGCTGTAAAAACTCAGAAGAAATCTGTTTACCGAGCGCATTCTGATACGACTCCAGCACTGCAGCAAAATTCTCTTCACTTAAATCTGCAAGCAACAAAGCAAAATCGGCAGCAGGATCTCCCACATGCGCTTCACCAAAACCAAGTACACAAGAAATATGTTGCTCCGACCAAAGTACATTCTCATCGGCAAAATCGCCATGAGTTACGCGCGGCATAAAATTCCATAATGTGCCGTCCTCAAGCATATCGCGCCAGCGTCTGCGCAATATTGCAGGAACCTCCGCATGAGCATCAGCATCCGAAAGTTCTGCCAACAAACGTTGGCGGCAAGTCTGTGCAGAATAAACCGGCATACCTGCACGCTCGATCACATGTGGTGAAAGAGAATGGATCGCGGCCAGCGCACGCCCCAAATCATGAGCAGCTGAAATATCCAGAGAGTCAAAACTCAAACTCTTCCCAATCGGAGCGCGATGAACCATCGCCCGTCCCGATTTCACCTTCGCAAATCCAGCTGGACGCAGTACATCAAAAGGGAGATTTCCGGCACGCAATTCTTGCAATAAAAAATCTGAAATGCTTGCTTCGGCCTCAAGAACCGTACCTGCATGTGGATTACGCGGAAACTTCACTACCCAACTTTGCCCATTGGAATCAAGTAAACCAGTTACAGCAAAATCCATATTCTGCGAAATCGGCGCCTGAATACCAACCACACGTAAACCATCAATCGCTGCCACAGCGAGAGCCGCTAAATGCAAAGAAAAATTACTCACCCCTATACGGTAACTGTGCCTGCGGGAAAAATGGGAATCACACACCGGGTAAACAAAATCCTCCGAAAAATAATGCAGAAAAGGAAAGAGACACGCGGTAAGTACATGCCAAAACTAATCCGAAGCATCCGATCGATAGCGCGAAACAAAGCTACAAAAAGTAGCTCAAGCAACATAAAACGCGCTTCGCCTATGAGCATTATGCGCAAAGATGACACTTCAATACCGAAAATACAACAAAATAGCGTAGACTAGGCAGACGTGGCACGAGATTATAATGAAGAGATTTCCCAATTACGGCACACTTATGAACAAATTGCTGCCGTCAGTGATATTGAACGACTTAACCAGCAAGTAGCGCAACTTACGCAAGAATCTGCTGCGCCCGATTTGTGGAACGATCCAGAAGCTGCGCAAGCGGTCACTTCAAAACTTTCACATGCACAATCAAAAATTGACAAACTCAACGCACTGCATGGAAAACTAGATGATCTCCAAACATTAAACGAGATGGCTGAAGAAGAAGCAATCACGGACGCTGAAAGCGCGCAAATGCTATATGCAGAACTTGATGCCGAACTCCAAAAGCTCTCCACTGAATTAGCCGATCTGCAAGTGAAAACACTCCTCTCTGGAGAATACGACGAGCGCAATGCCGTAGTTACGATCCGCTCTGGAGCTGGTGGCACCGAAGCTGCAGACTGGGCGCAGATGCTGCAAAGAATGTATCTGCGTTGGGCTGAACGCAATGGATACACCACAAAAGTACTTGATACTTCATACGCTGAAGAAGCCGGGATCAAATCCACTACATTTGAAGTCGCAGCACCATACGCCTACGGTACACTTTCAGTGGAAGCAGGAACACATCGGCTCGTGCGAATTTCACCATTCGATAACCAAGGGCGTCGGCAAACCTCATTCGCAGCCGTTGAAGTAATTCCACTTATCGAAACCACCGACCATATCGAAATTCCCGAAACGGATCTGAAAATCGATGTATTTCGCTCCTCAGGGCCGGGTGGGCAAAGCGTGAATACCACAGATTCAGCCGTCCGCATGACACACCTCCCAACCGGGATCGTGGTGTCAATGCAAGACGAAAAATCGCAGATTCAAAATCGCGCTGCAGCATTGCGCGTGCTCCAGTCACGACTACTGCAAATGCGGCGTGAAGAAGAAAATGCAAAAAAGAAAGAACTCGCAGGTGACGTAAAAGCGGCATGGGGAGACCAAATGCGCTCGTACGTGCTTCACCCATACCAAATGGTGAAGGATTTACGCACCGGCCATGAAGTTGGAAATGTGGAAGGGGTATTCGACGGCGATATCAATGGCTTTATCGAAGCAGGAATCCGTTGGCGTAACGCTCAAGATCGCGAAACAGAATCAGCGTAAATTTTTATTCTTTCGGCGTGCCTAAATGCAATAGTTTTATTCTTCAATAGGGTAGATAACGATTTTATAACTGCAATTGCAATTGAAGAACATGATTACATTTGAAAACGTAACGAAATTGTACGAAAAAGGTGCTGCACCTGCGCTGAATGATGTCACTGTCAATATTGACCGTGGCGAATTTGCCTTTCTCGTTGGCGCTTCCGGATCTGGAAAATCGACGATGCTCTCGCTGATTTCTGCCGAAGTGCGCCCTACAGCTGGAAAAGTATTTGTTTTAGGGAAGAACCTGAACAAAGTTTCACAGCGGCGAGTCCCGTTACTGCGGAGGAAAATCGGTACCGTTTTCCAGGATTTTCGACTTCTGCCGGACGCGAATGTAGCTGAAAATATTGCATTAGCAATGCAAGTGATCGGGAAACCGAAGCATCACATTCGGAAAGAACTTCCATACGTGCTTGAACTTGTTGGTCTAGATGGCAAGGAACGCCGGAGAATGAACGAACTTTCTGGTGGAGAAAAGCAGCGTGTAGCAATTGCGCGGGCAATGATCAACCGTCCAGACCTACTTCTCGCTGACGAGCCCACCGGGAACCTTGATTTTCAAACAGCACTTGGGATCATGAAGCTACTAGATCGGATCAACCGGCAAGGCACAACTGTTGTCATGGCTACACATGATCGTGAAATCGTAAACCAGATGCGCAAACGCGTCATCGAATTAGTTGACGGGCGAGTGGTGCGCGACCAAGAGCGCGGTGCATACGGAGGAATTCACTAATGCGACTACGTTTTATTTTTGCGCAGACCTTCAAAGGAATACGGAGAAATGCGGCGATGGCTTTTTCCGTCACGCTCGTAACTTTCGTTTCCTTACTTTTTGTTGGTGCAGCAGTACTATTGCAAACACAAATCGGGAACCTGAAAAACGACTGGTATGACAAAGTTGAAGTTTCCGCGTTTATGTGCCCTGCAGACTCATCTCGACCGCAATGCGCGGGCGGAGAAGCAACCGAAAAGCAGATCACGGCAATCGATGCATATCTCAAATCTGCCGAACTGAAACCGTATGTGCAAGAAGTCTATTATGAGAATAAAGCTGATGCACTGAAAGCATTCAAAAAGCAAATGGCTGATACTGCATGGGCTGATACAATGACAGAAGCCCAAATGCAGGCATCCTTCCGTGTAAAGCTTGTAAATCCGCAAGAATATCAGGTGGTAGCAGATGCACTTGAAGGTCGCGATGGTGTCGAAGCAGTGATCGATCAACGCGCTCAACTAGAGCCATTATTTAATGTGTTAAACCGATTCACGTTGATTGCTGGAGGTCTTGCAGGAGTCATGATTCTCACGGCGATGCTGCTGATTCCATCCACGATTCGTCTATCAGCAATGTTTCGACGTACAGAAACAGAGATCATGCGTTATGTAGGTGCCACGAATCGAATGATCCAAATGCCGTTCATTCTTGAAGGCGTGCTCGCATCACTCGTGGGCGCAGTATTTGCGACCATAAGCTTATGGGCGATTGTACATTTCTTCATTCAAGATTGGTTTAAGAGCACATGGGTGCAAGTAGTGGATGCGAAAGACGTATTTTTCCTTGCGCCAATTCTCCTCGGTGCAGCGATCATGATCGCTTCGTTTGCATCATTCCTGGCATTGCGGCGCTATACGCGAGTTTGAAAGCTGAATAAATGCGCATCGCGCATCGAGAGATCAGACGGAAAATTGGTAATGGGAAATATTGATTGGGAACGAAAATGAAAGTCAAGATCGGGAAGAATACGATAGCGATCATGTCATCGGTTGCAATCCTTGCTTCTGGAATTACAATCAGCCTCTCAGGGAACATTGCCACCGCTGCGAACCGTGATGACCTAGTAGCGCGTGAAAAAGCACAAGCAAGCGAAATTGAAAAACTAAAATCGCAAATTACCGGGCTTGATGTAAACGTGCAAGAAACTTTCTTGAAACTCACCGAGACAAAAAATAAAATTCCTGGAGCAGAATCCGAATTAGCCAATGCACAATCACAATTATCGGCGGCAGAGCGCGAAGCACAACGCAATGCGGCCGTACTCTCTTCTGCGCAAGCCGAACTTCGCAAAATCAAAAACGAGAAAGAAACAGCTGCTGACGCGAAAGACGACACCCTGAAATCTTTAGGTGCGCTTGCACGAGCAACATACCGCGGCGATGTGGCTCCGTCAGCAATTGAATTAATTATCGGTACAAGCTCGGCTGAAGATTTCATGAACGCTTATCGGGCAAATACTGCAATTGCCCGCACGCAAACGAATGTGCTCGATGCACAGGCAAAAGCAAGTGCGCTTGCTGAAAATAGAGAAGCAAGGCAAAACGCTGTTGAAGCGGTAATCACTAAGCTGAAGCGTGAAGCTGATGCAATTGTGGTGGAACGTGAAGCAACTAAGAAAGACGCAGAGAAAAAACGCGAAAATCTGAACTCCTTACAAAAAGAATACGAGAATCTAGTTGCGCAGTTACAAGGTAAGAAGTCAGATATCGCGGCTTCAATCGAGAAACATAAGCAAGTGCAAGCCGAAATTATGGCTGAGATTGCGGCGATTGATGCAGAAAATCGTCGGCGGGCGGAAGAAGCTGCACGCCGAAAGAAAGCTGGGGAAGGTGGATACTCCGATGGTGGCGGTGTGATCATCACTTCCAGTGACTGGATCCAAACGCCTCTGCCAAAACCACTTCGGATCACTTCTCCTTTTGCCTACCGGATTAATCCTGTATCTGGGCGGTATGAATTTCATCCTGCGATCGATATTGGTTCACAATGTGGCACAACGCAGCGGGCTGGTGCTGCCGGTACGATCACGAGGTTCCGTCATGCATCTGATGGCAATCCGTATGGAAACGCCGTATACATCAATCACGGGATAGTAAATGGCGCAAGTTGGGTCACCTTCCACGCGCATCTTTCCCGAATTGATGTACGTATTGGGCAACATGTAGCAAAAGGAGAGCCAATTGGGTTGACCGGAACTACTGGATGGTCTACTGGCTGCCATTTGCACTATGAGGTTTTCCGTAATGGGAAGCAAATCAATCCAATGTCATTGCCCAGCTTCAACTGATTTTATTTCAAAATTGCGGTATTTACGGGTAGCGTAAAGCGTGCTGATGGTGCTGCAGAAGATATTTTCTGCATCCATACGCATAAAATATGATGCCTTTCTACTGCGGGCAAGAATGTGTTTTAATGGATATCTGGCTCAGAGTAGAAATGAGTGCGGATACAACGCCAATATACATTGGTGCACTGTGTATTTTGATTGTGATGTAATTGTGAGGAGGCTAAAATGGCGAAAAAATCGAATAAATCTGCCGGAAAGCTCACTCCAGCGCAAAAAGCAAAGGCGGAAGCTGACGCAAAAAAGGTGATTGCCCGGAATAAAAAGGCACGGCATGATTACCATATTGATAAAATTTATGAAGCCGGTCTTGTGCTTTCCGGTACCGAAGTAAAGGCGCTACGGATGGGGCGTGCCTCACTGACGGAATCATGGATCGAGTTCGACCGTCGGGGAGAAGCCTGGCTAGTTGGCTGTAATATTCCGATATATGCGATGGGATCATGGACGAATCATGCTCCGACGCAAAAGCGGAAGCTTTTATTACATCAGTACGAGATCGATAATTTGCGTTTGAAAGTGCGTGATAAAGGCACGACGGTAGTACCACTTGAGCTGTATTTTGTACGCGGCAGAGTGAAAATCGAGATTGCTCTTGCACGCGGTAAAAAAGATTGGGATAAGCGCGAGACACTGCGGCGAAAGCAAGATGAACGAGATACTGCGCGCGCAATGTCTGATGCGCATAAGCGTGGGCGTATTTAGCTTTGATTTTGTGAATGTGGTGCGTGAGAGCCGAACTTGGTTGTAGTTTCGCTCTGTGCTGCGGGGAATTGGAAGCGGTATCTGCAGATAACTGCATTTTTAGTAGATGGCTTTGTCATGTTTTTGTTTTGCTGCACATTGCGGCGCGCTAGATTTTATCGAAAGTATGGGCTAGACTGGCTTGCAGGTTAATGCGTTTGCTGAATTAGCTGTTTTCATTGTTGGTGATCTTTTGGTGTTGATAATGGCATGAAGATTCAGCTGGACGAATTGATAACTGAATATGGGGATGATCGGTTTCGACGGTAATGAAGGCCGAAGAGAAGCGGGTAGAGGATGTACAGTCATCTCTTTAACGATTCTGTACGAAAATTAGTTGCAAACAAGCAGCATAACGACTTCGCCCTCGCTGCCTAAGCGCGAGCGCATTTAAAGGAGTCCGTCAGCCTTACGTAGCTTTCGCGTAAGTGAACTGGCGTCGTTTTTATGGAAGCCACTGCGCTGCAGATTTGTTCGTGATTTGCAGTGAACTTTTAGCGAACTAGGTTTGTCAGCAACTTGTTTGCGTGAGTGCTGGAGCCAAAAACAACGTTTAGCAGACTGCACCCGGAGAAGTCTTGGGTATTGCATTATCGGACCAGGGTTCGATTCCCTGCATCTCCACCATTAGGACGCTCATTTTGATACAAAGTATCGAGGTGGGCGTCTTTTGTTGTTGCGGCGGTGTTTGTGCTTGTCAGGGCGGTATTGGTGGTTGTTTTGAGGCGGTTCTTGCCCTGTCTTTGGGGCGTTTGGTGAGGGGTTGCGGCGGTGGTTTCGCCTCTTTTTGTCGTCGGTTTAGGTGGCGTGGGGTGGCGGGTTCTTGTTGCCGCTAAAAAGTATGGGTTCCGCTAAAAGGTATGGGTATCTGCTAAAAAGTGTTGGTAAGCGCTAAAAGGTTTGTGTAGGTCTTAAAAGTACGGGACTGTGCCACAGGTCGGGTCGCAGACCGTATCAGGTTGGATACAAGGGTTCGTGGGGCGTGAGCGACCTGGATTGGAAGAAACTCGCGCGCCACTAGGGAAAGCTCGGGATAGCGCGAGCCGTTGAGCGGTCTACTCGGACGGTTCGGCTCCGGCGGCGACTTGTCCAGGAGGCGTCGTGGTTCGACGTGAACCACGAACGATACAGCTGTCAGTGGAGCGCCAAAAGGTGCGGCAAGCGCCAAAAGGTAGTGCCGGTTACGACTTGCTATTAGCCCTGATTAGAGCGTGTATGTACGTGACGCAAAGACAGGAGCCACCACCATGCACTACCCCGAACTCGCAACAGTACAAGCTCGCCTGACCTACCGGCTGATCAGCTTCCTCCTTGAAAACCTCGCCGCCGGGCACACCGTCGAGTGGATGGACGCATTCCGCGCCCAACGCCACACAGCCAGCGTCCTCAAGATCACCGAGAGGGAGTTGCCTTGGCTCGCCACTCGCGTCGACCCGAGCGGCCACAAGTCTTTCGGTCGGCGCATGTCTGGCAAGATCGTATGCGGCGACTGCGGACGGCCGTTCGGCCACAAGACCTGGCACTCCGGTACCCCGAACCGGGTCGACGTGTGGGAGTGCCCCACGAACTACGTCAAGCGCGGCACCTGCACCACCAGCCACCTCTACCAGGAGGTGCTGCTGGCCAAGATGGGTGAAGCACTGCAGGTGCTCGCTGGGCGCAACAGCACGGCGGTCGACCAGGCCGTGGACAGCCTGCAGTCAACGGGTGCGCGGCGACGTCCATCGACGCTCAGTGCCGCGATCGACAAGCTCCTGACCGAATCGCCGACGCAGCTTGCGTTCCACATCCCGGACTTCCTTGCGGTTCTGGAGGGCGGGTGCAGGCTCACCGATGGCAGGCTCGGATTCGTGTTCATTACCGGCGAGGCCGTCACCCTCGACCTCCCGCAACGCTGGAGCCCCGTGATGCGCCCAGGCGAACTCGCAGCTACAGGGCGTTGCTGACCGGGCTGGCGAAGGCTTTCAGGTCTTCCCACGAGTCGGCACGGGCGGTGTCTTGCTCGTAGGCGATCAGATAGCCCCAGTGCTGACCGGCGTAGGCATCCTCAGCCACCAACCGGCGCACCAACGCCTCGGCAGCCTTACGTTTGGCCTGCACCCTGGCGTCATCGCGGCCGCGCTCGTCCTTGCCTTCGATGATCCAATGCACCCCGTTGGTGTCCAAGGCTACGAAGTCGGGGAAGTAGCGGTCTTTCGCGTTGTAGTACACGAACGTCTGGTCTTGCGGATGCAGGCGATGCCACCACACGATCCCCGGCGACGTGTTGAGCAGGCGAGCAAGCTGGTATTCGCCGGTGAAGGAGTCGAAGGACTCCTCGGCGAATAGCGACTTGAACCAGCCGCCATAGACCCGGCCTCGCACGAACTGGTCACGACTCTCGATCTGGTCATGCACCTTCTCACCCAACGGGAGCGTGTAGCCGGTGCCTGGCATCGACTTAGGGTGTATGGTCGGCACCTCGCGGGTGGCTCGCAGTGTCTCGGTTGTGTAGTTCTTGATCAGCGCTAGGAGTTCGGCGCGGGCGGAGTCGAGGGATTTGACGGTCCAGCCGGTGAACGTCACGGCGCGCATGAACTTCGGCACCAGGAACGTGGCGACGTAGCGAGCGGTCTGTTCGGTTTTGGGCACCAGCGACATGTTGATCACCAGTTTGACCAGCGCCTCCTCGGCGTCGGCGTCGTCGACGTGGACGGAGTCGACTTCGGCGCTTTCTCGATCCTCTGCCCGGAGTTTCTTGCCTAGGGCGGCGATGATCTCTTTGCGCAGCAGCACGTCCCCAGCAGAGGTGACCCGACGCGCTGCTTGCTCGATCTCGGCGTCACTGATTTCTGACAGGTCAATGGGCGGCTGCTGCACAGTCATCGTCGTCACCGGGAATCGGTAGGACACGTCAGCAAAGCTCGGGTTGCGTCCGATAGAAACCAACTCCCAGGTGGGCTGATCCTCCTGCTCGGTGATGGTGCGAACCCCGACACCGGGCAAACCCGCCCCCGGGGAATCACTGCCGCCGACGGGAACGGTGCCCGGCTGCGGAGCCATACCACCGGCGACCTCACCACTGACACCGGTGCCCGGTTCAGAACCGGTTGTCTTCGTTGGTTGGTCACCGCCGGTCGTGGGCGTACCTGTACCCGTGCCGGACTCTTCGGCGGCTTTACGGATCGCCTCTTCTACCTTGGCTTTGTCGGGCTCGGCGATGGCTTCGTCCAGGCCGAACTGCTGCAGCACGTTCTCGGCGTTGAGCAGCTCGGTGAAGGATTGGTGGGCGATGATGTCGAGCTGATCGATCTGCCACACACCCGTATACCGGCCGAACGGCAGCCGCAGCCCGCGCCCCATCGTCTGCTGAGTGAGCACTTCGGACGCCATGGCGCGCAGTGTGACCACCACGGCAATGTTCTTGACGTCCCAGCCTTCCTTGAGCTTGTTCACGCTCACCACTGCCAGCACAGGCGATTCGGGCCGATCCAATTCGTCGAGGCGACGCTGAGTCAACTCATCCTCGTGCTTGGAGTCCACCTGCAGCACAGCCTCGTCTTTGCCGAAGTATTCGGGGGTGCGCAGCAGCTCAGCCACCTGGGTGGCGTGCTCGACGTCCGAACAGACCACGAAAACCACCGCGTTGACGTGGGCGCGGTTCTGGTTGGCAGCGTAGGCGTCATAGTGGGCCTGCTTGATCTGGCGCAGTTGAAGCGCGTCACGTAGCTGTTGTTCTTCGGAGGATTCATCGGAGCCGTATCCGGTCTTACGGAACGCCAGCACGGGGGCCTTGACGTACTTGTCCTGGATCGCCCGGTAGAGCGGGTACTCAAAGATCACGTGATCGGTCTTCTTATCCACCGAGGCCGTCAGACCGATCGCCGCCGCTGGATCGAGTTCCTTCAACGCTGCATTGAACGCGACCGCGCTGGACCCGTACAGGTGGGACTCGTCGGCGATCACAACCAGATCATCGAGACCCTTGAGGTAGTCGAAGAGCACGCCGGCGTTCTCATCGAACCGGCGGGGCTTACGGCGCATCGCGTCCTGGGTACCACCGTGGGTGTCACCCTCGGCTTCCTTCGGCGCGATGAGCTGCTGAATGTTGAAGATAAACGCCAGCATTGGCACTTCACGGCCGAACGCGAGTCGAGCCGGGCCGTTCTGCCGGGCGATCCACGCCGAGTAGTCCTGTGGGGTCACCACCTCGGGCGGCACCGCCGTGCCGGTGATGTAGCGGGGTGTGCCGGGCGTGAAGTTCTGCACCGTCTTCGCCTGCACCGTCTTGCCTGGGGTGACGATGACGACGTTGCTGACCCCTTGGCGGCGCAGATACTCCATAAACGCGGCCATCAGATAGGTCTTTCCCACGCCCGTAGCGAGGTTGAGCACCTGCATCACGGTCGGGTCATAGTCGCCGTCGAGAGTGAAGACCAGCTGGCGCAGCGCTTCCTTATTCGGAGCACGCAGGTCGAACTCGGCACTGATCGACTCCAGCATGTCGGAGTCAAAACTGATGTTGAGCCTGTTCGCCATCACTGGTCACCACCTTCGCTGTACCGAAACACATCATCGGGTAAGGCAATCACCCGCGACCCCTTCACAGCCTTGCGCAGTAGTTGGCGCACCCCATCCATCACGCTCGTCGCGGCAAGCACGATGGTTTCCCCGGGCTGCACCTGTGAGGCCAGCCAATCAACAATCTCGGGCGTGGCAACCCCCTCAACGACTTTGAGTAGCATGTTACCTCGGCGAGCGTCGAAAACGTAGTCATCATCCGGGTGCAGTAACGTGAAGCCGAGATTCGCAGCCACAGACTCGATCAGAGTCTGTCCGGTCGCGGCCGCAGTTAGCATCACCCGATCAAGCGCGGGGTCGTAGTCAAAACAGGCAGGCGAGAGATGCGCGACCTGGAAACCACCGCCACCACGCCAGTTCACTACTTCTTTCGTGCGTCTGGTCTTCGAGGCAGCCTTCAACGCCTTCACCTGGGCGCTGGTCTTTAGCTCTGGGTCGTCCTTGATCAGCTTGTTGAGCACGCTCGTGAATTTCGCGGCGTCCTCCGGCGAGACACCATCAGGCAGCCCGTCTTCCGTAGCGTCGACTCGTTCGCCCTTAGTCCGAGTGATCCCTCCCAGGTCTTCGTCGTTGACGACCTTCTCCAGACGCGGACGCGTGAACGTCGTGAACGTCGACTCCAACAACTCACACGTCACCCAACGCCGCCCCATCTTCTGCGCCACCGCAGCCGTCGTACCAGACCCAGCAAACACATCCAACACAATGTCGCCAGGATTCGAACCGATATGAATGATGCGCTCCAGCAACTCTTCTGGTTTTGGGGTGTCGAATGGGCTCCTACCAGGGAACATGGACTGCAAATGCTTATCGGCCGCATTGTTGTACACGAAATCAGCGATCTCATCGGCCAACCACAGCGTGGGCCAGGTAAGGCCAGCCCTAGTTTCGGACAGGTATGCCTTCTTAACAGGTCCGCTATGACCAGTGCGCCCGAAGATTATACGTCCATCCCTTATTCCGCGTTCCATGTCTTCCTGGGAATACACCCAGTTGCGTCCAGCAGCAGGAGTGTATGCGACTCCCGTCTGGGGATTAATAATCGAATAGCGCAGATGCTCAACATTTCTGCCACCCTTCGCGTTAGCGTCAACCGGGTGCGTAGCCCAGGGGCCACGAGGATCACCATCGGTATTGATATAACCTCCGTGCCCGGTAGGACGTGGGCGCAAGTTGAAGGCGCCCTCTGAACCGTAGACCAGAATTTTGTCGTCATTAGCTGCCATAGGGCGATCATTTGGCAAGTTCCCGCGCTTCTTCCACGTGACTTCACCAATAAATGAGCCAGAAGAAAACACCTCATCCAGAAGAAGCCGCATGCGATGGTTCTCAGAAAAGTCCAGGTGGATCCATATTGACCCATCATCGGCGAGTAGCTTCTTCATGTGCATGAGCCGGTCGCGCATCATGGTCAGCCAGATGGAGTGTTCCAGGTTGTCTTCGTAATAGTTAAACGCCTTCTCGGTGTTAAACGGCGGATCAATGTAGACCAGCTTCACCTTGCCGACGTACTTCTCGGCAAGCTCGGGCACGCGGGTGAGGGCTTCGAGGACATCGCCCGATTCACCCAAGATCAGCAGGTTGTCATCCTGGGGCTCCAGGTCAGCGCGCTCGGAGTAGGCGAACTCGTCAGACTTCGGTGTCTGCGCACCTTGCACGTAGTCGTCTAGCACGAGGGTGTGGGTTTCGCAGTAGCGCGGATCAGAGGGGTCAACCCACGTGTAGCCGTACTTACCGGTCTCGGTAGGGATAAGGGCCTTGTCCTTGTTGTACCAGGTGAGTTGGAGACGCTGAGCGGTCATCTAATCGGTCTCTCCCTTCAGGTCGGTGGGGACGACCTCGCAGATGTCAGCAATATCGCAGTCGAGCGCTTGGCAGATGCGGGCGAGGACGTCGGTGGTGACGTTGCCATCACGTCCTAGTTTGGCGATGGTGGCTGGTGATAGGCCGGTTGCGTGGCGTAGGTCTTCTCGGGTCATGTCGCGGTCGATTAGGAGTTTCCATAAGGGTTTGAAGGTGATAGTCACGTCTGGTCGTCTCCTGCATCATGTTGGTCGGTTTCGAGGTTCCAGGTGAAGCCGTAGAGGGCTTCGGAGCCTTCGTCGAGGTGGATGATTTGGTTCTTGGCAACGGAGTCCTCGGCTCCGGTGCCGTAGGCCTTGGTGGCATCGAAGGAGAAGAACACCTGCTTGGGTTCGTTCGCACCGCTGGTGAACGTGCTGCTGTCGGCATAGATGTTGAGTAGTTCGCGTACTGGTGCGAAAGCGACGGGTTTGATGATTGCCGAGTCGTGGATGAGGAACGGTAGTGGTGTGCTGTGAAGGGTGGCGAGGTCGAATACGATCAGGTTCTTGGCCTTGGCACCAGAGCCTGTGTCTCCGTTGTGGTCGAATGTGTAGGAGACACCTTTGGTGGCGGCTTTGAACGTGAACAGTGGGCTCTTGCGGTGTTGTTGCGGGTAGAGAGCATCGTTGACAGTTTTCATCTGCGCGTTGATTGTGTCAGCGAGATGCCCGAGGGTGTTGGGGATTGCCTCGTCGATTTCTTGTTTGAGCTGTTTGCTTTCCTTCTTGAGTTCCTGGTTGTGGTCGAAGGTATGGATTTGTTCTTCGAGCCGGTTGATCTTGGCTTGTATCTCGGCGGACTGGTCGTAGACCTCGTCATCGAGCCGCACGGATTCGCCGAGAGCCAGGATTTGGGCTTGGAGGTTGTCGATGGCGATTTGAAGTTGGGCTGCTTGTGCCTGGTAGTGATGTTGCTGCTCGTGGAGTTGATCTTCGAGAATGCCGGTGAGCTGGTGGTGGTAGTACTCGATGGTTTCTAAGGATTCACGGTTTGCGTTCGGGAAGAATTCGTAGAACTCTTCTAGATCTCGGGTGGTGATGCGTGTTTGCCCAGACAGGGTGGCGTTGACGATGGCGAGTCTGCTGTTAATCGCGTCGAGCTGTTGTGTGAGAGGTCGCAACTCGGCGCGGCGTTGTGCCTGCTCGTGCCTGGCTTGGCGTTCGGTTTCGAACAGGTCGAGGTCGGCGTGGGTGCGTAGCTGTTTGGCTTCACTGCGGGCTTGAAGAAGTTCTCTTTGGGCTGCGTCGCGTTCTTTCTTTGTGGTGAACTTGATGTAGTTGGAGTACTTACCCTTTGCCATCGCGTTGAGCGCGTCGACTTCTTTGCGTACCTGGTCGTAGCGGGATTGGATCTTGTCGATCTCTTCGTATGCACCGAAGAGCCGAAGTAGTGCTTTAGCGCCGTCGATGTCGTTGGCGCGTGCAGCTGCGGCTAGTGGCCTGTCGAGCAGGGCCATGTCGCGTTCGTCGACGCGGCTGAACCGCCCAACCAGTTCACGCCATGTGCCGCCGGTATCCCCGAGACCGTATTCGTCGAGCAAGAACTGTTGGTATTCAGAAAGCTCGTAGTCCCGATCCAACTCCTGCCAGTTTGGGTCGTGGTAGCGAGTGACGAACCCGGGCCTGTCGGTAGCACGGACGAAGTGATGGTCTTTATCGTGCAGTCTGAGGGAGAAGTGTATTGCGTGATGGCCGACGGCTTGCGGGAGTCGCACAGCGTCGGAGTCCAGGAAATCTTTCCCAGCGTAGACGAAGTCGATTATTTGCAGCAGTGTTGACTTGCCGATGGAGTTTTGTGCTTCGTCAGCGCCCTCAACGATGTTCAACCCGGTATGCAGATTGATGACGGGGCGGGGTTTTCCTTCCTGTTTGAATGCGGGTGACCAGAGTCTAGTGAGCATGACTGAGCACCCCTTTACTGGTGTCTAGGTCGAGCACCCCGAGAGTGAGCAGGAGGGTGAGGGCATCAATGAGGTCTTCGGTGTGAAGTTTTTGAGCGAGTTTGCGTTGAAGATCTAAAACCGAGATTGGGCTTTCGTCAATGGTTTTTAGGATCGTTACGAAGTCGGCAAGCACTGATTCATTGAATCGGTATAGCTTGTTGGGTAGGCGGATCACAGTATCTGCCTCCTCGGTTTAAACAGCTCACAGATTTGCGTCAGGAACGACACAACAACACCGCATGCATATTCATCAACATTTGTGTGCCGGTGAATCCACTCGGTTAGGCGTGACCATATCTCATCTTGGCTCAACCCTGCATCGACGAGAACTCGCCACGCGCCCCAAATGTCGTCTCGCATCCGCTCAAAATCAAGTTTTCCTACTTCTTCGAGAGATTTAGCTTTTTCACGAACAACTGATTCGTAGATACTCATGTGGTCTCGCACGCGTCGAACAAGCCTTGTGTCATCGAGTTTTTCCTGCATCGGCATCACGTCGTAGGTGATGTTTGGGGCAAGGTTCTCCACCGGCAGGTTGTATATCGCTATCAGTAGGTCGGCAATTTTCTGGTCTAAGCCAAGTGGAACAAGGTGCTCACCGACATGATCGTTCAAGGACAGCAATCTGTTAGCTCTACGCAGTTCGGCGACGTCTTGTGGCGTGTGGCTTAGCTCGTATCTTTCTGCACACGGTTTACATAGTGCGGCAAAGTCATCGGCTGTGTATTCAGCTTGATCAGCATCAAGGAAAACTATCGTGTAGGAGTCGGCTTGCTGCCCGTGGGAAGAAATACCTAGCGGCATACTGCATTTAGTGCAACCTCGTGAGCGGGCGAGAATGAGTTTTTCGTATCGAACACGAGCTGTTTGAATAGCGATCTCTTCAAGCACTGCCTCCTTGCCCTTATCGATGCCGGCCTTGTCGTGAATGATCTCGACAAGTAGTCGCGCAACATCATCTGGGAAATGATCGAGCCGAACCTGCTCACCGTATGCGGCGATGTGATCGGTGATTAATTGCTGAGTTTCCAGCTCCAGCCCGTCAAGAATGTTTACAAAATTCTTGATTCCCCAACGTGCGGTTATCGCTTTTGCAAGCTTCTTAGTGAAAGCGCTGTCAGTTGAGGCCATTCTTTCTAAGGTCGCGTCGCTTGGTAGAAACGAGGGGTCAGCCCGCGTAGTCCACTCAGTCTCAGTAACAGTTGTAAACATTGAGATCAGTTCTCGCAGATACGGTGCGCGAGCGAGCCCGCCAGGCACGAGCGGATGAAGAGCGTCGGCCAGTTCAAAGAACTTCATCACCCTCCTGCCATCGAAAATCTCACGACTCCTCACGAAAGCCCATCACGTTTTCTCACGGTTCCAAACAGCTGTGTTCGTAGCCTGAAAACAGATCTCCGGGCACACCATTCGGGATCGCGTTTGTGTAGAACTTCTTCACATTTTACTGCATTAGCAGAAGAAGACAGACACGACACGGTCTCGACGCGATGTCTGGAGGAAAGGGCTCAGGCAGTCGACGGCATGAGCCCCATGAGGTGAATCGGCCACATTCCGTGGCAGGTGCTCCTACATAGTGCCGCGTGCTGATCACACAAGGCCGTCAACCATAAGAGACGCGCAAGAGAAGCAAGTGGCAGGAACCCATGTGTTGGGTTCCTGCCTTCTCGTTTCTCTACCGCACTGTCGCCTTGCAGCGTTGACACCCGAACTTGCTTCCTCGAGCGGGTCTCCCTTTACCAGAAGGGAACCCCACTCATGGGATTCATCACTTATCACAGTGCTGTTGGCGCTCCGATTGTTATTGAGGCCAACGACCAGTGGGTCGAGATCGTTGCTGAGCTTGACCGGCAGGAATACAACAACGAGCACGGCTACTACCGTCAAGACCGTAAGGGGGTCAAGTTTTGTTCTTGGGAGGTATACAACGCCTTTGGTAACCAAGAAACGGGAGCTTGCCCATCGGTGGAAGACGTCATTTGTGACAAGGAAACTGCCGAGGAAAAAGACCGTTCCATCCAAACCATCAGGCAACTGCTCTTCGACCTGGTCAAGGGGCTACCTGAGGTGCAGCGAGCAGTCATCGTGGCGGTGCTTGTCGAGCAGCGTTCGCAGGTTGATGTTGCTGCGCAGCGTGGCGTGTCGAAAGCGGCTGTCTCGAAAACCTTGAAAAAAGCGACCCAACGGCTACGCGATGGGCTGGCAGCGGCAGGGGTTAACTCGGCTGATCTTTCTGGCCTTCTAATGAGCGGAGCACACAGCAACGCTTAAGGAAGGAGAAGAAAGATGAGTACAAAACTCAAAGTCAAAATCGGCAAACACCCCAATCCTGAGGCGCTGCTCTCAACAAAAGAAATCCAGCCGAGTAAGCGGATACTGCGCACTATTTTCGGCACCACTAAACCACGCCACAAGATGGCCATCATACTGCCAGGCACTGAAGCAACCAGTGTAGAAATTCAACACGTCGAACCCGACGACGATCTGATGGCTTTAGCCCATGCGGTTGGTGTCGCTGGTAGTGGTGGTGATCGGTCGTGAACGTGTCGGATGCGAATTATGTGATTGCCGCGTTGAATCAGGTGGCTGAGTTGGTTACCGGGTTGGCGGTGGATGTGGAGCGGCTGGCGTGGGAGGGGTTTGAGGATCACGCGGGAATGTCTGGTGCTCGTCCTATCGCGGCAGCCCAGCTGGCACAACCCGCACTAGAGGAAGCGGTAGCCGAATATGGAGCCACCCACTCGCAGGCCCCCGAACCTACACCAGCACCTGCACCTGAACCAACACCTAAACCTGTGTCGTTAGAGCAGGTGCGTGGCGTGCTGGCCGCCTTGTCCTCTCAGGGGTTGACGGTGAAGGTGCGGGAGTTGATTGTCGCTGCGGGTGCGGACAGGCTTTCTGCGGTTGACCCAGCCAAGTATTCGTGGTTGTTGGAGCAGGCTAAGGGGTTGGCTGATGGCGACCTCTGATCATGCTTTGTTGTCTGCTTCTGGTGCGCACCGGTGGTTGAATTGCACGCCCTCGGCACGTCTGGAGTCTGGTGAGCCGGATTCTTCGTCGTCTGCTGCCGAGCAAGGAACTGCAGCTCACGCTTTAGCGGAGTGGAAGCTACGCCGCGCCCTCCACCAAGCATCCACTTTCAAGCCAGAGTCCGACTGGATCGACGAGGAGATGGAGCGCCTGACCGATGACTACGTGTCGTTCGTCCAGGAGCATATCTCGCTGGCGCGGGAGACCTGTGGTGATCCGCAGGTGTTGGTTGAGCAGCGGCTGGATTTTTCTCATGTGGTGCCGGGTGGTTTTGGTACTGGTGATGTGGTGATTATCGCGGAGCCGACCTTGCACATCATTGATCTGAAATACGGCCAAGGCGTGCTTGTTGATGCGGAGCGGAATCCGCAGCTCATGCTCTACGCCCTGGGGGCACTCTACGCGTTCGGTGACTTGTATGACATCGAGACAGTGACGTTGACGATTTTCCAGCCCCGCCGCGGCAACGTCTCAACCTGGCAGATACCCGTCACCGAGCTTCTCAACTGGGCCGAAACTCAGGTTAAACCAATCGCCGAGCTGGCTGCTCAGGGTGAGGGCGAGTTCCGGTCGGGGTCGTGGTGTTTTTTTGCAAACTCGCGCCCACCTGTCGGGCACGTGCCGAGGCCAACCTGGCGCTTGCCAAGCTGGAGTTCGCGCCACCAGCCGAACTGTCCGACGTGGAGATTGCCGACGTGCTCACACGGATCCCACAGCTCAAATCTTGGGCTGCTGATGTTGAGGCCTACGCCTTGTCAATGGCTATGAATCAGGGCAAGGTCTGGGCTGGTTTCAAGCTCGTTGAAGGCCGCTCCATCCGCCGCTACACCAACGAAACTCAAGCTGCTGAGACACTCGTCAAGGCTGGGGTTGTGGATGTGTTCGAGCAGAAATTGAAAACTATCACTGCTTTGGAGAAGCAGCTCGGTAAGGCTCGGTTTGCTGAAATCCTCGGCTCACTCGTCACAAAACCTGCAGGTAAACCGTGCCTTGTCCCTGAGGGCGATAAGCGTCCCGCTATTCAGGTCGCTGATGCGGCCACCGACTTCCAACCAAACAACAAGTAAGGAGAAAACTATGTCAACGAATACTACGAATTTGACCCGTGTGGTCACCGGTGAAGTGCGCCTGTCTTATGCGCATGTGTGGGATGCGACCGCTGTCGAGGGCGGAAAACCCAAATACTCCGTCTCCCTAATCATCCCCAAAACCGATATCACTACTATCGGCAAAATCGAGCGTGCCATCGATGCCGCTATCGAAGCGGGTATTGCGAAGTTTGGTGGCAAACGTCCGAATAAGGCAGCGCTCAAGTTGCCGCTTCGTGACGGTGACGTGGAGCGTGATGACGACGCATATAAGAACGCCTATTTTGTTAACGCTAATTCCGTGACGGCTCCGCAGATTGTGGATGAGCATGTCCAGCCGATCCTGGATCGTTCCGAGGTGTATTCCGGCTGCTACGCCCGCGTCAGCCTCAGCTTCTATGCGTTCAACACGAACGGTAACCGTGGTATTGCGTGTGGGTTGGGTAATATCCAAAAGCTACGAGATGGCGAACCTTTGGGCGGCGGCCGAGTGAGTGCTGAGTCTGACTTTGGTGCGTTCACCACCGACGATGACTTCCTCAACTAAGGAGACCATGATGAATGAAGCCTGTTACGAAGCCGCCCTTTGGGCAAATACCGTCACCCTGCTTTGGGCCTGCGTTGGTGTCGCTCTAGGGACATTAATCACCAATTGGTTTGAGCTGCGGCGGCTAAGAAAGCTCCGTGAAGAACTGGCCGAGAAACTCAACCTCAACTAACCAACCCTTTCTATATGGTGGGGGCCGACACGCCCTGGTTGGCTCCCACCCTTATCTCTAGGACGAAACTTTGCGCACCATAGCAATCGATATTGAGACTTTCAGCCCCGTGAACCTCGCCAAGACTGGGGTCTACCCGTACGCGGAGCACCCAGATTTTGAGGTGTTGTTGTTTGCTTATGCGGTTGACGGTTTGCCGGTGCGGGTGGTTGACTTTGCCCAAGGTGAAGCCCTACCTACTGAGGTTCTTGAGGGGCTGGTTGACCCTGGTGTGGTGAAGTGGGCATTCAACGCCACCTTCGAACGGGTCTGCCTCTCCGCATGGCTACGAAAACACCATCCGGGCTTGTTGCCAACCGGGTTTCTTGACCCGGCACAGTGGCGTTGCACCATGATCTGGGCGGCTTATCTGGGTTTGCCGATGAGTCTCGACCATGTTGCTAAAACCCTCCGGCTTGATGTGCAGAAGGATGCTGCTGGTAAACGCCTAATCCGCCAGTTCTGCACACCCACCGAAGCCAACATCCTCTCCAACGGCACCAACCGCAACCTACCCGCATCCGACCCGGCCGGCTGGGCAAGATTCAAACGCATAACGCCCGTGACGTCGAGGTGGAACAAGCAATCCAGCACCGGTTAGCGAAACACCCGATGCCCAAGGCCGAGTGGACGGCCTACGTGCTAGATCAACGCATCAACGACACAGGAGTCCTACTCGACACCGCCTGGTTGATAGCGCGGTCGCCATCGATGCTCAGCACCGTGAGGCAACGTTAGCTAGAGCCAGGGCGGTGACGGGGTTAGAGAATCCGAACTCGCCAATCCAGCTCAAAGAATGGCTCGCCACACGCGGCTGCTACATGAATGGGCTCGCCAAAAGTGAAGTCGAACAAGCCCTAGAAACCGCCGACGGCGAGGTTCGCGAGGCGCTGCAGTTACGCAGCGAACTGGCGAAAAGCTCAGTGAAGAAGTATCAGGCGATGCAACACGCCAAAGGCCAAGATGGCAGAGCCAGAGGTTTGATTCAGTTTTATGGCGCGGGCAGGACAGGCAGGTTCGCAGGGCGATTGGTGCAGGTACAGAATCTGCCAAGGAATTACCTGCCAGACCTCACCCCGGCTCGCACCCTCGTGCGTCAAGGCAACCTCGAAGCCCTCCAGTTGCTTTACGACTCCGTGCCCGACACCCTCTCACAGTTGATTCGAACCGCGTTCATCCCCAGCCCCGGTAACCGATTCATCGTCGCGGACTTTTCTGCCATTGAAGCGCGCGTCATCGCCTGGCTGGCAGGAGAAGAAACCACCCTGGATGCGTTCCGTGACGGTAAGGATTTGTATTGTGAAACCGCATCCCGCATGTTCAATGTCCCCGTCGAAAAACACGGTGCCAACAGTGAGTTGCGGCAGAAAGGGAAAATCGCAGTTTTGGCCTGTGGCTATGGCGGCTCCGTAGGTGCGTTGAAGGCAATGGGGGCACTACGCATGGGCTTATCCGAGGCAGAACTGAAACCCATCGTCCAAGCGTGGCGGCAGGCTAACCCCAACATCGTCCAACTCTGGGCAGACATCGAGACCGCAGCCATCGAAGCCATCACCACCAGAAGCTCAGTGCGGTTGCGGAATCTGCGGTTCAGCTTTGAGGCAGGGATGTTGTTCGTCGAGCTGCCGTCTGGCAGGAGGCTTTCGTATGTGCAGCCGGGGTTGGGTGAAAACCAGTTCGGCGGCACCTCTATCACCTACACTGGCCTAACCACCGCCCGTAAATGGGCCCGGCTCGAGACTTATGGTGGGAAACTCACCGAAAACATCGTCCAAGCTATCGCCCGAGACATCCTCGTCCACGCCATGCACCAAGTAGCCGCAGCCGGGCACAAGATCGTGATGCACATCCACGATGAAATCATCATCGAAACCCGCACAGCCACCATCCAAGAAATCTGTGGACTGATGACCAGTCCGCCCGACTGGGCTGGCGGGCTACCACTAGCCGCCGACGGCTACGAATGCGACTACTACCGCAAAGATTGATGTCTTCGTAGTTTCGCTAGCCAGATGAGCGGTTGGATGCTAGACTGATGTCAGCTCATCAACCAGGTGTTGAAGGAGTATCTGGGGCCGTTCATTCTTTGGGCGGCTCTTGTTTTTGCCAAAAATCGTCGTGTTCGCGCTTAAGTTTTCTGCGACGATGCTCTTGTTCTGCATAATAAGCGGTTACTAGGAGAGCGTAGCTGTCACGTTGTTCGATTACGACGATGTAGTCAAATTCGGGTCTAGTTATGACGTAGCGATGTCTGCTGCTTCGTTTTTCGTCAATCCACCAACGGATTTGTGTTTCTTGAGGGAACTCTTCGTTGAAGATTTCGACAAGTAATCGTATCCAGTGAATCCTGATGCAGCGTTGGTGCTCGATTTGCCGTGTCATTTCTGCACCTGTTCCGCCTGAGATGATGTGCCAAAAAACTGCATGGCGGCCCTCAATCTCAGGGTGCCTACGAAGACTTACTGTTGAACCATTATTTTTCCATGCGAGTGGGCGTGTAATAAGGTCTGAAAGAAAAAGCTGATACAGACCCTCGATATAGTTATCGAGCGTCATGTCCTTCGGGTTGTAGCGTTGACCAGGAGTAAACCGGCGGTTTGAAGTCATCCTTGTGCTCGCCACCGAAAGATGTTCATTTTCATTTCTGAAAGTAACGTCGTACGGGTTAAGGACACGCTTGAACGCTGCCGTATTCGCTCGATGAGACGTAACTTAGCTTGGCTTGCTACGTCACCTCTATTTGCGTAATTCACTGCACCGATCAGTAAATCGGCAAGCTGAAGTAAACCAACATGATGGGATTCCACTATTTGCAATCGGCGAATATTACCGCGATTAAAGTCGTATTCTGCATTAGCTATAACGTCGCGCAGTCGAATGATTTTCTGGTGACCATTTGTGTCTTTTTTGTCGAAGTAAACATAGGCCTCGTCCTGCGCTGGAATTACGTTACGGATGAGATAAAACATCATCTTGTAGTACCAGTCATCATGTGTTTGCTGGAAACGTTCATGGTCAAGACCTTTTTTGGGGGCAACTACGGCTCGAAAATTTAGGTCATCGTCATCGAAGAAATAATCAATTATGTCGAGATAAAAATCGAGTTTTGCCGGAGAGACTTTTGTCCATTTAATCTCGAAACTTGTAGGAATTTGATGCTTATCCCTGATTTCACGAAGTCGTACAGCAACATCACGCGATTTTGCTGTTGGGCAGACAACTGCTCCTAAAACCATAAATGGCTGGGCATCATGAGGCAGATGCGTACTCTCGTCACAGTAAATACTAAGTGCAGACAAAATTCACCTCCCTAGATCAATATCAACAGACTCTCCGTCTAAGTGGGTTGACTGCGAAGCTCTGCTCAACCCAACGTCATAGAAGCAATACTACCCAAATCCGCATGCAAGCCAGAAGAGCACACACGCACCTCGTACCAGACGAAAAATGAGAACCGGCCCTAGACTCCCACCGAAGCGGGCAGCGGAACCCGTCGTGTTGAGAACAACTCTACCAAACCCCCGCGCCAGCCAACCACACCTCACCTGGTCTGTAACAGAAATCCAGCCCGTCCCCAACCAGGGGTTGAGGCGGGCTGAACGATTACCCCCAAGTTTAGCACCAGCTTGTGCCGCTCGTAATGCACTCGATACGAGCCATCACCGAAGTTTGGAAAAAACTCTGGCCTACCCGTCCGGTTTTGGGGGTGCTCAAGGGCGTATCGGTGAGAGCCTGAAGCAGCCACACCAGGTGACTGTGGGACATAACTGATTTGGCTCTCAGACAAGGAGCCAAATTATGGCAAACACAGCACTACGAGTGTTCACCCGGGCAGGGTTTGGAACGATTCGCACTATCGACGACGGTGGCAAGGTGATGTTTTGTGGCCGTGATGTCGCTACCGCGCTGGGGTATGAGAACCCTGGTAAAGCCATTCGTGACCACTGCAAGGGGGGGGTCCATTTCGTTACCCCCTTGAGACTGCTGGTGGTATCCAGCAAACCCGGTTTATTACCGAGGGTGATTTGTATCGGTTGATCGCATCGTCGAAGCTACCAGCGGCGGTCGAGTTTGAGTCGTGGATGTTCGATGAAGTCCTCCCGTCGATCCGTAGGCACGGGGTGTATGCCATCGACGAGCTGTTGGCCGACGACGAACTGCTGGAACAAGCTCTCGTCACGTTGCGGGCGGAGCGAGCCAAGAGGCTAGCGGCCGAGCAGGCGTTGGCGGAGGCCGCACCGAAAATCTCGTATTACGACTTGGTGTTGGAGTCTAAAGATGCGGTGCCGGTCACGCTGATCGCTAAGGACTACGGTTACTCGGCTCGCAGGCTCAACCAGCTTCTCAACGAGCTAGGCGTGCAATACAAACAGTCCGGGGTATGGGTGTTGTACCAACCCCACTCCGGTAACGGGTACACCGATACCAAAACTCACGTCATAGACGAGGACGGCCACACCCGCATCCACACCTACTGGACACAAAAAGGTCGCCTGTTCATCTACGACTTGCTGAAAACCCAAGGTGTGCTGCCGGTGATCGAACAAGGCGGTGCGGCGTGAGTGAGAAACTATCCAGACGCAACACTGAAGGCTACCTCGACCTCACTGCCTTCGATGCGTTGGCCTGTATCGACCGGCCGGAACACTGCCCGAAGGCGCTGGTGTACATCTGCTCACCCTACCGAGGCGAGATCGCCAGAAACGTGCGGCTGGCTCGCGAGTTTTGCGCCACCGCCGTCGAGGCAGGTTACGCGCCTATCGCGCCTCATTTGTTGTTGACCCAGTTTATGGATGATGAAAACCCGTTCGAGCGCAGGGTTGCGTTTGGTATCAACCATCTGATCCTCGCTAGCTGTGACGAGGTGTGGGTGTATCAGCCGTTGATTAGTGAGGGCATGGCCAAAGAGATCGATTGGGCGAAAACCGCCCGTAAACCCATCCGCTATTTCACGGCCGATTTTGAGGAGGTCACCCTATGAAACCAATGACCATGTACACCTCCACTGTCGCAGGCCAACACAACAACGCCGTCTACCCGAACCGGCATGAAGTCAGCACGGCGGCTGATTTGGAAGCTGTGGCGCGTTTGGATCATGTGGTGGCCGATTATCAAGACCGGCGACGCTCGAGCGCGAATTTCTTGTCCTCGAACACTTTGGTGATGGATGTGGACAACGATCACAGCGAGGAGCCAGCCGACTGGGTAACCCCAGAAACCCTTGCTGGATTAATACCGGGGGTGGCGTTTATGACTGCTACTAGCCGAAACCATATGAAAACAAAAGGTGCCCAGTCGGCCAGGCCACGTTTCCACGTCTATTTCCCAATCACCCCCGTGACGGATGCGAACAAGTATGCGGGGTTGAAGAAGCAACTCGCCACCAAATACGGCTTCTTTGATGCTAATGCGGTGGATGCTGGTCGGTTCATCTACGGCCACCCGGCACCCGAGACCACGGTTCAGGATGGCGACAAACTGGTTGATGAGTGGCTGGTGGAGGCGGTGGATGCGGACATGTTCGCCGCGTTCGATACTGCTACGCAGGCGATTGCGCCAGGGTCGCGTAATGCCACGTTGTCGCGGTTTGCTGGGCGGGTGTTGGTGCGCTACGGGGATAGCCCGCAAGCCCGTGAACTGTTTGATCGCAAGGCCGGGCTGTGCGAACCGCCCCTACCGAGTGTCGAGGTGGAGAATATTTGGGCTTCGGTGCTACGTTTCGCCACCAAGGTTGCGACCAGCCCTGGCTACGTGCCGCCAGAGGTGTATGCCGCGCTGACGGGGTTGAAACCGGAAGATTTCACAGATGTTGGGCAGGCTGACACGCTCGCTGGCGAATACGCCTCAAAGATCCGCTATTCGCTGGCTACCCGCTGGTTGGTGTTCGAGGGCGGGTTCTGGGTAGAAAACGATCTGTCTGCCCAAGGCGTGGCTCAAGAACTCACCGCCCGCCAACTCGATGAAGCCAACGCTCACGTCGCTCAGGCGTGGGAGCGCATGCAGACCACGGGCGCTGACCTGGTGATCGCCTCTGCATCGTCGTGTCCTTAGGTAATCCAGAGGTAATCCTGCTCATCACCTGCTCGTCCACGCGGAGATCACATAGATGGAAACTGTCAGTTGGCAGTGTGTCCATCCCATTCGAGTCAATCGTCGGAACTAGAATAGAGTGGACACGAGCACATTCAAATTGAGCCCACACTGGGCGGACAACCAAGGAGTTCCCAACCTTCCATGAGGATCCGTACACTTCGGCTAAAGAACTTCCAATCGTTCGGGCCAGATCCAATCGAGATCAAGCTCAACCAGCTCACGTTCCTCCTCGGCCCGAACGGTGCAGGCAAGACAGTTGCTCTTGTCGCGCTAGCTCGGCTTTTCAGTCCGTCGCCTGCGCTCCGCCGCGTACAACTTGAGGACTTCCATGTCCCTACGTCTGTCGGCCGAGATCTGGTAGACAACGAGCTCTGGATTGAGGTCGACATCGAGTTTGAGGAGAAAAGCCGACGAGGGTGAAAAACATCCGTTGATTCCGCCCTTCTGTGCCCACATGGCGATAGAGGTGCCAGGAGAGCTTCCACGCATTCGAGTCCGCCTTACGGCAGTCCTTGACTCTGACGGATACATCGACGAGAAAATCGAATACATCACCCAAGTCGATGATCACGGCGAGCCGACTAAGCGATCGAACATGTCGCGCCATGACCGTGCAGCCATCGAGGTGCACTATCTGCCAGCACGCCGCGACCCCCTTGACCACATCGCGTACACGACCGCCTCTCTTCTCGGGCGGATGCTTCGAGCTGCCGACTGGACGCAAGAGCGATCCAGTATGGCGCGTTTGATGGAAGAAATCTCCACCTCGATGGCTAACAACGATGCCGTAACCGATATCAGTTTCGAGATCCAGCGAGTTTGGGCTGTTCTACATAAGGGGGCGTTCTTCAAGGAGCCGACCATTGCCTTCGGACGCGGCGAGATTGAGGGTGTGTTGCGTCAGCTGACGGTCACCTTCACACCGGGGCCGGTAGGTGACGTGGTCGGCTTTGAACGACTCAGTGATGGTCAGAAGTCACTGCTGTATATCTCGCTCGTCCTGGCATGGCAAGGGTCACGCGTAAGGTGTTGGGTGACAAGGAACCTGCCAGCTGCGGCCACCAGTTCACATGGTTATCGCTCTTGAAGAACCGGAGAATAGCCTAGCTCCGCAATACCTTGGCCGGATCATCCGGCAGCTCCGGGAGGTATGCGACAAGAAGGATGTGCAGGGTGTCGTTGCGACGCATGCCCCAGCGTTATTGCACCGTGCCGAGCCGGAAGACATCCGGTTCCTGCGGTTGGCTGAGGACCGCACAACGACAGTCCACACGATCGTGCTGCCTCCCGCCACTGGCGAGGCAGCAAAGTACGTGCGCGAAGCTGTGCTAGCCTACCCTGAGCTCTACTTCTCTCGTCTCGTTGTCTTGGTCGAGGGCGATAGTGAGCAGATTGTTCTCCCGCGGGTTTTCGCTGCTACTGGCATTTCTGAGGACGATGTTTCAGTGTCGATTGTCCCACTCGGCGGTCGTCATGTCAATCATTTCTGGCGACTGCTTGAGCAGCTAGGGATTCCGTACATTACGCTGCTCGATCTCGACTGCGGGCGTTACCAGGGCGGCTGGGGGAGGGTGAAATACGCCGCCAAACAGCTGAACAGATTCCGACCTGGCACGCTTGACGACGATGAAGTAAACAAGATCCCCAATTGGGACGAAGACCTTGACTTCCCGCAATTTAACGACACAAATTGGCTCAAAGAACTAGAGAAGCAAGGCGTTTTCTTCTCATACCCGCTCGACCTAGACCTAATGCTGTTGGAGGCCTACCCCGATGCGTACAAGGTCACCACGATGACTCCAGAGGAGGCCACTAAGGAGGCAGTTCTTGGCAAGGCGCGTGCTAACGTGGACCGATTCGACGACGGCTACCTTCAACTCTTTGATGAGTATATGAGGCAGTTCAAGAGGGGCAGCAAACCAGCCAGTCACATCGCTGCCATGTCTAAGCTTACAGACGAAGAGCTGCTTGAGACCCTGCCGGGGCCGCTTCAGCGGTTGGTGGAGGCCATTCAGCAACGGCTGGAATCGATCCCAGAATGATCCGACCAGAGGATTGGAAACCGACAGACGGCATCACGCTGGAGCCAAATGCCATACGGGCAGTCAAGCAGTTGGTGTCTAATGTCGTTGTGGCTGCCTGTCCTGGAGCGGGTAAGACTGAACTGCTGTCCCAGCGGGCGGAGTTCTTGTTGACGACAGGTACCTGCCGCTATCCGTATCGGATACTGGCGATCTCGTTCAAGGTGGATGCGGCGCGGAACATTCGTGATCGCGTTCTTCTGCGGTGCGGCGAACAACTTGCCTTACGATTCGACAGTCTTACCTTCCACGCGTTCGCCAAGCGGATCATCGACAACTACCGCCCCGTGTTGACGGGAGCGAAGTCCCTCGATCCGGACTATACGATTGGCGAAAAGCACGTTCCCCGCAAACAGATAACCTTCAAGCAGATGGTGCCGTTAGCACTCGAAATCCTACAGAAGAGTCCGTACGCGCGAAACGTGATCCGACAAACGTACACCCATGTCTTCCTCGATGAGTTCCAGGACGCCACAGGCGACCAGTACTTGTTACTCAAGGAAGCCTTCCTCGGCAGTAACACCATTCTCACGGCTGTCGGTGACACCAAGCAACGTATCATGAGCTGGGCCGGTGCGCTGGACGGGATCATGCAAACCTTCGCCACGGACTTCCACGCTCAAGCACTGACTTTGTACCAGAACCATCGCTCCGCCCCGGCGCTGCGCCGAATGCAGAACCGCATGGTTCAGGTGATGGATCCACAAGGCGCGGTGCCACTTGCAGAGCTTTCAGGCAACGAAGGCTCGATCAAAGTTCTACCTTTCACCTCATCCATGGATGAGGCAGTGGAGATCGCACGTCGAATCAAGGTCTGGCTCGACGCAGGAGTTCCGGCGAGCGAGATTGCCAGCTTGGTACGTCAGCAGCCAGAGCTAGTGTGCCAACTGCTGGTCGGTGAACTGAACGGTCTTGGCATCGCGTCGCGTAACGAGCAGTGTTATCAGGATCTGACGGCTGAGCCAGTAGCCGCTTTGATCCTGAATCTCATCCGGGCGGTGGCCGATGATCGCAGTTCAACGGCCTACGAGGACCTTATGCGGAGGTGCATCCCCAGCAGCCTGGCAGAGGAGAAAGCGTTGCGTAACTCCAGAGCTATGACTCGTTTTTTGGCGGCGAGGCGAGAACAATTCCGAGAGGGGCGGGCGGCACGGTCGAATCCGACAGATTGGGAGAGAACCATCGCAGAGTTCCTGGAGATGATTACCTTGCCGGTTCTGCATGCCCTCTCGCCCGAATACCAGCGTGGGCAGCGGCTCGAGGAAGTCATTGCGGATACCATCGCCGTGTTCAACCAAGAGCTCGACAAGGACGGTGATCCCGTAGCGGCTATGGTGCGGCTTTCTGAAGAGGATGCTGTCCGGATCCTTACGATCCACAAGAGCAAGGGACTCGAGTTCGAGAAGGTCGTGGTCTTCGGTGTCGAGAGCCAGCTCTTCTGGGGAGACATGATCGAAGACTGCCGGTCGGAGTTCTTCGTGGCGATCTCAAGGGCCAAGAACGAATTGGTCTTGACCCCTACACAGCGACGCCCTCGTCCGGCGGGAGTGGTGTCCAGATGGGAAGAGCAACGCCATCCGATGCAGGAGTTCCTAGGCTACGCCAATGAGAATTAGCGGATCTGTGTGGGACCTTGCGCGGGACAGGTGGAAGCGTAAGTTACGCCAGGCTAGCCCGAGGTTATCGGAGAATGGCGTGGTTGCGTTCGGTAGACGAGTTCACGGGATCGTTGAATAACATCGAGGGTTTCACACAGGGAACTGGCGAGATGTCCCCCTTGACCGCCTTACAGTGGGGTGAGCTGTTCGATAAGGTCGGAGAAGCGCAGTGACCTGCACTGCTGGCCAGGACCGAGAACGGCTATGTGTTCTCGACTCGAACGACCTCCCGGACCTGAGCTCGTTCGAGGAGATGCAGCGGAACTGGCCTGACGAGGCTGTGAGTTATTTCAATGAGGGCGCATATTAGCGCGAGGCTCGCTTCGACTACGACGTGCTTAACGTCCCGGATGGCGAGGTCTTCGTCTTCCTGAGCTGTTGACTCCTAGCCTGACCCCAGTCCCTGATGAGGGGATCGGGGTTCTTTTTCTCTGCTCGCATCCCCACTGTGAAACCTGATGGCGAACAGGGCACACCCAGTCTAGCGCTTTTGGCCTTAATGGCACGTTTGCAGCGCTCTTCTCGGTTCTCCTCGTATACGAGCAGAACTGCTGTTCGCCTAGCGTTACGGCGCGTGTGCTACGGTCACAAACAGCAGATGATTGAGCAGGGGATAGCTCAACACTGCCCCTGTTTTCTCGCCTCCAGAAGGTTCTCGCTGCGGTCTTGGCACTCCTGTTGTTTAGTAGTATGGTCGTAGGGAAGGAGACTCACATGGAATTGAAGCGGGAACACGTCGAGTGGCTGAGCCTCGTTAGATACCAGTCTGATCTTGCAGAGAACCAAGCGAAGGAGCCGGAGCCGCTTAACACGGTAAGCATCTCGACCATCCACGATGCAGTCGAGTCGATGCTGAGCCTTATTGCGGAGGCCCATCAAGTGGCCACTCCGAGTAAGGACTTCGCGAAGTTATTTGACGCCGTCAGCGATCGTATGAGAACTCAGGGCGGGGATCTGTCCGGCCATCGCGGTGCCATGATTGCTCTGAATAACGCCCGAGTCGGCTTCAAACACCACGGCAATCAAAGCAACAAACAGACAATCGACAGGCACATCGCGAACGGGCTCAACTTCCTCGCTGACGCAGCCGTGCAAGGACTCAACACCTCGTTCGCCGAAGTGTCGCTGCTTGGATTTGTGCGTGATTCCAAGGTGCGCGAGTACATACACCGAGCGGATGACTGCAGCTCTGGCGCACTCGAAGATCGCATGCTTGCTTTTCAGTACCTGCGCCTGGCCTTCGAGACACTGGTGAAGGGGTACCAGCAAAGCAAGAGCTACTCCCCGGGTCGGCCCCTCATTACGACCAAGCCGAGTTTTCTTCCTTCAGTTTTCGATATCCAAGATTATGGTGGGAAGGTCGGGGAGAAAGCATTCGAGTGGCTGGAGAACTTAGATAGTTGGGTGAGAATTCTAGTTCTAGGGATCGATGTCCAAGAGTATACGTTCTTCTTGGCATATACTCCAAGGGTCACGATGATGTCGGGTGGGAACGCTTATTTGCATTGGCGTTCCGGAGCCGGTCTTTCCGATGACATCTTCCGCCGTTGTCGTCATTTCGTGGTGGAGTCGGCGATTCGGCTGGGACGGAGAGACTTCGCCTACGACGCCTGGAACGCGCGGCAGTCTTTGCCTGAGGATCAGCGAAAAATCATGGGGATAAGCCGTTTGATGCTTCCCGATGAGAACGGGCTGTTGAGTCCGCACGAAGACCGTGACGACGCGAGTTTCGCAGAAGAGGCTCAGTAATCCCAATCCCATTAGGCGGCCCGCCTGATGATCTCTAGCGGCGACAGCCGCTAGATGTACCCTGGGCTGCCCACGTTGACCTATTAGACCTCACCTTGGGGAGAGCTTAGTAATTTGATGCCCGTCGCTTTGCACTGCCAGTGAAGGACTGGAGTGTAGAATCAGATGTGAGCGGAAAACGATAAGTTCGACACGTGCCCCTTGGGCTCCACCAGATGGACATTACACGAACACCTACTTTTTCAAAGGCGGTTTTGCCGTAAGGGTGTGGCTGTGATGTCAAAACAGAAACCGAGGATCAAGGTACTATGTACCTTGATCCTCGGTTTTTTGTATGCTTATGCCTTATTTGGATAAAAAATTGTGCTGAAATAATTATTCAAAATTTGATACAAGGAAGAATTTAAAAGTGTGCCTTTGCGGTGTAAAACGGTCGTTGTAGTGTATGAAACCAAGGAGGTTATTTTATTTGTAATCTTGCAAAAAGTAATTTTTAAGCCATTGACAAATTTATTGTCAATGGCTATTATGTATACAAATGGGAGGTGTGAATATGGAAGAAATAATTCGTATGCAAGACAATCTACTTTTAATTCGACGCACCGTTGGTTGGACAGCTGAGGAGTTTGGTGAAAAAATCGGTGTTACTCGCCAGACCATCAACAATATTGAAAGTGGTCGCAATAAACTAACCAAAACACAGTATATTGCCATGAGAAGTGTTCTTGATGCTGAAATGATTCAGAAGCCAGAAGACACTGAAATGCTGAAAGTCCTTCTGGATGTGCTTGTGGATCACCCGGAAAACTACAGTGAAGACCACAGAAATGAACTCTTGGCGAAAGCAAACATGATGGCTCCTTCCATCCTTGCAGGCACTACTACCCGTGCAGATGTGTCTAAGGAATGGATGAAAGCAGCCGGTGCTGTAGTTGGTACCGGAGTTCTTATGGGGCCTCTCGGAATCGGCGCGGGCATTGCCGCCGTAAATGTGTGGCTTGCTAAATCAATCGCCGATGGAAAAAAGAAATCGAAAAGGACCAAGGAGCGTTCCCGAGCGGTAAAGCAGGGGTATACCAAATGTCTGGCACCGTAATCGATCGTTCAGTTGCAGCAGAGGTAAGATGACTATCGTAGTTCGTCGTCACTACTCGGAACGATTTACCAATTCCCGCGAGGTCGACAATCGCACCATGAAGTTGATTGGGTTTCGACTCGGAATCAGAAAAAATATTGAGAGTATGTTGGTGCACATCAAATCCATGAGGTATTTTCTCCAACTGCCCAATGAAGAAGTCTAGAGCGACGTTGTTAGAAAAAGGGTGTGCGGCTAGTTTAGCCAGCTGTCTTGCGAGTCCTTCAAAAAGTGGAAGATTCGAAGGTTCTCCCACCGAAGCACCTGCGCCGACAAAAAACACGAGCTCACCGCGTTCATAGGCATCTAGTATTTCATCGGGCAATTCGACGTCGCCGGTGATCCACATCAGCTGCTCCTTCCAAGACACAGAAAGTCGTGCCACACCAACTCGCTGGCAAGATGTAATTTATGCCCCATGTACAGGTTCCATGTTGTCTCCGTGGAATCTACTGGTTAATCGTCAGTGTGCCTTTACGATTAAGTATATCGACGTTTAGAAAACAGAAAGAATCCAAGTTTTTCTTCTCTTTGAGTAGGTGGGAAAATTGGGCTGGCAGCAGATATTGGTTAGGAACCCGCCGCGGATTATTTTGATGCAGCAATTATTGCTGCAATGTTTTAGATGAATCGCTGATTATCTTCGTCGGCCGCAGAGTGCCGTCGGCAGATGCTACAAAGATGAAGAAACTGGGTGAAAGATTGTGTAGCGTATCTGAGTTGTGGTTAAACTTTCTGTATGAGTAGCGCAGATGATATTTGGAACCGTGCCGTCGATGGCGAAGGTGACGGGGTTGGTGACAAGATGCTCGGCGCAGTGCTTCTGCTGGATGGAATGATTCAAAATGGCGGGATGGCAAATGCGCTCGATGATCTGCTTGAAGAAGGTGAGATACTCGCCGGTGTTGCGGGGTTTCGCTATTTTGGCTTGAATGTCGTTGCGGACTTGGTACTCGAAATTTACCAAGCAATTTCAGACGGTGCCAACGTTGAAGAACTCGAAGCAACCCGTGACGGCGAGTACTACGAAATTTGTGATGCAGATGCTATCACAGCGGTATTTCGGAAAAAACTGGCAGAAGATCCCACAGCATTCTCACCGCTCTGATAGATACCGACGAATGTTTTGACACGTGATGAGGGAGGTTTGATGCGCCCACTGACTAGCAGCGAAAGTGACGTTATTCGCCATATTTGTATGCGTGGTTGGGTAGATGCGGATGTTTCCCTTGATCGCGCAAAGCTTGCAGCTCAGATTGAGTATCTTACTGCAGAGCCTGGAGGATGCGGGGTTGAAAATTGTCCATGCCTTGACTTTGCCTACCGCGGACGAAACGAGTGGGAAAACGAGTTCTTTGCGGAAAGCGCCGCCGATGAAAGTCAGATTTGCTTGGTGGTGGACATTAAGGATTCTGATTGGCAAGCCAATCTATTCGTCATTTCGGGAATTATCAGCTGGCTTGAATTCTCCAGTTTCACAGAAGAGTACCCGTCGAAGCTGCCTGCAAATCAGTCAGTTGTGCTGAGAACTGGCATTATGAGGGCGTCTGAGAAGAAAATCCTGCCGAGCGCCTCAGGCGCATAGCAATGCAAAATGCGTATCCGGATTTGTTTGCGAAGAGCCTGCACTAATTGCGGAGGTTCGCGCGGCGGGTATTGCTTTTGCGCTACCGGTAACTCGAAAGCTACCAGCAACTCGAAACTAGGCAAAACCAGCTCGAACAATAACAGCAATAAATCAACGCACAGCTAGATGACCTGCGCCGTCGCTGAGCCGCTGCCGATAGCGGCACCAGAAAGTTTTGATAGAATACACATGGAGCAGCTATATATCGACGTGGTTCCCGATAGTCTCAAGGAGTACGCATGCATAAGCCGCACAAATTAGTGGTTACTGGTGTAGGTCATGTTGGATCTTATGTTTTGGCAGACGCCATGAAAATGAACCTATTCGGAGAAATTGCCACGATTGATATCCTCAATGACGTTTCTTTAGGAGAAGCTCTTGATCAGCATCATGCAACAGGCGCGTTAACGATTAGCAATGTCGATGTATATCCCGGTACAGCTGCGGACTACGCCGACGCCGACGTCATCATCATTGCTGCAGGGCCCTCGATGCTGAAAGACCCAGAGAATCCTCACGCCAAACCAGATCGCGCAATTCTTGCGGTAGAAAATGCCAAGCATATTCGCCAGATAATGCGCGATATTTCGGCGCACACACAAGAAGCCGTCGTCATTCTCATTACCAACCCGCTCGACACTATGGTGTGGATTGCGCAAAATGAATTCAACTACCCCGAAAACCTGATCTGGGGCACTGGCACATCGCTAGATTCAGCACGTGTGCGCCGGATTGTGGCAGATAGAGCTGGGGTAGCGCCGAGCGCAGTATATGGATTCATGATGGGTGAACACGGAATGGCAGCATTCCCCGTGCTCAGTCATCTCACCGTGGGAGGAATCCCCGCCGACAACTTGTCAGATGTTTATCAGATGGAGCCGCTCGATCCGGAAAAGCTTGCGCAAGAAGTTGTTGATTCAGCTTACAATGTGCTCAACGGTAAAGGCTGGACGAACGCCGGGGTCGCCCAAACTGCACTTGCGATGGCTCGCGCTGTATTGCTTGATGAAAAAGCGGTGTTCCCAGCATCAACCACATTACGCGGAGAGTTTGGCCATGATGGAGATGTGGCGCTTTCACAACCATGTGTGATCGGAGCAGCTGGTTTGGAAACAAAACTTGTGTATGAACTTAACACGTGGGAAAAAGAAGCTTTAGAACGATCAGTTTCAGCAATTCAGGCTGCGATGCGGGACGCAGGATGTGAATTCTAAGAATTCTAATCGGGTATATGTACTTAACAGAAGCTAAGGCGTAACCGTTATTTTCCAGCTTCGCAGGAGCGCCCGTCGAAGCTGCTTCCAATCTGTCAGCTGCACTGAAAACTGGCATATGAGCGTTCTCAGAAAAAGCCCCCCACCCGAGCAGCAGCAGACCTTTGCAAAATTTGATCAGCTCATGCCATTAATCTACAAACTCGCAAAACTTGAGCATAATCCAAGCTAAAACGTATCTTCGCCAAGATAATCGGAGACTTCAATCTCACATGGATCTAGCCCAGAATTGCAAATAACCCAATAAATCCTTAACATATCTTAAGATTAGGTAAGGCTTACCTAATAATGTTTCTTCGTTTAGGAGTTAAGATATGAAAAAGGTAGCTGCTCTGCTGGGAGCATTTGTGATAGCTGCAGGAGGAGGGGTCTGGGTGCAAAGCCCAGCTCAAGCAGCTGTTGGACATCCAATTACTTTGACCAAGAGTGGTTCTGGGGCACAGACTGTTTTGCAGTGGTCTATGCCTGATTGTAAATCTCCATACACGCCTGAATTTACCTTGAAGCGTGATGGGCAGCCGGTGTTGAAAAAGACTAAAGACACCTCTTACGCAACTAATGGGCAAGGTGGTACCTACCAAGTGGAAGGTAAATGTAATAGAGGCGAATGGCTAGCGCCAGATCCTGGTAAGCCGTCTGATCCGCTAGTGATTACTGCTGAGGATCCCCAAGAAAACGAAATGACGATTAAGACTTTCGCTTTCTCTGAAATTCCGACGAAGCGTTCCTTGAGCTGGGATATCACCGGATGCTCGGTACGAAACAAAAAGACCGTAAAAGTGGAATTGTATTTTGGTGGCAAGCAAGTATCGCTGAAAAATACCCAGAATGGCCGTAAGGCTGCGATTAATTCTTCTACTTGGCCAACCGGGAATTACACTTTGAAAGCAAAGTGCGTGAGCCTAGATGGCAAGAAGAAATTCAACGAAGTGTCGGCTACTACTAAACTGACACGCGCAAATTTGGAATTGGATTTCTTTGGCGATAGATTAGATACGCATTTGCCAAAGCCAGGTGATCGGGTCAAATTAGATAGCCGACCAAGCCACAACGGGATTAGCCTGGTAGATAAGTCAGTTCCGGATGCATTTGAACCGGGAGAGAAGGTTGAAATAAAGGTGCTCGCTGACGGTCAGCCTGTCGGTACTCCGCTTACGGTAGCGGCCAATAATGAAGGACGGCTATTAGCGGATCTTTGGCTGCCAATTACAGCTAAAGACACCTATTCCGTGATTGCGGTCGGCAAGAATCACGGCTACCAGCTGGACGCAGTATATAAAGTACAAGCGCCTCGTTCAACACAGATTAATGTGACCAGCGACGAAGAGACACTGCGGATCGTTTCAACCAATACTGACCCGCTATCTACCGACAAAGTGTTCAAGCCAAATTCTGAAGTGACTCTGCGAGTATTAGACCCGGCAGGTAAAGAAATTTCTGCCCCAAAGGTGATGGCTGGAGCTGACGGTAATCTAAACGCCCCACTGGAATTACCGCAAGGCCTTAAAGATGGTCGTTACACGGTGCTGGCGCCAGGCGGGATTGGTTCCTTTGGTGCTAGGGCGGCTTATTTCTATGTGCTAAATGGTGTGGCATATAAAGGCTGGGGTGTGCCAGATGCTACTTCGAGACTTCAACTAACTCCAGCAGTTAGCAAGACTTCCGGTGAACCGTTGATTCAGCCGGAGAAGAAGCCGGTTGAGAGTATTAAAGGTTCGCCGTTGATTCAGCCGGAGAAGAAGCCGGTTGAGAGTATTAAAGGTTCGCCGTTGATTCAGCCGGAGAAGAAGCAGATTAAGAGTATTACTGGTCCGGTGTTGCTGCAGCCGGAGAAGAAGCAGATTAAGAGTATTACTGGTCCGGTGTTGCTGCAGCCGGCTAAGGCTGAGATCCAAAAGATCGAAAAGATTCAAAAGATTAAAGGCTCTCCTCTGGCACATCCTGCTAAGGAAGTAGCGGAACTAGCTAAGACCGGCTCGTCTCTGTTGACTTTGATTGCGGCTTTGGTGCTGCTAAGCGCCGGAGGCGCCGCGTTGCTTGCCTATCGCAGACGGTAGTTACTGAGAAAACCTCAAGGGTGATTTAGCGAATTGCTAGATCACCCTTTTGGTTTAATATTCTCCGTTTCTTTCTGTATCTGGTATTGCGTCGTACGGATCCAGCATGATTTCCAGGATTTAGCTTGCGGCGCTGAGCTTTCGTCGATAGACACCATAGGCAGTGATCGTAAGGATGAGTGCGTAGGCAGTCATGACGAGCCAGCCTTTTTCAATGTTTAGCAGACCGCCTGCACTTTGGTCTACGTTGAATATAATGGCGCGGATTTGCGCTAGACCATAGCTTGAGGGGAGTGCAAGTGCAATGTTTAGGAGTGCTCCACTCGCGTAGGTGACGGAGGTAGTAGCTCCGGAGAGGAACCAGATTACGACGGCACTAATCATGGCGAGCATTGCAGCGCCGCTAAATTTATTGACAAGCATTGAGATCAGTACTGCGTAGGAGATGAAAGCCAGGCCGAGTATGAAAAGTATCGGCAGTAGGCGCAGGGCGTGATCTGCTAGATTTACACTGGTTAATAGCCGCAGGAGCGCAGCGTTAACTGCGGCTGTAGTGAGGCCCGCGGCCAACGCTACTGTAAGTCGGGCAAGGAACGTGGCTAGTAATGGTTTCGGTGAGAGCCGGTATTGGGTGAGGGTGGCGTATTGGCGTTCCTTGTTGAATAGGTAGAGAAAGTTGAACATTGCTCCCATTAGAAAGGCGAGTAGGAAAATTCCGACTGCGATAATGGTAAACCAGTCTAACTGAGTTGGTGCTTTCATCTCTGTGTTGATGTGCAGATTCATGCCGGGCAAGTGTCGAGTGTAGAAGTCGTAGATGCCCTCGTCGAGATAGAGCCGCAGGTTTTTCGCCATGTCGGTATTTGAGTTGTTGAATTCGTATCCGATACGGGCAGGTATGTGAGAGCTGAGTTCGTCGCTGAAATCGCTTGGAATAGTGAGAATCCCATTAATGGCTCCAGATTCATATAGCTGGGTAGCCTCAAGTAGTGTGGTCGGAACTGCTTCAAAGTAAGGTTTGCCCGTTAAAGGTGAGGTTTGGGTGAACACGGACGAGGTGAGTTCATTGCCCATCGGGCCGGTGTCGTTGTTAACGACTGCGATTTTTAACGCAGCGAAGTTACCGAACGTGAGTGCAAAAATTATCAAGATCACTGTTGGGGCGATAATTCCTGCCGCGAGTGATTTCGGATCTGAACGGGTCAAAGCGGCCAGTTTTCGTGTCTCTTGGAGAAAAAGTTTCATGATACCACCTGCTCGCTGTGCATCCATTTCGAAAACACGATGACCGTGATGGATGCGACGATAATTGTGCCTGAAGCCAGGAGTGGGAGTGTGATTGGTTGTAGTGTGCCGCCGAAGTATGCGTACCGGGCAGCGTTGAGTCCGTATGCTACAGGGTTAAGCATGCCGATTGTTTGTGTAAGGGAACCGAAATAGGATAAATCTCCGAAACCGCCGCCAGCGACCCATAGGCTCAGTGAAATCACGAGTGAGACAAGGAATGCCGTCATGGTGGAGCGAACGATAATCCCGAGAACCAATCCTAAACAAGCAAAGGTCGCTGCTAACAGGGTTGCTGCACCGACTAAATGCCATGGGTGATTTATCGGTAGTGAGAACATAAACGCTATTACGGTAACAAGTACTGCCGTAGCGACGGCTGATTTGATTAATGCCGCGATTATTTTGCCTCCTGCAATCATGGATGCGGGTTTGGGTGAGAGGGCAAGCAGTTTCGTGGTGCTGTTCTCCCATTCGTTGGTCATCGAAAGTTGCCCAAAGAGGAAGCCTGCGAGTATGGCGCCGAAGATTATCGTGTTGACTGCGAAACTTGTATCCCAGCCGATATCTACTTGATATCTAGTTTGTTCTACAATCTCAACCGTACCGGCGTCTAGGTGTTGATTGATGTAGTTGACGGCGGCTCCGGTTAGCCGGTTCGCGTAATTCTTGGTCATATTGGCGTTGACATCGGTTACTACATGCGTCACTGACCCTGAAATTCCTGCGGCGTTCACTTGCGGCTCGTCGGTGACGGTATAACCATCGATGTTTCTTGCTTGTGTCATGCCGGGTTTTGAGGAGGATTCCAGTTGCAAGTAAGGTGTGCCGTCGGGTGCCTGGAAAGCGGCGGCAGACTGTAGAAATTGTGATTGGCTTTGGTTTGGCTGCGTCTCAACGGGAAGTGTGATGCCGCCAGAGACCATGGCCGTGAATGCGAGCAGAAACAACAAAGGAGAGATAATCGTAGCTACGTTGAACGCTGGATTTTCTTTGATGCTGTGTATTTCTTTAACGATGATGGCGAGAATATGCATGGTCTTGCTCCTAGTCGCGGAGGTTTCTGCCGGTGAGGTTTAAGAACGCGTCATCCAAGGTTGGTGTGGTGACGACGCGGGTCACACTTTGGCCGACTGTTGCTTTGAGTTTTTGAGGTGTGCCGAAGGCAATCAATTTGCCCTGGTCGAGCAGTAAGATTTCATCTGCCAAGCGCTCGGCTTCGGTCATTACGTTCGTGGAGACCACTACGGTGCGGCCTTCTGTCTTAAAGCGTTCGATGTAATCCCAGATCCGATGGGCTCCCTGCACATCAACACCCAATGTTGGTTCATCGAGCAGTAGAAGTTTCGGATCACTCAGCAATGCTCGTCCAATTGCTAGGCGGCGTTTCATTCCGCCCGAATATGTACGAACCGGCTCTTTTGCGCGATCGGTGAGTTCGACAAGTTCAAGGATCTTGGAGATTCGTTGAGCTGCATGTTGAGTTTTGGTGACGTAGAGGGCGGCGTGGAACTGCAAATTCTCAATAGCGGATAACTCTGGGTAGAGCGCGGTATCTTGTGGAACCAAGCCAACCATGCGGCGCACCTGCTTGGCGTCTTTGATTGGATCCAGCCCGAATACGCGCACTATTCCACTCGTCGGACGATACAGGCCGGTGATTAGATTCATTAGGGTGCTCTTCCCGGCACCGTTCGGTCCGAGCAGTGCGTACACCCGCCCAGGATTGAGCTGAATATTGAGACCGTCGATACGGGGTTTCTTCCCGAGAACTTTCGTTATGCTTTCGCAAAATACAACATTTTCGTCACTCATCTGTACTCCAATCAAAAAACCCGACACTTGTTGTATAATTTTATTGTTTCAGGAATTTTGAACAGATAAAACCAGCAATCAAGCAGTAAATGTTGGGCAGGGGATGATGGCCAGGCCAAGAAAAGATGAAAGTATTCCCTCCGGGGATGCGCGCATGGTGACGGCTTTCTGGAAACAGCTCGCGAAAGGCTCTTACAAATCCATTACTGTGGCCTCCATCGTGCGGGAAGCAGGGCTCAACCGAGCGACTTTCTACTATTACTTCGATTCAATCGATGACCTTGCTAGGCGTGCAGTCGCGACGTCAATCCCAGTCAACCTTATCGACCTTGTCGAAGGATTTCTGACCGGAGCACATGCCAGCCTGCAACTCGATTCTGCAACTAGGGAATCTATCGCAAGGCTATCGCTGGTGGCTGGCGATGCCAGCGCCAACGTCCTGATAATGCAATTTAAACAAGTATTGCAAGAAATATGGATCCGGCGCTTCCATGTGGATGTTAGCAGGAGTGATGTGCAAGCTATCATCACCTTCATGGCATCTGGAGTTAGCGGTATCCTCGGTGCCTGGATACGCAAACCCATAGACGAAAAATTCGATGCCTATCTGCAAAGTATCAGCCAGGTATTTTCTAAATCCGTTCTAGAATTCGTTGCTACTTACAAATCGGCAGAATGAGCCGAAGTCTAACCGTCTCCGAAACCGGATAAAAACACGCTGTCCGGATGATTTGAGTTAGAAAACATAATGCAATTAGGCGAAATAGCGTGGAGGCCTGCTGTGGGTGAAGCCTTTGGATGGCGTTATATGTGCATTGACGCGTATAGTGAAAATCATGTTATCCATTCTTGACGGCAATACCATTCTATCCGTATTTATTGTCATTGCCTTGGGCACGCTCTTTGGAAAGCTTCCTTTTGGACCGATTCGCTTTGGAGCTGCTGGAGCGCTTTTCGTAGGCTTAGCGGTCGGCGCTTTCGTGATTGTTGATCATGCTGCCTTAAGTTTATTGCAAAGTCTGGGTTTGGGTCTTTTTGTGTATATGCTGGGTTTGACTGCTGGCGAGGTGTTTTTTCGGGGCCTGAAAGAGCAAGTGGGCTTGATGGTTGCTGCAGTGGTGGCGGTATGTATTGGCGCTGCGGTTGCCTTAGGGTTGGGAACTTTGCTTGGTATGCCACGTTTTATTTCGGTGGGAGTTTTTGCCGGATCGCTGACCTCTACGCCGTCAATGGCTGTAGCGCAGCAGCAAACTGGGTCTGATCTGCCAGCTGTGGGATATTCATTAGGGTATCCGGTCGGTGTTGTTGTTTCGATCTTGCTTATCGCGGTGGCGATGAAACTGAAATGGGAATCGCCGAAAGATAAAAAATCAGGCGGAGTAGACACGCTGCACATCATATCCGTGCAGGTTACCACCGATGCTGTATTCCAAGATCTGGTTGATAATTTCGCGGGGCGCTTCGTGATTATCAGTACGCGGCGGGATGGTAAAACTACCGTGGCATCGGATTATGTGGACATCCGGAAAGGCGATATTCTGCGTATATTGGTGTCAGAGGGGGATACTTCCGATATTGTGCAGCTGTTTGGTCGGCGCACTGCGCCCATGCCTTTTTTGGACAAAGCCTTGGTGATTGATGAATTTGTGGTTAGTAATCATCTGGTGGCGGGTGCAAAAGTGGAAGAATTGCAACTGCATAAAAACTTTCAGGCCCGCATTGTGCGAGTTTTTCGTGGTGATGACGCGATTTTGGCGTATAAAGATACCCATATTGCTTACGGTGATCGGGTGGAAGTCATTATTGATGCTGATCGCAGGGAGGATGTTAGCGCATTCTTCGGAGATTCGATAAAGCAATATGCGGCTCTGAACTGGATTTCTGTGGCAGGTGGTCTGTCAATCGGGTATCTGGCAGCGCTTATTGAAATTCCATTGCCAGGCGGCGGATCTTTTGCGCTTGGTACTGCCTTGGGGCCATTGTTTGCGGGGCTGATCTTGGGCACGCTCAAGCGCACAGGTGGAGTTGCTTGGCAGGTACCGGCAAGTGCGAACACAAGTTTGCAACAGTTGGGTCTGATGATTTTCTTGGCGGCTGCTGGTCTTAATGCGGGGCGGGCGTTTGCGGCCACGGCATTTTCCTTAAACGGCCTGCTGGCCATGATTTTGGGGATTGCTGTGGTGATTGCAGTTATCGCCGGTTTTATTCTTTGTGCTAGGTTATTTGGTAAGGCAGTGGAACGAGCTTCTGGCGGTGGCTGCGGGATGCTGGGGCAACCAGCGGTGCTGCAATATGCGTTGGCTAATTCCTCCGATCCGCGTGTGATGGAAGGCTACACCTCGGTATTTGCCATTGCGCTGATCTTAAAGATTTTCATTATTCCTTTTATGCTGCTCTAATTTGATGCTGCTCGAAAGATTGTTTTTTGGCTTGACCTAAAGTGTTAACTAAATCTTCATTGATTAGTTGGTTGCAGAGTTTTTCGTCTAGGTTATAGTTTCTAGTGGGTTGGAAGAGCTGCGGTGAGTTTCTGTTGTTTGGAAGATGTGCACTGTGGCTCGGTTTGAGTAGGGTAGATATCGGCGCAATTTACTTAAGCTAAAGTGAATTGCGCCGATATCTTATTTTATTTACGAAGTTGCTGAGTTAGGGTTTGTGGGTTGTGCAGCTTTTGGGTAGAAAGCTAAAGCTATTACGGCAGCTGCTGCGATACATGCGCTAGTTCCATCTACTATGGGACCCGGATAGTAGTCATATGAAACTATCGTAATATCAAGATCGTTTGCAATATCCTCCCCTTGAAGTAAGACGAATTCTGCAGCAGCAAAAATCACAGCGTCAAGGAATGCGATCAGAAACTTGTTCCGGTGTTTTGAAAAAAGCAACGTAGCTATCGTTTGCACACTCGTAGCAAAAATACCGCAGAATATAAGAGCTACAGATGCCGCAACATGTTCTAAGTACGCCACATCGATCCAAAAACGGTAGCACAATATGCCAATCCCCACTGAAACCAAAAGCAGCGGAAGTACTTGCCTGCCAATTCTTTCAGCGACGGACACGGTAGTAAGTTCCTTTCCTGAAAGTAGCTGCTCCTACGGCTGTAAATGATAGCGCAAGCGTGCAAATACTTGCTGCTGCCATGCGGGTAATTTTACGCAGCTTCATTGCTTTGTTTTCCTTTCACACTGTATTTCTATCTTCTTTGATAGTAGATTTTACTTCCGTGAAAGAAGTGGTGCTTTGGTTAAGCACAAAGCTATTCTATTATTAGGTACCCCTAACCTGCAATGGGTTTTACAACAATTTAAAATCCGAGACTTGCTGTGAATGAGAGGAGATCAGCCTCATCACCGTGGAAAGTTGAGACTTGGATTCCAATGGGTGTTCCGTCAGGCGCACTGCCGGCTGGAATCGATATCGCGGGCATTCCTGTGACGTTTGCTAACGCTGTGAATGCAATCATTGGCATGGATCGAAGTAGTGCAGATAATGAGCCAACTCCGTCCAACTGCCCAAGCAAGGGCGGCACACACGCCAGCGTGGGGCTGATAATCAGATCAAAATTTTTGTAACGTTCAGCCAGACGGTCAGCCAGTTTATTGTTCTGTGCAGCACGAAGAATCTTTGCGGGAATTCGTCTGCCCACCTTTGCAGTCTGCTCCGAGCGTCTTTCAACACGGTCAGGGAATTCTACACTATCGACTTCTTCTGCCAGAGCAGCAAAGAATTGCACCTCGAAAAATGGTGATGCTGAAGGGAATCTTCCGATATGAGTCACTTGGTGTCCAAGGGTTTTCAGCCGATTCACAAAGTTTCGCGTAGCTGCAATTACCTCTGGCTGGACTTTGGCACTCCCGAGAGCACTCTGATCTGTCCAGCCGATACGCAACGGCTTCTTCGGTTCGTTTACGGCAGCTTGTAATGACCGGCTTAACTGCGGGGCGTGCCAGCGATCTTTGCTGGTAGTCCCAGATATTGCAGTGTAAATCAGTGCGGAATCCTCGACAGTGCGAGTCAGCGGGCCGATTGTACCGAGCTTTCCCCACAAGGCTGCGTTTGGTGCGGTAGAAACACGGCCGCGCATCGGTTTTAGACCCACCAGCCCGCATGCAGCAGCAGGAATCCGAATTGATCCGCCGCCATCTCCTCCGATGCCTGCCGGGACGATTCCTGATGCAACCGCCGATGCTGTACCTCCAGAACTCCCACCGGGTGTACGTTTGGGAGCCCGCGGATTTTTCACCATACCATAGCGTGCGCTTTCAGAAAACGGGAATTGACCAAATTCTGGCATATTGGTGACGCCGATGATCACTGCGCCAGCATCCCGCAGTCGCCGCACCACTTCACTGTCATGGGCTGCTGGTGTCCTTTGAGATCGTCCGCCAAAAGTGGTGGGGATACCCTTAATATCGTTCTCTGCTTTGATCACCATCGGAACGCCGGCAAGCGGAAGCGATTCTCGGCGTGCAAGCGGCAAAGCGTCAATATCGGCTGCTGCCTGAAGTGCGGAATCTTTGCACAACTGTTGGAAAGCATTATATTCATCTGCTGCGGCACGATTGAGCGCTTCAGTGCACAGCTCGGTAGCGCTGAGCGTTCCTTTGCGGACTCGAAAAGCTATTTCGGTAACGGTAAGCCGCTCGTAGTTCTCCATAGCCAGAGTATATCGATACTCTTGAGCGGCGTGCAGACACTTTTCAGATATCAAGAGTGATTTTTCAGATAGTAAATAACTGCTGGAAAACGATTTATCTTGGCGTTGATATAAATCGTACTATATGCTGTTAGTGCTAATAGCCCAATGTTTTAGATAGGGATGAATGTAAAAAATATCAATTTCGTAAAATCAGATCAGTTAGGGCCTACCTTGCCAGATTTTACTGAAGTTGTGTTTTGAGATACTACTATGCTTACTTTGACCAACGTTTCCCGTGTTTTTGAGAGAAAAGAAAAGTTCACTGCCGTCGCCGATATTTCATTGCAAGTAACGCCGGGAAAGATTCATGCCCTGCTGGGACCGAACGGAGCGGGGAAAACAACGACAGTGCGGATGTGCGCCACTTTGCTTCGCCCAACTTCCGGAAGTATTGAGATTGCCGGAATCGACGCAGTAAAACACCCCGAACTGGCGCGGTATGCGCTTTCTCGTTTGCGTGCCGGAATGCGCCGTGAATCGCTTTAGATGCACGGACTTACGCGAGATATTGTGAATAGAATCCGTCAACGAAGCCTGATTCTTAAATATCTGGTTAACACTTTCTTACTGGTATCTAGTTTGAATTTAATGTCTGTAAAACAGGGAATTTTAAGCTTATTTTCCGATTCGCGGTGGTGGTAAAGTCGCCATCGGCAGGCAATAAACGCGGCGTTTATTGAGCCACATTGTTGCAATAGGAGTACATATGTTTTCCAAGAAAAAGTCAGTGGGGGTGTTGACTGCAGGTCTGACGGTCGCGGCTCTTTCTATAGTCCCACAGAGCGTCAGCTTTGCGGAAGGTGAGAGCACCTTCCAAAAGTACAATGGTCCAGAGTCCTGCATCGCAGTAGATTCCTCCGGCAAAGTGAAGGCTCCTGGGCCAGGAGATTGCGCCCAGTTCGGTAAAGAAGGCCAGCAGTACACTAATGCGCGGGCGAAGAACGTGATCTTACTGATTGGGGATGGCTTCGGTCAGCAAGAAATCACCGCTGCACGCAACTATCTGAAAGGTGCAGGCGGACGTTTTGAAGGAATCGACGCCTTCCCGATGACTGGCTTTTACACGCATCATTCCATCAATCGCAAAGACGGGAAAATCAACTACGTCACCGATTCTGCGGCATCTGCGACGGCATGGACCACAGGGGTAAAGACCTATAACGGTGCCATCGGGGTGGCGCTGGACGGTAAGCCGGTGGAGAACATTTTGGAGATGGCCAAGAAGCATGGGATGCGCACTGGTAACGTCACCACTTCGGAAATTCAGGACGCCACACCTGCTGCTCTCAGCGCACACGCCTTGAACCGGAAATGCTATTCCCCGGAAGAAAACAGCGACTCTTGTACGGGTGAGGCTTTCGATAAACAGTGGCGGCAAAATGGGGGATTAGGCTCAATCTCTGAGCAAATCCTTGACCTGAGAGCTGATGTTACCTTGGGCGGAGGATCTAAGTATTTCAACCAGAAAGTCCAGGCTGACGGTGAGGGACGTAACCCTTACGTGGAAAATACGATGAAGTGGGCCAAAGACAAATCGGTGTTGGATAACGCGAAAGATAACGGATTCCAGGTCGTTACCAACGCTGACGAATTATCCAAAATTACCGCAGCGAACCAAGACAAACCACTACTGGGACTGTTCCATGAAAAGAATATGACCACTCGGAACGCCCCGTCCAAGGCTAAACGCGGCGCGGGACTAGCTGCCCCTGCTTCATGTACGAAACAGGATACAAAGGGCGAACCAGAACTGTTGGCGATGACTGAAAAGGCGCTGGAACTATTGGACGACCCGAAATCTGAAAAGGGCTTCTTCTTGCAGGTAGAGTCTGCCTCTATCGACAAGCGGGCACATGCTGCAGACGCTTGCGGCATGATTGGTGAAGTAGAGCGATTTGACGAGGTTGCCAAGGCTGCGCTGGACTTTGCTGCAAAAGACGGCGAGACTCTGGTGATCATGACCGCTGACCATTCTCATTCCAGCCAGATTATTTACGATAACTCTGAGTCGGTTTCCCCGGTCACGCGCCTGAAGACTGCCGATGGTTCGTCGATGTCCGTGGCTTATGGCACCATTCCTGCTGACGTGATTGAAAACGATCCAAAGTCTTCCACACAGCACACGGGTGCGCAGCTGCGAGTGGCTGCCTATGGGCCGGGTGCAGAGAATGTGATCGGTCAGATTGACCAGACTGATGTGCACTTCGTGATGACTAATGCTTTGGGAATCACCAAGGGTGGGGATCAGCACAAAGCTGTGCTTGGTGAGTTAGCCAAGGGTGCGCAGGCCAAGGACGTCCCAGCAACTTGCTATGAGATTTCGGCTGACGGCAGCGTGGTGCCAGGGGCTGGCGACTGCGCCCAGTTCGGCAAGGAGGGCCAAGGCCGGGATAAGTCCAAGGCGAAGAATGTTGTATTGTTCATCGGGGACGGTACAGGAGATTCGGAGCTTACCAGCGGGCGTAACTACCTGTACGGGGCTTCTGGGCGTCTGCCGGGAATTGATAACCTGCCTTTCACTGGCAGCTATACGACCTATGCGCTGAACAAGAAAACTGGGGTGCCAGACTTAGTGACGGATTCGGCCGCTTCGGCTACAGGATGGTCCGCTGGCGTTAAGACCTACAATGGGGCATTATCGGTAAACCTGAAAGGCGAGCCGGTGCCGACACTCTTAGAGCTGGCGAAGAAGCAAGGCCTGAAAACCGGAAACATCACCACCGCGGAGATTCAAGATGCCACCCCGGCCGCTTTCGCTACCCATGCCTTGAATCGCAAGTGTTACGGACCAGATGAGAAAGAAAACTCTAAGAGCTGTCAGGGAGAAGACTTCAAGGGACAGTATCGGGAAAACGGCGGTCTTGGGTCTATCTCCGAACAGTTGGTAGACAGCCGTGCAGACATTACGATGGGCGGCGGATCCAAAGCTTTCGGACAGAGTGTTAAGAAAGGCGGCACCTGGGGCGGACATAAGTGGACAGAAGGTGAGAGCGTTTTGGATAATGCCAAAGCGCAAGGCTTCCAGGTGGTCACCACTGCTGAAGAATTCGATAAGATTACTGAAGCCAACCAGGATAAACCAGTGCTCGGGTTGTTCGCGGAAGGTAACTTCCCGCGTAATTACACCCAGACCATTCCCGAGGTAGACGGACCCAAAGCTCCGCCCGTGACCTGCACCAATAACGCTGAACGTCCCGCCACGATTCCATCCTTGGCTGCGATGACCACCAAGTCGATGGATTTGCTGAAGAACGACAAGGGTTTCTTGCTGCAGGTAGAAGGCGCGTCGATCGATAAGGCTGACCATGATGCTGATATTTGCGGGCAGATTGGCGAGTTGAACGAACTGGATTTGGCAGTGCAGGCAGCCCGTGAGTGGGTGAAGCAGAATAACGAGCCAACCTTGCTGATCATGACTGCTGACCATGCTCATACTTCACAGATTGTTGCACCGGGGATGCTGACATCGGGCCGGGCGACCACCTTGAACACGGTCGAAGGGTCGAAAATGACCGTCAACTATGCTACTGCTGCATCTAATGACGATAAGGAAGCGCTGGGCGGTCAGACTCATACTGGTGCACAGCTGCGGGTCGCGGCTGAGGGGCCGGGCGCAGGTAATGTGGTTGGGCAGATTGACCAGACCGATGTGCATTTCGTGGTGGCAAACGCCCTAGGGCTCTACGGAGGGGATACGAAGATTGACCTTACCCCGCAGTGGGATAAGCCTAGCCAATACCCGCAGTCTGGCGTAGGTTCTGGCAACATCATGATTTGGGTGCTAGTAGGCGGGATCGTTGTGGCGCTCGTAGCGGCTTTGGCAATCGTGGGATCACGGCGTAAAGCTGGGGTTACGCAAGGTGCTGCTGGAGTGACAGCGAATAACGACGAAGAATAGTTTCTAGATTAGCGTGCCTTGCCAAAAGGATGGAAGTGTCCTCTTGGCAAGGCATTGCAAAAATCTGTGCAAGAAGGGCCGGGGAGAATCCCGAAGGATGAGCAAAATGACGACAGATGCGGAGTTTCACTCGCTGCGGATGGACACTAGCCGGGCGAATTTCGCGGGGTGCGCGATTCTTGCGGTAATTGGGGCAGTGCTGATTGCCTTGGTATTTACTAACGGTCTCTCAAACTATCTGCAGCCTGTGTTTAAGCCGTGGATTGCCTTGACTGGTGCGTCCCTAATGGCTTTGGGGCTGTGGACTTCGCTGTGTTTATCGTCCCATGCTGCGCATCAGATTCACAAAGCTCATGCGGAATCGGCAGGGCATGAACATCGCCTGCATCGTACGGTCTACCTGCTGCTAGTGCCGCTGCTGCTGGTGTTGGTGGCTTTGCCCGCACCACTGGGATCGTCCCTGGTGAACTCTGCTGCAGTAGGCGGCGGGCAGGGGACGGCGCCTACTGCTCCGTCGCAATCTGCCGTGCAGCGGGTGCAGCGTAATTCCGATGGTACGTTAGCTTACCCGATGCTGAACGACGGAGTGAACGAGTTAGACCTGGAGGAGCTAAACAGCCGCTATTCTTTTGGCTCCAAATCACAATTGGCTGGGAAACAGGTGAAACTGGTCGGTTTTGTGGCGCCAGACCCCAATAACAGTGCGGTGTGGCGAGTTAGTCGTTTCAAGATTTACTGTTGCGCTGCTGATGCAGTGCCTTATGTGGCTACCGTCCTTGGGGCAGCCATGCCGCCAGCAGATTCCTGGGTAGAAGTCACTGGAACTGTGGAAGTGTCACAGTCTGACGGGATTGTGGCACTGAGCGGGGTGCAAGTGAATCCGGTGAAGCAACCGGATTCACCGTATCTGTGAGCGATGAGTGAAAGAAGAGGATGAGTCTGATGATTAAGAATCCGGTTTTAGCCAGATTGCGTGCAGCTCACCAATTTTGGGTGCTGGTGTTGTTATCGGCGGCGGCAGTGATGCTGGTGGCGCTAACTGCGATTACCGGGCCGGTATGGAAAATGCCGGGAACTCTCGAATCCTGGGCGGCTATCACCATCGCTATTGTCTTCCAGGCCCTGCCATTTCTAGTGTTGGGGATTTTGGTTTCTGCCGTTATTTCCGCCATTGTTCCTGAGGATTTGCTGCGTCGTTTTACCCCACGTAACGAGGTGGCTGCGGTGCCGGTGGTCTGTTCGACAGGTTTACTGCTGCCGGGATGCGAGTGTGCCTCGGTGCCAGTGTCTAACGCGCTCATGCGCCGGGGGATTCCCCCGGCTGCTGCATTGGCGTTCCTGCTGGCTAGTCCGGCTATTAACCCGGTAGTTCTGATTTCCACGGCCGTTGCCTATACCGGGCGTCCGGAGATGGCTTGGGCGCGGCTGGTGGCTTCGCTGGTGGCTGCGGTGTTGGTGGGTTGGCTGTGGATTGCTTTTGGCAGTGATACGTCGATAAAGCGAAGTGAAGTGCACGGAGAGGTGACGGTTTCCAAATTGGAGGCGTTTCGCACGGCTGCTTTCCATGACCTGCTCAATACTGGGGGATTCTTGGTTTTTGGGGCAATGGCAGCAGCGGCCGTGAAAGTGCTGGTGCCGCGCTACTGGTTTCAAGCTTTGGAGCAGGTGCCTTTTGCGACTATCTTGGCAGTAGTGGTGCTGGCAGTGCTGTTGTCTTTGTGTTCAGAGGCTGACGCTTTCATTGCGGCATCGCTGACGCACACCTCGTTGACTGCACAACTTGTGTTCCTGGTGGTTGGGCCGATGGTGGATCTGAAACTGATCGCGATGCAGACCGGCACCTGGGGCGGGCGTTTCGCGCGGCGTTTCGTACCACTCACCTTGCTAGTGGCGATAGCTGCAGGTTGTTTTATCGGCTTCCTGTTCTTTGGCTCGCTGTAATTGCGCTGCGGTTCTTTCCTGTAGTGCTTCTTTCCCGTGGCGGTCGGCAGCTTATTTCCTTTTTCGCAGATGCAAAAATGTCGCTCTTTTGAGAGAGCGACATTTAGCGGTGGACCCTACCGGACTCGAACCGATGACAACCTGGGTGTAAACCAGGTGCTCTACCAACTGAGCTAAGAGTCCGTAAACGAATTTACGGACTCTTTACGGATTTGTAAAATCCAATTACTAAAAATCGAAGTGATCTGCCCCACGTAGGTGGCTGTCATAGAAAAAATGAAACGCTATCATCAGACATATTGCAACTTTCATTGATTGATCAGCCGCTATTTTCAGATGATTTTGCTTTATTTTTCCTCCGGTAAAATTGGCATCGGAGTTGGGGGTGAGCCGATCGGCAGGATTAACTGGTGCTGGTGGTACGCCTACGGAAACTTTGCAAACCACCAGCTAACGTGGCAAGCCCAGCACCTGAAACACCGGCTGCACCTTTAGAAGCAATAATCATAAAGATTAGCAATCCCATCTGCTCGGGAATACTCAGCGGCATATGCATTGCCGCTGTATCCCAAAATATGAACAGGAAATCTACTCATTTGAAAATATTCGCAGCTGCGATTACGCTTGCATCAACACAAATTTTTGCTACGAAAGGAGGTTCGCGATGAGCTTGGCTAAAAGTGCAATCACAGCAAATAATCATCAGCTTTCGATGATGCAGCGAATGTTTAGCTCCCGAACCGTTCATTTCGTAGGTTTAGTGGGGTTCATTCGCATTTAACTAGATTCGATTGTTGATGGTGTTAGCGATTTAGCGGAAGAACTTTCAGTATTCCTCAGACGGTTCGGGAGAGAAAATCCAGAACCGTTTTTTATTTGGAGCATCTCGAAGATATTCATCGTGAAATTAAGTGTTTTCCACACTAGTGCATCACGTACTAGGGAAACCTGTATTTTCTTTAGATGACGGGAAGCTGCGCAATATTTTGAGGAAAGGATTTGTTCAGGTGATTACACTGAGCAATGTATCAAAAACTTTCACTGGAAACACCCCGGTTACGGCTGTGAAAGATGTAAATCTCGCAATCGAAACTGGAGAAATCTTTGGCATAATTGGTTTTTCGGGAGCTGGAAAATCTACCTTGGTGCGTCTGATCAATCTGCAAGAACGCCCAACTGCAGGAAAAGTTTATTTAGATGAAGTTGATTTAACTGAGCTTTCAGCCCGTCAAATGCGGACAAAACGCAAAGAAATCGGAATGATTTTTCAACAATTCAACCTATTTCCATCACGCACAGTTGCACAAAATGTAGAACTGCCACTCAAACATCTCCGTCTTTCAAAAGCTGAACGCAGCTCACGCGTTGCCGAACTGTTAAAGCTTGTGGATTTAAGCGAGAAAGCAAATCAATATCCGGCAGAGCTATCCGGTGGGCAAAAACAGCGTGTGGCAATAGCGCGAGCACTCGCAAGCAAACCAAAAGTACTGCTCTGCGATGAAGCTACTTCGGCACTTGATCCGCAAATGACGCACTCGATCTTGAGACTCCTAAAACGGCTCAATCACGAATTAGGGATTACGATCGTTTTAATCACGCACGAAATTGATGCAATTAAGTCAATCTGTGATCGCGTTGCGATCATGGCACAAGGTGAGATCGTAGAATCTGGCGATGTCTATTCAATTTTTGCCGATCCACAAACTCTGATTGCCAAAGATTTTGTGCAATCAGCAGGGAATCTTGGCGTAGTACATGAACTGATTGCTGATCATAATGAACTCGTTAAATTGGCTCCTGGTGAAGTGCTTTTGAAACTGCAATATTTAAGTTCAAGCACAAAAATACCGTTAGTATCAGTACTTTCACGACGTTTCAATGTAGATTTCAATATTATTCTTGCCGATTTGGAGATAATTCAGCAGGCTTCGCTTGGAGGTTTGATTTGCAAGCTGAGTGGTTTACAAGAAAATATTACGAACCTTCTCACGTATCTTAATGAACTCGGAATTAGAGCGGAGGTGCTTGTTGATGCAAGAGTGGCTTGAAACTTATTTTCCCAACGTATTTGCTGATCTGCCGGCATTGTGGCAAGCGACAGGGGAGACACTGTATCTGCTGGTTGTTGCGGGAATCATTTCATTTATTCTGGGACTATTTTTTGGAACCCTGCTTACCGTAACGCAAAAGACTGGAATTTATTCATTACCTCCGCTCTACCAGGTGGTAGATAAGTTGCTGAATCTTGGAAGATCGATTCCTTTTATTATTTTGCTCTTTTTATTACTGCCGCTCTCGCGTTTGATCATGGGTACAGCCATTGGCGTAGACGGTGCGATTGTGCCGCTCGTATTTGGTACAACACCATTTTTTGCCCGGCAAATTGAAGCAGCACTCGCAGGAGTTGGCAGAGGGCTGATTGAAGCGGCGCAATCTATTGGGATGAATACATTTGAAATTATCTACCGTGTATATTGGCGGGAAAGCATTGCCAGTATTGCGCGCGGCACTACCATCACTTTGATTAACTTAGTATCTTTAAGCGCAATGGCAGGTGCCGTGGGTGCTGGTGGTCTAGGTAATTACGCCTATATTTATGGTCAGCAGCGAAATCGAATGGACATCATCTGGGCGACGGTGATTATCCTCGTCGTGATCGTCACGATAATCCAAATTATTGGCTATCTTGCCGCAAAGCGGAATACGAAATAACGACGGATTTTATCGAAAATATCAAAGGCTAAAGTAGCGCGTGAATCTTTTGATCACGCAAATCGTGGATACGCTTCATCCAAAATAAGCAAATAGCAAACTATATAAGGAAAAGATAATGAAAAAGAAAGTACTTTTCGCACTCACATCTGCAGCAATTCTCGCCCTCTCCGGATGTGCTGGCACTAGCAGTGAAGATGGTAAAAGTAATACGGCGACGGCAAAAGAAACAACACAAGTGCGTGTTGGTTTAACTGGCACATTCAATGAAGATATTTGGAAAATTGTGAAAGACGATCTCCAAGATGAAGGGATTGAGATTAAAACAGTGCAATTTGCAAATTATTCTTTACCGAATGCGGCTCTTGCAGCAGGCGATATCGAATTAAATGCCTTTCAGCACCACGCATTTTTGCAAGATGAAATTAAGAACCACGGATACGATCTGACCCCAATTGGCGATACTTACATCGTCACGATGAGCATTTTCTCCGATCAGATCAAAGATTTGAAAGAGCTGAAAGCCGGAGACAAAGTAGCCCTGCCAAATGATGCAACAAATGGCGGACGGGCACTTAAATTACTTGCAGCAGCAGGAATAATTGAACTTGATTCAGCCAAAGGAGATACACCAGAAGTTTCAGATATCACGAAGAATGAATTAAATTTACAATTCCAAGAAGTAGATGCAAATCTTGTTCCTTCACTGATTCCTGATGTTGCAATTGCAGTAGTGAATGGAAATTATGCTTTAGATGCAAAATTGCCTGCGGAGCAAAAACTTTTCACTGAAAAAGAATGGAATTCAAATGCTTACTATCTGAATATCACTGCGCGCACTGCAGATAAAGACAATCCAACATATCAGCGGATCGCGCAAGCATACCAGACAGCGAAAGTACAGCAGCTATTTGCAGCCGAATTCAAAGGAAATTTGATTTCCGCATGGGATCAGCCAGATGGGCAAAAAGCAGGCGAAGCACCAAAAGGACTATCTGCAAAGTAAAACTGATGTTGCATCACCACAGTAGCCGCTTAAAACATTAGTAATTTCAATACAAAAATTCCATTCTAGATGGTTAACGAACTAAGGCAGTGATGGTCGTGTTTTTACACAAGCTCAGCGAAATTTTGCCAAGTGAACAGATTTTTATTGGCGATAATATTGACGCAAAATATCTTTCAGATTTTTTCGGGAGAGAAAAGGGTGCTGCGATTGCGCTTGTATTTCCGAAAACGACGGAGCAAGTAAGCACAGTCGTGCGCTTGGCAGATGCATATCGTGTGCCCGTGATTCCACGTGGTGCGGGCACAAATCTTGCCGGATCTACTTTTCCCGAAGCTGTGCATAATGCGATCATCATTGACTTATCGTTAATGAATCAAATTCTTGCATTGAACCCAGAAACGTTCACAGTTACAGTGCAACCTGGCGTATTGCTTTGTGATTTGCAAGAATATGTTGAATCCCATGGATTATTTTATCCGCCTGATCCGGGAGAAAAACACGCCTCGATCGGCGGAAATATTTCTACGAATGCTGGCGGGATGAGAGCCGTCAAATACGGTGTGACCAGAGATTACGTGCGTGAGCTTGAAGTAGTTTTGCCAAATGGGGAAATAGTTTGCTTAGGGGCAGCGACGGTAAAAGATGCAAGCGGGCTTTCTTTGAAAAACTTGATTATTGGTGCCGAAGGGACGCTCGGAATAGTTACTAAAGCTACACTTAGACTGATTGCGAAGCCGGAGTTTTCCGTAGATGTTTTAGTTTCTTTTTCGTCATTACGCACTGCGTTGGAAAGTGTTCCTGAGATTTTGAAAACGGGGGTCATTCCTACTGCAATTGAATTTATTGCCGGTTCAGTAGTGCAAATGGGAGAGCGTTTTACTAGCTTACAGTTTCCAGCACCGAAAGCTACCGCGTATTTACTGCTTACCTTTGATGGTCCAAAACCTCAGATTGCTGATGATCTCAGGCGCGTCGAAAACCATTTGCGAGAACTCAAAGCACTAGATTTTCTTACTTTGGATAAATCAGGGAGTGTAACGGTATGGAAAATTCGCGGTTGTCTGGTAAAGGCGGTTGAAGCACAGTGTGCACAAGAGCCTCTTGATCTGGTTGTACCAATAGATAAAACTGCTGATTTAATCGAATCCGTGCAGCAGCTAACAGCCGAAACTGGTGTGGTAACTGTGGCTTTTGGTCATGCTGGCGATGGGAATGTGCATCTTTGCGTCTTGCGTGAGCAAAGAAACGATGAAGAATGGCAGGCTGATTTAACGAATTTTCTCACGCATCTCTATCGGAAAGCTGCTGACTTAGGTGGATTGGTGAGTGCTGAGCATGGTATTGGTATTGCGAAAAAGCGATACTATCTTGCGTTAACTGACCCAGCAATCGTCACCTTGCAAAGGCAGATTAAAGCAGCAATAGATCCGAAAGGAATTTTTAATCCAGGCAAAAGCTATAGCATTTAGCCAGAGCAGCTTTTCCCTGCTGATTGCGCTGATTGCAAAGAAGTTAATTGCAATTTAACGTTTGGAGTGTTCGCTCACGTGTACCTTATTGGAACGGGGAAATTCGCGAGCGCACGCGTCTTTCAGGGCACGTTTCAGCTGGTGCGCTTGGTCAAATGTGGATGTCTCATTACGATAGCCGTGCTCACGAAGAATGATTCTGCCGTCGTCCTTATATGTTACTTCGACCCAGCGATCTTGCTTCCAGGTATAAACCGTGACAGCAGCATTCTGACCTCGTTGTGCAGTTGCATATAACCGGGCCTGTGCTTGTTTTAACGGCATCGCTTTCATCCGCATTCCTTTCTGCCAGAGCAAAGCATTACACAGCGGTTATTTTAAGAAATCAGTAATTTCTTTGGTGAAGGTTGACTTCTGGATATTTATGCTGATGTAGACTACCGTGATGTGTTCTTTCGCGACGGTGAAAGCTGCCCGGATTGGAGGGAGTTTTCCGATATTGACACGACATTCATAGACATGAAGTTCGTGAGATAAAAGGCGAGTAGCCAGCTTCGTCTTCGCAAATCCGGTATCGATTTGCTGGGTGATTTGATTTATCACGGTGTTGCGAATTTCTGCTTCGTGTGCCGCATATTTTCGAAAGATTGCTTTACACCCGTGTGGATCAAAATCGAATTTTAATTTCACCAATCTTAGCTACCTCCTGATGTTACTGATTATAACTATGTAACTTAGGAAGTAGGGGTGGGAGTATTTTGGGAGCAATTCGATTCTGAACTGCTCCCAAAAATCATTAATTTAAGCTGGGTGTTCTTCAATACGCAAAGCGTGCCGAGGGCAAGTGCTTACCACGTTACGGAGAAAATCCGCTTTTTGTGCTGTATCGGCGACACTCGGATTTACCCAAGGACGTGCCTTAACGTTGAAAATTTCAGGCATTGATCTCACACAATTTCCAGAATGGATACATAAATCAGAATCGAAGCTAACATCCACAAGCGGCCCTGTGTACAGCTTTCTTTTAGGATCTTGCATATTTTCCTTTCCCTTATTCTTAATCATACGCGCTTTCTGAGCATAATTATCGTTAAACGGTTGAATTATTAATTAATTTCTATGCTGTCAGAAAAAGTAGAATCTTGCGCGTGAAATATTAAATTTCAGCGAGTAGTTCGTTCAATGCTTCGGTTGTTGCAGGATGAGTATAGATTCGATCGCGCAATGACGTGTAAGGAAGTTGATGATCCATTGCCAACGTGATCAGGTTGATTAATTCTTGTGAATCGATGCAGAAAAGTGTGGCACCAAGAATCTGTTCGCTCTTTTTGTCTACAACGATTTCCATAAACCCGCGCGTGTCATTGACGGCTTTCGCGCGCGGCATTGTAGCTAAAGATGAAACTTCGCGATTTGCGATAGCTACTTCCCAATTATTTTCCGCAGCTAGTTCTTTAGCTTTCTCAGCGGTAAGTCCAACTCGGGAAAGCGGTGGAGTGAGAAAAGTAGTAGTTGGTACTGCGCCACGATTTAGCAAAGAGCGACCTGAAAGATCTTTCCCGTGAAGGAGTTGATCTGCTACGATTCGGTGATCGTCAAAAGAAATATAAGTATGCTGCAGGCCGCCATTTACGTCTCCCACAGCCCAGATGTTTCTGGCGGTTGTGCGTAAAAACTCATCAGTGAAAATTGCGCCATTTTTTACTTCTATCCCAGCTGCTGCAAGATTTAAGCCGTCAATATTTGGTTTCCGACCAATTGCGATCAGCAATGCATCTGTGTCAAAGGACGCGTGATTAGTGTGGATTGTGAGTGGGGCAGTAGGATCTGCTGGTGCAGCTACTTTTTCCACCCAAGTTTGATGCATGAAAGTTATTCCAGCATCGCTGAGGATTTTTTCGACTGTGGCGCGGGTTTGTTCGGATTCATGCGGAAGAATTGATTCGTTACGATTTAATATAGTTACGGATGATCCAAAATGTGCGGATATATTTGCTAGTTCAAGTGCGATATATCCGGCGCCGATAACTGCTAGCCGTCGCGGTAAATTTTCCCGATCAATCAATTCAGTAGATGTGAGCACTCGTGGATCTAACAGCGGATTATCACCCAAACCTGTAATTGGAGTCATTACTGGGGTGGCGCCAGTATTGATGATGATCTGATCTGCAGTAACTTCGAGTTCATCGGTGCCGGCTGTCAGCTTCAATTTTCTTTCGTCAATAAATTCAGCATGTGCAACTACTACAAGCACACCTGGTTTTTCCATCATTGCAAGATTTGCTGCATTCATTTTTTCCCGCAGTGTCCGTTTGCGACTCATTGCTTGCTGGTAAAAATCATCGGAGAACTGGTGCGAGTGAGATGCAGTGGCATCGTGGAGTAGTGTTTTTGTTGGAACGCATCCGATGTTGATACAAGTACCGCCAAACATGGCTGGATCTTGTTCGATGAGCACCACCTTTTTCCCTGTTTTCGCAAATTTGGCAGCGAGAGTTTTCCCCGCCTTTCCAAATCCGATAACAGCAAGATCAACATGGGTAGTTTCGAGTGTAGCTGGAGAAAATGGCATGATCATCCTTTTCAGATTGAGAGCTGTTATTTATTGAATTAGCGCAAGTAACTATAAATTTTGTGCAACAAACGCGATATTTTGCTTAACGCCGATCAGCAAAATCGTATTCCCAAAGCTGCGAACAGCACGCGAAACAGCCCAAAATCAGTTGTGAAAACAGTTTTGCGAAAGTTGCGTAGTAAAAGTGATATTTCACCGCGGTCTAAGATGCAGAAATAAATGTTGCATGTTCGCTGCTCGCGCGAAAAGGTTTTCCGACATCACTATTTAGATATGCTTAAAGAGTTTTAATTGAGACTTGTCATTATTCAACTTTTCAGGAGAAAAATGTTAAATCCGAAGATCCTATTTAAAATTATGACGGTAGCCGGGCCGGCAGTATTCAAAATTGTGCGTAAATACGGTCCGCAATTGCGTGAATTGTATGAAAAAAATCCGGAAGTCTTCCAAAGATTAACGAATAAGATGAATTTGATTTCAAAGGCAAGAAAAGACGACGCAAATGCAGAAAGTCTTGCAAAACGCGTCGCAATATTGCGGGAGCAAGTAACCTACTTGTACGCCTCAGCTAATACGCCAGAAGCTGCGCAGCGTGCGCGAAAATGGCGTACAGAACTTTCCGGTATCGAGAAATCTTTACCTTTGCTGGAAGCAATGGCCAAGAAAGCTCAAAAAGTTGAGCTAAAAGTATTAAATGAGCGGATCGACAAGCTATCGGCAGCAATCATTTCGGCCAATATTGAAGATGAAATTGAAGACGCAGAATTTGAATCAGGCAATCAAAAAGCGCGGGAAATGAATGATCCTGACGCTACGGCATACTGAATTTTGCAAAAATGCAAAGATGATGCTTTCTGATCATGGGGTGGGCAGTTTATCTATCAAACTGCCCACCCCAGTTATTTAAGATTTAGCTGCTGATTCATCTGTTAAGCCGAGTGCGAGCGCGATATTTGGTGGGAAAAATCCTGGTCCCTTTAATACTTTTCCGTCTTCACGATAAATCGGTTTTCCGTCAGCGCCGAGTTTTGACATATTTGACGCTTGTACTTGCGCGAGTACTTTTGTGAGCGGAATAGCTGTTTCTAATGCCATTCCGTAGATCACGTAAGTTAAATCTGCCAGTGCATCAGCTGTTTCAATAACATCGCGAGTGTGGTCGTCCTCTTGCAAAGCTTCTGCGTAGGCGCGTTCGATTTTTTCACGTGCTGTTTTCCCATAGACGGCTCCTACAAGCTCGGCGAATTCTTCGGCGATCAACGCCATGCGCATATCGATCCGTTCGCGGTCTACGCTTGGGGTGCCGGTATAGATTGGAAGATTATACGTTTCGTGAAATTCACGTACCAGCGATTCTGGATTTTCCGGATTTGCTTGTGATTTTTGCAAAGGAGGATCCTTTCTTAATTACGCATCACTTTCTATTTCTGTTTTTACTTCTGTGCATTTTCAGTGTGGAGCGATTCGTGACTAAGTGTACTCATGCTGCATTATTAATGCATGGTGTGCAATATCTGTTTGCCAATATCGGGAACTGATATTGGCAAACTTGCGCTAAATCACATTGTTTAAGTGTTAATAGAATTGGCAAATGTGTAGATAGAGTGATAAGTTATTACCCGTTGCGAAAGCAAAAATAAATGCGCGGGTGGCGGAATAGGCAGACGCGCTAGCTTGAGGTGCTAGTCCACATATTACGTGGGTGGGGGTTCAAGTCCCCCTCCGCGCACGAATGAGCCTGAACGGTGAGAAAGCCGTTCAGGCTTTCTTATTAGTGAAGTTCGGAGCTACGTGACGGGCTAAGTGCCAAAATCGTTGCTTATGGCGGCGTGTCGTGGTTTATGTTGATCGTCCTGCCCCAGCCTTTTCGGATGTGGAGGCCGTCTTTCCATTTTCTTCATCCACTCATGCGATAAAAAATGAGTTCTTGCCGCCAGTTATGCGGCGAATCCGAAGTTCATCTCACAGTAATTTATGTCATATGTTTCGGGAGAATTCAGATCTTGAAAAATGCGGGGGGGGGCAATAGAGTGGAAATCGCGTGCTCTATGCGTATACACACCAGAGATTTAATTCGCGTATTTTCGGTGTGCTGATGTGCCTGTGCGTGAAACTGAAATAAAACGGAGGAGTTTTCATGTTTGGTAAAAATGATGGGAAGGATGCGTATCGAGCGCGTCATAAGGTTGAGGTTTCCCCGAAATATTCATCATTCGGGGTGAAGTCCGCAATGGTGGGTAGCTTATTTGCGCTTGGCGTTCCGACGGCTAATGCTTCAATACTTTCGATTGGATCTGAAAATCCTGATTTGAAATTGAGCCCGTTGGTTTACAATGATGCAACTAGTATTGATTTGCTTGGTGATTACACTCCCGATCATGCTGAGGCGACGGATATTGATTTTATTGGGAATGAGACTCCTGGGCGTAGTGAGTTAGTCGCTAATGATGCTACCGATATTTATAATCTTGATTCTGAGACTCCGGGTCGGGATTATTTGGTAAATAATGACGCTACCAATATCGAAAATATTGGTTCGGAAACCCCAGAACGTTTAGAAATGGCTGATACTACAGCTAATAATGTTGAAAATATTGGTGCTACCGCACCAGTTCGTGGTGCTAATCTTGGTAACCACCGAGAAGCAAGATCCATTGCCGAATTAGATGCAACACCATATGAGACAGTGGCATGGAACGAGACTCTATCAGCAGCAGAAGATGAAGAAATCTGGGGCAGCTTCCACACCAGTAGCGGCGGTAAGTTGGATGTGACCGTCACGGATAAACCAGCTGCTGGTGACGCTACGCTCATTGGTGCGATTGATAGCTATACTCCCGATCATGCTGAGGCGACGGATATTGATTTTATTGGGAATGAGACTCCTGGGCGTAGTGAGTTAGTCGCTAATGATGCTACCGATATTTATAATCTTGATTCTGAGACTCCGGGTCGGGATTATTTGGTAAATAATGACGCTACCAATATCGAAAATATTGGTTCGGAAACCCCAGAACGTTTAGAAATGGCTGATACTACAGCTAATAATGTTGAAAATATTGGTGCTACCGCACCAGTTCGTGGTGCTAATCTTGGTAACCACCGAGAAGCAAGATCCATTGCCGAATTAGATGCAACACCATATGAGACAGTGGCATGGAACGAGACTCTATCAGCAGCAGAAGATGAAGAAATCTGGGGCAGCTTCCACACCGGTAGCGGCGGTAAGTTGGATGTGACCGTCACGGATAAACCAGCTGCTGGTGACGCTACTGTACTTCCAAAGGATGCGGCAGGTTCATCGCTTACCGGCGCACTCGAATATCCGAAACTTACTGGTTTATCTGATTTCGGTACCCCAGTAAACGAAGCTGATACCAAAGATCGTCTCGGTCTACCGGCAACACTTCCGGCAACGGAGAACGGTTCTGAATTTAGAGGCGCACTCGAATATCCGAAGCTTGCTGGTTACAGTGCAATCGGTACGAATGTGAATGAAGCAGACACTAAGGATCAGCCAGGCACAGCCGCTGTACTTCCAAAGAGCGCCGCAGGTGCTACATTCGCTGGTAAACTAGAATATCCGGAGATTGCGGGTGTGAAAGATTTCGGTCTTTCAGCATCTGGTGCTGATGCAAAGAACAAGCCAAATACGCCAGTGCTCGATAGCACGGCTGCAGCTGCGGAATTGCCACAAACTGGTGCGGATCAGCGGGGCGGTTTGCTCGGGGCAGCAGCTCTCGTTCTCGCTGGTGTTGCCTCGATTTTCGGATCACGCAAGCGCCGTCAAGACTAATATCTCGTAAATCATTTTTGAAATGGCTAAATGGCTGGGAATATCTTTGCAATATTCCCAGCCATTTTTCACCTTGCAAGCACAGACACCGGATACAAATTACGGAGTACCCGCGATTTTTGCAGCCGTAGCTTCCCGTTGTGTATCAAAAAAATCCGACGGCAATGAAAGCGCTGAAATCACATATCCCTTAACTTTGATTCTGATTAGCAAATAGTGACATTCACAGCAAGCCCACCAAGTGAGGTTTCCTTATATTTTGACTGCATATCAAGCCCAGTATCACGCATCGTCTTGATTACCGAATCAAGCGAAACGATATGCGAACCGTCGCCACGAAGCGCAGTCCGTGCTGCAGCAATTGCTTTGATTGACGCGATCGCGTTGCGTTCAATACATGGCACTTGCACCAAACCGCCAACAGGATCACAAGTTAAACCAAGATTGTGTTCCATCCCGATTTCTGCAGCATTTTCCACTTGTGCGGGCGATCCTCCGAGCACCGCAGCCATTGCACCAGCTGCCATTGAGCAAGCTGAACCGACTTCGCCCTGGCAACCCACTTCTGCTCCTGAAATTGAGGCTGTGGTCTTAAAAATTATGCCAATTGCACCGGCAGTAAGTAAAAATGTGACGATATCTTCTTCGTGTGTGCCGTCTACAAACTTTGTGTAATAACGCAACACGGCTGGAATAATTCCCGCAGCTCCATTGGTCGGAGCCGTCACCACACGCCCACCGGCAGCGTTTTCTTCATTCACTGCAAGTGCATAAAGCGTAACCCAGTCCATTCCGGCAAGTGGGTCTGCACTCATTTTTTCATTGCAGAGTTTGCGGTATAAGCCAGGAGAACGGCGTAAAACGCGGAGTGAACCAGGAAGCATCCCTTCGGTTTTGATCCCGTTCTCGATGCTTTCATTCATTACATTCCAGATTTGGAGCAAACCGTTGCGGATCTCTTCCTCGCTGCGCCAGGACTTTTCATTTTCAAGCGCTACTTTCGCAATCGAAAAGCCAGTTTCTTTGCAGATTGAAAGTAAATCTGCTGCATTGCGATACGGATAGGGAACTAGTGTGTCATCTTCTGCAATCGATTCGGCGCCGGATGCATCGCCAGATACTACAAACCCGCCACCTACCGAATAATAGTAGTGCTCTTGAATTAGGTTACCGGCAGCGTCAAAGGCTTGCAGACGCATTCCATTGGGATGGGCAGGAAGTTCGATTTGACCGGCAAATTCGATATCTTCACAAGGATAGAAGAAAATTTCGTGTTGCCCTAAGAGCTTAAGCTGATTGCTCAGGTTTACTTCCGCAACTATTGGCATTGTGCAGCGCGGATCGGTGGTTTCCGGAATTTCTCCCATGAGTCCGAGAATCACCGCAAAATCTGTACCGTGGCCTTTCCCGGTAGATCCTAATGATCCGTATAATACACATTTAATCTTTGTTGTTACTGAGAGTTTTGCCCCTAGTGACTGTGCAAATTTATACGCTGCGCGCATTGGCCCTACCGTGTGTGATGATGATGGACCAATCCCAACTGAAAATAAATCAAATACGCTTAATGCCATGGATTTAGGATATCTCAGGAATAATATTTTCCTCCTGTTGATGTAAAAGTTCGGAAAGTGCTCTTAGCCTCGTTCGCGGGTGAGTCGGAATTTTACATATGTTCATTGCAGGTTTTAACGGTAGGCTAGGGGTGTAAGCAAAGTGCACGTGGCCCCGGTATCGTTGCGTGCCAGATGTTAGGCGTCCTTGTATGACGGCTGACCCGATAATGGAGGTTGAGTTGAAACTCAATATTGATGGCGAAATTGTAGAACTCGTCGAAGATTTGAATGGTATTGATTATTTTGCAAAGCGACGGGAGATCGTGGCTTTGCGGGTGAATGGGCAATTACGAGACTTAGCGACAGTACTTACGTCTCTCCCTGAGGGAAGTCAAGTAGCGACAGTCACGATTGATAGTGAAGATGGTCTGAATATTTTGCGTCATTCAACAACGCATGTGCTCGCGCAGGCAGTGCAGAATAAGTTTCCGGAAGTGAATCTGGGAATTGGTCCTTTCATTACCGACGGTTTTTACTATGATTTCGGCAATATTGACGCTGTTACTCCAGATTTGTTGAAAGAACTTGAAAAAGACATGAAGCGCATCGTGAAGGAAGGGCAGCGGTTTGTACGCCGTGAGATTTCTGATGCTGATGCGCGTGATGAGCTTGCTGCGCAGCCCTATAAACTTGAGCTGATTGATTTGAAGGGTGGCTCAGATGCAGAGAGCAATCAGGCGGCTGACGGTGCAGCAATCGAGGTCGGCGGCGAACAGCTAACAATGTACGATAACGTAAATCGCAAGGGGGAAGTGGTTTGGACTGATCTTTGCCGCGGTCCGCACTTGCCGAATACGAAGCTGATTGGAAATGGTTTTGCCCTCACTCGTGCCTCTGCTGCATATTGGCGCGGAGATCAGGCAAATGATTCCTTGCAGCGGGTTTACGGTACTGCTTGGCCAACTAAAGACGAACTCACGGCATATCAGCAGCGGATTGCAGAGGCTGAGCGGCGTGATCATCGCAAACTTGGTACTGAGCTGGACTTGTTCTCTTTCCCTGATGAAATCGGTTCGGGATTAGCAGTATTCCATCCAAAGGGTGGAATCGTGCGAATGGAAATGGAAAATTATTCGCGTCACAAGCATATTGAAGGCGGATATTCCTTTGTGAATACTCCGCATATTACGAAGTCGAATCTCTTTGAAGTTTCCGGGCATTTAAGTTTTTATGCTGAAGGAATGTATCCGCCGATGCATTTAGATGAAGAAAAGGATGCCGAGGGGAATATTACAAAGCAAGGCGCTGATTATTATCTCAAGCCGATGAATTGCCCGATGCATAACTTGATTTTCCGTTCGCGCGGGCGTTCATACCGCGAGCTGCCGTTGCGGCTTTTTGAATTTGGCACTGTTTATCGCAATGAGAAATCGGGTGTGATTCATGGGCTCACCCGTGCACGCGGATTCACTCAGGATGATGCACATATTTACTGTACTCGGGAACAGATGAAAGATGAGCTTTCACGTTTGCTGCAGTTTGTGCTGGATTTGCTGAAAGATTATGGGCTCGATGATTTCTATCTGGAGCTTTCCACAAAGGATCCGAAGAAGTTTGTGGGCGCCGACGATATTTGGGATGAAGCTACTCAAACTTTGGAAGAGGTAGCACAAGAATCTGGGCTGGAGCTTATCCCAGATCCGGAAGGTGCTGCATTCTATGGGCCAAAGATTTCGGTTCAGGCACGTGATGCGCTTGGGCGCACTTGGCAGATGAGCACGATCCAGTTAGATTTCAATTTGCCGGAGCGTTTCGAGCTCGAATACACGGCTGCTGACGGCTCACGTCAGCGTCCTGTGATGATTCACCGCGCACTTTTCGGTTCAATTGAACGTTTCTTTGGGGTATTGACTGAACATTATGCGGGTGCATTCCCAGCATGGCTGGCACCGGTGCAGGTGCGCTGCGTGCCGGTAGCTGATGCGTTCGCTGAATATCTTGACGGCGTAGCTGCGAAGCTTCGCGAACGCGGTGTGCGTGTAGAAGTTGATAAATCCGGCGACCGCTTCCCGAAGAAGATCCGCAATGCTTCGAAAGAAAAAATTCCGTTTACACTGATTGCTGGCGGTGAAGATGCGGAAGCAAATGCGGTATCTTTCCGGATGCGCGATGGTTCGCAAGATAACGGGGTACCAGTAGATGAAGCAATTGAGCGGATCGTAGAGCAGATTCGCCGTCACACGAATCAGTGATCATCGGCGGCTGGACCAGCAGCTTAGATCATTGGGAATAAACCAAGTGAAATGAAAGCAGATGCCGTCATCGGTCAAATACTTTTGCTTTGAAAAGTAACAGTTGCTGACGGCATCTGCGTATTGCAGACGAGTGAGGAAATAGTGCTGAGCAAAACCGGGCGTCCTTTTGCGCAAAAATTTTTCGGTCCTTTTGCGAAACTTTTTGTGAAAGCTGGAATCTCAGCCAATGTCGTCACTGTAGTTGGCACAGTATTGAGCTGTACGATTGTACTCACGCTGATTCCGAGGAATCAGCTAATCGCTGGTTCACTGTTAACTACTGTGGCGATTCTTTTTGATAGTCTTGACGGGCAGATTGCGCGCCTTACTGGAACTACCTCTGAATGGGGTGCCTTCCTTGATTCCACGCTTGACCGGATCGCTGACGCAGCAGTGTTTGTGTCAGTTATTCTGTGGGGTTATTTTTGGGCTGCGCATCCGGAGCGTGAATGGGTAATGCTGGGGGCGCTAATGGCTTTGGTTTTTGGTTCAGTTGTGCCTTATGCCCGGGCGCGGGCGGAAGCAATTGGGAAAACTGCAGCAGTTGGGATCGCCGAACGTACAGATCGGCTGGTTTTTGTTGGTGTTTGTGCGCTGCTTGTCGGATTAGGGGCAAGTGTTTGGGTGCTTGTAGCCGGATTATGGCTGCTGGCTTTCGCTGCGCTAGTGACAGTAATCCAGCGAATGTATGTTGTATTTCAGCAGTGCAATCAGGCGCAGCATAATCCGTAAATCCGAAGTGGAGCGAAAATTAGCGGCTGTACTTTGCTTTTACGTTTTCACGGGCGAATTATATTTACAGCAGATTTTAGGGGTGAGTTGTATTGGAAAAAGCGGAAAATAAAAATGAAACACTTTCGTTAGTAGAAGAAAACTTAAAACGGGAGTGGCCGCTGGATGCCGATGGTTTTCCGCACCGAAAAGCAGCGCGGATAGTTTTGATTAATTCTCTTGGGCAAGCCTATTTGATTCAGGGGCACGACTATTTTGATCTCTCGCACTGCTGGTGGTTTACCGTCGGCGGTGGTTTGGAGCCGGAGGAAGATCTTCGCGACGGGGCATTGCGGGAACTTTTTGAAGAAACTGGTTTGCGTGTGGAAGCCGAGCGGTTAGCAGGTCCAGTGCTTTCGCGAAAAGCTACTTTCCATTTCGCTCGTGAAATCCGCAAACAAGACGAATTATTTTTCATTTTGCGGGTAAGCGAAGCGGAACAGGAAGTAATCGATTCCGGCAAAGGGCGTGCGCTGACGGCTCTTGAAAAGCAGGTTCATGATCGCGAGGGGTGGTTTAGCGCAGCAGAATTGGTGCAGTTAAGCCAGGCAGGAGAGAAAGTGTACCCGACAGGTTTTGCACAGATGCTTGAATCATGGGTTATTAGCTGGGATGGAGTAATGCGCGAAATAACAGAATAAATAGCGCACTTGTGCGATTGCTTTTGAACGGTGTTAAGCTCATTATCGCAACACATGACCTTGAACTTGCGAATGCGTGTGATTATATTTTCGAGTTAAAACATCAAAAATAAAACAAGATTACAGCGGGAGTTTCGCTCAACTTGCGCTTCAGGGTAGAATGAGCGCGGTAATGATATCAATGCGTTAGGAGATCTAGTGTCCGGGCATTCTAAGTGGGCAACAACTAAGCATAAGAAAGCAGCAATTGATGCCAAGCGCGGCAAGCTGTTTGCACGTCTGATTAAAAATATTGAAGTCGCTGCACGTACAGGCGGTCCTGATCCTGCTGGTAATCCAACGCTGTTTGACGCTGTACAAAAGGCAAAGAAAAACTCTGTGCCAAACGACAATATTGATCGCGCACTCAAACGTGCAGCCGGTGAAGGATCAGATGCCGTCGTATATGAAGATATTATGTATGAAGGATATGCTTCAGGCGGCGTCGCGGTACTAATTGAATGTTTGACCGATAACCGCAACCGTGCAGCTTCGGAAGTGCGCGTGGCACTTACCCGCAACGGCGGTACGCTTGCTGATCCTGGATCCGTTTCCTACCTTTTCAACCGGAAAGGCGTAGTTGAAGTTCCAAAATCCGACGGGATTGACGAAGATACCATTCTGATGGCAGTACTTGATGCGGGTGCGGAAGAAGTTACCGACGAAGGCGATGTCTACGAAGTTACTTGTGAACCAAATGATGTAGTGGCAGTACGCAGTGCGCTGATGGATGAAGGCATTGATTACAATTCTGCTGAAGTGCAATTTGTGCCGTCAATGAAAGTAAGCGTGGATAAAGAAGGAGCGCAAAAAGTATTAAAGGTACTTGATGCACTCGATGATCTTGACGATATTCAAAACGTCTACTCGAATGTAGACATTCCAGATGCGGTGATGGCTGAGCTAGAAGCCGAATAAGTTAACCGCGTAAGCTGATAAATATATTCGTGGTAGTTCTACCTCGCATACGAAATTAGCTTGCAGTACTTCAAAAGATGCGGCTCGCTTTAGAATTGATAACTATGGCGAGTCGCATCTTTTAGATTCAAATCAATCTGCTTGAATCAGAGTGATGAATTTTGAACTGGCAATTTAATTACGAATATTGCAGAGATTTTTGCAACTATGTAATGCGATGTTTGCAGATAGTGAAGGATACAAATGCGGATTCTTGGCATTGATCCAGGGCTGACCAGGTGTGGTTTGGGTACCATTGATTTTGTAGGTGCCAGGAGAGTTTCTTTCGTTGACGTCGATGTCGCCAGGTCAAATCCAGCAATGCTGCCTGAAAAACGCCTCCTCTTGATTCACAATAAGCTTGCAGAAACAATACGTTTATTACGTCCAGATGTGATTGCGATCGAGCGCGTTTTTGCTCAAGAAAATGTGCGTTCCGTGGTGAGTACTGCACAAGTAGTGGGAATTTCGATGCTTTGCGCTGCGCAGCACGGTATTCCAGTACAAATGCACAGTCCCTCAGAAGTAAAAGCTGCCGTAAGTGGGAACGGACGCGCGAGTAAAGCGCAAGTACAGTTAATGGTGAAACAAATTCTTGGATTGAAAGAAATTGTGCGTCCAAAGGATGCTGCGGACGCGCTTGCAATCGCAATTTGTCATGCTTGGCGGGGAAATTTGGCTGTGAATACGAATGCAACCAGAGCACAACATGGGGGAGCTGGTACATTACCGCGGGCTGAAGGTGTTGATTTGACTGCAGCACAAAAACTATGGGCACAAGCTGAGCGCCTGCAAGCTCGTCACGGAGCAGTTGCGCCAGAAAAATTTCGCAAGTGAAATCTGCAGCGGGAATATTATGTTGATGCTTTTTCCCCGTTCGATGAATTATCTAATTTTAGGATATGCTTTATTTATTGAAACATTTGTTCGATTTGAGATCTGGAGGTGTGTACAGTGATTTCCTCTCTCTCTGGAGAAGTTCTTGAAGTTCACCCCGGTAGTGCGGTGATCGAAGTTGGAGGTATGGGTTTTCATTTTTTCGCTACTGCAAATACGCTTTCACATCTGCACATTGGAGAGTCTGCTCGTGTTCTAACTGCGCTGATAGTCCGTGAGGATGCGCTGATTTTATTTGGTTTTGCCGATGCTGATGAGCGAGATGTATTCAATACTTTACTTGGCGTGAGTGGTATCGGAGCAAAGACGGCGCTCGCTGCTCTCGCTGTATTGAGTCCCGATGATTTGCGGGGTGCGTTAATGGCAAAAGATGAGAAAATAATTTGCAAAGTTCCAGGCATTGGTCCAAAAGTAGCGAAACGCATTATTCTCGAAATCGGTGACAAGCTTGGTGCTCCCGTAAGTTCCAGTGCAATTGTTGGTACGGATAAATCCGGAGTGGAAGGCACGGAACAAAGCAAGCCGATGCTGCAATCTGACGTGCTTGCGGCATTGGTGAATCTTGGTTGGCACGAACGTGCGGCGCAAGCTGCGGTAGCAGAAGCAGTTTTAGAATTGCCGAGCGGCGATGTGCCGCAGGTTTTACGCCTTGCATTACAAATTTTGGGAAGTAGGAGATAGCGGTGCATTCTGATTGGGGCATCACGCAATCTGATGCAAGCGATACTGAACGTGCGCAAGAAGCTGCCTTAAGGCCAAAACAATTAGTTGAGTTCGTGGGGCAAAAAGTTGTGCAAAATCAGCTTTCGCTGGTTCTAGAAGCAGCGAAAGCGCGGCAAAAAGCGCCAGATCATGTGCTTCTTTCCGGGCCGCCAGGGCTTGGGAAAACCACACTGGCGATGATTATTGCAGCTGAAGTAAATGGTGCTCTGCGGCTGACATCCGGACCTGCAATTCAGCATCCAGGCGATTTGGCTGCGGTACTTTCCTCACTGCAGGAAGGCGATGTCTTATTCATTGATGAAATTCATCGGCTGGCACGTACCGCGGAAGAAATGCTTTATCTTGCGATGGAAGATTTTCGCGTTGACGTGATGGTTGGTAAAGGGCCTGGGGCTACTTCGATTCCGCTTCCGTTACCGCCTTTTACGGTAGTTGGGGCAACTACACGTGCGGGCCTGCTCCCAGCTCCGTTACGTGATCGTTTTGGTTTTACTGCACATTTGGATTATTACTCACATGAAGAATTAGCATTGATCGTAGAACGAAATGCAATCAAACTGGGAGTAGTACTGAGGGCGGATGCTGCAATGGAAATTGCGTCGCGATCGCGTGGCACACCGCGGATCGCGAATCGGCTCCTGCGACGGGTGCAGGATTGGGCGCAAGTGCGCGGTACAGGAGAGCTTGATCTGCAAGCAGCAAAATCTGCTTTAGAAGTTTTTGAAGTTGATAAACTCGGGCTTGATCGACTTGACCGCAGTGTGCTTGAAGCTGTATGTAAGCGTTTTAATGGAGGGCCTGTTGGTTTGACGACACTTGCAGTGTCAGTTGGTGAAGAGCCGGAAACTGTAGAAACCGTTTCAGAACCATTCTTAGTTCGTGAAGGATTTTTAGTACGTACTCCACGTGGACGGATGGCAACGGCTCTGGCATGGCAGCATCTCGGGCTGATTCCGCCGAGTGAATCCGGCACACTCTTTGCTTAAATCGGACTGCAAATTTCAGAATTGAGTGGTACTATCCACAGCTCTGATTTTTCTTTTCGAGTTCGCGCCAAAAAGCGGTAGAGTTTGTGTTAGTTCTGACCTTTTTAGCTCATATATCGATACGGTATGAGAGTTTACTAATAAACGGGAGAAAACAGTATGGATCCATTAATGATTGCCCCCTTTGTAATAGTGATTGGCCTTATTTGGCTGATGTCCTCGGGTGCGAAGAAAGCGCAACAAAAGCAGCTAGAGCACCGCAAAGCAGCAATTGTATTGGGTAATAATGTGGTTACTACTTCAGGCTTTTTCGGGCGAATCGTCGATATCGATGGTGACGCAGTAACACTTGAATCACCTGCTGGTGATGAAACGGTTTGGCTTGCCACTTCAATCATGGCGCAAATGGATATTCCATTTGCAGATTTGTCGGAAGCAGATTTGCTGCTGGAAGAAGCAGAAGCAGATTCAGAAGCAGAAACCGAAGTCGAAACTGCTGCTGAATCCTTCGGAAACCAGCGCGTACTCACTACTGCAGAAACTCCTTCAGATGCCGATCAAAATAATGAATCGCGCTAAGTTTTGTAGATGCAGAATATATAAATAGATTATTTGTAAATATCAATAAATAACGAGAGAAAAGATTTCCCTTGGCACAAACAAATGGGGTAGATGCTCAGTCATCACCGTTGAAGAGACTGATTGTGCTTTTTGTGCTCGTTGCCGTCTTAATCGGTGGCCTTGTATACGGAAGCATTGTTCAGAAAGAAACTAAATTTACTCCGTCCCTCGCTCTTGATCTTGAGGGGGGAACGCAGCTGATTTTAACACCGGTAACTACCGATGGTTCGGAAATCACACAGGAAGATGTAAATCAGGCAATCGAAATTATCCGGCAGCGAGTTGACGCCTCAGGCGTTGCAGAAGCTGAAATTACTGCGCAAGGCGGTTCAAATATCGTAGTTGGGCTACCTGGCGAGCCTTCCAAAGAAACCCTAGATTTGGTGCGTACTTCTGCGGTACTGCGCCTGCGTACAGTGATCGGTGCACTTGCCCCAAATGCACTCGATAGTGCTGCGATCGCAGCGATGAAAGCACAAGCTGCTGGGCAAGCTGCTCCCGAGGCAAAAGATGCACCTAAGCTGAGCGATGCACAGATCGATGCAGAGCTGATGAAACTCGCTGATAAAGACGGCGACGGTAAGCTATCTGATCAACCAGCTACAAAACCTGCTGATTCATCAGATGAAGCATGGATCACCGAACAAATGCTCTATGATGCATACAAACTCCAATGTGGCACTCAAGATGCCCAATTGAAGGGAACTGCCGATAATCCAGATACTGGTGTAGTTGCTTGTGACACCACTGGTCAAGTGAAATATTTGCTCGGTCCAGCAGAAATCCAGGGTACTAATCTGACCCAAGCATCTTCTAATCTCGCCGTCGATCAGCAAGGCAATCCGAGCGGTGGCTGGGCAGTATCAATGAGTTTTGATCAGGCTGGGGCAGATAAATTTGGCGAGATCACTGGGCGCATCTACAATCTTCCAGCTCCGAAAAATCAATTTGCGATCGTATTGGATGGGCGGGTGATCTCTGCACCAGTACCGCATGGCGCGATTGTTGGCGGGCAAGCACAAATCACTGGCAATTTTACAGCTGACGAAGCCGCAACTTTAGCAAACCAACTTTCCTTCGGATCCTTACCATTAAACTTTGAAGTACAGTCAGAGGAACAAATCTCGGCAACCCTTGGTATTTCACAACTTGAAGCTGGTTTGATTGCTGGTTTGATCGGTTTGCTGCTGATTGTGGCATACATGGTTTGGCAGTATCACGCACTCGGATGGATTGCTGTGCTTTCAATCTTGCTTTCTACTGGGCTGTCATACTTTGTGATTTGTCTGCTTTCATGGACGATGGGATATCGCCTCTCAATGGCTGGCGTACTCGGTATGATCATCTCCGTTGGCGTGACGGCAGATTCTTTCATTGTTTATTTTGAACGCATTCGTGATGAAATCCGTGACGGACGTGCGATCCGTGGTGCAATCACTCATGGTTGGCAACGTGCAAAGCGCACGATCATTATCTCTGACTGTGTAAACCTTTTGGCTTCAATTGTGCTCTACATCCTCACGGTTGGCTCAGTACGCGGCTTTGCATTCACACTTGGGATTACCACCGTTCTCGATTTGATCGTAGTAATGATGTTTACCTACCCATTAATGGAGCTTCTTGGACGAAGCAAGTTCTTTGGTCACGGAATGCCATATTCTGGTTTGAATGAAGCGAAATTGCGGAAGACGCCGCGTTATCGAGGGCGCGGAAGCAAATCATTGCAGCATGATGTGCATCCAAACGAAAACGTAGGCGTGGATCCGAAGGTGCAAGAAGATTCAGAATCGTCGGTATTAGAAGCAAATGCGTCAAGTAGCAATACTACTTTTTCGCTGGCACAGCAGCGTGCTGCCGAACGTCGCGCAAAGAAGAATCTTGCTGCTACTGAAATAGTTGAAGGGAGTGATGAGTAATGTCGATGTATTCTTTTGGCAATAGTCTCTACTCTGGACGTCGCTCATTTAACGTTATTGGCAAGCGAAATATCTGGTTTGGAATCGCGATTGTAGCAATTGTGATCTCGCTGCTATCTTTCGCGATAAAAAGTCCAAATCTTGGGATCGAATTCCGGGGCGGTTCGCAGTTCACTGTCTCGGGGGCTGCTTCACTATCCCATGATGTTGCATATCAAGTAATTAAAGAAGTCGGAAAAGATGATGCACCACGCGTATCTACCGTTGGCACAAACGGTGTACGAGTGCAGACGGTACAGCTTGATGATCAGCAAACGCAGCAAGTAAAAGATGCTTTGGCGAAAGCATATGCGGTACCTGTAAATGAAGTAACTTCCACATATATCGGCCCATCTTGGGGGCAAGATATTCTCAGTAAAGCAATTCGGGCAATGATCGTTTTCATGGTGCTGGTATCAATCGTGATGATTGGATACTTCCGCTCCTGGACTATTGCCGTCGGAGCGATTGGAGCTTTGCTCCACGATTTCGTGGTCACACTCGGCGTTTACTGGATCCTTGGTCTTGAAATCACCCCAGCAACGATTATTGGGATTCTGACGATTTTGGGTTATTCACTTTACGACACAGTTGTTGTGTTTGATAAAGTTCGCGAAAATACGCAAAAACTGCGTGCGCAATCTGCATACACATTTGCAGAATCTGCAAATCTGGCGATCAACCAAACTTTGATTCGATCCTTAAATACGTCACTGACGGGTCTTCTGCCAGTAATTTCAGTACTCTTTATTGGCGTAGGTTTCCTGGGTGCAGATACGCTGCGTGATCTTGCGCTAGTGATGTTTGTGGGAATGATCCTTTCCACATTATCGTCTATTTTCTTAGCTGCTCCGCTTGCCGTAGCCTTGGGGATGCGGAACAAAGATATTCGCTCGCACACTGAGATGGTTGAGCAAATGCGCAAAAATGCAGTTGAAATTGCATCCAATAATGTGGATGCGCAAACCCGTAATAAGATGGAATCCGATATGCTTGCAAATGCAGGAATTGAGGAGCGTGTAGCCGGCGGGCATCTTGGTCAGCGTTCGCAACCAAAGCGAAAGAAGAGGAATAAGAAATGAGCGAAACAGCTATCTTTCCCCAGGAAGTAGTGGATTTAGTTGAAAGTCATGTGCGGAAAGTGCAAGATTTTCCTGCTCCTGGCGTGCTATTCCGAGATATTACTCCATTAATTGCGGATGCAGAAGCATTTGGCGCATTGATTAAAATTTTAGCTGAACGCTATCGCGGCAAAGTTGATGCTGTTGCCGGTCTGGAATCTCGCGGATTCATTTTAGGGGCGCCACTTGCATTGGAACTCGGCGTGGGCATGCTTACGGTACGTAAAGCTGGCCGGCTACCTGGACCAGTTGTCGGGATCGATTATGATCTTGAATATGGCTCAGCACGAATGGAATTACAACCTTTTACCGTCAAAGATGGCGCACGCGTTTTGATCATTGACGATGTTTTAGCAACCGGTGGTACGGCTGGTGCGGCAATCAACTTAATTGAACAAGCCGGCGGAAAAGCAGCTGGAATTTGTGTGCTGCTTGAACTCAAAGATCTTGACGGGCGCAATCGTCTTGGTGAACGAGTACCGATTGAATCAGTGCTTGCATATTAAATTCTGAATCTCCGGAAATATTACGGTACCGCAAGCGGGAACGGTTTGTGGGCGGTTAGTTCAAAATGAACTAGCCGCCCACTTCTTTGTTTATTTCAGGGAAATCTATCTGTCTTGATTTTAAGATTTCATTGTGTGCTGCTGTGGCAAAATGCTTTCAGGCCTTATACTTTCTACATGGAAGCAAATCATTTTGACGCTCATACTGACACCCGTGCAACAAAGTATCCGTGGTTGGCAGCAGAATCACCAGTACAAATGCCTTCTCTGCTCGCACCAGTTATTGCAGCAATTGGAAATCGTCCCTTGAATATTGCTCGAATTGTGCAAGCTTATCGGGTCGCATATAAGCAGCATGATGGGCAAAAGCGGCGTTCAGGTGAGCCATATATTACACATCCAGTAGCCGTCTGTACGATTCTGGCAGAGCTGGGGATGGATGAAGATACACTTGTAGCAGCGTTGCTTCACGATACTGTCGAAGATACGAACTATACGCTCAAAGAGCTGACAAAAGAATTCGGTCCGACTGTAGCTTTGCTCGTTGACGGTGTAACTAAACTTGATAAAGTCGAATTTGGAGACGCAGCGCAGGCTGAGACAGTGCGAAAAATGGTTGTCGCAATGGCCAAAGATATTCGCGTACTTTTGATCAAACTGGGGGATCGGCTGCATAATGCACGCACGTGGAAATATGTGCCGTCTACTTCTGCGCAAAATAAAGCACGTGAAACTCTTGAGATCTATGCACCACTTGCACATCGGCTAGGCATGAATTCGATCAAATGGGAACTCGAAGATCTCTCATTCTCTACACTTTATCCAGCTGTATATTCAGAAATTGAAAGAATGGTGAAAGAGCGCAATCCAGAGCGCGAAGCATATATCGAGAAAATCACGCAGCAATTAAATCAGGAACTTCAGCACGCACATGTTGAATACAAGATTTCAGGCCGTCCAAAACACTATTATTCGATTTATCAGAAGATGATCCTGCGTGGCCGCGATTTTGAAGATATTTATGATTTGATCGGTGTACGGGTGTTAGTAAACGAAGTACAGGATTGTTACACTACATTAGGCATTGTTAATTCTGTATTTACACCGGTGCAAGGGCGCATCAAAGATTACATCGCAAGTCCGAAATTCAATTTTTATCAGTCGATTCATACTACTGTGCTCGGTCCGGGAAATCGCACGGTTGAAGTCCAGATCCGGACCTTTGAAATGCATCGCCGCGCTGAATTTGGTGTAGCTGCACATTGGCGGTATAAAGAAAATCCGAATAAGACGAGTGGGCAAGCACCGCAAACCGATCAAGATTCACAACTCGAATGGCTCCGGCAACTCGTAGATTGGCAACGCGAAACTGCTGATCCCGCAGAATTCCTTGATTCACTCCGGTATGAAATGTCGGGATCACAGGTGTATGTGTTCACGCCAGCTGGTGAAGTGATGGAGCTGGCAATGGGAGCGACTGCAGTAGATTTTGCTTATGCGGTACATACTGAAGTTGGGCATCGAACTGTTGGCGCGAAAGTCAACGACCGGCTGGTCACGCTTGATCACCGGCTTGAATCTGGCGATTCAGTGGAAATCATTACTGCGAAATCTGACGATGCCGGCCCATCACAAGGATGGCTGGACTTTGTAGTAACACCCCGGGCACGCGCGAAAATCAAAGCTTGGTTTACAAAAAACCGACGCGATGAAGCACTTGAAATTGGGAAGGAAAAGCTCGCGAAAACATTACGTCGCAAGAACGAACCAGTGCAACGTTTGATGACGCATGAAACTTTACGAGCAGTTGCCGAAGATTTGAATCGGCGAGACGTCTCCGATTTATATATCGCAATTGGCGAAGGCGCAATTTCTCCTGAGAATGTGGTTAATCATTTAATTCAAAGCCAGGGGGGACGGCAAGGAGCAGAAGAGACACTCGCAGAAGCCCTCACCCCTACACGCATTGCACATCGCCGGGTAGGAGCAGTCTCTTCGGCAGTGGTAGTCTCAAGTATTGAGGACACTGACGTATTAGTGAAATTGGCAAAATGCTGTACACCAGTACCTCCAGATCAAATTGTGGGTTTTGTGACACGTGGAAAGGGTATTTCTGTCCATCGTGCTGATTGCCCAAATGTTGAGCAGTTGCGCAATGAACCAGAACGGTTTCTCGATATTGCTTGGGATAGCCAGGCTGATGGTGTGTTCTTAGTACAGGTGCAAATTGAGGCACTTGATCGCCGCGGGCTGCTTGCTGATATCACTCGGGTGCTATCTGAACATGATGTAAATATGCTGAGCGGTTATATCAATACCTCCAGTGAGCGAGTTGCTCGATCTAATTTCACGTTTGAAATGGCTGATCCACGGCATTTACGGCAGGTACTTAAAGAGTTAAAGAAGATTGAAGGCGTATACGATGCATATCGTGTCACGAATTCCCGGAAGGAATCCGCACGGCGAGTATAAACTGTTTGCAGTAAATCACGCACTGGAAAATTTACGCCAGGGAAGTGCTGCTGAGATTTTCAAGTTGCTTCAATGAACGTACTTCACGCAGTTGAGTTAGTACACTCCGGACTTTTCCGATACCTTGTTTGCCGTGCATATTTTCGCTGAAACTATGAATTTTAGCGATATTCGTGCCGCAGCGAATCAACTTTGGAATTGCGCAAATTCCAAGTTCGAGATCAGAAAGAAGTAAATCAATTGCTGTCCGTTCAAGCGAGGTCACTTTTACATCAGCAATTCTGGTGAGATGATTATTAGGAATAATTCGGCGTATCGTATTTTTCTTTTGATGCCTATTAGTTGCTGCTACATCAACTTTCCGGAGCATATTTGCATTTGTATAGCCGGTATGGAGCCAAAGCGCTGAAGCCTGGATGAGCACATCTTCACGGCTGATAAAAGGCTGGATCGCTAGCGCACGCAATGCAGGAGAAGATATCGCAGCATAGGCTGCAAAATGCTTTTCGGGTAATTCAAAATAGTATTCGGGATATGCGCGATAATGGTTTAGAGCTGCGAGATCATGTGCGTACGCTAAGGGGTATTCGTTATGGATGGAAGGTGGATTGTTGTGATATTTTGCGCTTGTTCGCGAAATATTCAGTTTCCCTGTTTGGTGTTTGCCCCATATCGAGTTTAGTTTCTGCCAGGGAGCGCTATTGGAAGCGGGAGAAAGTGGTAATTCTTGATTCACGTTAAAAATATAAGTGATGCCGTGGGAAATTATTTTCCGCACGGCATCACTGTGGAATCTTTCTTAACTATCCAAAACTGTGGATAACCAAGCTTTACGAGCTTCTAGAGCGTCAGTGTATTCCTTAATCTTCTGCTCATCTCCAGCGCTTTGTGCTTGTGCCAGCTGCTCTTCGAGCTCTGTGATGAGGGCTTGCAATTGCGCTGCCATTCCCATTGAGCGTTCATTAAGCTCTGAATCAGCATCAGCCCATTGCTGATTTTCAGCATCACGAATTGCACGCTCAATCTCGCGCATTCTTCCCTCGGTACGAGTTACATCAGCCCGCGGTACTCGGCCAATTGCATCCCACTTCTCACCAATTGCGCGAATCTGTGCCTTGGCATATTCAACATCTTCCACCGGAAGCAGTTTCTCTGCCTCAGCAAGTAGCGCAAGCTTGGCCGTCAGATTTGCACCAAATTCTTCATCAATAGCTGCATTATGCCCTGCGCGTGCATCAAAGAATACTTGTTGCGCGGCACGGAAGCGTTCCCAAAGCTTATCGTCATCCTTCTTGGTAGATCTTCCCGCTCGCTTCCATTCTTCTAATAGGTCGCGGTAAGCAGCTGCAGTATTTCCCCAATCAGAAGAGTCTTGCAGCTTTTCAGCACGTTTGATGATATCTTCCTTCAATGCAATTGTTTGCTTCCGCTGTGCATCTAATTCTGAGAAATGCTGCCGGCGATGCCGATCAAACTTTGTGCGAGCTGCTGAAAAACGCTTCCACAACTCATCTTCGGTTGCACGATCGATCCGTGCCCCTTTGCGCTGCGCTTGTTTCCATTGGTCGAGAAGCTGCGCTAATTCATCACGAGAATTACGCCAATGGATTCTGCCAACCTCTTGCTCCGCAATCGCTTCAGCCCGTTCAACGATTTCAGTGCGCAATGTAAGCGCTTCGGCTTTTGCCTGTGCACGCTGTGCAGCCACAACTTCTGCACGCTGTGCGATCTTCACTTCCGCATCCTGAGCACGCTCACGAAGAGATTCCACGTCACCCACCACGGCAGGCTCGACTAATTCATTATTAATCGTCTGCAGCGATTTACGAGCTTCCTCAGGAGAAATATGCTCAAGGCGGGTTTCGAGTAAGGCAACTTGGGCCTGTAAATCGAGGAATCTGCGTACATACAGATTGAGCGCGTCAGTAGCTGTACCACCTGCTGTATACTGACCGACTAGGCGTTCACCTTCAGGCAGGCGCAGGTATACATTTCCGTCTTCATCCACGCGCCCCCATTTTGCAGCAGCAAGCGCAGCTTCGTCAGTACCTGATTTGAGTGTAGCTGTAGGCAAGACATGAGCTTTGGGTGTGGGGACTGGCTTGATGTTTTGCGTGTTATCGGCCATGATGCTCCTTAAAAAGTTCAGCCGGGGTCAGGGATTCAAAATCCGCACCGTTCACGGTAATTTGATTGATAGAACAGTTTTAGTTTACGCGTATTTCGCGATAATTGTGCATTCTCTTCGTGAAAATGCTGAAGTTTTTCCAAGTAATCTTATTTTGGGCATTGAATTTTACAAACACACGCTGATTTTTCATCTCCAAGAGCAGCTATACAAGATCTAGTTAGCTCATCAGGGGTGCACGCGAGTATGCTGAAGATATGATTATTTTGCGCTACTCTAGGACTTTTCTCGACGCAAATTGCTATCTTTTAGCCGATACTCATCAACGGGTGGCTTTGGTAGTTGATCCAGGTGCAGGCTCACGCTTCTGGATTCAGCAAATGCTTGAGACGCATGGGCTGCAGCTCGGTGCTGTATTGCTCACGCATGGGCATGCAGATCATGTCTGGGATGTGAGCGCATTTGCTGGCGATGTACCGGTATACGTGCCAGCACCAGATTTATATCGTTTGGAAGATCCACTTGCCTCGCTCGGAATGCCGCAATTCGCTTTGGCTTTTCCGCGCATGGGAGTCGATGAATGGTGCAAACCTGCAAATCTGCAGGAAGTGCCAAAATCGGCGTATACAGATAGTTTTGAATTTGTGCCGGGAGTGACGGTGCGAGCCGTTGCGACACCAGGGCACACTGAAGGATCTTCCGTCTTCCTTTTTGACGGGCGCAGTGATTTTTCGGCTGATGAAGCAATTTTGCAAACTGATCGGGAAGAGCATTTTATGCTCAGCGGCGATGTGATTTTCAAAAATGGGATCGGACGCACGGATTTGCCAGGCGGTGATTCGCAAAAAATGGCTGCCTCTTTACGTTTTCTGATCAATGTGATCCGTCCAGAAACTTACCTTTTACCTGGTCATGGTGAATATACAACGATGTTCCATGAAACACGGCATTCTCCGTACCTGCATTCAGTGATGAGTTGAATGTATCGCAAATAGCTATCAGATCAGTTCCACTAAGTTTAGCTTGATCGCATTTCTTGATCGCCATCCGAATTTCGTCAGCTAAACTGAAAACGTTATTAAGAGTTGAAGAGAAAACCGCAAATATGCGGTGCATTATTTGTGCCGCATCGAGTACTCACGAAAGTAAATAAAATGGCAAAAATTGCACCTTTATCTGGATTTCCTGAATGGCTCCCAGAAAGTCGTCTAGCTGAGCAAGCCGTACTTGATACGCTGCGGAAAACTTTCGAGTTACATGGATTTTCTGGAATTGAAACGCGCGCCGTTGAGCCAATTTCGCAACTGCTTGCAAAGGGTGAAACATCAAAAGAGATCTATCTGCTTTCACGGTTACAAGATCTCGACGGATCAAAAGCTCCTGAACTAGGATTACATTTTGATCTCACAGTGCCGCTGGCACGCTATGTGCTGGAGCATGCCGGGCATCTGGATTTTCCATTCCGGCGATATCAGATTCAAAAAGTTTGGCGCGGCGAACGTCCGCAAGATGGTCGATTCCGAGAGTTTTATCAGGCAGACGTAGATGTAGTAGGGCAGGATACTTTAGCTTTCCACCATGAGATTGAGCTTCCACTCGTGATGGTTGATGCGCTTGGAAAATTACCATTACCGAAGATCACGATACATGCATCAAACCGAAAAGTAGCACAAGGCTTCTACGAAGCAATTGGGATTGAAAATATCGAAGAAACACTGCGGATTATCGATAAGCTCGAAAAAGTTGGACCACGTGCAGTGCAGCAGATGCTTGCAGCAAATGTTGGTGCAACTGATGCACAAATCACTGCGGCACTCTCACTCGCGCAGATTCGGGCGAATGACGCAAGTGTCGCCGATCAGGTACTTGCGCTCGGCTACCGCAACGAATTATTAGAAACTGGTCTTGACGAGTTGGTGCGCTTAGTTGAAGGAGCTAATGAACTGATTCCGGGATCATTAATCGCAAATCTGCAGATTGCTCGTGGACTCGATTACTATACGGGTTCAGTCTATGAATCGGTAATGGACGGGCATGAAGATTTAGGTTCAGTATGCTCCGGTGGTCGTTATGATTCGCTAGTGAGCGATGGAAAACGTACTTTCCCCGGAGTGGGTCTTTCAATTGGTGTTTCACGGATGCTTTCACGTGTGATTTCGCAGGGAGTGATTGGTGCAAGTCGCAAGGTCCCAACCGTGGTACTGATCGCAGTGAATGACGAGAATGCACGTGCACATGCGGCAAAAACCGCAATGATTTTACGCCGTCGCGGGATCGCGGCAGAAGTTTCACCAAGTTCAGCAAAGTTTGGGAAACAGATCAAATATGCCGATAAACGTGGGATCCCATACGTTTGGTTTACTACCGAAGATGGAGAGCAGGTGAAAGATATCCGCTCTGGAGCACAATCCACAGTGGATATCGCTGATTGGATGCCTCCAGTCGCTGATTTGTATCCGCAATTAGTCTCGGAGAATTTTTGAAATCCGAGTTGCCAGCAAAGCTGAAAATTCAGTAGAAACTTAAATCTTGTCGAAATCAAAAAATCGCAGATGCATTGCAGCTCTGTCAGTAGTCAATAATTACTGACAGAGCTGCAATGTTTTTTTCTATTTTACTCAGCGCAAGCGAGCTATTTGATCATATCTCAGGAGCTGTGCTTCCCAAATCCGCGATGCGTCAAATTCCGGTTGTGCTTTGCAAACGAGCCGAATTTACCTTTTCGCTTGTGCTGCTTTCCGCTCCGGCGTTCGTCACGGCTCATTGATTCGAGACGGGCACGTTTTTCCTGCCCAAATTTTTTATCGGCACGATATTTCCGAGTTTGGGCTTCAGTATATTCATGTTCACGATCAGATTTTGTTCGGCGCTGCAGATCACGGTTCAAATGTTTCGATTTGGTTCCACCAGGCCCACGATCGCGGGAAATAGCTAGTGCACGTCCTTGCACTTTTGCTCGTGCAATTTTACGTAACGTTTTCTCATCGAGCTCATCGGCAAATTCAACAATTGAAAAGGAGGGGTAAATATCGATCCGGCCCAGTTGGGAACTATTTAATCCGCTCTCGCCGGTGATTGCGCCCACGATCGAGCCTGGTTTTACACCGTCACGTTTGCCAACTTCGACTCGGTACATGGTGCCAATGCCGTCAAAAGTGCGCGCTTTTCCAGATTCTTTGCGGCGTCTGCTCTGCTTTGCATCGTCGCGGGCAGAATCTTCAAATTTAGCGGTGAGGATATCAGGTTCATTGTCTGACTCCTGCGGACCGAAATCACGTACAGCGAGTGCCATGAGCGCAAGCAAAAGCTGCTTTTCAGAAAGTTTTTCCCCTTCTGAGTTGATCTTTTCTGGATCATTTGTTGCTGAATCCTGTGAAAGATATTTTGAAAGTACTTCCTCATAAACCCAAAGGCGCCCGGAATGATACCTTGTTTCGGCTTGTTGGATCAGTTTTTGTGCGCGATAAGCTGAGACTTCAGCTGGCGTTGGAAGCTCTACCTGGCTCATTTTTGATTTTGTGACGGCTTCAATTTTTCGCAATCGAGAACGCTCTTTGGGAGTGACGAAAGTAAGTGCAAGCCCCTCCCGGCCAGCTCGACCTGTGCGTCCGATACGATGTACGTATGTGTCTATTTCGCGCGGTACATCGAAATTGACGACTAAACCGATCCGCTCTACATCCAGACCGCGTGCTGCCACATCAGTCGCAACAAGCACATCGAGAAAACCAGAGCGCAGCCGGTTTACGAGTTTCTCACGTTCTGTTTGTGCAACATCTCCAGAAAGCGCAGCAGCATGTACCCCGCGAGCCGTCAATTCGAGAGATAATTCTTCTGCGGTTGCGCGGGTGCGCACAAAAACCAAGGCAGCATCAGCCGAACTGGTCGCAAGTACCCGCGATAGCGCACCGATCTTATGCCGATTTGGTACTACTGCGAAAGTTTGCTCGATCGTATCGACGGTGGAGGCAGCCGGAGTGATTGTAATTTCGATCGGATCATGCAAATGCGCAGTTGCAATATTTCGGATCGCTTTTGGCATCGTCGCAGAAAATAGTGCAGAAACGCGTTCATCAGGCAATTCACCAGCGATTTTTTCGACATCTTCAGCAAAACCCATCCGCAACATTTCGTCAGCTTCATCTAGGACAAAATATCGCACGTGTGCCAATTTGAGTGCGCCGCGATCCATTAAATCCATGATTCGCCCAGGCGTACCGACTACTACTTGTGCGCCGTCTTTCAGTGCACTCAGCTGCGGGCCGTAGGCGCTTCCACCATAAACTGCAACGACATTTAATTCTGCAGTTTGCGCAGCGAAAGTGCGAATTGCAGCTGCACCTTGTAAAGCGAGTTCACGTGTCGGAGCAAGGACGAGTGCCTGTACGTTTTTCTCGGCAGGAAGCACATGAGTAAGCATCGGCAGACCGAAAGCTGCCGTTTTTCCGGTACCAGTTTGTGCTACACCTACCACATCATTTCCCGCAATGAGATGCGGAATAGCTTCGCGTTGAATATCGGTTGGGTGCTGAAAGCCAAGATTATTGATTGCCTGCAAAATATCTGTTGGCAAATTTAAATCAGAGAAAGTAATTTCGTTATGCATCTTTGGTGTTTATCCATCTGTTTGTTCGGTTAGCCTAGAGTGTAAAAAACTAAACAATTTACACTTTGCCGAAAACCCACACATTAAACACACGAAACTCGGCACAAGGCAGGCGCGCTTATTCTTTGCAACGCCTTCACAAACATACGCGCTCTAAGCTTCGAAAGTGCAATTCAAATCGGTGAGATGCCACACCTATTTGACTTTCTCATTCTTTCCCATCTTGATCCGCCCAGTGATGCACAGACCAAGTACGATAATTACCCCGGCAAAACCTAAGGCATAGAGGTATGCAAGGAAGCCTGCTGGCTCAGCGAAGGCGAAGATGATTCCGCCAAATGCGATCAGCACAGCAGCACCCAAGGTATCAGACACTTGGATCGCTGAGGAGGTTTGCCCATGCCGTTCCGCTGGTGTGAGTGCAAGCGCATGCGCTGAAAGGGCAGGGTAGACTAAGCCGATTCCGAAAGAAGCAATCAGCCAGCCGATGTAGACCGCGATCCCGCTTACTTCAGAAAATATCCCAAGGAAGGTAATGAGCGTTCCAATCAGCTGAAGTGTGGATGCAATCACTGGGAGTTTTGCCCGCAGCTGCGGGTCAAAAATTCTTCCTTGGATCCATGAACCAATTGCCCACGTAATTGAGCCAACCGTAAGCACCATCCCCGCAGCCGTCGGTGAATATCCGTGTAGATTTTTCAACATTAGCGGGAGGAAGAGTTCGACGGTTAAATATGAGCCGTTTATCAGACCACGATAAAACACCGTAGCTGGAAGCCCCGGTGTGACTCTGAACGTATGCGGAGGCAGGAGCGGACGCACGGCTGCGAAAACAACGATCGTAAGCACTGCAATCGAGAGGAAGGTCAGTGCGGTGAAGTCCGCAGCTTTTGTACCAGAGATAATTTGCAGTGCCCCAACTGACACGCCAGCGAGTGTTGCGAAAGTAATTACGCGTGGTAAGTGAGCAATTTTCGCAGTGCTATGAGTATTCGGGAATTGCCGCATTTTCAGCATGATAAGTGGTATTGCAAAAATCACCAGTACTGCCGGAAGCCCGAAAACCCAACGCCAGCTTAAATGTTCAACGAGTAATCCGGCAAGCATCGGACCAATCAGTGAAGGGAGGATCCAAGCGGCAGCAAAAGCGGCAAAGAACGCCGGTTGGCTGCGCGGTGGCACAAATTTCGCAATCATCACGTATAACGGCACCACGATCAGCCCGCCGCCAAATCCTTGAATCGCACGGCCGAGCACTAAAAGCTCAATATTCATTGCAGCGGTTGCAAAAAGTAAGCCAAGTACAAAGAATGTGATCCCAGTGTAGAAAATTGGTTTCGGTCCGCGTGCATCACACCAGGGGCCTGCCAAGACGGTAGTGATAAGCTGCGTTGCAAGCACGATCCCGGAAGCAAGTGCATACATGTGTTCTCCATGTAATTCCTCAACTACAAAGGGCATTGCAGTAGCTACTGCAATCACTTCAAATGCGACTAATGAAATTACTGATACAGAGATGATCTTTAACCACAAACAAAGATTTGTAGCGACTGCTTTTTGTACTTCATATTTTGTTTCTTGCGGTGCCGATGGCACATCCGTAGTTGGATATTTATCGCGATTTATCCCAGAGTTTACCGGCTCTGCTGTGGCGTTTGCATTTTCAGAATTCGCCACCTGGCTGCGATGCTTGCTGAAAAATGCCATGAAAGCCTGCTCCCTTTAAGAAAACGATTTTTGAATCTAGTGAAGTTATGTGGTGTGTTTCGATGTTGCAGCGGATTTTGCTGCAGCTTTGTATTTATTGTATTTAATTTGGTAGTTCTATTGCACAAATCTCCTTGCACTAATGCTATGCTCTCAAGTTCATTGCAAAGCATGCAATTTGCGCTGCTGTGAATTTCGGCTCCCCACAAACGGCAGCTTTTTATCTTATTTACAAGGGGCGTAAAATAATGCGCGTGGCAAGCCCCCGTCTCGGGCTGCCTGTAGCCCGCTCGTCTCGCGGGTGAATTTAAGTACAACTGAAAGAGGTTTCAAGTGCTCCGCACTCGGATGGCAGGATCCCTGCGTAAAGAAGATATTGGTCAGACCGTTACCCTTACAGGCTGGGTAGATCGGCGCCGTGATCATGGTGGAATTGCTTTCATTGATTTGCGCGATGCTTCAGGTATTGCGCAGGTAACGATTCGTGAAGAAGTAGCGCATGAATTACGTTCCGAGTTTGTCGTGAAAGTTACTGGCGTAGTGAATGAACGCCCTGAAGGAAATGCAAATGCTGCGCTGCCAACTGGTGATGTGGAAGTTGCAGCCAGTGAAGTTGAAGTGCTTAATCCTTCCGCACCATTGCCATTCCAAGTTTCAGATCATGCTGAAGACGGCGGCAGCGTGAATGAAGAAACCCGCTTGAAATACCGCTATCTTGATTTACGTCGTTCATTTGAGCAAAAAGCGATCCGCTTGCGCGCGAAGGTTTCGCAAGCTGCGCGCCGGGTCCTTGACGGGCATGATTTTGTGGAAATTGAAACCCCGACATTGATTCGCTCCACGCCAGAAGGTGCTCGTGATTTTATTGTACCGGCACGTCTTGCGCCTGGTTCATGGTATGCGCTCCCACAATCGCCGCAGCTCTTCAAACAGCTGTTGATGGTAGCTGGGATGGAGCGTTACTACCAAATTGCACGCTGCTATCGTGACGAAGATTTCCGTGCTGACCGTCAGCCTGAATTTACACAGCTTGATATTGAAATGTCATTTGTAAATCAAGAAGATGTCATGGCTGTAGCTGAAGATATCATTAAAGAAGTTTGGGGGCTGATTGGCGTAGAGATCCCAACCCCGATTCCGCACATGCCATACAAGGAAGCAATGGAGCGCTTTGGATCCGATAAGCCTGATCTGCGTTTCGGCTATGAGCTTGTTGATCTTACTGATTATTTCAAAGAAACCCCGTTTCGAGTATTCCAAGCACCATACGTGGGTGCGGTCGTGATGCCTGGTGGTGGTTCTCAGCCGCGCCGGACCTTTGATAAATGGCAAGAGTGGGCGAAAGCACGTGGTGCGAAAGGTCTTGCCTACGTGACGGTAAATGAAGACGGCACACTTGGTGGTCCGGTAGCAAAGAACATCTCAGAAAGTGAACGTGCAGGTTTGGTCGAAGCTACTGGCGCAAAACCAGGAGACTGCATCTTCTTTGGCGCAGGTGAGCCTACTGCTTCGCGTGATTTGCTGGGTGCGGCCCGTCTTGAAATTGGAAAACGTTGCGGCTTGATCAATGAAGACGACTGGGCTTTCGTCTGGGTTGTGGATGCGCCTTTGTTTAAGCCAACAAAGGACGCTGAAGCTGAAGGTGATGTAGCAGTTGCTGGCGGTGCTTGGACAGCTGTGCATCACGCATTCACTTCGCCAAAACCAGAATGGTTAGACAAATTCGATCAAGATCCAGGCAATGCCCTTGCCTATGCATACGATATCGTCTGCAATGGAAACGAAATTGGTGGCGGCTCGATCCGAATCCATCAGCGCGATGTGCAGCAAAGAATTTTCCAGGTCATGGGTCTTGACCAAGAAACTGCGCAGGAAAAGTTTGGTTTCTTACTCGATGCTTTCAAGTTTGGTGCACCACCGCATGGTGGGATTGCATTCGGTTGGGATCGGATCGTCGCTTTGCTGACTAAAGCACCGTCGATTCGTGATGTGATCGCATTCCCGAAGATTGGTAACGGCTGGGATCCAATGACTGACGCTCCAGCACCGATCACTGCGCAGCAGCGGAAAGAAGCAGGTGTTGATGCAAAGCCGAAGGAGAAGCGCTCGGCAACTGCGGAAAACAGCACAGAGAATGTAAAAATGTAGTGAACTGAGCAGAAATCACAATCATCAATAAATGGGTGCAAGTGTTTCGCTTTCAAGCGATACTTGCACCCACATTTTTGAGTGTGTTTTCCAGTTTGCACGGTATTTAAAAACATCAATACAGTAACAGGTAATGACAATATCTAGATGGGAAAAATGAAATTTAACTTTGGGGAAGGTGCAAAGTCTGCTTTTTGGATGCTCGAAGTTGGGGCACGTGCATTACCACCACACACCGACGTGCTTTATCGTTACTTTGGTGAAGATGTGGCGATCAGACTTACGCAAACTGCGCTTTCGTATCCAGAAAATGCAAAAGTCCCGCAGTATGTGCTCAATGCTTTTGGTATTGGCACTGCTGGCGTGGCTGAACTGGAAAAAGTTGCAGAAAAATATCCGCGTCCAGATTTGACGATGATCGATCAGCGAATTTTTCAAGCATTACCGTTGGAATTAAAAAACTATTACGGTCCATGCTGGGGTGAAGCATGGGAATTTTTCTATGCTTTGAATCCGATTTCGGAAGTTTCTCAGACCACACAAGTAGCGCGGCTTCCTGCAGGATCTGAGGAAACTATTGCCGCATTAGCTGAAATTGAAAAAGTGCTGCGCAAATCGATCAAAGAATCGCATGCGTTGAATCAGATGGAGCACTTTGACTGGTTTGTACATCGTCTGCCAAATGGTACGATCAGCGCAGCAATGGGGGTCGAAGCAGATGCACATCCTGATCCGCAGGAATATCAGCAGCTCATTGGAATGGACTTGCGGCAAGCATTGCGGGAAGAATCACGAAATTTGGATAAATCACGAGTACGTTCGGTGCATTTTGCGGGTCTTGGCGCTGATCCGCAATATCGCGGGAAAGGCTTTGGCACAGCAGTGATGGTGGCAGCCATCAACTGGCACTTGGAAAACGGATATGACTTTATCCGGTTTGGCATGTGGGATTGGAATCATCGTGCCCGCAGCCTATATCAGCGCCTTGGCATCTCAGCAAATGGGAAAGTGATTCTTGGGCGTGCACAAAAATGGCGTTAGCGAAGATTCTCAGTACCGTGAGCTAGTTCTACTTCGCTACATCCATAGATCTGGCTCACGGTATTGGTATTAATGCACAAGTTTGAATTTTTCATAGAATTTTAGCAATGGTTTTGGCGCCCACCAATTCCATTTACCCATGAGGGTCATCAAAGATGGCACCAGCAGCATTCGGACGAGCGTGGCATCAACAAAGACGATCACTGCAAGAACTACGCCAATTTGCTTGACCGGCATTAATTCTCCAAGCGAGAAGCCAATAAAGACGGCAATAATAATTGCTGCAGCAGCAGTGATGATCCTCCCTGATTGCTGTAAACCGCGCTCAACGGCTGCGTCATTACTCATCCCCAAATCCCAGTATTCTTTGATGCGCGCAATCAAAAATACTTCATAGTCCATTGCTAAGCCGAAGCCAAAGGCAGCTGCGCAAGCTACCACAAATGTTTCTAAACCGTGGCTCACTGGCATTCCAAAGAGTCCGTTTTCAAATATAAACAGCGCAATCCCAGTTGAAGAAACTAACGAAAGCGTATTTATTAAAAGTGCTTTTAGCGGCACGATCAACGATCCAGTCAGTAGGAAGAGCAATACAAATACTGCGGAGATAATCACGATTGCCGCAGCAGGTGCTCCCGCGATAATTGCTTGGGTGAAATCAAGTTGCATTGCTGCTGATCCGCCGACGTAAACTGGGAATCCCAGATCGAGAGCGCGAATCTGATGCACCAGATCTGTTACTTCTTTTCCGACAGCATCTGCTGCATCGGTGTAAATCGAAATATTTACGCCTGAATCAAAATTATTTGGTTCACTGACCCGCTGGACATGATCCATTTCCTGAATTTCTGCGATCAGATCACTTGTGTTCGCCGAAGTAGTTTCTGCATAAATTGTGATATCAGGCGTTTGGAATAGTGGATAGTGGGTCTTGATTTCTTCCATTGCAGCAGCTACCGGGGTATCTTGCGGTACATATTCGACGAAATTGGAACGCATCCGTAAATCTTTGATCGGCATCGCGGAAATCATCAAAATCGCCGTCACTGCAATCAACACTCTCCACGGACGAGCGTGCACCCAGGCAGCTAATGCAGAAAAAATGCCGCGTTTTTCCGAAGCGTCGCCGAGATGGCGGAAAAGAAAGGAAATTCCTGGGATACGAGAAAGTGGAGAAGGCTGCAGGAGACGAATCCCGAGGAGGACGATACACGCAGGCACCAGGGTGACTGCCGTGAGTACTGCAAATAACGTCACCAACACGCCGCCAGTACCAATGATTTGAATCATCGGAGCTTTAATCAAGAATAGGCCAGCAATCGAGACAGCAATCGTGATCGCAGAGAAGGAAACAGTGCGACCGGCAGTGAGTACCGTCTCGCTCACTGCATCACGGATCAATGGCATAATTTGGGTTTTTCGTTGTTTTAATTCGGCAGGTGTAAACGCGATTTGACCTAATTTTCCCTGGATAATCTCGCGATATCGCGAAACCACCAACAGCCCGTAATCAATGGAAAGTGCAAGGCCGGTAATCGAAAGGATATTTAAGACAAAAGAATCAACATTGGTGACAAAGGTGATAGACCAAATCAAACCCATTGCGATTCCAATTGCCGTCAATGCGCCTGCAAGCGGCAAGCCCGCAGCAAGGATTCCGCCAAAAACCAGGATCATTAACAGGAGCGCGATCGGCAACCCGGCTATCTCACCATGAATCAAGTCTGCTGCCACCTGCTGCAAGATCACATCTTGGATCACCGTCTTTGACACGATCTCTACTACTGCATATTTCATTCCGTGTGCGCGCAATACTTGTTGATATTGCTGAAAACTGGACACAACTGCAGCATGTGCAGCTGGATGGATCCCGGGTGCAAGTTCTACCAGCATTGCGTATCCGGTAGCTGCATTACCGTCATTTTCCGGCATAAAATCAGCTGCTGGATTTTTCAAATCTGCTGTTTTTGCCGCAAACTCACTTTTTACTTTAGCCGTGATTTGCGCAGTGATTTCAGCTCGTACTTTTGCTTTGATCTGAGCTTCAGTTTGCTCTCGCAGCGAGCTTGGAAGAAGTTGCAGCTGTGTTTTTTGTGCTGCAAGAGTTTGCGTGATTGCTGCCGTTATTTGCGGCTGAGCATTATTAATCGTTTCCTGCAGTGCTTTTTCTTCTTCTTTTGCCAGCTCTGCTTTAAATTTTTCATCGATTTTGATTGGATCAAGCACCTGCGCAACATTTTCAATTTCGGCGATTTGCTGATTCAACTCCAATAGTGCATTTTTTGATTCTTGCAGCGATACGCCTTGGATGATTGCGGTTATTTTTTCACCAGATTCTTCACTACTCGTCTTTTTCGCTACAATATCTGATTCTGAACCGGGAACGAGTGAAGACGAAGATTCGATGCGCTGAAATAGATTTCCTTGACCAAATCCCGAAAGCGCAGCAGTAAAGCCCAATACAAGCAGAACACACCAGAGGATCACATACACTAAAGGGCGTTTCGCCACAGATTTGCCAAGGAACGTAAACATGCTTATATTCTAGTGCGCTGCGGATCAAAATTTGTATGAGATCGAAAATCATTTGTGGAAAGCAAACTTAGAAGCAGTATTAACGAGATTTTGCAGCTAGAATCGCTTTGTGGATTTGTTCTCAGATGCAGCACAGCTTCAAGCTGGTATACCAAACTCAACCCAGGTAAATGCCCCACTTGCGGTGCGAATGCGCCCACGCACGATCGATGAGGTCGTTGGGCAAGATCATCTGCTTGGGCCTGGCCAACCATTGCGGCGATTAATCGAGGCACGCGGGGAAGGTGCGCCTGCGGCAATTTTTCTTTGGGGGCCTCCTGGCATCGGAAAAACTACACTCGCTTATCTCACCGCAAGCAGTTCGCAACGAAATTTCGTAGAAGTATCAGCTGTTTCAGCGGGCGTTAAAGAACTTCGTTCAGTAATTGATACCGCAAAAGATCATTTACTCATTTCCGGGCAGGAAACAATTCTCTTTGTTGATGAAGTACATCGGTTCTCAAAAGCCCAACAAGATGTGTTGCTTCCGGCTGTTGAAAATCGTTGGGTAATCTTGCTTGCCGCAACAACTGAAAACCCGTCTTTTTCAGTTATTTCTCCACTCCTTTCGAGATCTCTGTTGCTTACTTTGCATCCTTTATCCGGGGAAGATATTGGAGTGATCATTGATCGTGCTCTTCATGACGAGCGCGGTTTTGCTGCTGAGATTGCACTCGAATCCGAGGCACGAGCCGAAATAGTACGTTTAGCGGGCAATGACGGACGGCGTGCGCTAACAATCCTTGAAGCAGCAGCGAGTCAAGCTGTGCCAATTGCACAAGATCCAGGCTCGCTGCGTGAATCGGAGCCGAACGGGCAGAAAGCCGATCAAAATGCTGCAAAGGATCATTTCGCCGCTGCTGCAGAAACCGAATCAGAAATGATTTTAGATCCTCAACCACAGCAGCTGATTACTTTGGAAGTAGTGCGAAAAGCTATCGACACCTATGCGATCCGTTATGACCGTTCTGGAGATCAGCACTACAACGTGATTTCAGCATTTATTAAATCAATTCGTGGTTCAGATGTAGATGCAGCCATGCACTATTTGGCAAGAATGCTTGAAGCTGGCGAAGATCCGCGGTTTATTGCACGGCGTTTAATGATTTCGGCAGCTGAAGATATCGGGATCGCTGATCCGTCAGCATTACAGACGGCAACTGCAGCAGCCCAAGCAGTAGCGCTTGTGGGGATGCCCGAAGCGCGGATAATTCTCGCCGAAGCCGTAGTACATTTGGCGACGGCTGCAAAGTCGAATCGCGCATATCAGGCGATCAATGCCGCAATTGCTGATATCCGCAGTGGAAATTATGGGCAAGTACCGGTGCACCTATGGGATCAAAGTGCCTTGGCATCGCGAGTTATGGCACAGCAAACGGGGGAAGCGCGAGAGTATCAGTATGCGCACGATGCACCTGGATCAATTGTGAAACAGCAATACTTACCTGATGGAATGACTGGAAAACGTTACTATATCCCAACGAATCACGGTTATGAAGCGAAAATCACAGAGCGGTTAGCAAAAATCAATCAGGCATTAGGAAAAGAATAATGCTAGAATTTCGGGGTTGCTCGCTTGCGGTATCGATATTGAATTGATCAGATTTCGCTTTGCTGGGTAGCCAGATCAGCAAATCAATTGGTTTGCGCAAACCTGGGATCTTAGCCAAAAGGTTGATCCCACAGTGAAAACTGTGCCATTAGACGACAGGAGAAAAAATAATGGCTCTTAACCGTTCACGTAAGTCTGTGCGTCAATCACGCGCACTTGGAATTGCTCTTACCCCAAAGGCTGAAAAATACATGGCTCGCCGTCCTTACCGTCCAGGTGAGCATGGTCGCGGTCGCGTGAAGGAATCCGATTATTCGGTACGTTTGAAGGAAAAGCAGCGTTTGCGCGCACAATACGGGATCCGTGAAGCACAGCTGCGCAAGGTATGGGACGAAGCTCGTCGGCAAGATGGTCTTGCTGGTGAAAACTTGGTCGAATTGCTCGAAATGCGTCTTGATGCGCTTGTGCTCCGTGCAGGTTTCGCTCGCACTATCGCACAGGCACGTCAGGTAGTTGTGCACCGTCACATTGTAGTTGACGGTCAGATCGTTGATCGTCCGTCATTCCGAGTAAAGCCTGGTCAAGTTGTGCAGGTGAAGCCACGTTCACAAACATCTTCACAGTTCCTGGTTGCAGCACAAGGTCAGCATGCAGATGTGCTTCCAGCAGTGCCAGAATATATGAAGGTAGATTTGCCAAAGTTGCGTTTTGAGCTTGTTCGCCGTCCAAAGCGCGCAGAAGTGCCAGTCACCTGTGATGTGCAGATGGTGGTCGAACACTACTCTCGTTAATTTTTTGGAAAATACAGCGCGCCGCGTCAACAGATGTGGCGCGCTGTGCTATTTGCTAATAGTGTGAAAATCACTCTTATTTACAAACTAATTATCCCTGGCATTGAGATAGGCTTTGATACATGGCAGAAATTACACTTGGGCAGATTGCCGGGCTGATTGCGGCACTTGCGTTTCTTGTACTTGTATATTTTTCGATCAAACCACTGCAGCGTTTATCCGGTGTACTCGAACGGATGGCTGAAAGCCTGCGTGAACTCACCGAACATACTCTTCCAGCAATTGATGAAGCTGCAAAAACTGTGGGTGAGGCGAATCGGCAAGTACAAAAGCTTGATGCAATTACTGAAGCTGCTGCACGTACATCGGAAGATATTTCTGCAATGACGACGCTGGTAACTTCAACCGTTGGTGCGCCATTTCTTGCTGCGCGAAAGGGAGCCGAGAAGTTAAAAGGTGTATTTACCGCGAAAAATGATCGGCCAGAAGCTGATTAAGTTTCGGATCGAGAGAAACTTGAAATCACTGCCAATAAAACGGCTGTTGATTCTAGCTAAGATTTTCATTTCAAAATTTTCTTCCACCTGATCCACAGCATTGAACGCCATTCATCGAGGTGGCATTTACTTTTGTCGATCCAGAACAGTTAAAATAGATAGACTCTGAATTAAAAAATAATCATCCCAAAATCTCAAAGGAACCCAAATGCGTAGTGCTGAAATCCGAAATCGTTGGCTCGAATATTTCCGCAAGCATGATCATGAAATCGTGCCCAGTGTGCCGCTGGTTTCGCCAGATCCGTCGATCCTCTTCACGATTGCTGGAATGGTTCCCTTTATTCCGTATATCGTCGGTACTGAGCCGGCACCGTTCCCGCGCGCAGCTTCAGTGCAAAAATGTATCCGCACGAATGATATTGACAATGTGGGTCGCACAACCCGTCATGGAACATTTTTCCAAATGTGCGGTAATTTCTCATTCGGCGATTATTTCAAAGAAGGCGCAATCGATTTGGCTTTCGGATTGCTTACGGCAAAGCGTGCAGATGGTGGCTTTGAGCTCGATGGCGATCGGCTTTGGGTGACGATTTGGGATGAAGACCAGGTAGCTTACGATGAGCTGACGAAGAAAGTCGGGCTTGATCCGAAGCATATCGTAAAACTCAAGCGAGAAGAGATTTTCTGGTCCACTGGTCAGCCCGGGCCAGCAGGGCCTTGTGCTGAAATCCATTATGATCGTGGGCCAGAGTACGGTCCGGAAGCAGTTGGCGGTACGGTAGATCCAGGTGGCGATCGCTACTTGGAGATTTGGAATCTGGTGTTTGATGAATTCCTCCGCGGTGAAGGGGAGGGGAAAGACTTCCCGATCCTCGGGCGGCTAGATCAAACCGCAATTGATACGGGTGCTGGTCTTGAACGGATTGCTTTCTTGTTGCAGGATAAAGCAAATATGTATGAGACGGATCAGGTCTATCCAGTGATTGCTGCAGCGGAAGAGCTTTCCGGGAAAAAATATGGGGTAAAAGAAGCTGATGATGTATTGATGCGGCTGATTGCCGACCATGTACGTTCCTCTTTGATGCTGATTGGTGACGGAGTACGACCAGGAAATGACGGACGCGGCTACGTGTTACGCCGTCTAATTCGCCGTTCAGTACGCTCAATGCGGCTCCTTGGCGTAGAAGAAACTACACTCCCACTTTTACTGCCGGCTTCGATGAATGCAATGAAGGAAACATATCCGGAAGTAGCACAGGATTTCGAGCGTATTTCTGAGATTGCATATCAAGAAGAAGATGCTTTCTTACGCACTTTATCAGCGGGTACCCAGATTTTTGATTTAGCTGTTGCGAAGGCAAAACTTGGGGCAAAAGTATTGCCAGGTGCAGATGCTTTCACCCTGCATGATACATATGGATTCCCGATTGATATTACTCTTGAAATGGCTCACGAACAGGGGATTTCCGTAGACGAAGGCGAATTCCGGCGGCTCATGCAGGAGCAAAAGGATCGCGCACGAGCAGATGCGCAAGCAAAGAAAACAGGGCATGTGGACGCCACGATTTACCATGAGTTGCAAGAAAAATCCGGCGGCAAAACACATTTCTTGGGCTATACCGAAACTGCAGCTGAAGCAAAAGTACTTGGGATTTTGCTTGCCGGGCAGTCGGTACCAGCAGCGCAAGCACCAGCTGAAGTTGATGTAGTACTTGATGCTACGCCTTTCTGGGCAGAACAAGGCGGACAACTTGCAGATCATGGAACGATTTCCGTAGCTGGCGGCGGTATTATCGATGTGGCAGATGTACAAATGCCAGTGAAGGGATTATTTGTACATCGAGGTACACTCACTGAGGGTGCTGTAGCTCTTGATGATGTCGTCTTTGCACAAATTGATACAGTTCGGCGTGGTCAGATTGCCCGAGCTCACACTGCTACTCATATGATTCACAAGGCTTTACATGAGCATCTTGGTGAGCAGGCGACGCAGGCTGGTTCAGAAAATTCCCCATCACGGTTGCGTTTCGATTTCCGGCATGGTCAGCAAATTCCACTTGATGTACTCACTTCAATTGAAGCTCGTGTAAATGACAGACTCCAAGAGAATCTGCCAGTCACAGATCAAATTATGAGCATTGATGATGCGAAGGCAGCCGGTGCGATGGCACTCTTTGGCGAGAAATATGGCAAAGAGGTGCGAATGGTTTCGATCGGTGATACCTGGAGCCGTGAACTTTGCGCTGGCACACATGTGCGAGATGCGGGTGAACTGGGCTTAGTAACACTTCTGGGCGAATCTTCAATTGGTTCAGGCGTACGGCGGATTGAAGCTTTAGTGGGAGCTGGAGCGTATGCGGCAGGTGCTAAAGAACGTGCAATTCTGGCGCAGATTGGTGCACTGACTCATGTGCGCAGCGAGGAGTTACCAGAACATATTGACGCATTACTCGGGAAACTGAAAGCTGCTGAGAAAGAGATCGCAAAACTTCGGCAAGCGAAAATTGCGGCATCATTCGATACCTTGCTTGAAAATGCGAGTGAACTGCGGGGAGTGAAATTCGTTCAGCATAACTTCGGTGAAGTGGCTGCAGTAGATGAATTGCGTAATGCTGCATCAGAAATTCGCACTCGGCTTGGAGATATTGCCGGTACAGTATCCGTCTTTGGGATTGCGAAAGGGCGCCCGCTCGTAGTAATTGCAACTACACCAGCTGCTCGTGAGCTCGGAGTAAAAGCCGGTAGATTGGTATCTGTAGCTGCTAAAACCCTTGGCGGAGGCGGCGGTGGCCGTGATGATATGGCGCAAGGCGGCGGGCAAGATCCGGCACAGATTGCAGCAGCGATGGCTGCTGTCGAAGGCACACTAAAGAACTAAATACATTTTGGCGCTTACAGCATTTGGCTTTTGCAATGTAAGCGCCAAATGCTATTTGGATGGAGCTATTTTTGATCTCACAGAATCAGGGCGGAGACGATTCCGATCAGCAAAATAATCAAGATGCCTCTCTTGCGGTAAATCCAGAAAATCGAGGCAATCGAAAAATCCGTGCTGGCGTGCGGATATCTGTGGATGTTGGTCTTGCACGTGTGGGAGTAGCGCGGAGCGATACAGATGGCATCATGGCGTTGCCAGTGAATACTTTTACACGTGAAGTAGACGATTTTGCAGGCGTATTAAATTTACTTGAGTTATTTCATGTACTCGAAATTTATGTCGGCTTGCCGTTAAATATGGATGGCTCAGAGGGGAAAGCTGCAAAAGGTGCACGCCGCTGGGCAAACCGCCTGAAGCGGATGATTACTAATAAATACTACGGCTTTGGGCCTGAGATTCGGATGATCGATGAACGTCTGACTACCGTTACCGCGCATCAGCAGTTAACTCAAGCTGGCAAAAAAATGGTGGCTCATCGCGCTGTGGTTGACCAACAAGCAGCGATCATAATTCTCGAAGGTGCGCTTGAAAGGGAACGTAATTCGGGGCAGATCCCCGGGATAGCGCTGGAATAAAAAAATTTTTCCGACTTTGTTGGTACTACTGGTAATGCCGTCATTGAAGCAAACTCACAGTTAGAAAACTAAGCCTTTCTCTTTCGTCTGTGTTATAAAACTGTTATATACATTTATCTGCAAATATGTTTATTTGCTCGAAGCGTAAAGGATTAGCTGCTTTGGTTGAAATTTTTGAAACGAATGCAGGATTCCCTCAGAATCACTCGCGGCGTCAAAAGAGCCGAAAAACGCGTGCACGCCAATATGCGGCATGGGTGATTTCATTGTTTTCAATTATGCTGATCGTGATGTCACTGGTGATTGTTTGGCCACGGATCTCGGCACTGCTGCACAGCCCAAAATATGAAGATTACCAAGGAAATGGCAATGGCAACGAAGTAGTTATTGAAATTCCGAAGGATGCTACAGGCACAGAAATTGGTACGATTTTGGCAAAAGAGGGCATAGTTGCTTCAAAGCAGGCTTTCACCAAAGCTTTTACTGAAAATCCACGAGCTAATTCAATTCAATCCGGCACATTTAAGCTTCAGCAAAAGATGTCTGGTGCAAGTGCTGTTTCTGCTCTTTTAGATCCCGCAAACAGGGCAGAGATTCGCGTGACGATCCCTGAAGGATTTCGCAAAACACAAGTTTTCCAGCGTATTGCAAACGTGCTGAAAGTTTCTCCAGAAGCAGTTGCGAAAGCTGCGGAAAACGCTGCCGCAATCGGTTTGCCAGCAGAGGCAAATGGCGATATTGAAGGCTGGATCGCGCCATTGACCTATGAGCTGAAACCGGATACGAATGCTACCGAAGTTTTGAAATTAATGGTCAGCCATCGGATCAAAGAACTTGAAAATCTTGGGCTGCCACGCGATAAATGGTTACGTACTTTGACGATTGCCTCAATTGCGCAGCGTGAAGTGAGCTATCCACAAGAATATGCGAAAGTGGCACGAGTGATCGAAAACCGTCTCACTGATAACTCAGAAACAAATGGCTTACTACAAATGGATTCAACCGTGATGTACGGTTTGCAGAAGACTGAATCTGTTCCAACTGCTGAAGATTTAGCCGATGAGAACCCCTACAACACCTATAAACACAAGGGGCTTCCACCCGGTCCAATTTCTAACCCTTCACGGCAGGCGATCGAAGGCGCGATGAATCCGGCAAGCGGCGACTGGCTCTATTTCGTCACCGTAAATCTTGATACGGGCGAGACAAAGTTTACGAATACGTTGAAAGAACATGAGAAATATGTAGCTGAGTTCCGTGCCTGGTACGATAAAAATCGCAGATAATTGGGGGAGTATTCGATGAATAGCTCGGTGCGTACACGAGCTGCAGTGGTTGGAAATCCGATTGCGCACTCGCTTTCACCACAGCTGCATACTGCCGGTTGGAATGCTGTAAATTTTACAAAAATTGAATTACCCGCAGCTGGACTTGCTTCATTTTTACAAGAATGTGATGATTCTTGGGCAGGAATTGCGGTGACAATGCCGTTGAAATACGAGGCGGTAAAAGCAGCCGATATTGTTGACGGACTTGCGAAAGCGGTTGGGTCTGCAAACACAATCGTATTCCAGCCTACTGGGGCAAATTCGCGTTTATGTGTCGCATTCAATACAGACGTGGCGGGGATCGTAAATGCGATTCGTGAAAGTACCGAAACGGTCAGATTCCAAAGAGGCGTGATCCTTGGTTCTGGTGCCACTGCATCGTCAGCGCTTGCTGCGATGGTTGAATTAGGTGTCGCAGATATTACCGTTTGTGCACGGCGTGCAGGCGGCCCCAATACTGTATTTGCAGCCGCGCATCGTCTGCATTTAGATCTTCAATATCTTCCGCTTGAAAGTATCCAATGCGCACAGCGAATTGCCGAAAGCGATTTAGTTATTTCCACTCTGCCGGCGCATATTGCTGATCCAATTGCCAGGCAGCTGAAAAAACTTAGCTTCGCTGATTCTGCTGAAAATGCCTCTGGCACAGCGCCGCTTGCTGGCAAAGTGCTATTGGACGTCATTTATGATCCATCGCCGACGGAGCTGATGTCAGCATGGGAGAGTGCGCACGGTACGGTGGCTCCAGGGTGGTTGATGTTGTTGCATCAGGCAATTGACCAGGCACGACTTTTTACCGGAAAAATGCCTGATGTATCAGCAATGCGTAGTGCTTTACGAAAGGCACTTGCTGAGCGTGATGCTTTTCGGTGGAAGAACTGACTTGGGAAAATAAATTCTGTACTCGTATTGAATAGGTTTAGCTAGCTAGCTGAAGTGTGCACTGCTTCTCACGAGATTATCCACAAGATGCTCTTTTGGATTCATTTTGCACAGGCTAAAAACATCATTGACGCAAAATATTTGTGCTGTTTTATGCTCAAATCATGAACCAAAGTCAGTTTCTCACGCTTGCAATTCTTACTTTTGCGCCACTATTAATCAATGGAATTTTTGATGCATTCACTGGATATTTATTCCGTCCGCTCAGTGATTTTGCGATTTTTACCGTAATTTTTGGAAGTCTCAGCTTATGCTGTTTTGCACAATTACATCCAAGAAAGATCATCATTGCCCTTATGACCATGCTCCTGATACTTTCGATGCTCCAGGTGATCGCGAAATCTGCAACGCCTGCCAAAACCGGTATTGGCGCGCTTGGTCAAGGTGATTATCGTGTCTATGCAGCAACCAGTTATTTATGCGCGCTGCACAGCGTATCGTCGGCATTTATCGCAGTGATGCTTTCTGGATGCATCATGCTACTGATATTCGGATTTATCCGTGGGAAAAATTTCTTCACTGATCCAAAAATCTTATCTGCTCAGGCAATCAGCGAAAACTTGCCCACAAGCAGGAACGAAAACAGTTTTCAGGATCAGCTTAACCAGCTGTACCGGAGAAAGCGGGCGCCAATGGGACTGCCGATCGTAATCTCTGCCGGATTAGTGGTATTTGGGCAAATTGCGCAAATATAAGCTGAACGTGGCACAATCAAATCATGATTAAGTGGAGTACAGCAGGAGAATCACATGGTTCAGCATTGCTGGCATTGATTGAAGGAATGCCAGCAGGAGTTGAAATTGAGAGCACGAAAATTTCTCGTGAGCTTGAACGTCGGAGGCTTGGTTACGGGCGCGGGAGCAGACAGAAATTTGAAGCAGATCGGATTGAGTTGATTTCCGGCATCCGGCACGGGAAAACTCTGGGTTCACCTATCTCTGTATTGATCCACAATTCTGAATGGCCAAAATGGAAAACGGTGATGAGCGCTGATCCTGTAGACCCGGCAGCATTACAGATTGATGCAGGCGTTGGTGATACCCGCGAAATTGCGCGGAATCGAAAGCTAACTAAGCCGCGCCCAGGGCACGCTGATCTGGTGGGAATGAATAAATATGGATTTACAGATGCACGGAATGTGCTTGAGCGTGCATCAGCAAGAGAAACTGCAGCACGTGTGGCACTTGGCGCAATTGCAAAAGAGTATTTACGACAAGTAGCACACATCGAAATTGGTTCCCAAGTGCTGCAAGTTGGTTCTGTTTCAGGCCCCGAATCGCTCCGCGGAAATTTCACGCCTGATAATTTTTCTGATCTCGATGCTTCTCCCGTCCGAACCCTTGATCTTGATCTCGAAAATAGATTTATTGCTGAAATTGATGCAGCAAAAAAGGCTGGCGATACTTTGGGTGGAGTAGTTGAAATAGTTGCCTTCAATGTGCCACAGGCATTAGGTACTTATACAATTGCTGCAGAACGCCTTGATGCACAGATTGCTGCTGCGATGATGTCGATCCAGGCAGTAAAAGGTGTGGAGATTGGCGATGGTTTCCGCAGCGCAGGGCGCAGGGGGAGCGCGGCTCATGATGAGATTTTTCCGGCAAGCGCAGAAAACTCAGATACGCTCTTCCGTAAAACGAATCGTGCAGGCGGAATTGAAGGAGGAATGAGTAATGGCGAGCCAGTGGTAGTGCGTTTAGCCTATAAACCAATTTCGACCGTTCCACATGCTCTTTCGACTATCGATACAGAAACTGGGCAGGCAGCCACAGCATTGCACCAACGTTCCGATACGACAGCGGTGATACCAGGGGCAGTAATTGGCGAATCAATGCTTGCACTCGTGCTTGCACGCGCACTGAATTCTCAGATCGGTGGAGATAGTATGCGCCAAGCGAAAGAAAATCTTCATTCTTTCATCAATTCGATTCCGCAGGAGCGTAGATAAATGACGGCTCCAAAGGCAATTTTCATCGGAATGCCCGGTGTTGGGAAATCTGCCGTCGGTAGGCGCGTTGCAAAGCGGATGGGCTTAGATTTTGCAGATACTGATTGGTTGATTGAAGAACGTACTGGCAAGAGCATCGAAGAAATTTTCGCGCATGACGGAGAAGCCGTCTTCCGTGAAATTGAAGCTGATGTGATTGCTGCGGCATTGCAAGATTTTTCAGGGATTCTTTCACTTGGAGGAGGGGCAATTACGCATCCCCGGACGCAGGAGTTATTGCGCACGCAAAGAGTGATCTTGATTGAAGCTGAAGATCATGTTTTAGCTACACGCTTGCGCAATTCACCAAATATTCGTCCAATATTGGCTGACGATGTTGAGGCTCGACTCGGGCAAATCAGGAAAACTCGTTTGCCGATATATCGCTCGCTTGCATCTGAAGTATTAATTTCTAATGAAGAACCAGTTTATTCGGTAGTGGAGGATGCAATGGCAACGATCGATTCTGCCCATAATATCGTGAAAGTAGCTGGTGAAAAGGAATATCGAGTAATAATCGGGAGGCATCTGCAATCTGCCATCCTTTCACAGGCGCAGCGCTATCCGGCTGCACTAATAATTTGCGCTCCGCAATTAGCGCAGCTGGCGCAATCTTTGCAGCGAAAATTAAAGATCTGCGGAGTGCAAGTAGAAATTTTCATGCTGCCGTGCGGTGAAGCTGCGAAAGATGTGCAGGTGCTCGCTGCAGCCTGGGAAGCAGCTGGCAAACATCATCTTGGCCGCGATGGCTTAATTATTACTGTGGGCGGGGGCGCAACAACGGATCTTGGGGGATTTGTTGCTGCTACATGGCTGCGCGGGATAGATGTAATTCATGTACCAACTACACTGCTGGGCATGGTTGACGCGGCGATTGGCGGAAAAACTGGAATCAATACTGGTGCAGGAAAAAATCTTGCAGGATCATTCCATGCGCCCGTCGGCGTATACTGCGATTTGGATACTCTCGCGACTCTGCCAATTGATGAAATTCGCGCTGGTATGGGGGAAGTAATCAAATGCGGTTTCATTGCTGATAAGGAAATTTTGCAGTTAGTCGCACAGCACGGTCGGAATATTTTGAATTGGCAAAATCCTGGACTTACCGAAAGCATTTTCCGTGCAATAAAAGTGAAAGCCGAGATCGTCTCAAGTGATTTTCGTGAGAGCGGAATGCGCGAGTTTTTGAATTACGGGCACACATTTGGCCATGCGATCGAACGTGCTGAAGATTATCAGAAACGTCATGGAGAAGCTGTGGCAATTGGTTGCGTATTTGCCAGTGCCTTAGCTGAGGCTGCACAAATTGCGCCACCGGGATTTACAAAATTGCATCATGACGCTTTTCTGGCGCTCGGGTTGCCTGTAGCATATCCGCAAGGAAAACGGGATGAATTGTCTTACTTCATGTATGCAGATAAAAAAGTACGGCAAGGAGAGTTGCGCTTTGTGATTTTACGTCATATCGGTCAGCCCGAAATCATCACGAATCCAAGTCAGGAAGTTCTTGATAAAGCATTCACAGCAATTGGTATTCATTCTGCATCGGTGGCGTAAACTTGAATTCGTTTCGATAGCAAAATCTGAGGACGAAAGATGGAGCTGAATTATCCAGAAATACTTTTTCTCACAGGCGCTCCAGGTACTGGGATTGCAGAAGTCGGTATTGCTTTTGAAAATAGCGGAATCCAAGTGGCTGATTTTACATCTCTTGTGGAAAGTTATGATCGGGATGCAAACCTGCAAACCGCGATCGAACTCAACTCATATACGCAATTTGATCAGGCAGGCACTGCGGTTTTAGATTTGCTGTTCACTGATATCTCAGCACAGCAAGCACGAGCAAGCCAAACCGAAGTGAAACCGCATTTCGTAATTTTGCTTCCGACCATTGCCTTTTTATCGCGATTGTGCCCCTTAACTGCGCAAATGATTGCAACCCAACTTTCGCGGAACAATGTGAGACTTGCAGTATTGCAGGAAAACCTTTCACAGATGATAATTGATAATCATCTGTTCGGGAATAGAAATAACGTGATCCTCCCGCGTCGAATCCTCCGCTCGCAATTAGCTGAATTTACTTTTGCGGTAAGTAATTTTTCACCAATGGTTATCGACGTGAGTATTCCTCAGACCAAGATGGAAATTGTTACACAAATCATTGCCGAATACTAAAATTATTGTTCGCAGCAAAGGCTTCGATCTGTCGTAATATTTTCAGATCTGTGTGGTCATACATGCAAAAGTAAAGTTATTGTACGTATCGAGAGTTAAACGTCACTCACTTTAGATATCAATATATCTGCGCGAATAAAGATTGGTTATTGTAGAGATGGAAATGCTTTTATGCGATAATGAAGAGCTTAGTGAATACAGAATGAGGTAATAATGGCAACTACCAATGATCTAAAAAATGGAATGGTGCTCAAGATCGATAACCAGCTTTGGCAGGTTGTTGAATTTCAGCATGTGAAGCCAGGTAAAGGTCCAGCTTTCGTGCGCACCAAGCTGAAGAATGTGCTTTCTGGCAAGAACGTAGATAAAACGTTCAATGCTGGCGTGAAAGTCGAAACGGCTACTGTGGATCGTCGCGATATGCAGTACCTCTACAATGACGGTCAGGATTTCATCTTCATGGATCTTGATTCTTACGAACAACTTCCAATTTCTGCAGAGGTTGTGGGAGATTCCGCGCATTTTATGCTTGAGAATCAGAATGTAGTGGTTGCAACAAATGAAGGTACCGTGCTTTTCATTGAGCTTCCAGCTTCTGTCATCCTGACGGTTGCGCACACTGAGCCGGGGCTGCAAGGTGATCGTTCTAATGCTGGTACAAAGCCGGCAACCCTTGAAACTGGTTATGAAATTCAAGTGCCTTTGTTCGTAAATGAAGGCGATAAGCTGAAGGTTGATACACGCTCTGGCGAGTACATTAATCGCGCTTGATATTTCGGAATATGGCCGAGGGCGATCATTGCCAGGTATTGTCCTCGGCCATAATCTCGCTCATTTTCACATTATTTGAGTGTTAAATTTGAATTTCATACCCAATAATCAGGACTGGACGAACTCGTGGGACAAACGCAAAATCATCGTGTAACGCAGCGTAAAGGCCGTTCAAAGCAACGTCAACGTGCTCTTGATGTACTATTTGAGGCCGATTGCAAGGATTTGCAGATTACTGATTTAGTTGATTTGCTTGCTGCAAGACAAACTCTTTCGACTGCGCAACAGCCGATTCAGGCTTATGGGACGCAAATCGTGGAAACCTATGCTGCATCGCATGATGATATTGATTCAATGATCGAGGCAGCTTCACCTGCATGGGCACTGTCACGAATGAGTATGGTAGATCGTAATCTCCTCAGAATTGGCGCCACAGAATTGATGTATCTGAATGTGGATCTGCCAATTGTTGTCAAAGAGATCGCTAATTTAGCACGCGAATTTTCCGGGGATAAAGCCGTCAGCTTTACAATGGGTATTTTGAACCGGATTGACGAAATTCGTTCTCTGGAAACCTCGGGTGAAGGTAACGCGAATCTTGTAGACGCCAGTACCTCCGATGAATTTAATTTGCCTTCACACCAAGATTAGTCCCGCTACCTGCAGCTACGCTATAACTGCGGAGTTTTGATGTCGAAAATTGGAGAAATTATTCGGCTGATGCAAATTTGAATGCTGAAATATCAAGTATTTTTTCGAAAATGCCCGTAAAATGTACCTAAGCCGTATTTATTACGGCAGCTAAAAAGAATCGGAGGTATTCAAATGGCACTCCCAGCTCTCTCCGCAGAACAACGCAAAGTAGCGTTGGAGAAGGCAGCAGCAGTACGTAAAGAACGTGCGCAATTAAAGAAAGATTTGAAAGACGGAAAAATTAAACTTTCCGAAGTTCTTGCTGCCGGAAAAGAAAATAGTGTAGCGGGTAAATTGAAAGTAAGTGCTTTGCTTACTTCACTTCCCGGTATCGGAACTGCGAAGGCTGCTTCGATCATGGAAAAGATCGGGATTTCTGCATCTCGGCGAGTTGGTGGTCTTGGGCAACATCAGGCAGAAGCATTGATCGAAATTTTCGGATAATTTTCGCTTAATATAATTCAGTAGTTAGTAGTTTTCTTCCTGATCGGCATTAACTGCTTCTTCGCGCTGCGATCAATTTTTGCATCTTGGTGCGGAGCGGTAGATAATTGCGCTATGGAAATAGAAAATCCCTACTTTAATCAGTTGCTGTGTCCTAATTTCAAAACTTCGGAAAGTTCAGCTCCAGCAAATTCATGTCAAGGATTGGCTTTCGTGATTTGTGGGCCGACGGCAGTTGGGAAAGGTACAGTTCTGCGGGAAGTTTTTCGGCGTTTACCGCAATCGTGGTATTCGATTTCTGCAACTACGCGTGCTCCGCGTCCTGGTGAGGCTAATGGGAAAGATTATTATTTCCTGAATGACGCTGAGTTTTCGGCTCTCGTAGCAGCGCAGCAGATGCTCGAATGGGCGACCGTGCACAAAATTCACCGCTATGGTACTCCAGCAGCACCAGTACATGACGCGATTGCTCACGGGAAGACCGTGATTTTAGAAGTTGATCTCGACGGTGCACGGCAGATTCGTCATTCCTTGCCGCAGGCGCCACAAATTTTTCTCGCGCCTCCTTCCTGGGAAGAACTACAAACACGGCTCATCGGTCGTGGCACTGAGTCTCAACAAGAGCAGCAAAGGCGTCTGGCTACCGCAAAGATCGAATTGGCTGCACAAAATGAGTTTGACTATATAGTGGTTAATAATACAGTGGCTAATGCCACCGAAGAGATTCTGCAAATTATCACCCAGCATCGGTAAGATTGGTCGCTGTAGGTATTTTCGATGTTAGCTTGAAAATCTTGCCTTAGTCCGGCAATCGGCTTCAGGGCACGAGTAAACTGAATTTAGATAACGAAAGTTGAGGGGTACAAATGTTTGGTACAAAGGCAAATCCAGAAGGTATCACGAAGCCAGCAATCGATGAGTTGCTTTCACGTGTTGAGTCCAAATATGAGTTAGCCGTTTTTGGTGCTACCCGCGCTCGTCAAATCAATGCATACCGCCAGGAAATGAAGTCTGGTGATGGCAATATTACCGAAGTTGGGCCACTTGTTGCGGCTAATCCTGAAGATAAGCCGCTTTCAATCGCCCTTGAAGAAGTAGCTGCAGATAAGCTTGAAAAGTCTTTGGCCCAGGAAGCTTAAGATTTCACCTGTAATTTTATGCAATTGTGTAAATTATTGCTGTAGATTGCGCCGCTGATCAATATTGAGTTAGCTGCTTGCAAGCAGTTTAGCGCTAAAGAAAGAAACACAATTGGATCCTTCAAAAGCAGTATCCGATTTGGATAATGGTTCCCGTCCCGTAGTTGTACTTGGGGTAACGGGGGGCATTGCCGCGTACAAGAGCGTGATTTTGCTGCGTCAATTGCGAAAGCTGGGAATTGAAGTACACGTGGTTCCTACTCCCGCAGCGCTTTCGATGGTTGGCAAAGTCACATGGGAAGCTATTTCCGGAAATTCTGTCAATGTTTATACCGATGACGGTGCCGATCGTGTAACTCATGTCGCCTATGGGCAGCGTGCTGATTTAATTGTGATTGCTCCCGCCACAGCAAACTCGATTGCAAAAATTCGTTTCGGAATAGCCGATAATCTGTTGCTAAATACTGTGCTTGCTGCGCGCTGTCCGGTATTGCTCGCACCTGCGATGCATACCGAAATGTGGCAAAACCCCGCCACGCAAGAAAATATCGCAATCTTAAAAGCGCGCGGTTTTCACTTCGTTGGTCCAGAAAACGGGCAACTGACTGGAGCGGATTCCGGTATCGGCAGAATGAGCGAACCAGATCGAATCTTAAATTCAGTAATGGATCTCTTGCAGCATGCAAAGTGCCGTCTATCTGCTGCCGCAAAACAACTGCTTGGAAAAAATATTCTGATCAGTGGGGGAGGCACTCATGAGCCGATTGATCCGGTACGATATATCGCAAATAAATCTACTGGCAAGATGGCAGTAGCTCTTGCCCATGAGTTTCTGCGGCTTGGTGCGCAAGTTACTCTTGTGAGCGCAAATATTACCGATGAAAATCTTTCGGCTTTGCAGTATTGTGGCAAACAGTCTGAGTTGAAAATCGTGAAAGTAACTACCGCACTGGAATTGGCTGAGAAAATGGAGCAGCTGGCACCAAATGCGGATGCACTGATCATGGCTGCTGCTGTAAGTGATTATCGCGTAGCATCTGCTCAGTCGGTAAAGTTAAAGCGAAGTGATGCGTTACAAGAGCTTGTGCTTGTGCCGAATCCGGATATTCTAAAACATTTGGTGGATACAAGAAACGCGCGAAAGGCACAAGTTATTTGCGGTTTTGCTGCCGAAACAGGCAGCCCTGAAAAAACATATCTTGAGTATGGGAAGGAAAAAGCACGGCGAAAGGGTGCTGATCTTCTGGCTATAAATCAAGTTGGGCAGGAACTCGGTTTTGGTGATGTACAGACCGAACTTTCTTTCGTCGATCGAGACGGTAAGATACTCGCTGCTGCATCTGGCAGTAAACTCGAAGTGGCAAAAGCGTTTGCAGCTTTCATAAGTGAGCAAGTACTAGCTTTAGAAAGTAGCTGAATCGGCGATAGATCGATAGAATGAATGGTTGTTGAGCCGTTCAAATCCGGTATTTATTTTCAAGTTCTAGTTTATAAAGCGAGTATAACTTTGGCGATGCAAGCGTTTACTTCTGAATCTGTTACGGAAGGTCATCCTGATAAGGTCTGTGATCGTATTTCAGATGCGATTTTGGATGCGATTTTACAGCAGGATTCTGCTGCGCATGTGGCCGTGGAGGCGATGGCAACTACAGGTTTAGTGCATGTAGCCGGGGAAGTTACTACAACCGCTTATGTGGAAATCCCGGAAATAATTCGGACAGTTCTTGCTGAAATTGGTTATACTTCCTCACAAATTGGTTTTGATGCAGGATCTTGCGGAATTTCAGTTTCGATTGGATCACAGTCGTCAGATATCGCCCAGGGTGTTGTAAATTCTCTCGAAGCTCGTAATGCTAGCAGTGAGATTGAAACTTTTGATCAGCAAGGAGCAGGGGATCAAGGCTTGATGTTTGGTTATGCGTCTAACGAAACATCTGTTTTGATGCCGTTACCGATTCACCTTTCACATCGACTTGCCGAGCAATTGGCAAAGGTTCGCAAGAGTGGGGAAGTTCCAGGTCTGCGCCCTGATGGCAAAACACAAGTCACAGTTTCTTATGATCGTGGAGTGCCTGTTTCAATCGATACGATCGTTGTTTCTACACAGCATGATGATCACATCAGCCAAGCTGAGCTTGCTGCCGTGATCGAAAATGCAGTAATTGATCCAGTTTTGGAAATTCATGCTGAGGGATATTTACCACGGCGGCCAGAAATATTGGTTAATCCGTCCGGACGGTTTGTGATTGGCGGCCCAATGGGCGATGCTGGTTTAACGGGGCGGAAAATTATCGTCGATACGTACGGCGGAATGGCTCGTCACGGTGGCGGAGCTTTCTCTGGAAAAGATCCTTCAAAGGTGGATCGTTCAGCTGCTTACGCCGCAAGATGGGTCGCGAAGAATGTGGTTGCAGCTGGGCTCGCAGAACGCTGTGAGATCCAAATTGCATACGCAATTGGGCGAGCACATCCAGTTTCCTTGCGCGTTGATACCTTTGGCACAGAAAAGTATGAACTTTCACGGATCGAGAATGCGGTTCAGAAGGTTTTCGATTTGCGACCAGCTGCGATTATCGCACAGCTTGATTTGCTCCGTCCGATTTATGCAAAGACGGCTTCCTATGGTCATTTTGGCCGTGAGCTGCCTGAATTCACTTGGGAGCGGACTGATCGTATTGCAGATTTGCTTGCTGCATTATAATTTTCCTGGTTGTTGTTAACTCTGGTGTGCTGAGAATCTGAGGTTCTTGCAGCTGAAAATTTTAATCAGTTAAAAAGCAAGCGATTTTCCGAGGAAGGCCGTGATTCAATATATCCATGGGATCAAATACGAAGTTTTCTCGCGAATCACTATTACAAGATTTACCTCAGTTTTCTAAACAAACTGAGCTGCTTAGTGTTGCGCCAATGCCGGTAAATATTGATTCATCAGTGCATGATCCAATAGCGCGCATTTACCCTGATATCCCATTGCCGCATATGAGTCAGCTTTTTGATTACGAAATTCCACCCCGTTTTGCTGATTTATCTGTGGGTGCGCGTGTAAAAATTTCACTTGGCGGGCAAAAGGTCACCGGAATCGTTGCCGAGCGTTGTGCAACCACAGTGAATAATAGTAAATTGCGTGAAATTGAGTCAGTGATTTCAAATGTACCGGTATTACAGCCGCAGTTGCGCGAACTATTAGAATGCATCTCGCTTACATATTTCAGTCCAATTGCTGAATTATTTCGGCTGGCTATTCCGGGGCGGCATGCTCGCGCAGAAAAAGAGTATTATGCACTTCCACCTGCGCAAGCAGCGCATGGAGAGATTTCTGATGATTATCGTTTTCCACAGTACTATCAGGATGCAGCTGCTTTCTCCAGTGGTGATTATCTCGCGCTTCCAGAGCAGACGCTGCTTCATCTTCTTCCCTCCGATGATATCGAAATTTTTGTGCCATGTATCAAACGTGTTTTATGTGATGCAGGTACAGTATTATTGCTTGCTCCTACTGCGCGTGAAGTTGAGCGGATCGCAGCAAAAATCAAGCTGATTTTCCCTGATATATCGCTTGCGAAATGGTCTTCAGATAATTCACATGCAGCTCGTTATACGATGTTTCTTTCTGCGCTCGAAGGGCGTACACGCATCATAATCGGTACTCGTGTAGCAATCTGGGCGCCATTGAAGGATCTAAAATTAATCATCCAATTCGATGATTCTCATTCTGCCTATCGTGAGCGGCGGAGTCCTTATCTCGATGCGCGTGATGTGCTTCGGCAACGTACCAGAATTGAATCAGCAAAGTTTTGTATTGCTGCTTATGGTCCAAGTATTCCCGCGCTTGCAGGGATGATGCCGATTGCTGCGCAAGTACAAAGAAATCAACAAATTCATGACGGTGCTCTTAAACTTTTACCTGCAGGCGAAGATCTTTTGCCGAAAGAACAAGTGATAATGGCTGATTTAGCAGCTCGAAAAGGATTATTGCCACAAGTACTTGGCGCAAATCAGTTTCAATATGAAGCCGCGCCTTGGAGCAGGATGCCTAGTTCCTTATATTCCGTTGTGCGGGAAGGATTGAACCGCGATGCTGTGCTAATTGTGGTTCCCCAAGCTGGGTATATTCCAAAATTAGCTTGTCTGCGTTGTGGCGAAATTGCAGTTTGTACTGAGTGCGGCGGGAGGCTCCAAATCCCTGCTCCAAATCGCTTTCCAGAATGCATTCGTTGCGGATTGCGTGCGCAAAAATATTGTTGCGTGCACTGCCAAGGGCAGCAGCTCAAAAGCTCGCAAGTAGGCTCCGAACGTACAGCTTTTGAAATTGGGCGAGCTTTCCCGTCTGTTCCAATAAATTTAACGGCAAGCCAAAATGTGAACACAGCAGTAAAAGCTGGGCAAATAGTTGTTGCGACTCCGGGGAATGAGCCGCGATATCACCCCCGGTATGCGGCTGCGGTGGTTTTTGATTGCGGATATTTACTCAGCGGAAATAGTCTGAATACGGAAGCACAATTCTTACGCACGATTGCAAAGACGATGAGTTTTGTAAAGCCTAGATCCGAAGGAGGAAAAATATTATTAATTGGCGCGGTGCCAACGGAGCTGATCAATGTGATTGGTCGCTGGGAATATCTGCAATGGGAAGTAAATGCATTTGCAGAACGTACTAATTTAGGTCTTCCGCCAGCACATGATTGGATCGAAGTATCTGGTTCACATCTTGAATTGCGGAAATTCCTTGGTCTATTGCAAAGTATGATCACAGAATCAATCGCGAAGTATACTGCGATCGAAAATCACCGCAGCTCCACCGTAAATCTTTCCTTCGCAGAAGAAAGCTCTGCCGCACAAATAATTGATCCGCTCAGCACTGGAGGAAGCCACGAAGTACTTATCGGCGCAAAAATTCTTGGGCCCAACACGATCAGTGATAATTTGCAGCGAATATACTTAGTACCTGAAAATGAATTTCGATATACCTACCTAGCTGTAATTGATCGTATTAATCGGATTGCTTCAGCTCAAAAGCTCACGCCTGGTCTGCGAATTTGCCGCAATCCGGCACTATAATCATTAGCGACAAGAAATTTTAGGAGGATCCATTGCGTATTATTTTTGCTGGCACACCTCATACAGCCATCCCAACATTGCATGCACTGGCAAAATGTCATGAAATTATTGCAGTATATACACGTGAACCGGCACCACAAGGGCGGAAACGTGTACTTACAAACTCTCCAGTTCATGACTATGCATTACAGCATGGATATCCGGTATATACTCCCAGCACTTTACGCGATCCGGATGTTGCCCAAGAGTTGCAAGATTTAGCTCCGGATGCGGTAGCAGTAGTTGCTTATGGTTTATTGATTCCCGAGGAACTATTGCAAATTCCTCGGCTTGGCTGGTTTAACCTGCATTATTCGCTGCTGCCTCGTTGGCGTGGTGCTGCTCCGGTGCAGGCTGCTATTGCTGCTGGTGATCAGACAATCGGAACTTGTGTATTTCAAATTGAGAAGGGTCTTGATACTGGTCCGGTACTGAGTAAAAATAGTTTCGTCTTGGATCGAAGTCTTACGGCTGGCGAGATTCTTGCGCAACTTTCAGAATCTGGTGCGGAGCAAATGGTGCATGTCTTTTCACAACTTGCTGCAGGCACTGCAACATCTCATGACCAAGAGGGCGAATCCAGTTATGCCCCAATGATCAACGCGCAAATGGCACAAATCGATTGGGATCGTCCTGCCTCCTCAGTGCAGAACCAAATTCATGCATATCTTCCTGAGCCTGGATCATGGACGGAATTTAATGCTAAGAGGATCAAGATCAACGCAGTAAAAGTTCAAAACGAAAATAGTTCTGAATTTCAGCCTGGCAGCATTTTTCTAATTGGAAAAAAAGTTTGCGTTGCTACCGCAAAAGGCACGATCGAATTGAGTGACGTAGCACCAGCAGGGAAAAAATGGATGTCTGCTGCTGATTGGCTGCGTGGTATCCGCCAATCAGATCCGAAATTTGGTCTTCCCAACAAAACAAATACAAGTCAAGCGTAAAATCACGCAAAATTAGGAATATTCTATGACTCAATATCGTCCGAAAAATTGGCGCCCAGGGCGTGCTGCATCTGATCGCGTTCGGAAAATTGTTTTCGACGTGCTGATTGATGTTGCACAAAATGATTCCTACGCTAACCTCTTGTTACCGAAAGCATTAAAACGAGGCAATTTCCAAAAACAAGATGCAGCATACGCCACTAATCTTTGTTATGGCACTCTACGCTTACAAGGGCGTTGGGACGCAATTATTGCTACGTGTACGAATGGAAGAAAACTCACGGATATTGATATTCCGGTCTTGGTACTTTTACGCATGGGTGCACATCAATTATTGGAATTCAAAACTCCAGCACATGCAGCAATCTATGAAACAGTAACTCTTGCACGCAATGAATTGGGCAGTGGCGCAAGTGGATTCATAAATGCCGTGCTCCGCCGAGTTTCCGAACGCACAATTACACAATGGCGTGATCATGTACGCGATATTTCTGGTGGAAATTACGGATCGGTACAATTTTTGGCAACGTGGTTTTCTCATCCGGAGTGGATCGTGCGAGCTTTGGTGAATGCATTGAAGGCCAATGGCAGATCAACAAAAGATATCGTTTCGGTGCTGAAAGCAGATAATATTCCAGCTCCTGTAGCCTTAGTTGCACGGGATCTGAAAATTTCAGATTTACAAACTGATATCGAAAAAGGATCAATGCGGCACGAGCCAGGTAAACTCATGCCGCAATCCCTGCTTCTCACTAATGGTGATCCAGCTCGCATCTTTGCAGTAAAAGATAAGTTAGCTGGCGTGCAAGATGAAGGCTCACAACTGGTTGCAAAAATATTTACCACTGCCGCAGTTGAGAATGAAGACAAAAAATGGCTGGATTTATGCGCTGGACCAGGCGGGAAAAGCGCCACTATTGCTGCAATCGCCACCCAGCGCAGCGCACATTTATATGCGAATGAATTACATTCACATCGGCTTGATCTCGTTTCCCAAGCAGTTCAACCATGGTCAGAGATTATTTCTTTGCGTACCGGAGACGGACGCGATATCGGAATAGAAGAACCGGAAAGCTACGATCGGATCTTAGTTGATGTACCTTGTACAGGAATTGGAGCATTGCGCCGTCGCCCAGAAGCAAGATGGCGGAAAAATCCGTCAGATGCAATCGATCTGCAGCAACTCCAGATTGAACTGCTCGAATCGGCATGGAATGCCCTCAAGCCAGGTGGCGTGTTAGTGTACTCCACCTGTTCGCCATATCTTCCGGAAACACACGAAGTCATAAAGCAATTTTTAGCTGAACATCCTGCAGCCAAACTACTAGATGCGCCAAAAATTGCCAACAGCGTGGCAAAAATAAAATTTACATCGCCCACGAAAATGTTACAGTTATGGCCTGATTTGCATCACAGTGATGCAATGTTCGCAGCCGTTATAAAGAAATAAAACTGGATTTATCGATCACTGATTCTGAAATCTGAAAGGCCGAATGTGAGTATCCGCATCAATCCCTCAATTCTAAACTGTGATTTCTCGAATTTACGCGGAGAAATCGCAAAAATTTCCAACGCCGATTTTGCACACATCGATGTGATGGATAATCATTTTGTGCCAAACTTAACTCTCGGTTTGCCGATTGTGGAAGCAATCAAAAAAGCTACAAAAATTCCACTCGATTGCCATTTAATGATCGAAAAACCTGATCTATGGGCTCCACAATATGCCGAAATTGGCAGTGAATCTGTCACCTTTCATGCTGAGGCAGCACAAGCACCAATCCGGCTCGCAAGAGAGTTACGAAAACTCGGTGCGCGGGCAGGTCTCGCAGTAAAACCTGCAACACCAATCGAGCCATACCTTGAGATTTTAAGCGAATTCGACATGATTTTGATCATGACGGTAGAACCTGGCTTTGGTGGGCAGAAATTCATCTCACAGATGCAACAAAAAATTATACGTACACGTGAAGCTGTAAATAAATCCGGTTTAGACGTGTGGATTCAAGTAGATGGTGGAATCTCACGAGACACGATCGAAATTGCGGCCGCAGCTGGCGCAGATACCTTTGTAGCTGGTTCAGCAGTATATTCTGCTGCAGACGCATATCAAGAAGTAGAGTCTTTACGAAATTTAGCTCACGCACATTGTCACTAACTACGTGTGCCTTATGTGGGTCTATCTCGTTCAGCGTGTAACTAGTGGTTTTTCATTTCTATTTTGAAAAATTATTCGCAAGCTGCTCTGCTAACTGCGATTCCACAGCCCGACGGATTGTAATAATCTGTTTTGGATATTTTCGCAATAACTTTCGCATGTCTGTCTCGTGGTAAACCACCTCGATAGCACCGGCTGCTATATTACGTATTATCGACACCCTACACTTTCATTAGAAACCCGTTGTCTGCAGAACATATTAGCGCGGATTTCCGGCGGCAGAAACGGCGGCTGAGAACATTAATAATATTCTCAGCCGCCGCAAGATGCCGGCGATATCGCCGCTATCCGCACTCAGTTGTGATGTTTAGGCGTTTTCCGCTTGGTATGTGTTCTTGCGTCGGTGGTATACCGAGGCAAGAATCCCTGCACCCATAAGCGCAATCAGCAGCGACCAAATAATCAAATTTCCTGCAGCAGCACCGGTACGGGCAAGTGTGTTGCCGAAAGCGTCATATTCAACCAAATTGCCGTCCTTATCACATGTAGTTGCCGAAACTAGAGCAACGGAGGAAGACATCGGCGCTAATTTTTCACCTGCTTTGTAGAAGCCGGCAAATGCTTTTGCACCGTCAGCGGTGAGTCTGACTGCTGCTCCAGAGAAGATCAGGCGGGAATCGGTAACTTTAATTCCGTTGAAAGTAACGGTTGCGAAATTGACTCGACCCAGGCTGAACTTATTGCCGCTCATATCGGATCCGGAAACATTCATATAGAGACTTGCGGTGTTTCCGTTAATAACGAGAGCCGGGCTGCTGATACGGATGTCGAGAACGCCGTTATGGCCGGTAAAGTGAACTGAACCGCTGTAGTAAATTTTACCGGTGCGGGTTGCGGTGTTGTAGCGTCCGCCGGTTGCCGGGAAGTTGAACTGCGCCCCGTCCCAGGAAGCGCCAGCGAGATCCCATTTACCATGCGCGATCGGGCCGCGCAGGTAGGATGTGAAAGAGGAGCGTAGCGCCCAGCTTAGCGATCCGTTGGTGATGCGCTTCTTGTGCGGGTCAGCTTCGCACTTCTGAAGCTGTTCATGCTGCGTCGGCGGTTGAGGCTGAATCTGTGGTTGAGGCGGAGCCTGCTATACGTAAGGCACGCACCCCTTCCTCGTACAGAATAATTGCGCTATACTGAACGGGTACGAAAGTGCTCCAGGGTCAGTGAAAGTCTGAACCGGCGGTGATAGTCCGCGAGCCATTCGCGCAGCAATCTAATTCGGCCACGATGAGTTTTGGTTATGGATTATTGTCTGAGCTTTGGTTGAAGGGGTGAAATTCCTCTACCGACGGTAAAAGTCCGGATGGGAGGCGCACTCTACCAGATGCAGCTATTGCGGCATCTGGATTGTTTGTGTACTTTTCTTGGCGTGCTTTTGCGCTAAAACAATAGCACAAGAATAAGGACACAAATTTGCGTTTACCAAATTGGCTCGCACCAGTATTACTCGGATTATCCGTAATCTTGGGATGGCTGATCTTTACCACTACCGGCATCATTGCACCGTATCTTTTACCGCATCCGGGAGCAGTACTAGCAAATCTGATTCACGGCTTAACTGCAGGATATCTTCTCGACTCGCTTGTGCAAACGAATATCGAAGCCGGGATCGGCGCTGGATTTGCAGCAATAATTGGAGTTCCTCTCGGATTAGCGATTGCACATTGGAAAATTTTCAGTGCTTCAATCGAGCCGTATCTTGCCGCGTCTCAAGCCATCCCAGCCGTTGCAATTGCACCACTTTTAGTCACGTGGATTGGCTACGGGATCGCACCCATCATTACACTCTGTGCAATTATCGTCGTGTTCCCAATCGTGATCAGCACAGGAGTCGGGATCAGGAGCATCGATTCAGATGTGATTGCTGCGGCGCGTCTCGACGGTGCCGGCGGTATCAACCTATTAACTCGGATTGAAATTCCACTTGCTGCTCCAAATATCCTCGCCGGTTTTCGGAACGGTTTCACTCTTGCAATCACGGGAGCAGTAGTAGGGGAAATGATTATTGGCGGTCAAAAAGGACTTGGCATCATGCTGATTACCGCGCAGCATTTACATGATTTGCCCGCGATGTTCGCAACGATCATTTTACTTGCAATCACAGCAGTATTTATTTACCTGATACTCCGCGCTATTGAAATGAAGGTAGTGCAAATCGTATCAGTCTAAATACGGCACATCTATTTCGCCGATAATTCACTAATAACTAGCGTCAGAGAAAATCATTAAAATATCCGAAAGGAAAGAAATGTCTCACAAATTCCGCTCCCTTAGCTGCATACTTGCGATAATGCTAGCTCTCACTGCATGTACTATTGGAAACACTGGCAAGACTGATGTCAATTCCGAACAAAATACTGGTAAAGCAAGTGCTACCAAGCTCACCGTAGGATTAACATATATCCCAGATATTCAATTTTCGCCATTATATGTAGCAGCTGCGAAAGGTTATTTCCAAGAGGCAGGTCTTGATGTTAATTTGCGTCATCATGGACCTCAGGAAACACTCTTTGGTGCATTGCAAGCCGGCGAAGAAGACATCGTCTTTGCCGGTGGCGATGAAATGATGCAGGCACGTTCCACCGGAATTGATGTCGTAAACTGGGCGACGATGTATCAACAGTACCCGGTTTTGCTAATTGCGCCGAAAGCCGCACAGATTAAATCTTGGTCAGATCTTGCCGGAAAGAAAGTCGGGCTTCCAGGTCCATACGGCGAAAATTATTACGGCTTACTTGCGGCATTGCAGATTCATGGATTAACCGACAAAGTACAAATTGAATTTATTGGATATACACAAGCTGCCGCATTGCAGGCAAAAAGGGTTGATGCAATCATTGGTTTTGCTAATAATGATCCGATCGCATTGCGCAATGCTGGTCTTGATGTGGTGAATATTGGACTTACTGACGGCACGCAACCACCACTGGTGGGAGTAGGATTCGGATCAATGAGCAACAATATCCATCCAGAGGTGTATCACAAATTCTTGCATTGTATTGAACGAGCAGTGCAAGAAGCAAGTGCAGATCCTGAAACTGTCTTAACCATTACTGAAAAATATGTGCCGAGCCTGAGCGAAGCAACTGCCCGTAAAAATGCACGCGAAGTATTACAAGAAACGCTACGGCTTTATCGCGGAACAGGAGAGTTTGGGCAGCAGAATCCAACTATTTGGAAACAAATGGCTAAATTCCTGGCAGAAAATAATATTTTAGAAGGCCCCGTAGCAGCCGAAGAATCATATACGACGGCTGTACTTACTGCAGCAAGCAACTAGACTTTTACCCACTGATTTCGGCAGCGAACTTTCCAGCCGCAGCTGCAGCAATAAATCCACTTGCATCCTGGCTAAAACTGCGTCCCATTGTGCGCAGCGAGTACGGACTGTTTTCCAGAATTGGAATCAGCTGTGCAATGTCTACCGACTTCAGCTGCAATTGTTTGTATTGTGTTAGCTGCGCAAGATTTTTCTTTAGCTTCGCAAGAAAATCTGAATGAAGGAGGAAATTTCCAGCAGAATCCTGAGCTTGCGCAAGTTCATGAAGTGCAGGCACGATAATGCTGCATTCAACATTCACAAGATCTTTCAAGATTCGTAACGAGTGATGCGAAATGCCATAGTGCCGTCCGCGTTTATCTGCATTTGATAAACGCAACGCAGCGATCGGGCGTCCGTTTAAAATGCCCGCTGCATTCAATGCTTCACCGATTTGTGTACCAGAAAATCCCCATTTCGTGCCAGTACCAAGGTTTCCCGGGCCTTGCGCCACCACCGTGATATCTGCATTCCACACGTGTTTTGCAGCAAGTAGCGCCGTATATATATTTACTGCCTCCAGTTTGCCACCAAAAGCCTGCCCTGCAGTGATCGTGCCCAGGATCGCACCGTCCGCTTCTAGTTGCGCAGCTACCTGGGAAAACCATGCTGGTAATGCTCCACCATCGGTCATCACGTAAGCGATCCGTTTGCGCGGAGAAACTGATTGAATACCGAGCACAATAGCTGGCAATGCAGAATGTAGATCTGCGCAAATAACTGGCATTTGCTTGATATCGTCAGCATCAGCAAGTAAGTGATGATAGTCTGATTCTTGCTCATCGACGCCTTGTACCATGAATTGCGTTGGAGTGTAACGCGCCTTCATTAGATGCCCTGGTTGCGGCGGCGGATCAGCGGGTAGACAAGAAGTATTTGCGACAACAAAAAGATATCCACCTGTCCCTAAACCCTTCTGCACGGCTGCTGTCGACAGTAGTACAATATCGCCGATATGTACTTCTCCGGTGATTGGACGATAGGCAAGAGCCTGATGCGTCTGCAATTGCTTTGTACTATCAAGTTCACTTGCATCTGTGTCAAGTAGTTGCACTTGCAGTTCAACTGCTTCGCTCCAACTACGTCCAAGTGAAATTACTTTTCCTCGTCGCCAAATCATCATAAGTACATCGTACTTCACTAGAATGGAAGCTATGGTCAAGCAGACAACCTCACTTACGAGTCAACGTCGAATTACTTTGCAGATTTTCTTACAAAGTAATCTCCGGGTGACGGCTGAGCAGATTGCAAATTTACCGATTTATCGCGCGCTGGAGCTGACGGATGCAGCATTGAAAAATCGCATTCACGAGGATCTGAAAATTCTTCGCGAGTCGGGGATCGATGTAGTAAATCACCAAATATCCGGTACGCATTATTTTTCGATTGATACTAGTGATGAGATTCCGTTAGATATTCCTCCTGGATTTGATGCAACCCTATTGCGGACGATTTTGCGCTATCATTCGGATTTTACGCAGGTACAATTTGCGATGTCGGGGGTACAAAAACTACTTGCAGAGGCGAATCCTGCGGATCAGAAATCTGTTCATCGCGCACAGGTAGTTGCAAACTTGCCAAAAGGCGGGTTCATTCCACAAATCGCTCGCGCAATTGCGCGAGGAAACGGAATCAGCTTTGATTACTATTCCGTCAACGCACAAGAACCAAAGCGTTACACAGTGGTACCACGCGCATTAGTGCCGCATTTTGAGTCATTCTATCTATATGGATATAAAGTGCTAAATCATTCGAATGCGGAATTGATCATCGCGCCAGATGAACGTATCTTCCGTACATCGCGTATTCTCACCAGCCCAAGTGAATTTATCTTGCCGGCAAATTTTTCGCTTCCCAAGCAGCCTCGCTTAATGCCGCAAAGATCCACTTCGACTGCTTACAAGCAGCATAGGTACACATCAAATACGCAAGAGCGTTCAGATACCCCGGATAGTCCGGTGCAATTTAACCATTTCGCTACTGCATCTGCAGTCGTTCGGATCCGGCAGGAGAAAGCAATTCCATTGCGCGCTATTGCGCAAAAAATTCTCCCCCAAAATACTCAAGATGCGATCAACTTTGATTATTTCAAACTGCCCCAGATGTATCCAGAAGATCTTTTTGAACTGCTTTGTTTCTACGGCAACGATGTAGAGTTGATAGCTCCACAAGCACTCCGCAATGAGTTTATTACACGTTTGACACAGCTTGCACATTATACAAGCGCAGATTTGATACAAACACCGTCTCAGCACAGTTCGGCGCAGTAAGGAGTATAAATCATGGATTTGACCCTTTCTCGAAAACTCTCAATACTTGCATATTTAGCTGCTCAAGGTCCGATACCATTACGCGAACTTGCGCTCCATTATCACCTTACGCCAGAAGCAATGCACCGTGAATTACGCGATTTATTTCTGGTGGAATTGACTCAGGCTGGCGGATATGAATGCCCGATCGATCTTGATTTTAGTGAATCTTATTCAATCAACGATTATGTATCTTTACAACTTGAGTCTGCACGTACATTAAGTAAATTACATCTGGGTTTCGATGAGGTAATCACTGTACTGGCATGGATCGACTATTTATTGCCAATCGCTGACGATCAGCAGCATACAGCTTTACTTTCATTGCGCGATTTAATCTGTGCCGGATTGGCAAAAAGCGGCTACCAGCAAGCAACCTGGCCTGTTCCAAGTAACACTCTGAATCGTACCGAAATCGAAAAACTTAATCTTGCGATGGCACGCCAGCACGATGTGCAATTCGCATATTGGAAAGCTGCCACAGAAAATTCGGGTGCCTCATCCCATTTAGTTACTGGTACGCCACTTGAATTTATCGCTACCCGTCAGCCAGCGATACATCTGCATACAGCTGAAGGAATTCGCACATATCGGCTTGATCGCATCACTGACGTTGCGGTCATTAAAGCCCGTCGAAATCGGAAAGATTTAAATACTGCACGCTCGCTTGCACGCAAAGAGCAGATTTCGTTTACCGGCGGAAAGCTCATTTTAAAATGCACGCCACAAGCCCAATGGATCATCGATGCATATCCCGAAATCGAGATCATTAGTGACACCGATACTCGCACCAGTGCGCATGATTCATCTGCAACAACTCCTCACTTTATCCGCCTAAAAATCAGTTATGCGAATACTGCGAGTTTATTTGCAATATTGATGCGACTAGGAAAGCAAATACTGGAAATCGAAGCGGGATCGGTAACTGATAAGATTGGATTATATGCGAGGAAAATTCTTGATATTTATCCAGACGGTTTCTCAGCAAGCTCGAACTAACTCTGATTCCGTCAGGCAAAAGAAAAATTGATATTCAGTGCCGCAACTGCCATCGCTACTATGAAAGGAATAGCTAATGGCTTGGAAGATCTTAATCGTAGGGCTTTTCGTGCTTGCGATATATTTTGGCTATCAGGTATTTCTCCTGGTGCGTGCGCTAAAAAAGCTGGCGCATGCGGCTTCTGGATTCGGCGCCGCATTTTCTCCTTATGCCACTGCGCATTTGCGCAAATACGTTGCCAGCCGAAGTGTCTGGGAAGATCCGCAGCGGATTGTTGCAGCGCTTGCTGTGCACGCACAGATCAAGGATACTCGGCAATGCAATCGCCAACGGCGTTTCACACTCGCTACCGATCGTTGGATGCAGAGTGATTCAGCTAGCTATTCGCGTATCGATACACCAGCACGGATGCAGGCGAAAAACTATCGCGCGGCACGCAAAGAAAACTTACGAACTGAAAAATAGCAATTCACGGCATAAAGTGAACGTGTTCGATTGCATAATTAAATGGAGTAACGGTTGATTATTGGTATCTCATTGAATCCTGAATCGGGTAAAGGCCGCGGTTCCCGGTACCGACGCGAAATTTTCCAGATATTAAGCACCTACGATGTAAAAGTTGTTGAACTGGTAGCCGATAGCGCTGAACAACGGTTGCTTCGGATTCGTACAGCTGTGCAGACTCGCGAAATTGACGCACTGATCGTAGCCGGTGGTGACGGTATGATTCACTTAGCGGTAGCAGCGACGGCTGGTTCAAATATTCCGCTTGGAATCGTTGCAATCGGTACTGGAAATGATATTGCGCGCGAATTCATGCTTCCTTCGCATCACATCGAAGGATCACTACAACAGATCATGACGGCTTTTCTGACACAAAAATTCTATCTCGCAGATGTTTTAGAAATTACTTCTCGTGCAGAAACGCATTATGCACTTGCGATTGCAAGTGTGGGAATTGATGCGGACGTGAATCAACGCGCAAATCAGATGTCGTGGCCAAAGGGAAATTTGCGATATCTGCGCGCGATCCCTCCAGCGTTGAAATCTTTTCAACCTTATGGTGTAAAACTGACAATTGATGGGGTCGTAAAATCGGGTTCGATCACGCTTTTGTCGATCGCTAATACGCGTTATTTTGGTGGCGGGCTCAATATTGCTCCAGATGCTTTACCAAATGATGGCTTACTCGATTTAGTTTTAGTTGGCGGATTAAAAATGCGTACTATTGGTGGTTTACTGTCCCGGTTAATGTTTGAGCGCCATACTTTGCATCCTTTTGTGCATACGCGGCGGATCAAGTCGGTACTGATCGAACCAGATTTGAGCTGCGGGGCACAGCCGCCAGCATTAATGGCCGACGGCGAATATATCTGCGAATTACCTGCAAAAATCAATGTTTTGCCGGGCGCTTTACAGCTTGCAATGTGAGTGATGTTGATGTTGTATCAAGATTTAATTGCGCATTTTGCAGATGTCTACCGTGAAAGAGGGATTTTTCTTGACGATTTTCAACAAGCAGCAATTACGGCGCTTACACAAGATTCAGATGTCTTAGTAAGTGCACCGACAGGCGCAGGAAAAACGGTAGTTGCAGAATTTGCAATTGAGCTTGCCTTCGCACGCGAATTGCGCTGTGTCTATACTGCTCCGATCAAAGCGCTTTCAAACCAAAAATATCGGGAATTATCTGAGCGATACGGGCAGGCGCAAATTGGATTATTGACTGGTGATACTGTAATTAATCGCGATGCACAAATTCTCGTGGTTACTACTGAAGTGCTGCGAAATATGCTTTTCGCCCAGGATTCTTCGTTGCATGATATTGGTTACGTAGTTTTGGATGAAGTACATTATCTGGGAGATAAATCGCGCGGACCAGTATGGGAAGAATTGATTTTGCAACTCCCACAAGATACTCGTTTGGTGGCGCTCTCTGCCACGATCGCGAATTCGGCTGAATTTACTGCTTGGCTGCGCACGGTACGTCCGGCAGTAACGTTTGTAGAATCAAAAATACGCCCGGTGCCACTATCGCAGGCAATGCTGAATCGTGGAAAGTTAATCGAGCTTTATCGGAATACCCAAAGACACATATCGGTAAATTCGCCGCAGGATACTGCAGTCTCGCAGCCTGACAGTCAATTTGAGCTGCAAGCTGTACAGCGTGCAATCGAATCTGAGAATCAGCGAAGTAATCGGGAAGGACGGGATCTCCGGCGGGGGCGGGGGAGTAATGGAAAACGGCTTTCTGCTGTATTTCGGAAAAAGATCGCACTCCAATTACGGAATCTGGAGCTGCTGCCAGCGATTGAGTTTATTTTTTCACGAAAAGGCTGTGATCAGGCAGTGCAGGATCTACTTGAGCGTGAAGTCTCTTTTACCACTGACGCTCAGCGCAAAATCATTCGCAAGAAGCTTGGGCATTTGCGTCGTGCGCTAAATGCGGAAGAACGTAAGGCAATCCAGTTTGGACTCTGGGAGAAAGCAATTCTTCGCGGTTTCGCAGCACACCATGCGGGGATGTTTCCAGCATTGAAAGAGTTGATTGAGGAGCTGACAGCTGCTGGGTTCCTCTCACTGATTTATGCTACTGGCACTCTTGCACTGGGAATCAATATGCCAGTACGTACTGTAGTTTTAGAGGAACTTTATAAATGGAATGGTGATTCTTTCGAAGATCTCTCTGGTACCGAATATACACAGTTGATTGGGAGAGCTGGTCGGCGGGGTAAGGATCAGCTCGGGACGGCAGTGATTTTGGCTCGTCCGCATACGGATATTGAATTACTGGCAAAGCTCAGCAGTGGGGAACTTGAACGGTTAAACTCAGTATTTTTTCCGTCATACAATACTGTTGTGAATTTGATTGGGAATTATGGATATCGCGATGCCCGATTGATTATGGGGACTTCCTTTGCACAGTACCAGTTAAACTCGCAATTAGGGGAGATCCAGGGAAAGCTTGCCCGGATTTCGCGAAAAATTCATGCTCATTCTGCTGACCTTGCCACGCTCTGCCAAAAAGGTAATTTGCCTCAGTATTTAGAATTACGCATGAAAGCAGGGAGAGCTTCAAAAGCTGCACGGAGGAAGGCAAAATCTGAATATCGTCGATCTATTGCAGCATCTTGGCGCGAAATGCAAAATGGAATACTTTATGCAATCGCTTTAGCTGGGGAAGTTACTTATGGGGTAGTGCTTTCACATAATGAGCGTCGGGCGCGGATCATCTCATTGTATGGCGATTTAGAGTGGATTTATGCGAATCAGGTGAGTGCGCCGTTACGTAATCTTGGTGAATTTTTGTTACCGCACGGGCTTTCTCCAAAGCAGGCTGCAGCAAGGGAAATAATTTCGCAAAAACTCTTTCGGCAGCTTTCTGAACGAATTGAATTAGAGCAGGATGCCGATCTGATTGGTGCGCAGGATCGTTTTGCAGTGCGGGAAACGCCGGAATTATTGGCACATCCAGTGCATCATTGTCGAGATTTAGCAGCACATCTTATTGTTGCCGAAGAATATTTATCGCTTGTGAATCGGCGCCAAGCCTTGGAAGCAAAGGCAGATGCTTCTCATGATTCGATTGCGCGGCAATTTGATGCAGCAGCGCAAGTGCTGAAAAAGTTGGGTTTTCTGCAGTCTGATACAGATATTTCTATTCGTAAAACTGATACTGGGGTTTTATCAAGCCAAAACAATCCTGATTGTGAATTGCGGTTGGGGATTGGTGGTGATTTTTTGCGTGCGATACACACAGAAAATGATTTGCTCCTGGCGCTTTGTTTGAATGAGTCGGTGCTGCATGAACTTAACGCAGCACAATTTGCTGGAATTTGTGCCGGTTTCTTAGGAGATAAGCGGATTAGTAAGCTTCCAATAGCTGATCCAAAATTACGAGCCGCCTGGAAAAGAATTGATGCTAATTATTGGTTCTTACGCGATTTGGAGGCAAAGCATGGAATTGATTTAACCGCTGAACCAAATTCTTCGGGAGTACAGCTTTTTACTCTCTGGGCTGATGGCGCAACGCTACCTGCAATCTTGAAATTTGGTCGGATTGAAGTAGGCGATTTTATTGGTAGTACTCGGCGCTTACTTGATTTACTCAGTCAACTCGCTCGTGCAGGTGCAGATAGTTGGATTGGAAAGCGCGCAGATACGGCGATCCATTTGATCCGTCGCTGGGATTGGCTTTAGTTTTCACACAAAAGTCTTCAAAATAGCAGTGAAATCAGTTAGGGTATGTTTGTGCAGATGGCAGCAGATGATCGAAAAATTATGCAGCAACCAAATCAGCATCTCTTAAGCGCTTTGCTGCTTGCGATCCTAGGTGGAATCGCGGGTGCTTTGGCAATTCCACCTTTTGATTTCTGGCCGTTTGTGTTTCTGAGTGTAGCTTGTTTCGCGCTCCTTGCACTGCACAATAAACCTTTGAGAGCTGCACTTCTGGGAGCGCTTTGGGCTTTTACCTATTTCTTTACGATTTTCGACTGGATCACTGTTTCTGCGGGCACCCCGATTGCCCGTATTGTGCTCGCACTTGTACTGGCGTGTTTTTTCTTTTTTATCGGACTGATCTGGGCGTTACTTTTTGCTCCTTATCGGGAGAGAGTAATATCGTTTTCCAGCAATAAGCAAAGCTTTCTTGGACTTCTTGGGGTCATGATGCTTGCTGCTTTTACCTGGATCGGGGTCGAGCAGTTGCGGATGGCGATTCCATTTGGCGGGATGCCTTGGGGAAATATCGCTTTTTCGCTGACTGATTCACCATTTTTGCCACTTGCACGCTTTGGTGCAACGCAATTATTACAGTTTTTTGCAGTGTTGATCAGCCTGTGCTTCGCTTTTATTTATCAGCTGCTTGTAAAAAGTTATTTTTTCGCTGCATTAAAGCTTGTATTTTTCGCTGCATTGCTTGCAATTTTGCCATTCTTTGTGCCATCAGTAGAAGTTTCAGGCCCAGCGATAAATGCTTTAGTAGTGCAGGGAAATGCTCCTGATTCTTTTGCAAATTATGCTGGTGGTGCGCGGGCATTGGAAATCACCGAAAATCATGTTTTACTCACACAGAAGACTTTTCGCGATGGCATTGATTTGGTAGTTTGGCCAGAGTCTGCATCAGATCGCGATATTCGTACTGACGCAAAAGCTCGCAGTACATTTGCAAAAATTTTTCCGATACTTGGCGATACTCCAATTCTTTTGGGCACGCAAGAATACTTTTCTGACGGGACTCGTACGAACGACTATCTAGTTTCAGTTTTCGGACAAATAGTAGGGAAGTACTCCAAACAGCATCCAGTTCCATTTGGTGAATATGTGCCATGGCGTAAAACACTCGGAAAATATTTCACTCAAATAGAACAAATTGCATCCGATATGATTCCCGGTAAATTGCCGGCTCGTCTCGATGTCCCACTGCGGAAAGAAACACTACAAAATACTGAAAGATCACGTTCGGTACGTGTGGGGGTACCGATTTGTTTTGAAGTAGCTTTTGATGGGATTGTGGCTGAAGCAGCACAGAATACGGATTTTATAATTTTTCCAACGAATAATTCTTCTTTTGGGCATACGGGGCAAGCGGCTCAGCAATTTGCAATGGCAAGATTCCGCGCTGTAGAACACGCCAAGACGGTGATCCAGGTTGCCACATCGGGGATTTCCGGTGCGATTGATCCGAATGGAGTAGTTGCATATACCACGGATCTTTATTCTGCGGATGCACGCGTGGTAAAGGTGATCTTGCAGTCAGAAAGTACTTTTGCCACGCGCACTATTTACCTTCGTGAACTGGCAATTTACATCATTTCTGGCGTTGCCACAATGTATGCGGCAATAAGTTATGTCAGATTAGGTAGAAAAAATCGGATTTCAAAGGCTTGATGTGAAAAGCCTTATCTTGAAAGGGAATGTTTATCGTAAAAATGCAGCTGATCAAAAAATTGTGTTTACACTGATTTTTGATTCAGTGTAAACACAATTTTTACTAATAAATAAAATTAGTGCATCCGTTTAAAGAGTCTGCCAGTACGCAATAATTCGAGGCGTTCTTCGAGAATTTCTTGTAATTCAGCTTCGGTGCGACGTTCTAAAAGCATATCCCAGTGCGTGCGCACTGGTTTTATAATCTTTTCTTCTTCTTCGTGTCCTTCGCCGCTAATAATTTGCGCTTCAGCTCCGCATTTGCATTCCCAATACATTGGAGCCTCAGCATCATCAGCAAGTGTCACTACAAACTTATGGCCATTAGTGCATCCGTACTCTTCGTCGCGACGACCTACAAAGGCAACGCCTGCTTCAGATTCAAGTGAATTAGCACCGATCCGCATCCCGCGTAATGAACGTTCTGCCACGTAACTTCCTTCTTCCTTCGTTTAGATATTTACCAGTAAGATTATAGTTATTACCTGAGACGAGGTGCGTTCTTCCAGGTAAGAGCTGAATCGAAAGAAAATAAGTATCCGATAATGTACATTATGTCAGATAATAGCAGGGTGTAATTTTCCCAGACCGACAAATGCCCCCTACTTGTGCCTTTCCGTCTCAGGATTCAAAATAAACCATGTCCAGATTCTGACCAGTTAAGAACTTCCCTGCTGTGATAGCGAAAATAAGTTAAGTGAATAAAATACGAAAAACACATCCAGTTGATGCAGTGCCAAGTCCTGCAAAAATATCAATTCTTTCCCTCCAGCATGTGCTTGCGTTCTACGCAGGAGCAGTAATTGTTCCATTACTTATTGCTTCTTCGCTGAATCTCGACCCGGAAACCACAATTCATTTGATCAATGCCGATCTGTTCACCTGCGGTATCGCAACATTGATTCAATCAGTGGGATTAGGCAAGAAAATCGGTGTCCGCTTGCCGATTATTCAAGGCGTAACCACTACTGCCGTCGCACCGATAATCGCGATTGGGCTGGCAACAACGGGCGGTAAAGGCGGTCTTGCAGGTCTGCCTTATATCTACGGTGCCATCATTTTCTCCGGATTATTCACCTTTTTCGCCGCTCCATATTTTGCGAAATTGTTGCGATTTTTCCCACCGATCGTTACCGGTACTGTGCTCTTAGTCATGGGCACTTCCCTGCTTTCAGTTTCGGCAAATGATTTTATTAATTACGCCGAAGGTACTCCCGATCCAGTCTGGCTTGGATACGGCTTTGGTACACTTGCTGTAATTGTGCTGGCACAACGATTTTTCAAAGGTTTCTTCGGAACTATTGCCGTATTGATCGGCCTGATTGGCGGAACTATCGTAGCTGCAATTGCTGGGCATCTTGATCCGGCAAAAGTCTCGGCAATTGGAGCTGCCGATATCGTTGGAATAACCACCCCATTTTATTTTGGAATTCCGGCCTTTACGTTTACCGGCGTGATCTCAATGATCATTGTAATGATTATTACAATGGTTGAAACTACCGGCGATGTATTTGCAACCGGAGAAATCGTTGGAAAGCGCATCACGCAAAAAGATGTTTCTGCAGCTATCCGTGCTGATGGAATTTCCACATTGCTCGGCGGTATTCTCAATTCTTTCCCTTACACATGTTTTGCACAAAATGTAGGACTCGTGCGGATTACACAAGTTAAGTCACGCTGGGTTGCTGCTGGCGCTGGCGTGATCATGCTTTTTATCGGATTAATTCCAAAGGCTGGGGCAATCGTTGCAGCGATCCCTTCACCGGTACTGGGTGGAGCTTCTCTTGCATTATTTGCAAATGTTGCTTGGGTTGGCTTGCAAACAATCGCCAAGGCCGATATGAAGAGTTCCCGCAATGCTGTTATTGTCACTACTGCTCTTGGATTGGCAATGCTCGTCACCTTCAAGCCAGGTATTGCTGGGGTATTCCCTGAATGGGCGCAGATTTTCTGCTCTTCTGGAATGACGATTGGTGCAATTACCGCAATCTTACTGAATCTACTCTTTTTCCATGTTGGCAACCAAAATGAGCCAATCAGCGCTGTAAAAATGGGTAAAGTCGCTATTGATGACATCAACTTGATGTCGCGAGAAGCGTTTGTTGCAACCTTCCGGAAAGTATTTAATAACCAGACGTGGCCACTTGAGCAGGCTTGGGAAGCACGGAATTTTACTGACGTGCTGAATCTGCGTGCCGCAATTCAAGAAGCAGTATTGACTGCCGACCCGAAGCTGCAGCATCAGCTGATTCTTGATTATCCGGATATGTATCAGTTGATTGCTACAGACGCGGAAGCTGCGGCTGAAATTTCACAAGATATTGGTTCGCTTGCGCTTGATGCAGCTACCGATGAGGAACTTGCGCAACTAAAAGAAATTTCTGAACAGTACCGCGAAAAGTTTGCTTATCCTTGGGTCGCATACCTGGGAATTTACGATACACCACAGCAGATCATTGCTCAGGGTTTGCGACGGCTAGAAAACTCTCCTGCTCGTGAACGGATTGCATTGCTATCTGAAATAACAGAAATTGCGAATGATCGTTTCGATAAAATTGTAGCTGACGCAAATCCGATCATTGCTTCCTGGGAATCAAAGTATTCCAACTAAGAAACAGATCAACCTCAAATAAATTAGCTGTGGTACGTTAGGAAAAACGTACCACAGCTAATTTATTTTATAAAGTAAAAACTTTATTCAGCTATCAAACCGCGTTTCGTTTCGCGCGGCGCAGAGCCAGTTCGTCCACATGGTTCGCTGTCGCATCAAGATGCTCCACTGGAAGCTCTGAAAGTGATCCTTCAACTTCACGCCAGACTTTACCGAGTGCAATCCCGAATACGCCTTGCCCCCCGCTGATCAAATCAATAACCTCATCATTTGATGTACACAAATATACTGACGCACCGTCAGACATTAACGTGACGCCGGCTAAATGCTCTACACCATAAGATTCGAGCTGTTCTACCGCGAGACGAATCTGCTGTAATGATACTCCGGTATCAAGCAGTCGCTTCACTGCTTTTAGTACTAACACATCACGAAATGAATAAAGCCGCTGTGAGCCTGATCCTTTTGCGCCACGAATATTTGGGACTACAAGCCCTGTACGATCCCAATAATCAAGCTGACGGTAAGTAATACCAACAGCACGACATACTGCCGGACCGCGGTATCCCGTCTCTTCATCAAGATCTGGAAGCAAATCTCCAAAGAGCATTTGCTGTGCACGCTGCGGGCGAACGCTTTGCGTGGATGCGTCACCAAACAAGGCAGCCTCCTCTATCATCAAAATTCTCTATAGCTAAGCCTATTGCGCAAACGAACAGAAAACAACAAAATAGCTTAAAGTATTCTTGGCGTGTCGCGCCGGCGTGCCTCAAGTTTTAGCTTTAAGTATTAGTGAAGTGATGAAACTTTCGTTAGCGAAGCTCAATCTCGATATTGTCAACAAGAAGTGCACGGTAAAGATTCGTCAGTAAAGAACTGATTTGCGCAGCTTGCGCAATCATTCTTTCTTTACCTCGCGATGTACCACGCGGACCGTCCGTGGAGAGTTGATTGATCGTATTTACCGCATGTGCATGAGCCGAATTACGCACTGCACGCAATTGACGTAAATCAAACCCCTGTTCTGAAAGCAGCATTACGTATCGCACAATATCTACTGCCTGCGCAGTCAATCTACCCCGCGCATCAGCTTGTAAAATCCCATGCTTCGCTAGCTCTTCAAGATCTTGTATCGAAGCTCCGGTCAGCGCAGCTAATTCAGCTTTATGCAGCCGTGTACCTGCTTGCACTGTGAAACGTTCAGCATCTTTCAATACCCGCATTTTACCCGGATGCTCTGCATTTGCTTGACCCGAATCGAGCTGCCGCAATTGCTCTTTGATTTGCGGCAAGGACACATAACGATCACGCTGTTCTACCAAAATGAAACGTAAACGTTCCACATCTGCCAGGGAAAAAAGGCGTTGATTTGAATCTGTCCGATAAACAGAAATTAATTCCTGAGATTCGTAGTAGCGAATTTTTGAAGCTTGCAGAAAAGGAAATTCCTTATTTAAGAGCGAAATCACTTCACCAATCTTTAAATTCGGCTCATGTGATACTTCCTGCGGCCACGAAACATAGTCATTTTGCCACTCTTGGGCAATTCTAATCTGTGCAGACATACCTTAGCCTTGCACACTTTCAAAGAAGGTAAAACGGAATTTTCCAATGCGCACTTCGTCATGATTATTCAACTTGGCTTCATCCACCAGCTCATCATTGACATAAGTACCGTTTAGCGAACCAGAATCTTGAATGTAAAATTCGTTATTATGACGCATAAAAATTGCGTGTTTGCGGGAAACCGTCACATCGTCAAGAAAAATATCTGATTTTGGATGACGCCCAGCGAAGGCTTGATCAGAATTAAGTAAATAGCGCGCACCTTCTCCTGGACCAAAACGCACAATTAGCAATGCCGAGCCAAGCGGTAAAGCCTCAATCGCAGCAATATCATCGCCATCAAGACCACGCGGATGTGCAGGAACTTCAAATTGAGCACGATTTATCGCAGAAAAACGCGATGTGACCGACGGATCCTGGATCGCATCGACCCGGTTCAAATCAAACTCTTGATTTTCCATAATTCGCTCCCTGTTGACGTGTTAGTCCTACTCTAATACGAAATTCTAGTGCGAGTTAGTTCATACTTGAAAACTCACAGCAATGCCACTTTGCAATCAGCGTAATCAAACTGAATACAAAGAAACGTTCAAGAATTAAATTTCTGTGCTTTTGCGCAACGATAGCTATCGTCAAGACAATCACGAATAATTTTCACAAGTGCACTTTCATGACCACCTGCAGCAAGCCAATTCTTTGCTTCGCGCTGTAAGGACACTTCCGCGTCAGGATCTGCGGCCATAATTTCAGTACGCGGGAAGATCCCATAAATAATTCGTTCAGCAATTTCTTGTGAGCGTGAGCGCCAAATCTGATCGATTCGTTCAAAGAAATTCGGGAGCGCAGCACGAGCTGCTGCCGGAGTGGTCGCTGCCATAAAGCCCGCAGCCAGCACACCAATTTCCAGATTTGATAGTTTTGCATCTTCTTGCAATAAGAGTGCCAAAGTTTCGTGCTGAGTACCAGGGATGCTGGCTTTTGCGCCAAGATAAGCCAGTTCATCTTTCGCTGAATGTGACTTTTCAAGTTCAGCAGCAAGTTCCCCATCCGCAAGCAAATTCATATTTGCCAGCGCAGTGAGTAGTGCCCAGCGCAATTCCTGATCCGTGGTTTCGTGAAGAAGCGTGCGAATTTGCGTTGTACCAGTTGTCGCAATTGGGGCAAGTTCAGCAATGGTATGCCGCCAAATCACGCCGAGATCTTCAGTTTCGGCAAATTCTGTAATTTGCTGCATCCCGGTTGTGAATAATTTTGCTGCAAAATCCTTTCGCTGCTGCACCGGTAAATAATCTTTGATTGCCTGCAATGCCGTCTTTAGCATTTGGTTCAATAATGCGCTTTGCTTCAGAGCAGCATTCCGCATTACATATTCGAGGTATTTCGCTACTTTCAGCTTCGCATCGCGTACTTCTTGCCAGAGTGCATTTGCAATAACGGCTCGTGAAAGCGAATCATTTACATCGTAGTTCAAGAAAGCATCACAAGATGCACGATCAAAACTTATCTTGAGGTAAGAGAGTCCGCCGTCATTCGGTAAAATCGCAGCAACCTCGGATCCGCCAAGGTTTTCCCACGGAATCATCACTTCATCAATCAACTCGATGTTCGTATCGGCTACTCGTTGGAGTATCTTGTGATCATCTAATTGCCAGCCCGATACGTTGATCAGATGCGGTCGGCGAATATCTTCACCCGTAAAAGGATCTGTGCCGATTTGTTTTAGCTGTACCCCTGCAGCAAGGCGGGTAACTTCCACTTGCGAAACGCCTGGGGTTTCAAACCACTCCTTTGCCCACAGTTGTACATCTTTTCCTGAGGCTTCGCTCAAAGCCGCAAGCAAATCGCCGAAAGTAGCAGCTTCAAAAGCATGCTTTGCAAAATACAAACGCGTACCGGCAAAGAATGTTTCTGTTCCCAGCCAAGATACCAATTGGCGCAACACAGCAGCACCTTTCGCATAAGTAATACCGTCAAAAACTTGGTCGGCTGCTTCTAAATCTGGCACATTTGCAATAATCGGATGTGTAGTTGGATATTGATCATTTGCTAAGGCCCATGCTAGGCGTGCACCGGTAAAAGCTTCCCATGCTTCATCATATTTTGTGCCGTTCACCAGCCCCCAGGCACCCATATATTCCGCAAATGATTCCTTCAGCCACAAATCATCCCACCATTTTGGCGTAACGAGATCCCCAAACCACATATGCGACATTTCATGCAAAATCGTGTTTCCACGGCTAGCAGCTTGCGCACGGGTTGTATGCCCACGATGGATGTACATGTTCTCGTTGAAAGTGACACATCCAGGGTTTTCCATCGCGCCAAGATTATACTCAGGCACGAATACAGAATCGTATTTTCCCCACTGATATGGCATCCCAAATGCTTGCGGGAAAATGTCTAAGCCTTGCTTGGTGACGGTATTGATATCAGCAAAATCGAAATATTCCGCCAAGGTTTCACGGCAGTAATAACCAAGTGCAATATCTCCATCTGGGCCACTATATACATCACTGAACTTGTGGTATGGTCCGCCGATAAAAGCAGTGAGATACGTAGACATGCGTTTTGTGGTTGCAAAAATTACCCGTTTACATGCTTTCCCTTGCGAGTTTTCACCAGCAGGCTGGGAATGTATTTCAGCTCCGTTGGAAAGTACCGTCCATGCTGCGGGTGCAGTAATTGCGATCGCAAATTCGGCTTTCAAATCGGGCTGCTCAAAATTTGGAAAAACGCGGCGTGCATCAGCTGGTTCAAACTGAGTGTACAGATAAGTTTCGCTATCGAGTGGATCACGGAAACGGTGCAAACCTTCCCCTGATGTGGAATATTTGCCCTTTGCTGCAATCATGATTTCATGCGCGCCTGGTGTGAGCGCAGCGAAAGTAATCCGTGCGCCGTCGTATTGAAAATCAATTTCTTGATCATCAATGCAGACGGCTTGTACGGAATCACCAATAAAATCAATATGGAAGGAGCCTTCATGCAGCTGTATGAGTGAAATCTGAGAAGTTACAGTAAAATTGTCAGATTTGGATTGCGCTTCACTCACATCAAGCTCAATCTTATATTTCTCAATTTTTAACAATTCACTGCGATATTGGGCGATTTCACGGGTAAGATTCTCAGACATGCTATTCATTCTAGATTGTGATGCTGATTTTCTGGAAATTGCTATTATGCATCTAAATTGATTATTATCGAAGCGTTGCAGTGGTAAAGAGGGATCACTTTGAATTCTGCTTTGCTTAACGCATCACGGGCTGTGGCGCAGTTTGGTAGCGCACTTGACTGGGGGTCAAGGGGTCGTCGGTTCAAATCCGGTCAGCCCGACGGTATGAAACATATTTATCATTCGTACACGGATTGTAGACTCCATTGCGCAGGGTACTTGTACGCATATAAAAATGAACTTAATAGCAGACAGATTAATGGAAGAAAAAGTCCCCACCTCGCATCAATATCAATATGCCAAGTAATAGTTCCCCCATCCTGTATTGAAAGTTGTCACTGCCTGTTTTTTATCTGCTTCAGTGCCGTTACCAAAAACTATAGTTTCGAGTGCGTCCTTTGTAAATATGCAAAATATTGGTAGCGATACCCACTATGTCTTCAATAATATGCGAAGAATACAGAATGGATCGTTCACTGCTTAACTTCGGTAACAGCTTCACTAGAGCTTCTCTTTGATCTAACGAGCAGGATACAGAAATATCCTTGTTCCTGTGAAACAAATACCTGCAAAGAGATTGAGCCAAAAAATATCAAAACAATAAAAGCTACTAACGCAGCCTTTTGGGACGAAAAATTAACCACCCTCCTTTCTGCAACTGAATATGTGTTACATCTTACACCTTAAACGTGTGAGACGGAATACATATATGCGTAATTGATACAAGTAGGCAGCTACAGTCAGCTAAAAATTAAATCTGATCTAGCCTCGTACTCTGCAGATGATCTATCAACTCAAAACATTTTGGTTTGACGATTTGCATAACTATTTCCGCTGGCGTTTTTCTCTTACGCGCATTGAAATCTGAATTGGAGAACCGGTAAAGCCAAACTTTTCCCGCAGTTTCCGTTCGATAAAACGTCGGTATCCATGATCAAGGAATCCTGACGTAAATAGCACAAATTTGGGCGGCTGATTCGCAACTTGACTTGCGAACAAAATCCGCGGCTGCTTCCCCGAACGTACCGGATGCGGATTTGCAGCCACTACTTCTCCCAGATAAGCATTCAGTTTGCCAGTGGGTACACGCTTATCCCAAGAAGCAAGTGCCGTCTCCATTGCTCGCGTCAGACGGTTCGTATGCCATCCAGTGAGCGCAGAAAGATTTATTCGCTCCACCCACGGCATCTGCACCAGTTCACGTTCCAGCTCACGATCAAGCTCAAAACGCCGTTCTTCATCCACCAAATCCCACTTATTACAAATCACTACCATTGCTCTGCCCGCATCAATCACCTGCTGCATTACGCGAATATCCTGTTCGGTAAGCGGCATTGAAGCATCAATCAAAACTAAGGCAAGTTCAGCTTTCTCAATCGCATTCTGTGTACGCAAGGAAGCATAATAATCAGCCCCACGGGTTTGATGTACGCGCCTCCGCACCCCAGCCGTATCCACAAAATTCCAGATCGTGCCGTCAAGCTCAAGATATTCATCAACCGGATCTCTAGTAGTACCAGCAAGCGGATCAACCACTACCCGATTTTCCCCTGCCAACCGATTCAGCAAGGAAGATTTTCCCACATTTGGCCGACCAACAAGCGCAATCCGGCGCGGCCCACCTGCCGGCCGTGCAGCTGCAAAGGCCGAAACTTCAGGAAGAATCCGCATCGCAGCATCAAGCAAATCTCCCGTACCACGCCCATGCAAGGCGGAAATCGGGTAAGGCTCCCCCAAGCCAAGCGACCACAAATATGCCGCATCAGATTCTAATTGCGCAGAATCAACCTTATTTGCAGCTAAAACTACTGGCTTGCCCGATTTGCGCAATAAACGCACGATTTCTTCATCTGTTTGCGTGGCACCCACCACAGCATCAACCACCAATAACACCGCATCTGCCTGCTCAATCGCAAATTCTGATTGCTGCGCCACCGAACGGTCGATTCCAGAAGTATCGAATTCCCATCCACCAGTATCTACAACAGTAAAATCTCGCCCTGCCCAGTTTGCATCATAACGTACCCGATCACGAGTAACTCCAGGTTCATCCTGCACGACGGCAACGCGTTTCCCAACGATCCGATTTACCAGCGTAGATTTTCCGACATTTGGACGCCCCACGATTGCAAGTACTGGTAAGCCATTATTTTCATCCTGAGACACAAACTCATAATTATCTTCGAGATATGCAAAGTCTGCATCATCCAGTTCATAATCAGCTAGAAATGCCTTCAGCTTTTCTGGATCATCGTCATTATCCGCAGCACTGAAAACAGTGATATCGAGTTCTTCAGGCAAATTATCTGCAAAGTTATTATCCATTGAACGCCTCCTTGGCGAGTTTAATTACAGCTGATTCCACTTCAGCAATCGTCAAGTTTGAAGAATCGATTGTGGTTACTCCATCTTGCGCAGTCATGAATTCAGAAACAGTAGCATCATCACGATCACGCCGTAAGACTTCATCCCGGGTCGCAGCAAGCGCTTGCGCATCAACACTTCCTCTTACTTCTTTCGCGCGCCGAGCCAAACGTGCCTCCGCTGAAGCAGTAAGCAGCACCCGCACATCTGCATCTGGCGCTACTACCGTAGTAATATCTCTGCCTTCCGCAACGATTCCGGCACCTTGCGAAAACCCATGTGGAGTACATTCGGCAGCAATGATTTCACGCTGTAAACGTTTCATTTCGCGCCGTACTGCAAGATTCACTGCCACTTTTGAAACTACTTTCGAAAGCTCAGAGGCACGAATTGCCTCAGTGATATCAACACCATCGCAAATAAATCTCTGATCTGACGGATCTAAACGTACCTCCAGCGGCATTTTTTTCACTGCTTGCGCAACCAAATCCTGATCGTCTAAATCAATCATGCAGCGTTGTGCCCACCATGTAGCACCACGATACATCGCTCCCGTATCCAAATAACTTAAACCAAGCTCTTTGGCTACACCGCGCGCAACCGTAGATTTTCCTGAGCCTGACGGGCCATCAATTGCAATCACGATACTCATCTTTGCTCCTCACCCACAGAAATAACTTGCCAGCCGCGCTGAATCAAACCAATCTCCAATTCTCGCGTATGCGCCGGAATCACAGAAAGCACCGCCCGTCCTACCGGCTGTCCAACGGAATGTTCGAGAGTGAAATCTTCAATATTTACGCCGATCTGCCCAATTTCAGTAAAAAGACGACCCATCTGCCCAGGCTGATCAGGAATTAGTACCGTCACTTCGGTATATCTTGTAGGCGCGCCACCATGCTTACCCGGAATTCTTGAAACACCCTCATTACCAAGTGCAATTAGACGTGAAATCGTACTTAAATCTCCATCACTTTCAACTGCCTTAATGAAGTCATCTAATTCTTTACGGGTACGCCTTAAAGCAGCGGCAATTTCTTTTCGATTTGCGTTAATAATTGAAGTCCACAGCAGCGAATCAGACTTCGCGATTCGAGTCACATCACGCAATCCCTGCCCAGCCAGCTGCAGAGAATCAGCCGTCTCACCAGTTAACTGCCCAGCCACAAGCGAAGACATTATCTGCGGCAAATGCGAAACGAGTGAAACCGCGTGATCATGTTCTTGCGCGCTCATTTGAATCACCGAGCCGCCCATATCGACTGCCAGATTCTGTACTACACGCTGTGCGGTACGTCCGGATTTCTCATGCGGCACGATCACCCACGGACGCCCCGCAAACAAATCCGCATCAGCTGCAATTGCCCCGCTCCGCTCCCGCCCGGCCATTGGATGCGAACCCACGAAACGATTCGCGCAAGGATGAACCGCGATCAAATCAATCACCAACTGTTTCACAGAAGACACGTCAGTGACAATAGCTTTCGGATACTTTTCGAGCGCATCTGCCACCACTGCCGGAGTAACATCCGGTGGAACTGCCACTATCACAAGCTTTGGCGCAGCCACCGCAGTAGCTTTTCCTGCACCCAAATCCTGTGCCAAACGCGCAGCAATCGGCGAAACGTCCGCTAAATAAACCTCCACCCCGCCCTGACGGAGCCGCAAAGCAATCGACGTGCCAAGCAAACCAGCACCAATAATCAGTACTGGCGAAGGCGTGAGCAAAAGCGATGAAATCGTCATCTTCCCTACTTCATAGTTATTTTGCGCTACTTTAGAGCCCGACAAGATGCATTAGTGCACCTAGTTCCGAACCACCAATCACACGGCTCTGCCCAGGCTTTAACCGCCCGATAGTAATATTTCCAAATCGTGTACGTACCAATTCCATCACCGGATGCCCCACTTCTTCCATCATCCGGCGCACGATCCGATTCCGTCCTGAATGCAGCGTGATTTCCACAATTGAATTCTTTCGTGCCGCTTCACGCAACACAAACTTATCGACCTTGATCGGACCGTCTTCCAGTGTAATGCCTTTTTCAAGTACTCGCCCAAGTCCGCGCGTAACAGTACCTTCCACACGCGCAATATACGTCTTCGGCACCTCAAAAGACGGATGGGTAAGACGATGTGTGAGCTCACCATCCGTGGAAAGCAAAATCAAACCTTCCGTCTGCACATCAAGCCGCCCCACATGGAAAAATCTCTCAGGACGGTCACTAATCAAATCTTGCAGTGTCTTTCGCCCTTGATCATCTTGCATTGTTGAGACGATCCCAGGTGGCTTATATAAAGCAATCGTCACCTTTGATGCATCTTGCTGCACTCGCTGCCCATCAAGATGGATCACAGCCGTCTCAGGATCAATCCGGATCCCAAGCTGCTTTACGATAACCCCATTAACGCTAACGCGACCAGCTTGAATCATCTCTTCACATGCGCGCCGAGAGCCTACACCTGCGTGGGCAAGTACTTTTTGCAGGCGCTCCCCGTCAGCCACATGAATATCGTTTATCGCTCTACTCATTTAATTTCCTTTTCTATTTCTTCAAGTATTTCATTATCTGGCAGATAAGGGGCAAGGTCAGGCATTTCATCAAGTGAGTTTAAGCCCATTCGCTCCATAAAATAAGCAGTAGTTTGGTAGAGTGAGGCACCCGTATCTTGAGTAACACCTACCTGCTCCACTAAACCACGTATTTGCAAAGTACGTACAACTCCGTCTACATCCACACCACGAATCGCTGAAATCTGTGCTCGCGTAATTGGCTGACGGTAGGCAATGATTGCAAGAGTTTCCAGTGCCTGCACCGAAAGCTGCTGCTTTTGGCCGGCCGTCACAAAACCTCGCACAATATCGGCATAGTGCGGGTGCGAATAAAAACGCCATCCACCGCCGACTTCGCGTAATTGAAAACCACGCGGAAACTCGCTATCAGCGTATTGTGCTGCCAGTTCACGCAATAATTGATCAACGATCCCAGCACGTAAATCAAGTGCTTTGGATAAATCATCAACTGATACCGGATCAGCTGCCACCATCAAAATTGCTTCAAGTGCACCCTTCGCAAACTGTGCTTCTGCGTTATTTGCGAGGATTTGAGATCCATTATTTTGCATTTCACTCCTCTTTCGATGCCAGCTGCGCGAAATCTTGATCCAGCTCTAATTTCAACCGCGTGATGATCAATGGCGCAAGTGGAGATTCCTGCATGATCGCTATTTCGTTATTTCGCAGCATTTCTAATACAGCCAGAAAACGTGAAACTACAGTTGGGATATTGCGCGCTGACGCACATAATTTTGCAAAAGAAATCTGCTCCCCTGGCAGCATTTTTTGCCGTAGATAATTAATTTGGCTCTCCACTGGTACAAGCGGATCATGTAAATGATCCAGACCAACGACAGCAGGTTTCCGCGAAAATGCATTTGCAGCCAAGCGCGCAAGATCTTCACAATCAAAATTGATGCGCAATTCGGGAAGTGCAGTTTTGAAATGCGATTCAAGCGGTACATCACGTGCAATTGCCATACTCTGACTCAATAAACGTGCCGCGAAATCGCGTGCCACTTCCTTAAATGCGCGGTATTGCAAAAGCTTGGCAAAAAGTAAATCGCGCGCTTCAAGAATCGCGATGATCTCTTCGTCAATTTCTTCGTGCGGTAGTAGCCGCGCAGCTTTCAAATCAAGCAAAGTAGCTGCCACAACCACAAATTGTGACGCCTGCGAAAGGTTCAGATCTTCTTGTGCCAGCGCAAATGAAATAAATTCATCCGTCACTTGTGCCAGTGCAATTGAAGTAACATCAAGTTTCTTCCGCGCAATTAAGGAAAGCAATACATCAAACGGACCAGAAAATACATCCAGCTCAACGGCAAAATCTTCCGGTTCATGCGTGAAAAGATCGCCTTGCGTATTTTGCGCTTCAGCTGACGCTGAGCCGTGCGCTGTAACTGCCAATTTGACCATTTTCGGTAATAACTTCCCAGTTAGTAATTCGAGCTGAAAATTTCTTAGTCTGCGTGATGAACGAGCCGCTCTGTACCATTTTCTATTGAAATTTAAGCACTCGCACCGCGCGCAATCAATTCACGCGCAAGCCGCCGATATGCCCTTGCCCCATTATGATTTGGAGCATATTCCGTGATTGGCAACGCCGCAATCGTTGCATCAGGAAACTTTACAGTGCGCGTAATTTGCGTATCAAAAACAAGATCTCCAAAACGTTCCTGCACCAACTGGATCACATCACGCGAATGCAATGTACGTTTATCTACCATCGTTAATAGCACGCCATCGATCTGCAACCGCGGATTCAAACGATCCTGTACTCGTTCGATCTGATCGACCAGCAAAGCCACGCCACGCATCGCGAAAAACTCAGCCTCAAGCGGGATGATCACACCGTGCGCAGCAGTAAGTGCATTCACCGTAAGCAAGCCTAAAGAAGGCTGGCAATCCACAATAATCACATCGTAATCATTAAGTACCGGCCGCAATACGCGAGCAAGCGATTGCTCTCTGGCCACCTCATTAATCAGCTGGATTTCAGCCGCAGAAAGTTCAATATTTGCCGGTACCAAATCTAGATTAGCTACACCGGTTGGGACGATCACCTCACGCACATCTGACTGCCGGGCAATCATCTCATTATAAATTGTGCGCTCAAGCGCCATCGCATTCACACCCAGGCCAGCAGATGCTGCCCCCTGCGGATCGAAATCAACAAGTAACACTTTCCGTCCATATCCTGCCAAAGACGCAGCAAGATTGATCGAAGTAGTGGTTTTCCCAACCCCGCCTTTTTGATTGCACATCGCAATAATTCGCGCCGGACCATGCGATTCAAGATCCGGTGGCAGCCGAAATTCTCCACTCGGCTGTAATTCTGTAAAGATATCTGATTGTTCTGAGCTCACGTTTCGATATTACCCGATAAGTGCCAAATCTACACCCACAGTTAATACCTGGAAACCTCTTTTGCCCGCTGCAACGCTTAAGCGTGCTGCGCTCGCGGATGCGTGGTGAGGTAGATTTCACGCAAAGTCTCGGGGGAAACTTTTGTATATATTTGCGTGGTAGTGACGGAGGAATGCCCAAGCATTTCTTGTACTGAACGAATATCAGCGCCACCTTGGAGCAAATGCGTAGCGAAAGAATGTCGGAATGTGTGCGGAGAAATGTTTTCGAGCTGTGCGCTCTGTGCCGCATTTTGAATCACTTCCCATGCTGACTGGCGCGAAAGCCGATTCCCGCGTTTGTTTAGAAAAAATGCCGTGCTACCTTTACCTTTCTCCGCAAGCATCGGGCGAGATCGCACGGCATATGCCGTCAGTGCTGCAATTGCGTAACTTCCCAATGGTACTAATCGCTCTTTCCCGCCTTTTCCAAACAGTCGAATTATTTGTTGCGTAAAATCAATATCGTCCATGCAAATTCCTACAGCTTCCGAGATTCGTGCACCGGTACCATAAAGCAATTCACAAAGTGCACGGTCGCGCAATTGTACTGGTGTTTCATTTCCCGTAGCCTGGATCAGCTGTTCCATCTGGGAGATGGTGATCGCTTTGGGTAAACGTTTTGCAAGTTTCGGAGGCTTCACTTCTGCAGCAGGATCGGTTTGCGTAATCCCTTCTGAAAGTGCAAAACGATGCATTCCACGCACGGCAGCTAAAATTCGGGCAATTGAGGAATTAGCGAGTGCGAATTTTTTTTCTGAACCATCCGCTAAATTCGTTTTGCCTGGATTCATACGGGTTTGCACTGGAGCATGTAAGTAATCCACAAAGCCAGCTACTCGCGACGCATCAACTTGTGCAATTTCAAAAATACCAGCTTGGGTAAGATATTCTTCGTAATAATTCAAATCTCGACGATATGCAGCTAAAGTATTTTCCGAAAGTGAACGTTCAACTTGTAAATGCGCCAAGAACTGGGAATTTATGCGTGATATTTGCAATTTCCACTCCCATTCTTTCTCGATCCCGTTTTCATCGTATTAAATATCAGAACTTCATTTGCTGCAAAGGAGTATCTCCACGACATTCATCATATCGTGTTAAACATGGGAAAGCCCGTTGCCGCAAGACGGTAGCAATGTAATTCCGAATAGCTTAAATTCCCTGATCAAGATCATTCGGTGCCATATCTTACATCTTGCAATCCCCTTGCGAATGACGGAAAATGCTTTCCTTTGTCCTAGAATAAAAACCGAGGCGTACCTGAGCGCCACCAAGCCGACAAGCCGACTGAAGGAAAAGGAATCCGCTAAATGAGTGCTTTTGAATGGAACGAGCTTGATCAAAAAGCTGTCGATTGTGCGCGTGTACTTGCTGCCGATGCGGTGCAACGTACCGGAAACGGTCACCCTGGCAGTGCGATTTCACTCGCTCCGATGGCTTATACGCTATTCCAAAAATCCCTCCGTAATGATCCAGCCGATCCGAACTGGCTTGGACGTGATCGTTTTATTCTTTCAATTGGGCATTCTTCACTTACTCTCTATAATCAACTGTTTCTTGCCGGTTATGGTCTAGAACTTACAGATTTGCAAGAATTACGGCAGGAAGGTTCGCTTACTCCAGGTCATCCTGAGTACCGTCACACCGCTGGTGTAGAAATGACCACCGGTCCACTTGGGCAAGGCGTAGCATCAGCTGTAGGTATGGCAATGGCAGCACGGCGCGAACGCGGATTATTTGATCCAGAGGCGCCACAAGGAGAAAGCCCTTTCGATCATTTCATCATCGCCGTCGCCGGTGAAGGCTGCTTGCAAGAAGGGTTAACAAGTGAAGCGTGCTCTTTAGCAGGCACACAAAAACTCGGCAATTTGATTCTCATTTTCGATGAAAATCAAATCTCGATCGAAGATGATACTCGGATCGCATTCTCTGAAGACGTACTTGCACGGTTTGAAGCATATGGCTGGGATGTGCGTGAAGTAAATTGGCGCACTGATGATGGATATCAGGAATCCCCAGAAGCATTGTTTAGCGCAATTGAAGCAGCAAAAGCAGTGACGGATAAGCCGTCCTTGATCAAACTTTCGACGATCATCGCCTGGCCTTGCCCAACACTGCAAAATACTGGCGTTTCGCATGGTGCAGCACTCGGCGATGCGGAAGTCCGTGCTTTGAAGGAAGTTCTCGGCTTCGATCCAGATGAGAGTTTCGTTGTAGATCCAGAAGTTTTGGCATACACCCGGCAGAACGCAGCGAAAAATGCGGCAGTTGCACGCAAAGACTGGGATGCAAAGTTTGCTGCCTGGGAGCAGGCTTATCCGGAACGCGCAAAGCTCCTGCGTCGGCTACAATCCCGTGAGCTCCCAGCTGATTGGGAAAAATCCTTGCCTGAATTTGCTGTGGGCACCTCCATCGCTACTCGCGCTGCTTCTGGCAAAGTACTCACTGCCTTAAAGGATACGCTGCCGGAATTATGGGGTGGTTCAGCTGATCTTGGTGGATCAAACAATACGACGATGGTCGGTGAACCGTCATTCTTCCCCCCTGAGCGTTCATCACAATTATTTAGTGGTAATGAATACGGTCGCACAATTCACTTTGGGATTCGCGAACATGCGATGGCAGCAATTCTGAACGGGATCCAATTACATGGTCTTACTCGCGCATATGGCGGCACTTTCTTCGTATTTGCTGATTATATGCGCCCAGCCGTAAGATTAGCTGCAATCATGCAGGTGCCTTCGATCTTTGTGTGGACTCACGATTCGATCGGAGTTGGTGAAGACGGTCCAACACATCAGCCGATTGAGCATCTGTGGTCTTATCGGATGATCCCAAATTTTGATTTGGTTCGCCCGGCAGACGCAAATGAGACTGCCGCAGCATGGGCGCAGATTTTGCGCCAAACTGAGCGTCCGGCAGGGATTGTGTTGACACGGCAAAATGTGCCAGTGATTGACCGGGAAAAATACGCTGCAGCAACTGGCGTAGCACACGGAGCTTATATCCTTGCTCCTGGCACAGACGTACTCCTCATTGCCACAGGGTCTGAAGTGAACATCGCTCTTTCAGCTCGTGAAATTCTGGAAACCGAAGGTATCAGTGCCGCTGTGATTTCCGCACCATGTTTATCCTGGTTCAAACAACAACCACAAGAATATCAAGCAAATGTGCTCCCACCAGAAATTCGGGCAAGAGTAAGTATCGAAGCTGGCTCAACCCTTCCCTGGAAAGCGATCGTTGGCGATGCAGGGCAATGCATTGGGATAGACCATTTTGGCGAATCTGCAAATGGCGCGATGCTGTTTGAAAAATATGGACTCACCCCACAAGCTGTGGCGATGGCAGCCAAAGAATCTATTGCAGCTGCGCAAGCTTAAACTACTGAAAAATTTGTGCGGGGCTTGGAAGAAAACATTCCAAACCCCGCACACTTAATTCAGCACGTGCTATGTCAAGCTCAATTACGTTTTCTCTTACTCAGCCATTCTTCTTTACGCGTATATAGTTTCTCTTGAATCCCGTTGTATTTCTCTCCCATTTTAACCATCTCTTCAAGAGTGTCGCTGATGGTAAATCTTTCCGTAAAGCCTTTCATCGCATGATTATTCGCACCTTCTATACGCGTTTCACTAAGCTCAGTACGATGTTCCAAAAATCTATCTATTGGAACTATATTCCGCACTTCACGGTAAGTTTCTTTTTCATATTCATGTCGTGCACCTAAATTTCGATATTTTCGGAACATGAAAATGAAAAATGCGATACATGGTACAAATGACAACATCCGATATTCTTCATGCAGAAATGGCACAAATCCTAAGCCACTTAGCCACAGCCAAAATGTAAAGAAAATCAATCTACGATAATTTAATGGCACACTGCCCATAGTTTCTTTAGTACGTGCATTTACTGCCACATAATGCAGAATTTTCCGCTTTCTTTTCACCTGCATATAGCTGTAAATCCACACCGGTAAATAGGCTGTCGTCCAAGAATCGCCTTTAACCGTCAAATTTTCTTCTTCCCAGGCAACCCCACGATCATATTCAGCAATGGTTTTATTTGCTTCATATCGCGCGATATCTGTCACTTGCGTATGCACAATCGGTTTTAGATTCGCCACATTTGTATCGCGTTTTTCAGAAGTATATCCACGAAGATAGTTCGCATCGAATCGTACACAATTTTCCGTATCAAAAGGCATGATTGCGTTAATTACATAATTAGTTTTTGTCTTTGATCTAGTATCCAATTTATCTTTACTAGATTCAACAGTAAGGTTCTTAACTGATAAATCGAAATCACGGCTAACTTGAAACGCGTCTGCATCATGCAACGTTATCGTTTTATCCGAATCTTCATCGCATCTCACACTATAACTGCGAACAAGTTTTTCACCTGTACCAGCAAAAGACAAATGTGCGTTTACATCAATCATCATATAAGGTAAATAAACACCATAAATGTTATCGACGTTAAATTCTTTTTTGAATCTACGATTTGCGAAAAATTTCCGTAACGAAACAAACTTCTTGATTTCTTGCCGCGCTTCTTCTTTTGTAATCTTAAACGGAAGCAAAGCATCAGGAACAGCACCATTTGGCACCTGTGAGTTGAGCGAAAGAGTATTGCGGCACCAATGGCATCGCGCCTGCAGTGCCGAAGCAGTATCAATCACCACTTCAGCACCGCAACTCTCACATTTCAGCGTCAATATTTCAGATGCATCCGGAATAATGTCCGCAGCTCTCCGGGCAATATGTTCTCCCGTTAACTGCGATATTTCTGTCTGACTTGAAAAAAGTTTGCAGGTAAAAACATGACGGCAATAATTGCATCGTAGATATTCTCCCTCAGCTAACGGTGAAATATCACTCGCACCGCACTTCGGACACTTCGATTGCCCATTCTTTGCTTCAGTTTCCACGCGATGAATCTGGTTTACCGGCTCAGTTATTTCACTCAATGTAGTTGCTTTTTATTGCATTAAGATCATCTATCTACAATCCAAGTAGCTGCTTTTTTACTGCATCGAATTCTTCTTGCGTGAGCACTCCAGCATCAAGTAATTTCTTCATATCCAAGAGTTTCGCAGTTACATTTTCAGAATTTTGTGCTGGTTGATCCGTAGCTGCTGCAGCGAAATTATTTGCAGCAGCTTGCGTTTGCGGAGAGTTTTGATTTGGCACAAAACCGTTATTTGGCTGCACCACATTCCCCATCATGTTACCGACGGCATTAACTCCCATTCCGAGGAAGGCCATATCTGTGCCGCCACCATTTTCACCAGCAGCTTGGATCCCGCGTGCTGTAGCTTGCTGGAAGAAAGTATTCGCTCTGTTCCCTGATAGCGCGTCTGCCTTCTTCACATCTTGCAGCAACTGCTTCGTCGCTTCATCGTATTCAATTGCCAAAATTGCCGTTTTGATAATTTCTAATCCCCGGCTCGTCTTCCATTGATATGCATCTTCAACGGCTCCAGAGAGTGAGGCGGCAAAGCCAAGTTGATCGGCTTGAATCCGCGCCATACGATTGCCTTTATCAGGGTTGTTCGTATAATTTGAAAAAGCAGCAGAAAGGCTTCCGACAACTTCGCTGAAGAGTTGCTCGCCAGCAGGATTATCTAAATCAGCAAAATCGAATATCTGCCCAGTTTGAGTTAAATATGTAACCGGCACAAAATTTTTCACGAAAAGTATTGGATCAACAATTCGTAATGTGTATGTACCGCGCGTAATGGCACCCACTTGCGTACCCAAATATGCGTCGTCCCAATAAATCTCAGATTGTGTTCCAAAACGATTATTTGGAATCTCTTTCAGATTCACATAGAACAACAGTTGCTGTGCAGCAGGAATACCGCCATACTTAAATTTTTCAAATGATTGTTTCACAAGCGGAGCAATAATCCCGTCGCCGGCGAAAATCGAAGTTGCATTCGGATCGTTACTCGTGTAGGTGTATGCACCTGGCTGAGTGATGCAGCCAGTGATTCCGCCGTCTTGCATCGTAATAACGGCAGTACCTTCTGGAACGATAATCTTACTGCCATTCGTAATGATATTTTGGTTGCCTTTATAATTTGCACCACGGTTATTATTCGTTCCCATTAGAATTCCAGGAAACACGCCAGCGGTGGGAGGAAGCGACGGGACTGGACCGTAAAAGTCTTTCCACTGATCTGCAAATGTGCCACCGATTGCCCCTGCGAGTGCCTGTATAAATCCCATTGAATCTCCTATTTAGAGAATTATGTTCGCATTTTTCGAAAGTATGATCGATAGATGAATCATTACTCCGACGGAAACATTATTTGTTCCTAATATCACCCTACATTGGATAAATTGTGAATTAGGAATTATCCAAAGAAATCTATACCGGGCGTTCACCTAATGTTTCCAGATGTTTAATTATCGCTGAACGTTCACAGTGTGCACTGGAGTTTTACCCAAATCAGCAAGACTGCATGATTTCATTGTTGCTGATCAACACGATTCTTCACCCAAAATAGCCGAAAGTGGGGGCTCACCTACGCAGATGAGCCCCCACTCGAAAAAGATACTTATGCGCCAAATTTAGTCAACAAACCAATCAGCACGATAACCACAAACCAGATAAGTGCTACGCCAATTGTGATCCGATTTAAATTCCGCTCCGCAACGCCTGAAGAGCGCATCGAGGTAGAAATACCTCCACCGAACATATCCGAGATTCCCCCGCCTTTGCCTTTGTGCAGCAGCACAGTACCTATGAGCAGCAAACTCGTGATTACAAGGAGAACTTGGCAAATAATCATAATTACGGTCACGGAACTAAACATTTCTCTTCGGGGAAGGCTTTGAGAAAAAAGCCAATTTACCACAAGTCATTGTACAAGAAATTCGGGAGCAATGCGAAGTTGCCTACTCCCGAATTTCATTTTACTTAGCTTAACTCATCACAGAAATTTCTTGGATATCTAAATGAGTTGGTTACTGTGTTATGCCTCGTAATGTACGATCTTTGCAAATTCTTCAGCTTGCAAAGAAGCACCGCCTACAAGAGCGCCGTCTACATCAGGCTGTGCCATGATTTCAACTACATTCGAGCTCTTCACCGAACCACCATACTGGATTCGCACAGCATCTGCAGTTGCCTGATCAAAAAGCTCAGCAATCTTTCCGCGAATCGCCCCGCAAACTTCCTGTGCATTCTCAGGAGTTGCAACTTCGCCAGTCCCAATAGCCCAAATCGGTTCATAAGCGATTACAGACTTCGCCACTTCTGCTGCGCTTAATTCGGCAACCATTTCCGCAATCTGCGCGAGTACAAATTCTACGTGTGTGCCAGCTTTCCGGATCTCAAGTGCTTCACCACAACACATAATTGGAATCATGCCTGCATCGAGAGCTTTCTTTGCCTTCTGCCCTACGAGCTGTGAGCTTTCGCCATGATACTCACGGCGTTCTGAATGCCCTACAACTACGTAAGTACAGCCAAGCTTTGTCAGCATTGCCGTTGAGATTTCACCGGTATAAGCACCTGCGTCGTGAATCGACACATCTTGTGCACCGTACTTCAATGGCAGCTCGTCACCTTCGATGAGTGTCTGTACTGAGCGAATATCAGTAAATGGCACGATCACTGCAGCCTCTACCTGGGAGTAGTCATGCTTCAAATCATTTAGCGTCCAGCCAAGTTTCTGAACAAGTGCAGTAGCTTCAAGATGATCAAGATTCATCTTCCAGTTACCTGCCATAAGTGGGATACGTGCCATTTTTAGTCCTCCAATACTGCAATACCTGGGAGTGTCTTTCCTTCAAGGAATTCGAGGGAGGCACCGCCACCGGTAGAAATATGATTAAACTTTTCCTCATCAAAACCGAGGATCCGAACTGCGGCAGCCGAGTCGCCACCGCCAACAATGGTGAATCCATCTGCATCTTGCATTGCCTGCGCGACTGCACGAGTACCACCAGCAAATGCTGCAAACTCAAAAACGCCCATTGGTCCATTCCAGACGATCGTCTGTGATTCAGCGATTGCTGCAGCATACTTTTCAGCAGTCTGCGGACCAATATCAAGACCCATTTCATCAGTTGGCATTTCTCCCACTGCATGTACTGCAGCAGGTGCGTCAGCCTTAAATTCTGGAGCGGTCACATTATCGGTTGGGAGGAAGATCTCCACGCCCTTTTCAGCAGCCTTTTGCAGGTAAGCTGCAGCCGTCTCTACCTGATCTGCTTCGAGTAATGAATTACCAATTTCATGGCCTTGTGCCTTCAAGAAGGTATATGCCATGCCGCCGCCAATCAACAACCGATCAGCTTTCTCAATAAGATTATCGATAACACCCAGCTTATCTGATACTTTCGATCCTCCAAGTACAACAGTATATGGACGGGCAGGATCATTCGTTGCCTTTGAGAGCGAATCGATTTCTTTGAAGACGAGTTCACCGGCAGCACTTGGGAGCACCTGGGCGATATCGTAAACAGATGCCTGCTTCCGATGCACTACGCCAAATCCATCAGATACATAAGCATCTGCAAGCGCTGCATATTCTTTCGCAAGCTCAGCCCGTTCAGCATCATCCTTCGAGGTTTCACGTGCATCAAAACGCACGTTTTCGAGAAGTACTACATCCCCAGCAGCCATTTCCGCTACCAAAGCCTGAGCATCTTCACCGACAGTATCGCCGGCTAACTTCACTTCTTGATCAAGTAGCTCTCCGAGACGCTTTGCCACAGGAGCAAGTGAAAATTCAGGATTCACTTCACCCTTTGGACGTCCCAGATGGGCAGCTATCACAACTTTGGCACCAGCTGTAAGCAACCTCTGAATCGTCGGCAATGCAGCCTTAATCCGGCCGTCATCGGTGATATTTTTTGCCTCATCTAATGGCACATTAAAATCGGAACGAACAAGCACTTTCTTGCCCGATAAATCTCCGAGAGAATCGATTGTACGCATACTAATCCTTTTCATCATGCGCTTTCAGATTTTCTGCTAACAGTTGCATACTTGGAGGTTTATCCCAAAAGCAAATGCAAATCTGAGCAATAGCATCTGAATCTTCGCAGTTTTGCTGGTTACTGGTTAAAAGATAGGTGCCCGCACAGCATTGCACGAACACCTATCTTTCATTTAAGCTTCTTGACCGAAATTAGAACTTGCTTGCAACGAGGTCAGCGAGTTCAACGAGACGGTTGGAGTAGCCCCATTCGTTGTCGTACCAGGAAACAACCTTCACCTGGTTGCCGAGCACCTTCGTCAAACCAGAATCGAAGATGGAGGAGTGGGAATCGGTTTCGATATCCTTGGAAACGAGTGGTTCTTCGGAGTATGCAAGCACACCCTTGAGCGGACCTTCAGCAGCCTTCTTCACAGCAGCGTTGATTTCTTCAACAGTAACTTCGCGACCAGCTTCGAAGGTAAGATCGGTAACAGAACCGGTTGGTACTGGCACGCGCATTGCGTAACCATCAAACTTGCCCTTCAGCTCTGGAATCACAACTGCTACTGCTTGCGCTGCACCCGTCTTGGTTGGAACGATATTGAGCGCAGCCGCACGTGCACGACGCAAATCAGAGTGTGGAGCATCAAGCAGACGCTGATCACCAGTGTATGCGTGAACAGTCGTCATCAAGCCCTTCACAATGCCGAACTCATCGTTGAGCACCTTTGCCAAAGGAGCAAGGCAGTTGGTGGTGCAAGAAGCATTGGAAATGATGTTGTGCTTTGCTGGATCATAATCCTTTTCATTTACACCAAGCACGAAAGTAGCATCTTCATTCTTTGCTGGTGCAGAAATGATAACCTTCTTTGCACCTGCTTCAACGTGTGCCTGAGCCTTCGTAGCATCGGTGAAGAAGCCAGTGGATTCGATAACTACATCGATATCGAGCTCGGCCCATGGAAGATCAGCCGGATTGCGCTCTGCAAAAGCCTTAATCTCACGACCATCAACGATAATTGCATCATCGTTGTAGGATACTTCATGATCCCAGGTACCGAGAATTGAATCGCGCTTAAGTAGGTGTGCGAGGGTCTTGTTGTCAGTGAGATCGTTAACTGCAACAACCTCAAAGTTCAAATTTTCCTTGCCGTATGCTGCACGAATGAAGTTACGGCCGATGCGACCAAAACCGTTAATTGCAACGCGAACAGTCACTCTAATTCCTCCTTGTGCATAAACTAATGCACGTAGTTTCAAGTATTCTCCCGAGCGATGCGCGGGACTTCACGATTCGCGGTGTGAACCGCGCTCGATCCTCGATAATTCTAGCGCATTACAGCAAAATCATGAAGGACTAACGGCCATTTACTTCAGCCGTTCACACAGAGCATATTTTCTTGTATTGTTTAGTTTCTACGAGTCGCGTGTGCCACTGCATCGAGCGTATTCGGAATTCGCAATTCAGCAGCCTTCTTATCAGCCATTGTATTTAAGCGTCGCAGCCGGCCAGCTACTGCATCCTTCGTGGCCGGTGGATTCAGCCGCTCCCCTAATAAATTCAACGAATCTTCCGGATACTTGATCCGACATTCACCAGCTTCACGCAAATTATCTGGAATATTCTCGCCGAGGATCTCAAAAGCGCGCTTTACCCGCAGTACAGCGATAACCGCCGCATCGGCACTACGACGCATATTTGCATCATCAAAATTCGCGAGTCTATTAGCATTTCCCGAAACTTCACGCTCAGTACGCAGTGCTTCCCATTGCAATACAGCATCATTTGCACCGATGCGTGTCAGCATTGCCGAAATCGCATCACCTTCACGAATATCAACCCGAAACGCCCCACGTGATTCACGCGCACGATACGGGATCCCCAGCCGACGCGCAAGACCGCCAATCGCATAAGCTGCTTCCAAACTCGGGCAAACAATTTCTAAAGCCGCATTCCGTCCCGGCTCCATCAATGTTCCCCGAGCGAGAAATGCGCCACGCCAAGCCGCTGCTGCGTCAGCTTTTGTACCGCCTACCACTAACGGCGAAAGACCACGTACTAAGCGTCCTTTTGCATCGATCAAACCGATCTTCCGGGCAATACGTTCACCATTACTACTGATTTGCAACAGATAATGATTTCCATTGCGCATTGAATTGCGCACAGCAATCAAATCAGCTTCGATACTGAATACTTTTCGCACCAATTCCCATAAATGACGTGCAGCACCTGGGTGAGTCAGCTCTGCTTGCAAGGTAACCTGCCCACCGTTGATCTGAATACCTCCAGAAAAGCGGAACATCGCCGATATTTCCGCCACCATCGACGTGGCGAGCTGCGGATATACCGCACAGATCTCGTCTTTTACGCTAATCGTCAAAGCCGGCACTGCGTCTTCCCTTCAGAACTAATCTCAATATCTTGAAAATAAAAACAGCTGCCATTATAAAATGACGCGCAGCAGAAAGTTTTCACGTCAAATTTTAATGGCACTCCGTAAAGCCTAGCTATCTTGTTTCATTTTCCCAAAAATTTCACGATACGCAGCAGCTAAATATAACGAATCGTGTACAGCTATTGCATCTGGAGCAGCTAAATTTCGGGTAAACAAGCTGGCGCCATAATCTGCAGCCAAATTTTCTAATGCCGAAATATCTGTGATACTTTGTGCATCTGCAAGGAATGCATCGATTTTCAAATCTGGCCCATAAGAGACAAAGGTGCGTGCCAGATCAGCAGCCGTCATCTCACTTGTTTCGGTATCTGCAATAAGATTCAATACAAGCAATTTCCGGGCTTTTGACGCACAAATAGCCGCATATAGATCTGGGATCAAAAGATGCGGAAGTACCGAGGTATACCATGAGCCTGGGCCAAAAATCAGCCATTGTGCATCCCGAATCGCATCCAATGCCGCAGCATAGACTGGCGGATTTTCAGGGTGAATCCGTATTCGACGAATCGGCGCTTCACACATTGCTACCGAAACTTGCCCATACACTGTTTCGAGTGCGGAATTGCAGGTCTTAACATCAGCCTCAATTTCCAGCGGTACTGCCGCCATCGGCAATACGCGTCCTTTCACATTCAGCAGACGCCCAGCCCAATCAAGCCCAGCAATCGGATCACCCAAAATCTGCCAGAGCGCGGTGAGCACAATATTTCCCAGCGCGTGACCATCGAGTTCTCCCTGAGAATTAAACCGATGCTGGAAGACGTCACGCCAGGTTTGCCCCCATTCAGCGTTATCACTCAACGCCGAGAGCGCCATTCGCAAATCACCAGGTGGTAATATTCCAAATTCGGTACGCAACCGACCTGAGGAACCCCCATCATCAGCTACAGTGACGATCGCAGTGATATTTCGTGTAATCAGTTTCAATGCCGAAAGTGATGCTGACAAACCATGCCCGCCGCCAAAAGCAACTACTTTTGGCCCTTGCACACCAAATTGCGATGTTCGCAGCGATTTCTGCATTTTATTCACGCCCTAAGTCACGGTGAATCGTCCGCACGCTATGCCCATACTCACGTAAAATGCGCGCTACTTCTTCAGTAATCGCTACTGAGCGGTGTTTTCCGCCAGTGCAGCCAATTGAGATTGTCACGTATGGTTTTAGTTCATGCTCATATCCGGCGACGGTTGAATGCAGCAATGCCGCATAGTTCGCAGCAAACTGTTTTACGCCGTCGATTCCAAGCACGAAATCGCGCACCGGCGCATCTTTTCCAGTCAGGTGCCGCAGTTCAGTAACCCAATACGGATTCGGGATAAAACGCACATCAGCCACGTAGTCAGCATCGAGCGGAATCCCGTATTTGAAACCGAAAGACATTACAGTGAGGTTAATTTTTGTTTCTGCGGAAGCAGCAATATTATTGCGGATCTTCCGGGCAAGATCGTGTACCGAAAGATTTGACGTATCAATAATTACGTCTGCCCGTGAGCGAAGATTTGCGAGTGTGCGGCGTTCAGTTTGAATCCCTTGCAAGAGGGAGCCGTCGCCTTGCAGCGGGTGCGGGCGGCGCACATTTTCGAAACGCTGCACAAGAGCCGCATCTGAAGCATCAAGATAGACGATGCGGTAATCAAAGTTTTGCTCACGTAAAGTATTGAGAACTTCCAACAGTTCGACAAAAAATTCACGAGAGCGCACATCCACCACGCAGGCAAGCTGTTTTACCGAACCGTTTGGCCCAATTAAACCTGCCATTGGGAGTAATAGGCGCGGAGGAAGATTATCAATCACATACCAGCCAAGATCTTCCAAAGTGGCTGCTGCCCGGCTCCGCCCTGCCCCGCTCATCCCAGTAATAATTAATATTTCGGAATGTTCTGGTTTGGGAAGCTCTGCCTGCGCTTCCAGCCGCAGAATATCGAGTGGGATTTTGCCGGTATCGTTGATGGAATCGAAATCGTTCATGTAGTAATCGTGCCATGTAAAGCTGAGAAAAACCTAGTTGAAATCCGATAAATCAGATTCAAAAAGCAGATTTAATCTAAGTGTAAATTTTTCACATTGCGCCGCATGGTTTTGCATTATATTTTGAAATATTTTTCAAAGAGATACTCTAACTCTAAAATATAAGATTTTTATCTATTGCTAGATATGCGCAGCAGGTAATGGTTTCGTTTGCGTATTTCCGCATTCTTCACAGCTGATCGAAATATTCGCGGATTGTGCGCGCAAGTGCCGGCCCAATCCCGTCGGCAAGCTGCAAATCTTCGATACTCGCTGCACGAATTTGTTTTACTGATTTGAACTTACGCAGCAGTGCTTTCTGCTTTGCCGCGCCAAGCCCCGGAATTTCATCGAGAATGGAAACAGTTTGGGCTTTCCCGCGGCGTTTACGATGAAAAGTGATTGCAAAACGATGTGATTCGTCGCGCAAATATTGCAAAAGGTGCAGCGCCGGTGAGTTTCTGCTGAGGATTAGCGGATAGTTTTCTCCGGGAATCCAGATTTCTTCGAGCCTTTTCGCTAATCCGACTACAGTTACGTCAGCTTTCATTTCATCTACCACTGCTTGCGCCGCATTTACCTGCGGCAATCCGCCATCGACCACGATTAAATCTGGGCGATATGCAAAACGCGGTTTTTGCCTTGTTTGCGCTATTGCTGCGGCTAGTGTGGCTGCACCGGATTCCGCAGCAACTGCGGAATTATCTGTTTCACACAAATTGGCTGTTTTATTTTCGGAATCGCGCGGCTGCACAGAATCTCCGGCAACGGTAACGCTTTCCAGCAAGTCGCTGCTTGTAAGCCGGGTAAGGCGCCGCCGCAATACTTCACTCATTGCCGCAGTATCATCTCGCGCGCCGTTTCCGTCTTCTCCGCGCACAATAAAATGCCGGTAGTCTTTTTTCTTCGCCAGCCCATCTTCGAACACCACCATTGAAGCTACCTGATGCTGCCCTTGAATATGGGAAATATCGTAACATTCGATCCGCAGCGGAGCACGCGGCAAATCCAGCCCAATCCGCAATTCTTCGAGTGCTTGCGAGCGTTGAGTGATATCTCCTGAGCGGGAAATCTTATGCCTAGTGAGTGCTTGCTTCGCATTTACTTCCACAGTATCGAGCAGTTTTGCTTTTGCTCCGCGTTGGGGTGTCCGAATTGTGACGGCACCGCGGCGTAGCTCAGCGAGCCACTGTGTAAGTTCGCTACTACCGTCAGGCAACTGCGGTAGCCAAATTTCGCGCGGGATTGCATTTACCGCAGTGTGTGCCACATCGTCTACAGATTTTGCATCGCTTTTTATTTTTTGTTGTCTGATTACTTCTGCAGAATTTTTATTCTTTGGAGTGGCAAAAGCTCCATAGACTTGTAGTAATAAGTCTGCCAATAGTTGTGCCGTACTATCGCCGGAAATTTCAGTGATCCAGCCGCGCTGCCCGCGGATTCTTCCGCCGCGCACATAGAATACTTGCACACTTGCTTCAAGTTCATCTGCACTGATCCCATAAATATCTGCATCTACGTTTGCATCAAGTACGACGGTATTTTTTTCGGTCACGGTTTCTAGTGCGGAGATTTGGTCGCGGATCTTCGCCGCTGTTTCAAAATCTAATTTTGTTGCTGCCGCTGTCATTTCTGCCCGTTTTTCCGCGATTAGCTCAGCTCCGTCAGATTCGAGATATTTCACGAGTGATTCGACTATGTTACGGTGTTCATTTGCGCTTACTCGCCCAACGCATGGGGCAACGCATTTTTCAATATATCCGTTGAGGCAGGGACGCCCAGCGCGCGCAGCTGCATTAAAGACGCCTTTTGTGCAGGTACGCATCGGGAATACGCGTTGGAGTAAATCCACCGACTCACGGACTGCCCGTACTTGGGTGTATGGACCATAATATTTATTCCCTTTTCGATGTGCGTCACGGGTGACGGTAAGCCGTGGATATTCTTCGCCGGCTGTGATTGCGAGATATGGGTATGATTTATCATCCCGATACATCACATTGAAGATTGGATTGTATTCTTTGATCCAGGCATATTCGAGTGTTAATGCTTCTAACTCTGATTTTACGACGACCCAGATTACGCGTTCGCCAGTGAATACCATTTGACGGGTCCGCGGGTGCAGCTGCGCTGGATCACGGAAGTACGAGGTCAAGCGGTTTCGCAGATTCTTCGCTTTGCCAACGTAGATGATCCGCCCATCATGATCAAGAAAACGATATACTCCCGGATCCGCTGGAATATCTGAGGTTTTTGGACGGTAGCTTTGCGGATCTGCCATTTATTTTTTCCCCCCCCCTACGCAAATTTCTGCAAATTTTTCACTATTTTCACTATCTCAGGAAATATTGTCGCTGCTCATTGTCATCACCACAGATATCGGGATGTGAAGCATACGTACGTGCCATGAATAAATTAGGAGCTATTTTTCTTTCTATTTTTCTGCTTTTGTTTTTATCTGCGCTATTTTGGCGGCTGCCGATGCAACAAGTTTTGGTGCTTGCGGAGATGCGAGAAGCGGCTGCAGATATTGACCTGTATACGATTGCGCTACTTGTGCCACATCTTCTGGCGTGCCTTCAGCAATTACCAGCCCGCCGCCTTTACCTCCTTCAGGTCCAAGGTCAATCACCCAGTCTGCACTTTTGATCACATCAAGATTATGCTCAATTACGATGACGGTGTTTCCTTTATCAGTTAATCCTTGCAATACTTCGAGGAGTTTGCGCACGTCTTCAAAGTGCAATCCGGTGGTCGGCTCGTCAAGCACGTAAACCGTGCGGCCGGTGGAGCGTTTATATAGCTCAGAGGCAAGTTTGACGCGTTGCGCTTCTCCACCGGAAAGCGTAGTTGCAGGCTGCCCAAGCCGGATGTATCCGAGCCCGACGGAATCGAGCACTTCAAGATGGCGTACGATACGCGGTGCAGCTTTGAAAAATTCCCGCGCTTCGGAAATCGTCAGATCAAGCACTTGCGCAACGTTCTTCCCTTTATATTTCACTTCGAGTGTTTCACGGTTATAGCGTGCACCATGGCAGACTTCGCACGGCACATACACATCCGGCAGGAAGTTCATTTCGATTTTCAATGTGCCGTCGCCAGAGCAGGATTCGCAGCGCCCGCCTTTCACATTAAAACTGAATCTTCCCGGCCCGTATCCGCGCATTTTTGCTTCTTCGGTAGCAGCAAAGAGTTGCCGGATCGGATCCCACATCCCGGTGTAAGTGGCAGGGTTGGATCGTGGCGTGCGCCCAATTGGAGATTGGTCAACGTGCACGATTTTATCTAGTTCGCTGATCCCAACTACCTCGCGATGCCGCCCTGGTACGTGCCGGGCATTGTTTAGCTGATTCGCAAGCACCTGGTAGAGAATCGTATTTACAAGTGAAGATTTTCCTGATCCGGATACTCCTGTAACAGCAGTAAATACACCGATTGGGAAGGATACGTCAATATTGCGCAGATTATTTTCGATCGCACCTTTTATTTTTATTTGTGCGGTTTTTCGAGTTTTCCGGCGGGTAGCTGGAACCGCTATCTGACGCTTTCCGGTAAGATATTGCCCGGTGATTGAACGTTCACATTGATCAATTCCTGCTGGTGGACCAGAGTAGACTACTTCCCCGCCGTGTTCACCGGCACGTGGCCCGATATCGAGGAGCCAGTCAGCGGAGCGAATTGTTTCTTCATCGTGTTCTACTACTACGAGGGTATTTCCGAGATCTCGTAATCGTAAGAGGGCTTGCAAAAGTTTAGTATTATCTCTTTGATGCAGCCCGATCGATGGCTCATCAAGTACGTAAAGCACACCCACCAATCCAGATCCGATTTGTGTGGCAAGACGAATTCGCTGTGCTTCACCGCCGGAGAGCGTACCTGCTGAGCGGCTCATCGTCAGGTAGCCAAGACCAACGGAAACGAGGAATTGCAGGCGTGCAAGAATTTCGCGCATCACTTGTGCAGCAATTTTGCTTTGGCGCGCGTCTAATTTCAACTCGTCAAGATAATTTAATGCATCTTCAATCGAAAGATCGGTGAGTTCAGTGATATTTAGTTTCCCGATCCGTACTGCAAGCACTTCTGGTTTCAGACGCGCACCAGCGCATGTTTCGCATGGGACGGTACGCATATATCCCCGGAAGCGTTCTTTCGAGTAGTCTGATTCGGTTTCGTTATATTTGCGCCGCACATACCGTACTACTCCTTCGTATCCGGAGTGGTATTCTTTTTCCCTTCCCCAACGATTTTTGTAGCGCATTTTAACTTTAAAATTATGCCCGAAGAGGATTGCTTCCTGATGTTTTCGAGACAGTTTTTTCCATGGAGTATCGAGAGTGAATCCGAGTTCTTCGCCCAGTGATGCAAGCTGCCGCAGGAAATAATCAGCTGCTTTTTTCGTGGTGGCTAAGGACCACGGGAGAATCGCGCCTGCGGCAATACTTTTATTTTGATCAGGGATCACAAGATCCGGATCAGCTTGCAGCGAGTAGCCGATTCCGTCACAATCAGGACATGCTCCATAAGGAGCATTAAAAGAAAATGTACGCGGCTCGATTTCATCCAGTTCAAGCGGATGTTGATTTGGGCAGGAACGCTTCTCAGAGAAGGTACGCTGGATTTCCAGTTCTTCTCCCTGAGATTCTGCTTGTGTTTCGATAGTTTCGTGATCACTTTTTTCCTGCAATTTTGCTGCATCAGTAAAATATGCAATAAGTAATCCTTTGGAGAGGCGAAGTGCGGTTTCTACCGAATCGTTGATCCGCGATCTCGCATTAGGCTTGAGCGCGATGCGGTCAACTACAGCTTCGATTGTGTGTTTTTTCGTTTTTGCTAATGCGGGGACTTCATCAATACGGTAATTTTCTCCGTCGATCCGCAACCGAGTATATCCTTCTGCTTTCAAATCGGCGAGAATATCAAGATGTTCGCCTTTGCGCCCACGAACTACGGGCGCAAGTAATTCTACGCGAGTACCTTCTGGATATTGCAGTAGATGATTCACCATTTGCTCAGCGCTTTGCGCTTGGATCCGCTCATTGCAGATTGGGCAGTATTGTACACCGGCGCGAGCATAGAGCAATCGCAGGTAATCATAAATTTCAGTAATCGTGCCGACGGTGGAACGCGGATTCCGGTTTGTGGATTTTTGGTCGATCGAAACAGCCGGTGAAAGACCTTCGATAAAATCAACATCCGGTTTATCCATTTGCCCAAGGAACTGACGCGCATAGGAACTGAGAGATTCAACGTAGCGCCGCTGCCCTTCAGCGAAAATTGTATCGAAGGCAAGTGACGATTTTCCCGAACCAGAGAGCCCAGTAAATACTACGAGCTGATCACGTGGGATTTCGACGGTAACGTTTTTCAGGTTGTGCTCACGGGCACCCTGTACATGGATCATTTCTTGCACGTAGTGATTCTACCAGTCTTAATTTTTCCGAACAAATGTTCTACTATTGCTGTGGTGTGAATTTATTGAACGTTCGATAGCGAAAAGTGGTGCTACCTGATCTTCTCAAGTAACACCACTTATAAATCATGCTTTAGTGTAAAAATTTACACCAATTGTTTAGTTGAACTTGCGGCGAATACCTACACCTGCAAGACCAATCAAACCTGCGATACCTGCAACAGCTGCAATACCAGCACCGGTATTAGCAAGCTTCTTTGCTTCAGCCTTCTTTACGTCAGCAGCTTTCTTTGCTTCAGCCTTCTTTACGTCAGCAGCTTTCTTCGCAGCCTCAGCTTTCTTTTCTACCTTTGGAGCAGGAGCAGCAGGCTTCTTATCAGCCTTTGGAGTAGCGGTAATGTCGTGCTTCGGAGTCACATTGATGCCGTACTTCACGTTACGAAGTGCGTTACCAACCAAGTATGCATCATTAGAAACAATTTCAAGCTGCTTTTTCACTTCAGCAAGCTTTGCAGTGTTATCCTTGATTGCTTGGTTTGCCACAGCAAATGCAGGGGACTTTTCAATACCTGCATAGTGAGCCTTTTCAGCTTCCTTCTTTTTAATTTCCTTCTTGTGGAGGTCGATCTTTGCAAGTTCGTCCTTCATCTGTGCCTTAGCTGCAGTTTCACCAACACCAGCCTTGCGAATCTCGTAGTTGAATTCGATCTTCTTAATGGCGTCGTTAAGTGCCTTGATTTCTGCGTCGATAGCAGGAATCTTTGCCGCAGCATCAGCTTTCAAATCTTCCTTTGCTTTATCAGAAGCCTTGAGAGCTTTTTCAAGATCTGCAGCAGACTTTTCAAGCTCAGTGCGCTTTGCTTCAATCTGAGCCTTCAGCGCAGTCAAAGTTTCCTCAAGCTTTTTGTCAGCCTTCTTCTTTTCAGCAGGACGATCAATCTTATTGGTATCGGTTACGACCTTGTCGCGAGCAGCAACTGCATTCTCGACCGAAGCCTTGCCCGAGCCTGGAGTGTATTCAGCAGCGAATGCTGCTGTTGTACCAGAGAAGCAAAGTGCGCCAGCGAGAATCGCGCCCGCAATCGTCTTCTTCAGTTTCATGTTAACCTCTTATTCTTCTCATGAGTTTAAGTGTCGTTAGACATTGAAGCCTTGACGTAATTCAACGTACCCCCCCCCCGCGAATGATTGTCAAGCAATATCTACAATCTGAAGAATAAAAAGTGTGCAAAACAATGCAACATAATTTTGATTGTGAATATTTGAAGAAAATTAGTTCAAATCATCTCAATAAAGCACAAGCCTAATATGGCTTTTGCCCGAAATAATTCTCTCCAGCCTAATTTTTTCAAACAAATGTTCTACTACGCTATTGCTGTGGTGTGAATTTATTGAACTTTTGATAGTGAAAAGTGGTGTTACTTGAATTTCAAGTAACACCACTTATAAATCACGCTTAGTACAAAAAATTACACTAATTTGTAATTAGTTGAACTTACGGCGAAGACCAGCACCTGCAAGACCAAGCAGACCTGCGATACCTGCAACAGCTGCAACACCAGCACCAGTATTAGCCAACGTCTTGCCGGAAGCAGCCTTCACAGCTGCTTTCTTAGCTTCAGCCTTCTTCACATCAGCAGCTTTCTTAGCAACTTCAGCTTTCTTAGCAGCTTCAGCTTTCTTAGCAGCTTCAGCAGTCTTAGCAGCATCAGCCTTTGCGGTCAGTTCTTCGATGCCACCACGAGTAGCACCCTTCTTACCTGGAGCATTCACATATGCCTCAGTCTTGTTGTTAACAGTACCCAGATCCAATGCAGATGCGACTCCCTTGGTGTCCTTTTCTACCTTCGAAACTGCAGGAGCGTTATCGTTCCCAACCTTTTCGCGTGCACTAGCTCCATAGGTAGAACCAGCAGGAGTGTTAACCTTATCGGTAGCTTCACCAGCAGCGCTGGAAGGCTGAATTGAACCATCAGTATCCAAAAGCACACCGAGGTTTTTCAAAGTTGCTGCGTCACCGGAAGGAGTTTCGCCTGCTGGTGCTGGATTGGTGTTCCAAGTAGCATTAACTTCGGTTTCACCTTCGGTGCCACCTGGTGCGGCGAAAGCTGGAACCGAAGCTGCACCAGCGAGTGCAACTACTGCACCAAATGCACATGCTTTCTTTACAAGTTTCATTTTTGACCTCAATTTTTCTTCTCATGAGCTTACTGTCTGACAACATAAATGCTGTCAACAACTTCAACGTACCCCCCCCCCCCGCAAATGATTGTCAAGGCATATTCGACAACTGAAAGATAAAAAGTGTGCAAAACTACATCAGCTAATCTCATTTGTGAATATTTGGAGAAAAAGTAGGACAAATTGCCTAAACAAATTAAAATTTCATCCATCTTTGAGCGAACTACTGCCCCGATTCCTGCCCTTATTTTTTCTTTACCGCAAAATCACACAAAGAATAAAAATTCCGGTCTAAAATCAAAACATGAATATCATCGCAGTTAACTACGTATACGATCCGGAAAAATCAGCCGAGCTCAACCAACACCGTCCAGCACATCGGGAATTTCTTCGCTCCTTGTTTGACGCAGCACAGCTTTTAGCTTCGGGACCGCTTGGAACAGACGAAGCACTGATCATTGTGCGCGCTGAATCACCAGAATCAGCCCTCGAAATACTGGCAGCAGATCCGCTTTACGAAGCAGACATCATCCTGAAACGCACAGCTCAACCATGGAATCCAGTAATCGGACCATGGGAATAATTCAAAATTTAGCTAACGCCAAAATACGCTCATTTTCATTGATAATTAATTTTTATGCTTGCATTCTTAAAAACTAAAGCTCTCGTCATTGGGATCGTTCTCGCTTTTATTATTGGGATCGCTGTGCCAATCGGAGAAAGTGCTGCCAATGTGATCAATACTATCGGCAATGTTGGCGTAGCTGGAGTATTCCTTGCCTATGGTCTGCGGATTCGCACCAGTGAAGTTTTGCGAGGCTTACGGGATATTAAATTACAAGGTACCGTCTTTGCCCTCACTTTTGGTATCTTTCCACTCATTGGTCTTGCCTTTTACTATGGGATCGGAATTTTCAGTGCGAGTCCATTCCTACTGGGGTTGCTTTACCTTACGCTCCTGCCGTCTACGATCCAATCTTCAGTTTCTTTCGTTTCGATTGCTGGTGGCGATGTGGCACGTGCCGTCTGTGCAGCAACGATCTCTAATGTCGTTGGAATTTTCCTCACTCCGGTACTCGTTTTACTCTTCCTTGACGTAGCAGGAGTTAGCGCAGGAAACTTCCAAAAAGTGTTGACCCAACTCTTGCTCCCGTTCTTTATCGGGCAACTCTTTCAACCATTCACTGGAGCATATTTACGGAAACATAATTGGATCACAAAAATAGTTGATCTATTCGCAATCATCACCGTCGTACTAAGTGCAGTGATCAGCGCTACCCATGCCGGAGTATGGTCAAAAATTGGCGCTTGGGAACTCACATTCGTAATCAGCGCAATTCTGATCATGCTTGGGCTCACACTATTTTTCAGTGTGAGCGCAGCACGAATCTTAAAACAACCAAAAGAAAGTGAAATCGTACTGATTATGTGTGGATCGATGAAATCATTAGCAACTGGCTTGCCAATGGCAAATGCTTTCTTCCCCGCAGCTTCAGTTGCTCCACTCATCGTGCCCGTAATTTTGTATCATCAAATCCAGCTCTTTGTCTGCTCACTATTAGCCGATCATCTCGGAAAAAAGAATGTGGGAGCTGGATAAAAAATCAACTCCCACATTTCTTAAATACACAGTTGCATATTTAAGCGAAAATTATACAACTGCAATTCGGATTATGACTCACTATTTTTCGCGATCTTTCGCGAACCATAAAGGGAAGCCGCAATCGTGATCAGGATTGTACCGATAATAAAGCCGACCGAGAAGAGAATATTCGGTTCTGGGATAAACCCAAGCATTCCGTATCCGTGGAAAGCGTGCACCAGCAGCTTAAATCCAATGAAGCCCAAAATTGCTGCTAAACCGTAATGGAGATAAATCAAGCGTTCAAGCAGACCGTCTACGAGGAAGAAGAGCTGACGTAAACCGAGTAGTGCAAAGGCATTCGATGCGAAAACGATGAATGGTTCTTTGGTAAGACCAAAAATAGCTGGGATCGAATCAAGAGCAAACATCAAATCGATCGAACCAATTGAGACGATACATAACAGTAGCGGAGTAATCCAGCGTTTACCATCATGCTTCACAATCAATCGATCGCTTTCAAAACCATTCGTCACTGGGGCGAATTTAGATACGAGACGGGTCATAAACGTTGGTTGATATTCATCTTCTTCCGTAACCCCAGCTTTTCGATTCCGCTCTTCTTTGATCCCGTCAAGTACTTGCTTTACTGCCGTGTAAACCATCCACAGCCCGAAAATAAAGAACACCCAGACAAAGCGCTGAATCAGCGCAGCGCCAATCATAATGAAGATAAATCGCAGCACAAGCGCGATAATAATGCCATACATCAGCACTTTCTGCTGATAAATGCGCGGCACCCGGAATGCAGCAATCACAATAATGAAGACGAAAATATTATCTAGTGACAGTGAATATTCAGTGATGTAACCGGCGAAGAATTCTGCAGCAAAATCTGAACCATGCCGGAGGAACGTCAATAAACCAAAGACTACTGCGAGTGAAACATAAAATGCTGTCCACATGGCTGCTTCACGAATCGTAGGCTCATGTGCTTTGCGCACATGCCCAAGCAGATCAAAAACGATTAGCGCAAGTACAAGCACGCCAAGCACAATCCACTCCCACGGATAAACATGCATTAACGAATCGTCAACGGTATTCGGAGCTGCAAGGAGCGGGAGATGCCCAGCAGCGAAGCTCATCAAAGCGTTCAAGAGAATTAACCTTTTCTATCAATTAGGTATCAGTGAATTTATAAATATCCCTGAGGTCTCTTCCCGCCTGATTGAAATTACTAGGCTGCCGATCCGGACTCACTACTGCGGACACACCAAAACTAACTGCTTCGCAGAAAATACTTGGAAACGACGCATCTGTGATGCCGTATTGACGAATCGATATTAATGGGAATACTCCCCTCGTATTCTTATTCTAATCTGATTGTTTGCTGGTATTCGTATGCTGCACGCGTGGGAATTAACACGTTATCAAATACAAAATACTGAGCTAAACCACTAGCTACCAAATTCGCTTTCCGCATCTTCCCTCCAAGACTTCTCATCTTAGAAAACAATTTCATGATGCGAAAAGTCAATCACCACATCAGCATGAGCAATCAACTCACCACTTGCCCCATGAGCAACCACAATCACAATTCACTTAGCGATTTTTAATCACCCGCAACTCACGCTGCAAATCATTGATTTCATCACGCAACCGCGCTGCAAGCTCAAATTGTAATTGCTCCGCGGCCGCATGCATCTGCTCAGTCAATTCGGCAAGGAGCGCAGCAATTTCACTGCCGTCAAGATTTTCTGAATCCACACTACGTCGCTGATCAGCTGCATTCTTTTGCCTAGTAGCAGCACTTTGTTCTTTCCGATAACCCCCTGCCAAAAGGCTCTCAGTATCCACATCAGCACGGGCAAGCATATCCGTTACATCCGCAATCTTTTTTCTTAAAGGTTGCGGATCGATTCCGTGTTCCGTATTAAAAGCAAGCTGTTTCTCTCGCCGTCGATTTGTTTCATCAATCGCCTGCTGCATATTCGGAGTGATCGTATCAGCATACATATGCACCTGCCCGGAAACATTTCGCGCAGCACGCCCAATAGTCTGAATCAGAGACGTGGTAGAACGCAAAAAGCCTTGCTTATCCGCATCCAAAATCGCCACCAAAGACACTTCGGGCAAATCCAACCCTTCACGCAGCAAATTTATTCCTACCAGCACATCAAATTTGCCTTGCCGTAATTCACGTAAAAGCTCTACTCGCCGTAACGTATCCACATCAGAATGCAAATATTCCACGCGCACACCGCGATCACTCAGATATTGGGTAAGATTTTCCGCCATCTTCTTCGTTAATGTCGTGATGAGCACACGCTCATCACGCTCAGCACGCAAACGCACTTCTTCAAGCAAATCATCAATCTGCCCCTTCGTAGGCTTCACAATAATCTCTGGATCCACCAACCCAGTCGGACGAATAATCTGCTCCACATATCCGTCACTCATCTGCAGTTCATATTTTCCAGGAGTAGCCGAAAGATATACCGTCTGCCCAATACGCTCCAAAAATTCATCCCATTTTAACGGCCGATTATCCATCGCTGACGGCAGGCGAAATCCATATTCAACAAGCGTTCGCTTACGCGACATATCTCCCTCATACATTGCACCAATCTGCGGCACTGTCACATGAGATTCATCAATAATCAGTAGGAAATCTTCCGGAAAATAATCCAATAAAGTGTGCGGAGCTGTACCAGGACCGCGCCCATCAATATGCCGCGAATAATTCTCGATTCCCGCGCAAGAACCAATATTGCGCATCATTTCCAGATCAAAAGTAGTACGCATCTCCAGGCGCTGGGCTGCAAGTAATTTATTTTGCTGCTTAAATTCTGCCAGCCGTGCCTGCAATTCAGTTTCAATCGAAGCAATCGCTTTTGCCATTCGCTCTGGACCAGCCACATAATGCGAGGCTGGAAAAATATGCGCATGATCTACTTTCTCAAGTACATCACCAGTTAAAGGATGCAACATCGCGATTTCATCAATCTCGTCACCAAAAAATTCAATCCGTACTGCAAGCTCCTCATAAACTGGAATGATCTCCACCGTATCGCCACGCACCCGAAAAGTACCGCGGGTAAATTCAAAATCATTGCGCACATACTGCATCTGTACAAACTGCTTCAACAGCGCATCCCGATCAAGTTCCTGCCCCACCGCCAGCTGAATCATGCGATCCACATATTCTTGTGGTGTACCAAGCCCGTAAATACAGGAAACTGATGCTACTACCACGGTATCGCGCCGAGTAAGCAAAGAATTTGTAGCTGAATGGCGTAACCGCTCAACTTCATCATTGATTGAAGAATCTTTTTCGATAAATGTATCCGTTTGCGGCACATACGCCTCTGGCTGGTAATAATCGTAATATGATACAAAATATTCGACCGCGTTATGCGGCATCAACCCACGAAACTCCGCCGCCATTTGCGCAGCAAGTGTTTTATTCGGTTCAAGAATCAGGGTTGGGCGTTGCACTTGCTCGATCAACCAGGCAGTTGTAGCTGACTTTCCCGTGCCGGTAGCGCCGAGGAGGACAATATCTTTTTCCCCATCATTGATTCGGCGTGCAAGCTCCCTGATTGCCTGTGGTTGATCACCCGATGGCGTGTATTGCGAAACTACTTCAATCCGATTTTCAGCGCGAAAAAGCTGATTTGAATTCATTTATGCATCATCCTCAGTAATATTTTGCCACAACTGATCAGCGAAATTTCGCAGCTGGGAAAGGTCACCAGTATTTTCAATGACGGCATCCACATGCGGTGCAATTTCTGCATCACTCATTTGCGCAGCAATCCGAGCTCTTGCATCTGCAATATTCATTTTTCGATTAGTCACCATGCGCTCGATTCGCTGATCAAACGGTGCCGTAAGCAATACTGCATAATCCGTCTGCCCCATTAACCAGGAACCTACAAAAAGCGGAATATCATGCACAATCACAAGATCTTTCGTTTCTGCAGCAAATTTTTGCTCAGATTTTTGCGCCAATTTCGTGATGAACGGATGCGTAATATCGTTTAATTTTGCCAACTCTTTTTCATCTGCAAATACAATCTCGGCCAGACGAGAACGACAAAGAGCACCTTGCGCATCAAAAATATCTTGCCCAAAAGATGCCGCAATCGCAGCCGTTGCCGGAGTTCCTTTCGCCAAAACTACTCGGGAAATCTGATCATAATCAATAATTTTCGCACCTAGTTCACCCAGCAACTGCGCAAAGGTCGATTTCCCACTCGCGATTCCTCCGGTTACTGCAATTCTTTTCATGCATCTCAGCATACTACGAAATGAAAATTTACCTGAGCTAAGTATCGCTAACTTTTCGCTGACGGTAATGCACAGCTTGCTAAAAGAGTGGGATGGAAACCAAATTCATGGCTTCCATCCCACAAAACGTTTTCATCACTTTCCTAATTCACATTAGTTCGCAAAGCGAAAGCATAAATTAGTTGAAAGCAAATGCGAATTAGTTCCCAGTAAGCTGTTCACGAAGTGCAGCAAGGGCTTCATCTTCGGCTAAGGTGCCAGCAGCATCGTTACCTGAAGAGTAGTTTGCAGGTACAGCTTCTGGAGCTTCCGGTGCTGGGGCAGTTGCTGCAGCTGCTGCATCTGCTTCAGCTTCACGAGCTACCTGAGCCTTGTGCGCCTTCCAGCGAGCCTCTGCCTTTGCGTAATCAGCTTCCCAAGCAGCCTGGTTCTCTTCAAACCCTTCCATCCATTCGTTGGTTTCAGGATCGAAGCCTTCTGGGTACTTGTAGTTGCCTTCTTCATCGTATTCGGCCTTCATACCGTAAAGCGAAGGATCGAAGTCTTCAGAATTTGGATCTACACCTTCATTTGCTTGCTTCAAAGAAAGCGAAATGCGACGGCGGTCAAGATCGATATCGATTACCTTCACGAATACTTCATCGCCAACCTTTGCAACCTGCTCAGGCAAATCAATATGCCGTTGTGCAAGCTCGGAAATGTGTACAAGCCCTTCGATGCCGTCTTCCACGCGGACAAATGCACCGAATGGAACAAGCTTCGTAACCTTACCTGGGACAACATTGCCGATCGAATGTTCACGGGCGAAGGTTTGCCACGGATCTTCCTGAGTTGCCTTCAAGGAGAGCGACACGCGTTCACGGTCGAAATCAACATCAAGAACCTCAACCGTAACCGGGGTTCCGACTTCGACAACCTCTGACGGGTGATCAATGTGCTTCCAAGAAAGCTCAGAAACGTGTACAAGACCGTCTACGCCACCCAAATCCACGAATGCACCGAAGTTTACGATCGAGGAGATCACACCTTCGCGTACCTGCCCCTTTTGCAAGGTGTTCAAGAAGTTGGAACGAACCTCAGATTGCGTCTGTTCAAGATAAGCACGACGGGAAAGCACCACATTATTGCGGTTCTTATCGAGTTCAATAATCTTCGCTTCAATCTGCTTACCAATGTATGGCTGCAAATCGCGCACACGACGCATTTCGACGAGAGAAGCTGGGAGGAAGCCGCGCAGACCGATATCGAGGATCAAACCGCCCTTCACAACTTCAATCACTGAACCGGTGACGATACCGTCAGCATCCTTGATGCCTTCGATTTCGGTCCAAGCACGTTCATATTGTGCGCGCTTCTTCGAGAGCATCAGGCGACCTTCTTTGTCTTCCTTTTGCGTCACGAGAGCTTCGACCTTGTCACCAACTTCGACGACCTCATCTGGGTCTACGTCATGCTTGATGGAAAGTTCTTTCGAAGGAATTACACCTTCAGTCTTGTAGCCGATGTCGAGCAGGACTTCATCATGATCGACTTTCACTACGATACCCTCGACGATATCACCGTCGTTGAAGTACTTGATAGTTTCATCTACGGCAGCAATGAGATCTTCTTCGGTGCCGATATCGTTGATTGCGACCTCTGGGTAAGAGGTGGTTTTGTTAATGGTCATAGAGTTGGTGACTCCGGATTTACATATAGATTACGGATAAGGACATGGTGCGAGTGCACCAGTCATTAATACTATTGGGAATGTGCGGTTATTCGCAAGTCTTCTCTCTGCGCGCCGCACTTACCTGTAACGTTACTTCGCTCACATTCACTCGCTATTTCAGTGTGCTGCTGCCCGCCAATTCTTCCCTTCGCCAATCCCGACCGTCAAAGGCACTGAAAGCGCATACGCTTGCCCCATCTGTTGCGCTACGATTTCCCGCACTTGAGCACTTTCACCTGCCGCCACTTCAAGCACCAATTCATCATGCACCTGCAATAAAACACGCGATTTCAAACCGGCATCATGCAAAGCAAACTCAGTAGCAAGCATCGCCAATTTGATCAAATCAGCTGCTGAACCCTGAATTGGCGCATTCAGCGCAGCCCGCTCAGCTGCTTGCCGGATTTGCCGATTATCAGAAAGTAAATCCGGTAAATACCGGCGCCGTCCAAGGATCGTTTGAGTATATCCACTTTTCCGAGCCTGCACTACAAGCGAATCAAGATATTCTTTGACCTTGCCAAACCGCGAAAAATAGCCGTCCATCAATTCTTGTGCTTCTGATACTGAAATGTGCAACTGTGCCGAAAGCCCATAAGCTGAAAGTCCGTACACCAGCCCATAGCTCATCGCTTTAATTTTCGAGCGCTGCGCAGCGCTCACTTCAGCCTCTGGCACTTCAAACACCTGGCTTGCCACATAACGATGCAAATCAGCTCCCTCACAAAAAGCTGAAATCAATTCAGCATCACGAGAAAGATGCGCCATCAGCCGCATTTCAATTTGTGAATAATCTGCCGTGAGCAAAGCTTCAAAACCTTCACCGGGCACAAACACTTCCCGAATTTGCTGCCCTGCCTCAGTACGAGCATGAATATTTTGCAGATTCGGCTCTGTCGAAGAAAGTCTCCCAGTAGCTGTAACAGTCTGCTGATAAGTAGTGCGGATCCGGCCGTCAGCTTGCACTGCTTTTTGCAAGCCTTCCACCGATTGCAACAATTTCACAGCATCACGATGCTGCATCAAAGCATTCAGGAATTCCTGCCCACGCACACTATTTTCGTCTTCAAACCCCGATATTTTTGTGAGCAATCCCGCCAAAGCCTCAGCGTTTGTAGTGTAACCAGACTTCGTCTTTTTCGTTTTCGGCAGTTGCAGCCGTTCAAAAAGCACTCCTTGCAATTGCTTCGGGCTGGCGAGATTAACCGAATCATCATCAATCGCCGCATGTGCAAAATGCTCAGCTTGCGCCACCCGAGTTGCAAACTCATCATGCAGTTCCTGCAATTTTTGCGTATCGACAACTATCCCACGATCTTCCATCCGGAAAAGCACCAAAGAAAGTTCCGTCTCCAGGCTTACCAGCGACTCATTTTGCCCTACCTGCGCTAATTTCAGATCAAGCACATCGGCTAAATCAAGAACTTGCACTGCAGCCGTTTCAAGACTTTCATTAGCTGCTAAAGTACCGTCAGCCAAGATCCCCAGCGTCCCCTGATTCTCTAGCTGCATACTTACGCCCAAATAGGTATTTACTAAATCTGCAAAATCATAGGAACGCCGCTCAGGATGTAAAAGATACGCCTGCACTTCAGTACAACAAGTAAAACTCTCGCAGCTCAGCGCACTGCCAGCTAAGGCATGCATGATCCCTTTTACTCCATGCCCGACTTTTGCTATTTCTGGATTTTCCAGCCATGTAGTGAGCGCTGCATGATCATCTATTCCGAGCGCAGTGGGACTGAACGCATAAACCTCACCAGCATTATTTGCGATCGCAATTCTTTCGGCACTGCCTTTCCCAGGTGTTTGAGAGCCAAAAACCGCGATCCCCCAGCGATTTTCACCATCTTCAAGATCATGTGAAACGAGCTGAGAAGCATCGTCATGCTTCTCAGGAGTCGGCGCGTCAAGAAAATCACGCAAACTCATCTCGGTAGTGCGGCTTACTGCATCACGCATTACAGGTGCAGCAAAACGCTGCTGCCCATGCGCACCCTGCTGTACCTCGTCTGCAGCATCTGCGTTGATAACCGTGCCACCGTCACGAACCGGCAAAGCGCTAAGCACACGTGTACGCACACTTTGAAAATCGAGTAAATCACATAAATCATTAAACTCTGCATAATCCACTCCCTGCGGTTCAAGCTGGGATAATTTCAGATCAAGTGGCAGATCACGGACTAACGTATTTAATTGGCGATTGAGCTGCACCTGTGCAAGATGCTCACGGAAAGCATTACCGACCTTTCCTTTCAGCTCATCTGCAGCAAGGATCAAAGCATCGAGCGAACCGTACTGATGTAACCATTTTGCGGCAGTTTTTGGCCCTACGCCAGGCACACCGGGAATATTATCCGCGCCTTCACCGACGAGCGCAGCATAATCTCCATACTGCTCTGGGCGTACTCCCACCCGCTTTTGCACACCATCTGCATCAAGAAGCAACATTTGTGAACGCGGCATCGGATAAGCCACCTTCACAGCCGTATTTACCAGTTGATAAGAATCTTTATCTCCAGATGCAATCACTACTTGCATCCCCTGTTCATACCCGCGTTGTGAGAGAGTCGCAACAATATCGTCAGCTTCATAATCGGAGTAGGTCAGCCACTTGATTCCAATCGCATCAAGCAAGCGCTGGATCAAATCGATCTGCCCCTTAAATTCTTCCGGGGTCTGCTTTCTGCCACCCTTATATTGCGCATACATCCGCGTCCGGAAAGTACCACCAGGAAGATCAAAAGCCACCGCAATATGACTCGGCTGATAATCCTTCAACAAACGCAACAGTGTATTTGTAAAACCATGCACAGCATTCGTATAAATGCCAGAATCTGTGCGGAAAGAATCAGCTTGCAGTGCGTAAAATGAGCGAAATGCCATCGAATGGCCGTCAATCAATAACAGGGTTTGCGTATTCACACACAATAGCATACCCATTCTACGCAGTCTTTGCGCTCTATCCGACCTGCTCAATCACTGCATCGGCAACTTCCCGCATTGTCAAACGACGATTCATTGAAGTCTTTTGGATCCAACGGAACGCCTCTGGCTCCGTTAAGCCCATCTTCTCTTGCAGCAAGCCTTTAGCACGATCTACACGCTTCCGTGTCTCAAATTGATCGGTGAGCGAAGCGACTTCTTCAGACAGCGAGTTGATCTGCTGACGACGCGAAATCGCAATCTCAATAGCTGGAATCAAATCAGCTGGCGTAAATGGTTTCACTACATAAGCCATCGCTCCTGCATCGCGCGCCCGCTCCACCAAATCACGCTGCGAAAACGCGGTGAGCATCACGATTGCTGGGCTTTGTTCATCAAGGATTTTCTCAGCCGCAGTGATCCCGTCAGTACCTGGCATCTTCACATCCATCACAATCAGATCCGGATCAAGCTCAGCTGCACGTTCGATCGCTTCATCACCATTCGTGGCCTCGCCAATTACTTCGTAGCCAGCATCCTGCAACGTTTCAACAATATCCAGGCGGATCAACGTTTCATCTTCGACAACTAAGCATCGCACCGTTTCTCGCGCGTCTTCTCCGTCAGATGCCGGTATTTGCGCGTCTGCAAGCTGCAGATTCTGCTCTTCTTCGGTTGCCATTCCCTCTCCTTTGAACCATCGCGGGATAAATCTGCCATGAAAATTGTCCGCTAATAGAATATTAACGCGAACAAGATCCAGAAATATCGACTTTCTGAAATTTGCCGCGTTAACTTTTTATTGGTGCTCCCGGAGGGACTCGAACCCTCATGCCTTTCGGCGCAGCATTTTGAGTGCTGTGTGTCTACCAATTCCACCACAGGAGCAGTTCTGACTTTCAAAGCATACATTTTTCGAAAGCCAGGAGCAATTTTCTAAGCAATGCGAGTTTTATATCACATCATTTCGGCTGGTCAACCACTCACCATCGGCCAGCAGTAGCAGCGGATTAGTCATGGTGTACTACCGTCTCACCCATCTTATGGATCCGGATCGTATTCGTGGAACCAACTTTTCCTGCTGGCATTCCACAAATAATCACGACACGATCACCTTCTACAGCCATCCCCTTCTCACGCAGGAGATAATCCACCTGATCGACCATATCGTCAGTGTGCTTCACTTCCGGCACAATAAAAGATTGCACACCCCAGGTGAGCGCAAGCTGCTGACGGATATTCTCTGACGGAGTAAATACAAGCAGCGGAATCCGCGCACGCAACCGCGCCATCCGACGTGCCGTCTGCCCAGACTGCGTAAATACGGTCAAATATTTCACGCCAAGAGCCTCACCAATATCCATTGCTGAACGCGTCACTACACCATTTCGGGTGCGATGCAAATTTGCCAGCTTTGGAATCGACTCAAGACCACGCTCTTCAGTAAATTCAATAATCGAAGCCATCGTTTCTACACAACGCACCGGATACTTACCGACGGAAGTTTCACCCGAGAGCATCACCGCATCGGCACCATCGAGAATTGCATTTGCACAATCAGAAGTTTCCGCACGGGTAGGAGTAGGCGAATTGATCATCGATTCAAGCACCTGAGTCGCCACAATCACTGGCTTCGCATAACGTCGTGCGATATTGATCGCACGCTTTTGCACCATCGGCACCTGTTCAAGCGGCAGTTCTACGCCCAAATCACCACGCGCTACCATGAAACCATCAAACTCTTGAATCAGCTCCTCAAGCACTTCAACAGCCTGTGGCTTTTCGATCTTTGCGATCACTGGCACACGCCGTCCGACGCGATCCATGATTTCGTGCACGTCCTTAGCATCTTCTGGCGAACGCACAAAGGAAAGCGCCACAAGATCACAGCCGTATTCAAGACCCCACTCAAGATCGACCTTATCCTTCTCAGAAAGAGCAGGCACCGAAACAGCTACCCCTGGAAGATTCACACCCTTATGATCTGAAACCGTACCCCCGACGATAACTTCCGTATTCACAGTATTACCCTCAACGGAGATCACTCGCACCTGGATCTTGCCGTCATCGATCAGGATCTTATCACCTGGATGGCAATCCTGCGGCAACGCCTTGTGTGTAGTGGAGACAAGCTCCTTATCTCCTGGCACATCATCAGTAGTGATCGAGAAAATATCGCCATTTTGCAGCAATACCGGACCGTTTTCAAATTTCCCCAGACGGATCTTCGGACCTTGCAAATCAATCAAAATCGCTACTGAGGTATCTAACTCGGCAGCTGCTTCACGCACCCAGTCAATTCTTTCTTCATGCTCCGCATGGGTGCCATGAGAAGCATTGATTCGGGCAACATTCATCCCCGCACGCACCAAATCAATAATCGATTCTTTTGTGCTGACGGCAGGACCTAAAGTACATACAATTTTCGCTCTACGCATAGCCTAATCCTAACCTATTGAGTACCGATTCTCAGCTTCGGCGAGAGCCGCGCTGATTTTATCTTTCATTTCTGCCGCTGATTTTTCATCGTTCTGAGGAACCGGGGCAAGATATATTTCCGCCAACTGGCGCTGATTTGCAAGCCTCCGCGAGTACAACAGATATGCAATCGAAGCAATCAAAAATACGAAAATTGAAGTCCACACATTTAACCGTAAACCAGCAATTATTTGTGCATCATCAATTCGCAGCATTTCGATCCACACCCGCCCAAGCGTGTAGTACATCACGTAAATAATCATCAATCGACCACCGTCAAGCCGGAACCTGCGCTGCAAAAAAAGCAATAAGCCAGCACCAGCAAAACACCACAAAGCTTCATAAAGGAAGGTCGGGTGGAAAGTAGTTCCGGGCGGATATCCTCCCACAATATGGGCTGCATCAATTTCCAGGGCCCAAGGTAAATCCGTGGGTAAACCATAGATTTCTTGATTGAAGTAATTGCCAAACCGACCGATACCTTGCGCCACTAATATCGTTGGTGCAGCAGCATCAGCAAAAGCTCCCACACGCAAATTTCGCCGATGCAAAACGATCGCAGCAGTAACGGCACCAAAAGCAATGCCACCCCAAATTCCCAGACCGCCTTCCCAGATCCGGAAAATCTGCCAGATATCACCATGCTCGCCAAAATATGCTGCCGGTGAAGTGATCACATGGTAAATGCGCGCACCAACGATCCCAATCAGCACTGCCCAAGTGCCAACATCGATCACGATATCTTCTGGCCCACCAATCCGACGATATCTCCGATCAGTCCAGAGCAATGCAAGGATGATCCCCGTAAGGATCGATAACGCATAAAAACGCAGCGGAATTGGTCCAAGATAAATCAAATTGATCGGTGGTGACGGAATAGATGTAAGCCATTCAAAATGCATCAGGGCACCCAATCCAACAGTTTCTAACAAGATGAGACGCTTTCTCTTGATCTAGCAAAAATTTGCTGCAACACAGATTTATTACTGCAAACTGGTTCTATCCTATTTCACAAACCTTACGAATCGGAAGACGTTTCGGTAGCATTTTCCACCTTTCCCAGCAAATCAACCACTGCGAGCAGATTTTTTTCGCCATGCGCAAGCCGTGCCGGAATTCCGATCAAGAGCCGTGAACCAATTCGTTGATCGATAATTCCTTGCCGCAGCCCGGCAAAAATTTTACTGGTATCAATTTTCACCGGATGCGGATCACGGTAGGTATCCTTCATAACTTTTCCCGAAAAATCAACTAGCAGATAATTTGCATAGATCTGATCCCCGGCAGCTACCTGATCTCCATTACCAGCCACCAGATCATGTACTTTCAGCTCGGTTGGAGGCTCCCCCTGACCCACAATCTGTGGCAGCAGCTGCGGTGAATTATTTACAGCAGGATTTCCCGGCCAACCAGCAGGCTGAATATGCGTGCCAGAAATCCGTGTCGGGAGAATATCGATCACCACTATTTCCGTCGAATTTTGTGCAATATTCGTATTTGTATCAGCCACCCTTGCACCAACTCGTTGCCCAATAATCGCCTCAGATAGTTCGCCTAATTCGCTTTCGTTGACCGTGCCTGCATGTATTTGTGTCAGTTTATTGTCTTGCAGTACGCGCCCAGGAGTGTACGTAAAAGACGAAACAATATAAAGCAACTGATCACCTTTTTTCAGCTCATCGCCACTGCCGCTTTCCAATAAAATTGGCTGATCGGATGTGGGAAGTCCGCCTTTTACCTGCAACGATACCGGCGCTCCCAGAGCGCCAAAACTCTGCACTGTAAACGATTGGGCAATGTGGTTTGAGCGTTCCCAAAAATGCGAGACAAAGCTGATTGCCACTCCCACAATCAGCGCACCAAAAATTACCGTTAAATACTGACGCCAGTGACCATACTTCCTCATTGCGTTATCTCCATCTGTTCGATCATTTCCATCACCTGCGCGTCAAAAGCGCAAAACGGGTCTTGTAATAAAACACTTCTGGGATCAGCATCATGGATCAGCTTCAGATTTTGCCAATCAGCAAAATAGTCTCGACGGTGATCCATTGCAGCTGCAATAAAATCACCTCGGAGCTTCGCCCGAGTGGTTTGTGGCGGAATCGTTTTCGCTACAACAATATCCGCATCTTGCACAATACTTCGCAAAAAACCACTTGCATACAATGAATTACGCAATCCGTCCGTCGAAATATCATGCCAGGCAAAATCGATTCGCGCTAACCGGAAATCATCATACCCACAGGAAAGCCGCTCCCGATACGTATCCAGTAATTTACGTTTTGCGATCCACTCAATCTCATTCGCCACATTTTCATGGTTTCCAGAATGAAGCGCCTGCAAAGCTCGATACCATAAATCAAAAGCGTATTTACGCAGCTCATCAAGCTCTGAAAACCACCCTTGTGCAGCATAAACTTCCTGCACAAATTCGTAATATGCCGTCTGTATTTCGAGTGCTGAAGCACTGCGTCCATCAGCCATTTCAAGCAATGCTTTGCCGTCCAGATCTTGGGCAGCTTGTCGAATTGCATGTACCGGATAAGCCAACTCAAATTCGGGAAATTTTAAACCTAATGAACATACATTGAGGACTGCTTCGGTCATTGCAATTTTCAGCGCAGTAGTGGATTCGCTCATATTGCTATCACCAACGATCACATGCATTCTGCGATAACGCTGAGCATCCCCATGCGGTTCATCGCGGGTATTGATCATCGGACGTGTACGAGTTGAAGCATTCGAGACAGCATCGAAAATTTTATTGGCACGCTGTGAGATCGCAAAATGCGCCGGACGGATATTCTGCCGTCCGGGATCCAAATAGCCACTTCCGACGAGAATTTGCCGGGTCACAAAAAATGCCACTAATGACCCAATCCGCTCACGATAATCACGACGGCGATGTATTAAATAATTTTCATGGCAGCCATATGAATTCCCAATTGCATCATGATTATTCTTCAATAAATGCAATTTTCCAGCGATATTTTTCCGGGCAAGCTGTGCATCTGCTTTCACGATCAGATCAGCAAGAATTGCATCACCAGCAAGATCATTCAAAAGTAAATCTTGCAAAGAATCACACTCAGCAGTGGCATATTCCGGGTGCGCACCAACATCAAGATAGAGCCGTGCACCATTTGGTAAAAAAGCGTTTGTACTTTGCCGTGCAGCAGTGATCGGAGCAAAGAGTAACTCAGCAGCATCCTCTGCACTAATTGGAGGCGATCCACCGCCAATTGCAGCGCATGTGATCCCGTATTCCGTCTCAATTCCAAAAATCCGCCGCGGCAGAGTCATTTTTATTGACCGCCTTTTTGCACAAAGCCTTGCACAAATGATTCAGCATTCGTTTCGAGAAGTGAATCAATATCCGCGAGCAAATCAGCTACGTTAAATTCATTATCCTGAGTTCCAGCTGACGGCAACACCGCAGGCGTAACCTCATTTTGCGATGATTTTTGCACTTGCTGATAAATTCTTTCTGCCATTAACGCCCTCCTCCCGTATTTGCATAATTATATTTTGAAATGTCTGAAACTACACCGGTGCACATAAAATTTGTGCATGCCCATACATATTCACTTTAGCTGCTCTTGATTTGACGCAAATATGCCGCAAGCAAGGCATCTGGTGCTAAACCAGCTGAAAACAGCATCCCGACTTGTTCTTTCGTGCCGGTAAAAGGCTCAGGTAACGAAAGCCGCAGCAAATGCTGTGAATTTGGCAAATCAAAAATCACACTCGCCCATGCAGCACCTGGAATCTGCTTTCCGTAATAGCGGAGCAGGTTTCCACGGAAATAAGCTCGTGTCTGCTCTGGCGGGTTTATCACGGCCCATTGCACCTGTTCCGGAGTGAAAATCTGATCTACCTGCCCAAGTTTGATCAGTTTCTGCGCAATTGACTTGCTGGCACGCAAATCATGCCATTGCAGATCAAAAGCACGAATCTGCGGCGCATCCCAAGGCAGTTGTTTTTGCTTCCGCAGTCCATCCAAAGCTAAATATTTTGCCACCCATTCAACTTTTCGTGCAGCGCGCGTCATATCGCCGCGTAAAGCGTCTAATACCTCTTGCCATAATTGCAGAATTTCAACGGTATCGAAATCATCATTTCCAACTCGCTCTACCGCTGCTAAAACTGCATCAAGGTACACCTGCTGGATCTCAATCGCAGTGCGAGATATGCCGTCATGCATCTCAATACCCTTGCGCAGCGAAATATCGTGAGACACTTCCCAGCTTGCTGCCACAGCATCAAACATCAGCAATGCATCCAATTCGAGAGGAAGATCATCTTGTTCCAGCAACCACAAGACGAGCGATGTAGTACCCACTTTCAATAAATTTGAGTAATCGAATTGATTCGCATCGCCCCCAATTACATGTAATCGACGATATTTTTCGCCATCAGCATGCGGTTCATCACGCGTATTGATAATTGGCCGGTTAAATGTAGTTTCCAAGCCGACGGTATTTTCCACATAATCTGCACGCTGCGAAATTTGGAAGCCCGGATATTGGGATTTTTGCCCAAGTCCAACTCTTCCAGCGCCGCAAATAATCGGACGGGTAACAAAAAACGGTGTCAAATATCGAATTACATCTGTGAAATCAACATTCCGCGAAAGGAGATAGTTTTCATGGGTGCCGTATGCAGCACCCTTACCATCAACATTATTTTTATAAATCGCGTAATTCTTGCCTTCTTGTGCCAGAATTTGCATCGCTTCTTGTGCCAAAAAATCACCGGCACGATCCCATAAGACCGCTTCGCGCGGATTAATGACTTCAGGCGATGCATATTCTGGATGTGCGTGATCAACATAAAGCCGTCCGCCATTGAATAAGACTGTATTCGTTACACCAGATGCACACGAAAAAGCAGCGCGCGGGATTTTTTCCAACAGGGGATGAGCTGAGCTAAATAAATCGTACGCTTCAGCCGTGCTCTGCAAATTTGCTGCAAATAATTTTTGCTCGCCTGCATCAGTGAGCTGGGAAGGATCAGCAAAGCGACGGGAAAGACGATATCCACGTGCATCATTCAAGGGATCTTCGCCCGCATAATCCCACCGGGTTTTGCGCTGCTGAGATACTGCACTCCCAGCACGGGAATAAGCAGCTACAAATTCAGAAGATAGCTGCATTTGGTCCGCATCTGGAGAATCTAAATCGACGATGCCCCACTCAGTTTCCATTCCGATACTACGGCGAAACATATTTTTATCATTCTCCTTATCCTGCATCAATTACTCACCCATTAAATTCAGCATGCGCCACCGAACAGAACAATGTAATTATCAGCCTGGCTACCGCATAATGCTCACATTACATGTGGGATCAGGATGAAGCTAAGATTTTATTCGTTTCTCAATTTGTTCTACCGCGAGCAACCGCCCTGAATTTAATTTACCGTTGACTCGTGCCCATTCATCTGGATTTGCGATCTGCGCCAAATCCTGATTTTGCGCAATTTCCTCCGCAATCGCGGCAGTTAAATGCGCCGCAGTAATGCCGTATTCGCGATTTTGTAAGAAACTCTTGATCGCAAGTTTCTTCGCTCGATCAACAATTGACTCAATCATCGCGCCAGAGACCAAATCGGCAGTATACAGCACTTCCTGATGTCCATTTTCATAAATCAACCGCAAGAATTTGTTTTCCGGTGAAAGCGCAAAAAGCTGTGTGATCGCATCTTGTGCGAGCGTAAGAACCGCTTCTCTCCGGCTTCGTGCAACCAATTCTCGTTCATGAATCGGCAACTTCTCAGTGAGATATTTTTGCATAATCTCAAGAGCTGCGGGTGCATTTGGGCGATCAATACGAATCTTCACGTCGAGCCGTCCAGCACGCAAAATAGCTGGGTCAATCATATCTTCACGATTTGATGCACCGATCACAATCACATTTTGCAAAGCTTCTACGCCGTCAATTTCAGCTAATAATTGCGGCACGACCGTCGTTTCCAGATCAGAGGAAATACCAGATCCACGTGTCCGGAATAATGCTTCCATCTCGTCAAAAAAGATAATCACCGGCATTTTTGCAGCCGCCAAATCACGCGCACGCGCAAAGATCTCACGAATTTGGCGTTCAGTCTCTCCCACATATTTATCAAGTAATTGTGGCCCCTTGATGTTAAAAAAGTATGCTCTGCGGGAAGCTGTAATTTGTGCATCTGCTAAATCAGCGTCTTTTCTGGCAAGCCACTTCCGAGATAGAGAGGTGGCAATGGCCTTTGCGATCAAAGTCTTGCCACATCCTGGCGGGCCATACAGCAAAATTCCTTTGGGAGGGCGTAAACCATGTTCACGGTAAAGTTCAGGCTGCATGAAAGGAAGTTCTACTGAATCCTGAATCTGCTCTATTTGTGCGGACAAACCGCCAATTTCTGAATATTCCACATCTGGAATCTCGGCAAGGAGGAAATTTTCCAAATCTGGACGCGGTACCTGCTCAAATGCAAAACCACTGAAATTATCAGCAAGCAATAAATCACCTGGATGCACACGCTGATCACGCAACCGCCCAGCCAAACGCAATACTCGTTCTTCACCAGTATTTGCAGCAACAAGTACCCGGTCTTGCCCAATCACTGATTTTACTGCGACGGTAGAACCAACTCGCTCATATCCACCTGCACCTACCACTACAAGCTGCTCATTGATGAATAGCTCCTGGCCCGGCTGAAGATTCCCAAGCGATACCAATGGCGATACATTTAAGTTCATTTTTCGCCCATTGACGATTGCAACTACTGTACGTTTGAGCTGATTGGCTGAAATGAATACTGCAAAAGAACCTGGCGGACGAGTAAGCGTCTCAATTTGCTCCCCCATTTGCGAAATCTCATGCCGCGCATCCTGGAGTCCTTTCGCAAGTTTCGCATTCTTCTCAGTGAGTGCAATGATTTGGCTTTGTAGACCAAAAATTTCTCCGTGCAGATTTTCTGTCATCACTTATATTGTTCTTTCTTGTGCGGCATCTTGCGCCACAGCTTCCAAATTATCGGATGGATTAAAAGCTTCCCGTGCTGCATCACGGCGCGCCTTACGCTGTGCGTATCTGGCAGCATCGCGCTTGGCAAGTTCTGCCGCAATTTTTTCACGGATCTGCGCGCTAGCTGCGCCTTCTCCAGAAACTCCAGATGCCTCCAGATCGGCGCGGGTAGCCACATCACGGCGTACTTTACGTAACTTCTTTGCTGCGATCGGCCGTTCCGCAAGCTCTGATTCTTCCCAATCTAAAGCCTCATTATGCGCAAGCGGTGCCGGACGACGCTTGGGCACTAATGGCTCTGATCCGCGGGCGATCCGTCGTGCGACTACCAGAAATCCAGTATGCGCTACCATTCGATGATCTGGTCGCACAGCCAAGCCATCAAGATGCCATGTGCGCAGCATCGTCTCATTTGCTTCTGGTTCGGTGAAGCACAGCGATTCACGCAAAGTTTCCACAAATCGTGACATTTGAGTGGTGGTGGCAACGTATGCCAAAATTACACCACCGTCAATCAAGGCATGTGCCGCGCTATCAATATTTTCCCAGGGAGCAAGCATATCCAGCACTACACGATCGACTGATTGCGGCTCCATTTCACGCAATACTTGATCTAAATCGCCTAGACGTACATCCCACGGTGGCAATTGCGGCCCATACCAGGATTCCACATTTGCCTGCGCGATCTCTGCAAACTCTGCACGCCGCTCCACAGAGGTTAAATGACCTTCCATTCCAACCGCAGCAAGCAGCGATATTGCCAATGCTCCAGATCCAAGCCCCGCTTCTACCACTCTTGCCCCTGGAAAAATATCAGCCTGATGCACGATCTGCCCTGCATCCTTTGGATACACAACGGTAGCACCTCGCGGCATTGAAAGTACGTAATCGCTGATCAGCGGGCGCATTGCCTGCAGCCGGTGCCCATTTTCGGCTGTAAAAACTGTTCCCTCCGGTTGCCCGATCAAATCATCATGCCGAAAATTTCCCCGCTGTGACTGAAAAAACCCGCCATGCCGGAGCATTGTGGTGTATTTTCTTCCCTTGGTATCGGTCAATTGCACGCGCTCACCAGCGCGAAACGGCCCGCGCCGCCGGTCTGCCCCAAACGGGTGTGGATAAGTATCATTCATGCATCCATTCTATCGGCCGTCTCGCAAATCTTTTAGACAAGGCGGTACGGTAGGAGCATGAACACATACCATGCAGCACTTTCACCTTCGCGGGTAAACGATTTCCGCCAGTGCCCACTGAAATTTCGGTTTCGGGTAATTGATCAACTTCCAGAACCGCCATCAACTGCTGCGCTGCGCGGCACACTCGTACATGCGGTGCTTGAGCATCTCTTCGATTTGCCTTATTCATTACGAACAGAAGAGAACGCACAGGAAAGTTTATACACGCAATGGGAAAACCTGAGCAAAAAAGATCCTGCCTTAAAAGAACTTTTTGCAGACGACACCCAATTTCAAAAATGGTTTGAAAGCGCCCGTCCACTACTCCATCAGTATTTTCAAATCGAGAACCCGCAACGGCTGCAACCGAAAGGGCGTGAACAATTTGTAAATGCGCTGCTGCCGTCAGGTTTAGCAATTCGCGGAATCATTGATCGACTCGATGAAGCACCCAATGGAGATTTACGTGTGGTTGATTACAAAACAGGAAAATCTCCCGCACCGCAATATGCGCGGGAAGCACATTTCCAAATGCAATTTTATGCAACGGCACTTTTCTTAGAACAAGGGCAATTGCCAAAACGAACCCAATTGATTTACCTCGGAAATGGACGAGTACTCACCTACGATCCAGTACAATTCGATGTGCAGCAGGTAATTGCACAGCTCGATGCGATTTGGGAGCAAATCACGCACCGGATTGATTTGGCGCATTTTGAGCCAAAGACCGGGCCACTTTGCAACTGGTGTCATTTCAAAAATATCTGCCCGGCATATCAGGGCGTTGCACCACAGATGAGCCAAAGCGGCATCCAAAAATTGCTCACTGCCAAAAGAAATAAATAACCGGAAACTGTTTGCCTGCACACAATTTGCACGCAGGCAAACAGCTTCCGATTTTTTCACTCCAATGGATCTTAATAAATTGCAAGGAGCCCGCTTGCGATCATCGTCACCACTACGATCGCAAGCAAAATCCGATAAACCACAAAAGGCAGGAAAGATTTCGTCTCAACCAATTTCAAGAAGAGCACAATCACTGCATACCCCACCACAAATGCCGTCAGAGTGGCAGCAAACAGTGGTAATGCTCCTACCTGCGGCCCCGTACCATCATCTGAAAGCAGCCGATAAAACCCTGATCCGAGTACTGCTGGAATCGCAAGCAAAAAGCTCACTCGCGCAGCAGCCGCACGGGTATACCCAAGAAGTAAACCAAAAGTGATTGTGCCCCCAGAGCGCGAAACTCCCGGAATCAACGCGAGCGATTGTGCCAGCCCAAGAAGCAAACCATCACGAAATGTGATTTTCTCTAATTGCAAATCACGCTTCCCAAAGCGATCGGCTAATCCTAAGAAAACCGCGAACAAAGCCAGCATTCCAGCGGTAACATACAGATTACGGAATACTGAATCGATTGCATCTTCTAACAGCAAACCAAGGATCACGATCGGAAAACTGCCGATAATTACGATCCATCCCATTCGTACATCGGGATCTGAACTCGCTACCTGATTTTTCCAAGGACCAATCGGCAAGGATTGAAACCATTTCCGAATGATTTGCACGATTTGTTTCCAGAAAAAAATCACTACTGCCAACTCAGTACCAATTTGGGTCACTGCGGTGAAAGTAACGCCTGGATCTCCCAGGTTTGGGAATAGACCACCAACAATGCGCAAATGTGCTGACGAAGAAATCGGTAAAAATTCCGTTAGCCCTTGCACAATTCCTAAAATCACTGCTTCAAAAATATTCACGTGGTAAGCCTAGCGCCTAAAACTGTAAAAATTGCGTTAGGCTCTATGGTGTGAAACATAGTTTTTTGGGTAATAGTGGTTTACGCGTAGGAGAAATTGGGATTGGCACACTCACATGGGGGCGCGATACCGATTTTGATGACGCACATGCGATTTTAGGAACTTTGCTTGATGCTGGCGGCAACCTGATTGATATATCGCCCGCCTATGGCGAAGGGCAAGCTCCGCAAGCGCTGGGAGAGTTATTGCAAAAATCATATCGTCGCAATGACTTTGTAATTTGTGCACATGCGGGTTGGAATTTTCTTGATCAGCAGATAATTGGCGATACTGGGCGCGCTTCACTCATTGCGACAGTCGAGCAGCTACTCAGATCATTAAATACCAGCTATCTTGATTTATTGATAATCGACGGGCTCGAACTAGCGTCTGGGCAAACCCCGATTCCTGTAAATGAAACGATGCAAGCTATCAGCACTCTTTTACAGCAAGGAAAAATCCGATACTACGGCCTACATCATTTTCCAGCATGGAAAGCAGCGCTGATCTGGCAACAAATGCAGGACGCACACCAGCCCACTCCGATTGCTTTTGGCGCGCAGTATTCTCTGTTATGCCGTGATATTGAAACTGATTTAGTACCATTTTCCGCTTATAGCGGGCAGGGTGTGCTGAGCTTTGCACCACTTGCAGGCGGAGTGCTTACCGGCAAATATCAAAACACGATCCCGCCTACTTCGCGTGCTGCGACAGCGCATCTAGCGGATACAGTTGAATCCTTTCTAACTGATCGACCACGAAAAATCACGCAAGCAGTTGTGAAAGCTGCAGATGGGCTCGGGCGCACGCCAACCGATGTTTCATTAGCATGGCTACTTGGGCAGCCACAAGTAAATGCCCTACTCTGTGGCCCGCGTACAGCCGCACAAGCCGAACAGCTTTTGAAGCTAGATTTTGGGATTCTCCCAATTCAAGTTCACGAAGTACTCAGTGAAGTATCCGCACCATAAAATGCGTAACCAGGCACAAGTGAGCAAAAGAGGTTCCTGATTTTCAACGTTTCAAATCAGTTAGGTGTAAAAATGCCAGATTCCCGAAGCATAATCCGCGCAATCAGGAAATCTGGCAAGCAAAACTTACGTAGTGCACTCAGCTTTCGTCACTAAAATAATCTGTATCGTCAAGATACTCATATTCCTCATCATCGGAATATTCATCTTCTTCATCTTCGGTGTAGTCGTCTTCGTCGATGTCTGGATCATCAACGTCGTCTTCGTATTCGTCATCACTGAAAGTATCAAAAGGAGCTTCTACCCCATATTCAGTAAAAATTGCATCATCATAGATCGTGTATGCATCGGCTAATTGGTCAACTGCGCGGAGCACTGCTGGCGCTTCTGCATCCTGAAATTGAATAACCGCGCTGTGAAATTCTTCGAGCGCATTCTGAAGCCGAGTAAAAGCACTTGTGATATCGATAGCCATGTAATTAGCCTAGCTCACATTTGCCCGAGTTACCAAGATTAAAAGATAATTTGCACTTACCGTATCTCAACTCATCCAAAATATATTTCCTTTCGCGCTACTGGGTCGATTCTAAAGCAACGACCGCAAACGCTTCGCAAGCATTAGCTGCTGGTGCGAAAGGTTTTCTCACGAAAGTTTATCTGAAAACACCGTCGGAAGCTACGTGCGCGACACTATCAGTTTATTAGGTGCTCGGCGTGGTGAAATAGCCGTCAAAATGCGAGAACTAAACTTAGGAGACTAGTCGTTGTTTCACATGGCATTGCCTACGGTTTGGAATTAAACGCCCTAACGGTGAATAAACTAAGCTATTTGGCGAGTGTGTGGTGAGATTTCACGAGCCTGCCACTGAGTTAGTAGCGGAGATTTTTAGCTCAACTCATCATCGCCAACTATTTGCGCTCATTTTTTCATACGGTACGTCGATCTCTTATATGTTATGGTAACCTTCTGAAAGGTGCTTGCAATAGGAGGTTTCCTGCGGTGCGGAAAGCCATTTCTTTTGGATATGGAGGTACTGCTAACCGGAAATGTCGTCTGTGTTCTATGAACATTCCTATAGCGCACAGATGACGATATTCACTCATAGAAAATATTTAATTTGGAACACCATGCAGATTCAGATTTCCAACCTTACCAAAGCATTTGCAGATCGTGATCTCTTTCGCGAACTCAACCATTCTTTTGTTCCGAATCAGGTAAATGTGATTCTCGGTGAGTCTGGTTCTGGTAAGACTACGCTACTCAATATTATCGGTTTGTTCGAAAGCGCGGACGCTGGTCAGATTCTTTATGATGGCGTGATAGTGAGCGGAAGATCCAATCGGGAGACAAGAAAAATCATTCGGGCTACTACTGGATACATCTATCAAGATATTCGGCTTTTTGAGGATTTAAGCGTACGAGAAAATATTGAGATCGCGCTACGATTCAGCCATGTCCCAAAGTCGGATTGGCGTTCGCGTACCGATGTCTTGCTTGAACGAATGGGATTAGGCGGTTTTGCTAATAAGCCTGCGAATCAGCTGAGTGGCGGCGAGAAACAACGTATCGCGATTGCACGTACTGTTGCCTCAGATAAGAAGCTTATTCTGGCTGATGAGCCAACTGGTGCCCTCGATGAGGATAATTCAAAAATTATTGTCAATCTGCTGCAAGATATCGCAACCAATAATGGGTGCACTGTTATCTTAGTTACTCATTCTCATCTGGTTGCCGATACTTTTAAGCATCAGCATTGGCTGCAGGGTGGACGGCTGCTTGATAGCGGTGAGCACAGTGAAGGCTAATATCCGTTTCCTTTTCCTTGTTTTATTACTGTTTGCAGTAGCCCACAATATTGTCGGTTCCATCGTTGACGACAAGAAATCTGAATACAGTACGGGTAGCATCTTTTACGTATCCAATAATCCGCAGGGAGTCATTGCTGATCCTGAGTTGATACTAGAAACTGTTGAATCACTGAACGCTAACGTGATCGCGAAAGATTCTAATCAGCAAGTTTATTTCTCTAACTTTTCTGATCTGGTTTTGATTTCAGGGCGCGCCCCAATAGCCGCAAATGAGTATGTTGCGGTTGTAGACAAACCAAACGGAAGTCAAATCCAACCTCACCATTCTATAATGGTCGGTACTTATAAGGAAACGTTTACTGTCAACGGTGTCGGTAGCATCAAACTATTGATGCCAGGTAATCGTGTCTCGCTGCTTCAAATCGAGATGAGAAAGCCTCCTACGCAGACCCAGGCTGATGTGTTGCACCAAAATGGCTTCGTTCAGATCAATGCCCAAAATATAGACCGAAAAATTCAGGCTGAGACTTTTTCCTTGATTGACTTAGTAATCAATATTGTCAGCCTAGTCTTGCTGCTCATGGCGTTGACATCCTGGCTCAGCTATGTTTTCAAGCTAGTCGTGGATAGACGCGGCGAATTAGAAACTCTTACCTCGTTTGGCATCAGTCGTTGGCAAATGCCCTTGGTGTTCCTCGCTGTACGACGGAGAGTGCTACTACGGCTCGGTGCCGAAACTGTAGGTGTCTTCGTGGCTGCGGGAGTCGCCAGTGCATTACTGCTCCAGCATATTTCGGGACTGTTACTACTTTTATCGTGGCTGGGAGGATGGTTGCTCGTCTTTCTCACCGTTTATGTTGCTATCTTTAGCTACACGGGGTCACCAACTACCAGAAACTCAAAGAGTGTGTTTTGGCTACGGATTTTTCTGTCTTGCATCGCACTGGGAGTACTGGTTTTGGCTGGGAAAGCCTTTTGGAGCGATTACCGATTCTGGCTCGCGGCTATTTTACTCGTAGCACTCACCTTCGTTATCCGTCACTCTGTCGTGGTGAAATCTCTTTATGGAACCATCAGATCATCAGCAATAGCGCTATTCGTAATGATCGCCATGATAGCGGTAATCAATGCGGTGGCTATCTCATTATGGTCTGCTACCAGTTCCAAAGAAGACCTTGCGGTGAAAACCACTATGCCCTACCAAGCTCTTATTCGTGCTGAAACCTTACCGAAACCGTACAATACTTCGAAAGATTTTCAAAGATTTTCCTATATAAATCCACTCGATGGCGTGACCTTAGCCGGTCTGCAGGCTGATCCATTGATTTATTCCACCGATTTGCAAAGGTACGCCTCCTACGTCACATCTGGCGGGGTGATCAATGATGACTCGATTATGATAGGCGCTGCACTTGCAACTCGAAATAAAGCAGATGTGGGTAGCCCGATTGTTCTTAATGGCAAAACGTTCACAATCTCGCATATTGTAAACTCAGAGCAATACGCGGGAATGATTGTATATCTGTCGCAAAGTTCCTTCGCAAAAATATTTGGCACTACTGGAAACACGATTTATGCAACAGATGTAGATATCACCCCTATCAAATCAAAATTGCCACCTGGATCAAGCGTTCAGACACGCGATGACTACCGTCAGCTGTATCAAAGCTCTGCCTCGACTATGACTGTCTTAGTGTTTTCCTTGAGTATTGCAATATCATTAGTTAGTGCCTTTATTGCCTATCAGTTACTTTCGGTCTACATCAGTTCGATCATGTGGCGATTAAACGTACTACGCGGCTTCGGCATAACCTTTATGGAGTTTACAACAGCTACGGTGGTTCATCTTCTCGCAATAGCTGCTGCAGCATTAGTACTGGTACTCGCGTTCGCACACCCTTTAACAGATAAGTTAACGTCAATGATCTTAGCCAGTACAGATACTTTCATAAATATCAGCGTGAGCCCTCTAGCGATGGGCATAACCTTTGCCGAAGTATTCGGTTTTAGTATTCTGACTTCAATTGTGTCATATCGATCCTTGTCACAGCTTTCAATATATCAGCAATATCTTCAATGCGCTGTTAGTAACTAAAGGCTAACAGACAAATAATCGGGGTGAAATCGCTAGTGGATTGTTATTTAGCCAGTTTGAAACGATAGCAAGGAGCCATCATTTTTTAGAAGCATATGCACGAATCAAATCCTGCGCCACACGATGATCTCCAATATAGGGCTCATATCCGCCATTGACTTTCATGAAATTCTCACGCCCTTTACCTGCCACAAAAAATACAATTTCTCTTTGCGCGCCTTCTTTCAGCAGATCCAGCTCTTTTTGAAAAGCGATCTGGATCCCTGCTTCACGATCATCGTAAATCTCAGTGCGGATCGAAGTCTGGATATTCTGCACTACTTCATAAGCAATCTTTTGCACATCTTCAGTGCCGGTATCTTCCGGGATGATATATATTGCTTCCGAATATTTCTCAGCTACTTGTGGCAAATCAATCCGCCGGTTATAGGCTTTATTCCCCGGAGCGCCAAAAAGAGTAATGATTTTTGCTGCCGGATAAAGCTCATGCAAAGATTGCAATGCTTTTTCAAAGCTCAAGGCATTATGGGCATAATCGACGAAGAAATGAATTTTTCCGTCAGCTGTGGAAAGCAACTCCGAGCGGCCTGGCACTGCCACATCACGCAAACCAGCAGCAATATCTTCGGGCGTAACACCACTAATCAAGCCACAAGCAATTGCCACTGCTGCATTTTCAACATTGTACGTTCCAGGCATCGTAATTTCGTATGGATGACCGTTAAGCTGAAATTTTGCTCCACTGCTTCCAGCGAGAATATCTGAAATCACAAATTCTCCGCGATTACCGTCTGCTCCGGAAATTGTATGCGCATGTACTCCAATAGCATTTACTTTCGCTTCTACCGCGGTTAATTGATCCATTTCTAGCGAGTAAATGAAGTCTTTGGTTTGTTCCGCAATTTTCAGCTTCGACTCCAAATAATCAGCAAAATCGGGATGCTCAACCGGACTGATATGATCAAATCCAATATTGGCAAAACTGCAGATATCAAACTCGATTCCCGCCACTCGACCGTATTTCAGTGCTTGTGAAGAAACTTCAATTACACAATGCGTGACTCCATTTTTTACACATTCGGCAAGGATCCGCAGCAATTCCACTGACTCTTCAGTGGTGAGATGTGCTTCTTTCGTTGTTGCGCCATCAAAAATTTCAATTCCAGAAAGTAATCCGCACGGCGCTTTTCCACTTGCCGCCAAAGCAGCATCGAGTACTGCCTTGACCATATAAACCGTCGTAGATTTTCCTTTCGTACCTGTTACACCAATCAAATGAAGTTTCTGATCTGGATAAGCAAAAAATTTTCGAGCTGCCACAGCCATCGCAAGTCGCGTATTTGATGTGATGATCCCTGGAATCGGTACGTCATATCTAGTCTCAGACAGATATGCGACCGCACCTGCCGCAATCGCGTTCAGGAGATACTCGACTTTGAAATTGGCCCCCTTACAAATAAAGAGTGCACCTGGGAAAACTTTCCGCGAATCAAATGTGATATCAGCAATCTGAATTTCATGTTGCGCATCGTAATTACACGTATCGACAAGTAATTGTGCATGCTGTATTTCCTGTACCAGCTGGGAAAGTTGGCATGTATTTTGAGTTCCCAATTTATTTTCCAAGCTAAATCACCTTCAACAGTTATAATTATTGCGTTATTACTCATGCTGATGCATCTCACAGATAAGTGAAAACCATTTTGACTATTCAATCAACGAATCACGTACTTATGGTACGTCCAGCAATGTTTAATTATAACTGCGAAACCTCCATCGACAACGCCTTCCAACAACCCATTTCCCAAAATGAAACAGAGACGGCCGAAAACTTAGCTGAAAAATTGCAGGAATCAGCTTTAGCTGAATTTAACGATTTAGCAGATACGCTTCGCAAACTTGGAGTGCGCGTGGAAATTCTGTTTGACTCAATTTCCCCATACACACCCGATTCAATATTTCCCAATAACTGGTTTTCCACTCATGAAGGTACTTTGATCCTTTACCCAATGATGGCAAAAAATCGTCAACTGGAAGTAACGAAATTTGCCCCCGATCTAATCGAGATCTATCAGCCTCAGCAGACGCTTGATTTTACTTCTTATACACGCGATGGAATTGCTTTAGAAAGTACCGGGGCAATGATTTTTGACCGTCGAAATGGACGCATCTATGCTTCACTTTCAAACCGTTGTAATGCAGACCTACTGCAAAAAGTGGCAGCTACTTTAGATTACGAAGCAATTTCATTCCGCTCTCAACATCTGGGGATGCCCATCTACCATACGAATGTTTTACTTTCTCTTGGCACAGATATTGCCCTGATCGGCACATCGCTGATCGATATTGAAAATCGGCACACCGTGATCGAAAATCTTGTAGCGGATCGAGAAATAGTGGAACTTAGCCCGCAGCAAATCACAAAATTTGCAGGTAATATGCTTGAGTTACGCGGAGCTGACGGACCATTTTTACTAATGTCAAGTACAGCTTACAGTTCACTGGAAACATCCCAAATCAGCCAAATCGAAAAATATCTCCCGATTTGCTCAGTAAACGTAGCAACAATTGAAAAACTCGGCGGCGGATCAGTGCGGTGTATGGTCGGAGAAATCTTCTCGCAGATGCATCATGAATGAAGGTGGCTGAATCATTAGACTCAGCCACCTTCACCAGTGGGCGATACTGGGATCGAACCAGCGACCTCTTCCGTGTCAAGGAAACGCGCTACCACTGCGCTAATCGCCCAATATTTATTTTTTCAAAGCAATTTTGGACAAAAGAAAAAGCCAGAAAATCTAATGACTTTCCTGGCACTTTTGAGATTGCATCGAGGTGGGTACGGGATTCGAACCCGTGTATACGGCTTTGCAGGCCGCTGCCTCGCCTCTCGGCCAACCCACCACGTGGTTGAGCAGTGAACTGCCTGGCCATCGAGCGGATGACGGGGCTCGGACCCGCGACCTCAACCTTGGCAAGGTTGCGCTCTACCAACTGAGCTACATCCGCATTTCACCGCTCGAATACTTTGAAACATTTCGTTTCCATCCTTGCGACTGTTCTAATATAGCGAGGCTTTCTCCAAGATGTCCAATTACATTACCGTGACCTGCAACACTAAGCATATTTAGCTAAACTTAAATTAGAGTTTTCACGCTTTTGGTGGAATCTCACGTACTTCGAAAAGAAAAGTGAGAACCTTGAATCATGGAAATTTGGCCAGGTAAACCGTATCCACTCGGTGCCACATTCGATGGTGCCGGCACGAATTTTGCAGTTTTTTCGTCAGCGGCGCAAAAAATCGAATTATGCCTGATTGACGATAACTATCATGAAGAGCGCATTGAAATGCGCGAAATAGATGCACACGTATGGCATTGCTACGTACTGGGCATCCGCCCCGGGCAACGTTACGGATTCCGAGCTCACGGCGAGTTCAATCCGGAGGCAGGGCTGCGCTTTGATGCGTCGAAAATCTTACTTGACCCATACGCAAAAGCGATTGACGGGCAAGTCGAAAACAGCCAGGCAAATTTTTCGTACAATTTTACCAATCCAGAAGAATTCGTAAATGAAGATTCACTTGGTCAGACGATGCTCTCAGTAGTCCATAACCAATTCTTTGACTGGGGTCACGACCGTCCTCCGCACCATCAATATCACGACACAATCATCTACGAAGCACACGTCAAAGGAATGACGAAACTAAACTCGCATATCCCAGAGCAACTTCGCGGTACATATATGGGGATTGCACACCCAGCAAATATCGAATACTTAAAAGAGCTTGGAGTGACAGCTATCGAGTTAATGCCTGTGCATCAATTCGTGAATGATACTTCACTAATCGAAAAAGGTCTTTCAAATTATTGGGGCTACAACACCATTGGCTTCTTCGCCCCACAAAACACCTACTCGTCATCAGGTACTCGCGGCGAGCAAGTCGAAGAATTCAAATCGATGGTCAAAGCCCTTCATGAAGCAAATATTGAAGTGATTTTAGATGTGGTTTACAACCACACCGCAGAAGGGAACCATCTTGGTCCGACCCTTTCTTTCCGCGGTCTGGATAATGCGGCATACTACCGACTCGTACCCGACGATTCGAGTCACTATTTCGATACCACCGGCACCGGCAATTCGCTGAATATGCGCGCCCCGCACACACTCCAACTGATCATGGATTCATTACGATACTGGATTCTCGAAATGCACGTAGATGGATTCCGCTTTGATCTTGCTTCCACTCTTGCACGTGAACTGCACGCAGTAGATAAACTCTCCACCTTCTTTGATATCATCCAGCAAGATCCGATCATCTCCCAAGTAAAGCTGATCGCCGAGCCTTGGGACGTTGGCGAAGGCGGCTATAATGTCGGCGAATTTCCGCCATTATGGACCGAATGGAATGGGAAATACCGTGATACGATGCGCGATTTTTGGCGTGGTGAGCCATCAACTCTCGACGAATTCGCTTCCCGTCTTTCCGGATCTTCAGATCTCTACGCGCATTCAGGGCGCCGCCCGGTAGCATCGATCAATTTCATCACCGCGCATGATGGCTTCACCATGCGTGATCTCGTCTCTTACAACGAAAAGCATAACGAAGCCAATGGCGAGGATTCGCGTGATGGAGAATCCCATAATCGTTCATGGAACTGCGGAGTCGAAGGCCCGACGGACGATTCTGAGATTCGCACCCTGCGAGTACGGCAAGTTAAAAATATGCTTGCAACCTTACTTCTCTCCCAAGGTGTACCAATGATTTCTCATGGCGATGAAATTGGCCGCACCCAGCAAGGAAATAATAATACTTATGCGCAAGACAATGAACTTGCCTGGATGGATTGGGAGCTGCATCCAGAAGCTACCGATTTATTCCTCTTTACACAAAAGTTAATCCAGCTGCGCAAAGACCATCCAGTATTTCGCAGACGACGTTTTTTCCAGGGCGAATCCAGCCGTGGCGGCACCTCGCTCCAAGGCGATATCGAGTGGATGCGCAATGATTCTTCGCTGATGGAAGACGCCGATTGGGAAACACACTATGCGCGGTCCTTGATGGTGTACTTAAACGGGCAAAAGATTGCTGAACCGAATTTACGTGGCGAGAAAATCATTGATGACGATTTCCTCCTCGCCTTCAACGCCTCAGCTGAAGATCTCCAGTTCGTGATTCCGCAAACTGATAATCCCACCCCTTGGGAAGTCGTTTTATGTACTGATTCGGAAATCGAGATCGGCGCACAGCTCATTTCAGAAGCCAGCTTTTTGGTTCGCTCACGCTCAATCTGGGTATTACAACGGAAAATTGCGATCCTTGAAGAAGAATCACTCCTTGATTCGATCACTGCCGAAAGTCAGCGCCGTGAGCGCGGTAGCGAATCCGGTATTGAACCGTTCGAGGATCATCCGCAGCAAACTTCTGAAGATTCCAGCGCAGTATCCATTAGCACGCAGTGACGCCCCCGATTTTAGCCAAAATACGACAATCAAAAATTTGCGTGCCACACAGTGCAAATCCGCTTCCAAGCATTGAATGGAGAGATGAATGGATCTACAACAAGAGCTGAAAACTCACGATAATGCGAGCGAAGGAGCTAAGGCGATTCGCGGCAAGCACCATTCACACACCCCTGCCGAAAACCGACACACTCCGATTAACACCTACCGTCTCCAACTCGGACCACAATTCACTTTCGCACAAGCCGAAGAAATTATCCCCTACCTTGCACAGCTTGGAGTGAGCGATATTTATCTTTCGCCAATTTTGCAAGCAGCTCCTGGTTCAACTCACGGATACGATATTGTTGACCACACCCAAATTTCGCAGGAAATGGGCGGAATTACTGCTTTCTGCAGTTTCGCGGAAAAAGTTCATGCCGCAAAAATGCATCTTGTAGTGGATATCGTACCCAACCATATGGCAGTGCCCACCCCACTGTACCTGAATCATGCCTTGTGGGATGTACTGCGATATGGTGCAGAATCAGATTATGCAAATTGGTTTGATATCAGTCTTGAAGCGCACGGTGAAGGTATTTTGATGCCGATCCTCGGCGAGCGTATTGGCACCGTTATTGCAAATAATGATCTACAAATAGTACAGCAGGTAGTACCAGGGTTCGAAGCTGACGGCGAAGTGCCTGTATTGAAATATCATGAGCACATTTTCCCAATTCGCCCGGGCACTGAATCATTGCCAATCTCTGAACTCGTTGACCGCCAATTCTATCGCCTTGCATACTGGCGCGTTGCAAATGACGAACTTAACTATCGCCGGTTTTTCGATGTTGATACATTAGCTGCAATCCGTGTCGAAGATCCGGAAGTGTTCAATGCTTCCCATGCGCTCCTGATCAAGCTTTTCAATGATGGACTGATTGACGCATTCCGAATCGATCATCCTGATGGTTTAGCCGATCCACGTGGTTATTTACGTCAGTTGCACCAAGTAACTGGAGGTGCATGGGTTGTTGCCGAAAAGATCCTTGCAGACGGTGAAAAACTTCCCAATGATTGGATCTGCGCAGGCACCACCGGATATGACGCAATGAAGATGTTGCAAGGTTTATATACTGATCCAGCTGGAATTTCCGAATTAACAAATCTTTACACTGAAATTTCGCAGCAAATTGCTGGTCTGAGTGCTACTGAAAATGCAGCGAAACAACAAATCATCGATTCCACCTTATTCACTGAGGTAAATCGCCTGGCACAGATTTTGGAACGAATTTTCACCAATGACGTGCGCTTACGTGATCACACTTTCCGGATGATTCGGGAATCTCTCGTCGCACTCACAATTCAGATGGATCGTTACCGCGTCTACGTAGTGCCCGGCGAACGCCCAAATCCTGAGGATGAGCGAGTTTTGCGGGAAGCTGCCGAGCGGGCGATCCGAAAGCTTGATGCAGAGCTGGCTGAAACATTGGAAGTAATTTTAGAGATCTTACTCGGGAATGAGGTTGGCTCAGCTGGTCGGACTCACGAAGAACTCCGTCATGAAGCAATCGTACGCTTCCAACAGCTCTGCGGTCCGGTGATGGCAAAATCCGTTGAAGATACCACTTTTTATCGGTACACCCCGCTTTTAAGCGCAAATGAGGTGGGATCATCGCCAGCAACACCAGCAGTCAGCACCGATGAATTTTACGCGTGGCAAACGCAAATGGATGCAGCTTGGCCACTATCACTAAATTCACTTTCCACACACGATACAAAACGCTGTGAAGATGTGCGGGCAAGAATTTCTGCGCTCAGTGAGTATTCGAAAGAATGGAGCGAGGCCATCGAAAATCTTCGACATGAACTTGCGCCAGTACGCCCGATCCAGCTTGATGGGCAAATCGAGAATCTGCTCTACCAAACTTTGCTTGGTACCTGGACAAACACCGGGCCGATCGCAAAGCAACGTTTGGCTGATTATTTGCGGAAAGCTGCACGTGAACAAAAAACATGGACTACATGGACCGAAGTAAATAATGATCTGGAAGAAGCATTGATCAGCTACGCAAATTCCGCCATCGATAACGAGAAAAGTTTCGCATTGCTCGAAGATTTCTCACACTTGATCGCTGAGAGTGCGAGAACAAATATTCTCAGCATGAAAGCGCTCTCCTTTCTATTGGTTGGTGTTACTGATAATTATCAAGGGCAAGAAATCACCCAAAATTCACTCGTCGATCCAGATAATCGCCGTGCCGTAGATTACCAATCACTCACACAAATGCTTGCGCAACTGGATGAACACGGTTTACCTAGTTCCCCCACTCTCGATATCGAAAAACTCTGGATTACTTCGCGGGCAATGCGGATCCGGCAAAAGTATCCCGAATTGTGCTCAGCACAAGCAGGTATCGGCACACTGCCAGTCACTACCGGATACGCGCTCGGCTTTACCCGGACGATCAACGACGCACCCGTACTCCTTGGACTTTTCACCCGGCTAAAGCGCTCATTCCAGGAGGCAGAGCGGCACGGAGAACAGTCAGTAGTGCTCCCAGCGGGAAATTGGATCAACATTTTTACGGGAAGCGAAATCAGCGGCGGATTATGTGCTATTTCAGATGTTCTCGGACGCTTCCCTGCCGCAATTTTAGAGCGCGCCCACAAATAGGATCGAGATCCAGATGCAAGAATTTTCAGTTTGGGCACCTTTTGCAAAATCCGTCAAAGCATATTTATTACAACCATCTGCACACTGCGAAAGAGGCGCTGATTTAGTGCCAGCGCAGATAAAGGCAATAATACAACTCACGCCCCAAGCTGATGGGATTTGGCAAAGCAAAGATCCGCAGCTTTCCACTGCCGGCACCCGCTATTTCCTGCAATTAGATGACGGGATCCTCATGCCAGATCCACGTTCGCGGCGTCAGCCCTTTGGGATTCATGGGCCGAGCGAAATTATCAATCCAGCAAATTTTGTGTGGACTGATTCCCAATGGCTTCCAGAAAGTGCGCTTGGGAAGGTCTTTTATGAGCTGCATATTGGCACCTTCACCGCTGCGGGTACATTCCGCAGCGCAATTGAAAAACTCGATCATCTCGTAGATCTCGGAGTTGATGTAGTTGAAATCATGCCCGTCAATCCGATCCCGGGCGACCGCGGATGGGGCTATGATGGCGTTTCGATCATGTCCACCTATGAGCCATACGGCTCACCTGCAGATCTAGCTGGCTTAGTGGACGCGATGCATGCACGCGGATTAATGGCTTGCCTGGATGTAGTTTACAATCACTTTGGCCCAGATGGGAACTATTTAGGCGCATTCGGTCCTTACCTCACCGATAAACATCACACTCCGTGGGGGCAAGCAGTTAATCTCGACGGAGCATCCTCAGCGCATGTGCGTCGCTATTTGATCGATAATATTTTGCAGTGGGCACGCGATTTTCATTTTGATGTATTCCGGATGGATGCGGTTGATCAGCTGAAGGACGATTCCGAATATCATATCATTGCCGAAATTTCTGACGCGCTTGCAGCTCTTGGAAAAGAGTTAGGCAAAGAACTCACATTAAGTGTCGAATCTGATGCAAATAATATCATCATGGTCACTCCCACGAACGCGGGCGGGCGTGGGGCACAGATGCAATGGGCAGACGATGTACATCACGGTATTCACGTCTGGCTTACCGGTGAAAAAAATGCATACTATAGCGAATACACCGCGCCTGGCACACTGGCAAAAGTGTGGAAAAATGGTTTTTATCATGACGGCAGTTGGAGTAATTTCGATCAAAAAATGCGCGGTGCTCCTGTGCCAGAAAATTTTTCCGGACATCACTTCATCGTCTGTGATGAAAACCATGATCAAGTTGGTAATCGTCTGCTTGGAGATCGTCCAGCGGCAAGTTTATCAACCGCAGACCTCGCAATTTCACGTACCCTGATTTTACTTTCACCATTCACGCCGATGCTGTTTATGGGTGAAGAATGGGCCACAAAAACTCCATTCCCATTTTTCACAGATCACGGTGCAGAAATTGGTCCACATATCTTGCAAGGCCGGATGAACGAATTTGCAAACTGGGATTTTTCTGCGGTAACGGGCGATACAGATCCTCAATTAGTGATGCCAGACCCACAAGATCGCAATACTTTTCACAGTGCAAAACTGGATTGGAACGAACTTTCACAAACATTCCACCAGGAATTCTATCTATTCGTGCGCAAACTAATTCAGTTTCGCAAATGCCAGCCAGAGTTTAACAGCGGCGATCGGGAGGCGATCACACTCTCCATCCACGATCGCAGCGGATGGATTCGCAGAGAAAACTCATTCATCGTCTTTTCTCGTGATCATCATGTTCCAGTGGAACTTCCTGATCTTTCTGCCACCTGCACAGATGATTTCAAGATCGCTTTGAACTGGGGAGAATGCACGCTAACGGCACAAGCAAACGCAGCTGCAGTAAAGTTTTTCACCCCTGGCGTGGCTGTAATCATCCCGCGCAGATCTTAATCTCTCATTGCTGCAAACATCGCGATCAACAAACTTGATTATTTTGCCGACGAAGTGGAAATGCGCGCCAAATAATCCGCACTGCCAGTATTTCCCGCAAGCCGTGCAGATATTTTACATTTAATCTGGTTTCGGATAATTAACAGCTACAAGCCTAGCAGCTGAAATAGCGCCTGGAGATTTCCCAAATTTGAAATAGTCCCCATTTTTTGATTCACAAGCAGTGCAATGGCTCCGCTGATAAAAACGACCGTCAGCACTGTAGCAGCAACCGCATTGATCCAGCTTGATCTAAAAGTGCGTTCCTGCTGAGGATATTTAGCGGTGCCCGCTACCGATACTCCATCTTCGTTTTGCGAGAATGCTTCGGAGTATTGCAAAATTTTCTCGCGCCGGAAAATTACACCACTCACTGGAAACCTCTTCAGCCATTCAGTGCGGGAAAAATGCCAGACTAAATAAATGATCCATCCCGTCATCAATAAGAAATATCCGATTGTAAAAGTATTGATCGAGATATCCGCAAATAGATTTGCCTGCGCTCCTGCACGATCATTAATTCGCTCTTGCGAAGTATTTTTTTCTTGCGCGTACTTTCCGGGTGCAAACCATTTAACTGCATCAGGAAAAGCACGTGACCAGGCACGCCAATTATGACTCCCGTCAGCATCGTAGACATTCGTCATTGCAAGCTGCGGATTATTGACCGCAGAAATTCGCGCTGCCAGTTCTTTCGCATCTCGATCATTACCTGCCCAATAGTTATAGATCCGGACAGGCAAATCACTATTCCGGAAAATTTCACTGATTCGGTACTCCTGCCGATCCTTTGGCGGCAAATACTTCAATGCGCCCAAAAGTGGTTGATCGTAGCCAGAAAGAATAATCGCGCTGCCAAAATTTGCCGGATACACGCCGGCCAACAAACCGGCACAATAAGCACCTGCAGAATTTCCAGTGATCGCCCAATCTTCCCGCTGCTGCGAAACTGGAAAATTAGCTTTCACCATTTGCACTACATCGCGCACGATAAAAGTCGCAATTGCCGGGCGACCAGCAATATCAAGGCAGTCGGGCTCTTTTTCATCAGGCCGAATTTCTGGAAAAACAATCATTGTTGGGGAAATCTTTTCTGCGGCCACTAATTTTCCCAATTGTCTGCCAATTCCCAGATTCGCTTGCGCCAAGTGCGGGTTACTTGGAAAGCCATGCAGAAAAATGATTACTTTGAGTTCCTTTGCCTGCTCCCAATTTTCTGGTAGCCAAATCCTGACTGGCTGCGAGATATCCGATTCCAGGCCGTGAAAATTGGTTTCCAGATAAGTACCGCGAAAACCAGCACCCCGCAATTTTGGGTCAGTGATTTCACGAAAAGAAGTACGATATCCAGGATCTATTTCAGATTTTGGGATCGGAATGCGTTCTTGTTCACTCGGCAGTTTCACATCCGTCAAAGAAATTTCCTGATTTCCACTCCAACCAAGCAATGCCGGGATTTCCCGCCAATTTTTCACATAACCGCCAGTAACATTGATTTGCAGCGCAAGAAAAACGATCAATAGAAAACTGCTCCAACCTACCGTTAGCATAAATCGGAATGATTTTCTCTCTCGGTACCATAAAATCGCTCTCAAAAGCGCAAATAAAGCTAAAATTAACGTTAAATAAAGCAGTAGGTGCGATGTTGGCTGCAATATTCCTTCTCCCATTCAACACGCTGCGAATCAACATTACAGATCAATACAGCTGTGCTGATCCTGAATCCTAACTATACCAGTGTGGATCTTCCTGATTAGCTAGTTTTCATACTAAAGTATGACGTGTACTTGTGAACTTCCGCCTGTTGCTGCAATATTCGCAGTTCAAAAACGTTTAGAGTTAAATTATGAGTGAAAGAGAGCAGCACCAAATGCAAGATCATGCAAACCAGCCGCCTGCAAAAGGAAAAGCAGCTTGTGCATTTGGAAGGCTCAAAGAATATTTCACCGCTCACCGTAAAATGTTGCTGCGGATATTTTACGGCGCAATGATTATTGCTGTGGTGATAGTGGCATTCCACGAACTGCAAAGTCTCTCATACCAGCATTTACAGGAAATCTTTCATTCGCAATCCCCTTCTGTAGTGATTGGAATGTTTGCTCTCGGTCTACTCGCTTTTTTGGCAACCGGTATCTATGATCTCTTCACTCGCCGGCATTTTTCCATCGATATTCCTGCACATAAAGCGTTGATGATTGGGTGTATTGCACAAGCTTTTAATAACTTCGCAGGCTTAGGCGGGCTGACGGGTGGCACTTTGCGCACCAAACACTACACCGCACGTGGGATTAATACAAAGCAGGCACTCAATCTGACGATGATTATCTGGCTTGCAAATCTCCTTGGCTTATTTGTATTAACAATACTAACTGTACCTTTTGCGCACGAGTACTTAAATCGAGAGATCATCGTGGCCATAATCGGATCAGGATACATTGGATTTTTCTTTTTCGGTCAGCATTTCCGAATCGGAAAAATCAATTTCCGTAACTCATTTTTGGCCAAACCGAATTTTGCGCAAAAGAGCCAGCTACTGTTTGCCTCAGTGATCGATTGGTTAGCGGCAGCATTTTTCTTCTGGACTTGCTTGCATGTTTTTGGCACAAATCTCGATTTACCTTTTGTGCTTTTTGGATATTCTTTCGCGACGATTGTCGGGCTGATTTCAATGCTGCCAGCAGGTATCGGCTCATTTGATGTAACTGTGATCGCAATGTTCACAGCAGCCGGTGCGGAACCGTCACGGATTCTACTTGGGATTCTGCTCTTCCGCGTCAGCTACTATTTGGTGCCTTGGCTGCTTGCATTATTACTTAGCGCAAATGAATACTTGATGAATCGAAACTCACTATCTGGTATCTATCGGCGGCGCAATATTTTCCATACTTTGCTTTGGATCGGGATGTTCTTTTGCGGCGCGATGCTCGTGCTCTCAGCAATAACTCCGGATGTAATTGCCCGGTTATTGCGCTTGCACCAGCTGATTCCACTCTCGATTCAACGTACTTCTGCACTTACTACATTAAATATTGGAATTGCGCTGCTCGTACTTTCCATCGGGATTCGCCATCGTGTACGGCGAATTTATTGGGCTACGCTCTGCGCCTTAATTTTTGGCAGTTTCAGCGTAATGCTTTCTGGTTTGAATTATGAAGAGGCAATGATTCTTGCAGTATTTGCCGTACTACTGGTGCTGGCACGAGAGAGTTTCACTGCTGAACCGTTACAACCCACACGCCGACGTCTGATTATCTCTGGAATTCTGGTACTTTGTATTCCGTTTGTAGTGATTTTGCTGCAAGAATTTTTCTACCACCAAAATACGATTTACTATCATCTGATTGGCACCAGCAAGCCAAGCAACATCATTTTTGTAAATATTGCAGTGACCTTATTGATCGTCTTCGCACTGATCTTTACCAAGTCCAAAAAACTTGTTTTTACGCCTCCCACTGCCGAAGATGTAAATCGCTTTGCCGATTTTCTCCTGCGCCATAAAGGTTCTTCCTATTCCTATCTTTTTGCCCTCGGCGATAAACAAGTTTTTTATAATAACAACGAGACTGTTGCTTTTCTTTACCGTGCACATAAAGGATCAATGCTCGTCCTGGGAGATCCGATCGGCGCAGATGCTGATTTCGCAGATGCGATCGGTGAGCTGATTGATTATGCAATCATGCACGATATGAAGATTGCTTTCTACCAAGTTTCTGCCACATATCTCGAAATGTTGGTTGAATACGGGATGCGTTTCGTAAAAATTGGTGAGGATGCATCGATTTCACTTACCACTTATTCCAATGTCGGAAATTGTGGGAAAGTATTCCGCCGGATGCGCAATCGGATGACGCAAAATAATACTGAATTTGAAATCCTCTATCCACCTTTTGATGATCAAACGATGTCACAATTACGTGAAGTGTCCGATAGTTGGCTTGGAAAACGTGAAGAAATGGGCTTCTCACTAGGTTTCTTTGATCCAGAGTATCTTTCTGCCGGTCCAATCGGTGTGATCAAGAGTGACCGCGGTTTTGAAGGCTTCGTCAATATCGTTTTCATTGATTCTGCACGTGTTAGCTTTGATTTAATGCGCTTCCGCCCTGATGCTCCTGGCGGCACGATGGATGGCATCATGATTTCTTTGATTGAATGGGCAAAAGCACTTGGATTCCAAGAACTAAATATTGGCATGGCTCCGCTCTCGAATGTTGGACGGCGTGCTTATTCACATGGCGCGGAGAAAGTCGTGAAGTATGTTCATGACTTCGGCAATCAAATCTATAACTTCCGCGGGCTAAGAGCCTATAAAGAAAAATTTAAGCCGACGTGGAAATCCCGTTATTTAGTTTATTCATCAGCACGCTCGCTCCCGGTCGTACTCTTTGGTCTACTTGAAATCATTAATCGTCCAAAGAATGATTACGACTATTTTGCCTGTGAAGTACGGAAAAGTTTCGGACAACGTGTACGTGAAGACGTATTGCCAAATTTGAACCGGACTCCAATAATTACTACCGATTCCCCCTTTGCAGGATTGACTCAAAAACAAAAACAACGGCTGCAACAAAAACCGCAACAAAAAATTGAAAAATAAGTGCTGCGGGTCAAATTTATGATCACACTACTGATATCAGGAACATCGCCTGCGGCAGTTATTTCCAGATAGCTTGCGCCCTAATTTGTTTCGATCCACTCGATTTTATACGTCATTTAGCGCCAAAAATGTGTGTTTTGGCGGCGCGCCTGATATTCTTTCGCGAAACTGCCGTTAAAGTCTAGTGTGTGGTTACAGCTGAAAATCATCCAGACGCACCTCCGCAGGATTTTGTTACTGCCCTTGACTCACTCAAGGGGCACACTTTTCGTCCTGAGTTTCATCTGACGCAGATTCCTGCGCCAACTCGGATCGCTCCCTGGGCAGTAGCACTTCAAGCTGAAGTAAATGAATCACAAGTAAAAGATCCTGAGTGTTATCGGGGAGAAACTAAATTTGTAGTACTTCACGATCCAGCTGGGCAAACTGCATGGAATGGAGATTTTCGGATTATTCTTCATGCCCGCGCGCCAATGGATCATGAAATGGGCGATGATCCGCTTCTCGGAGAAGTTGCCTGGTCTTGGCTGCACGATTCGCTGCTTGACCTACATGCCTCATTTCATTCACTCAATGGCACCGTCACCCGTGTATTCAATGAAACCTTTGGCGGTTTAATGCTCAACACAGCACGAGTTGAACTTGAAGTTCGTGCCTCATGGACACCGTCCACACCATATTTAGGAGAACATCTACTGGCTTGGGCACATTTTGCTGAACGCCTCAGCGGATTACCGCCAGAAGGAGCAAAGATTGCTGCGCTTCCGCGAAGATTGGAACGAATTTGATTCTCTCCAATAATTCTGAACCCATCTTGCTCACCGTCCCCGAGGGCGGAATCCCGCAGGTAACGCATCATGATTTAGCCAAAGAACTGGCAGAACTTGCGAAGAGTACTGGTCCTTTCGCGGTTGATACTGAACGCGCAAGCGGCATTCGTTATTCGGATCGTGCTTATCTGGTGCAGATCAAACGATTTGATTCTAAAATCATCTTGCTTGATCCAGTTGGAATTGAAGATCAACTTTTCCCGCTTGCTAAACTCATGGATGAAGAATGGATTCTACATGATGCAGCACAAGATTTACCTTCACTGGCAGAACTAGGTTTATTCCCAAAACGTATTTTTGATACCCAAATGGCAGCACTTTTACTCGGATTTGAAAAAGTCTCTTTAAAAGCAGTTATTGCGCATCTACTCGGATATGAGCTGGCAAAAGAACATTCAAATTCGGATTGGTCAATGCGCCCGATTCCGGCGCAGATGCGTGCATATGCTGCGCTTGATGTAGCTCTTTTACACGATTTACGCAACGAATTATCACAAATGCTCCACGATGCCAAACGTGATACATGGTTTTTGCAAGAATGCGAAGCAATCCGCACAAGTAAACCACCCGCACCGAAACAGCAACCGTGGCGCAAAATTGCGAACCGCATTGAGATCAAAGACCGACGCGCTTTAGCAATGCTGAAAAACCTCTGGCAAATGCGGGATGAGTTGGCATGTGCACGTGATATTGCGCCAAGCAAACTGATCAGAAGTGAAATTTTGGGTGAAATTGCACGACGTAAACCACGCTCGCTTGGCGAGATTACACATTCAACTTTGCTTCGACGCGGATCATTACGCGAATTTGCCCCAAACATCTGGCAAGCAATCGCTGCTGCATGGAAAATCAAAACAGAAGATTTACCAGAAAGAAACTATGTTTCCCAACATCAGCCTTTTCCGCATCTCTCCACATGGGCAACGAAGAATCCTCCAGCAGCAGCACGCTATAGCGCACTTCGTACTAATATTTTCCAGCTCGCGGCAGATTTAGGAATTCGGCAAGATATCCTGCTCAAACCGAAAGTACAAAAGTCTATCGCCTGGAGCGGTTGGGCTTCAGCCACAGATTTAAGCGAGAAACTTTCCGATTTAGGCGCTCGACCATGGCAAATCGAGCAGTGTGCACAAGCCATCCTCGCTGCAGCTAAATGATTTATCAGCGTCATTACAAAGTGATATTTTCAGATTTGAAAATATCACTTATTGTTTTTGCAAGCGCAGGTGAATCGATACCCTGCTGCTGCAGCAGTGACTCGCGTGAATCGTGGCGCAAAAATTCTTTCCTGATTCCAAGATTAACCACTGGAGTAAAGACTCCCCGGGCACGCAAAATTCGCGATATTTCTGTGCCAATACCGCCAGCTACAATACCATCTTCAACCGTTACAACGGCTTTCGCAGTACTTGCAAGCGAAAGCAATGATTCAGAAATCGGTAATGCCCAACGCGGATCAACTATTTTCACTGGAAGATTTTCAGGCAAATATTTAATCGCATCCACTGCTGTTTGCACCATTGGCCCGTAGCTCACGATAAGCAAAGATTCATCTACAGCATCTGTATTCGCTTCGTAAATCAAATCTACACCGTCAATTGTACGAAGTGCTGGCAAAGGCAGTGGTAATTCTCCTTTCGGATAACGGATCACAGTAGGCGCTGCAAGATTTACAGATTCTTGCAAAAGCTTACGCAGCTGCTGTTCATCTCGCGGAATTGCCAGATGCAAGCCTGGTATGATCGTCCCAATCGCCAAATCCCACATCCCATTATGGGAAGGACCGTCATCACCGGTGATTCCAGCACGATCAAGGCAAATAGTGACGGGAGCCTGATGCAATGCAACGTCCATGAGTAACTGATCAAATGCGCGATTCAAAAAGGTTGCATAGAGCGCTACTATTGGCCGATATCCACTGTGCGCCAATCCTGCTGCCATTGTGATCGCATGCTGTTCGGCAATCCCAGCATCAATTACCCGCTGCGGAAATTCTTGCTGCATCAGAGCCAAACCCACTGGATACATCATTGCAGCCGTCACGCCAAGGATCCGTTTGTCTTTGCGTGCAAGCTGCACGATTTCATCAGCGAATACTTTCGTCCAACCAAAGCGTGATGCGACTACTGGCAAGCCAGTTTCCGGATGAATCACCCCCACTGCGTGAAAATGATCTTCAGTATTTTCTTCTGCCGGTTTATATCCGCGCCCCTTCTCGGTAACTGTATGCACCACAACTGGCCCACCATAATTCTTTGCCATTGTAAAAGCTTCGGATAGTTGTGTAATGTCATGTCCGTCAACTGGCCCAAGATATTTTAGCCGGAGTGAATCAAAAATACCTGCATCAAAAAAGACATCCTTCAACCCGTGTTTTAAGCCGCGCAAGGCGTCATAGGCAAATTTTCCCGGATTTCCAGCATTTTGCAGCTGTTCTTTACCCCAATCGAGGAACTCTTCATACTTTTTATTTACCCGCATATTATCGAGTTTGCGAGCTACATCCAAGCGGCGCATAAATCCACCAACAGTCGGTGAATATGAACGCCCATTATCATTTATCACAATCACGATCGGACGATTCGGATCTTCAGCAATATTATTCAACGCTTCCCAAGCCATTCCGCCAGTTAAAGCACCATCTCCGATGACGGCAACTACGCAATGTGGATCGTTCGCAAGTTGCTTCCCACGAGCGATCCCATCTGCCCATGAAAGCGATGTTGTTGCATGTGAATTTTCAACCACATCGTGCACTGACTCTGCGCGTGAGGGATATCCGGAAAGTCCACCTGCATGACGCAGATTTGTAAAATCTTTGCGTCCAGTCAAAATTTTATGCACATAAGCTTGGTGACCAGTATCGAAAATTATTGCATCAGCTGGTGAATCAAATACGCGATGCAAAGCGATCGTAAGCTCTACTACTCCGAGATTCGGTCCGAGATGCCCGCCGGTCTGGGCGACATTCGTGATCAAAAATTGCCTGATTTCAGCTGCTAATTTTGGCAGCATAGATGCCGGTAGTTTTTTCAAATCTGCTGGTCTATCGATTGAGCTCAGTATGCTCATCCGTACGCCTCACTCACCAAATATCGATTCACCATCACGCGGCATGGCACAAAATTTCTTTCCTATTCTATGCAATTTAACGCAAAGTTTCATTTTTCGGGATCAGAAAATTGGGTGCGGCGAATCAATGCAGCTGATTCACAGCACCCAATCGGCAAGTACAAAAACGGATCAGTCCGTTCTTGCAAGGTTGCGTAATACGTATTGCAAAATTCCACCATTGCGATAATAGTCTGCCTCACCAGGCGTATCAATACGCACTCTGGCAGCAAATTCAATCCGCTTTCCGGTAGCTCCGACGGCTAACACAACTACATTTTGCGGCGTGATTCCTTTATTCAGTTCGCTGATCCCGGTGATTGAAATTTCCTCAGTGCCATCCAAACCGAGCGATTCCGCATTTTCTCCCTCCGGGAATTGCAGTGGAAGCACACCCATTCCAATCAGATTCGAGCGATGGATCCGTTCAAATGATTCGCAAATCACAGCTTTCACTCCAAGTAGTGCAGTCCCTTTGGCTGCCCAATCGCGCGATGATCCAGATCCGTATTCTTTCCCACCAATCACCACAAGTGGCACATTTTCTTTCGCATATGCTTGTGCTGCATCAAAAATAGTTTCTTGCTCACCAGTTAAAAAATTCATTGTATATCCGCCTTCAACTCCATTGAGCAGCTGATTTTTCAAGCGAATATTGGCAAAAGTACCCCGAATCATCACTTCATGATTCCCCCGCCGTGAACCGTACGAATTGAAATCTTTCGGTTCTACACCATGAGCGGAAAGATACTTTCCGGCTGGCGAATCGGCTTTGATTACTCCAGCTGGTGAAATATGATCAGTGGTGACCGAATCACCGAGTTTTGCAAGTACTCGTGCCTTGAAAATATCTTCTACCGGCGTAAGATCCATAGTTAATCCGGTGAAATAAGTGGGCTTACGGATATAAGTAGATTCTTCATTCCAGGTAAAGATTTCACTTGCTGGCGTATCCAATGCTTGCCATCTTGCATCGCCCGAAAAGACGGAATCATAATTACGAGCATACATTTGCGCATCAATCGCCACTTCGATAGTTTTTTGCACATCTTGCGGATCAGGCCAAATATCGCGAAGATAAACATCGGTTCCGTCAAAATCCTGCCCTAAAGGCTGCGTTGCAAAATCGAAATTCATTGTGCCAGCAAGCGCATAAGCGATCACTAACGGCGGGGACGCCAAATAATTCATTTTCACATCCGGATTGATGCGCCCTTCAAAATTCCGATTCCCTGAAAGTACAGAGACGACGGTAAGTTCATGATCATTTACAGCTGCACTTATTTCTGGCGCCAACGGCCCCGAATTGCCAATACATGTTGCGCACCCATATCCAACAAGATTAAATCCGAGGGATTCCAATGCTGGCCAAAGTCCGGCTTGTGCATAATAATCCGTTACTACTTTCGATCCTGGCGCAAGTGAAGTTTTTACCCACGGCTTTACTTTTAATCCTCTATCAACGGCATTCTTTGCAAGCAGTGCTGCCGCAAGCATCACTGATGGATTCGATGTATTCGTACATGATGTGATCGAGGCAATTACTACATCACCATTTTGCAGCTGCGTATTTTCGCCATTCGCAAGTTGCACTTTCACCGGATCGGATGTGGAATTTTCTGCCCGATAAGCCGGCTCGGCAAGCTGATAAGCAGCTTTTGCCTGCGTCAATTCGATCCGATCCTGCGGACGTTTCGGGCCTGCAATCGAAGGCACCACGGACGCCAAATCAAGCTCTAAATATTCCGAATATTTTACTTCCCGCTTCGGATCATGCCATAAACCCTGTATTTTCGCATAGGCTTCGATCAACGCGATTTTCGCTGCATCTCTGCCAGTCAGTCGCAAATAATCAAGTGTAATTTCGTCGATTGGGAAAATCGCAGCAGTAGAGCCAAATTCTGGACTCATATTACCGATTGTCGCACGATTTGCAAGCGGCACTTGTGCCACACCGTCACCGTAAAACTCGACAAATTTTCCAACTACCCCGTGTTCACGCAGCTTTTGTGTAATCGTGAGCACGACATCGGTAGCTGTGGCACCAGCAGGAATTTCCCCACTTAATTTGAAACCGACTACTTGTGGGATCAGCATCGAAATGGGCTGCCCCAGCATTGCTGCTTCAGCTTCGATTCCGCCCACTCCCCAACCAAGCACACCCAGACCGTTGATCATCGTAGTATGCGAATCAGTACCGACACAAGTATCGGGATAGACGAGCATTTCACCGTCTTTTTCACAAGCCATTGTGACACGCGCGAGATATTCGAGATTTACCTGATGCACGATCCCGGTACCTGGCGGTACAACCCGAAAGTTTTCAAATGCACCTTGCCCCCAGCGCAAGAATTGATAGCGCTCGGCATTGCGTTGATATTCCAAATCCATATTTCGCGTGAGTGCATCGCTTCGCCCAGAAATATCAATTTGCACTGAATGATCAATAACCATTTCAGCTGGATTGAGCGGATTTATTTGCTCAGGATCGCTACCGAGAGCAAGCATTGCTTCGCGCATCGCAGCTAAATCGACCACGCACGGTACACCGGTAAAATCTTGCATCACGACTCGTGCCGGGGTGAATTGAATTTCTTGATTCGGCTCAGCATCCGCATCCCAATTTGCCAACGCTCGGATATGGGCCTCAGTTACGTTCGCGCCGTCTTCAGTGCGGAGTAAATTTTCTGCAAGCACCTTCAGCGAATATGGCAATTTTTCCAAACCTGGCACTGCCGTTAAGGAGTAATAGGTGTGATCGGTTGATCCTACACGCAGAATTTGCTTTGCGCCAAAGGTATTCTTGCTCATCGTGAAGCTCCTTGAAAATCTGGATCTCCCAGAAATTATTTCGCCGCCTCCGTCAGATGAACGGACTGGCGAGATTTCATCTTTCTTATGCACCACCCTACCACTTATCTTGATATCGAGAGACTAATTTGCCATTCTAACCAAAGCTTTTACGTAAGGAAATACGCGCGTTTTTCCAAGCTGATCTTGCAAGCAAAATGCGCTTCTCAAATAATTACCGGGTATTTTCAGATCCAAAGGCGCATCCAGCAATATCCGACCACGCTTTCGCCAGAGCAACAGCACTGTTTGCTAGTGATCGCAACACAAGGAAAGCTGAACTAACGGCGCGAATTTCCAAATGTAAACCCGCGCCGTCCCTAATTTTCAACAACTCAGATCAAAATCTGGCACCCAAAAATTAGAATAAGCCGAGAATTTTCCCATCCTCAGAAACATCAATCGCATTTGCAGCAGGATTTTTCGGTAAACCAGGCATGGTAAGCAAGGTCCCGACATAAGCAACGACGAATCCAGCACCAGCATTTACTTTCACATTTCGCACATGTATCTGGAAATCAGCTGGCGCCCCCAACAGTTTCGGATCATCTGAAAAACTGTATTGCGTTTTCGCAACACACACGGGGAGATCGCCAAATCCGAGCTCCGTGAGCTGCGCAATCTCACGACGCGCAACAGCAGATATTTCAACAGCTTTTCCGCCATATACCTTCCGCACCAAAGCATCAAGTTTCGCTTCGATCGGCGCATCCAGGTCGTAAGCAAATCGCAGCTTTACTGGTTCCGTTTGAGCTTCACACAAACGCACCACTTCGCGCGCCAACTCCGTTCCCCCAGCTCCACCTTTTGCCCACACATCAGAACGGACAAGATTTACACCAAGCTTCGCACATTCATCAGTTGCGAGCTCGATTTCAGCTTCGGTGTCGGTCGGAAAAATATTTAATGCAACGGCAACTGGCATCCCAAAAATTTCGCGAAGATTCGTGATATGCCGCAGCAGATTTGGCAGACCTGCCTGCAAGGCAGGCAGATTCTCGCTTTCAAGATCCGTTTTCGCCATCCCACCATGCATTTTCAAGGCCCGAATCGTGGCAACAACTACTGCACAATCTGGCTGCAGCCCACTGAGACGACATTTGATATCAAGGAATTTTTCCGCGCCCAGATCAGCGCCAAAACCAGCCTCAGTAACCGTGTAATCACCGATGCTGCGCGCCATCTTTGTCGCAATTACTGAATTACAACCGTGCGCAATATTTGCAAAGGGGCCACCGTGAATGATTACCGGTGTACCTGCAAGAGTTTGCACAAGATTCGGCTTAAATGCATCTTTTAGCAGCGCCGTCATCGCCCCCGCAGCTTGCAAATCATTCGCCGTGACCGGTTCTTGCCGCTTATTGTATGCCACGATTATTTTTCCGAGTCGCTGCTTCAGATCTGCCAGTGAATTTGCAAGGCAAAAAATTGCCATTACTTCCGTGGCGACGGTGATTTCAAATCCGTCTTCGCGCACAACACCATCGGTGGCTCTGCCCATTCCGTCCACGATATTACGTAATTGCCGGTCATTCATATCGACACAGCGTTTGATCACTATTTTCTTCGGATCGATCGCAAGATCATTCCCTTGATAAATATGATTATCAAGCATTGCACAAAGCAAATTATTTGCCGCCGAGATTGCGTGAAAATCGCCGGTAAAATGCAGATTAATATCTTCCATTGGGAGCACTTGCGCATATCCACCCCCGCACGCTCCACCTTTCATCCCAAAGACAGGGCCAAGTGAGGGCTCACGCAATGCCACGCAGACTTTCTTCCCGATTTGCGCAAGACCGTCAGCAAGCCCGATCGTGGTAGTGGTTTTGCCTTCACCAGCAGGCGTCGGAGACATCGCCGTAACCAGCACAAGCTTATTATTCGCGATGCGATTTTCATCAATCGCAGCCAAATCTAGTTTTGCTTTGTAATGCCCATACGGCTCATAAAGCTCACTTCCAATGCCATTTTTTGCGGCAATTTCAGTTATTTTTTGCGGTTGCGCTGCCTGCGCAATTTCAATATCGCTGAGAAAAGTCATGGTTATCTTCTTTCGTTTCCACTTGTGGCAAAGATTTTCAGCAACTGCGAGCTGACGCATTTTCTGGATTTTGGAAATATGCGACGGCTGATGCAAAAATTTGCATATCGTATTCGCCAGGCACATTTTGATAGGTACCCTGACTGAACCGTTCGCTGTGCCCCATTTTCCCAAATACACGCCCACAATCAGAGATAATCCCCTCAATTGCAAGGTATGAATTGTTCGGATTCACCGCGATATTAGAAGTAGGTGTGCCATTTCGATCAACGTATTGCGTTGCAATATTTTTTTCTGGCACATCGCCGACAATCCGCCCTTCACCATGTGAAATCGGCACCTGATACACTGCGCCCAATGGCACTTTTTGCAGCCATGGACTCGTGTTATTACAGACCCGTACATTCACGATCGAGGATTGATGCCGTCCGATAGTATTATGCGCAAGTGTTGGCATATTCGCATTCGGTTCCATAATTTTTCCGCCCGGAAGCATACCGAGCTTGATCAGAGCCTGGAACCCATTGCAGATCCCGCCAATCAATCCGTTGCGTTCATTGAGTAGACGATCGATTTCAGTAGCTACCTTTGCATTGCGCAGGAAGGAAGTAATAAATTTTGCCGACCCATCTGGCTCATCTCCGCCTGAGAAACCGCCCGGCAGGAAAAGAATCTGTGATTGGGCAAGTGCCGCAGCAAAATCGTCGATACTTTGCTCAATATCAGCCACACTGAGATTCTTGATCACGATAATCTGAGTTTGTGCGCCCGCTTTTTCCCAAGCACGCTGCGTATCATATTCGCAATTTGTACCAGGGAACACTGGAATCAATACGCGTGGACGGGAAATTTGCGGACCGCGATACTTATTTACCGCTCCTCCATTTTCAATCACCGGATAGATATGATCCTCCGCTGCAATATGATTCTCTGTGGCATGTACTGGATAAACCGGCTCAAGTTTCGCTTCATAACCTTGCTGGATCTGATCTATTTGCACACTTTCGCCATTTGCCCGCAACTCGTATTGCGTAATGACGGTACCGATTTCGATGGCTTCAAGCCATTCATTCCCAGCAAGTTCAGTAATAGCTACTTCCGCTGGAACTGAAACCAAGAATCCTCCACAAATATTGCTAAAGCCCATTTCCGGCATGAAATCTGAGGTGAACTCGATGCCGAGTCGATTGCCGAGAGCCATCTTGAATGCTGCCGCAAAAAGCGGAGTATTGGTCAAAGAATATGCGCTGCGCACATTCTTGGTGGCGAAAAATTCTACCACTTCCTGGAAATACGAACGCAAGGGATCCTTCCCTGCAGATGGTTTGATTAAAACAACCTTCTCTCCAGCGCTCTTCAATTCGGGCGAGATCACAGCTTCCAGTTTCGTCAGCGAGACGGCAAAGGACACGAGCGTTGGAATCACCTCAAGATCCTCGAAAGTGCCACTCATCGAATCTTTACCACCGATTGCTGCCATCCCTAAATCCAACTGGGCTTGGAATGCACCCATTAACGCCGCAAACGGCATCCCCCATTTTGCTTTATCCTGCCCCAGTGACGGGAAGTACTCTTGGAAGCTGAGATGGACTTGCGCTAAATCGCCACCGACTGCAATCACCTTTGCAACCGAATCAACCACAGCTTCATATGCTCCACGATAAGGATCTATCCGGCTCAGAACTGGGTTGAAACCATAAGCCATCACCGAGCAGGTATGCGTATCTCCCCGCAATACTGGAAGTTTATGCACCATCGCTTGCGTCGGCGTTTTTTGATATTTTCCGCCTAAGGGCATCAGCACTGTATTTGCACCAATAGATGCATCAAATTGCTGAATCAGCCCTTCCTTAGCACAATGATTCAGCTCTTGCATCATTGCTTCGAGTCTCTGCCCCCAGCTATTTGCTGCAGGCACAGTAGTTGACTCTGCCTCAGCTGCACTAAAACTCGAAAAATCAGGTACTGCAACATCGTTTTGCTTTTCCGCACCATTCGTGTCAAGGAAAGAACGCTCCAGCCGCACTACCTCTTGACCCCGAAAGCTCATTTTCAATACTGGCTCGGCAGTAACTTCGGCTACAACGGCATACCGCAAGTTTTCTTCCCCGCAATACTTTCCAAGAGCTGGCAAATCTTTTGCCGCAATCACCAGTGCCATTCGCTCTTGCGATTCGCTCACAGCAAGTTCTGTCGCATTGAGCCCTTCATACTTCTTGTACACCGCATCAAGCCGGATATCGAGCCCTGCTGCAAGTTCGCCAACAGCTACGCATACACCACCTGCACCAAAGTCATTACATTTCTTTACCAGCTGCGTTACTTCCGGACGTCGGAAAAGCCGCTGCAATTTACGTTCTTCAGGAGCATTCCCTTTTTGTACTTGGGCTCCGCATTCAGCTACTGATTCGAGCTTATGTGCACGCGATGAGCCAGTTGCACCACCAATTCCATCACGACCAGTAGCCCCACCAACAAGGACTACCAAATCGCCCGGAAGTGGCTTTGCACGCTGGATCTGAGCAGCCTTCACAGCTCCCAGCACTCCACCAATTTCGAGCCGCTTAGCAGCATACGATGGATCATAGATTTCATCAATAAATGAGGTAGCCAACCCGATTTGATTACCATATGAAGAATAACCGTCAGCAGCCGTGGTGACGATTTTCCGCTGCGGTAGCTTTCCAGGCAGTGTTTGGGAAAGCGGAGTAAGCGGATTGGCTGCACCCGTCACTCGCATTGCCGCATACACGTATGCGCGCCCAGAAAGCGGATCGCGAATTGCTCCGCCAATACACGTAGCAGCACCACCAAAAGGCTCGATTTCGGTTGGATGATTGTGTGTTTCGTTCTTAAACAGTAAGAGCCAATCTTCATCTTGCCCGTCTACATCCACAGTAACTTTGATCGTACAAGCATTGATTTCATCAGATTCATCGAGTTGCGCCAGTTTCCCGCTACGGCGCAAATGTTTCATCGCCATCGTCGCAATATTCATCAGCGTCACAGGACGCTCCGGATTGATTTCACTCTTGATCGCAAGATAAGCATCATATGTGGATTGCACGCGCGGATCAGCAATTTCAATATTTTCCAGGGCAGTATTAAAAGTAGTATGACGGCAATGATCAGACCAGTAGGTATCAATTACTTTTAGCTCAGTCTCAGTAGGATCACGATGAAGCGATTGGAAATAGCTTTGGACCAGATGCAAATCTGCCAAATCCATCGCACAAGCATGATCTACCAAGTACTTTTCTAACTCTGCCGTTTTATACTCAGTAAAGCCGCTAATTATCGGAACATCTTGCGGCTGGCTGGTTTGCAGTGCGAGACTATCTGGCTTTGCAAGGCTCACTTCATGGGAATCAACCGGGTTGATCAAATATTTCTTGATCGCCGCAATATCTTCTGTGCTTAAATCTCCAGTAAGCAGATAAACGCACGCGTAACTCACCAAAGGCTGATCTACCTGGGAAAGCATTTGGATGCAGACGGCAGCAGAATCAGCTCGCTGATCATACTGCCCTGGCAGATAACTGACTGCAAACGCTGTTGAGTTGGCAGGAATTTCGAGTTCAGAGAAATAATCGTCTAAAGGGGGCTGCGCTAAAATATTTGTGACGGCAGCAGCAAAAACTTCTTCGCTCACGCCCGCAACATCATAGCGGTTAATCATCCGCACATTCTCTAAATTCTGGATTCCGAGAAAATCACGCAGCTCAACAGCAATATTGGCAGCAGACGTGTTTGTTTCAGGTTTCGCCTCAACAAAAATCCGGTAAATCATTTTTCTTCCTCAATTCCCAATGCCTTTGCGCCAATATCGGTGCGGAAGTGACAATTTGCAAATTCTACTTTTGCAACATTCTGATACGCTTGCGAAATTGCCTCAGGCAAAGTCTTCCCTGTTCCAAGCACGTTTAATACGCGCCCACCGTTGGTGATCAGTTTACCTGCTGCACTGCGTTTTACTCCCGCAAAGATCAGGTTCTTGGCAACTTCTGGCGCATAATCAATTTCTTTGCCTTTTTCTGGATTCTCAGGATAACCAGCTGCTGCAAGGACGATACAAGCGCAATGCAAATCAGTAAATTTAACCTCTGCTGTGCGAAGTTCCTGGCGCGAAACTGCCTGAAAAATTTCCAGCAAATTACTTTCCAGTAACGGGAGCAGCGCTTGTGTTTCCGGATCCCCAAAACGTGCGTTATATTCAATTACTTTCAGCCCGGTATCTGTAAGCATCAACCCAAAATAGAGACACCCGCGAAAATCACATGCATCCGCGCGCAGTCCGGCAAGCGTTGGCTGCATGATTTTTGTTTCAAATTCACGCGCTACTTCCGCAGTAAACCACGGATTAGGCGCAATCACGCCCATTCCCCCAGTGTTTGGCCCGTTATCAAAATCGAATACACGTTTATGATCCATTGCCGAAAGCATTGGTTTGATCGTTTTCCCGTCGCAAAATGTGAGCACGGATATTTCTGGACCAGTAAGAAATTCTTCAATTACCACTTGGGAACTTGCCGCACCAAATTTTTGCTCAAGCATAAACTCACGCAAAGTGGTTTCAGCAGCGGCCTTATTTTCGACGATCGTCACACCTTTTCCAAGTGCCAAACCGTCAGCTTTGATCACCAATGGATATTGCGCATTTTGCACATACTCCAGTGCTGCTGAAAAATCTGTAAAACTTTCGTAAGCAGCAGTAGGGATATGATGGCGAGCCATGAAAGCTTTTGCAAAACTCTTCGATCCTTCGAGTAATGCCCCTGCTCGACGCGGACCAAAGCATGCGATCCCGGCAGCTTCCAATTCATCAACCATCCCCGCCATCAGCGGATCATCTGGGGTAACGATGCATAAATCAATTTTTTCCAGCAGGCAAAATTCACGCACGCCTGCAAGATCCATTGCGGTGATTTGCGGATGTATCACCGCAAATTCACTCATTGCCGCGTTTCCTGGAAAGGCATGAATTTCTGCTTCCGGGTTTTGTGTATGCAGCGTTTTGATGATCGCGTATTCACGCCCGCCGCTTCCAATCACACCAATTTTCACTGTTTTGCCTCTTTTGTTGCCCTACAAATTTTTGCTGTAAATACTTTGCGCACCAGATGGTATTATTCCATCATTTTAGTGATGGAAAAGCCGCAGCTGATTAAATACCATCACCATTTTATGACGATTACATTCATCGATTACTGCATCATCGCGAATCGATCCACCTGGCTGCGCCACATAGGAGACGCCACTTGCAGCTGCCCGTTTAATATTGTCAGAGAATGGGAAGAAAGCATCTGATGTGAGGCTCACTCCCCGAATTTGCGCAAGATACTCCTGCTTCATTTGTGCCGTAAGTTTTTCTGGTTGCGCAGTAAAGTAGCGTTGCCAAATCCCGTCGGCACACACATCTGCTTCATTTTGGTTAATATATCCGTCGATCGCATTATCTCGATCAGCGCGGCGTAAATCTGCCTTGAACGGCAGATTCAGCACTGCCGGATGCTGGCGCAAAAACCAGGTATCGGCTTTCCCACCAGCAAGGCGAGTACAATGAATCCGTGATTGCTGCCCTGCCCCGACGCCGATCGCCTGACCGTCATAAGCAAAACAAACCGAATTGGATTGCGTATATTTCAAAGTGATTAACCCAACTAGTAAATCTAGCTGTGCATCTGACGGAAGTTCTTTACACTCAGTCACAATATTTTCGAAGAGCGCTGGCGTGATTTTGTGGTCATTGCGCCCCTGCTGGAAAGTGATTCCAAAGACGGTTTTCAGCTCAATCGGTGCAGGTTGATAATCTGGATCAATTTCAAGCACAGTATAATTCCCGCCACGCTTCGCTTGCAGAATTTCGAGCGCTTCCGGCTCATATCCTGGAGCAATCACGCCATCAGAAACTTCCCGTTGAATTAATTTTGCAGTGGTCACATCGCAAACATCAGATAATGCCACAAAATCACCAAAAGAACATAGTCGATCAGTGCCGCGTGCACGCGCATATGCACAAGCAAGCGGTGAAGCATCTAATTGCGCCACATCATCACAAAAGACGGCTTTTTTCAGTGTTGCGGAAAGTGGTTTACCCACCGCAGCTGAAGTCGGCGAAACGTGCTTAAACGAAGCCGCGCAAGGCATCCTAGTAGCTTCGCGCAATTCTTGTACAAGCTGCCACGAATTAAGCGCATCAAGCAAATTAATATAACCTGGACGCCCATTTTTCACTGTTAAAGGCAATTCACTGCCGTCAGCCATAAAAATACTTGCTGGCTTTTGATGAGGATTATTTCCATATTTTAATTCGAGGGTCTGCATCTGCAATACTTTCTTTTTTTTAATTCATGAAGTCTACTTTTGGTACATCCAGGAGCGGATTAACGCTCCATGTGTTTATTCCAAATTTTCATTGACTTCATTTCGTGTGTTTCTAAATCAAGCACGCATTCAAGTAAGGAGATTTTGTACTCGGAGTTAATTGCCTGCCAAATCTGCTCGCCCATATTTTCGATATAGGCAAAAGCAGTTGGTTCGCCACTGTAACTTGGCAGCGGATCTCCATCATCTCCGTAGGTGTGAATACAATGTCCGCTGCCGGGCAAATAAGGGAATTTATAATCGAAATGAACGGAAGTCTCCCCATCAGGCTGTGCTGCTTTGATCAGATTCAGTTCATAGCCACTCTCGGTGGTAATAAGCGAAATCCGCGGAGTAAAATTTGGCGCATCTGGCTCACACTCACGCTCTAATAGTGCATCTACCGGATGCTTTCCTGCTCCCAGACCCTGATAAATCGTTTCCGTTTGATCACCGTTCGTAACAATATGCATATTTGCAAAACGACGATAAACCGGATAAATGATCAGGCGTGGATCTTCAACTTTTGCTTCGTCAAAAGCCTGTGTGCGAACCAGATCTCCGTCTTGGACAAAAATCCGGTTTTGACTATTTGCCGATCTGCCCATAATGAAATATGTGATCGTAGCAGTCTTCCCATCAGGACTCACAGCAAGTGCCAAAGTTCGGCCAGGATAGCTCTTTTTCCCTAAATATGCAGTGATTGACTGTGTTTGCATTGTGTTTTCTTCTTTCCCGTTCGGTTTCGATATCGCCAGCAATTGCACCATCAGGTACACAGACGAAAATGCAGCTATTTCCGGTTTACAATTTCTGCACAAAGCGCTTCGATTGTGCGCGGAAATATTACATGCTCCACTTCATGCAAGATTCTTTGTTGCAAACTCTGCGGCGTATCAAGTTCTTGCACCCGCACCGTATCTTGCGCAAGAATTTTTCCGCCATCGCAAATCTCATTCACGAAATGTACCGTTGCACCGCTGACTTTCACCCCAGCTGCCAGAGCAGCTTCGTGCACCCGCAAGCCGTAATATCCTGGACCGGAGAATGCCGGAATCAATGAGGGATGAATATTTATGATCGGAGCTGGACACTGCGCAATAAAATCTGCACTAAGAATTGCCATGAAACCAGCAAGTGCAACCAACTGGATCCGATTTTCATGCAAAATCTGCAAGATTTGCGCCTCGCAAGCTTTCTTCCCCTGCGCATTTGGCACATTTTCCAGCACATGCACCGGAATCTTCGCAGCCTGCGCACGTTTGATCCCATACGCATCAGCCTTATTACTAATCACGCAGCTTAGCTCCACATGCGGTAAATTACCGGCGGATACTGCATCAATTATTGCCTGCAGATTCGTCCCCCCACCAGATATCAGCACCGCTACTCGCGCTTTCGCTGCCGTCATCAGAATCCACCTTGCATCTTTCATCCACCTGCTTGATTGTCTCAAAGATAAACGTCAATTAGATAAATTCAACTAATTTATCAGATTCGACTACATGACCAATGACGAAGGCTGCTTCGCCACTTTCATGCAAACTTGTCAGCACTTTTTGCACATTTTCTGTTGCCACAACGGCTGTCATTCCAATACCCATATTGAAAGTATTGAACATATCGTGCTGCGAAATTTTGCCAACTTTTGCGATCAATTCAAAGATCGGCAATACCGGTAGCTGGTTTCGCTCAATCACTACCCCACAGCCAGCGGGCAGGGAACGCGGAATATTTTCATAAAATCCGCCGCCGGTAATATGTGCCAATGATTTCACGAGTTTTTCCTTGAGTAACTTGCCAACTGACGGCACATAAATTTTGGTTGGCGTAAGCAGTACTTCACCAAGGGGAAGATCATTCAATTCAGCATAACGGCGTGAAAGCACTTCTCGATCAGTTAAATCAAAAACTTTTCGCACCAAAGAGAAACCATTTGAATGCACGCCTGAACTCGCAATGCCAATCAGCACATCGCCTGCTGCCACACTCGTTTTATCCAGCACATCTTTCCGGTCAACGATCCCGTTACAGAACCCGGCAAGATCATATTCATCTTCCGGATAGAACCCAGGCATTTCAGCAGTTTCACCACCGACTAACGGAATTCCAGCCTGACGGCAACCATCCGTAACCCCTTTTACAATTGCCTCAATTTTTTCAGGAAAATTTTTCCCACACGCAATATAATCGAGAAAATTGATCGGCATTGCCCCTACGCAAAGTACATCATTAACACACATTGCGACACAATCGATACCGACGGTATCATGCCGATCTGCCAAAAAAGCGAGTTTTAGTTTTGTACCAACACCGTCAGTGGCAGAAATAATACACGGCTCTTCCATCCCAGCAACTGGTAACGGAAGCATCCCGCCAAAACCTGCACCATCGAACTGCGCATTTTCCGGCATCGTGGTTTTGATATGTTTCTGGATCCGCGAGACGACCTCATAGCCAGCTTCAATATCTACCCCGGCATCCTTGTAGCTTAATGACTGTGAATCGCGCATTATTTATTCCATTTCACTTAGTTGTGCAGTTACTGATTCGCCCTGTGCGAGACGATCTGCCCCGCCCTGAGTACCGAATGCCGATTTATCTCCCGACCAGCAGTAAGTGCAGATTTTTTCCCGATCAATTCCGATCGCCTTGATGATACCGTCAAGAGATTGAAATTCGAGAGTGGTGAAATTAAAGCGCTGTGCCAGACTTTCCCGCAGTTTCTGGCCACGCTGAGTTTTCCCATCTGCATATTCAGCAATATGCGCAAACCCTGCTTCACCTTCAAATTCCATAATGATCCGACGGGTAATCAACTCCATTTCCGAGTTTGAAGCCGAAAAATTCAAGAACGGGCAAGAATACATCATCGGTGGACACGCCGAACGCATATGCACTTCCTGCGCACCGTTAGCTTTCAAAAACTCCACAGTTTCCCGCAATTGAGTGCCGCGCACGATCGAATCATCGACGAATAAAATATTCTTTCCGTCAATCAACTCCTTCACCGGCACCTGCTTCATTTTCGCAATTCGGTTTCGTGACCCCTGCATATGCGGCATAAATGACCGTGACCAGGTAGGCGTGTACTTAATGTAGCAGCGGGCAAATTTCACACCGCTTTGAAAGGAAAATCCCATTGCATGTGGCGTACCCGAATCTGGCACTCCACAGACGTAATCCAATTTTTCGTAAAGTGCCGGATCAGTTTCATTTTCAGCCATGATCTCACCATTACGATTCCGCATGATCTCTACATTCACGCCTTCGTAGGTGGATGTGGGATACCCGTAGTAGTTCCACATAAAGGCACAGATTTTCATTTCCTGCCCAGCTGGAGCCAACTGCGTGATCTTTTCAGGTGTGATTTTCATGATTTCACTCGGGCCGAGCTCGTATGCATATTCGTAACCAAGCTTTTCAAAAGCAAATGATTCCACACTGAGCACATATCCAGAATCATCTTTACCGATAATTATTGGCAGCCGCCCAAGCCTGTCACGTGCAGCAATGAGGGTCCCGTCTGCGAGCATCAATACCAGATTACACGTACCTTCAATCCGGCTTTGCGCATATCTAATTCCCTCCGCAAAACTTGCTTTCGTATTTATCAGCGCTGCAATCAGTTCGGTGGGATTCACACGCGCTGCACTTTGCGCATTGAAATGTATTCCATTGTGTTGCAATAATTCATCACGCAATACGTCAAGATTATTTACTACCCCCACGAAACAAATCGCATAAGCACCCAGATGCGAGGAGATAATCAATGGGGATGGCGCGTCATCAGCAATGCATCCAATCCCAGCAGTTCCGCGCGAATGAGCAAGAAAATCTGCAAACCGGGAACGGAAAGAATCCTTTTGAATACTGTGGATTTCGCGTTGGAAGCCAAACTCAGCATCCCAGAGGGCAAGCCCTGCGCGATAGTTACCTAAATGACTATGATAATCGGTGCCAAAAAAGATATCTTCTTCGATCTGCCGACGAGATGTCAGCGCAAAAAAGCCGCCCATAATTTTATTCCGTTCTTTTCGAATATTTGACTATCTTCCGAAGCGAATATTTCTCAATGCTCAATCTATGCATCTGCAATTTGTGTGATACATGATCGCGATTGATGCAAAATGCTGAACTTAATACGCGCCTCGCGTGTTCAGCTTTTGCAAATCACTCACAATTTCGATTCTTCTTCCGGCACAAGTTTTCGCTGCTTCCTTGAGCGAAAAGAAAGCCGCTCAAGATAATCACTGCTTTCTATTGCACCGAAGAATATTTGCCAGCTATTTCGGCATTTTTCTGAAGTATCGTTGACGTATTTTCAGCGCGTTGTGCAGCAAGTTTTGAAGCAAGTTCTGCATCAGCAAGGGCAAGAATCTCACATGCGAGAATCGCAGCATTCTTTGCACCATCTACACCTACCGTCGCTACGGGGATCCCTGGTGGCATCATCACAGTTGAGAGTAACGCATCCATACCATCAAGCGCTTTTGATTTACAGGGGATCCCGATAACCGGCAGGATTGTATTTGCCGCAAGCACACCCGCAAGATGCGCTGCCATCCCAGCTGCGGCAATAATCACGCCATAGCCATTTTGCTGCGCATTACGTGCAAAGGAAATAGCTTCATCAGGAGTACGGTGGGCAGAATATACATTGACGGTGAATTCCACACCGGTTTCCTGTAAATAATTAATCGCTTTTTCAATGATCGGCAAATCGGAATCTGATCCCATCACGATGCCAATTTTTTTCACGAATCCCCCAAATTATGAGCACTTGTTGCATCCATTCTGAGATTTCCAGGATCGATGCAAAGTATTTGACTATACCCAGACGGACGATAGGAATCAGCTTTGGCTTCATGCTGTTAATTCAGCTCAAACCGTCAGTCGCCAAAACTGTTGACACCCTTAATTTAACAGTGTGAGCGGCTCAGTTGCTAAATAAAATAAATTCGTATCATATTTCGATACGAAAAATTCACCACCCGTTTCACAATTTGAAACAAGTGGTGAATTTTGACGTGAATACCATTATTTACCGGCTGATAATATTTCCTGCAAACTCTCATCACACCAGTACTGGCTGCCAATGCGGATCTTTTGCCGCCTGAAAGCAAAGCTTGATTTGTGCAGTCGTGACCTTGTCTTCACATATTTCAGGCAGCTCATCTTCGCCGAAGTATTGCGCATCAAGCGTTTCTAGGTTTGGTTTGAATTGCCCGCTCAATTCAGTGCAGAGAACGAAAATTTTCACAATATTATGGATCCACGAATTACTCGAACGGTTATCGCGAATCAACACTGCCAGTAAACGCTCTAAGCGCACATCCACCCCAGCTTCTTCACGCGCCTCCTTGATCGTATTCGTCCCAACAGTTTCATCAACATCTACCCATCCGCCAGGCAAAGACCATAACCCGTTGCTTTCCTTAACGAGCAGCATCTTATCTGCAACTGCGTCATAAACCACTGCCCGCGAATCCAGCTTTGGAGTCTGATATCCGTCTTCATTACAAAACAAGGCTTTTACCGTTTCAAGCGAAATCTCTTCCGCTGCATATGCCGCAAGCATTTCTGCGGAAATCTCACGAATCCGCTCATAGCGCTCACGCTCAAAAGCATTTTGACTATATGCCAGACCAGATTGCGAAAGCGCCTGCAATTCTTTCGCCCAGGAAAGCCACTGTGGTTCAGAAGGATAAAATGCACTACTCATAGCATCCAATCTACCGTCTCAGGCTACTATCTGCGAAGCCTGCTCAATTTTCGCAACAGCAACTGACAGATCTGCACTACCAGAAATTTTCTCCGAAAACTGAATCAAGAAAAGATACACACCGTCTCAACATAATGCGTATTCGGGAAAATATCGACTGCCGTAAAAGAATCTAATTTCCGCCCGGCTGCAAGCATTGCACTCACATCACGCGCCATCGACGCAGCATCACACGAAACAAGCGCAATTTTCTTTGCCTGCGATTTTGCCAATTCTTGCGCAGCATCCACACCAAGCCCAGCACGCGGCGGATCGGCAATCACAAAATCCGCACCAGCCACTAACTTTGCAATATTTTCTGCACGAATATTTACCGCTTCCGCTTTTGCCCACGGCATTGCCCGTAAATTTTCCTGCGCTGAAAGAGTAGCCCGCTGGTCACCTTCATAACTGCGAACGCTGCCACGCTGGCCCACTAAATCTGCACCGATCAATGAAAACAACCCTGATCCAGAATATAAATCAACGAGCCGGTCACCTGGCTGTAATTCAAGCCCGTCAAATACGTGTGCGACCAAAGAATTTGGGGCATTTTCGTGGATCTGCCAAAAACTTCCCGCCGCAATTTTGTATTCATAACTCTTTCCGCGGTACTGCACCACTTCCTTGATTTTTGGATCAACCAGCATTCCTGGCTCGCGATAAGTTTTCCCGTCAATCACTGCAATCACTGGCGAAGCACTCGGCGCCACCAGGCGCATGCGAGTTTTCGGCGGCACATATTTATCCCAAGCCGCCGCAAATAAATCTAATTCATCCAGACGGCGAGTTGCCAGTGGCATCTCCTGCAATGCAATCAGCTGATTTGTACGCAATAAATGCATGCCCACACCAGTGTCTAACTTCAACACATCGATGCGGGTCCGGTAATGCCATCCTTGCGCATCCGGATTCCCGCGCAGCCCTCCATCACGCCCAAACTCAACACTCTCCACCTGCAACATCTGCGCACTAAATTGTGCACTGATCTTGGCACCCGCAATCCTCCGTAACTGATTTGCAAGCATCCGCGACTTCATTTCACGCTGCCCAGAAAGCTTGATATGCCCATAATCGGCAGCACCCGTTGCTTCAACCGCACCCAGCGGCCACGGATGAACAATCCGGTTTGGGGCGCTTTTAATCACTTCCCGCACTATCGCACGGCATAACTTTGCCTGCTGCTTCGTGATTTGCGCAATTACCTTTTCACCAATGATTGCGCCACGTACAAAAACCACCAGATCTTCATAGCGGGCAATAAATTCGCCACCATAAGCAGCATCCACAATATCTAGTTCAACTAACGAACCTACCTCAAGCATGCGACCGCCTTACCTGTACGTGTTTTGCTTTTGAAATCAGTCTTGGGAAATCGTATCAACGAGATAGGGCACTTCCAGAATCATTACACCCGGCTCGCGGCGCAATTGCGAGACTATCCCTGGTGTATAAAGCTTGCCGAAAAGTTGTGAAATTGCATTCATGCCCATCACTCGCGGAAGAATCACTGTTACTGGCTCATGCGGATGCAGAGCCCTGAAAGACTGGATAAACTCAATCACTGGACCGCGCAGCGCACCCGCAGGTGTACCAAGAATCGTCAAGCTTAACGGGATCTCCGCATCGATCCAGTCGTTCCGCAATTGCTTTGTGCGCACTGAATCAATATCTACACAAATTGCCTGGGTCGAAGCAAAACGCATCGCTTTTGCCCAATCTACTGCTTTCAAGGCTGCCTCATTTAACTGCGAAAGCAAAATAACACCATGCACTTTTGTTGGAATTTCGCGATTTGCAAGAAAATCTTCAACATTCAGTGCACGATTCACCCGTCCGCGCCCAAAACTATAGAATCCTAAAACAAGAACCGGGCCAGCAAGCAAAATCAGCGTCCAGAATACCCATTTCACAGAAATAATCAGGAAACTTGCCGAAATTGAAAGCAGCACAAGTGAATATCCGCCAAAGATCCATCGTAATTTCTTCGCATCCTGCCGTTCATCACCGACCAGCGAAGTGCGTAAAATCGCCTGCGAACGGGAGATCATCGCTAAACACGTAAATAGTGCAATGAGATAAGCAGCCAAAATAAAGATCATTGCCAAGGACTGCGCCGTCGAAATAAAGAAGGTCGAGCACCCGCCAAGTATTGCGATCGCAAGCACAATAAATCTGCGCGCATTTACTGAATCTTGGACCCCGAGTTTATTTGGCAGTAAGCCTTCCAACGCCATTTCACGCAAAATACGTGGTAATTGCCAATAGGAACTGAGAGTGAGGGCACTGCCTAAGCACACTAATATCCCAAGCACAAAATACGTGACTCCGCGTGGCAATACCAGCATTGAAATTGCCACAATCGGCATCACATCGAGCTGATACGGATGGAATAAAATTACTGAAATATAGAGTGTCAACGCGATCAGCAAAAGTACCGGGAAAAAGAAACGAATGCTGCGTTTGAGCCGCACCCGGCAATTCTCGGGCGCCACCAGAATCCGCTCGCCAAGCAAAATAATCGTCCCTGCAGGGAGACAAGCTGCCAGGAAAGACTCTACTTGTGCTGCCAAAGAGTAACTCAACTCGCTAGAAGTATCGGGAAAATCAGTTACCTGAGAGCGAAAAACTCCAATTTCTAAGGCTTCAGAAACCAATGCCACGCTGATCACAAAAACAAAGCAAAACGCTGCCAGGCGCGCGATCCAAATAATTGCAGCGGGCGCCCATTTCGGGCAACGAAATAATGTAGGAAGCGCGAAAATAACTACCAGTAATGCTGTGAGCAGCGATTTTGATGCTCCGATGGGAAAAATGAAGCGCAGCGCACCAATAATGATCTCCACACCTAAGACAACCAAAATCGCATACGCCAGAATCTGTGCCGCACCAGTAGCTACGCCAAGCGAGTGTCCGAGATATTCACTGACGATTTTCCGCGACGGTTTGCGTGGCACCACCAGATTTAGTTGGTGAATCACTGCAATCGAAACGGTGAAGATGAAAAATCCAAGAAATCCAGGAAGAAACACAGCGAAACTGGCCTCGATCCCAGCGGTCGGACGAAGTACGATTTGCGGCACGATTGCCACTATTGCAGATAACAAAATCGCTGCAGCAGATATCGCAAAACGAGGATGAAAGTCTTGGTGTTTATAAATTGACACATGAATAGGTTACGCTCTTCCAAAGTTTAAGGTAGCGTTAAATACGTGCATTTCGTCATTATGGGTTGTGGTCGGGTCGGTGCAGCACTTGCATTGGATCTTGGAGAATTTGGCCATTCAGTTGCAATCATTGATAAGAATCCGGACGCTTTCAGACGGCTTCCGGAAAATTTTGCTGGTCAGCGCGTTACTGGAATTGGATTTGATCAAGACGCGCTACGCCAGGCGGGGATCGAAGATGCCGCCGGATTCGCAGCCGTCTCTTCCGGTGATAACTCAAATATCATCGCTGCAAGAGTGGTCCGCGATAACTTCGGCATTGAAAATGTGGTCACGCGTATTTACGATACTTCCCGTGCAAATGTCTACGAACGGCTTGGGATCGCGACCGTCCCCACAGTGAAATGGACTACCGAATCAATGATCCGGAAACTGATCGATTTTGGTCCATACACGATTTTCCAGGATGCAAACTATCAGATCTCGCTCTTTTTAGCTGATTTGCATCACTCATGGTACGGCATTTCATGTGCCGAAATTGAGCGTCTTACCAATGCCCGGATCGCTTATTTAGGCAGAGCAGCGAAAGCCATCATCCCTGAGGCAAATCTCGTGATCCAAGACGGAGACGAACTCTATCTCACCGCGCCCACCAGGCAAGCAACCGCAATTCAACGGATCCTCAACCATCCGCTCACCCAGGAGGCTCGATGAAAGTAATGATTGCCGGTGCAGGCTCTGTGGGACGTTCGATTGCCCAAGAACTCATCCAACGCAAATACTCAATTACATTGATCGATTCCGATCCGCACGCAATGCGTATTGCACGCGTCCCAAAAGCGAACTGGGTGCTGGCTGATGCCTGCGAAGTGGCAACGCTGAAAGATATTGGCCTCGAAAATTTTGATGTGGTAGTAGCCGCTACCGGCGATGATAAAGTAAATCTGGTACTCGGTTTACTTGCCAAAACAGAATTTGGCGTGCCACGCGTAGTAGGGCGAGTAAATAATCCTTCAAACGAATGGCTCTTTAATGATTCTTGGGGTATTGATTTCGCTGTCTCCACGCCAAAAATCATGACAATGGTGATCGATGAAGCCGTCGCTTCTGGGGAACTGATCAAAACAAGCGAATTTGATAATGGGCAATGCGCATTGTATCAGGCTGTTGTCTCTCCCGATTCGATTACGATCGGCAATCGTTTGGTAGATTTACGGCTCCCCGAGCCATTCTTCATTTCCGCCATTGTCCGTGAAGGAGTACCGCTGCCAGCTCAGGGAGCAATCCAGCTAGTAGCGCAAGACCGCTTGATCATCATGGGATATCAGGCCAGTAAAGCTGAAATGGATGAAGTGACGAGACTTTTTGGTCCAGCGCAAACAGAATTAGAAAATTCACCTGTTGCTTCTGCTTAATCAACGCCATCTTTACAATTTAAGCAGTCGGATTCAGCTGCTGAGCAAGCTAACCGGATCTTGCTCCTTGATTTACTGATCATTTGCAGCTGCTGGAGCAGCTTCTTTTGCGGCAGCGCCGAAATTAACCTCTGCCTTTCGTGCAGCATGATATATCAACCATGAGAACCACAAGGCGAGCGCAAAAAGTGGCAGTCCCAGGATCAGTTTGGCAAAACCTAGAATCTGTGTAGCGCGAGCAAAATAAAGCGGTAACTGCACAAGCAGCCGCAGCGCAAATACCCCGACCCAAATCCAGGTGATCTGGTAATAACAACGCCGCAAAGAACTATTGTTTTGACTGCGCCATCCCATCCCGTCATTTTGTAATAATGAGATGAAAACGCCGATTATTGGCCATTTCACGAGCACGGATATTGCAAGTACAAAAAAGTACACTGCATTGAGCAAAATTCCCCAAAGAAAAATATCGCTTGCCTCGCCTGAACGCCACGCGAGAAATACTGAAATTCCCATTGCCAGCAAACCGCCGAGTGCCGGTGTGATTGCAATTCTTTGCAGCAGCCGCACAAAAATGAACACCACGCATACTGCAAGCGCGATAAAGGCAGGGATCAAATGATCTGAAAGCAGCATAAATCCAAGCAAAAATGCAAGCGTCGGGAGAACTGCTTCCACGATCCCGCGAATTCCTCCGACAGCTTCCATCACGTCAAATTGTGATCCGAGAATCAGCGCGACACTGCTATTCGTTGTTTTTTGCGAGTTTGCAATCTTGCTCTCACTAGCGTGCCCACGATCCGGTGTACTTTGTGTATCTGCAGAGACGGCATCTGGAGCGATATTATTTTCGTGATTGCTTGCAAAATTCACAGTAGCTACTTCCTCTTTTTCCGCTTTCAAATTGATCCACTCATTCTACATGCCCGCACCTTGTTGAGATACCTGCCGTGCTGTACACAGATATCATTCAACTAACTATTCGATAGGACGGATTGTATAAAATCCGCATTGCACCTGTTACAACACAGTTTCCTTGCACATACAATGACTGACCAATATCAATTGCACGCAGATTCGTCTGCGATTGGAACACAAGCAGTAATGGCTCTCCGTTGAAGTCGATGGTCACGCGCACAGCTGGGTGCAAACTTTTTCCGGGATACGAAATTGCACGCACTACTCCCACACCATCAATCCAGCGGCTCAAATTATTGTTCAAAATCTTTACTCTTGGCTCAGCTGCGGAAGCTGCAACGGAAGAAGTGAGCGCGGGACCAACGGATCAGCACCCCGATTTACTGCAATATTTTGCAAAATCGCGATCAAGGGCGCTGCTGCCTGCGGATCAGCACCAGCACGCCCATACAAGGTTGCACGCAAGAGCCAGCGCGGCCCATCGATCCCGAGAAAACGATGTGGGGCAAAATTTTGGCTTTCTGCCAATGGCATCATTGCCATTAATTCTTTGCCGAAAGGACCATCGACCTCTTGCGAGGAACCGCCTTGCTGAGCGATCGAAGTGCGCATATCGAGGCGCACCTGATCCCAGATCCCGCGTGACTTCGGAGCGGCGAAAGCTTGCAATTGCAACGCCGAATCTTCCATTAAATAAACCACCCCGAGAATCGTCTCCTGGCGTTCATCCGTTGAAAACTGCAATCTCGTATCGGGAGTCACTGGCAACCACAGCGAGCCTGCCTCCAAGCGATTTCCCGGCCCAGCTAATTCAGCGGCATCAAATGGACCGTCAGCACGTGAAAACTTTTCTGCCACCGGAGCACTTGCATCAGCGGAATCTGCACCATTAGTAGCTGCGAAAGGAGCATCTAATTGCACTTCATTTGTTTGTGCAGACTCAGCCTTACTTTGCTTTTTTCGGGAAAATAAAGCCATAATTCCTCCAAGCTCAAATTCTTATTGCATTTTCCGTTGCCGTAGGGCGAGAATTTGCTCTCGCAAATTCAGCGGATTTCAATTACCCGCCATCATCTTCACAATCTTAGGAAGCACATTCGGAGCAGACCGGCAAACCAGCTTCTTCATACGCCAGCTGCGAACGGTGATGCACTAAGAAACACTGTGAACAGGTAAACTCATCATCCTGCGGTGGGATCACAGCCACAGAAAGTTCTACATTGGATAAGTCAGCACCAGGAAGTTCAAAGCCGTCGGCAGCTTCTGCTTCATCTACATCTACCGCATTGGATTGATTATCCGAACGACGCGAGGCAAGTTCTTCGAGCGAATCTGCCTTCAATTCTTCGTCTTGTTTACGTGGGGAATCATAATCGGTGGCCATTTGGGCTGCCTTTCAGGAAGTGTGTGCCAATTGCGTTTCGCTGTGATCCCAAGCAACAAGTATTGGCAAAACCGAAGGATCACTCCGGCAATGATACATGTTGCAGAAGGCGGAATCCGAGTAAAACGCACTTTCTTGTCCGAAGTCTTTGTATCAAAGCTGCGCAGTTTTTGCAAGAGCAGATTACAGTTTCTTTTCAGCGATTTCATTCACTGTGATCAGAATCAGTGTTGCTGACCGATTTTTTCGTGCAAATCGACTAAAATTCAAACTTGTAAGTGTTTATTTCCAAAAAGCAAGGTCTGCGAGAATGAACACTGGATTTAGTTATTTCACAAAATGTAAATTTCAGCTGGGAGAATTTTCATGATTGAACTTGAGTTTCTAGGTTTAGATGCAAATGGCGAGAAACTTAGTTTCAATGATGCTGACGGTAATCGCTATGAAACTGCAATCACACCCCAGCTCCGGGGTGCGCTCCGGCGCGATATCCCAGTAAAATCGGCAAATGAAGCCGCCGCAGAGTCACATGATGCCCCTTTAACACCCGCCTCACCAAAAGAAATTCAAGCCTATTTCCGGCAAGGAAAAACGATTAGCGAAGTCTCAGAGCTCTGTACATTACCCCCGCTACAGCTATCAAAACTTGCTTCACCAATCATCGCCGAACGAAAATTCATCGCGAATCAAGCACGGCAATTTCAAAAAAATCAAGATTCGGCAGAAATGACGATCGATGAAATCGTCACCTCACGTTTGATTTCCCGCGGCGTAGCGGATGGAGAAATCGAGTGGGATGCAATTCGTCACCCCGGCACTCCGTGGATCCTCCTTGCACGCTATCGCGTAGCGGGAAATGATGTTGAAGCGCGCTGGCAGGTAAATTCAAAGGCACGATTCATTACTCCATTAAATGATGAAGCCACCTGGCTTACGGATACCCCGATCCCAGCTCCCAACGACCCGTGGCGCCCGCTCAACACCCCGCAAGTGAACGAAATCAATGCGGTACGTGGGAATCAAATAGATCCAGATCCTGCTTCGCCTGCTGAAACCGATCGGAATGCATCTGCAGAGATTCAAGTACCAGCACAAAACGACGCATCTGCTACTCCTGCGATCGATATCGACGCAATGCTGGCATCACTTGACGAACAACGCGGCATTTCGCGTCCAGCTCCGTCAATCGATACAGACCCAGCATTTGCTGGCGCACATCCTGCCTATTCAGAGCCAGAAAATGCTACGGACGCACAAATTTTACAATTCCCGACCGCACGTGCTGCAAACTCTGCGCAAAATTTGCAGGAGGCGCAAGGCGACTCTGCACCAGCATCAACACCAAATCAACAAACAGAACAGGCATTGCCAGGATTTGAAAATACAAGAAGCGCTGATTCTCCCCAGAATTCACGTGCAAATGGTGAGAAAGCTAAGAATAAAGCACGGCGCGGTCGCCCGGAGATGCCATCATGGGATGAGATCATCTACGGCTATTCAAAAGATAGTGATTAAACCTGAAATACCCGGCAATCGAAATTTTGCAGCCAAATTCAGAGCTACGCTGGCTTTGCTTTATCTTTGACAGCTTGATGCAATTTTTATCACTAGTTTTGCTGCACTATTTTTCAAGGAGTGTTGGCTGTGAAAGTGCATTAGCGTGCACTGATACTGCCGTCATTCCTTGCATATGATGCTTCCGGCAGAGTACTTCATAAGCCACTTCCCCAGCATCAGTATCACCTACTACCACTTGCGCCCCTTCGCGTACCATCTTGCCGTTGACGGTACGCGCATTATGAGTGGCACGAGCTCCGCACCAACACAAGGCTTCAACCTGAAGCCGTTCAACACGATCAGACAGTTCCAGCATCCGCTGTGATCCAGGAAATAAACGAGTCAAAAAATCTGTGGTGATCCCAAAACCATAGACGTTGATTCCAGCCTCATCAACGATTCGCGCTAATTGATCTACTTGCTCACGACTATAAAACTGCACCTCATCGCAAATAATATAGTCCACCCTGCTTTCGAGGCGCAGCTGGTGGATCACCTTCCAGAAATCCGTCTTGGCTTGAACTTCATAGGCATCCCAAATCAATCCGAGCCGTGAGGATAATTTGCCTTCCCCTGCTCGGTCATTCATCGAGAAAATAATTCCGCGCAGACCACGCTGACGATAGTTATATGCAGTTTGCAGTGCAAGTGTAGATTTTCCACAATCCATTGTGCCCGAATAAAAAACGAGTTCAGCCACTGCTAGCAAACCTCCCAAATCAACGGAATATACATCTCTTGCGCGGTTAAAGAACCGTGTACCCCGATCAATCCAATCGCGCTTGCTGAATGCACTCTTGAGTCTACAAAACCAATACCAGTTTTGGAAAAAACAATCACATCGCCAATCACTTGTGCCGTAAAATCTTTCACCGGCCCGAATAAACCGCTTTCAATCAGCTCATTTTTCGTCAAGATCCAGGCGATATCCGCCAGGCGCTCACGCCACCTTTGCGCTAATTCCTGGGGTTCATCGGTATAAATTTGGAAGGCGCGTTCCTCTCCAGCCACTTGAGAAACTCCTTTCGAAAGGAATGTTTCTTGCGCGATATCGATTTTTTCAGTAGCATCCACCATTCCGTGGTCAGCTGTGAAAATCACCAGCGTTTGTGGCGGCAAAGAACGCAAAAATATGCCAATCTCACGATCCAGATTTTCCAGTTCGTCGATCCATTGATCAGATTGCCACCCGTACTTATGCCCGACCTTATCTAATTCGCCCCAATACACATATGCCATCCGGCACCCTTTTTGAAATTGCGCGGTAGCGGCAGCTAAGCGTGCTTCGAGCGTTTTTGCAGCAATCGCTGGCGCACCGCGAAAAGCAGCTAAACTCAAACCCGAGCCGATATATTCACGCGGCTGAATAATTGCCGTTTGCGCACGTTGTGCTGCGCTTAAACGCTCATATAGTGTTGGCTCGCTTTGCCATTGCGGCGCATTGTATCCCGATCCGTCCCATTTGATGAGGCTGAATGTATTTCCCGTGCGCGGAGAACGCAGGGAATATCCCGCCATTGCATTTTGCCCTGGAAGCATTCCCGTACCAAAAGCAGAAATTCCAGCAGCCGTGGTAGAAGGAACTACAGTTGTTATTTTCGACTCCAAGTTCAGCTGCCGCAAATTCGGCACGTGCCCACGTCTTGCTTGTAACTGCAGTGATCCAAGTCCGTCTACCAGCACTACGCAAACTCGTTGCACGGATGGGAAACCAAGCAAAGCTCGCGCAGCTTCGGCTTCTATCGCAGCTGGATGCTCATTCAATGCAAAATCATCACATGCAGCAAAATCAAATTCGAGTGCACCAAATGCACCCCAGAGTAGATGTGAGAGGTTTGGTGCTTGAGGAAATATTGCAGCTGCCAAATTGTGATCATCTTTTTGCATTTGCTTTCGCTCCTCGCACTTTGCCGACCTCAAATCGATCCATCCTCACATTATTCACTCCAGCCTTCCCATTTTCGCACGCTTTGCTGCCCTTGCCGGTAAAGCGCGCCAAGCGTCAGGAACATCACGGCAGCATCTGGTGCGCCAAGCACGGATATTTACCGATTTTCAGTGATAATTAAGGAATGGCAAAAAGTAAAGACACAGCTGTAAATGAACAAATTATCGATATCGATGTATCGCAGGAAATGCGCAATTCTTTTTTGGAGTATTCCTATTCGGTAATTTACGCACGTGCTTTACCTGATGCGCGTGACGGCTTGAAACCAGTACAGCGGCGGATTTTATTTCAAATGGATCAGATGGGCTTACGTCCAGATAAAGGGCACGTAAAATCTTCCCGTGTGATCGGCGATGTAATGGGGCGCTTGCACCCACATGGTGATGCAGCAATTTATGATGCAATGGTGCGTCTTGCGCAAGATTTTACATTGCGTTTGCCAATGGTTGACGGCCACGGAAATTTTGGTTCGCTCGACGACGGGCCAGCTGCACCAAGGTACACTGAAGTCCGGATGGCTCCGCCAGCTCTTGCAATGACGGCTTCGCTCAACGAAGATGTAGTCGATATGGTGCCAAATTACGATAACACCATGCTGCAGCCAGAAGTATTGCCTGCTGCCATCCCAAACCTACTTGTAAACGGATCTGCTGGGATCGCCGTTGGGATGGCTACAAATATGGCGCCGCATAATCTGGGTGAAGTAATTTCTGGAGCACGCCATTTATTGGCGCATCCTGAAGCCACACTCGAAGAAATAATGCGTTTTATTCCAGGGCCTGATTTACCTGAGGGCGGCAAAATCGTTGGGTTAGACGGGATCAAACAGGCTTATGAAACTGGTCGAGGAGTATTTAAGACCCGTGCAACAGCGCGGATTGAAAATATCACAGCGCGGAAAAAGGGAATTATTTTTACTGAACTGCCCTATCTCACAGGTCCGGAAAAAATTATTGAAAAAATTAAAGATGGAGTGCAGTCAAAGAAATTACAAGGCATTTCCGGAGTGCAAAATCTCACTGATCGGCATCATGGGATGCGGCTAGTAGTGGAAGTAAAAAATGCTTTCCATCCAGAAGCTGTATTAGCTGCGCTCTATAAGCACACACCGCTGGAAGAATCTTTTGGGATTAATAACGTTGCACTTGTAGCTGGCCAACCCCGCACATTGGGATTGCTTGAGTTGCTCCGTGTTTATCTTGATCATCGCTTGAGTGTGACGAAGCGTCGCTGTGAATTTCGGCTGCACAAGGCACTCGACCGGCTGCACCTGGTAGAAGGTTTGCTGATTGCAATTGCCGATATTGACGAAATAATTCAACTGATCCGCACTTCTGAAGATGCCACAACGGCATGCCAGCGTTTAATGAATGTTTTCAATTTGAGTCAATTGCAGGCTGAATATATTCTCGAACTGCGCTTACGGCGCCTGACGAAATTTTCTCAAATCGAACTTAGCGCTGAACGAGATGAACTGCGCACAAAAATTGCTGAGCTGGAAAAAATCCTCGGTTCAGAAGATGAACTGAAACAAGTGGTTTCACTGGAAATGCAGGAAATAGCTGACGAGTTTGGCACACCGCGCCGCACGATCCTTTTGGAAACTGACGGTAGCAGCAATCAAATTGCTGCGGAGCAGGATCTGCAGTTGAAAGTTTCGGATGATCCCTGCCATGTACTTTTCTCTGCTTCTGGATTAGTGGCACGAATCGTTGGCAGTACACCAATTTCTTTTGAAGGTCCGCGGACGAAGCATGATGCGATCGCTGGCTGTATCGCTACTTCCAATCTTTCCACTATCGGCGTGCTCACTGCCAATGGTGAGGTACATCATTTAAGAGTAGTTGATGTGCCCGCAATTCCGGGAACTGAACATGCACCGAGCCTTTCCGCAGGAAATTCATTGCATGAAATCCTGATGCTCGAAAAATCCGAAAAAATCGTAAATATCATTCCGCTGCCCGCTTCCCCAGATCCGGTAGCGCATGGGGATCCCGCCACGGATTCTGGCACAAATATTTTGCCTCCTTTAACCATTGCTACGAAACAGGGCAAAGTGAAGCGAGTAGTGCCAGATTATCCGAATCGTGCACCATTTGAAGTGATCAAATTAGCTCCTGGCGATGAAATCGTGAATGCCACGGTAGCTGATGATGATTCACAACTGGTCTTCATTACTTCTGACGCCCAATTACTCCGTTTCCCGGCAACTAGTGTGCGTCCGCAAGGGCGCAGTGGGCAAGGTATTGCGGGAATCAGATTGAATGATGGAGCAAGTGTGATCGCTTTCGGAGCCGTGCCAAGCGATGATTTAGCTGCGCAATTAGTGGTCACTATTGCCAGTTCTGCAGATGCAATTCCAGGTACACAGCCTGGATCTGCAAAAGTCACTCCGCTTGATCGTTTCCCGGCAAAAGGACGAGCTACAGGTGGCGTGCGGGCGCAGCGTTTCTTGCGTGGCGAAGATGAGCTGACGATTGCGTGGGTTGGGCAAGCTCCAGCTCGTGCGATTTCCACAAGTGGCGCACCAGTTGAATTACCTGAAGTTGATGAACGCCGCGATGCTTCTGGCACACGTGTAACTGGGATGATCACTGGAATTGGCTGATTTGAAAGAAGCTTTCGCCGGAATTTGATCCTTTGCTTGGCCTGCTTACAATCGCTGATCATAGATCATAGCTTGCGCTGATTGTATCAGGTGCAGGCTGGATCAATTCTTCACTTCACAACGTACTACCTTCGTCCGAGCTACCGGCGAGAACCCAAGGTCTCGCAGAATTTGATTGATTTCTTTTTCGCTGCCATCAGCTTTTTGGATCAAATCAACACCTGCAAGATCCATCCCATCCGCACTGAACTGCGCCAATGCAGTAGTAAACATGGCGGTTTCGATGCCGCGTCCGCTCCATTTTTCAAAAACAGCTAATTCTTCGAGATAGGCTTCTTCACTGATTTCCATCTCACTACTCAGATTAAATCTTGAGCACAGCAAATACCCGGCAAGCTCAGGGCGATCGCCAAATAAATCAACTGCGATGAAACACCAACGCGGCTCAAAACCGAGTTCAGTATAATCATTAAAAGTGATTGCCTTCTCCTGCTGTGCCAAAGTGAGATTTCTTTGTTTATTGCGCGCATCGAATACCGCATCAAGATATTCTGCTGGAAGTTGCTTAATTTCAATGAAAGACGGAATGGTAGTATCTGCGTTCAATGCTGGCAGCTTTAACTGTGCCTGGATGAAAGTGTAATCATGCACGAAGTTAGTGGCACTGACGAGTTGCGCAAAATCTTGCTGCCGCTCATCGATAAACATTTTCATCGTGTACTGCTCCAGCTCCAGTTCCACCCCGAGATGATGCGCCAGATCAATTTGTAATGTAAGCAGTTCAGCACCAATTCCTTGCCTGCGCCATTGTGGATGTACACCACCTGAAATTGTGATCACTGACTCGCCAAGCACAGTATCTGCACGTGCAAAGCCAAAAGCAATTAATTCGTTAGTCTGAAGTGATCTTGCACCTTGTGCTTTCCATGGCATTACCGTACTGAAATATGATTCTACTTCTTGCCGTGCGGTCCGAATCGGTGCCTGGTCTGCGGCTTCAACAGCAGCTATGAGTGTGCTTACTTCGCCAATACATGCTGGCGTTAAAAACTCCCAATACCATTGTTGATGATTCATGTTCTTCATCTTAATATAGAAAAAGGGTTGTCTGGGAATCTTTCCCAGACAACCCTTTTTACGAGTTGCTATTTCTTGATTACTGTCTGTGCATTATGCAGTAACTTGCGAAATTACTTCACCCAGCCAATATGCTCCCATGGCTTCTTTGCAAATCCCATTGCGCCCAAATTAGCTAAGCCGTCTTTTGCCGCCCGCACATCTGGACCATTGAACACTGGCATAATCCCGTGGAGCTTGAAAGCTTCAACTTCGAGCTTGTTTGCAGCAGCGATCTGTTCTTTTGGATCAGCGACCTTCTTCAATTCTGCAATCTTCTGATCAAATTCTGGAGTACCAGTACCGGAAAGATTGAGTCCAGAATCAGATGCGTAAATCTGATCGAAGTATGCTACACCAAATGGATCTGAGGATCTAAAGCTCATCATGAAAGCATCAAATTCCTTCTTGGTATACACCTGGGAGAATTCATTTGAAGGACGTTCTTTGATTTGGAAGTCCACACCGATTTGCTTCATCATCTGCTGCAATGCTTTTGCAATTGATTTGCTTACTTCAGCATCGCCGATAACTGGGTAAACCAGTGAAAGCTTCTTGCCATCCTTTTCACGGATGCCATCTTCGCCTGCTTTCCAGCCAGCTTCATCAAGAAGTTTCTTTGCACCTTCCGCGTCAAACTTTACACTCTTTGCGAAATTATCTTCATAGCCCGGCTGTGAACCAAAGAGCAGGAATGAACCTGGAAGTTCTTCGGTGTAAGGAATACCATCAAAGCGAATCTTTGAAATCTGTGCACGATCAATACCGCCCATGATTGCTTCGCGAACCTTTACATCTTTCAGTGCTTCAGACTCAGAATTAAGCATCAGCAAGGAATTGTTTGGAATCATTGCCGTGTAAATCTTGATGTCTTTCATTTCTTTCACAGCAGCATACGTTTCTTTCGTTGCGGCAGAAACGTAATCAATTTCGCCGTTCTTGAATGCGTTAATTGCAGCCTTTGTCTCCATCTGACGGTAGGTGATGGTATCAAGCTTTGCTTTATCTCCCCACCACTTTTCATTTGGCTCGAAAGAAACCACACCTTGATTGAAGTCAACTTCCTTCACCTTGTATGGGCCAGCACCCCATTCTGGGTGCAGCGTCTTCAAATAGCCATTTGCGTATACGTCTGCGTCAACAAGATGCGGATTTGCCCACATATTAAACAGACCCTGCCACCACGCATAAATGCCATCAAAGGTCACAACTGCCTGATCAGCGTTGGCGCCCTGCTCCACAGACTTAATCTGGTCGTATCCATCTGTACCGCCCGCAGGGTACTTATCTGGTTCCTTACCTGAATTGATCGTCCAAGTATCGCGGAATACAGTCCAGTCAATATCGGTGCCGTCGTTCCACTTTGCCTTTTCGTTAATATCGAAAGTAACGACGGTATTGCCGTCCTTTTCTTCTGCTTTCACATTGGTCAAATATGCAGGATTTGCATACCATTCACCCTTGTCATCGAAGAGCGCCACTTGTGGATTATAGAGGTACCAGACATCAGTCGTGTACCCACTACCGTCTTGATGGAATGGATTTTGTTGTGGACTAAGTTCAACCAAAGGCAACGTAAGGGTACCGCCGTCCTTCAAGTCTTCATACTTTGCCTTGGTGTAATCTACACCTTTTACTTCAACCTGTTTCCCTGATTTCTCAGCAGAGCCAGAAGACGTAACATTCTTTCCGCCGCATGCACTTAGTGCGAGCATTGCTGCTGCGCTAAGAGCGACGAAAGCTTTTGCTGATTTACGCATTCGTTTCTCCTTTGTTCGTTGTGTGTATCTGATAGTTTAAGTAGTATATCTTTACCGATGATGACATGCATATGCATGATCATGATTTGGACGCACCTGCAAAAGCGGCGTCTGATGATCGCACTTCTCCTTAGCATCGCCATCAAAAGACTTGTAGAGCGGGCAGCGCGATTTAAACCTGCAGCCTGGCTCATTTGAAGTCGGCGAAGGCAAATCCCCCTCCAGCGTCAGCCGTTCACGATTCCGTTCAACTTCTGGATCTGGAATCGGAATTGCGGAAAGCAGCGCCTGCGTATATGGATGCACCGGATCTTCAAAGATTGCATCAGTATCACCTACTTCTACAAACTTCCCCAAATACATCACCGCAGCACGATCTGAAATATGCCGAATCACCGATAAATCGTGTGCGACGAAAAGATAGGAAATCCCAAGCGTATTCTTTAACTCATCAAGCAAATTGATCATGCCCGCTTGAATCGATACATCAAGTGCAGATACTGGCTCATCCAATACAATTACTTTCGGATTCGTAGCAAGCGCACGTGCCAAGCCAATTCGCTGCCGCTGCCCGCCAGAAAATGCTCCTGGAAAACGATCGATATGCTTTGGATCAAGACCAACCAAAGCCATCAATTCCTGCACTCGCTCACGCAAGCCTTCTTTTTGTCCAAAAGCAGTCAATGGTTCCTGAATAATTTCTTTCACTGTAAGACGCGGATCAAGGGCACCCATTGGATCTTGAAATACCATCTGAATATCCTTGCGCATATTCCGCCGATCGCGCTTGCTCAAAGTGGAAACATTTTCCCCATTCAAGACCACCACACCATCAGTAACGTGCGCACCAAGATCCATAATTTCGAGCAAAGTAGTGGACTTACCACAGCCAGATTCACCAACGATCGCGAGACATTCGCCTTCCTTCAAATCGAAGGAGATATCATTGACCGCATATACGCTTCCCACACGACGCTTCAGCAAAGCGCCCTTGATCAGCGGGAAGGTCTTTACAAGATTCTGCACTTCAAGCACGGTCTGGCGTTCCTCACGCGGAACATCCTTGAATTTCGCCTCAGAAAGTGTTGGCACTGGGAAAATATCTTTTCCAGCGATCTTTCCATTGTGAATTTGCCCAGCAAGTACGCAAGCTGATTGATGCGCTGCATCTGAAACATATTCAGCAGCCACATCAACAAGTGGTGGCTCACCCAGCCGGCATTTCGCTGTAGCCACCGGGCAACGGGAAATGAATGGGCACTCATCAGCTAGATCAATGACGATTGGCGGGTTCCCCTCAATCGGCACCAGAGCTTCATGCTCGCGTTGATTCACCTTCGGGATCGAACCAAGCAAACCAACCGAATAGGGATGCCGCGGAGCAGCAAAAAGCTCATAGATCGGAGCTTGCTCAACTGGTTTGCCAGCATACATCACGAGTACTTCATCGGCGCTACCTGCCACCACACCCATATCGTGGGTGATCATGATTACGGCTGCACCAGTTTCGCGCTGTGCCGTCTTGATCACATCTAAAATCTGAGCCTGAATTGTGACATCGAGTGCAGTAGTTGGCTCATCACAAATCAATACTTTTGGATTATTTGCAATTGCAATCGCAATCACCACACGTTGCCGCATTCCACCGGAGAATTCGTGCGGAAAGGATTTTACCCGCTCTTTCGCATTCGGGATCCCGACTATCTCCAGTAATTCCACAGCACGCTTCCAGGCATCTTCTTTTGAAATATCATTATGAATCTGCAAAGCTTCCACGATTTGTGTGCCAACATCAAAAACTGGAGTGAGCGCGGAAAGCGGATCCTGGAAAATCATCCCGATCCCAGCTCCGCGAAGTTTCGCCATCTGCGCATCCGTCATCCCAACGAGCTCTTCGCCAGCAAATTTTACCGAACCGCTCACAGCTGCATACTCTGGAAGCAAGCCCATAATTGCCAATGAAGTAACGGATTTTCCTGAGCCTGATTCGCCCACGATCCCAAGCGTCTTGCCTGGTTCGAGGTCAAATGAGACACCACGGACCGCATCTACTCTCCCGGCTTCAGATGGAAAAGATACTTGTAAATCTCGCACAGAAAGAATTGGTTTCATGCTCTACCTCCCGCAGCAGAGTTTGGATCAAGGGCATCACGTAAGCCATCAGAAATAAGTGCCATCGATACTGTCAAAAGTGTCAAAATACCAGCTGGAAATAGGAATAACCACGGCTGAGATTCGAGTGAATTCACACCAGCGCTGAGCAATGTACCAAGAGAAACATCTGGGATCTTCACGCCCAACCCGAGGAATGATAAACCAGTTTCACTCATGACGGTCGAAACTACGCCAAGCGTCAGATTAATGACGAGCAGCGAACCAATATTTGGGATCATATGCCGCAGCACGATTTTGAAACCCGGCACTCCCATAAAACGTGCGGCAGTAACGTATTCACGCTCCCGCACAGAGATTGCAAGCGACCAAATCACGCGAGCTTGGTACATCCAGCCAAAGGCAATCAATGCCACAATTAAAATCTTCCAATCTCCACCATAGGAAGAAACAACCAATGCGAGAATCAGGAAAGAAGGAATCACTAACAGAAAGTGGATCACCGTGAGCATTGCTTTTTCCACTTTTCCGCCAAGGAATGCGGTTACACAACCAACGATAGCGGATATCAGTACCGTTGCGAAGGAAACTGAAACAGCGATAATGATCGAACGCCCCAGCCCGTGCATTGACATTGCGAATAAATCGCCGCCATCGCCATTGGTACCAAACCAGTGAATCGCATTTGGCGGCTCAGACAAAGCTGCAAAATCGAGAAAATCATATGAGAATCTGGCAATTATTGGCCCGACGATCGCCGCAAGTACCAAAATCGCAAATACGATCAGCCCTACAACGGCAGCCTTGTTCCGGAAGAAACGCTTCCGATAAAGCGTTAGCTTCGAGAGTTCCTGCTCAGCTGCCACATCATTTTCCTCACGCAATTCTTCATTCGTTGGAAGTACGTATGCCTGTGGGGATTGTGTCTCGCACGAAGAATTAGCATTGATATCGGAAGTAGTCGTGCGGCTTTCAAAGTTATTTGACATCTTTTTAGCTCACTCTCACTCGCGGATCAAGATAGACAACAAGGAAATCGGCAAGGATTGCGCCAATTGCAGTAGTTAATGCGCCAAAAGCTGCCACAGCTACCACGCCGTGCACATCATTTGCTGCGAGAGTTTTGATAAAGTACTCACCCATTCCATGCCAGTTAAAAATTGTTTCTGTCAGCACTGCACCGGTGAAGATGCCTGGAATCGAGAAAGCTACGGAAGTAGCAACTGGGATCACCGAAGTGCGCAAGGCATGCCGGCGAATTGCCTGCGAACGAGTCAAACCTTTCGCACGTGCAGTACGCACATAATCAGCTTCGATATTGTCCAATAGGAGTGAACGCTGCATGAAATAATACCCAGCAAAGGAAGTTGCAACGAGCGCGATCGTCGGCAATGTTAAATGCTGCAGGATATCAACCATCCGCGGCCAGAATCCTTCCACATCAAGCGAAGCAGCTCCCGTCACATAGAGCAGCCGCACTCCTGCCGCGTTATTGATCCACAGCGCCAGCAGCACTACCAGCATTCCAGCTACCACGATATGTAAGTTCAAAGCGAAAATTGCAATCCCTTGGACCACGCGATCCCAACCTGAATATTGCCGACCAGCAGTGAATACACCCAGAGCTATCCCAATGAGCACCGCAATAATCGTTGCACCCAAAAGTAACTGCGCAGAAACCCAGATCCGGTATGAAATTTCTTCACCAACTGGAGTTCCGAGCGGTGCATAACCCCAATCCCAATTTGTCACAATTCCGGTGATCCACCGCCACCAGCGGACAAAAATATTCTCTTCCGGATTCAAATTCAGTGGCTGAAGCGTGGAAAGAATCTGTTCACGCGGCAATGGAGGCCGTCGCCCAACATACGTTGAGGTTGGATCAAGAAAGTAATTTGCCAAGAAATAAGTGATATTCGTGGCGAGAAATATCGTCACGAACCACGAAATCGCTTTCTTCGCTAAGTAACGAACCATTGGTTCTCCTTGGATACAAGATCTGCGACGCAGAATCCCGTACCAAATGATCGAGGACTGCCAAGTATCGATATTTCTCACTCAACATTCCGTGGACATTGTCTTATTGCAGTAAATCTTTATGCCAATGAATTAAAATGCATTCATTACCCATTTTCAGCAGCTATTGAAAGCGCATGAATTGGATTTTATTGTGCAACGGTGTGGATAAAGAGTTACAAGTTGTTGATATTCTATTACATAGATGGTCATTTCTTTGCCTCAAAAGGCGAATAATATACTAAGTATAGAGATACTTCACATATTCTCTGATTCAAAACCACCTCTAAAATAAGTAAAGAAATAGTAAATCTGAAATGAGATTTAGAAACTATTTCATTACTTAAATCGCTTTTTCTGTATTTTCCGCAAAGTTTTATTATTTATTTACTTTTTAGATGATTGCGCAAAAAGAAAATAGCACCCATATTTACTTATAGTAAAACATAGGCATGGATAAATATACAAGCTCTTCTGTGTTCGCCACGCTCCGAAAATATCAAATAATCAGATAATCCTTCACGCCCGATTGGAATCATCTTTAACTCTTAGGCATCAATCTGCTCACGCGAAATTGAAGCAGCCCCAGCAATAATGAAATCTTTACGCGGTGCAACCTCAGACCCCATCAACAACTCAAAAGTTTGCTCCGCATCCCGCAATGCAGCCTCATCCGACATTGCGATCCGCCGCAATGTCCGCCGTGAGGGGTCCATCGTAGTTTCTGCCAACTGATCAGCGTCCATTTCGCCCAAACCTTTATAACGCTGGATTGGCTCTTTATACGTGCGACCTTGCCGAGCCAATTTCGCAAGCACCTGATGCAGCTCCGCATCCGAGTAAGTATAAATATATTCACGCTTTGCTTTACCTTTGCCCAGCACTTCAACGCGATGCAACGGAGGCACAGCAGCATAGACTCGCCCAGCTTCCACAAGCGGACGCATATATCGGAAAAACAATGTAAGTAAGAGAGTCCGAATATGTGCTCCATCAACATCAGCATCCGTCATAAAAATGACCTTGCCATAACGTGCACTATCGAGATCGAAGGTCCGCCCAGAACCAGCACCGATTACTTGAATAATTGACGAAACTTCCTGATTCTTCAAAATATCGGCTGCTGAAGCCTTCTGCACATTCAAAATTTTTCCACGAATCGGTAATAACGCCTGGAATTCTGAAGAACGAGCAAGCTTTGCAGTACCGAGTGCAGAATCGCCCTCAACAATAAAAAGTTCCGATTTTGCAATATCATCTGAACGGCAATCTGCCAGTTTTGCAGGTAATGTCGATGCTTCTAGCGCATTCTTCCGGCGTGAAATCTCTTTCTGCGTTCGCGCAGCAATTCGCGCCCGCATTTCAGCCACAATCTTTTCAAGCAACCGCGCATTCTCTGTTTTTTGATCACGCTTTTTCGAATTCAGAATTTCTGTCACCTGTGCATCGACAATTTTCGCTACGATTTGGCGAATCGGTGCTGTACCAAGAATTTCTTTCGTCTGGCCTTCAAATTGCGGTTCTGGAAATTTTACCGTTACGACGGCAGTAAGCCCGGCAAGCACGTCGTCTTTCTCGATTTTCGCATCGCGTGCAGTTACTTTCAATTGCCGTGATTTCGCTTCGATCTGTGCACGAATTGCTTTTACCAGCCCGTTTTCAAATCCTTGTAAATGTGTACCGCCCTTTGGTGTAGCAATGATATTTACGTAAGATTGCTCGATCTTCTCATACCCAGTACCCCATCTGAGTGCAATATCAACTATGCATTCACGTTCAACTTCCTGTGGCGTCAAATGCCCGGTATTTTTATCCAGAGTTTGCACTATTTCCGTGAAAGTATCTGAACCGTGGATCTGCATCACGCCTGTGACTGCCGGATCTTGCGCCAGAAAATCTACAAAATCAACTACTCCCCCTGCGTAACAAAATACTTCTAGCTGCCCTTCATTGCCGTTAGCTGCAATTTCAGTTTCGTCTCTGGAGCGTCCTTGAGCTTGCATCCGTTGATCGCGCAAGTGAATCTTCAACCCCGGAATCAGGAATGCTTTTTCGCGCACACGCTCACGCAATTCAGAAAAACTAAATTGCGCATCAATCGGGAAAATCTGCGGATCTGCCCAGTAACGCACACGTGTACCAGTGATCTTTTTTGCAACCTTGCCGATCACTCGCAGCTGTGATTCTTCCACAAATGGCTGAAAAGGCGAATCTGGCGAAATCGTACCCGGTTTATCTTGAAAAATACCCGGTTCACCGCGACGAAATGACATCGCCCAAGTTTTCCCGTCACGGTTTACTGCAACTTCCAAACGCGCCGAAAGCGCATTCACTACAGAAGCACCCACACCATGCAAACCACCGGATGCGGAATAAGAACCGCCACCAAATTTGCCGCCCGCATGGAGCTTCGTATACACCACTTCCACGCCTGAAGCGCCAGTACCAGGCACTTCATCGACTGGGATCCCACGCCCATCATCTTGCACTTCTACTGATCCGTCAGCATGTAAGGTCACGAAAATCTCACTTGCGTAACCTTCGATCGCTTCATCAACGGCATTGTCAATAATTTCCCATGCGCAATGCATCAAGCCCCGCGAATCGGTAGAGCCGATATACATTCCAGGGCGCTTTCTAACGGCTTCCAAACCTTCCAAAACTGAAAGGTGCCGTGCGGTATAAGCTTCTTTTACTTGAGTCTCAGTCACTTTGCAATAGTATCTATTTCGATTCTCGATCCGCTAAACGGCACACGCTAGAAAAGTCACATCGCGACTCAAATGAGCCGCGATGTATTTACTGGCACAAATCAGGATGGATCATAGATCTCAAATATCGTCACTTATTTTTCCCAGAGATGTGCTCACAATTCTGCAAGATCGAATTTTTTATGCTTGTATCCGATAAGTTTCGTCAAGCACTGAAGTGGCAAGTTGGGAAATTTTCTCCTGATATTTTTTCGCATGATGCGCGCAAAATAGCAGTACCCCAAATGGCATCTGCGCCCGCACATATGCTTGTGCACCGCACGCATCACAGCGATCTAGCGTAGTGAGCTTATATGTATCTTGATTTGATGATTCCAAAAACTCTTCGTGCTTTTCATTCATACTTAAATATAATCACAATAATCGAAAAATTTTTCCTTTGATTTTCATACTTTCGCGAACGACGAAACCGCACGGATGATTTTCATTCTTGCGAGTGTATGCTGTTCTCTGTGAAGATTACGAATCATGACGGCATCGCAGATACAATCGAATTTCAGCTTGCAGCTTTGCAAAAACTTGGGCGGAATCGGGATGAAACTACCCAAATCGGTTCAGTCAGTTCCGCGATTTTCCGTGATAAAAATTTTTCACACCGCTTTGACGTTTCTTTTGCAGCTCCGCTTGCAGTACTTGATCTTGAGACAACCGGACTGCACCCAGAAAAAGACCGCGTGGTTGAAATCGGATTAGTCTTGCTCGCTGCTGATTGTGCGATACAAGGTGAATTTTCCACTCTTCTAAAAATAGACCGTGATTTAGGCGCACATTTTGTACATCGCATCACCGATGCAAGCATTGGCAACGCACCACGATTTTCCCAAATTGCAGCTCCGCTTTCCCGCCTTCTAGCTGGGCGAATCATTGTTGCGCACAATGCTCGTTTCGATGTTGGATTTCTGAATATGGAATTTGTGCGGGCTGCTCACCAGTTTCGCGTCAATCTTTCAGAAACAATTTGTACTCTTGATCAGTCGCGGATTTTCTGCACTCCTGGTTCGCATTCGCTCCAACAGCTTGTCGCTCGCATCGGATTACCACAGCGTCAAGCGCACTGTGCACTTGATGATGCACGCTCAGCCAGCGATTTGTTATTGTATTTTGTCAAAAATGAGTTAGCTGGGATCCGGCAGACGCAAATGGCGCGTAGCCATAGTGGGGAAAAAGTATTTCCGAGTATGTATATTACTGAGGCTTGTGCACCAAAACTACGGTAGTTGATAGTTCAGGTACACAAGCCCAATTGTTGCTAAAACTTTGTCGATTGCGCTCTCAGTACAAAATCAAGAATTATTCGAGATAGTCACGAAGTACTTGCGAACGTGAAGGATGTCGCAGCTTTGACATCGTTTTCGATTCGATCTGCCGGATCCGCTCACGGGTCACACCATAAACTTTACCGATTTCGTCAAGAGTTTTCGGCTGCCCATCAGTCAGTCCAAAACGCATTGAAATGACACCTGCTTCACGCTCAGAAAGCGTATCAAGCACCTGATGCAGCTGCTCTTGGAGCAAGGTAAAACCAACCGCGTCAGCTGGCACAACGGCTTCTGAATCTTCAATTAAATCACCAAATTCGCTATCACCGTCTTCGCCAAGCGGAGTATGGAGCGAAATTGGCTCACGCCCATATTTTTGTACTTCAACGACCTTTTCTTCAGTCATATCGAGTTCATGCGCGAGTTCTTCAACGGTTGGTTCACGCCCCAGATCCTGCAGCATTTGGCGTTGCACGCGAGCGAGCTTATTGATCACTTCCACCATATGGACTGGAATTCGGATCGTGCGTGCCTGATCAGCCATCGCACGCGTAATTGCCTGACGGATCCACCAAGTAGCATAAGTTGAGAATTTGTATCCTTTTGCATAATCGAATTTTTCAACCGCACGCACTAAGCCCAGATTGCCTTCTTGGATCAAATCCAAAAATAGCATCCCGCGACCGGTATATCGCTTTGCTAAAGAAACTACAAGGCGGAGATTTGCCTCTAATAAGTGATTTTTCGCAGCATGCCCGTCACGTGAAATTGCAATCAACTCGCGGCGATATTTTGTATCCGCAATTTCCGTATTATCAAGAATATGGCGCGCAAATAAACCTGCTTCAATTCGCTTTGCTAGCTCTACCTCTTGTTCAGCATTCAGCAAAGCAACCTTGCCGATCTGCTTCAAATAATCTTTCACCGGATCAGCTGTTGCACCCGCTACCATTACTCGCTGTTGCGGTTCATCAGTATCATCCGAATCCTTCATCACGAACCCGCCAGACTTTCGCGTCTGAGCTGCAGCGTGTTTTTCGTCTTCAGATTCTTCGATCTCTTCGGCTGATTCCACTTCTGGATCACCCTCAGTTTCAGCCTCATCGGTATCGTCGTCCACTTCTCCCGGCTCCTCGTCAAGATCGATCTCTTCTTCCTCTAGCTGATCTGGTTCTTCGGGAGTTGCTACGCTGGCAAGATCGTCTGCGATCTCATCGATCTCATCGTTTTCCGCCAGTAAATCAGTTTCTGCCGTGAGTTGATCCGCATCGGTAACTCCGGCAGATTTCGTGGGCGATTGTTTCGTCTGCTGCGTAGTTTTTCCAGATTTTGCACTCGTTTGCTTTACATTTTCGCCAATAGCCGGATCCACTTCAGCTGAGCTTCCTGCAGTAACTGCTTCAGCACGCAATTCCATCAGCTGTTTTTTCGTCATCGCTTGTGCTTCATCAAAACTTAGATGACCTACATTCACGTGGTATTCAACCCAATCACTTTTGGGTGCAATGGTCTTTGGACGCTCCAACACAATATTTTCAGTTTTCTCAGCGTTTACGGTCTTCTTGGAAACAGCCACGTGTGCCCTTTCGTATCGGCAAATCAGAATTGGCGAAACTGCAATCACAAAAGTGAGCATCTGCGCACAACTCGCACTTCTTCAAATAAACAGTATATCGGCTAAATCTCACGTTTTCGAATGCCGAAACCAGAAAGATATATCGTACTCGCCACGTTCAACGACACGGTAGCGCAAATTATTCCAAAAAACTTGGCGCTAAACTTCACATTTGTGGCGCCTCCATCACGGGATATTTTCCTTGCAGCAGATTACTTCTGTTACATTATTTCCGCACCCGCGATCTGCTGATCTGCTGCATCTTTTATTTAGTTTTCCACGGTGGCAGCACCCCTCTCTCAACCGCCTGCTGCACAAGTTTTCCAAGCGAATAATGCGGATTGGCCGCGAGCGCACAGCGTGCATTTTCGAAAGCCGCCGCTGGGTAATCGTTCCACCAATGGAGATAGCCAATTGCCGCATATAGTGCAGCATGATTTTGCGGAGTGTATCTGACCACTGAATTTAGTTTCGTAATTACTTTTTGGATACGTTCATTGTCTGGTGGAATATCACTTGCCTCTTGTAGATAACGCTCTGCGTTTGCGATATCTATTTGCGTAAATCTAGCTATCTTAAGATTCACTCCGTAAATTAAAATTGCATCACGAATTTCGAGATGTTCAGCTGCGGAAATCAGGTTGGCAAGTAATGCAAGATTTGATTCATCACGGGCTAACCTGATCATCTGTTTCGTTTGCAGATATTTATCCCATTGTTCTCGTCCAAGTTTTATATTGCAGGGTAGATTTGCGGTTGCAGCTAAAATCTTTGCAGTTGTTTGCGGATGCGTAAGACGTGGCTGCGTCATTTGATTTCTTTTTGCAAGTGAGGGACGTCCTTGTGTAAGCCATCTGCGCACAATGCTTTCTCGCTCTAGCAGCTCATAACCCCATATTTTTGTCGCTAACTGGGCTTTCTCATGATCGTTTCGCAGATTATGCATGAGTGTGCAAGGTGGTTGATTTTCTTGTTTTGGCTGCAAGTTTTCCAGCACATACCGTGTTTCGATCCAATGCTGATAATCAGTAATGTGTGAGACGATGATCGGCTGATAACTGGTTGATTCTTGCTTTACTCCAGTATCTTTCTGTTTTGTTTGCTGTTGCGCTGGTTTTATTTCACTTGCTGCATGATCAGTTTCGCGTTCGCGATCCCATTTGTGCTTGGTGAATAATTCGAGCGTCTGTTTGATCTGCGAAATATTGATCGTGCTATTTACCGTCTCTGCAAGATCTTCGCAATACCAATCAATGCTGACTATTGAAATCGGCATTCGATTGATTTGTTGGCGTAGTTTGTGCAGGATCACTTTCAGATCTTTCGCCATGAAATCAATGACGTAAAAAATCTCAATCATGTGTGGCTTGCTGCGGTTACATCGTGGACAGCGCAGCTGCCGTGTGCGCTGATCTGCTTCAGAATCTTGACTTTGCCCAATTGCACTGCTTGTAATGTAGATCAGATTTGGATCGAGATTGATTTTCATACTAGTTTCGCATCGGACAAGTGTGATGACTATTTTATTCATGGGGCGAAATCGCAGTATTTGTGGCGCTACGACCAGTAATTCATGCGGATGCTGGAGATTTTGGATAGTTTTCATAATCAAAATTTTGTTGCTTTTCGCAATATTTCACGAGGCAAAAGTGCTTACTGTGGATGAACGCAACGTATTTTCAAAAGTGTGGGTAATCCGCATTTGGATCTTGGATATCGAAAATTTCAATTGAAGTGTTTTAAGCTATCAGGTATGACCTCTTTGGATGAATACCGTGCACTCGTCAATACAAAAATTTCGGCTACTCTTCGCCCTCCAGATTGGCTCATCCCATCTGCGAAAGATTTCTTTGCCGATTTTGTGCAGCCAGCTGTTGCTTTATTGACGCTTGGAAAGCGCACTCGTGCAGCTTTCCTCGCCGCTGGCTGGCAGCTATTTGCCACGCCGAAAGAAGCATCATCACCTACTCATCTGCAATTGCCGATAACTGCAGGTGCCGCACTTGAGTTGTATCAAGCTTCAGCGCTAATCCATGACGATATTATTGATGCAGCAGATTCACGGCGCGGGCTACCAGCTGCTCATCTCGCTTTTGCCGCGCTACATCAATCGCATGATTTGGATGGATCAGAAAAAAAATTCGGCACGAATAGCGCAATTCTCCTTGGCGATTATTTACTTTCACTTGCTGCGCACACATTTGAATCTGCCGAAGCTGCCAATCTGGCAGCACTGCAGCGAGCACGCGAGTTATATCATTCCATGACGGCGGAAGTCGCATTTGGACAATACTTAGATAATCAGGCCGAATTTATGCCTTTTACAACAGACTTTACTGCCCAAATCGAGCATTCTTTCCAAGTGCTCTATCATAAATCGGCACGGTATTCAGTTGATTGTCCGCTCAAAATCGGGGCAGCGCTTGCAGGCGCAAGCACAGCTCAGATCGCACAATTATCAAGGATCGGCAAGCCGCTGGGCGAAGCTTTCCAGTTACGCGATGATTATCTTGGTGTATTCGGGTCAGCAGCACATACGGGAAAGCCTGCGGGCGGAGACTTGTGCGAAGGCAAACGGACGGTACTTATTGGGATGACTCGTAAATTGCTCTCAAAATCTGATCGTGAGTTTCTTGACGCGCATTTAGGATTTCCACTTTCGGACAGTGAAATCAGCAAAATTCAGCAGCTCATTGCAAATTCAGGTGCTTTGCAGGCCCATGAAGCATTGATTTATGAACGTGAAGCACAAGCTGCGCAGGCTGTTGCCGAGCTGCACACTACATCACCGATCTTGCACGAACTGCTTACATTGCTCACAAACCGCAAAGCTTAAATCGCACTTGGAAAATTCTCAGTAGCTTGTCTTCGTTTAGTTCATACTGGTGAGAATTGCAGTACGCACTGCATGGATCCGTCCTGCCCGCAATGCATTGATTGGCGTTGTAGCAAGCTGCGTATTTGGCGTGAGCATCCATGCAAGCATCTCTTCGTCACTGTATCCGCCATCTGCCAAGACCGTAAATGTTCCCTTCAGCCCAGGTACCAGGGTGAAACCAGCTGCGCTGTCGATGAATTGGCTTTCGTGCAGCAGCAACGCATTATTTACCCCTCTGCGCAGCGCCACGATCTCTTTTCGCGCAAGCATTGCACGCACATCTCGTAACCGGATCCGAAGTTTTTCAGCAACTTCTGGCACGCTGAACCATTGTGCATTTTCGTCTTCTTGCAAGCCCATTATTTTCCACCATTCACGATTTTCAACCAAATTAGCTTTCCTGCTAAGCGGATAATAAACGCAATTTTTCAACATAGCTTTACGACACGCCGCAATATGCACTATCATCTCATTTGTAACAATAGAATCACAGTACACAAAAACTATTATTTTTCACATAGTTATCACGATTCTCAAATCACTCATTATCGGAGGAATTTTGGTCAAGCAAGCAGCAAAAGGCGCCAGTGCCGCAATCGCCACCGCGACTGCCTTCACTCTTTTCGCTCCGGCAACCGCACAGGCAGCACCAAATACTGTAGGGAGCCTTGCACTTAAAGCTGCAATCAATCCAGCAACAGTTAAACAAACCGTTACTGGACTCTCCTACCAGGTTCGCCACGGCGATACCCTCTGGGCAATCGCAAAACGCTTCAATACCACTGTTTCCGCACTGGAAGCTGCAAATAATATTAATGCGCGCAATTATATTTATGCCGGTCAGCATCTTGTGATCCCAAGCCAGCAAACACCTCTCGCGAGCACGCGCACTGCTCCCGCTACGGTAGTCACTGCAAGCAACACACCGCTCACGCATACCGTGAAAGCTGGAGACACACTGAGCGCACTTGCCTCACGCTATGGAGTGACGATTGCTGAGCTGATCAAGCTCAACGGAATCAAAAATCCGTCACTGATTTATGTCGGGCAAGTACTCAAACTGACACCGGGCACTACAAGCGGATCGAATCACGCTCCCACCCCGGCACCAGCAGCAACACCAGCGAAATCTCAGCTTTCTCCATCAGCAGATTACACCGTGAAAGCCGGCGATACCCTCGGGGCAATCGCACGCAAATTCGGCACTACCGTAAATGCACTCGCACAAGCCAACGGGATCAAAAATCCGTCGCTCATTTACGTTGGACAAAAAATCCGAATTTCTGGTAATTCAAACACCAGCACCCCTTCGCCAACAGCAACTACAACGGCAAATACACCTGCCCGCAAGCAGCTCGTAAAAAATAATTTCCCTGGCTATACCTATGCTGAAAAAACCGTTGCAGCTGCCAATGATAATAAGTACGCACTGAACGCGATGGCAAGTATCCCATCAAAGCAACAAGTACAGCAGATGATTATTGCCACTGCACAAAAGATGGGAGTAAATCCACGCCTTGCACTTGCGCACGCATACACCGAATCTGGATTTGACGCTACAGCCGTCTCACCAGCAAATGCGATTGGCGTCATGCAAGTAATTCCAAGTTCAGGAAAGTGGGCAGGTCAGATGGTTGGTCGGCAGTTAAATCTGCTCGATCCGCAAGATAATATCATTGCCGGCGTGGCCATTATTCGCTACCTCCAAGCGAATGCCGATTCACTTGAACAAGGAATTGCCGGATATTATCAAGGTCTGGGCGGAGTGCGGAAATACGGCATGAAATCTGATACCGTGCGGTACGTAAACAAGGTAAAAGCTGCAATGCAGCGCTTCTAACACTTCAGATTCCAGATTCGGATCACCGCGCAGAATATCCTGCACAGGAATTAGCAAATAAAACAGACACGCGATGCGGGCCGGCAATTCGGTCCGCATCTTTTTCGGTAGGCTTAAACAGTGAATAATCTCGATTCTCTCATCGGCAAACTGATCGACGGTCGATACCTGATCAATGCACGCATTGCACGCGGCGGTATGGCTAGTGTTTATCGCGCTACAGACCAGCGCCTCGGGCGCGATGTCGCAATGAAAATTATTCATCCACACCTTGCCGAACATGCAGATTTCACGAACCGTTTCATTCAAGAAGCACGCTCTGCAGCTGCACTTTCCAATGCGCATATCGTGAATGTGCATGATCAAGGAATTGCCCTCACCCCCGACGGGGACCGCGCCTACCTCGTAATGGAATTGATCACCGGACCAAATCTACGCCGTTCACTAAACGAAAATGGTTCCTTTTCACTCGGATCAACACTCGAAATTGCCCGCCAAACACTGATCGCATTAGCAGCTGCACACTCCAAAGGATACGTGCATCGCGATGTAAAACCAGAAAATATCCTTTTAACCACCGCACTCCATAATTCCAATCTCACCTTTCGCGATAGTATTGATGCAAAAGTTGCCGATTTTGGTCTTGCGCGTGCTGCAGCCTCCTCGACTGGCATGCAAACCTCGTCATTGCTCGGCACAATTGCCTATATTGCACCCGAAATAGTCTCGCGCGAAAAAGTCACACCCGCTGCCGATATCTATGCTGTTGGCATTATGATTTATGAATTACTAGCTGGAAAACTCCCCTACTCCGGAGAATCTCCGCTTGCAGTAGCATATGCGCATGTCAATGAGCCCGTCCCGCGCCTGAGTGATGACGTAAGTTGGATGCCTCCAGCAATTGATTCGCTGATCGCGCTCTTCACCGCAAAAGATCCATTGAAGCGACCGCAACACGGCACAGCTGCACTCGATGTGCTTGAAGATATTTGCCAATCACTCTCACCAGAAGTGCTTTTGCGAAGAATCCCAATCTTCCCTGTAAAAAATGTGACAACCGCAGTTCATACGCAGCGGATCGAGGAAAATTCCACATCGCCAGTATCCAATACACTTAATCCCGGCGATAACCATGCGCCGCGTCAAACGGAGAAACTTTCCGCACTGAACCAAAATTCGCATTCAGGATCCGATATCGATCCCAATACCTCATATGATCCCGATCCGAATGAAACTTCCAATTCAAGCATCATAAATTCAACAGCAGTGATCCCCCACGATCAACTTCCAGATCCAAACACGGCAATGGTCATTGATCACGCCAATTATCAGCAGGAAGACACCCTGGAGCAAACTCCAGCAAAACGCAGTCGGCGCCGTCTAGGCCGAATTTTTGGATCCCTCATCTTGCTGGCACTACTTGTTTCCGGAGGTTACTGGTATTTTACTGCTGGTCCAGGATTAAGGATCACAATACCTGCTGTGCAATCCTTGAATCAGCAAGAAGCACAAAAGAAACTGGAGCAAGCCGGCTTTACGGTGAGCTTAGAACACGAATTCTCTGACACCATCGCAAAAGACAATGTGATCGGTACGAAACCCGAATCTGGCAAGAAAATACATCCCTCAACGAAAATAAAATTACTTATTTCTGACGGCATTGAGCATCACGAAGTGCCAAATGTAATTGGCAAGACGATCGCTGAAGCTAGCTTGCTCCTCACTGAGCAAACCTTCCATCCTGAATCCAGTGAGGCATGGTCTGAAGATGTCGCCCAAGGACTTGTGATGAGTCAAGATCCTCCAGCTGGCACCGCCATCCCGCACGATTCGACTGTAAAAATCACTATCTCCAAAGGGCGCGAACCGCTAAGCGTACCAAAACTCACCGGTACTAAAATCTCGGACGCAACTGCCACACTCAGCACTTTAGGTTTCAAACTAGAGGTAACAGAAGAGTTTTCTGATGATATCGAAAAAGGAACCGTCATTACCCAGGATGTACCCGAAGGCGAAACCCGTTACCGTAATGACGTGATCAAACTCGTAGTTTCAAAAGGGCCCGAATTAGTGCCAGTACCAAATGTGGTTGGGCAACAAGAGAAAAGTGCCCGCCAAGTACTTGAACGTGCCGGATTCAAAGTCGAAGTTGACCGAATCCTCGGCGGATTCTTTGGCACTGTTCGGTTGCAAACTCCGGGGGCTGGAGAGAAAGTAAAAGCTGGCAGCACAGTTAAATTAAGCATCGTTTAGCGAATATTTTCGGGCACAAAAGACACATAAAGAGATCTGGCTGCATTGCTTTGAAAGCAATGCAGCCAGATCTGCCTCACGGCTCATGATGCAATACAAAACATATTCGGATCAACTATTTTCCGATTTATCGGTAAGAATCTCAGACATCAAGAAAGCTATTTCCAATGATTGCTGGTGATTCAATCGTGGATCTACAAGTGTCTCATAACGCTTTCCGAGTGTATCCTCCACGACTTCTTCAACTCCGCCGAGTACTTCAGTAACGTCAGCACCAGTTAATTCGATATGTACCCCACTGGCATGTGTTCCATATTCGCGGTGTACTTCAAAAAATCCTTTGATTTCAGCAAGTACATCACTCATTTTGCGAGTCTTATATCCATTCGATGCACTGATCGTATTTCCATGCATCGGATCACAAATCCAAGTAACCGGACGGCCGTCAGCTTTCACTGCCTGGATCAGCGGAGGAAGCTTCTCCACTATCTGCTTTGCCCCCATCCGAGTGATAAAAGTAAGTCTGCCAAATTTTCCAGACGGATTCAGTTTTTCAAGCAAAGCTTGAATTTCTGCAGTGCTCACACTTGGCCCAAGCTTTACGCCAATTGGATTCTCAATTTGTGACAGCATATGTACATGCGCACCATTAACATCGCGAGTACGCTCCCCGATCCAGAGAAAATGTGCGCCAGTATTGTAAAGCTTGCCATTGCGCGAATCGATTCGCGTCATCGCATCCTCATATTCGAGTAACAAGGCTTCATGTGAAGAGAAAAAATCAGCAGTACGCAGCGACTCAGAATCTGCGCCAGCCGCATTCATGAAACGCATTGCTTTATCGATTTCATGGGCGAGTTGATTGTAGCGTTTATATGCCGGATTTGAAGAAAAACCCTTATTCCATTCATGTACTTTAGTTAAATCAGCAAAGCCACCAGCAGTAAAAGCACGAATCAAATTTAATGTAGTAGCTGAGCGATGATACGCGTCAATCAATCGCTGCGGGTTCGGAGTGCGAGATTCGCGAGTAAAATCAAACCCATTTACCGCATCACCAAAATATGAATGCAAGCGAACACCGTCACGTTCCTCATATTGTTGCGAGCGTGGCTTGGCATATTGCCCGGCAATTCGCCCGAGTTTCACTACCGGAACTGAAGCACTGTAGGTTAAAACGACTGCCATTTGTAAAATTGTGCGAATCTTTGCCCGAATTCTTTCGGCATTAGATTCCGCAAAAGTTTCAGCGCAATCACCGCCCTGCAAAATGAAAGCTTTTCCCTGGGCTGCCTGCGCGATCAAATGCTGCAATTGATCAACCTCACCAGCGAACACCAGCGGCGGATAGCTCCGGAGATCACGCGTTACTTGCGTCAACTGTTCCGCAAAGGGATACTGCGGCTGATGCGAAGCAGGAAGATCACGCCAATTTTCAAATTCTGCAGGACGTTGTTCAAACATATTTTACTTACCAAGTTATTGAAAGACTTGCTCGCAGAATTTGAAGCGATTCTGCGAGCAAATCTAGAATTTATGATGCTTAATTATTGTGCTGCAAAATGAGAAATTTTCATTTTGCAGCACAAGATGATCCTTCCAGATCCGGAAAAATCATCAGATTACGCCTGCGACTGCCAGGCTTGCCCAATCGAATCCATCGTCTGCTGGAACCATTCTTGATTCACATCAAATGGTTTCGCACCCGCGATTCGCTTGAAATCAATAGCTTTCAACAGATCATGATCTTCTTCATCGTTACCGATCACGCCAGATTCACCACGCAAAGCACATTCAACTGCCATCGCAGCCATCTGCCCGATCAGTTCCAGATCACGCGCATTCGATGCGGCTGAACGCGAGAAGTATCCGGACTTTTGCACCATCACTTTCTCTGCGCCAATTGCCTGTGCAAACTGCTTTGCAAACCATTGCCCCGGATTAATTGTATCGAGCTTGACGTGCCCGAATGGATCACGCTCAACCTCAATCCCAGACTCGATCAATTCTTCAATGATTTCCTTCACGCCAGCACCTTCGGAGAGGAAAATATTTACATTCCCCTGCTCGTCCATGATCTTGCGTAAACGTGACGCTTCGACATCAAGATCAAAAGTAATTTCTGGAATATACAAGCCGTGAATATCCCAGCGTTCCTTCGTTAAACCGGCTGATGGTACCCATGTTTGGGTATCAAGCCAGGCACGGTAATCATGAGCTGCTTGCGCGGTAAGATAACCGCAGTTGCGCCCCATTACTTCGTGAATGATCAGCATCCGCGGGTTTGAACGATGCTCGCCAATCACATTTTGCGCAAATTTTGCAGCTTCTTCAGCAGCAGTCCATGCGCCAAGTGACTGACGAATCGGCACGATATCATTATCGATGGTCTTTGGCAGCCCAACTACCGTCAATTCATAATCATTCTCATGCAAGTATGCAGCTAAATCAGCAGCCGTCGTATTGGTGTCGTCACCACCGATAGTATGCAGCACATCAACACCATCGCGACGCAGATTTTCAGCTGCTACTTCAAGCGCATTTTCGCCTTCTCGAATCAGACCACGCTCTACAAGATTCTGCGAGTTAGTGAGCTTCACGCGCGAATTTCCGATTGGAGATCCGCCAAAGCGCGTCAAAACTTCAGCGTTTTCACGTGCAGCAGCATCAAATACAACATAATTCCCGGTGAGCAGACCATGATACCCATACTGGTATCCGATGATTTCAATATTCGGATCTGTTTCGGTATAAATCTTGATCAAATCACCTACTGCAGTAGATAAGCATGGCGCAAAACCACCTGCAGTCAGTAGAGCCACACGACGGACAGTCATCCGCTTCCCTTTCTCTTATTTGTCTTGTTATTTCTTCGTTGAGATAAATTTTTGCGAAGTTTACTTACGATCGGGCTTGCAATGCTACAAGATTTACAGCCTCCGCTGAGCACCCTTTGCACTGAAACTCTGCTGCTTCACTTTGCGCCAGCACCTGCGAATACTTCCCGCACAAGCACGCTCAACTCGCGGGGATCGATCGGATAGGAAACAATTCCTCTCGGCTTTGCTACACGCGCTAACCAATCATCTTGCGGACGCGCAATAATCACGATGTACGGCACCTGCGGATCGATCTCATCGCGGATTTTCATCCCCAAACCAATCCCGCCAAGTTTTGGCGTTTCAGCATCCAGAATCAGCAAATCAAACTTCCGCTCCTGAACTTTCAGCTCTGCACCTTCCCATGTAGCCGCCTCGGTAAAACGAATCTCAGGCAAATTAGCAGCAATCCGCGAGCCAATTGCGCGCATTACTTCTTCACGTGTAATGCGATTATCAGAGTATACGAGCACATCTAAAAATTGATCATCACTGCTGGCAGCTTCTTGAGCCATTTTTATCCTCCACGGATCGACGGGCAGAAATCATCACGCTTGAAACGGAAGGGAATCCAAAACAAACGCTCAACAAAACCATTCTAACTGTAAAATAACTCTAAGTTAGAATTATCCTTACTGAATGAAAATTCCGATAGCACCAAAGATTCTGCTGATGGCGCACTTATCTCCGTGATCCTTATGCTGATCACGACTTTGCGCGATAATGGACAAGACAGGGTTAGGCTCTTAGACCTAGCCCGACGGTAAATGGATCTGCCAAAGCACATCTGGCGCAAAGCTCCAAGCTCATTGCTGCCAAAAGCGAGCAAGCACGTCTTGCCGGGGTGCACAGACCGTTTTCCGTCAAAATAACACAACACGCTAAGGAGACAACACAAATGAGTATCTACACGCTACCAGAGCTTGATTATGATTACGCGGCTCTCGAACCACACATTTCTGCCAAAATCATGGAATTACATCACTCAAAGCATCATCAAGCATACGTGACAGGTGCAAATGCGGCTTTAGAAAATCTTGCCGCAGCACGCGATGCAGGAGATTTTTCAAAAATCAATCAGTTTGAGAAAGATTTAGCCTTCAATATTGGCGGGCATACTAATCACTCAATTTTCTGGAAGAATCTCTCTCCAAACGGCGGCGGAAAACCAGAAGGTGAAATCGCTGCAGCAATCGATGATGCTTTTGGATCTTTTGAAAACTTCCAAAAACAATTCACGGCAGCTGCCACCGGGATTCAGGGATCTGGTTGGGCAGTTCTTGCCTACGATACCATTTCAGGTGCGCTACGCACTTTCCAGCTCTTCGATCAGCAGCAAGGCGTGCCAGTAGCTACCGTCCCGCTTTTCATGCTTGATATGTGGGAGCACGCTTTCTATTTAGACTACCTCAACGTAAAGGCAGACTACGTAAAAGCGATTTGGAATATTGTAAATTGGCAGGATCTCAATGAACGGCTCGAAAATGCGAAGGCAAATGCAACTAAGCTGGTATTGAAGTAATCCGCTACAAACACTTCGCAGCAAGTTCAGCTTTACATTGCTGCACCAAGTCAAATCGCAAGTATGGGTGTGGGGATAAACCAAATTGGTTTATCCCCACACCTATAGCTCTTGCTAGTAATACTTACTTTTCTGCCGGATCCTGCAGCTCCGCTTGCGGTAATTGACCGAGGATATCAACTAAAATAGCCGCTGGCTTATCTTTTGCAGATTCTTGAATCTGCGGCGTCGTAATTAGTACGCGTGAACCAATCGGGATGCCCTTCAAGACATCAAACATTGAGCCATCTCCCATCCGCACTTCTTGCGGACCATACTTTCCATACGTACTTTCCGAAACGGAATTATCCCAAAGAGACATTGCGTATTGCACGTACACAGAAGCATTTTTTTCCTGAACCAAAGCCCCACTTCCCCGCGAAATCACAGTAATGCCAGGTTCTTTTGGCGGTTCCTGCCCGTCTTTTACTTTGACTTGTGCAGGCTTTCCATTTTCACCGGTGATCGCAACAGGTAATGCTTGCAAATCAGCCTCGACCACTGCATTCGGATCATTAGCCTGGTTCAAAGCATAGCTATCAACAATCTCGACGTAAAAAGCAATCACATCGTCTGCACCGATCCCGGCATTGGCATTGCCACCAGCTTTCCCATAGCCCATCTCAGGCGGCACAATCACAATCAATTGCGATCCGACCTTGTGCCCTGCAATACCTTTCGTCCAGCCTTCAATCACTCGTTCGAGTGAAAATCCAGATGGAGCACCACGTTTGAAAGAGGAATCAAAATGTTTTTCATTTCCCCAGACCTGGCCGGTGTAATTTGCAATCACAAAATCCTTTGCAGCTACTTCCGCGCCTGTTCCTTCTTTCAGTACCTGCACCACCAAATCTTTCGGCGGCTTAGTATCAGGGAATACAAGCGAAACAACCCCATCTTTAGTTTGGGTCTGAAGATTTACATCTTTCCATTCAGCCTGCTGAGCTTTATTTTCAGATTTTCCCTCTTGTGACTGTTGTGCAGCCTGATTACACCCAGAGATCCCAATGAGTAAGGAGGTGCCAACTGCTAACGCAGCGAAAATTCGATTTTTCAAGTCTTTCTTCCTTTAAGTTTCACAGCCGATACAGCAAAGCTGCCAGATCGCTAGGCACAATCAATGCTGATCGCGCTAAATCCAAATCCGACAGCTTGCTCATCTCAATGGAACGATTCTCCACAGGCACAAGTGCCCTTCGCATTTGGATTATCAATCGTAAATCCTTGCCGTTCAATTGAATCTGCAAAATCAATCGTGGCGCCGTCAAGATAAGGCACAGACATTTTATCAACGATCACTTCTACACCATCAAAATCGCGAGTGACATCTCCATCAAGGAAACGCTCATCAAAATAGAGCTGATACATTAAGCCAGAGCAACCTCCTGGCTGCACTGCCACACGGAGACGTAAATCATCACGCCCTTCCTGCTCAAGCAATGACTTTACCTTTTGTGCTGCGACATCCGTAAGGTTCACTCCGTGCGTAGCAAGATCTGCAGATTCGCTCATTCTTAACCTCTCATAACTAATGACTCAAGTATTGCTACTCTACATTGATTCCGATAACTGCGCCAAGATTATCCACTCGCTTCAACCTCCAGCGAAATTACACATTACCAGCCCCAGGTATATGCGCAGCGACGAGCCAGCGCTGGCAGATTCTGCCGCACCAATTCAGATAAATCGAAATCGCACCCCGGATAATCAACCAATCCTTGCCGGGAAGAAATGCTGATTCTTCCATTTGCCGCGAAGTGGGAGCAGGATTTCGCTGCCGGAAGACCATCTGATCTCGGATCGATATCTGATTTTTCTGGTGCCACCGAATCCAAGTGATAGCTTCCTGCCAATCCCAACCGCGGTAAATCGCCCTTGCGTAAATCACTTTTCAGCGAAATCAGCACAAACGGAACACCTGCCTCGGCTGCAATCTCGCTATGCCGCAAAAGCCCGGCTGGAATTTGTGCACCCAGATCGGCGCAAATATAAAAAATCAAATCGCTTTGCGCAAATGCAGCCTTTACTGACTCCCGGTAACTTTGCGCTGCGAAGAGAAAATCTGTCAGCGAAGAAACTGTTATCCCCAATGAGCTTCCCAAAAAAGCAAGACCACCGCCAGCTCCGGAAAAAGGCATATTCCGTGGTACCCCAAGCATTCTGCGAGCAGCCGTCAAGCTCTCGATCCTCCCCGCAATTTTTCCGATTAAATACTCCGTCTCCTGCGCAGATTGTGCCGAAATCCCGTAGTTCATCCAGCTCTTTGCCATCCCAGAAAAGCCAAGGAGCGGCAGCGCATCACTATACGTGATAAAAATCTGCGTATTTTTGGTGATCTCACGAAAATTGGCGATTGCCTGGGCAAGCAAAGAATCAGAAATATTTGTAATCCGCTCTGCTAAAGAGATCGTTTCAATTTCCCGGATCTCAGATGCGCAATTATCATCAGCAAATGCCATCAGCATCCCTAATCCGGCATCACTGCATCGTGCAAACAGCGGCAAATGGATCAGGATTTTTTGCGCACCCGAATCAATCAATTCACGCAAACCAAACCCGATAAATCCCGATGAAGCATCTGGTACAAGATTGCCACCCGCCCATGAAGCACAATGCGCCACATCGATCAACGCATGGTCTTTCGCAGACAAATCCCAATATTCAGCTAGAATCTGCGGTAAATCAGCAGCTACCCCGGAAACCTTGCGGCCATGCGAAAAATGAAAAGTCCGAATTTCATCTTTACGGCCCTGCGCACGAACAGAATTCCATCCCCGAGAAAAAGTATCGCCAACAATCGCAGCACTCATTCCAGGTAATGAGTTGCAAATCAAACTAATTTGCAAATTTACGTCTTTCTCTCACAGATTCACATCTTTTCAGATATTTCAATGAACGGATCACTTTGCCCATTTTGCAAATGGCTCCACCAGCTAAAGGCTAAGGAGCTCCGCAAACCCGTCCAAACAACGAATTAAGTTGCATGAGCTAGCTGCTGTGTGCTCCAGCAGAGTTTCCTCGCGATGTTGCACACAGCAGATTTAGCTTTACATGATTAACTTGCAGCACGCATCAAACTAAGCGCCAAGCTTTGTTAAAAGCAGCGCTTCAGCTAAGATCGCATTTTTCCAATCAGCTAATTCAAGTGATTCATTTGCCGAATGCGCACGTGTATCTGGATCTTCTACACCAGTAACGAGAATATCAGCCTGCGGGAACACTTCAGCCAACGTTGAAATAAATGGGATCGATCCACCTACACCAATATCAACAGAGTCTCTCCCCCATGCTTCACGCAAAGCCCACTTCGCGATTTGCGTTACTTCCGTCTCGGCTTTTGCTTCAAACCCAGGGCCGCATTCGTTTACAGCTACCTCGATCCGAGCACCAAATGGCACATTTTCTTGCAAATGCTGCACTAATGCGGCACCAGCTGCTGCCGGATCTTGCCCCGGAGCAACCCGCAAGGAAAGTACGAAATCGCATTTTGGTAAGAGTGTATTAGATGCTTTTGCAGTTGGGGTAATATCCATCGCAATCAAAGTGATCGTTGGTTTCGTCCAAAGCCGTGATGTGAGTGAACCAGTACCAGTAAGCTCAACTCCATCAAGCATTCCCATATCCTTGCGCAAATCAGCTTCAGGATAATCCACTTGTGCATCATCATAGGAAAGCAAACCTGCTACAGCTACTTCCCCACATTCATTGTGCAAAGTACTGATCAGCCGGCACGCAATCGTCGGCGCATCGAGTGTCGGACCAGAATAAGCCCCTGAATGTAGTGCATGATCCAGCACCGCCACACTTACGCCGACCTGCACCACGCCACGTAATGAAGTAGTCAATGACGGCGTGCCCACTTTCCAGTTATTTGAATCAGCTACCACAATCACATCTGCAGCCAAACGCTCCTTGTAAGTTTCCAGGAACTCCACAAATGTTGGCGAGCCGACCTCTTCTTCACCTTCGACAAAGAGCACGATCCCCACCTCTGGATCGGCAGCTTCAATCGCTGCCAAATGCAGCATCACACCAGCTTTATCGTCTGCAGCTCCACGCCCAAAAAGACGACCATCTCGCTCCACGGCAGCAAAAGGATCGCTTTGCTCCCACAAATCTAATTCACCTACTGGCTGTACATCGTGATGCGCATAGAGCAGCACCGTTGGTTTCCCTGCTTTTGCTTGACGCGTAGCAAGCACAGCTGGCCGTCCGACTTTCCCGTCAGCCGTCTGGATTTGGATCACTTCACTTTCCAAACCGAGCTTTTGTGCCTTTCCACAGATCCATTGTGCGGATTTCTCCAGCGTGCTCTGATCAAAGGAACTTGCTGAAATCGAAGGGATCGCTACCAATTCAATTAGCTCTTGCAGCGCTTTCGGATAAATTTCGGCCACCTGGCCGGCAATATTTTCAATACTCATGGCTCTATCCTAGCGCGAAATATGCACATTCGCGCCATCATTGCCAAATGGGCGACACTGCCGAAAAAGTATCTAAATACGTTAGACTTGAGCGTGTTCGGAAATTTTCCCGTCTCAAGAGAATGGTTTATGAGTGTTCGGTAAAAAAAGTTCGTCAGTAAAACATTTTGCACCGCCAGCGGATCATGCATCAAAGCATGATCCCAAAGCGCAGCTACCTAAAGGCTACAATCCGCCGAAAGGTAGCGCCACACCAAAGCGCAAAGAAGCGCAGGCGCGAAACAAACGCCCATTGATTTCAAATGATGCAAAATTAACGAAGGAAGAGCGAAAAGAACGTCGGCGTGCAGAGCGCCAGCGTTCCGATGAAATCTATCGCAAACAACAAGAGGCATTGCGCACTGGCGATGAAGCCAATCTCCCATACCAGTACAAAGGAAAAGTACGCAGATGGGGGCGCGATTACATTGACGCTTCCGGGCCAATCTCAGCATGGTTCATGCCACTGGCAATCATGATTTTGCCGCTGGTCGTAGTGCAAGGATATTTCCCGCAGGCAGCAATGTATCTGACGATTTTCCTCTACGCGATGTTCGGGATCATGGCTGCACACGCAATCTATCTTGGAAATAAAGCCAAGCGCATTGCGCGAGAGATTTTTGGTGATCCACAAGTACCGCGTGGATACACCTTGCAATTGATCTCCCGCTGTTTCTATCCCCGCCGTTGGCGCCTTCCAAAACCAATGGTCAAACGCGGAGAGTTTCCCGCAGGCGCAAAGAAATCTGCACGATAAACGAGATCAAGCCGCAATTTAAGGATTACTTTGCAGATTTTGAAATATTTCGAATAAACAATGAAGGAAAGGTGTATTTACAAAATGCCGCAGATCGTTTTTGCCAAATCAGGTGATCACACCGCTTACGCCGAAAGCCAGATCTTAGCCATCGGCGTATATGAAGATGAAAATCAAGAACGCAAAAGTGTTTTACCAGTTTGCGAATTTACTACGGCTACCGCAAAAGCTGTCGAAACTGTCGATGCTGCGGCAAAAGTTGGCACGCTTACGAAGCTCGTGATTCAAGATGCGCTCGTATTCGCAGTCGGACTTGGATCTAAAACGCGTGAGGAGCTCCGCCAGGGAGCAGGCAGCGCTGCACGTGCAGCGGCTGGAAAAGAGTCACTAACAATCGAGTTTCCGCACAATGATGCAGAGCAACTTGCAGCGATCATCGAAGGCGCATTCCTCGGCGCCTACAACTTCACAAAATATCTTGCAGACGCTGATGCACCAGTGGCAAAAATTACGATCATTACTGATCTTGATCTTGATACAGCCGCACTCGCGCATCGAGCAGAGGTAATTACTACCGCAGTTAATCACGTTCGTGATTTGACGAACACCCCTGCAAACGAACTTAATCCACAGACTCTCACTGATTTCGCGCTCGCAGCTGCTACAGCAGCCGGATTGGAAGTGAAGGTCTACGCCGATGCAGATCTGACGGCAGAGAAACTTGCTGGACTTGCTGCCGTCGGTCGCGGATCAAGTATCGGTCCACGACTGGTACGTTTAGCATGGAATCCGCAAAATGCGCAAGCTTCCGTCGCCTTAGTTGGCAAGGGAATCACTTTCGATACCGGCGGATACTCACTCAAACCAGCAGCAAGCATGACCGAGATGAAGACGGATATGTGCGGGGCTGCCGTCGTACTTGAAACTGTGATTGCCGCGGCCTTGCTTGCACTTCCGGTAAAGGTTGTGGGGTGGCTATGTATTGCCGAAAATATGGTGTCTGGCCACGCGACACGCCCTGACGATGTGATCACCTACCGCAATGGAAAGTCAGTGGAAATCAATAATACTGATGCTGAAGGTCGTCTCGTAATGGCTGACGGATTGATCATGGCCTGTGAAGAGCGCCCCGACGTAGTAATCGATGTAGCCACATTGACGGGTGCGCAAATGGTGGCGCTTGGTGAGCGGATCACCGGGATCATGGGCACTGCGCAAGTCCGTGATGCAATCGTCGAAGCAGCTGAGAAGGTTGATGAAGCAGCCTGGGCGATGCCGTTGCCGGAGCAATTACGAGAAAGCCTGCAATCAGATATCGCGACGATGAAAAATTCCGGATCACGTTTTGGTGGAATGCTCGTAGCCGGATTGTTCCTGCAGGAGTTCGTCGGCGATACTCCCTGGGCGCATCTCGATATTGCCGGCCCGTCATTCAACCGTGGCAGCGCTTACGGGCATACGCCAAAGGGAGGCACTGGAGTAATGCTGCGGACGCTCGTGCAATTCATCGAATCGCAATGCTAAATTGCGCATACCTGAATCGGTACCAGAAAATATTGCGTTCCAAATGCTACTGATGCAAAACGCAATCAGCATTGTCATCCATGCTTCTTAAGAAGCAAACTGAAGATCTTCAAACACCGTAGTGGCGCCGCCGGAAAAGCATATTTTACCGGCGGCGTTGCGCTGCGTTGCGAATATTCCATTCACGCATTTCGCGCGGGTATCCATCGGCCGCTACTTTACTCAGCGAGATTTCCAAGCGTTGTGCCACTTTCTGCGCTTGTGGAAAATCAGCAACTGTCCGCCGAGTCCATTCACCGTCGTGAGCAACGAGCAACACAGCAGGAGCATCATGTGCAGTACGTTCTTCATAGAATGCCCGCACACCAGAGCGTGTACGTACAAAATCTGCAAAATATTCTGCATTTTCATGTGTCGTGGCACGAGCCGTTTTTTGCGGTGTGTCCATCTTAAAAAGTCTTCCAAAGATTCCCATGCGTCCAGCTTAGCAAATGCGGAAAACAGATTTTTGCGGGTCTAGCTACACGCTAACAACAAATTTTCTTGATGTTAAAACAATTACTTAAGTCCTTGTGAAATAAACCTGCAAAATCTCGCAATAAATGATTGAATGTATTTTAAGCACTTATTTTTAAGGGCGATAAGTTTTGTTTCAAGGGAGAAGTTCGTGTCAGAAACTCAAGAATACGATATCGTAGTACTTGGCGCCGGATCAGGCGGTTATGCTTGTGCAATGCGCGCAGGTCAGCTTGGGCTGAAAGTCGCATTAATCGAAGGGGACAAAGTTGGTGGCACATGCCTGCACCGCGGATGTATCCCAACCAAGGCACTGCTCCATGCGGCAGAAGTAGCCGACGAGATGCGCGAAGGCAGCACGATCGGCGTGAAAGGCACTTTTGCAGGCATTGATATGCAGGCGCTCAACGCCTACAAGAATGGCGTAATTGAAAAAATGTATAAGGGTCTGACGGGCCTGGTAGATTCACGCGGTGTAGAAACAATTCACGGCTGGGGACGGCTTGTTGCTGCCGATACTGTTGAAGTGAATGGGCAGCGGATCAAGGGGAAGAATATCGTACTCGCGTCAGGATCCTTCTCCAAGACGATCGGGCAAAAGATCACAAACCGAGTGATCACCTCCGAGCAAGCGCTAAATTTAGATACTGTACCTGGTTCAGTAATCGTGCTCGGCGGTGGCGTGATCGGTGTCGAATTTGCATCCGTTTGGGCTTCTTATGGTGCACAGGTAACGATTATTGAAGGTCTTGATCATCTCGTACCAAATGAAGATGAAGCAATTTCAAAGAATTTAGAGCGTGCATTCCGGAAGCGCAAGATTGCATTCAAGACGAAAACAATGTTTGACCGCGTGGAAGAAGACGAACACGGAGTACACGTCTTTACCCAAGATGGTAAGCAATACGATGCTGAATACTTACTCATTGCAATCGGACGCGGTCCGGCTACTGCAAATCTTGGTTATGAGGAGCAAGGAATAAAACTTGATCGCGGATTCGTACTGACGAATGAGCGTCTCCATACTGGCGTGGGCAATATCTATGCCGTAGGTGATATCGTGCCTGGCGTCCAGCTCGCACATCGTGGATTCTTGCAAGGGATCTTTGTAGCCGAAGAAATTGCTGGGATGCAGCCAAAGGTGATCGACGAAAATAACATTCCGAAAGTCACTTTCTGTAATCCAGAAATTGCTTCTGTCGGCTTGAGCGAAAAGAAAGCTGCAGCGAAATATGGTAGCGAAAACGTGGAATCAGTGGAATTCAACCTTGCTGGTAACGGTAAATCCCAAATGCTTGGTACCACCGGATTTGTGAAGTTGGTACGTCAAAAGGATGGTCCAATAGTTGGTTTCCATGCGATTGGCGCCCGGATGGGTGAGCAAGTTGGCGAGGGTCAATTAATGGTTACTTGGGAAGCTTTCCCCGAAGATTTCGCAGGCACCATTCACGCCCATCCAACCCAAAACGAATCTGTCGGCGAAGCAGTACTCGCTCTCGCTGGTAAGCCACTACACACCCACAATTAAGAAACGGAAAATAGCATGTCTGAAGCAATTAAAATGCCAGCCCTTGGCGAATCCGTCAGCGAAGGTACCGTTACCACCTGGTTGAAGCAAGTGGGCGATACTGTAGAACTCGATGAACCGATCTTAGAAGTTTCCACCGATAAGGTAGATACCGAAGTACCCGCCCCCGCAGCAGGGGTGCTCGAAAAGATCGAGGTTGGCGAAGATGAAACCGTTGATGTCGGCACGATCCTTGGCTATATTGGCGACGGTTCTGGTGCTGCTACCGCACCGGCAGCCGTGGCAGAAGCACCAGTGGCTTCTGCAGCCCCAGTAGCCGCTGCTCCAGTGGAAACCGGAACTGGCGTGGAAGTAAAGATGCCAGCCCTTGGCGAATCCGTCAGCGAAGGTACCGTTACCACCTGGTTGAAGCAAGTGGGCGATACTGTAGAACTCGATGAACCGATCTTAGAAGTTTCCACCGATAAAGTAGATACCGAAGTACCCGCCCCTGGCGCCGGAGTGATCACGAAGATCATTGTGCACGAAGACGAAACTGTAGAGGTTGGTACGGTACTTGCGATTATCGGCGGAGCTGCTGCGGCCCCTGAAGCATCTCCAGCTCCCGCAGCGCCAGCCGAGCCTGCAGTCAGCGCACCCGCTGCTGCCGCTCCAGCTCCCGTACCTGCTGTTGCTCCAGCGCTTGCTACTGACGAATCAGCATACGTCACACCAATTGTGCGCAAGTTAGCGAAGGATTTGGGCGTTTCACTCAGCTCGGTTAAAGGTACCGGCGTTGGCGGACGAATTCGCCGCCAAGATGTAACAGCAGCAGCGGAAGCCGCGAAAGCTGCAGCAGCTGTGCAGGTGGCAGCTGCTCCTGCTCCTGCCGCCGCTCCAGCAGCTCCAACTCCAGCTCCGGCTGCTGGATCAGTGAAGGCTGAAATTGCCAACAAAGCTGCACAGGCTGCTTCTTTGCGCGGTACCCGGCAGAAGATGACAGGATTACGCAAGACCATCTCCAAGCGCATGGTTGAATCTTTGCAAACTTCGGCACAGCTCACCACGGTAATGGAAGTTGATGTAACGAAGATCGTGAAGCTGCGCGCGCAGGCAAAGGATGCTTTCTTGGCTCGCGAAGGTGTAAAACTCACTTATCTGCCATTCTTTATTCAGGCAGCTACCGAAGCGCTCAAAGCACATCCAAAGATCAACTGCTCAATTGAAGATCACGAAGTTGTTTACCACGGCGAAGAACACGTGGGGATCGCCGTCGATTCACCGAAAGGTTTATTCGTACCAGTGATCCGCAATTGTGGAAACCTCAATATCGCAGGAATTTCCAAGGCTGTGGCTGATCTTGCCGCTCGCACACGAGATGGCAAGATCGGTGCTGATGAGCTCTCAGGATCAACGTTCACGATTACCAATACCGGTTCGATTGGTGCGCTTTTTGATACGCCGATCATTAATCAGCCAAATGTGGCGATTCTCGGTACCGGCGCGATTTTCAAGGCACCAGCAGTTGTTCAGGATATGGACGGAAATGAAACGATTTCGATTCGTTCCAAGTGTTATCTGGCCATCTCTTACGATCACCGAATCATTGACGGTGCAGATGCTTCACGCTATTTGCGCGATGTGAAGCTTCGTTTGGAAGAGGCTGATTTTGCCGGTGAGCTCGGGCTCTAATTTCAGTGCAGTAATCATCTTTGCTGGCAAAATCCAGCCTTGAGTTTTCCAGGGAAAACTCTTCGGGGGCGGGCGTGTACTTCTCACGCCCGCCTTTTTGCTTGTGGTCACCGCGGCTTGCCCGAGCTCTGGTGCTGATTGCTTTCAGGCAAATGATCAATTTCCGCGCTTTTTCTTCAGCAAAAAGTTTCGGTAGAGTTGTCACAGTTTCTGCCATTTCAAAAATTAGATCGAACGAGGAATCTATTGAATAAGTCCCGATCATTGCTTTCCACTTTCAGTGGCTACCGTGATTTACCGCGTCTGATGGGACGCGGTGAAATGTTGATTTCTTTTCTCGGAAGAATGCCACTTGCAATGAATATCATCGCGATCCTCACACTAGTGACGGTAGTTACCGGTTCAGTAGCGAATGCGGCGATCGTTTCGTCAGTACACGCGATCGCTACTGGCATCGGAAATCCAATCATCGGGCGCGCCTCAGATAAGTATGGTCAGCGTTTTCCTTTGCTTATCGCTGCGCCAATCAGCTTTTGTGCTGTGATCGGGATCGTCATCACCGTACATTTCCAGTTTGCAAATCTTTTTCTGCTTTCAATACTTGCCGGGATCGTCGGTTTCACTACCTCCCCGATCGGCGCCCTTGCCCGTGTGCGCTGGTATGAACTGACGAAAACGCCTCCGCAACTTGCCACAGCGCTTTCATGGGAATCAACAATTGACGAAATGTCTTTTGTGCTCGGTCCTGCATTCGTGGGAATCATCGCAGCCGCGATTTCTCCGCTCGCACCGCTTGTCGTAACGGCAATTATTATCGCTACCTGCGTGATCCCATTCGCGCTCTCAAAGCATGCTCCAAAACCGGTAGTACTTGCACCAGGCGAACTGCGACCTGGGATCTTCACGGTAATGCGGGCAGTGAGCGTGCCGCTGATCGCGATGTTTTGTCTGGGAATGTATTTCGGTTCAATTCAAGCTGCGCTTACCGCATTCATGCAAGATCTTGGCATTGCTGGGCGCTCAGGGTTAGTTTATGCATTTCAAGGCTTAGGTGCTGCACTGACAGCACTTGGAGCAGTATTTTTGCCCAAGCGTATTACTTCTGAGCAGCGGATTATTTTCGGTGCAATTGGCGTGGGTCTTGGCGCGATGGTGTGTTCGTTAATGATTGCTCCATTGCCTTTAGGGATCGTCATGTTTTTGACCGGCCTGATGATCGGCCCGCCATCGGTAGCTATTTTTACACTTGCTGGCGATAACGCTCCAAAAGGTGGCAGTGCAGTTGCAGTGACGGCACTTGGATCAATGAATGTACTTGGCGTATCGGCTGCTTCGATTGTGGCTGGGCAGGTAGTCGAAGTAAATCTGCATGCAGGTTTCTATGTACCGGCAGCTGCCGGCTTCTTGATGGCATTCGCGACGGCACTCGCTGCTCTCACACAGAAACGACGCTAATCAGCCACTCCGCCGTTGATCTGGATCAATCCTGCCTGCTGCCGATGCAGCTTTCATTTGGACGCTTCCTTTGCTTTCAACTAGACTCAACTAGTAGTTAAATATCCGCATTGATCATAAATATTTTAAGGGGAATGCAAATGGTGAAGGCTGATAGCAAGCAAGAAAAGGCAAAGCAGCCGAAGAAAAAGCGGTGGTATTCTTACCTTGCAGATGCATATCAGGTATCCCGGCGCACTTATCCATGGACTGGCTGGGCATTACTGGGAATATCACTGGGATTACTTGCAATATCGTTGCTGATTGCAGCTGCCACTGGAAATTGGATCCTCTGGACGATTTTTGGTGTAATGATCGCTATTACTGCTCCGCTTTTCCTCCTTACCGAGCTTGTAAAGCGTGCTTCTTACCAGCAAATTGAAGATATGCCTGGTGCCTCGTCTGCGGTGATGGGGCAGATCAAGCGCGGATGGGCATTTTCTGAGGAACCGGTACGCTTCAATCCACGCTCAAAGGAGATGGTATTTCGTGCGATTGGCAGGCCTGGTGTAGTACTTGTAGCAGAAGGAAATAGTGCCGGGATCCAGAAGATGATTCGCGAAGAACGGCAAGCAATTAAGCGTATTGCTCCGTCAGCTCCAGTCAGCGTAATTCTTGTCGGCAAAGGTGCAGGGCAGGTACCGCTTGCAAAACTGCAGCGGGCAATGCGGAAGCTCCCAAAGCAGATCACTAATCGTGAAGTAGCTGCACTCGCTACCCGTTTGCAGGCCGTAAATACAAATCAGCTTCCGCTTCCGAAGGGGATTGATCCGATGAAGGCTCGTGCCAGCCGGCGGGCAATGCGCGGATAAACGAGAGTTAAAATTCGCCTGCACAGATTTATCAAAGATCAGGCAGTGGCTGAAGCAGCATCTCTCGCTTCGTCCACTGCCTGATCTCATTATATTTCAAGATCTCGTCCGGATACCGTGCAAATTCTTTATATTATTTTTCGATAAGTTAAGATTCTAGAGGGAACGGTGAGCACTCTGCTGGTGGTAGCGATATTTTCTGCCAGCATACCTGAACTGCCACCTGCCAGGATTTAGGTAAATCCACTCGGATTTTGCTGTAATAGAACGCATTTGGAAGGTTTCGTGATGTTTGCATCTGTATCTGAAGCTACTGAGTTTATCCGTGCCGAAGGCATTGAATTTATTGATATTCGTTTTTGTGATCTGCCTGGTGTCATGCAGCATTTCGCGATCCCCGTCTCGGCATTCGACGACGATACCCTCACCGATGGATTAATGTTTGACGGCTCATCAATTCGCGGATTTACCGAGATCCACGAATCAGATATGAAACTCATCCCAGATCTTTCCACCGCTTATGTAGATCCATTCCGCAAGCGCAAGACTTTGATTATTAACTGTTCGGTAGTGGATCCTTTTACTGGCGAATCTTATCGGCGCGATCCGCGAAATATCGCTGCACGTGCTGAAGAGTATTTGCGTGCTACTGGAATTGCCGATACTTCATATATTGGCGCGGAAGCAGAATTTTATATTTTTGATTCGATTCGTTTTGGTGATACACCGCAAAATTCTTTCTACGCGATTGATTCAAAAGAAGCTTGGTGGAACACCGATAAAGAAGAAGAAGGCGGAAATCTTGGTTACAAGACCAGGATCAAAGGCGGTTACTTTCCCGTCTCCCCCAATGATCAAGAAGCTGATCTCCGCGATGAGATGACGGCAATCTGCCAACAGGTAGGTTTAAGAATTGAACGCCAGCATCACGAAGTTGGCACTGGCGGGCAGCACGAGATTAATTATACTTTCAGTTCGCTGCTTGCAGCTGCTGACGATATGATGAAGTTCAAATACGTGATCAAGAATGTCGCTTTTGCTGCTGGTAAGACGGCTACTTTTATGCCAAAGCCGCTCTTTGGTGATAATGGCTCTGGGATGCATTGCCATCATTCGCTGTGGAAGAATGGCGAACCACTTTTCTATGATGAGAAAGGCTATGGAGGGCTTTCCGATCTTGCACGCTGGTTTATTGGCGGATTGCTAAAGCATGCTCCGTCTTTATTGGCATTCACGAACCCCTCGGTAAATTCATTCCATCGTCTTGTGCCAGGTTTTGAAGCTCCGGTGAATCTTGTTTATTCTGCACGGAATCGTTCGGCTTGTATCCGGATTCCGGTAACAGGTTCTTCTGCAAAGGCAAAGCGCGTGGAATATCGCACACCCGATCCTTCCGCAAATCCATATCTTGCTTTTGCTGCGCAGCTCATGGCGGGCATTGACGGGATCAAGAATCGGATTGAGCCAGATGCACCAATCGATAAGGATCTCTATGAACTGCCACCGGAAGAGCATGCACAAATCAAGCAATTGCCAAGCTCACTCGAAGATGCTTTGCGCGCTTTGGAGGCGGATCATGATTATCTTACTGAGGGCGATGTGTTTACTGAAGATTTGATTCAGACCTGGATTGATTATAAGCGTGAGAAAGAAATTGCACCGCTTGCACAGCGTCCGCATCCATATGAGTATTCGCTCTATTGGGATCTCTAAGCTCGCAACTTTTTGAATATCAGAAATATTTACCGCTTAACTTGTAGCTGAAAGCAAGTTAAGCGGTTTTCTTTTTACATATAACTATCGTCACGAATAACTTGCAAAGCGAGTACTTATTTAAGGCATACTCTGGGGTAAACGTCCCATTTTGCAATGAAAGTTGCAAAGCGCGATTGGCAACTAAAGTTTCCGATAAAAATCCACGAGCGGAATATCAGTTACTAGGTTCAATCTCATTATTATCGCCAAAGAAAATTCGTTCAGTGATGCTGCGCGCATTGCGAGCCAGACGCAAGTAATCTTCGTTTAATTCGAGCCGCTGATGCATCGGGTATCCAAGGATCGCCGCAACTGTAGCATATTCAATCGCATCAAGCGGAAGCACATCTATTTTTGTAGCTTGTGTGCGTGCCGTACCCAAAAAGTTTGCATCTCGCACACGCGATGCAAAAATCCATGCATCATACAATATTTGTGTATCTGTATGATCCAGCAATTCTGCTTTCTTTGCGGCTTGCAGTGCCTGAATTGTACTTGGAGTACGTAATTGCTGATTCTTTTGCCCATGACACAATTGCAGAAATTGTGCCGTCCATTCAATATCGCTCAGTCCACCCGGCCCGAGTTTCAGATGCCGCTTGCGATCAATTCCACTGGGAATCCGTTCAGCTTCCATTCTTGCTTTTAGCATACGGATTTCACGAATTTCTTTTGCAGCCAGACCATTTTCGCGATAGCACACCGAGTGAGCTAAGTTCATAAACTCGCTTCCCAATTGTGCTGATCCCCCACAGTATCTGGCTCGCACCAGAGCTTGCCGCTCCCAGGTATCAACCCACCGAGAATAATACTGCTGGTAACTTGCAAAGGAACGCGAAAGCGGTCCATTTTTCCCTTCTGGGCGCAAACTTGCATCAATTGCTAATGCCGGCTCTGTGCTGCCAACACTAAGATATTGCACCAGCTCCCGCGCATATTCATTGGCGAGAAGATCAATATTTACCGCATCATGATCCAGCGCACGGTGGATCAAGAGCACGTCAGCATCTGAAGCATAACTGAGTTCTTTTCCACCAAACCGTCCCATTGCGATCACCGCAAACTCAAAAGGTAGCTGCGGAAGATCGTGTATCTGGCAAAGTTTAATACTTGCTGCATGTAATGCGGCTTCGATCGCAACTTCCGCACTATTACATAACGCCGTCTGCACTTGCGCTTCATCGATCAGCCCAAGAACTTGCGCCATTGCGGTGCGCAAAAATTCTTTCCGCCGCAGGTAGCGCCCAGCTGTGGCAATTTCTGCTGGAGTATTTTTTCGTGCGAGGATCGCATTCAATTCTTCTTGCAATTCTTTTGCAGAACGCGGTTGCAGCAAATCATCACTATCGAGCCAAGCGATTGCTTCCGATAATTTCGGAAGTTCCTGGGCTGCATATTTTGCACAGGAAAGAAGCTGTGCAAGCCGTTTCGCGGCGACGGAAGAATCACGTAAAGTGCGCAAATACCACGAAGTAGCCCCCATTTGTTCGGAAAGTATCCGAAATGAGCGTAACCCTTGATCAGGATCGGGCCCATTCCCGAACCAGCCAATTAATACCGGGAGCAGATGGCGTTGAATCATTGCAGTACGCGAAACACCTGCCGTCAACGCCTGGATTTGCGCCAAAGCTCCTTGCGGATCGCGATATCCGATTGCGGCAAGCCGTGCTTGAGCTGCTTGCGGCTGTAAAGTAACTTCAGCTTGACTAAGCTGTGCTACTGCTGGAATCAGTGGACGGTAATAGAGTTCAAGATGCAAGGCACGCACTTTTACCCGGATTTCTTGCCAGTATTTTTCGAGTGCTGCACCATTCGTGATCCCAGCAAGACTGCCACGTAAAGATCGCGCGATTACATTTAGTTCAGCAGCGGAAGTTGGCACAAGCTGTGAACGGCGAAATCTCCGGACTTGGATCCGATGTTCAAGAGTTCGTAAAAATTTATAGTGATCAGTGAGCTGAGTTGCATGGACACGAGAAATATATCCGCCATCGCTCAGCCGATCAATCGCTTCCAATGTGGAGCGTACCCGCAAGCTTTTATCTGTACGCCCATGCACAAGCTGAAGCAATTGCACCGTAAACTCAATATCCCGCAAACCGCCTTTTCCCAGCTTTAATTGCCGATCTGCATCTCTTTGCGGAATATGCGCAAGCACTCTCCGGCGCATTGCCTGCGAAGATTCAACAAAATTTTCACTTTCCGCCACATTCCATACCTGCTCATTTACTCCTTTAATGAGTGCTGTGGCAAGCTCAGTACAGCCAGCTGCTGGACGTGCCTTTAAGAGTGCCTGAAATTCCCAACCTTTTGCCCAATTTTGGTAATACTGCAAATATGATTCAAGAGTGCGTACGAGTGGCCCGTCTTTCCCTTCTGGCCGCAGATTCAGATCGATTTCCCATAATGCGGGAATCGCCCCCGCTGCCCCAACAATACGAGCAAGTTCGGCAGCAATTTTACTGCCAATCGCAATCACTTCTGACTCAGATATCGGCTCCGCAGATTGCTGGGCCTGCGCACCAGGTGCTGCGATATACAGCAAATCCACATCAGAAATATAATTTATTTCCTGCGCACCAGCTTTCCCCATTGCAACTACAGCAAAATCAATCTGATGCCCGCCAGGCACGATATTTTGCGCAATCTCCAATGCTCCAGCAAGCACAGCATCCACAAGATGCGAGATTGCACGCGAAATCACGCTAAATTCGTGTACTGAATTTGGCATTGCGAAATCAATAGCTACAATTTGGCTCATTCTTTGCCAGTAATGCTTCCGCAGAGCTGCGATTGCCAATCTACAAATTTCGCTATTTGACGCAAATGCGTCTTGATAATCCGCGAGCGCCTGGAATGCTAACTCGCGTTCCTGCTCAATTGTGGTGGCAAACGGTGAATCAGCCATTTGCGCAGAGTGAAAAATAGTTACCGCAAGTGGATGCGCGATCAGGAATTCGCTCAAAGCCAGCGAATATCCGAGAACTTGGAAGAGCGCTTTTGCCGCATTCTCATCTGCACAGATTTCCTGGAGTGCTGCCTGCGATTTTTCGCCTTTTGTTTTCGCTGCTTCGCTGAGTCTTAAGAAAGCGAGGAGTGCCGCATCAGGATCGGCTGCAACACTCAATTGTGCAAGTAGCCATTCCGGAGCAAGCTGGGAAAAAATTGGGTCGGCAAAAAGTTGCGCAGCCCGGGCAGAATCTGCAAACCCTGCCCGCACTAACTGTGCCTGAAAGCTCTCTGCCCGATTCATGATTCAGCCTTCTTGTCATTTCTGCGATTGAAAATAGTTTCGGAGTAAAATTTACTTACTCTGATTTTTTTATTTCCAATCAATTTCCACGCATAAAGCCTAAACGCTCAAAAGGTGTGACCTGGTAGCGGTACTGTTCCCATTCGTGTTCTTTATTCCGAAGAAAATACGCGAAAGTATCCTCACCTAGCGTACTTGCCACCAACTCAGATTTTTCCATCACAGTGATTGCTTCCTTTAATGAGAACGGGAGGGGCGCGATGCCATTTATTTTCCGTTCAAGCTCAGATAAAGCAGCCACATCTGTATCTACCGGATCAATTAGTTCATAATCATTTTCGATTCCCGCCAGCCCTGCATTTAAGATTGCCGCATATGCCAAATATGGGTTTGCTGCTGAATCAAGTGCACGATATTCGATCCGCGCAGAGCGCGGCTTACGCGGATTTATCGTGGGGATCCGGATCAATGCAGACTGGTTGTTCTTCCCCCACGCAATATGCGCTGGAGCTTCAAAACCTGCCCATAACCGCTTATATGAATTCACATGCTGATTTGTGATCGCCGTGATTTCCCGCGCATGGTGAATCAGTCCAGCAATAAATTTCCGTCCCGTCTTCGATAGCTGGAATTGTGCGCTTGCATCAAAGAATGCATTATTTTCACCCTCAAAAAGTGAGAAGTGCGTATGCATTCCGCTTCCAGGGTAGTCGATGAGCGGTTTTGGCATGAATGAAGCTTGCACACCTTGCTGCAGCGCGATCTGGTCTATTACCACCCGAAATGTCATTACCGCATCAGCCATTGTGAGTGCATCATCTACATGCAAGTCGATCTCATTTTGCCCAGGCCCCGCCTCATGGTGGGAAAACTCTACTGAGATCCCGATTTCTTCGAGAGTTTTGACGGCATCTGAGCGGAAATTTCGTGCCAGTGAACGGGAGATATTGTCGAAATATGAGCCATTATCGATCGGGCGCGGCGCAAGCGTCGGATCGTCTTGTTGATGGAAGAGATAAAACTCAATTTCAGGATGCACATAGAAAGTGAAGCCTGCATCTGCCGCCCGCTGCAGCGCACGCTTGAGCACTGCGCGCGGATCAGAACGCGCAGAAAGCCCATCAGGAGTGCGGATATCACAAAACATTCGTGCCGTCAGTTCTCCAGAATGGTACCAGGGAAGCACTTCAAAAGTGCTTGCATCAGGATGCATCACCATATCTGATTCGTGTACACGCGTGAGTCCTTCGACTGCTGATCCGTCAAAACCAATTCCGTCATTAAATGCCGATTCGAGCTCTGCCGGTGCGATCGCCACAGATTTCAAAGTACCAACTACGTCTGTAAACCATAAGCGGATAAAACGTACGCCTTGCTCTTGTACTTTGCGTAAAACCGCTTCTTCTTGCAGATCCATCCCGCTCTCCTTCTTTCGCTTTAAGTATATTGTGCCGTATCAACTGCACTTTTTACAGGTAGATGACTAAGATTGGAACAAATTCGGAAATTATTATTTCATCGCAAAAGTTCAGTTTTCTCGCAGCAAATCAAAATATTTGGTCGCTGCAGCTTTCGCGAATGCGGCGATGCACTAAAAATAAGGAGCAATTTTGGTAAAGAAGGTTCGCGCACACCACTTCCGCCAGATGAAGCATGAACGCACCCCGATTACGATGCTGACATCCTACGATGCGCTTACAGCACGCATTTTTGACCATGCCGGCACCGATATGCTTCTCGTAGGTGATTCTTACGGGAATGTCTGCCTTGGGTATGATTCCACGGTACGCGTAACGCTTGCCGACATGGTTCGCGCCACTGCAGCAGTATCCAGTGCTGCAGAACGCGCTTTTATTGTGGCTGACCTCCCGTTTGGAAGCTATGAGGCGTGCCCTGAAGAAGCCGTCCACTCTGCAGTGGAATTGGTGCGCGCCGGAGCAGAAGCAGTGAAACTTGAAGGCGGGAGACGCCAAGCACACACGATCAACGCGATCGTACAGGCAGGAATTCCAGTAGTGGCACATATCGGGTACACGCCGCAATCACAGAATGCACTAGGAGGAGCACGGGTACAAGGGCGCGGTGATGCCGCTGAGGAAGTGAAAGCCGATGCACTGGCAGTGGAAAAAGCTGGCGCGCTCGCGGTTGTACTTGAGATGGTACCTGCTGAGACGGCTACCGATATTACGGCTTCCCTTGAAATTCCGACGATCGGAATTGGTGCAGGAAATGGTTGTGACGGGCAAGTGCTTGTCTGGTCAGATATGGCGGGAATGACGGATTGGCAGCCAAGTTTCGTGCAGGTTTTCGGGCAAGTAGGGCAGGCGCTCACCGCAGCAGCATTAGATTATAATGAGGCTGTGCGCACCCGGCAGTTCCCTGATGCGCAACATTCTTTCACGAACTGAGTTCAAAATAAGATTCTTGATTCAACTTCAGGTTGGAAGATGGCAGTTAATCACAGGGGTTCACTGTTTTCTTTGCGCTCATCGAGTTACGTCTTCCTTCTCGTGTAGCTCTCCCAGAATCTGTTGTTTGCACTCCTCGTTCACTAAATTTTAATTGTCCATTTTGTTAGCTGTGAGAACTTGAGGTTAAAAAAATTGAGTAAAGATCCGCGCCGTGCCCCTTTAGGCGATCTCCAAGCAGGGAAACTCTCGCCGCGTCGTGCTGTGCCTGCAAGCATCGCGCGCCCGGAATATTTATTTCACGATGGTCCTGAGCAGGTAAATGCGCCTGAGGTAAAGAGTGCAGAAACGATTGAAAAAATCCGGCGCGCCTCGCAGATTGCTGCCGATGCCCTCTATACCGCAGGTGCAGCCGTCGCCCCCGGAATAACTACCGATGAGCTTGACCGCATCGCCCACGAGTATTTGTGTGATCATGGCGCTTATCCGTCCTGCCTTGGATATATGGGTTTTCCGAAGTCGATTTGTACCTCAGTGAATGAAGTAATCTGCCATGGGATCCCAGATGATCGTCCGCTGCAGGAAGGCGATATCGTGAATCTCGATGTGACAGCATATCTCGATGGGGTGCATGGGGATACGAATGCGATGTTCTATGCCGGTGAAGTAGATCAGGAATCACGGTTACTTTGTGAGCGTACTTATAGTGCAATGATGCGTGGGATCAAAGCAGTGCAGCCGGGACGTGCCATTAATGTAATTGGTCGTGTAATTGAATCCTATGCGAAGCGATTCAATTATGGCGTAGTCGAAGATTTTACTGGTCACGGCGTGGGCGAAGCTTTCCACTCTGGGCTGATCGTGCCCCATTATGATGCTGCTCCCCTTTTTGGAGAAATAATCGAGCCAGGAATGGTATTTACAATTGAGCCGATGCTCACACTCGGAGAAATCGATTGGGAACAATGGGACGACGATTGGACAGTACTCACAAAAGATCGTGGCCGCAGTGCGCAATGGGAACACACCATCGTAGTTACTGATCACGGAGCAGAAATCCTGACACTTCCATCAAAAGACCTCACTTCGCCCGCAATTCCAAAGTAAACTGAAGTGAAGCTGAAAAGAACTTATCTGCCAGAAATAGCATGGCATCGATTTCCAGATATAGTTGCAATATTTCCCGAAAGGACACTGCGTTGAAAAAGAAGTATCAGAAAATCGGAATCGGTATCGATGTGGGCGGCTCAGGTATCAAAGGTGCTCCCGTCAGCCTAAAAACAGGCAAATTCATTGACGAGCGTCTCCGTATTCCAACCCCGGAAAATAGTACTCCTGCCGAGATTGCACAGATCATCAAAGAGATTTCGGAATCTTTTGATCTTCCCAGTGAAATCCCAGTCGGAGTTTCTTTCCCGGCGCCGATCGTCAATGGCGTAGTGCCAATGATCGCAAACCTTTCCCAAGAGTGGAAAGATGTCCGCATCAATGAACTCTTAACGAAAGTGTTGAAGCGGCCAGTTACGGTGATCAACGACGCTGATGCGGCAGGTTACGCAGAAGTACATTTTGGTGCAGCTCACGGACACAACGGTACGATAATCGTGCTCACTTTAGGTACCGGCATCGGTTCAGCTTTGGTCCGAAATGGTGTGCTTTTGCCAAATTCTGAACTTGGCCATGTGCTGATGCCAAACGGTTTAGTAGCTGAAAAATGGGCTTCATCTGGCGTATTTGAACGCGAAGAGCTTTCCTACGAAGAATGGGCACAGCGGCTGGAGGAAATTTTCCGGTATTACGAGTTACTTTTCAGCCCTGATTTATTCATTGTGGGTGGAGGAATTTCGAAGAAATACAAGAAGTATGTACCGTTGATCGACACCCGTGCACAGATTGTGCCAGCAGAATTGCGCAATAGTGCCGGGATCGTGGGAGCGGCGCTGCTTGCGTATCAAGAATCTGAAAAATAACACTCCGCTTAATTGTCGATGATTCCTTTCTAACTACGAATCATCGACATATTTTACGAACGAGTTGGCCGATACGCCGGGTTCTGTCCGGGTTGCTGGCAGATAACGCCGGCAACCCGTGGCAACCATCCATCTACGCACTCACATTACTGTGAGACTCTAGCAGCCTACCCGCACACTCAACGGGACGCCTCAAGGTGTGCTGCTTGGCCTTGCTCCCAGTGGGGTTTACCATGCCGTTTCCGTCACCGGAAACGCGGTGAGCTCTTACCTCGCCTTTTCACCCTTACCATACACTGCTTTTGCTAATGCAAAATATGATGGCGGTTTGTTTTCTGTGGCACTTTCCTGCGGGTCACCCCGAGTGGGTGTTACCCACCACTGTTCCCTGCGGAGCCCGGACGTTCCTCGGGCAGTATTTTCACTTATCGTGATCACTGCACGCGGTTGCCTAGCCAACTCGCTCGCATCAAGTATTCTAACTGGAGTCAGCACGAATTTGAAATACATGCTGATCAGTGACTAAACACCACCTAGCAAGCAATTTGAAAAACACGAGATTACTTTCGCCCACAAAGCTGATTTATGCTTTTCTCGCAGCTGATCTCACGATGTTTTGGTAAGGTATGGATATGCTGATACTTCTGCCTCCTTCAGAGGGGAAAACACCTCCTGCCGTCGGCCCACACCTTGATTTTGCGACATTTAAATATCGGGAATTCAATAGTCTCCGCCGCGAAATCGCCCAAGAACTGTGCAAAATTTCCGTCCGTGAAGATGCGTTAGAAATTTTGCGGGTGGGCGCCGCTGCCAGTAATACGGTGCGTGCGCAAGCCGATCTGTTTGCATTGCCGTGCGCGCCAGCTCATCAAATTTACACTGGCGTGCTTTACAATGCTCTCGATTTTTCGAGCCTTACTGCAAGCCAACAGAGTTTTGCTGAAAAATCAGTAATAATTTTTTCTGGACTATTTGGAGTACTCGGCTTGGAAGATTTGATTCCGATCTACAGACTTACAATGGGCACAAAATTGCCGCTGCTTGGGAACACAAAAAATCTTTGGAAACAAGAGTTACATGGTTTCGATATTGGCGAGAATGAATTGATCATTGATTGTCGTTCGGGGAACTATCAGGTCTGGGATCCACCAAAATCTGCTGCTTGGATCACAATTACTGCCGAACGAGAAGTGGACGGACGCAGAAAAGTAGTCTCGCATAATGCGAAGCATTATCGGGGGATGCTGACGCGGGCACTCATCACACAACAAGCAGATATTTCCAGTAGCGCAAAACTGCACGAGTTCGCTCAAGAGTATCTCGTAGCTGATGGCACTATCTCAAAAGTGGAGCTGCATTCGGGAAAAACAGCCAAAAGCCCGGAGAAACTTGTGCTGATACAGAAATGAGAACCGTTTTTATTTCTTTCACCAAATAGGTGCGAAAGTCTGCTGCAAAGTCTTGGTTTATAAGCAGGCTTTAGATTCGCTCTCTCCACGGATCGGTAATTATCGTCGAGATATATGTATCTACCTCAAGTTCGGTAGCAAGTAATGCACGCAGTTTCGGCAAAAGCGGCCATTCGGAGGCGAAATGCGTTAAACCAATGAGTGCGCAACCGCCGTCCCAAAGATGATCAGTTGCCCGGTGGTGGCGCAAATCTGCCGTAATATATGCATCTACCTGCGCTTCGCGTACTGTACTAAGAAATGAATCACCTGCACCCGGGGAAAGCGCGATGCGTTTTACGATTCTTTCCGGATCTCCTCCAATTGTAATTCCTGCCGGAGTTTGCGGAATCAATGCTTTTAATCTTTGCGCAAGTTCGCGCACGCTCATTGTCAATGGTAAATCGCCGATTCTCCCGATCCCAAGTGCGGGTTGCTGTGGATTTGGCGCTAAAGGCTTTCGATTTTCGAGTTTTAGTAGATCTGCGAGCGCGTCGGCAGAACCGTTTTGGGCGGCATCAGCATTTGTGTGCGCGGCGAAAAGTGCACAGTCATTTTTGATCAAACGATGCACCCATGCGCCTTTTCCAGTGTGGGCAGCTACTGACGAGGTGCCCCGCAAATATAACGGATGGTGTGTGATAAGCATTTGCGCGCCACGCTCAATTGCTTCATTGATGGTAGCTGCACATGGATCGACGGAAAAGCCAATAAGTTTTACTTCCTGCGCCGGATCCCCTACTACTAGACCGACTCGATCCCATTCTTCTGCCAGCTGTAGCGGATAGAATTTATGCATTACGGCTTCGACTTGCGCAACAGTGATCTTCATAGTTGAAGTTTACCGCAGGGGCTTTGCTTCTTGCCATGAAACACTTTCGTCCTGCCTGTTTTTCTTCAGCAGCTAGACTGCACCAACACCTGGACGTGTCGGGATTTCCGTCCTGCATTTTGGGGTAAGCTTTCACTTTTCGTTACATAGCGTCTTGAAATTTGCCGATAATCCTTCTTTTTGCGTACATTCGGCTAATTTTCAACAGTTATGCAAGTTGTGAATTAATGAACTATTCATACAAAATTTAATTTTTCAAGATACCCTGAGGAAGACAATTAAATTAGCGCATTTGGCGCCTTTCCACCTTAGGGGGGGGGAATGACAAAGAAGATTATTTCCGGACTCATCGCTTTCTTTTTGATGTGTACCGGATTTTTTAGTGCCAGCACTGCTTTTGCCGCTTCTGGCGATTCGGTGACAATTAACTACTATATTGTTGACGGTGAACTGAATAAAGTAACTGCCAATGACGAAAACAATTATAAACTGTCTGAAAAAGTGGTTTACAAACCAGAGCAGTTCACAGAACAACTTGGAAAGCATAACGCATTAGCCCATACCAATGAAGGCTTAATCAAGATGCGCCCATTCATGGGCTGGTCAACGCTAAAGCGTGCTGATTTTGATAAAACTGCAGAAGGTCAGCTTTACTCGGAAACACAAACTGTAGGTGAGGTAGTTAAAGCTAATCCAGAATTAAAGGAGATCACGCTTTACTCACTTTATGATGGTCGAATCGGCAAGTCCATCTCACTTTTGGGTAAAGACATTCCGTTTGCGAATAGCAACTATAACCGTCACGTTGATATCCGGATGAATCACGGCATGACAAAAGATACAGTTTCTACTATGTTCTCTCGCGATTTGACGCTCAAGGATTACGCTGAAGAACCCTATGAGATTAAATATAGTGGAAATGGTTTCGCAGATACCGATCGCGGAAAACACAATATCAATACCACAATCAGCGCTTATATTGATCAAGAGATCCCACAATACAATCTTGGTGCCACTGCGCTATTCAATTACAACAAAGGTATTGCCTTCGTCGTCAAAACCAACGCCGGGCATTGGGGCACCCCACTTCGCGATTCTGAAGTTGAGATGACGATGTTACTCGATGAGAATTATGTTTCAATTCCGAATCGGATCGAAGGATTAACTTTCTCCTCCTATACTTTCCAGCTCAAGCGTGCTTTTGGATACACCGCTGATGGCAAAAAGAAGGATGTGGATTTGGAAATCACCAAATACTCTCCAGAGTCCCCATTAACATCCTTTAATCTTGCAAACTTGTCAGGATTAAAGAACATCACTCTCGTAGCGAAGCCGAAGAACCAGACAGACGATAATAAAAACATTGATGCAGTTTCAAAGTTTACCGCGAAAGAATATACCCAGGATATGCTTTTACATATGCCGCAAGGTGTGGCTTTCATTCCACAGGAAAAAGCTGTAAAAGCTGCAAATGAGCAGCAGATCATCGCCACAAGCGGCAGTGTGTCTGGAACTATTGCCCATACTTCCATAGGCCCATTTAGCCCGTCGGACACTATCAGCCTGCGCGAATCAAATGCTATTAACATCAAATTCGTTCCGGCAATGGTGAACTTTATTGATAATGGTGCAAAACTCGGTGGCACTGATGCCTCACTTGGCTACGCTAAATTTGCGCTCAACGGAAAACTCGCAGATGACGTATTCAATACTGGCACCGCCCCTGCCCCATTAACTGACGCTAATGGCACGAAGACGACTGCAGGCGACTCGATGCACGCATGGGTCGTTGGTGAAAATTACAGTGTTAACGGAACGTCTCGCACCTTCGCCGGCTGGAATACAAAGGCTGATGGCACAGGTACTATGGTCTATGCGAACACTAAGCTCACTAAGGATTTATTCAATGCCGCCGAGGCCGATGTAGAAGATCTCAAACTCTACGCAATGTGGCAGGGAAATGTGAAATACAAATTTGCTGCCGACCCGAAGCTGACAGACGCTCCTGCATTACCGCAATCAGTAATGCAAAAGCTTCCTGCACAAGGTACTGCGATTATCGGTGCTGAAGTAACGCCGGCAGTAGTAAATTCTGATCCGATTGTAGACAATGTGAACCGAGGCAAGTGGATCTTCAAGGGATGGACTCCTGCCACAGCAACACTACCATTTTCTGGAGAACTTACCTTTACCGGATACTGGACCTTCACCAAAAACCCAGTCGCTCCAGTCAATTACAAGTTCGCAGTAAACCCGAAAACCACCAACAGCCCGACCCTCCCAGATTTCCTCAAGAAGTACTTACCGCCAAGCACTTCCACAGAAATCGGCACACAAGTAACACCAACACCAATTAACCCAGGCACACAAGAAGATTCGGCAAACGGCGGCAAATGGACTTTTGACGGATGGAACCCTGCCACAGCAACAGAAGTAACCAAAACAGGAATCACCTTTACCGGATACTGGACCTTCACCAAAAACCCAGTCGCTCCACAGCCAAAACCATCTGACCCAATTATTGAACCAAAGAAGCCAGAAATCACTCCACAACCAAAACCTTCCGACCCAATTATTGAACCAAAGAAGCCAGAAATCACTCCACAACCAAAACCTTCCGACCCAATCGTCGAGCCAAAGAAGCAAGATCAGCAAGACCTTGCGAAAACCGGCTCAACACTTGGATTACCGGGAGCATTAGCTGCACTCTTTGTAATTGTGGGCGTTATAATTGCGCTCCGCACTCGCAAACACAGCTAAACAAAACTAAAACAAGATAGAGTTTGGCTGCATCCAAATTTTGGATGCAGCCAAACTCTATTTCACTATCTGAAAAATAAAATCACTCACCTTACTCAACTTCCTGCCGCAAAATTCTTTCCCGAACCCAGCTAAACACCGCTCCACCTGATCTTCCGCCGGTGGCAATAATGGCAGCATATTTTCAGGGCGCTCATCACGATATTCAAAAGTGATTGTCGTCGAGAATGCATCTTGTGGCATCACCCGCAAAGTCTCTTTCAGAGCTTTCAAAATCATCCCACATAAAAATTATCTTAGGTTAGCGTTACCCAAAATAATTTGAGCAAGGGCTAATCACAAGATACTAAAGTATGAATAACTTAAGCATTATTACGTTCTTTTGATCAAAAGCCCTTTTATACAAGAAGCAGTGCAGCGCAAAATACTACGTCCGAACCGGTATTCCTGATCAAGCCAGGATCATCGGTTCGAATGTATTTATTAGGAGGGTGATGAAATGAAAGCTAGATCGCGGTGTAGCCCCCGTCAATTGGGATGGCTGCACCTGTGATAAAAGATGCTTCATCACTTGCAAGGAAGGTGATCAGCGAAGCTACTTCCCAGCTTGCACCAAGACGACGTGCTGGGTGCAGCTTACGATAAACTACTTTCTGATCTTCTGGAATGAGTGGTGTATCAATTACACCTGGGCACACTGCATTTACACGAATCCCTTCTTCTGGATACGAGCATCCTGCTGCATGTGTCATATTGACGACGCCGCCTTTAGCTGAAGAGTATGCAATATTATCAGGCACTGCTACAAGACCGAACATCGATGCAAGATTAATTATTGCACCTCCTTTGCCCTGTAAACGCATTTGTTGAATTGCATGCTTATTTGTGAGCATGATACCGGTATAGTCCACATCATTAACTTTCTGCCAGTTGGCAAGGAGTTCGTCATCGATATGCTTTGAAATACCGCCAATACCTGCGCTTGCTACACAGATGTCAAGTTTGCCAAACTCTTCTACAGCCTTGTTCACCGCAGCTTTAATATCGTCTTCTTTGGTTACATCAGTTTTAATGAAGAGAGCACCAATTTCTTCAGCTACTTCAGCACCTTTATCGCTGTAATCTGCAATGACTACTTTTGCGCCACTTTCAAGCATTCGCTTAGCTGTAGCTAAACCTAATCCAGATGCTCCACCAGTAATCAACGCGACTTTATCAGACAGATCATATTTAATTTTACGAATTTCTTCAGCCATCTTATCTCCTCAGCATTCAGCATTAGCATCAGAACGTTTCGTTCCTTGTGATGAGGGTAACTTAATCAATCAGAAGAGTCAATAGAAAGTGCGAAGCGGTTTTTTTATTATGGTGGAAAGTGCAGGTAGGTGGGTGGTTTATCCGGTTGTTGAGATGAATAAGCCTGTAAAACAAAAAAATAAGAGAGGATTTTTCCTCTCTTCACTCTTCTCTTTTTTTCTTTTTGTTTTTGTTTTGTGTTGTTGGTTTTTAACCCCATCTTTTTTTGGGTGTTGTTTTTTTTAAAACCCCCACACGTGTGCTCTCTGTTATTTCAGGAGGAGGCTTGTGTGGGGGTTTTAAACTATTGTGTATTTAATTTTTGGTGACGGCAGTGTCCTACTCTCCCACACCCTGGCGGGTGCAGTACCATCGGCGCTTGCAGGCTTAGCTTCCAGGTTCGGGATGGATACTGGGCGTTTCCCTGCTGCTATGACCACCGTCAAAACTTTGGGGTACACATACTCATATCTAGATATGTGTCATAAATCTGACTACTCTCCACACGCATACACGCTAAACACATATGTGTGTGTTCTTTGTTTGGTGGTTCAGAATTGTATAGTAGACGCGTTGCAAAAGAAATTTTTTTAATCGTTTTATAATGAAGTGATCGGCCATTAGTACCAGTCAGCTCTACACACGTTACCATGCTTCCACTTCTGGCCTATCAACCCCATGGTCTATAGGGGGCCTTCCACACTCGAAAGAGTGTATCGAGAATTTATCTTGAAGCAGGCTTCCCACTTAGATGCTTTCAGCGGTTATCCTTTCCAAACGTAGCAAACCAGCCATGCACCTGGCGGTACAACTGGCACACCAGAGGTTTGTCCATCCCGGTCCTCTCGTACTAGGGACAGCCCTTCTCAATTCTCATACGCGCGCAGAGGATAGGGACCGAACTGTCTCACGACGTTCTGAACCCAGCTCGCGTGCCGCTTTAATGGGCGAACAGCCCAACCCTTGGGACCTACTCCAGCCCCAGGATGCGACGAGCCGACATCGAGGTGCCAAACCATGCCGTCGATATGAACTCTTGGGCAGGATCAGCCTGTTATCCCCGGGGTACCTTTTATCCGTTGAGCGACGGCGCTTCCACAAGCCACCGCCGGATCACTAGTTCCTACTTTCGTACCTGCTCGACCTGTCGGTCTCACAGTCAAGCTCCCTTGTACACTTACACTCAACACCTGATTGCCAACCAGGCTGAGGGAACCTTTGAGCGCCTCCGTTACATTTTAGGAGGCAACCGCCCCAGTTAAACTACCCACCAGGCACTGTCCCTGAACCAGATCATGGTCCAAGGTTAGACATCCAGCACGATCAGAGTGGTATTTCAACAATGACTCCACACTAACTGGCGTTAATGCTTCAAAGTCTCCCACCTATCCTACACAAACCGTACCAAACACCAATACCAAGCTATAGTAAAGGTCCCGGGGTCTTTCCGTCCTTCTGCGCGTAACGAGCATCTTTACTCGTAATGCAATTTCACCGAGTTCGCGGTTGAGACAGTGGAGAAGTCGTTACGCCATTCGTGCAGGTCGGAACTTACCCGACAAGGAATTTCGCTACCTTAGGATGGTTATAGTTACCACCGCCGTTTACTGGGGCTTAAATTCTCAGCTTCGCCCAAAAAGGGCTAACCAGTCCTCTTAACCTTCCAGCACCGGGCAGGCGTCAGTCCGTATACATCCACTTACGTGTTCGCACAGACCTATGTTTTTGATAAACAGTCGCTTCTCCCTGGTTTGTGCCACCATCAACCCTAGCCCGTAAAAGAGCTTCAAGTATCCGGTCCTCCTTCTTCCAAAGTTACGGAGGTATTTTGCCGAGTTCCTTAACCACGATTCACTCGAACGCCTTAGTATACTCTACTCGACCACCTGTGTCGGTTTAGGGTACGGGCGGCTAGAACCTAACGTCGAGGCTTTTCTTGGCACCACAGGATCACCCTACTTCCCACAAAAAATGCGGTCATCATCCAGCCTCACCCACAAAGTCTCCCGGATTTACCTAAGAAACGGGCTGCGCTGTTAAACGTGGCAAGCCATAAGCCACGCGGAAGCTACCACTGTGCGTCACCCCTGTTAACACGCTTGCCTACCACAAGATCAGTTCCCACGCGCACCAAAACTCTCAACCCAAAAGGAAGAAAGCCAGGATTGGATGGTTAGTATCACAAGCTTCAGCACGGACGGTTCTTCGCCGGTACCAGAATAACAACTGGTTGCCCATCGACTACGCCTGTCGGCCTCGCCTTAGGACCCGACTAACCCAGGGCGGAACAACCTGGCCCTGGAACCCTTGGTCATACGGCGGAAGGGATTCTCACCCTTCATTCGTTACTCATGCCTGAATTCTCACTCGCACACAATCCACAACCGTTCACACGACTGCTTCACCTCATGCACGACGCTCCCCTACCCAACAATAAAAAATTGCTGCCACGGTTTCGGCGGTGTACTTAGCCCCGCTACATTGTCGGCGCAGAATCACTTGACCAGTGAGCTATTACGCACTCTTTCAAGGATGGCTGCTTCTAAGCCAACCTCCTGGTTGTCACAGCAACTCCACATCCTTTCCCACTTAGCACACGCTTAGGGGCCTTAACCGATGATCTGGGCTGTTTCCCTCTCGACTACGGAGCTTATCCCCCGCAGTCTCACTGCCACGCTAACTTAAACCGGCATTCGGAGTTTGGCTGACCTCAGTACCCCGATAAGGGCCATCAGCCATCCAGTAGCTCTACCTCCGGCAAGCAACACGCAACGCTGCACCTAAATGCATTTCGGGGAGAACCAGCTATCACGGAGTTTGATTGGCCTTTCACCCCTACCCACAGCTCATCCCCTCCATTTTCAACTGAAGTGGGTTCGCGCCTCCACACGCTCTTACACGTGCTTCACACTGGCCATGGGTAGATCACCCCGCTTCGGGTCTAGAACATGCAACTAAACGCTTTTTAAAACTCGCTTTCGCTACGACTCCCCCACACGGGTTAACCTCGCTACATGCCACTAACTCTCAGGCTCATTCTTCAAAAGGCACGCCATCACCCCCACAAAGAAGGCTCTGACGGATTGTAAGCGTCCGGTTTCAGGTACTATTTCACTCCCCTCCCGGGGTACTTTTCACCATTCCCTCACGGTACTAATCCACTATCGGTCACGCACAGTATTTAGGCTTACAAAGTGGTCTTTGCAGATTCACACGAAATTTCACGAGTCCCGTGCTACTTGGGAAAACACGCCAACAAGACCAAAACATTTCAACTACGGGACTATCACCCACTACGGTAAGGCTTCCCAACCTTTTCATCTATGCCCTGATTTTATCACTCGCCAGACCCTTATCGGAAGGTCCAAGACGGTCCCACAACCCCGAATGTGCAACGCCCGATGCTATCACACACACCCGGTTTAGCCTCCTACGCTTTCGCTCGCCACTACTCACGCAATATCTTTTCCTGCAGGTACTAAGATGTTTCACTTCCCTGCGTTACCCCCAAACACCCTATACATTCAGATGCCGGTAACTGGGCATAACCCCAGCCAGGTTCCCCCATTCGGAAATCCTCGGATCACAGCTCGTTTGCCAACTCCCCGAGGCATATCGCAGGCTACAACGTCCTTCATCGGCCATGCGTGCCAAGGCATCCACCGAACGCCCTTAAACACTTACAACAAAACAAATTGATTAAAAACCAAAGATGCTCGCGTCCACTATACAATTCTCAACCACCAAACCAACACCAAACCAACAAACACCAAAAAAGCATCCATCAGCCCAAGCAGTCAAACCAGGTGTTACCCCGAAACCCAACAGCATGCCAACTAAAAACAATGACGCCCACAAGAAAACCAAAACCCCACAAAAAGCAAGGCCAGCCACCAACTAGACAAAAAACAGTGACCAAAGGCTCCCTAGAAAGGAGGTGATCCAGCCGCACCTTCCGGTACGGCTACCTTGTTACGACTTCGTCCCAATCGCTAATCCCACCTTCGACCGCTCCCCCAAAAAGTTAGGCCACGGGCTTCGGGTGTTACCAACTTTCGTGACGTGACGGGCGGTGTGTACAAGGCCCGAGAACGTATTCACCGCAGCGTTGCTGATCTGCGATTACTAGCGACTCCGACTTCATGGGGTCGAGTTGCAGACCCCAATCCGAACTGAGACTGGCTTTAAGGGATCCGCTCAACCTCACGGAATCGCATCCCTCTGTACCAGCCATTGTAGCATGCGTGAAGCCCAAGACATAAGGGGCATGATGATTTGACGTCATCCCCACCTTCCTCCGAGTTAACCCCGGCAGTCTCTCGTGAGTCCCCACCATAACGTGCTGGCAACACAAGACAAGGGTTGCGCTCGTTGCGGGACTTAACCCAACATCTCACGACACGAGCTGACGACAACCATGCACCACCTGTACACCAGCCCGAAGGCTACCACATCTCTGCAGTATTCCAGTGTATGTCAAGCCTTGGTAAGGTTCTTCGCGTTGCATCGAATTAATCCGCATGCTCCGCCGCTTGTGCGGGCCCCCGTCAATTCCTTTGAGTTTTAGCCTTGCGGCCGTACTCCCCAGGCGGGGCACTTAATGCGTTAGCTACGGCGCAGAACCCGTGGAAAGGCCCCACACCTAGTGCCCAACGTTTACGGCATGGACTACCAGGGTATCTAATCCTGTTCGCTCCCCATGCTTTCGCTCCTCAGCGTCAGTAACGGCCCAGTAACCTGCCTTCGCCATCGGTGTTCCTCCTGATATCTGCGCATTCCACCGCTACACCAGGAATTCCAGTTACCCCTACCGCACTCTAGCCTGCCCGTACCCACTGCAGCCCCGGAGTTAAGCCCCGGTCTTACACAGCAGACGCGACAAACCGCCTACGAGCTCTTTACGCCCAATAATTCCGGACAACGCTCGCGCCCTACGTATTACCGCGGCTGCTGGCACGTAGTTAGCCGGCGCTTCTTCTGCACATACCGTCACTTACGCTTCTTCTGTACTGAAAGGAGTTTACAACCCGAAAGCCTTCATCCCCCACGCGGCGTCGCTGCATCAGACTTGCGTCCATTGTGCAATATTCCCCACTGCTGCCTCCCGTAGGAGTCTGGGCCGTATCTCAGTCCCAATGTGGCCGGTCACCCTCTCAGGCCGGCTACCCGTCGAAGCCTTGGTAGGCCATCACCCCACCAACAAGCTGATAGGCCGTGAGCCCATCCCCCACCAGAAACCCTTTCCAACAAAAACCATGCGGTTAAAGCAGAATATCCAGTATTAGACCCCGTTTCCAAGGCTTATCCCAGAGAAGAGGGCAGGTTACTCACGTATTACTCACCCGTTCGCCACTAATCCACAAAAAGAAAACTTTCCGCTTCATCGTTCGACTTGCATGTGTTAAGCACGCCGCCAGCGTTCGTCCTGAGCCAGGATCAAACTCTCCAAACAAAAACCAAACACCCAAAAAAAGGCATCCAATCAATAAAGGAAAGCCCAAAAACAGACTCAAAAAACCAGAAAAACTGGCAAAACAAAAAACCCAACCAAAAAAATCAGCCAGGCAAAAAACAGACCAACCAACCCAACAACCCAACCCACAAAAAGTCAGACCATCAAACCAGCCAGCCCAAAAAAACATCATCATAAAAAGCTGACACACTATTGAGATTCCAAACAACACACCAACACCCAAGCAACCACCCCAAAAACCAGGACAGCCACCCGAAGCAGCAACTTCATAAGCTTACCACCAAAACCAAACCCGAGTCAAACCAAAACCCAAACCAGCCCCAGTGAAGCACACCACAAGAACAACCAAAACCCTCAAAACCAAAGCCCCAAGAATCTCCATCGCCCTCGCAACGAATAAATACTCTACCCACAAACAACACGTCCGTCAAATTAATTTTTCGTGACGCCAGTCACTTTGGTTTGGATTATTCTTTTTCATCCTACTTTTCCCCGCTAAAACACGGGAAAATTTAATTTTCCAAACCTAATGTAGCCTCGACTTTCGTGGTCGAGGCTACATTAATTTTATTTGTTTTCAATTTTATGGCTGTCTGTGCAATTCAAATGATTTACAAAATTTCTTTACAAAAAATACATCATGTAAACCATTTTCAAATTACAAAGCTTCGTGTGGCATCACGTCAGATTCCATGAAATTATTCAGTTTCCAAAAGGAATCTGCACAAGATTCAAATTTTTACGTCCTTTCCGGAGCAGTACAAAACCATTAGCGAGTAAATCAGATTCGCTCAGCACGTATGCTTCGTCAGTAATTTTCTGATTATTTACATATACGCCACCTGCAGCAATCGTTTTCCGCGCCGCACTCTTCCCTTTTTCGAGCCCGAGGCGCACTAGCAAATCAACAATCTCGGTACCAAGTTCTCCGGAGATCTTTGGAAGTTCAGCTACTGCATCACACAAAGTCGCCGCATCTAAATGATGTGGATCAGCTTTTCCGAAAAGTACTTCCGATGCCGCTTTTACACGTTCAGTGTTTTCAGCCCCATGTACCCATGTAGTTACATCTTCCGCAAGAACGCGTTGAGCTTCGCGCGCATGCGGACGTTCTGCCACAGCCCGTTCTAACTCAGCTATTTCAGCCTGGGTACGGAAGGTAAAGACTTTCAGCATCCGGATTACATCTTCATCAGCCGTATTTAGCCAGAACTGGTAAAACTTGTACGGCGAAAGCATCTGCGGATTCAGCCAAACTGCCCCGCCCTCAGTCTTACCGAACTTTGTTCCGTCAGCCTTGGTAATCAAAGGATTCGTGAGCACGTGTACAGATTCGCCTTCAACCTTGCGAATCAAATCCATTCCACCAACAAGGTTCCCCCATTGGTCGTTTCCGCCCACTTCCAAAGTGCAGCCATAACGACGGAATAGCTCCAAGTAATCATTTGCTTGCAAAATCTGGTACGAAAATTCGGTGTAGGAAATCCCTTCTTCCGAATTTAGCCGCCGCGCAACAATATCTTTTGCAATCATTGTGCCCAGACGGAAGTGTTTGCCTAAATCACGCAAGAAATCGATGGCCGACATTTCGTTGGTCCAATCGAGATTATTCACAGTGCGCGCCGGATTATCACCGTCAAAATCGAGTAATGATTCAAGCTGCGCCCGTAAAGAATCAGCCCAGCCAGCAACCGTTTCACGCTCGTTTAGCATCCGCTCGCCCTTTGCCCGCGGATCTCCAACTAATCCCGTAGCTCCGCCAACAAGAACAAGCGGATGATGCCCAGCCAGCTGCAAATGCCGCATTACCTTCACTGCTACAAGATGCCCATGGTGGAGCGATGGTGCCGTTGGATCAAAGCCACAATAGAAGGTCAAAGGCCCATCTTCAAGCGCCTTTTCGAGCGCATCGATATCTGTATGTTGAGCAATCAGCCCACGCCAACGTAGTTCATCAAGAACTCCAGACACTTTTCTACCTTCCGTTTGATTACTATTTTTTTGTTTGAAGCAGCAATTTTTACTACTTCTGTGGTATTTCAATCCAGCTATTTCGGGACTCTTTACCGTATGACTCCCAGTTTAGCTCTCATACTTCGCCTCCGATGCAAAGCAGATCAGACTATCAAAGATCTATTGCAAAGCGCGATTGTGAATGCGAAACCGTTTTCATACAGGTCTAATTAACAGTTTTCCGCGCCGCAGACAGATCCAGTAACTCTTTTACAAGTGTTTTTGCCCGTTTGTCTGACCCAGTGATGATCAAGACTGTATCATCACCTGCTACGCATCCAAGGATTTCCGTTAATACCGCACGATCAATCGCAGACGCTAAAAGTTGCGCTGCACCTGGGGGTGTTCGCACAACTACCTGATTCATCACATTGCGTGCGCCAATGATAATATCACGCGCCCAGCGTTCAAGCTGTGCCCGTGCACCATATGCAGACTCAGAAAGCTCCGTCACATCCGGAATGCGATAAACACGGCGTCCGTCAGCCGCATACTCTTTAAAAGCATGCAACTCTTCGAGATCACGCGAAAGAGTAGCTTGCGTGACATCAATTCCGTTTTCACGCAAATAACTCTGCAGCTCTGCCTGCGAACCAATTTTCTCATTCTCAATCAGCTCAAGAATTTTTGCATGACGCGCGGCTCTAGTAGCCGGGATTACTTCGTTTTTCACAATTGTTCTTCCTGTACTCTCCAAGTACGCAAACTTCCATCATTGGCATCATCCCAATTGGAAAATGACGATACAGCCGCCAGCTTGAATCACGTATCAGCTACGTAGTTCAGCTCCAAACTCTTTCTTTGCACATTTCACAATTCGTTTCCGCACACTCGCAACTTCCGCAGCCGAAAGAGTGCCTTCAACCGCACGCATCCGCAGTGCAAAAGCTAACGACTTTTTACCTTCGGCGACTTGTTCACCCGTATAAACATCAAATAACTGCAGACTCTCAAAAACCGCGCCCGCTGCTGTTTCAATCACTGCACCAAGATCACGTGCCGAAACAGTTTCGTCAACCACAAAAGCAAAATCCTCTTTTGCCACTGGGAAGGTGACAACTGGTTTAACCTGAATCGGTTGGTCACCTCTAACGGCATGGATCAAATCGAGATCGAGCTCGAACGCAACCGAACGTGCAGGTAATTGCGTGGATTTGCAAACCTTTGGCGCCAGTTCACCAGCATACCCAATCACCTGGTCATTGACCTTTACCTGGGCGCAGCGCCCAGGATGATACGGCGCATATTCCGCATTTTCCAGTATTGCTTGCAAACCTATAGTTTCCAGCACAGTCTTTGCCGCTTGCACTGCATCACGCCAATCCCAATTTTGCGCCAGATAACCAAAATTACCTGATTGCTGCTGTGGGCATGCCACACCTGCAATCCGATAAGGTTGTGCAGGAATTGCCTGATTCAGTGCCGCAATTTCTTCTGCAGCAGGCCGCTTTCCGGTGCCTGGCGTAACCGCTGGCGCAATCCCCGTCGGCAGAGTCACACGCCCAACTTCAAATATTGCAACATCCTCATTACCCCGAGCTACGTTAAGACGTGCAGTTTCAAGCAATGAATCAAGCACGGAAGTGCGCAAGTATGGCGCATCTTCTTGCAGCGGATTTTGCAATTTAACTGCTACTCTCCGTACATCCGTAGCAGGAATCTGCTGTTTCTCAAAGGTTGCCGCCGAAATGAAAGGATAGCTCAGAGTTTGTACCCATCCTTGTTCTGCCAATGCACGAGAAATATCGCGTCGTTGACGTTGCGCAAGCGGCAAACCATGACCAGCCGGAGCATAAGGCACAACCGCTGGAATCTGATCGTAGCCAATCAAACGCGCAATTTCCTCTACAAGATGTGCGCTGCCAACGATATCCGGCCGCCATGACGGTACGCTGACCAAAGCGCGATCATCATCGACTTGAGTTACATCACAACCAATTTCACGCAGCACCGAAATCTGTTTTTGGACATCAAGAGTGAGTCCGGTCAGCCGTGCCGTCTGCGCAAAATTGAAATCGATGACGGTGAGCTGAGGATCAAGCGCAAATTCATAATTTGCCGAATCGATTGTGCCTCCACCGTATTCAACAAGTATCTCCGCTACAGCTTGGGCTGCAACCGGTGCAACTTCACGATCGACACCGCGCTCAAACCGCTTTGCAGCTTCCGAAGGAAGCTTATGACGGCGTGCCATCCGCGCTACTGAGACTGTGTCAAAATGCGCTGCTTCGATCAAAATATCGGTAGTTTGCGCAGTGATCTCAGTATCCAGACCACCCATCGTCCCGGCAAGTCCAATTGCCCTTGCGCCGTGGCCACCTTGAGAATCTGCAATCAACAAATCTTCCGTATTCAGAGTACGTGTAATGCCATCAAGAGTATGTAACTGCTCTCCAGGATTTGCGCGACGCACCACGATCGGTGCAGTCAAAGTATCCAAATCGTATGCATGCAAAGGCTGACCGAGATCAAGCATCACGTAATTGGTCGCATCAACGGCAAGCGAAATCGGACGCATCCCTGCTGCAATCAGCCGATTTTGCAGCCATTGAGGAGATTCAGCTTGTGTATTTACACCACGCACGATCCGCGTGATAAAGCGGTCGCATCCAGAAACACCATGAATCGGCGCTGCATCTTCGACGACAATTGGGAATCCTGCATTATTTACTTCCGGTACAGCTTTCGCAGCCTGACTTGTAAATATTGGATCGCTAAATTTCGCCCCAGTAGAGTGCGCATATTCGCGGGCAACACCACGCATTGAAAAGCAGTAACCACGATCTGGGGTGATGTTGATTTCAAGAATTTCACCTTGGATCCCAAGGTATTCCAGGACGTCCTCGCCAGGAGCTGGAACCCCCTTCGCCGCCGCTTCAGCAGCATCGTGAGCTAAGACGATAATCCCGTCATGATCTTCGCCAATGCCCAGTTCACGCACGGAACAAATCATTCCGTCAGAAATATGACCATAGGTTTTGCGTGCAGCAATTTTGAAATCACCAGGCAGAACTGCTCCTGGAAGTGAGACAACAACGTAATCTCCAGCCGTAAAATTATGTGCCCCGCAAATAATTCCGCGTGAAGCTAACTCCGCTGGTTCTTTTCCAGTACCTGGCGCATCATTGTGCCGCCCTACGTCAACGCGACAGTAGTTGATTATTTTTCCATTTGATTGCTCTTTGGCATCTTGTGTTAGTACTTTGCCAACCACGATCGGCCCTTGTACTTCTGGCCGGTGGATCGCTTCTTCTTCAAGTCCGACTTTCACCAGCGCAGCAGCCAATTCCTGCGGACCAGTGCCCGGTAAAACCGCAACGTGCTCTTTTAACCATTCAATTGGGATAAGTGGCATATTTAGTTCCCTCTTCCAGTGGTACCAAATTGAGTTGAAAAGCGGATATCTCCTTCAACCATATCGCGCATATCAGCAATTCCATGACGCAACATCAATGTACGTTCCAATCCCATGCCAAATGCGATGCCGGTATAAACATCAGGATCGATCCCCGCATTTTTCAGCACTTCAGGGTTCACTACTCCACATCCGCCCCATTCGATCCAGCCCGCGCCGCCTTTCTTTTGCGGGAACCATAAATCCATTTCTGCTGACGGTTCTGTAAATGGAAAATATGACGGACGTAGGCGCGTTTTTGCTTCCGGACCGAACATCGCCTTTGCAAAATGGTCTAGCGTACCTTTCAAATGCTCCATCGTGATCCCTTTATCAACGGCCAGACCTTCTACTTGATGGAAGACTGGCGTATGCGTGGCATCAAGTGCATCAGTGCGATAAACCTTACCTGGACAAGCAATATATACAGGTGCCCCACGTTCAAGCATCACATGAGATTGCACCGGTGAAGTATGTGTCCGCATCACGAGCCCCGGAGTTTCCACAAAATTTGCTTCGCCTGCTAAAGTTACCTGCGCATATCCTGCCACATAGAAAGTGTCTTGCATTTGCCGAGCAGGATGATCTGGACCGAAATTCAATGCGTCAAAATTGAACCACTCATGTTCCAGCTCTGGACCTTCAGCAATATCCCAGCCCATCCCGATGAAAAAATCTGAAACATCATCTATCAGCACGTCTAGCGGATGCCGTGCACCTTTCGCTTTTCCGGACGTAGGAATCGTGACATCGACGCGTTCCTCACGGAGCATTTTCGCTTCAAGCTGGGCTTCAATTCGGCTAGTGGCTAATGCTAATGCTTCTTGTACCGCTTTCCGCGCACCGCCGATAAGCTTTCCGGCAATTGGTTTTTCACTTGGCTGCAAATTTCGGATCTGCATATTAGCGTGCGTAATTGGCGCATTATCACCTACATGTGCCAAACGCGCAGTTTTGATTTCATTGAGCGTATTCGCCGCAGCAAAGGCTGCTTGCGCTGCTGCTACAGCTTGTGCAATTCCCGCTTCGTCTAATGGACTTAAAGCCATGATTCCCTTCCACATTTCCCATACTCTGGCGCTGACACGAACACAGCTTCAACGCTTCTCCGTCTTCCGCCTATCTTACTCTTCAGAGAGAAACGGCGCTAATAAAGATCACCTACTGTGAATAATTCCTGCACGATTTCGCATTGTGGACACTCTTTCGCTGCATATTTATACGCATCCTTTTCCCTCATCCATTAAACCCATTTTCAACAACAATTCGTTATTCCAGATGCGATGCCAAAAGCTGCGCTTGAGCACTGGTATATAGGCAAATACTTGCAGCCATTGCGACGTTCAAAGATTCCGCGCGCCCGCTCATGCGAATTGCCACCGCACTATCCGCAAGCGCCAACTCCTGCTCACTAAAGCCGTGCGCCTCATTCCCGAGCATCCAAATCGTCGGCTTGCGTAAATCTATCTGCTCCGCACGCAGATCACACGTGCCACTCCCATTACTAGCTCGCATTGCAAGCTCATCGAGATAATAATCAGCACGCCCATGTGCAGCACACACTTGGAATCCAGAACTTCGCGCCAGCGCCACAAAATCAGTAGCATCAGGCGCTGCTACCACCGGAAGATGGAAGAGCGAGCCAACAGAAGCACGAATCACTTTCGGATTCGTCACTTCTACTGAGCCGGCACCAATCACCACACCCTGCGCACCAAATGCATCAGCAGCCCGAATAATCGTGCCTAAATTTCCCGGATCAGCGCTCCGAAGCGCAAAAACAAGTAATTTCGACTCTTGCAATAACTGCGAAAGCGCTGGAACTTCTGGCATCGATGCGACAGCTAAAATTCCCTGCGCATCCTGACTTAATTCCAGAAAAAGATCCGCAGGTAAAAGATGCAGATACAAATCTGCACGCGCAATCAGCTGCGCTAAATCTGGATGTATTCCCAGGGCACTTTCAGTAGCGTAAACATCACGCACGAGCGCTGGTTGCATCGCCAATAACTCACGTACCGCCTGTGGACCTTCTACGATGATTTGCCCGTATTTACGCCGATTTGCACTTCGATAGAGCCCCTGAACTTTTTTCAGTTGCCCCGTCTTTGCAGATATTTCCTTAATTGGCATAACTTTACCTTACTACGTGGTACAAAATCTGAAGAAGAATCAAGCAAAATTTTTCAGACGCATCAAAAGCGATCTGAACTCCAGCTGAGAGGACAAAATCAAATACGAAAACGGTGTGACCCCGCTAGAGGTCACACCGCAATAATCCGTTTAATTGTCAATCACAACTGATTTAGCAAATTAAAGTACCGGAGCGTTCACATCTTCTGGCAGTGCTTTGCGTGCAATCTCAACGATTGCGGTGAAAGCAGCTGGATCGTTTACCGCAAGCTCCGCAAGCATCCGGCGGTCAACTTCCACCTCAGCCAATTTCAAACCTTGCATGAAACGGTTGTACGTCATACCGTTTGCACGAGCTGCAGCATTGATGCGGGTGATCCACAGTTTCCGGAACTCATTCTTACGCACCTTACGATCACGGTAGTTATAGACGAATGAGTGCGTTACTTGCTCTTTTGCTTTCCGGTAAAGACGGGAACGCTGACCACGATATCCAGATGCGCGGTCAAGGACTGTACGACGCTTCTTCTTGGCGTTAAGGGCGTTCTTTACGCGTGCCATGATTATTTCTCCTTGTTTCTAAAAAGCTTTACAACTCGTGATTAACGGCCAAGCAGACGGCTCATCTTCTTCACATCTGCCTTTGCCACTGGCTGATCAGTGGAAAGACGCCGAGTGCGGCGCGATGACTTGTGCTCAAGCAAGTGGCGCTTATTTGCCTGCTCGCGCATCAGCTTGCCTTTACCCGTAACACGGATCCGCTTCTTCGTACCGGAGTGTGTCTTCATCTTTGGCATTTTTCATGCTCCCTCTAGCTGCACGCGGCAGCTGTCTAACTTCTTGCGAAGTACCTGTTCGTGTCTGCTAAAAACTAGATCAGTCTGACGGCTCATTCAGCAATTGCTGTATCTGCCTCAGCTACTTCCGTGACCTTTGCGGCAATCTTCAACGCATTCTTCTGCGCGCGTGATGCTTCTTTCGCACGCCGATTCTCACGTTCAGCCTCACGCCGACGGCGCTGATCTGATTTCGCTTCTGATTTGCGACGTATCGGCGCCAGAACCATTACCATTGAGCGCCCATCAACACGCGGTGCTGATTCAACCACACCATTTTCGGAAGCGTCTTGCGCAATTCTTTGCATCAAATTCACGCCTTCCTCTGGACGCGACTGTTCACGCCCACGGAAACGCAGCTGAATTTTCACTTTGTCTCCGCCGTCAAGGAATTTATAAATTCGCTTGAGCTTGGTTTCGTAATCGTGCTGATCAATCTTCAAACCAATACGCAGCTCCTTGAGTTGCGTATTCGCCTGATTCCGCCGAGCTTCACGAGCTTTCTGAGCTGCTTCGTACTTGTATTTGCCGTAGTCCATCAGCTTTGCGACGGGTGGCTTGGCGTTTGGCGCAACCTCTACGAGATCGAGATTCGCTTCAATCGCCAATTGCAATGCTTTTTTGATCGCGATTACGCCGACCTGCTCACCGCCCGGACCTACAAGGCGCACTTCCGGTACGTTGATTCGATCGTTGATTCGTGGCTCGTTGATAACTGCTCCTCTAGTTTTAAGTGCGACGCGCACGGACCCCAGAGGGCATACGGCAACTATCTAAAACCGTATTTCCAAACCCGATCTCGAAACTAGTGAGATCCAGGTGGGATTTCTCCGCTTGCGTGCTGGCAATCTGCCAGTCGGTCGTTTAGAGATTCTACCAGCTATCCCCTAGATCCACCAAGAAAATATCCCGCAAATGTAAAAATAATCTGGTGAGTTTGCACACGAATCTCTTATCTCTGCGTCCTAACCCCATATTGGCCGGATCTCCAATGCGTCAAGACGAGCGCGCAGATAACGATCTGCCTGTATTGTACTCAATACAGCCCGAATTAGCCGATGTACTAACGAATGCTGAGTTTGTTGCGAAATTACAAGCGTCAAAATACAAACCCCAAATTCCCCTGGCATGATCTGCAGATCCTGCAACGCCTGCGCGGAGATTGGGTCAATCAGCGTGATCGTTTCGCGCAACTGAATCAAGATCTGCGGATCTTCCCACGGCGCTTCCCACGGTGTTTGGGTAGCCAAAGCAATAACTGCCGAGCGCCCTAAGTATTGAGTCTGCTCAGTATTTGGATTAAGCACCATTAACCCATCGCCTCGTTGCAATGCGAGCCGTGCAATATCACTTATCATCACTGGTACAGGACGTGCTTTCGGATATCTTTGGAAAAGCGTATCAGCATCGGAAAATATTTCGATTGCGCGCCGTCCACCCATAAATTCTCCGCGAAAAAGCGTCGCATCATCATTCAATGGATCTGATTCGGCTGAGTGTGCTTGCACTTTCCCCAAATTATCCAGCTGCGGATGTGGATGCGCGAGAGCTGCGATAAGCACTCGTGCCATTGCCCCAACCACCGCACTTGTGCGGCTTTCAACGGGTTCGGCAAACGCAAGTGCAAGTGCTTGCTGCAGTTCTCCGAGATCACCGGCAAAAGGATTTGGCCGCGAAAGTTTCGATATGGCAGACATCGATATTTTTCTTCTCTCTTGCTTTCTACCGTCATGCCCGATGCAATTGCATCTTCATGCGCGAGGCACTAAACAATTCGTTCCAGCAGCTTATCTTTCAGCTGAAGTTGAGTCTGAATTTGCTGCTGGCGGCAAATTCGGCGGTGCAATCAGGAGTTCTTCAACTTTCGGATCAAGCACCGCCAATGTTAAGCCTGGAGCAAGTTCTTCTTGCATCTGACCAGCAACTACACGGGTAGCATGGACTAATCCCGAGACACCTGCTTCACCGCCAACATCATCACCAAGTTCGACGGTAAAGAGTACTACACCATATTGTGAAAGCTGCGAAAGAAATTTCGCCACCAACACTGGATCACGTTCAGATTCCGCAGTAAATTCCAGATTCTGGAAATCAATTACTGGACTATCCGGTGCAAAAGCTACTTTCGGATCTGCCTGGCTTGTGCCCGTATCGCTGCCGCCAAGAATTTCGGAAATATCCCAGTCGTCGTATTTTTTCGGCGGAAGATCGCGGTAAACCAATACGCCAGAATCCGTATCTACTACTGCAGCGTGCAGTTTACGCAACTCTAGGATTCTGCTTACAACTGCCGCATCCGCAAAGGGAGTAAGTATCAGATACCGCCGAAATGATTCCATTACGGGCCTCCACTTCCATTTTTCCTAAAGCTCACAAGACCGAGGATAGCCTCACCTAGCTGGTTTTCGATGCAACCTCTGATTATGTTTGAAACAACAGCTTAAGTATTGCACATAGACGAAAAACCGTTCAAAATAAACTACCTAGGGCAAGAGATGCAAACAATTATCGATCGCGAACCAAAAGCAGCGCTCACACATGTACCTGCACAATCCACATTTTCGGAAAAGACGATGCGCTCAGCCGAAGCTCAGCTTAACTCGAAACTAAACTGGTTGCGCGCAGGAGTATTAGGTGCTAATGACGGCATCGTCTCAACCGCAGGACTCGTGGTTGGAGTTTCAGGCGCATCCGTGACGGGATTTGCGTTATTCGCTTCAGGTATCGCCGGTATGGTAGCTGGTGCACTTTCGATGGCTGCCGGCGAATACGTTTCCGTATCTACTCAGCGCGATGCAGAACAAGCCGCGATTGCGAAACAAAAACTCCTGATCCAAGCTGATCCAGTCGGCGCTGAGGAACGTTTAGCTTATTTCATTAGTGCGCAAGGTGTATCGCATGAACTTGCCCGCGCCACTGCACGAGAACTTTCAGCACAAGACGCAGCAGCTGCACATGCACATTATGAATTGGGGATCGATCCCGATGAATTGACCAACCCGTGGCATGCGGCTGTGGCTTCAATGGCGGCTTTTGCGCTCGGAGCGATCATTCCGCTACTCGCAATCGTACTTTCACCAAGCAGTATCGCCGTCCCAATGACAGTATTTGCCGTCAGCTTTGCCTTAGCTATCACCGGCTCAGTTTCAGCACATCTCGGACGGGCACCTGTGATGCGCGCTACAGTGCGCAATATCGTCTGGGGTAACGTAGCAATGGTAGTAACTTACGCAATCGGCGCACTCGTCGGCGGAAATATTCATTAAAGCACTGCTATGTTGCTGCCACTTGCTCTATGGCCCCACCAAATCTCCGCTCGCGCTGCACATAATCGGTGATGCATTTCCAAAGATCAGTGCGCCGAAAATCTGGCCATGCCGCCTGCACAAAAAGCAACTCAGCATAAGCTGCCTGCCAGAGCAAAAAATTTGAGGTACGCCGTTCTCCGCCAGTACGAATAAACAAATCGACTGGTGGAAGTTCAGGCTGATATAGATATCGGGAAATCGTCGCAGGTGTAATTGATCGTGCAGTCAATTCACCGCGCTGCACCCGCAATGCAATTTCCCGCATCGCATCAGAAATCTCGTATTGACCGCCATAGTTAAGGCAAAAATTGAGAATCATACGGGTGTTTGCCCGAGTATATTCTGCCGTTGTTTCCATTTCGCGAATCACAGATTTCCAAAGTTTTGGACGCCGCCCAGACCAAACTACCTTTACTCCCCACTCATTTAGTTGCTTGCGTCGCGCACGAATCACATCACGTGAATAGCCCATCAAAAAACGCACTTCACGCGGAGAACGCCGCCAGTTTTCAGTCGAAAATGCGTACACTGAAAGTACTTTCACACCCGCTTCAATCGCTCCTGCGATCACATCCATCAGCGAAATTTCCCCAGCACGATGCCCTTCTGTACGCGGCAACTTCCGCGCATTTGCCCATCTCCCGTTTCCGTCCATCACGATCGCAATATGCTTTGGCACTTCATTAAGCGCAAATTTTGGCGGCATCAGACCGGAAATATGCAACGAAACAGCACGGTCAAAATTAGCGATCTGATGGCTTTCTCTTCCATCCATCTGGCTGGCTCTGCTGATATCATTCATATCTTCAGTCTAGCTCAAGAAATAATTACATTCAGGAATCAGCTGCGCAGCGGAAGCTGCTTGCATCGCTCACACAATAGATCTCTTCGAGAAAATCAGGAAATCAAACGTGAATGCACATATCGCAGCGATTTCATGGGATGTTCCAGATGCCATTGTAAAAATGCACTGATAATTCCACTCGCCTGCCGTCGCGTCGGAAGAGCTGCTAAATCTGCGATCTTCCAGTCTCCTACCAGCAGCGCACCAAGCAGCTGCCATGTCTCAATCGCAGGGGTGAGGCCACCAGACACTTTACACATATCACACACTGCTCCGCCAAGTGCCACGTTCATAGCTTGATGCGGCCCAACAATCCCGCAAACCGCGCATTCAAAAACTGCCAATTCCCAGCCAGCCATCCGCATCGCCCGCAAAATATACGAATTCAAGATCAAATCCGGCAAATGCGCACCCGTTGCCATCGCATGAACCGCGCCATGCAACAGTGTAAATTGGGCTAAATCCGGTTCACCTTCCTGCTCCATAAGATGATCAATCGTATCGAGCAAAGCCATTGCTGACGTATATACATGATAATTAGTAATAATCGTGCGGTGATAGGCGTTGATCGACTCAACCTGTGTGATCACATCTAGTGAACGCCCGGTATAAAGTTGCAAATCAATATAAGAAAATGGCTCAAGGCGCGCTCCGAAACGTGATTTAGTTTTCCGCACTCCCCTTGCCACTGCGCGAATCTTGCCGTGGTTTGGTGTCAGTAGCGTGATCACACGATCAGCTTCGCCCAAATCTTGAGTGCGCAGCACAATTGCCTGATCACGATACGTCTTATTATTCACACAGATAGTTTAACCCGATTTTGATCAGTGCTCAGAAACTAGCTCACTGCAAAATCAGCTCCCGTTCCTTCGCCTACATCCGCAGCACGATATGCACGATTTGCAGCAGAAATTATCGCCTTGAAAGCTGAAGTGATCGTAGATGAATCAATCCCCACTCCCCAGAAAATTTCATCGCCAAATTTACATTCAACATACGATGCCGCAAATGCATCTCCACCAGCAGACAATGCATGTTCAACGTAATCCAAGACTGCCACTTGCATGCCAACTTGCGCTAGCGCCTTCACGAATGCGTCAATCGGACCATTTCCTTTCGCAGCAACCGTCTGATTCTCATAAATACCGGTTTTATTTAATTGCGAAAGTGTCACGGTAAGAATCGAATCATTCGCTTCATCAGCTGTAGTGATCGTAGTACCACCAAGCAAATAATGACCCCAGGGCTGTAATCCTGGAGCAGCCGTGTGCGGTAAATATTCGTCAGCAAAAATCCGCCACAATACATCTGCAGAAATTTCTCCGCCAAAGCGATCAGCATATTTTTGCACAATCGCTGATAATTCAATTTGCAATCGACGCGGCAAATCCAAACCATGCTCGCTTGCAAGCAAATAAGCGATGCCGCCTTTGCCCGACTGCGAATTGACTCGCACTACTGCAGCATAAGAACGACCAACATCTTTGGGATCAATTGGCAGATACGGCACATCCCATTTCACTGCAGTTTCATCTCCGCCTGCTTCCTGCACAGCTTTCTCGCGTGCCGCAAATCCCTTCTTGATCGCATCTTGATGCGAACCGCTAAACGAGGTATAGACTAAATCTCCCCCATACGGTGCCCGCGGAGACACGTCCATTCTGGTAGCTGCCTCCACTACTCGACGGATCTCATCAATATTCGAAAGATCCAGCTGCGGATCAATCCCTTGCGAAAAAAGATTCAGCGCCAAAGTAATCAAATCAACGTTTCCAGTTCGCTCACCTTGCCCGAATAAACACCCTTCCACGCGATCAATTCCTGCAAGCATTGCAAGCTCGGTAGTAGCCACGCCAGTACCCCGATCATTGTGATTGTGCGCCGAAAGCACCAAATATTCGCGACGGCTCAAGTGCCGTGCCATCCATTCAATCTGATCTGCATACACATTGGGAGTACAACGCTCAACCGTCGTAGGAAGATTCAAAATCATTTCCCGCTCCGGACCTGGCTGCCACACATCCATCACGGCTTCGCTTACTTCAAGTGCAAACTCCAGCTCTGTATCGACAAAAATCTCAGGTGAATATTCAAAGCCGCAAATCGTATGATCATCAATTGTTTTTTCCATATATGCGAGCACCTCTTGTGCTCCGCTGACTGCCAGCTCACGTGTCTGAGCCCGACTATTGCGGAAAACGACATCCCGGAAAGTTGGAGATGTGGCGTTATAAAGATGCACTGTCGCTCGCGGCAATCCGGCAAGCGCATCGATCGTCCGATGAATGATCTCTGGACGAGATTGGGTCAGCACGGAAATAGTAACATCTTCTGGGACGGCATCATCTCGCACCAGTGAGCGCACAAAATCCCAGTCCGCCTCCGAAGCAGCAGGAAATCCAACTTCAATTTCCTTTACTCCAATTTTCACAAGCAAATCAAAAATCTCGCGTTTCTGCCGCGGATTCATGGGTTCAATCAGTGCTTGATTACCGTCACGCAAATCGGTAGAAAGCCACCGCGGAGCTCGCGTCAGTCGCTTATTCGGCCAACTACGATCAGGCAGCGAGATCGGGTTCCGGTCAAGAAAATGCTGATATTTCTGATATGGCATCCCTGACGTGCTCTGCATATTCTTCAAACAATCAGTACGCATAGATAATATTTACCACTAATATGTGATCAGTGAAGAACTGCCCAGCTTTTGAAACAAACACACGCAGCGCATTACACCAGCATCTTGCGCAGAACTAAAATTTGCTAGCTAGAATCCCAAGCGACCGAGAAATTTCGGATCTTTTTGCCACTCCTTAGCAACTTTCACACGCATATCGAGATACACTTTCCGCCCTAAAAGCTCCTCGATCCCTTGCCGTGCCTTTACCCCGACCTGTTTCAAACGCTGCCCACCACGTCCAATCACGATCCCCTTCTGGGAATCACGTTCGACATAAATATTTGCACGGATATCGATCAAAGCAGTCCGTGAATCGCCTTTCCGCATTGGTCGTTCTTCAAAATCTTCAATTACCACGGCGATCGAATGCGGCAGTTCATCACGCACACCATCAAGTGCAGCTTCACGAATCAACTCGGCAATTCGCGATTCGACGCTTTCGTCAGTGACCGCTGAATCGGGATAAAGCGGTGGACTGAGTGGCATCTGCTGGATCATCAGTTGTTCGAGCAGCTTGATTTGTTCCCCTTTTTGAGCGCTCACTGGCACGATTTGCGCAAACTCAAAAATTTCGCTTACGGCAAGCAATTTTTGCGCTAATTCCTCCCGCGAGATTTTATCAATTTTGGTGATGACGGCAAATATCGGAGCATCCAGCTTGGCAACTTTTTCCAGCAAAAAACGATCTCCCGGACCAATTTTTTCATCTGCCGGCAAACAGAGAGCTACTGCATCAACATCACTTAAAGCATCAGCAACCAGATCATTTAACCGTTGCCCTAAGAGTGTGCGCGGACGATGCAGCCCCGGAGTATCCACCAGTACTAACTGCCCAGATTCTCGGGAAACAATTCCGCGGATCACCTTACGTGTAGTTTCTGGCTGGTTTGCAGTAATTGCGATCTTTTCGCCAACGAGCGCGTTGATCAGCGTGGATTTTCCAGCATTTGGACGACCAACAATCGCGACGAACCCAGAACGATATGCTGCAGGCCACTGCTGCACTAATTGCTGTTCTTGTATTTTTTCACTCATCTTCAGCCTCGGTTTCTTCCGCTGGGGACGCGATCACTGTTGCGATTCGCTTCCGCCGTCCTTCATAACGTTCAGCTTCAATATGGATCCCAAAAATTTCCACGAAAGAGCCGACAATCGGCACACGGCCTAAATTCTTTGAAAGTAATCCACCCACGGTATCAACATCATCATCTTCAATTGTTTTGCCAAATAATGCACCAAAATCATCAATCGGCATTCGCGCGGGCACACGGAATACACCATCACCTAGCGCAACAACCTCTGCCTGCGCTTGATCATGCTCGTCTACCATTTCCCCAACAAGCTCTTCAAGTAGATCCTCGATTGTAATCAAACCGGCGATCCCACCATATTCATCCACCACGATCGCCATATGCACAGCTGTCGCCTGCATTTTATGCAGCAAATCATCAGCAACCATCGTTTCCGGCACAAATGTGGGCTGCCGCATCACACTCGTCACTGAAAGACGGTAACTATCTGGACGACGATGCACCTTTTGAATAGTATCTTTGAGATAAATTACGCCTAATAATTCATCAGCGGAATCACCAATCACTGGTACCCGCGAAAATCCAGAACGGGAAAAAAGCGATATTGCCTGATCAAGCGTATGATCCTGATTGATCGTAATCATATCTGTACGCGGCACCATCACGGCCCGCACGATCGTGCGTGAAAGCTCGAAAACAGAATTGATCAGCGAACGTTCATCATCCTCAATCGCTTCTGATTCGCTTACTCGCTCAACCATTAACGCAATTTGGTCTTCATTTTGAGTCTCGCGTTCTTCCTCATCCACTGGCTCATGTTTCCGCACGAATAATGATGTCAGCCTGGTAAGCGGCCAAAGCAAGATAAATGCCCCATTCACCACTTTCAATGGCTTACGGACTGCAATTTCTGAGGGCAAAAGCAGATTAAATAGTCCATAGCTGATCAGAATGATCCCAATCGCACTAAGCAATGCGAGCCATGCGTAAGAAATAAAATCAACTAAGATCAAAATCAATGAAATCGCAAAAAGCGAAATGAAAATGACTCGAATTGCATGTGAAGCAGTTTTCGCAGCGGGACGATGCGCAAGCACTTCGATCAAACGATGATGCGCATCGTTGTTTTCAATCGCCTCTTTTACACTGGAACGTGTTAAGCGATTCAGCCCAACAAGTACAAGCCGAAAATATACTGAAATGATCAACGCGCTAATTGCAACGATAATCAAGATGATAAATGGGATATTTGCAATCTCATGCATCTGAGCTATTTCAACCTTCTTTGTTTATTCTCCGTGAGCTTTTGTGAGTTGGAAAACTCAACTATCTACTTGCCAAAAGTTAGCAGGCAAGCTTTCTTTTGATTCTAACGGTTAATCGATCGTGGGAGCGATATCACTGATTTTCGATGTATCTTGCAGCGGCTGGTTCGGATCTTGCGGTTTACGCGCAAGAAACCCGAGCAAAAGCTGGCGCTGCAAGGTAAACATTACTTTTCGTTCTGCTTCTTCAGCATGATCAAAACCCAATAAATGTAAGATTCCATGCGTTGCTAAAAGTAAAATCTCTTCCATTGTGGCATGCCCAGATCTCCGAGCCTGCTTTGCAGCTACAGCAGGGCAAATCACGATATCGCCAAGCACTCCTACTTGCGGCTCCACTCCAGGTGGTACCGGCTTGAGTTCATCCATTGGAAAAGACAATACATCGGTTGGCCCGGGAAGATCCATCCATTGCAGATGCAAATCACTCATCGTCTCTTCATCAGCCAAAATAATATTCAACTCAGCTTGCGGATGCACCCGCAGCTGATCAAACACCCACGAAGCTAACGCAGAAATCTCTGCCGCATCAGGTGCTGGCAAGTAACCAGACTCATCATTTACTTCAATCATTTTCAATCCCTATATTGTCTCCAGGTAGCTACAAATAGCCGGTGCAACCTGCTGCTTCACTGCTCACTCGCGATAGCAGATGTAATTATTTCTCTTTCCGCACACTATCCCAACGTGCATATGCGTCGATAATATCTGCCACAATCCGGTGCCGAACTACATCTGCAGAACCAAGCTCCGTGAAATTGATCTGATCAACATTGCGTAAAATTCTCCGCACCACTTGCAAACCGGAACGTGTTCTACCAGGCAGATCGATTTGCGTCAGATCTCCGGTAATCACCATTTTTGAGCCAAAACCAAGCCGAGTCAGAAACATTTTCATTTGCTCGGCAGTAGTATTTTGTGCTTCATCCAAAATAATAAATGCATCATTCAAGGTCCGTCCGCGCATATACGCAAGCGGGGCTACTTCGATCGTGCCAGCTGCCATCAATTTCGGAATCGTCTCTGGATCAACCATATCGTAGAGCGAATCATAAAGCGGACGCAGATAAGGATCAATTTTATCGTTTAGCGTACCGGGCAAGAAGCCAAGTGATTCTCCTGCTTCCACTGCCGGACGAGTCAAAACGATCCGTGATACCTCATTTTTTTGCAATGCCACGACAGCCTTCGCCATCGCCAGATAAGTCTTACCGGTACCTGCCGGCCCGATCCCAAAAGTGATCGTATTGGTATCGATCGCATCAATATATGCTTTCTGCCCCAAGGTTTTCGGGCGAATCGTTTTACCCCGGCTGGAGAGAATATCTGTATGCATCAATGCCGTCGGTTTAGCTAAACCGTCGCGCGCAATCATAATCGCACGCTGTACTGCATCCACACTCAGCAGCTCGCCTGCCTTTGCTACTTCAATTAGCTCAACGATGATCTGCGCAGCAAAATCTACTTCGGATGCGGCACCGGAAATCTTGATTTCATTACCATGCACTGTGATCTTTGCTGGCAGCAAGCCATTTTCGAGTACCCGCAAAATGCCATCATGATGCCCCAATAAATTAATCATCGGAAGCCTTTGCGGCACCGTCACTATCCTTGTATTTTCACGGCTTTCATCCATTTTATCGATCACAATCTACGAAACTTCATGACACTATCTAGCAGGCTTGCGCATTATATCCCAGAGAGTTGTTTGCGCGGCAGCAATTGCCTTTGGACCTGCCGTTGCCGAACGAAGCACATGCGGGCTAAGCGTGACTACTTGCGCGCCCGCATAAGCAAATTGCAAGAGCTCGTTTGGAGTTATCCCGCCTTCTGGCCCAACCACGAAAATAAGTGTTGCGGGCACTTCAATTCGCCCTTCAGCTACGAATTTTACGATCCGCTCCAACTCTACCGGTAACATCGTCAGGCTTTCCTCATGGCAAATAAACGCCCGAGAACCACAATTCTCCACGCTCTGCTGAATCAAACCTGCGACCTGCTGTGTATTAAATTTACCGTGTACTTTTGGCAAAAACGAACGCCGCGATTGCTTCGCTGCAGCGAGCACGGTAGAGCGCCATTTAGTAAGTGCTTTTTCTTCCTTTGCACCACGTTCCCAAGTAACTACACACCGCTGTGCTTCCCACGGAATAATTTCATTTACTCCATATTCGGTAGCTGTTTCGATCGCTTGCTCATCACGCCCGCCTTTCGCCAAAGCCTGCACTAAAATCAAACGAACTTGCGGTTCATATTCTTGTGCGAACTCCAATATCTTTCCGCGTAATTCTTTCCGACTTACATTCGTGACAGATAATTTTGCACGCAACCCGCTGCCATTGACCAGCTCGATTTTCTCGTCCAAGCGGATCCGTCGCACCACTGCCGCATGATGCGCTTCTGCCCCTGTCAGCAGATATTCAGCACCTTCACGCAATGCTTCAATCCGCATCTCAGGGGCATAAAACACTGGTAAACTCATGATTCACTCCATGCATTAAATTTTTCCCGCAGACGACCAAAAAATGAGTCGTCCTCAGTATCCATTTTCGCATCAACTCGTTCTTCATTGCGCAATTTCGCAAACTGCGCAATCAGATTCTTTTGTGCATCATCCAACTTAGTCGGTGTGATCACATTGATCGTCACGCGCAAATTCCCGCGCCGATTCCGGTGCAGCCGAGTGACTCCCAGCCCTGGCAGCACAATTTCCGTACCTGATTGTGTACCTGCAGCAATTTTCAGTTCCTGTACCCCATCGAACGTATCAATTTCCACTTCAGTACCCAAAATTGCAGCCGTCATCGGAATTGAAAGCACAGCGAGTAAATCATCGCCAGCACGGGTAAAGACCGCATCAGCTGCAATCACTACTTCCACATACAAATCACCAGCAGGGCCTCCGCCCACGCCAGCATCTCCTTGCCCAAGTAAACGCACCCGCATTCCCGTTTCGACCCCTGCAGGCACACTCACCTGAACTTGCTTCGATCCGCGAATTCGCCCTTCACCAGCACATTCGCCACACGGGGTGACGATCCTTGTACCGTATCCCTGGCAAGCAGCACATGCGGTGGTGGTCATCATCTGCCCAAATAGCGAATTCGTCACGCGCTGCACTGAACCACTTCCATGACATTCTGTACATTGCACGGGTTCCGTATTTGGCGCCGTCATAGCACCGTGGCATTGCGGACACTCCATTGCCGCATCCACACGGATCGTTTTTTCATCACCGAAAATTGCCTCCGCCAGCGAAATCTGCATCCGCACAACGAGATCGCCGCCACGCCGCGCTCTTGAAGCTGGACCGCGTTGAGCCGTGGCACCAGCACCGCCAAAGAAGCTCGAAAAAATATCTTCAAAACCACCAAAACCGGCTCCGCTAAATCCGGTGCCACCACCACGAAGTGCATCTTCGCCGCCCAAATCATACATTTGCCGTTTCTCTTTATTTACGAGAACCTCATAAGCAGCTGTGACTTCTTTGAATTTTTCCGCACCATCCGGGCCAGCCACATCTGGATGCAGCTTTCGTGCAAGTTTGCGATATGCCTTTTTGATTTCAGCTTCGGATGCGTTCTTCGCAACTCCGAGAATTTCGTAATAATCAGCCAAGAAAACTATTCCCTATCTTTCGCTTCACTTTTCGCAAAAATTATTCACTCTGATTTTATGCTGCCGTGCCTCAAATCCAGCCGGCAGATTTGAAAATGAAAAGTTATATCCACCTCATTACATCAAAATTGCACCACATCAGCCTTTCAGGATTTCAGTGAGATACTGCGAGATCGCATAAACTGACGACATTGCAGCCGCGTAATCCATCCGGGTCGGCCCAATCACGCCAAGGCGTGCGACTTGTTGATCATATCCATTGCCATAACCAGTAGATACGACGGCAGTTTCAGCCAATGCCGTCTGCGCATTTTCCCGCCCAATTTGTACTTTCATCCCAGCTTCACGTGCTGCCAGCAACTGCAAGAGCACCACTTGTTCCTCAAGCGCATCGAGTACCGGAGAGATCGAGGATGCAAAATCTACGTCATAGCGAGAGAGATTCCCAGTACCTGCAACTACTACGCGTTCTTCATTTTGTGCGCCTAAAGTGCCGATTATCGTATCAAAGATCCGTTCTAACAAATGCTGATACTGATGCGGCAAATTCTGCAATGCCTGCGGATATGATTCTTGCAGCTGAGCTAATGGTTTTTCACAAAAATGCGCATTGCACGTTTTTCGCAGCCGTGAAAAATCATCGTCATTCAACCCGCTGTTTACTTCAAATATCCTTTGCTCTACCCGACCAGAATTGGAAATCAATACGAGCAGTGCCGTTGTATCAGTAATCGAAACAATTTCAATATGCCGCAACATTGATTTCCGCAATGACGGATACTGCACCACAGCTACCTGATTCGTAATTTGTGCAAGCAATCGTACCGCACGAGAAAGCACATCATCGAGGTCTACGCCGTCACGCAAATATTTTTCAAATGCATTCCGTTCTCCACGCGAGAGCGGCTTGATCTCTGCCAGAGAATCAACAAAAGCACGATAACCAGCATCCGTTGGGATCCGCCCGGCAGAAGTATGCGGTTGGATTATTAACCCAGCTTCTTCTAACTGCGCCATATCGTTACGTACTGTGGCTGACGAAACACCGAGGTGATAGCGTTCGACGATGGACCGAGAACCAACAGGTTCACGCGTTGTGACATAATCTTCCACGATCGCATGCAGTACTGCTGCACGTCGCGCTTGTGGATTTGCCATCTTTACTCCTCTCTTGATTCGTGCTGTAACAATATCTGGTGCAGGGCAAATATCCCCTTCTGATGCCTTGCCAGCGAATCAACTCATGCCTGCATCTTCCAACAGCAGTTCATACGCAAGCAGATCTTGCACTCAGGTATACCGAGTGCCAATTCTACGCCGATTCGCCGCGAACTTCCTAGCGTACAATCACCGATTCACGCTCCGCGCGAAACACCACTCGTTTCCAGATGTAAGATCAAGAAAAATTCGCAGCAAACACGAGGCATTTGTGTCTCCATCAAAGCGATCTTTGCACTATGGTGAGTGATGATGAAACGAGATTATGCAAACCGCTACCCGTCTGGAAAATTAATTCAGCCAAAGAAAGCTGCATCTTCCAAGCAGATCCAACCAATTTATGCATCCCCCGACGACCGTTATGCGATAAATGAGATTGAGTTACCGCCAAACTATCGTAATGCAGCGCAGGAAATACCAGTAGCACGGGGGATGGTGCTCGAAGACGTCACTTCAGGATATGTGGGGGAAGTGATGCAGATTCAAAAAATTGCCGGGCAATGGCAAATGGAATTAGAAGATAGTAATTTCAAACGCCGCTCATTTCCGCTTGGCGCCGGTTTTTGGTTCGCAGGACGGCCAGTGCAGCTGCTTCCACCGACACCGCCAAAAAGCAATATCGGACAGAAAAACAAAACTGTTAACGGGAAAACTCTCACTGCTTCAGGATCGATCCATGTGCCGCATAAAGCACGCATTGCACTTCCCTCACGCATCTGGGTCGAAGGCAAACACGACGCTGAACTAATTTCAAAAATATGGGGTGAGGATCTAGCTTTTGCGGGGATCATGATCGAAGAGCTCTTTGGCGCGGACCATCTCCTCGATGTGCTGAAAGTATTTTCTCCGTCAAACGAGAAACGCGCCGGCGTACTGCTTGACCATCTCGTACCACACTCAAAAGAATCACGGATCGCTGAAATGGCAAATAAAATTTCTGGCGTATTGGTGCTCGGTCACCCATTTGTAGACCTTTGGCAAGCAGTAAAACCAGCTGTTCTAGGTTTACAAGCATGGCCAGAAGTGCCACGGGATGAAGATATCAAGAAAGGCACATTGCGCCGGCTTGGCTGGGCGCATGAGACAAAAGAAGATATCGGCCTAGGCTGGAAGCGAATATTAGACGCAGTAAATACTTATACCGATTTGCAGCCAGCATTTTTAGGAAAAGTTGAAGCGCTGATCGATTTTGTAACAGCTGCTGGCACGAATCATTAATTGGAACACTAAACAATGGCTGATCAGCTTTTTTGGATTCTGCTTCCAGCCTTCCAATTGAAGTTTTCAGAAGTCTAAAATTTTCAAAGTTAGCAGCTACTGCATCTATGTTTCTTAAACCTTTTGCTATTGCCAATATTCTTGTGGCAGGAACTCCACCACAGCACTACCTGCCGCTGCAAGCTTTGGATAAATTTCAAGCAGCTGCGCGTCAAATCCTTGGCCTTCTATCGCAAGCGTGATATTTGCACCGATAATATGCACAGCTTTAAATCCGCGCATTTTCTCGATCCAATGGGCAAAATCAGATCCCTGATAAACTGCCAAACTCTCAGCAAGCGGCGCTGCCGCATTCCACTGTGCAATTTTGCTGCGAAAAATATCTGCAGCATGATTTTGTGTTGGAGCAGCTAGCGCATTTCCTTCGCCTGACGTACCGGCAACATCTAAAGTTTCTCCCGCAGCTGCATCATTTTCAGCAATAAAAAGGATCTCCGGGCTGGAAAAGAGCTTCCCGTCGGGACGCTGCGGAATATCGCAGGTGAAATACAGATCCCTGCCATCAGCGCTCTGTACTCCACATGAACGCCAATGCAAACCGCGACTGTTAGAAATTAAATCATGCGCTCCAATATCACTACTCACCCCGATGCCAGCTACACCCGCAGGATCTAAAAATAACTTGGCAGCTGCAGACGGATGCAACAAAAACTGCGCAGCATCCTTGCCATATTCCCGGTAAGTGTATTTCTTTGCCCGAAGTTTTCCAATCAGTTCTGCACGCGAATCCCAATATCCGCTATTGCTGCCGGAAAAGATTGCAAAAAGCCCATAACACACCGCTCCGCCAATAAGCAGACCGATCACGATCGCAATATAGTAATCTCCAATGCCCATTTATTTCCCTTGATTTTATCTTGTTATAAATCCATCCACAGTGCCCGGATCACTGCATCGGCAAGCAGTCTGCCTCGCACAGTAAGCACAAGCCGATCTTCACGTAAAGCAGCTTGCGGATCAATTAACCCGTCGGAAATAAAACCGGCAACAGTCTCCCGCTTCAGACCAGCAGGAATTTTGATCCCTTCACGTAAGCGAATCCCCAGCATGATTGCTTCTTCTGTTTGCTCTGTTGCACTCAATTTTTCATGTCCTTGCGCCGGTGTGCGCACCGGACTTCCCGCAAGCCTTGCAGCGTATCTACGCGGGTGTTTCACATTCCAAAAACGTGTGCCATTGATGTGTGAGTGAGCCCCTGCGCCATACCCCCACCAGTTCGCACCCTGCCAATAGTATCTGTTATGTTTACATTCAAATCCAGGACGGGCCCAATTTGAAACTTCGTACCAATCATAGCCGGCGGCTGCGAGCAGTTCATTGGCAAGCTCATAACGGAACGCCAGCACATCATCGTCCGTACCCATCATGCTCCCGCGAGCTAAATCAGTACCCATTTTAGTGCCTGGCTCAATCGTCAATGCATAACATGAGAGATGCTGCGGAGAAAGATCTATCGCTGCCAGTAGCGATGCTCTCCAATCGGGATCACTTTCCCCCGGAGTGCCATAAATCAAATCAAGCGAAAAGTTTAAATCAAGTTCCCGTGCCCACTGCGCTACTTTTGCAACTTGCCCTGGAGTATGGCTCCGATCCAGAGTCGCCAGCACGTGCGGTACCGCTGATTGCATCCCAAAGGAAATCCGATTGATCCCAGCTTCCTGCAAGCCAACTAGCTGCTCACGAGTGACGGTCTCAGGATTAGCTTCAGTAGTGATCTCGATATCAGGTGCAAAACCAAATGTATCCCGCAGCTGACCCAAAATTTGCGCAAAACTCGCTACATTTAACAGCGTTGGGGTGCCTCCGCCAAAAAAGATTGAACGTAACCGCCCGGGTTTTGTATCCCGCGAAAGCACTCGCTGCGAAAGTTCGATTTCTTTTCCGACGGTTTGTGCGTAATCCTGCACCCCAGCGCCTGCTCCAAAATCAGGATTGGTATAAGTATTAAAATCACAGTATCCGCAACGAACCGTGCAAAATGGAATATGCACGTAGGCCGAAAATCCTGCACTCACATCCGGATCAACAAGCTGACCATCATCTGGAAGTGGCATACCTTCAGGAAGCTGCACCATCTGCAGTCCCTTGCGATGATTGATCTGCTTTATGCTCAGCTGTGGCAGCTTGTGCTTTTAAGAAACCTCGCCGCGAACTCGGCGCACGCTCACCTCCACGATCAGCAAGTACTTCAATTCCCTGCGCTTTTGCCGCCAGCCAAGGATCCTCCGGCACTGCCTGACTGAGGATCGGCACTTCATTACGCACCGCCACAAAATCATGCACTGGTCTTCCAGCTTCAATCCCGCGTTCTTCAAAACGCGTCAGCGCCCGTCCAGCAAAACGTGGTGCGAATCCACCGACATAGAGTCCTTCATCTGCAGCATCTGGATTCTTTCCCAAATATTGCAAATCGAACCACGGCGACTGCGCTAGCACATCGCGCATTTGCCAGGCATAATTAGCCCAATCAGTGGCCAAACGCCAGATTCCTCCAGGTGCCAAAATACTTGCTACTATCTGCGCAAATGCTGGTGAAACGATCCGCCGCTTGCGGTGTTTTTTCTTTCGCCAAGGATCAGGAAAGAAAGTCCAGACCTCGGCAGCAAATTGCGGTTCTCCCGCTTTTTCCGGATCGTTCGCAGCAGTTTGTAGCGCAGCTGGTGCTAATGGTGAACCGAAAACTATCGGCAATGCCTGAGCCGCATCAAGCTGCGCGATCCGCACATTCTGGACATCTGCCTGTATCGCATGATGTACACATCGAGCCACACCAGGTGCCCACGCTTCAAATGCGAGAAAATTCCATTCCGGGTGCATTCGCGCGCCATGCATCAATTGTTCGCCAGAACCCGGACCAACTTCGACCACGATCGGAGCATTTCTCCCAAAAACTTCCTGCAAATCGATACGCGCACCTGGCGCAATAGTAGCGTGAGCGAAGCCTGCAGGCACCTGCAAGGTAAATTCACTTCCCCGCTCTTGCATCAATTTCTCGTATTTATCTCCCAAGCGTGAGCCGCGCAATGAAAATGAAGTAATTCGCCCGTAATGAGGATTATCTTGCGTAAGATTCCCCTCTTCTTTCCCGTGAACTGCTTGCGTCACTTCTTCTTACCTTCTGGCATCTCTGAGCTGAGCGCAGCAACGAAAGCTTCCTGCGGCACTTCTACCCGCCCAATTGCTTTCATTCGCTTCTTACCTTCCTTTTGCTTCTCAAGCAGCTTCCGCTTTCGCGAAACATCGCCGCCATAGCATTTTGCCAGCACATCTTTGCGCAGTGCCTTGATCGTTTGGCGCGCAATCACACGAGTACCGACGGCAGCTTGCACGGGGATTTCAAAATTCTGCCGTGGAATCAGCGCCTTTAATTTTTCCGTCATTTCCAAACCATAGGAGTAAGCAAAATCGCGGTGCACGATCGCCGAAAAAGCATCCACCGTCTCGTGGTTAAGAAGAATATTGACCTTCACCAAATCAGCAGCCTGCTGACCACTCTCCTTGTAATCAAGCGACGCATAGCCCTTTGTGCGCGATTTCAACTGATCGAAAAAATCCGTCACAATCTCGGCTAAAGGCAATACATAACGCAGTTCTACCCGATCTTGCGAAAGATAATCCATCCCTTTCATCGTGCCCCGCCGACTCTGGCAAAGTTCCATCACCGTCCCCACGTAATCCGTGGGTGTCAGAATCGTCGCATCTACTACCGGCTCACGGATTTCCTTCACTTTTCCTTCCGGAAATTCGCTTGGATTATCTACTTTCACCACCTCATTCGCTTCGGTAAGCACTTCATAGTTCACCGAAGGCGCAGTAGCGATCAAATCAAGATCAAATTCCCGAGAGAGACGTTCAGTAACAATTTCCAGGTGCAGCAACCCAAGGAAGCCGCAGCGGAAACCAAAACCGAGCGCTACAGAAGTTTCCGGCTCATACGTCAAGGCTGCATCGTTTAATTTCAACTTATCAAGAGCATCACGCAAAGCCGGGTAATCGGATCCATCAATCGGGTATAAACCTGAAAAAACCATTGGTTTTGGATCTTTATATCCAGATAATGCTTCGCTTGCTGAATCATGCAAATCGGTGACGGTATCACCCACGCGAGATTGCCGGACATCTTTCACGCCAGTAATCAAATACCCAACTTCACCCACTCCGATCCCCTCAGAAGGAATCGGTTCTGGAGAAATTACACCAATTTCCAGCAATTCGTGTGACTGCTTCGTAGACATCATCTGCACCCGCTGTCGGGGTGTAAGTTTTCCGTCAACCACGCGCACATAAGTGACCACGCCACGATAAGTATCGTAAACTGAATCAAAAATCATCGCCCGAGTTTGCGCATTCGCATCCCCGACGGGAGCAGGTACTTCTGCAACGATCTGATCTAGTAAAGCTGGTACGCCTACACCCGTTTTTCCCGATACCCGAAGGACTTCATCCGGGCTACAGCCAATCAAATCAGCCAATTCTTGCGCGTATTTATCAGGATTCGCTGCCGGGAGATCGATTTTATTCAGCACTGGAATAATTGCTAAATCGTTTTCCAAAGCCAAATACAAATTTGCAAGAGTTTGTGCTTCAATTCCTTGAGCTGCATCCACAAGCAAAATCGCACCTTCACAAGCCGCTAAAGAGCGTGAAACCTCATATGAGAAATCCACATGCCCAGGCGTATCGATCATATTTAAGACGTAAGGCTGCCCAGATACCGTCCACGGCATTCGCACTGCCTGGGATTTAATCGTGATTCCGCGCTCGCGTTCAATATCCATCCGGTCAAGATATTGTGCCCGCATATCCCGCTCTGCAATCACACCAGTAGATTGCAGCATTCGATCGGCCAGTGTGGACTTTCCGTGATCGATATGCGCGATAATACAAAAATTGCGGATCTTTTCAGCAGGCGTGTGAGCCGGTCGAATCATTTTCAACTCTTGCGCAGTAGTAGCGGGCACGATACTCCTTATTCGATTTCAGCTGTGTAGCGATACGTTTGATTCCTGCGCATCGTGTAAATGCAGCTATTTCGCTTCCACTTTGCGCAATATTTGCCTCAGCTTTTGCACGAATCTGAGGCACTCTATTTACCTGAAACAAGACTACCAGCAGAGCTAAAAACTCTGGAACTGGGATCAGAAAAATTTCCCTATTTCCTATTTCTCTGCACGTAGTTTCCGCAAAAACTGTTGTGTGCGTTCGTGGCTTGGATTGTGGATCAATTCCTGCGCTGCACCAGCTTCCAGCACCGTCCCGCCATCCATAAATACAGCCGTATCGGCGACTTGCGCAGCGAACTCCATTTCATGAGTCACGATCACCATCGTCATTTTTTGCGCCGCCAGATCACGAATAATTGCGAGAATTTCTCCAGTTAACTCTGGGTCGAGAGCGGAAGTTGGTTCATCAAAATAGAGCATTTTCGGTTGTAAAGCCAGCGCACGCGCAATCGCCACACGCTGTTGTTGACCGCCGGAGAGCTCAGCAGGAAAAGCATTTGCCTTATCACTTAAATTCATTCGCGCTAACAACTCATGTGCCTGCGCAGTAACTTCTGCAGCTTGCCGTCCTTGCACTTTGATTGGTGCATCGCATAAATTACGTAATACTGTCCAGTGTGGAAAGAGATTAAAATTTTGGAATACGAGCCCAAATTCTTTCCGGAATCGCCGTTCGTCACCAGTGCTGAGTTTTACTCCCGCCTTCATTTCAAGCGCAGTTTCACCGTGATAGCGAATCGTCCCTGAATCCATTTTTTCCAAGAATGTAGCGCATCTGAGCAAAGTCGATTTACCCGACCCGGAAGGGCCGAGCACAGCCAAAACCTGCCCTTCACGCACTTCCAGATTTACTCCTTTGAGGACCTGATTGGTTCCGAAAGACTTTTCAATTTCAATGAGTTGAAGCATCTTTTTCTCACTCATCTGCTGTTCCCATCTATCTTATCTGCTCCTGAGCACTGCATCGCAGCTTGCTATATTGCTTCTCGCGATGACGGATGCAGGAGAAATCAAATTTTGTATGCGCCTACGCGTTTCTCGAAACGATCCATGATTATTGCCACGATCGTATTGAATACGTAATAGAAAATACCTGCCGCGATAAAAGGCATCATCGAAGCTTGCGCAGAAGCCATTTGCTTCGCGATTGTAAACATCTCCAGATAAGCAATACCAAATGCTAGTGATGTATCTTTCACCAGGGTGATCACCTCATTTGTGATCGACGGTAGAACGGTGCGAAACATTTGTGGCAATTCGATTGTGAAGAATGTGCGCGGGCGCGAATAGCCGAGGACAAAAGCAGCTTCCCGCTGCCCGATCGGGATGGCTTGGAAGCCTCCACGATAAATCTCGGCAAAATATGCTGCATAGTTGATCGCGAACGCGATAATCACCGCATAAAAACGGTAACTGGCAGAAATCTGCAGCCCAAAAAGATAATACGGACCGAAATATACCATCATCAACTGTAAAATCAGCGGAGTACCACGCATGATCGAGATGTAAAGTTGTACCAACCAGCGAATTGGCGCAATTTTTGTTACTCGTCCACCATATACGAGCAGACCAAGTGGGAGTGAGAAAATCAGAGTGAAGCCAAAAATCATGATTGATTTGAGCATCCCTGCACCGAGCTCAAGTAAGCTTGCCAGATCCATGAAAATCCTTTAAATCGTAATCATAAACGCATCAGTTGCAGCGTCTTCCGCGCTGCAACAAGAGTGTCCTTGCTTTTCGTAACTACTTTCCCGATACATGTTACTCCCGCCGAGTTAAGCAACTCAGCGGGAGTAACATGAAATCAATAATTACTTTTGCACGACCGCGTTTTCCAGCTTGTACTTCTTTGCAAGCTGCATAAATGTGCCGTCTGTACGCATCTCGTCAAGAGTTTTCTGGACTTGATCGCGCAGTTGCGTATTTCCTTTCTTAAACCCGATTCCATATTGTTCGGTGTGGAAAGGTGGCTCCATAATGGCAAATTTGTCTGTGCCACGCTTTGCAAGCTGGAATTTTGCGACGCCTAAATCGACGGCAATTGCATCGGCAGCACCTGCTTCAAGCGTCATGAATGCGTTATTATATTCAGGCACTTGCTGCAAATCTGCAAAGCTTGCGACCAGCTCTTTATTCTTTTCGTCCTGCAAAGCCGTTAACCCAGAAGAATCGGCCTGCACTAACACAACTTTGCCAGCAAGAGCTTTCACGTCCTTGATATTTGCATCCTGTTTCGTTACAAATACGATCGAATTATCCACATACGGCTCTGAGAAGGTGTATTTATCTTCTCTCCCGTTCATTGTAAAACCATTCCAGATCGCATCGATCGTGCCGGAATTCAGCTCAGCATCCTTTGCATCCCAGTCAATTGGCTGTGGTTTGAACTGCCAGTCATTGCGCTTTGCTACTTCCGCAGCAAGCTCGATATCAAACCCGGTGTATTCACCAGTTTCTTCATCTTTGTAACCAAAAGGAGGGAAGCTTGCATCGAAGCCGACGGTGAAAGTATCACCTGCAGATTTCGCTGCATGATTCGTGGCACCCTTTTCAGCATCATTGCTCTTTGAAGGACTACATGCGCTTAGCGAAACTGCCAGGAAAAGTGCAGTCGCTGTAGCGATAATTTTCCGCAAACCCATCTTCATCTCCTTTTCTTTACTCGTATTTCAAAAAAAATGGTACTTGCAGAGCTATTTCGCAAATTAAAAAATCTCCGAATCAAGCCCTTGCACCGAGCATACCGCTTTCCTGAATGCGGCGCGAACTGACGAAGATTGTCTCGCATGGTGGGCACTTTCGCAGCTGAATATCAGCAAGCAGCAACCGCCGCAACTAAAATTCCTGCTTTCAGCTTTATCAGTACTAAGATGGTAACTGTTTGTGGCGCAATCGATTTGCTTGTACTGCGCCGTCCAGAAAAAGACACGAAAAATACTTCCCATAATTGCGATGGAGCAAGAAATTAAGGAGCCAAGATGAGCGTAGAGATTCGGGCAATCAGCGATATCGATGGAGCAAAGCGCGTGCGGGAGCTTTTTGAAACAGCTTTCAACGCTGCTCCTGCCAGCATTTGGGCTGCCCCCGGAAGAGTAAATCTCATCGGCGAACATATCGATTACAGTGGCGGTATTTGCCTGCCAATCGCTTTGGAGCATTGCACATTTGCAGCATATAAAAAACGTGAAGACAATCGCGTGCGCCTTATTTCCGCCCATGATCCTGATCATCCGTGGGAAGGAACTGTGGAAGATATCGCAAAAGCGGAAACTCCGAATTGGGTAAAATATGCGGCCGGCGCTGCCTATGTGCTGGGAATCAAGCACGGTTTTGATGCCGCTGACGATACTTGCGTACCATCAGGTGCAGGATTATCTTCATCCGCCGCAATTGAATGCGCGATTGGGATGGCGCTTGTAGCACCGCAGGATGAAGCCGATCGGAAAGCACTTGCCGCAGCTTGCGTCCGTGCCGAAAATGAAGTCGCTGGAGCTGCTACCGGCGGGCTTGATCAATCTGCTTCCCTGCTTTGCACTGCCGGAAACGCACTATATCTTGATTGCAAAACATGGCAGACGCAGTTGATCCCATTTGATTTAGCTGCGCATGGTTTAGAACTGCTCGTAATTGACACCCGTGCCCCACACAGCTTGAACGACGGGCAGTATGCGCAGCGGCGTGCTGCCTGCGAAGCTGCTAGTGCCGAGTTAGGGCTGCCGCTTCTGCGCGATGCTTCAGCAGCAGACGTAAAACGTTTAAGCCCTGAGTTACAACCTTTTGCAAAACACGTAGTAGCTGAAATCCAGCGTGTTAAAGACACTGCAAAAGCCTTAGCAGCAGGTGATTTTGTCACAGTGGGAAAGCTCTTCACGGCTTCACATGAATCTTTGCGTGACGATTACAAAGTTTCTTGCCCTGAGCTTGACACTGCGGTCGCTGCAGCAATCAAAGCTGGTGCGCTGGGCGCGCGCATGACGGGCGGCGGCTTTGGCGGTTCGGCAATTGCAATTATCCCAATTGAAGCTACTGCAGCAGTAGTCGCACAGGTCGAATCAGCTTTTGCAGCTGCTGGATTTAATCAGCCGCACTTCATTCATACGACTGCAGGTGCTGGTGCGCGCCGGATTGCTTGATGCGTTCCAGTTTGAATAAAGCAAGCAAAATCACGAATGGCAGGAAAATATGGGATTGCGCGAAAGATTAGTTAGTTTTGCACGCTATTTTGGCGCGCAGCTCGTGCGCCAAAATAAAAATCAAGCCGCGAAAGGCGCCAGATCAGTTTCAGCGAAAAACTCTCCACCGGCAGGATCAAGATCTCATTTCCCGGCGCCAAGTGCCCCTCCGCTGCAGTGGAATATTGGCAAATATGGTCTTCCTGCACTCAGATACACGCCAGATAATGATTCGCTTCCCGATCCTGGGGAAATTGTCTGGACCTGGGTACCATATGAGGAAATGGACGGACGCGGAAAAGATCGCCCCGTGCTTGTAGTGTCAATGCAGGAAGAATACATTTTCTTTGTCCAAATGACCTCAAAGGATCATGCACCTGGGCAACTGTATCAAGACGAATATGAGCGCTGGTGGTTAGATATTGGGACGGGAAATTGGGACTCTCACGGTCGCCCGTCAGAAGCGCGGCTGGATTTGTTATGGGTGGTGCATCAATCGCAAATACGCCGTGTGGGCGGTAAATTAAATCGTGAAATGTATCTTCTCCTGACGAAGGCATTACGCAAAATTCACAATGTGCGCAGCTAAGCGTGAGCAGTGACACCTCCAGGCTGTAGTGGAAACAGTTGGTGAGTGCCAGGCACACTGGTAGAGTTGTTCCTTGAATTAGCACGCCTGGTCGGGCGAACTGATTCGGCTCACTTCCATAACCACGGGTGTCCCCACGCCTGGCAGTCCGGATTGAGCAACCCCTCACCGACCGTATTCCGCATTCTTCACTCCAGCCAGAGTGAAGAAGCAAATGAAAGAGTTATTAAAAGTGGCAAATATCAAGTCGCAAAAGAAGCGTATCAAGACTAACGAGAAGCGTCGGATCCGCAACAAGGCTTATAAGTCTGAGCTAAAGACCCTCGTTCGTAAGACACGCGAAGCTATCGCAGCAGGTGACGCAGAGGTTGCTGAAAAGGAACTTCGCGTTGCCGCTCGCAAGCTCGACAAGGCAGTTTCCAAGGGCGTAATTCACAAGAATCAAGCTGCTAATCGCAAGTCTAAGCTTGCCAAGCAGGTTGCTGCACTCGCTAAGTAATTTTAGCTATCGTGCATCTGCGTTCTACCGAAACGTATTGACACAAACTCACTGGGTTGAAACTTTTGTTTCAACCCAGTTTTGTATCTCATTACTCATTACTCACGTTCTGCAAGTTTGTACCATTTTCCGCGTGAATCTCCGCTCGATCAAACCGGCATCAGCTGCATCACGCCACGCCAGTGCCAGATCATTTCCGATTCATCGTGAAACCAGCGGAAAGTTCAGCTTCCGAAAACCGTATCTTCCCAATCTTTTGAAAAGCCATCCCCCGCGCCCGTGAGGAAAGCGAAACACACACAGAATATGCAAAATTAAAATTATTGGATCACTAATTCCATCTTGCGAAAATCGCTGCTACTGATTCACGCATCCGTTCAGGTAAATCTTCCATTTCTTTGTTTTCGGTTGTTGCCTGCAAGAAATCCATATAAATCGTGGCATAAACAGCGTGTGCTAAATGTGGATCAGAAACTCCCCGCAATTCTGCTACGATCTCACCGATTTGCGCCTCTAACCCATGCACAATTTGCACCACATCAGAGCCGTCAATATCTCCGTACAATACTTCACGCTGGAAAACTACGACGTTCTTCGGCTGGCGCACCGCCAATTCCACAAACGGCTCGATCAAAGCCAATACTGCTTCGATTGCAAGCTCATTCGTCACCGCAGGTCTTTTAGTCGGCACTGGTTGATGCAAAGTTTTTTTAATTACATTTACTAATAGTGCTGCTTTTGAACCGATATGGCGAAAGAGTGTTCCCATTGATACGCCTGCTTTCTCTGCAAGCATATTTGTAGTCACATCAGCATAATTATTTAGCGCAAATAGTTCACTCCCGGCATCCATGATCCGCTGCGCGTTCGCCGCATTTTTTGCTTCGCGTTTACCTGCCATCAGTTTCCTTATAATCCTTTATGGTTTGCAGTATTGCTCAAAATGCCCAATTGAACTAAACAGATTTCACACCACACTTGTGATCAAATGTGTCTGCTTTATTCAATATTTATCTTTCGCACCATCATATCGTTTTTCGTCATTCATAGCTCACATGGAAACAATGCGATCTGCACATAGGCAATTGCATATTCACCATCGTGCGAAAGTGAAATTTGCGCTTGTGCTTTCCGTCCAATGTGATCACAAGTTTCGGTACAAGCCAGCTTAATTTCACTGGATTTTTCCAAACTTTCCCGAAATTTTGCTGCTACCGTTCCTGAAAGAACTAACTGCGGCCGCCAATAGTAATCAGCAAGCACCTCGATTTCAGAAAAAATTACTTTTTCTGGATTGATTACCGGCGGCTTTCCCAAAAGCAGATTTGACCACGCCTTCAGGAACGCCTCCTTCCCAGCCCAACGTGCCGCCAAATGGTAATCTGGAGAATTTCCAGTAACAGCTGCACGCCTGCGCGCATTCCGCAGCTCAGCAGCACTGAAAACATTTCGAAAAGTCGAACCAGCTTGGTTCAGCTGCAGCAGAAAATCTGGAATAGCTACAAGATCTACGCCAATCCCCAGCGCATACTTTGATCCTTCCCAGAGCACTGGCTGCAGCTGAGCATCCAGCGAATTATCCTCATTACGCATCTGTATTCCCCACAAGCTTTTGCTTTCTCTGATGTTAGCCGCTCATGGCGGAACTGGCACAACAACTGTATTACCGCAGCGATCTGTCAGTTCCGCCAAGCAATTAGAGCTCACTCTCGGTGCCAGTTAGCTCATTCACCGTATTTTCCGTCCGTACCAAGGCGCGCATCTAGATCAAGCAGCATTGAAATTTCAGCTTCATGCGCCACATCTGGCAGACGGCGCCCCGTCTGTGGTTGATACAGTGCCTCCCGCCCAATCATCGCCTGTGATAAATGCTGCGCACCTGCATGTAGTCGTGAAAGTGCCGCCTCACGCCACTGCTGCAATGCTGCTGTTCCATGTGTACGCATAATTGCAGCTTCAAATGCACCTGGATGCACCAGTGCAATTACAGACGATACGTGACCAAAACCAAGAGATGTGATCAAACCGGCCTTAATTGGCAGATGTTCCCCGTAATTCAATGGATCACGCAGCCAGACCAGATAATCACGCACAGCGAACTCTGGATCGAGATTGTCAAGCGAACGGTTGGCAGGAATCATGCCGGTAGCAAATACTTGCGTCATTCCAGCAATTTGGAATAATGCAGCACCTCCCTTTGCGTGCCCAGTAAGCGTCTTTTGCGAAATCACATAAAGCGGATTACCTGGCGTGCGCCCAAGTGCCTGTGCAAGTAAATGATGTAGCTCAGCTTCATTCGGATCATTGGCCTTCGTAGAAGTATCGTGTTTGGAAACAATCGCAATATCATCACTGCTCACGCCAAGCTCAGCAAGTGCACAAGCCAAACGCGATTCTTTCCCTCCTTGCCCTGCCGCGAGCGCACCAATACCAGGAGCCGGAATTGAAGTATGCATCCCATCAGCAAAACTTTGTACGTATCCAACTACACCGTAAACCGGCAAACCCATTTCCAAAGCCAAGTCTCCGCGAGCAATGAGCACAGTTCCTCCGCCTTGCGCCTCGACGAATCCATCTCGGCGTGAATCTCCTGCACGTGAACAGAAACGCTCATGAATGCCGCGATCAACTAGGCTTTGTGAATCTGCCGTCGCATTCATAAAACCAAAGCCTTCAAGCGATTCGACGGAAAGATCATCGATCCCGCCGGTAACAACAAAACTGGCTTTTCCAGTTGCAATCTTATCTACGCCTTCTTCAAGCGAGACAGCAGCAGTTGCACATGCAGCAACTGGCTGCACCATCGCTCCATAACCACCCACATAAGCTTGCATCGTATGAGCCGCAATCACATTTGGCAGTGTTTCCTGCAAAATATCTTGTGGCACAGATTCATTCAGGAATCGTTCCACAAAAAGTTTCCGCATCGAACTCATCCCACCAAAGCCCGTACCTTGGGTACATCCCACACTACTTGGATGTACTACCTGCAATAGCTCTGCAGGGCTAAAACCAGCTGAGATAAATGCATCCACGGTAGCCACAAGATTCCATGCAGCCATCTTATCTGCACTCTCAAGCATTGCTGCAGGAATACCCCACTTTTGCGGATCAAAACCTTGCGGGAATTGGCCTGCGATAAATCTTGAAAGTGTGGTTCGACGGGGCACCAATGTGGTGGCACCTTTCAAACGTGTTACTTTCCAAAGCTTGTGATCATCAGATGCTCGTGAAATCTGCGTGAACTGCGGATCGGCATTAAAATATGCCCGTGCCTCAGCTTCACTTGATACAGTGAAACTAATCGGATGATCTAAGAACACCGTAACCATGTCAGTAGTTGCAGCATCATGAATCGACTCCTCATCAGTAAGCCGACGAATGCCCGAACGAGCAACCACTTCGTCCCGGAAACGAGAATAAATATCTTGTTCTTCTACCAAGTTGTCTGCGGTATCATACCAACCGGCCTGGGGAGATTCGTGCCACGTAAGTAGCCCCATCATCCATGCCAGTTCCAGCACACCTGCAGCAGTGAGTTCGACTTTGCCGTCATCTTGAATCCCCAATTCAGCAGCAAAACGAGTCCGGGCACTGCCCCAAGTTCCGACCTCGCCGATACCAACGATCACAATCATTTCTGCAGGTTTAGCGCTGCCTTGTGGAAATAATTCAGCGCCTTGCGCCAGTTTCATTTGTTTTGGAGACGGAAGCGCTTGAATCATCTGATCTGGCACAAGTTCGGCAGATGTTTGCACTTGTGCTTCATGCTCACCGGCTTGCGCAGTTAATTCAGTAAAATCAATTTCGTCGAGTCCACCGGTAAAATCTGCATCAATCGGAGCATCAAGTGCTCTCTTGCGGGCTTCGGCAGTAGAAATTTCAATCAGTTTTTCTGCAATTTCCGAGGTTGTCCAGGTGCGCACGCCCTTTGCTTCGACTGCCGCAATGAGTGGATCATTACCGCCCATTAATCCAGTGCCGCGCACCCAACCGATTCTCGCATGTGCTAGTGTTACGTGCTTTCCCCACGGCTCCACACGCCACTTATTGCAGATCGCATCAAGTGCAGATTTTACTTCGCCATATGCACCATCTCCGCCAAAACGACCGCGATTGGGTGATCCAGGAAGTATCGTATGCAAACGGTGCGAAATATGATGCTCGCCCCCAAGAATGCCTAATCCGGTGATCAACCGTTCCACACCCCAAAGCATGATCCGCATCTCATTTTCTGCACGCGGACCGGCTTCTTCCATTGTGCCCATTACGCGTGGCGCTGCGAACGGGAAAAGTAAGTCTGGATTGAGCGCAGGTTTAACCAGATGCGTCGTACCGCCAATATTTTCGGTTTGCTCAGTGCCGATCCAATCAATGAGTGCATCAATATCACGATACGAACCAAGATTTGCTGGCACCAGCCAGAGCGCAGCATCTCCGCGAGCAGATTGTCGATATAAATTGCGGATATCAACTAGCCGCTGCTGCGAAATGTGCGAAGCTGTTGCAATCACAGTTGCGCCCCCTGCAAGCAGTTTCGCGGTTACGGCTCCTGCAATCGATTGCGGGGTCATCCCAGTAACAACAGCAATTTGTCCCGAAAATTCACCTGGGCTGAAGTCAACTGCTTGCTGTGCAATTTCCAGCAGACGTGTTTTTATCTCAGTATCAGATGTTTGCTCACTCAAATAGACAGCTTGCCGTGCTACTTCAGCTCCGGTAGCTGCAAAATTTGCCGAAATCTGCACCCCAAGTGCAATCCGGGTGACATCTTCTCGGGCAGTTGCCCAGCGGTCATTTAGTTCCACTGCTTTTCGTGAATCAAATACATTCGCAACAAGCTTTGTCCATGACGCTCCGAGCTCGGCTGTAACCGTCTCGATCAGCTCATTATCCGTTGCTCCACTATTTTCGACTATTGCCGTTTGCCCTAATCGTGTCAGTAAATCACGTGCATTTTCGGCAAGTGATCCAGTAATGAAATTCTTGAACTCATCCAATGCTGCTGCATCAACCATTGCGCCGCCTGCACCTTTGGCATTGTTTGCAGACGGTTTCGCTACCGTTACAGCAAGGAATTTCCCGACATTTATTACTGCCTGGTCAATCAGTGCGAATACTTCCGGCATACTTGCCGGTATTGGAAGCGCTGCTAATTCACCACCCCGCGTAGACTTTCCCTCACGAGTTTGCAGTAAAACGAAAGCTGTTACCCACGATTGCCATCCCGCGCCAAGCTGCCACTGCGTACTAACGTGTTTTGCAATATCGGAAAGCGATGCCCCCGCAGCGCCAAAAAGACGTCGAATATGCTCTGCAATTATTTCTGAAAGCACCGGACCAAACGGAGTGTAATTATGCGCAGCAACACAAATATTTTTTGTCAGCTCAGCAATTGATGCTTCTGCACCACCTTCAAGTGCGGAAAGCCCAAGTTCAGCCGAAATATCCATGAGCAGCTGATTCCGTTTTGACGAGACGCCATTCGTCAGTATTTCGATCGTGTCTTGCGCGCTGATCTGTGCCAAGTCGATCTTCGTCGAATAAGCGAGGAGAACTTTTAGTGCGTCAGCTGCATCAAAGTTGATTTCGGGATTCTTTGCGCCAGCTGATAATGCTTCCGGAGCAGCAGGAGTTGCAATTAAAGCTGCTGATGCTGCATTTGGATCTGCCATTCTCGCCAAATTTGTATCACCGAGATTTGGTAAATCCACTTCTGGCAGTTCAGCCACAGTGTTTTCGACGGCAGCATTTTTACTCTCACGATCTGCGAAATCTGTAGTTTTTGAATTGCTTGTGGCAAATACCGTCGGTTCATCCGCACGATACACAATCGCACTATCACGTTGTACGTTAAGCACTTTCACTTTTTTATTTGCAAACTTTGGAAGCTGTAAAGTTTTTACCGCCAAATTTGCAAGTGTTGGAGCATGCCCTAAACCGATTTCCACAAATTCTTCAATCCGAGATTGGCTGAAAAGGAAATCTTGAGTTTCGATCCAGCGCACAGGCGAAGCAAATTGCCATGAAAGTAGCTCTACAAGCAGGTTCCGACCAATTTCCCCTCGCTCTGTATCCCAGTCGATCGTCTCCCATCGCAACTGCAGATCCTGCACATAAGCAGATGGAACCACGTCCAAAATGCTGCTGCAAAACTCTTTCGTAAAAGCAAAAGGACGGGCAACCAAGTTTGGAATATAGCGATTCTCAAGACGCGCAAAGTCGATCTCATGCGGGAGCCGTTGTGCAAGCACAGCAGCGAAATCTTCCACTCCATCACGCAGTCTAGTGGAATGGAATGGCACGTCAACTCCTGGGATCAACATGAATGGAGTTTTTCCTCCAGCTGCTGTGGCACGTGCAGTCGCATCCTGCGCAAGAGCAGCAATACCTGCATTCGTGCCAGCCACTGCATATTGTGCGCCAGCCAGATTGTAATTCACGATCTCTAAGAATTCGCCGCTTTCGCGGCTTACCTGCGCAACGTATGCAGCCACATCTGCATCAGTAACCCCAAACTGGTTTGGACGCAGTGCCCCCATTTTGTACTCTGAATTACCAGTTTCATCCCGTGGTACAAGATGATGCATTGTTGAACCACGTTGGAACACAATTCCAAGTACCGTCTCTAAACTCATCATCTTTCCATAAGCAGAAAGGGCAGTATATTCACCGAGCGAATGCCCGGCAAAATAAGCCCCATCTACCAGCGCACCAGCTTCTTCCAAACGTGCAGTTTGCGCAAAAGCGACGGCAGCTAATGCTACTTGTGTAAATTGCGTCAAATTCAAAACGCCTTGCGGATGACGATAAGTAATTCCCTTGGCTACCAGCGTAGTTGGATTATCGCGAACTATCGCGAGAATTGAAAAATCCAATTCTTTGCGAGTATAAGCATCTGCGCGTTCCCAAATATCACGGGCAGCAGCAGAATCAATTCGCTCATCAAGCGCCATCCCAGCCTTTTGAATCCCTTGCCCCGGAAATACATAGGCAGTTCGTTTGGGACTCGCAATTGCCGTTGCCTGAGAAACAATTTCACCAGCTACCTTCGAAATCACTTCCAGCACTACTCGCCCACCTGTAGCAGTACCGATACGCTCAACTGAAATATCGATTTGATCCGAGAGCGCCACTAATCCGTACATGCGATAGAGCCAGCTTTCAATATTCCAACTCATCCCATTTTCATCTTCTGCACTAACAGTGTGTTGCGCTGCCGCGCAGAGCCACATTCCGTGCACGAGCGGTGCATCCAGACCAGCAATTTTCGCTGCGCGGGAAGAAGTGTGGATCGGATTATAGTCTCCAGAAACCATCGCAAAAGCAGTCATATCTTGTGGTGCCGCTACCTGGACTTTCCGAAGCAGAGCGCGTTTGCCAGATCGCATTTGCGATTCGATCTGTGCCCCCAACCATGGTTCTGCTGGCAATAATGCGCCTTCTGCCCGTCCGCGAATTGCAAAACGCTCCGAGAAACGACCAATTTCACGGTCAGTATCGGGATTCACCAGATCACCGACGCTCCGCTCCTGATTTTTGAAACGCAAAATAGTTTCCACAGTAACGATACGCCCAGAAGCAGATTCAGCAATTTGCGCACAATATGAGGTGGCTTCGATCGTGGCAGTTTGCGGAATTTGCATCACATTGAGCGTCTCTGAATGATCAAGATGCACCGCATTGAACAATCCCTCAATTACTGGAAAATTATTCACTTCCGCAGAGCCAAGAGCCGCATAAATTGCAGGCCAGCAAAGCCCCAGCAGAGCAGCTGGCACGATTTCTGCCAGATGTAATTGAGCAGACAAAGTACTAGCTGTAACTCCTGCATGGAGCGCACCTAATTCGTCATTTATCTGGAACGTATAACGTGCTTCGCCAAATTCAGACAAGTTTGAAGGCTGGATCTTTGGCAACTGGGGAATATCATCCCCCATCACGTTTTTCGCACCCACTCCAGCAGTTGCGCAGAGCATCTCATGCATTACAGCAGGCAATCTGAGATCATCCACTACCGGTAATGCGCCATTTTCCACATCGTTCAGAATCAATGGAATTCGTAGCAGTTTCACCGAATGGTGGCTTGCACTGCTATCTGACCAAAGCGTATCGAGATCAACTACGATATCGTACCCAACTTCTGTTACTTCTATTTGGTACCGATCAAGCACATGAGCCGGATTCGTGATCAAATGCCCATGCCAAACAATATGCGGCACCCGGCGCACATATTCATCAAAATCGGCTGCAATACGGGCAAAAATCTGTGGTACCTGCTGCGAATCAACCACAACTGCACCATCTGCAGCAGATTCTACTGCCTGAATTGCTGCACGCTCATAGCGAGCGAGAATATCAGCAATCGGTTCATTAACCGTCTCGATCGCTGCTACCGAAACTGGACCTGGAATTATCCGCACTTGATCCGCATCGTATCGCGGATCGTGCGACTGCCACAGGCCGTCAGTTCCCCACCATTTCATTAGCGACTCATCAATTGCGGGCACAAACGGCACTGGCTTTGGATACTTTCGGCAAAGTTCAATGAACCATGCTGCATCAAATACCGTGAAGGTAATCGATGCTGCATTCGGATAAACTGCAAGCAACTGCTCAATGCATTCAAAAGGATTTTCAGCTTGTTTCAAATCTGGAAAAAGCGTCGAAATTTCCCCTGCATCACGATCACAAAGCCGTGCTTCGCAACGCTGAAGCAGTTCATGGAATCGCTTCACCCATGACAAATCTGCATCAGGATAAGTTAATTCTGCATACCGCTGGAGAACTTGCGCATATGTCATTTGTTCCAGTTCACCGAAATAAGGTTTTGCAGTTGCATTGATCGCCGCAATAATTTCATCACGGTGATTGTGCCGGAATTGCGCGTCATTAGCTTTTACCAGCAGTCTCGAAGCACGTGCCGCCGCATTATCGATCTCGTACATATCTGCATGGAGATGCGAAATCCCTGAGGTCATCCCTCCGCTAACCTCGCCTGAGCCAACCCAACCATTATTTTGCGCAAAGGAAATCCCCGGAGTACGTACAAGTAGTTCTTTTACCGCATCAGTGGTATGCGCCTCCTTGGCGGTCATTGCTGTAGTGCCAATAAAAATACCATCAACTGGCATAACGGTATTCACGTACGATAATGCCCACTCACCCGTGAGAAATTGTGCAGCTCGCGCAGGGTCACCCAAACCGCCACCAACGCAAAGAACCGTATTTTTTTGCGAACGAATTTGCGCATATGTGCCCAGCAAAAGATGCGCCAGATCTTCCCATGAATGATGCCCGCCAGCGTGTCCGTCTTCGACCATCAGAATTATTGGAATTTCCGAATTTGCTTTTGCAATTTCCAGCACTTGCCGAATCTGATCCACCGTACCGGGTTTGAAAGCAAGATAAGGGAATCCTGCTTCACGCAGCTGCGCAATCAATTCATTCGCTTCATCCACTTCAGGGATTCCCGCTGAAATCACGAGTCCGTCAATAGGGGCACCATTTCGCCGTTCACGGCTGACGATATGCTGTGTACCAAATTGCAAATTCCAGAGATAACGATCCATAAACATTGCGTTAAATTGTGCTGTTTGCCCTGGATTTAACTGTTTTTTCAAATCGGCTAAATTGCTGAGAAAAACTTCTTCAGTCACTTGCCCGCCGCCAGCCATTTCAACCCAGTACCCTGCGTTTGCAGCCGCTGCCACGATCTCCGCTTCGACAGTTGTTGGCGTCATTCCCGCAAGCAAGACCGGAGCACGTCCAGTAAGCGTCGTGAATTTAGTTTGCAACACTTTCTTCCCGTTGAGCATTGCGATGCTTGGAGCAAATTGCGCATAGTTTACAGACTTCGCAAACTTTGCACCTGGCAGCTGGAGCAAATCGCGCCCATGTGCATCACCAGCTTCTGCTATTCCCAGCCCATGCCCCGCTGTCAGCGCAGAAGTAATTGTGCGCAGACTTGTACCTGGACCAAGATCCACAATCCATTCTGGTTTTAGTGAAAGTGCCTGCGTTATCTCCGCGCACCAATCAACATGCTCTGTGAGTACTTTCCGCGCTAGGTTCATGACATTTAGTTCACCGAAATCACAATCCTGCACCCAGGCTGCCACAAGCGCAACAGCTGGATCAAGTAATGGACTATGAAAAGGAGCATCAACGGGTAAGAATTCGCAGCTGGGAGTAAGCGCTTGCACACCAGCAGTTTTTTCTTCCAATGCTTTGTTTTGCCAATCAGCAAGTTGCGCAATTTTCTGTGCAGCTTTTATCAACGATTGCGGATTCCCAGAAAGAGTAGCACGACTAGCAGAATTAACGATTGCTACGGTTACTCCGGATTCGGTAGCAAGCTCCGCAATTTGCGTATTTGGCACGCCTCTTACAGCCAACATTGAAGTGGCTTGGCCACGCGGAGCTGCATCGATTTTCCGCGTCACACGCGTTGCTGCAGCACCGATTAATCGTGCAAGAGCAAGAATCTGAGCTGCTTTGATCTCAGAGCATCCATCCATTTGCACTTCACCAGCAGCATTTTTCAGTAATTCAACCGCAAGAACCCCTTGCGAATATCCCAGCACAGCTAAAGGCTTTGCGCTTAAACCAAGCTCTCGCAAAGCCGCATATTGGCACAGGAAAATTCCCGGTACAGAAGCAAATGCAGCATTCGCTACGTTCGGCTCAAGTAATTGCAATTTACCGCCCGTGATTTGCGTAATTTCGGGAAGCACCGGGGCAAGTATTTGTGTTGCCTGCTGATCCAACTGTATTAGTTCAGCAGAAAGGATCGGATCTTCGCGCAGCTGAGCAAGCTCCTCTTTCCACGGTGCAGCTTGACCAGCAAATTGTAAAATATATGGGACTCCAGAATTGAGTTGCTGAAACAGAGTTGTCATTATTTCCTTTACTCCTTGTATTTTTCTCTCAAAGTTCGTTTCGCATCAGAATTTGTTAAATTTCAAAGGTTTTGAACTGAGTTTAGATTCGATTTGGAATATTTATTGATATTGGATCAGCGGCAATGTGTGATTGCCGCACTTCGTTAAAATCGCGCACTATTACATCGGCATGTTTCCGTGCCGATATGTATTTCTTCGTTTCTGCGCAAGATTTGCTAATGATTTGCCAATGATTTCCCGTGTTCGTGATGGCACAATGATCCCATCTACTTCTCCCCGAGCCACAGAAAGATACGGATTCACATTTTCTTGCCGATATTTTTCACTAAGTTCTGCACGTACCTGCTGCTCACAACCATTTTCCCGGGCTTGCGAAATCTCCCGCCGATGCATGATTGCTACTGCCCCTTCCGCACCGAGCACTGCAATTTCAGCTCCTGGCCAAGCGTAAACTAAATCTCCCCCAAGTGATTTTGAGCCCATCACGATATATGCTCCACCATAGGCTTTTCGTAAAATCACGGTAACAAGAGGGACACTCGCTGTCGCATAGGCCCAAATCATTTTTGCACCACGGCGAATAATTCCGGCATGTTCTTGTTCTGCCCCCGGGCGATAGCCCGGAACATCCACAAGCGTAATTACCGGCAATCCAAACGCATCACACATCTGTACAAACCGTGCAGCTTTTTCCGATGCGTCCACATCCAATGTGCCTGCATCAACCATCGGCTGATTCGCAACAATTCCTACACTCTGCCCGTCAATACAAGCGAAACCAATCAGCATATTGCGCGCAAAATGCTCTTGCACCTGCACAAACTCACCATGATCAACGATTTTTTCAATCACCGCGACCATATCGTATGGTTGCCGAGAAGATTCTGGCACGAGTAGCCCTAAATCACTGCACTGAAGTTGCGCATTTTGTGCCGCTGCTTCAGAATATTCGTACTTTGGTACCGGCACACTTGAATTTGCCGGCAAATATGAAAGTAGTGTTTTGGCATAATCGATCGCATCTTCTTCATCATCTGCCAGATAATGAGCCACTCCAGATTGAGAATTATGCACACTCGCCCCGCCTAAATCTGCAAAGCTCACTTCTTCACCAGTAGTTGATCGAACAACATCTGGACCAGTGACGAACATATGTGAATTATCACGGGCCATGATAATGAAATCGGTAAGCGCCGGACTATATACCGCCCCACCTGCACAAGGTCCAAGAATCAGTGAAATTTGCGGAATTCTCCCAGATGCCTGGCAAGTTCGTTTGAAAATCCTGCCATACTGACTCAAAGCAACTACACCCTCTTGGATTCGTGCCCCGCCCGAATCCAAGATCCCGATCACGGGAATCTGCAATTCCAACGCTTTATCGATAATCGAAATGATCTTATTGCCTTCTGCTTCGCCCAGCGTTCCTCCCGCAACGGAAAAATCCTGCACATATAGCGCAATCTGCTTCCCATTGACTCGTGCCAGACCAGTGACTACCCCAGCACCCGTAAAGCCATGCGCAATATTACCGCCAGCAAAGCGTCCAATCTCTTGAAAACTTTGCTCATCTACCAGTGCAGCAATTCTCTCCCGTGCTGTCTTTTTCCCTTTCGGGTGCTGCAAATTACACGCTTTGACTTCAGCAGAATCAACTACCGACATTTCAAAGGCATGAAATTTTTCGCGATCGATTATTTGCGAACTGTGATCAATCGTCACTTCTTCACCAGGCAAATGCGCCTGCCAAGCACTCGCAGCTTGTGCGGGAAGATTTTCAGAACCAGATGGATGCAAATGCGTTTGTGTATCACATTGATTATTGATCGGTTTTTTGTCGCTCATTTTAATTCCTCAATTCGTGCAATCAATGCTCCGGGCACTACGTTTTCGCCGTCTGCAACAGACACGTCAACTACTGTTCCCGCACATGGCGCATACACATAGCTTTCCATTTTCATTGATTCGAGCACTGCCAGCAGATCCCCTTCTTGCACCTGTGCCCCAATCGCAGTGCATACTTTCAACACGAGAGCCTGAATTGGCGAAGTTACTTTTCCATCACTTACCTGCAATGCATCTTCATGAATCAGACGCTTTGAACGCCGTAATGGCTGAGCAGGCAAAATATGCCGGCGTTGAGCTGAAATCAAATCTTTTGGCACCGTGATCGTGCCGCGCTTCCCATCAATTTCGATCGTAAAAGTTTGCATTTCAAAATCTGCCGACGGCAGATCCGTATTTGGATCAGATCCATTTCGCTCTGATCCAGCGCCTGGATTCCATTGCGGGAAAAATTCCGCTTCAAACCAGCGAGTTGAGAAATTTCCATTTACAAAATCAGGTTCCGTGAAAATTGCTTGATACATTGCAATCGGTGTTTTGATTCCCGTAATTTTTAATTCACGCAATACTCGCTGCGCACGCACAATCGCCTGCTGCCGGTTTTCCGCAGTGACGATGATTTTTGCAATCATCGAATCGAATTCTGCAGTTACTGCATCACCTTCACACAATCCTGTATCAATGCGGACGCCCAGCCCTAGAGGCCAGCTTACCGCGTCCACAACCCCAGTAGTTGGCATCATCATCGCACCCGGATCTTCACTGGTGATCCGCATTTCAATCGCATGCCCACGGACTTCAGGAATTGGTGGAATTTCCGTTCCCATCGCAACCGTCAGCTGCATCCGCACTAAGTCCAAACCCGTAACTTCTTCTGAAACGGAATGTTCTACTTGTAGTCGCGGATTAACTTCCAGAAAATACAAATTATCTTCATACAAGAATTCGCAAGTGCCTACACCGATATAATCTACCGCTGCAAAAAGACGGCGCGAATTTTCAATCAACTGCGCGTTGATCTCTGCAGGAAGATCAAATGCGGGAGCTTCCTCAAGCATTTTCTGATTTCGCCGCTGCAGCGAGCAATCGCGCGTAGAGATAACTGCGAAGTTCCCTTCCGCATCTCTCACGCATTGGGTTTCAAGGTGCCGCGCATGCTCCAGAAATTTTTCTACAACCACTGGATTCACTGCGCCATCGTGTAACTGAAAATACTCGTGTAGCTGTTTCAGATCACGAAGCACTTTGATCCCTCTCCCACCCCCGCCATCAACTTTCTTGATTACGACTGGAAAACCTACCTTCGCCGCAAAAGTTTCAATGTCAGTAGCATTAACTTGCGATAATTCGATCCCTGGCACTGTCGGTACAGCTACGCGTGCTGCTATTTCCCGCGCACTTGCTTTGTCACCAAGCGCATACAGCACGCTTGGGTCAGGCCCGATCCACTTCATTCCCGCTGCTTGTACTGCAGCTGCAAAATCAGGCGATTCTGAAAGAAATCCATATCCTGGATGCACAGCCTGTACACATGCACGTTTCGCAATGTCGAGAATCAAAGCAGAATCAATAAAAACGTTTGCATCACGCCCAAGTAAATAAGCTTCATCTGCCATGTTTACGTATGCAGCATCACGTTCAGATTCGCAATATCCGACCACAGTTGTAATTCCAAGTTCGCGACATGTACGAATAATGCGAATCGCAATTTCGCCACGATTTGCAATTAAAAGCTTCATTTTTACCTTTCCATCTCTGAGATTCAGTTCTCTGCACAAACTTCAAGCAAAATCATTTACGGCAAGAAAACAAAACATTAAAGGATGCTTGAGAAATCACTTTTTAGTCACAAAATCTGGTTCAAGCAATGCATTTTGTGCCATTTGATCTGGGGTAATCAGGTGGTTTCCTAGGATCAACTCTCCATTCGCCCCGATTCCGCGCACGGTACCACTAATTTTCCCGATCCGCGTCTGAAGGTTACGCACTTTTCCAATATCGATGCAGTGCAGCGACATTTTGGAAAGCACATCGGTTTTTTGAAGTTGCAGATTTTGTTTTAATTCATTCAAGAAAAGAACCGCGAGAGCTTCCCGGACAATTTTGAATTCCCCCTGCAAAGATGAATCAAGCATGCGCAAAGAAGTAGCAGTAGCTAGTAGTTCATTCTTCGCTTGCAGGATATTGATTCCGACGCCGATCGCCCCAAATAGCATTCCATCGCGTTCGCCAAGTACTTCACCAAGCACGCCACCAATTTTCTGCCCCTGCATGCTTACTACATCATTTGGCCATTTCAACAAGATCTTTTGGGCGGGCAAAATTTTTGCACATGCTTCGCGCGCGGCAAGAGCTCCAGCGAATGTAGCCCAGCCATAGTCGATATTTGAGTCAAGCGGAATAAGTACTGACATCAATAGTGAAGTCTGTTTCGGAGCCTGCCAATGACGTTGGTACCTTCCGCGCCCACGCTCTTGAAAATCTGCAATACAGACACTAAATTGAGGCATTTCACGCCAATTCTGCTGAAAAAAGTCCTGTGTCGAGGTTAGACTTTCGAAGTAGGTGAGAGAATCACAATCTCTCGAAAGTAGCTCGAAGTGGTTAGACTGTTCCATATGTTTCGCCATCTCTTTGCAAATAAACTAAAACGGAGTGCACTCCAGTTCAGAGTAACACCCGCGTAGGTGGAGTCGTCAAGCGGATTGATACACACTTCGAGATTTGTGAGCTCTTACATTTCGGAGCGCGCTCCATTTTTATGACATTAGCAACACTCAGAATTTATCCCGGAAGAAAATTCTCCACCTAACTCTCTTCTGAAATGGCTGATTCTCAGGCAAAAACAGAAATAAACAGCGCATATTTTGCAGCATCAAATATGAAACAGCTGCATCTTGGGATCCCAAATTTTCTTGCCATCTATGCCACACTAGCCACATGGCTAGTGCTTTGTGGATCGATTCGATTACTCTCAGGCAGCTATCCAAAACAGGATCGGAAAAATCTTAATCACTAAAATCTCACAAAGAAAGAACTGAATATGGCAACACAAACTCTCATCTCACATCCACTACTTACAAGATGGAATATTGTAAACCGTACGCTTTTGCGTGAAATGATCGCAGGATTTTTACTTGTTGCAATATTCGCGCAAATCGTGATCCCATTTCACCCAATCCCACTCACTGGCCAGACCCTCGCTGTAGTACTGGTTGGGATGCTGGCACACCGCAATTCAGCTGCAAGTGCGCTAACTCTTTACGCAACTCTTGCAGCTTTCGGAGCGCCCATTCTTTCTGGTGGAACATCAGGAATTGGTGCATCATTTGGCTTTGTTCTCGGTTTTATTGGCGCAGCCTATGCAGTTGCCCACCTTGCGCAACGCGGTTTATCTGGCTGGCGCGCAATCGCAGTACCCGCAATCGGGCTTGCTATTCCATATATTCCAGGGTTGATTTGGCTCACCGGCTTTCTCTCCTTAAATGGCAGATTCAGTTTTAGCACTTTACTCGAAACCGGAATTACCCCTTTTCTCATTGGCGATGCCAGCAAACTTCTCATCGCCAGTATTTTTGCGCTGCTGATCAGCGAAAAACAGGCACATCAAAGCTAACTCACAAGATTTTGAAACTAAATTAGTGACGGTTGAGCCGTTTTGCATACAAGCAGCACTTCATCACCACGCTCAAACGTCAACCCCTATTTCAAACGCCGTGCTCTTCCGATAGCGAGCAGTGCCCGTTCAAGGGCATATGCACTATCTCGCGACCCTCCTTTGAGATCCGCATCGGCACGTGCGATCTCCTGAATTGCCCGCCCGAGCCCCACTGCACTCCAGCCACGCAATTCGCGTTTTGCGCGATCAATCTGCCACGGCGCAAGCGATAGCCGATAATCGATTCGCACTGAACGCATCCCGAGCACATAAGCAAGGTTGCGAAACTTCGCCGCGAGCGCAGCAACGATTGCAACTCCGGTGAGCCCAGTAGCTATTGCATGACGGGCTAACTGTACTGCCTTTGCTACATCTCCAATCACCACTGCATCAGCAACCTGATATCCAGTGGCCTCAATTCGCCCTGCACAGTAGCGAGCTACATCAGCTTCCGTGATTTTCCCTGAAACATCGCTCAGCAATTGGTTCGTAACTGCGAGTAGCTCACGCAAATCCGAACCGAGAGCATCCACTAGGGCATTGACTGCTTGCGGCGTGATCGCACGTTTTTGTTGCGTTACATCATCTTGTACTGCACGCGCTTTGTCATTAGCCGTCTTAACTTGTTTAATTTCGATCGTGGGGATTTTCTGTTTTGTTATTGCGTCTTTCAGTTTTTTCCCGCGTTGACCACCGTTATGCCGTAAAATCAAGCAAACATCAGGCTCGGGATGAGGCAGATAGGCGATGATTTCATCGCTTAAATAAGTATTTGCTTGTTCTAGATTTGGGATATAGATGGCGCGCGGCTCACCGAATAATGACGGAGATGTAAGCATTAGAAGTTCACCTGGCTGTGCATTTTGTGCATCGATCCGTGTTACTTGTGCCCCCGGCACTTGTGCCCGAAATTGATCACGCAAATCTTCAAATACGCGATCTGCATATACCGGTTCGTCACTTTTAATAAAGACGATTGGAGCAATTTCAAGTGCGTATTTCATAGCCATACCCTTTAGTATTCCACATTATTGAATAGCTGCTAATATTGGAACGCGTCTGCTGATAATCAGCACAAATTATCTTCCGGATTTATAATCCCGTCCATTTTGAGATAGCTCTCAACAACGCTTTTGCGTCTGATACTGTTTTGCACCCACCATAATATCTCCACAATCGAGAGTCGTTTTGATTAACGGTGCCTGCCAAACTGCAAAAGCATTGCGATGCGGATGCCCATAATTATTCCGTCCAACTGAAATCAGTGAAATTTCTGGTTTTATTTTTGCAGCGAGTCGCGCAGATTGACTCTTTGCACCGTGATGGGCCACAATCACGCAGGAAAATTGCGGTAGTTTCATCGGCACTAAATTTTCCTGAATTTCTGCTGGCACATCAGATAATACGAGCACTCGATGTGTTTGCAAGCGCAGATCTAAGACCAATGAATCCGTATTTGTATCATCTTCACCACCATAGATATGCAATGGACTGAGAATTTCGATCCAATCTGCATATTTTTCATGCGCTTTGACATGTTTTATTGGAATTTCTTCTTTTTGCGCAGCTGCCAACACTTGCTTATGCCGATATTGTGGATGCTGATTTTCACTCAACCAGACCTGCTCCACTTGCACTTCGGCCAATACTTGTTCAAATCCGCCCACATGATCTGCATCAAGATGCGAAATAATCAGCAAATCAAGTTTTCGTATTTTATGCCGTCTCAAGCACGGTACCGCATTACTTCGTTCCTTGCCGGTATCAATGAGCACAGTTTTTCCACCGTTGCGTGCCAGCAAACCAGACCCTTGCCCTACATCACATTGAATAAATTCCCATGCGAATGAAGTCTTGTTTCCAATTATCACTGGCATCAGGGGAAAGATGAGCAAAATACAAATTACTACTCCTGCAATAATAAAATAAGGCCAGCTCCAAAATCGCGGCCAGCCCTGCCGTGCAAATTCGATTTTTGCTGAATCTCGCACAGATTGTTTGCGTGCCCATAACAAAAGCAATATTAATCCTCCCAGTTGAATTACTGCTACTACCCAGACCGGAAAAATGAATGCCGTAAACATTGTCGAAAAACGCGCCACTTGACTTACCCACCATGCACCAATCGCACAAGGAAATAGCAAGATAGCTGCAATTGCTGGAATGAATGCGCCAATCACAGCTGCCGCCAATCCAAGTACCGTGATCACCGGAATGACCGGTGCAACAACAATATTTGCCGGAACTGCAAACAACGAAAGCTGTGGTTGTAATTGTGCAGAAATTGGGATGATTGCCGTCCCCGCAATCAGTGGTATTACAAGCCAGGTAGCCCAGCGGCGATTTACGATTGCGGGGATCTGCAGGAACGAATTTCCAATGACGATAATCGCTCCGGTGGTGATCACAGACATCTGAAAACCAATTCCAGCTGCGAGATCTGGCCAAAATGCAGCACCGACAATGACCCCCAGACTGAGTGCAGCAATCACTCCACTACCTCGCCCAAGTGAAAAAGCAATCAATGCAACTATTCCCATTATTGCCGCACGCAGCACTGAGGCACTTAACCCCACAAGCCCAACCAACAAAAATAAGAAAATACTTGCAATCATTGCGGTAAGACGGCGCCTGCGCCGCCCCAGCAAAATCATTGCGACCCCAATCAGCAATGAAATATGTGCCCCGGAAATCGCAACTAAATGTTGCAAGCCGGCCAGCTTCACCTGGTTGCGAAGATCTGCGGGCAAACCCGTAGCATCACCAAGCACAACGCCCCGTAAAATCCCAGCAGTCTGATCGGAAAAATCAGCTCCCAGCATTCGAAATTGCGTATGAATTATGCATCTGAAGTTTTCTGCGTGAGCGTAAATGCTTTCACCTTGGAAAATACTCGCATTACACTCCTTAGGGAGCAAATTATTTGCACCATAGCGAGACGATTTTTCCGGAAGTGGCAAAATCAGCCCCACCGCGATCGCAATAACTGCCGCAAAGACCATCCCGGCAACCGTTTGCGCAAGACACTCTCGACCGATTCCGGTATACGCCAAATAAGCTAAGATCAGCACTGCAATCGAAATGAGAAGCACCGTCTGCAATGGTGAAATCCAACCAACACGTACAGCCCAAAACACCAAAGCAGGCATTAAGAGTCGATAGTCATGCACACGATCACCGTCTTTTTCGCATCACAATGTAAGATATGGCCGCAATTTTTCGAGAGTTTTCTGACCGATCCGCGATACTTGCAGTAAATCTTCAAGACTCTGGAATGGGCCATTTTGCGCACGCCAGTTAAGAATCTCGCGGGCAGTGATTGCACCGATTCCAGGAATCTGATCAAGCTGTTCCACAGTAGCTGTATTCAGGTTTACTTTTTGCCGTGAACCTTCTGGATTCTCCGCTCCAGCACTGCCTGCTACCGTCTGCCCTTTACTTCCCCGCACTCCTTGCCCCTGCTGCACTCCTGGGGACGGTTCACCAAGTGCAGGTTCTCCTTTTACTGGCACATGGATCTGTGCACCATCTGAAATTGTTTGCGCCAAATTCACCAAATTAATATCAGCATTTTCTTGTGGGCCTCCAGCAGCTTGCAAAGCGTCATTCACCCGCGCATCAAGCGGTAATTCAACTACACCCGGACGATTTACAGCTCCTGATACATAGACAATGATCTGTTCATTTGTTTCACGCTCCTGACTTTCGGTTTTGTAGCCAGACATAGTTTCTGGCTGGCTCCTACTTTTTTGCGTTAGATCCTGCGCAGAATAATCTTTTGTTTCTCTGGCCGGAAGTGCTTTTGCCGTCGATTGCGAATTGTAAATCCCTACGACAAGCACCGAAATCAATACCACGCTAAAAATAACTGCCAAACTGATTAGCGCATTTTGATCAAGCCCAATACGACGACGCTGCCGCACTGTGGGAGCGCCGTGAATCTGACTTTCATCGCCCAATGTAGCGGCAAGCGCAAGCTGGCTGAAATATTTCGGCGAACTGCGCTGATTTCGATTCGGTGGCGGATTTTGCATAAAACTGTTTTAACAAACGACGCACCGCAAAATTAAGCACCTCATATCAGTTGTGGAAACTTCAGACACAATGAAGTAGCTGTGCAAAAACTTCAGCCCGCGATTTAGCTTTGCAAAAAGCACTCCACAACCGTGAAGTGCTTTTTATTTCAAAATATTATTTCGAGAAATTAGCGCCGGAGACAACCCATCGAACCAGTAATACTGCCAAAGACACTATCAGAAGTAGACCAAACCCAGTTACTCACTATAGCTCAGCGTAGCTGAAATCGTCTTCACCCCACCTGGACGCAACCGCACACTCGCCATCGAATCAGCACGATTGAACGCATCAGGTAAATTAGATAACGGCTCCAAAGCAAATGATTTACGCGAGTCACGCGGCAAATCATCAGCCGTAAATACATGCATCACTGAAGTAGAAATCGGTTCCTGGCTCACTTTGATCTGTTGTGTTGAGGAAAGACTACGCACAAAAGTAGTAGCAACACCATCTTCATCAGGCACTAACCCGCGGAAAGAATCATCAATTTCGGTGTTCCCCACGTATGCATACTTCACCGGTGCTTGCACGCCAGCGTACGCCGCTTCGCCAGCAAGTGGAATTTTCTTCCCATCAACTAAAATCTTGGTACGCGCTGGGATCTCCAGTTCACAATTAGAAATAACTTCTTGATCAGGAATCCGCAAATACGGATGCCATCCCAATGCCAATGGAATATCTTGCGCGCCAGTATTAGTTGCAGCAATCACAACAGATAAATGTTCAACCCCATCAGCACCATTTTCTAATGAGAAAGTAACTTCGATCCGAAATGGCCACGGATAGCCAACACCTCCCGGGCAGTCGGCAGCAAGTACAAGTGCAGTATCTTTAGCGACCACTGCGAAATCCAAATCCTGCACTAAACCGTGAATCGCTTCCCCGTTTGCATCAAATTCAAGTTGGTAACGTTCACCATCGAATACATAGCTTCCGTCTTTTACACGACCCGGCCAAGGCGCAAGCACACGACTGCGTGATGCTATGCATTGGCGCAGCTCTGCAGCATTATGATAGCCATCGATCACATTTTTCCCTGGTTTTGGCTCCCACGAAATCAACGTGGCACCCAGCTGCGTCACAACAGCTTTTGCACCCGAATCTGCGATGATTTCCCACGCCGGAAGACCATCAAAATCGCATGGCAGAATCTGTGCATAAATTGATCCGGGCATTTGCTCCCTTTCACATTCTTCATTCTTAAATCGACGATTGTATTTATTCCACGGCGCAATACACACCGAAAACCATCTACACCCTAGCGCAAGCATAAAAATATTGACGGAAACGTCCAGAAATTGGAATGTTTCCGCCAATATTTGAATTCTCACTGCTTTTTCGCAATTTCCCTAGCTACTATCCCGAGCATCCTGCCAGGCAGCAGAAGTGAAAGCACACATCTTCCGGCAGAAAATTGCAGATTTGATTGTGCGCTCAGCGAAAACAGATCACGGCACAATATTGATCAACTTCGGAGCACGCACCACTACTTTGCGTGGATCACCATTCAAATACTGCTGCACCTTTTCTGAAGCCAAAGCTAAATCCGTGAGCTCAGATTCTGAAATATTTGGTGCCACCTCAAGGCGATCACGCACTTTTCCGCACACTTGCACCACACAGGTGACGGTATCATCAACCAGCAGCGATGGATCTTTGACCTGCGGGAAAGGCGCATGCGCCAGCGACTGCTGATGCCCCAGCTTTTCCCACAATTCTTCGGCAAGATGCGGCGCCACAGGTGCAACCATCTTCACCAAAGCTTCAGCAGCTTCACGCGGCACTTTCTGCCCAGTGAGATGATTATTCAGCACAATCATTTTCGCAATCGCAGTATTCACCCGCATCGCCGCATAATCAGCGGAAACATCATGAATCGTGCGAGCAAGGATCTTTGCAGTTTGTAAATCTAGCGCATCCTCGGTAACGATCAGTGCACCAGTCTTTTCGTCAATCAGATTCCGCCATAACCGCTGCAAGAATCGCTGCGAGCCGACCACTGCACGAGTCTCCCACGGCCGTGAAATATCAAGCGGCCCCATCGACATCTCATACACCCGGAATGTATCTGCACCATATTCGGCACACATTTCGTCAGGGGTCACAATGTTCTTCAGGCTCTTCCCCATCTTTCCATACTCACGATCAACTGGCTCTCCTTGCCACATATACGTGACTTCGCCGGAACCATCAGCAGCCGGAACCTCTTCAACTTCATCGGCTGGCACATACTGACCGCGCGCATCCGTATACGCATACGCCTGCACATAGCCTTGGTTGAAGAGTTCATGGAATGGCTCGCAGGAGGAAACAAATCCCAAATCAAAAAGCACCTTATGCCAGAAACGCGCATAGAGCAGATGCAATACTGCGTGTTCAACACCGCCCACATATAAATCGGCACCGCCGCACGCTTTCCCTTCCTTTGGCCCCATCCAATATGCTTCATTTTCCGGTGCGCAGAAGGCAGCATCGTGATTCGGATCAAGATAGCGCAATTCGTACCAGCAAGAGCCGGCCCAATTCGGCATCGTATTTGTATCACGCTGATAAACCTTTGGCCCCTCGCCCAAATCGAGCTCAACATTTACCCAATCTTGCAATCTGCCCAGCGGCGGCTCCGGGCTGGAAGTAGCATCATCTGGATCAAAAGCACGCGGTGAATAATCAGGCGTATCAGGTAAATTCACTGGCAGCATCGATTCAGGCAGCGCATGTACATTGCCTTGCGCATCGTACACTACTGGGAATGGTTCACCCCAATAGCGCTGACGGGAGAATAACCAATCACGCAAACGATAGGTGATCGTGGATTCACCCAAACCGCGCTCAGAAAGCCATTGCGTAATTTTCGCTTTACCACTCTCCTTGGTGAGCCCATTTAGTGAAATCTCGGAATTCTCAGAATTAATTATTTCTCCGTCTTCCACCCATGCGGTTTCCCAGGTGAAACCCTCAGCAGGTTTCATCGTGGCGATGATATCTAAATCAAACTTCTTTGCGAAATCAAAATCGCGCTGATCGTGAGCTGGTACAGCCATGATCGCGCCAGTACCGTAGCTCATCATCACATAGTCTGCAGTAAAGACGGGAGTTAATTTTCCATTCACCGGATTATCAGCATAAATCCCAGTAAAGACACCTGTCTTTTCTTTTGTTGTATCAGCTCGATCCGCATCTGATTTCCGCATCGCTTGAGCTTGATATGCAGCTACGGCTTCACGTGGCGTAGCCGCCCCGTCTTTCCAAGCTTCGCGTGTGCCAGCTGGCCATTCCTGCGGAATATTTTCTGCCGCCAGCAGTGGATGCTCCGGTGAAACAACCATGAAGGTAGCTCCAAAAAGCGTATCTGGCCGTGTGGTAAAAACAGTTAACTGCGTATCCTTGCTCCGCCCGTGTGCAGTAAACTGCACATTTGCGCCAAAGGATTTTCCAATCCAATTTCGCTGCATCGAGCGCACTTTATCTGGCCAATTCACCAAATCCAGATCAGCTGCGAGTCGATCCGAATATTCGGTGATCCGCATCATCCATTGCCGTAATTTTCGCTTAAAGACAGGGAAATTACCGCGTTCTGAACGTCCTTCATTTGTTACTTCTTCATTTGCGAGCACTGTGCCAAGCCCCGGACACCAATTCACTGGCGCATAATCAATATACGCAAGACGGCGTGAATCCACTGCGTCACGTTGCTCTTGTGCACTTAGTTCGTCCCATTTTCGCCCGTCAGGTAAGGCAATCGAACCGTCAGCATATCCGGCGATGAGCTCATCAATATGCCGTGCCCGCCCTTTACTGCCTGGCATCCGTCCCGCAGCTTGCGGATCATACCAAGAATTGAAAATTTGTAAGAAAATCCATTGCGTCCACTTCACATATTCGATATCAGTAGTCGCAAAAGAGCGCCGGGCTTCATGTGAAAGCCCAATTCGCCGTAATTGCTTCCGCATAGTTGCAATATTTTCTTCAGTTGTGGCTCGCGGATGCCGCCCCGTCTGCACTGCAAATTGCTCAGCAGGCAATCCGAATGCATCAAAGCCCATCGTATAGAGCACATTTTTTCCTTGCATCCGCTGATATCGTGCCACCGTATCGGTAGCAATATAACCCAAGGGATGCCCCACATGTAATCCCTTACCTGACGGATACGGGAACATATCTAGGAGAAAGTAGGATTCTGGTAGTAGTTCATCTTTGCCGTCAGCAAGCTCACCAACTGGATTTGGTGCATTGAAAGTACCTTCGGCTTCCCACCTGTCTTGCCATTTTGCTTCAATTGCATTTGCAAGCTCAGCGGTGTAGCGATACGGGAATGTGCCTTCCATCGTTTCGTTACTCATCTACTTTTGCTCCTTGATTTTCGTAATTTTCGCGAATCTACTGCCTGCTATCTGGCAAGATCCAATCTGAAAATATTCCTCACTGTGCCTTCTCAAAACTGAAAAGCGCAATTACGTGCTGTTCAATCCTACCTCAGCCGTTCGCTTCTCACAGTTCCGTCTTACCTGGTGACGGCAAACTCACTTCCAGTTGCAAATCCGCTATGCAGAGAAGACTCTTTGTAGTTTAGATGAGAGCATTTACACTTAAAACATGAGTATTTTTACAAAAATCATTGACGGTGAAATTCCCGGCCGTTTTGTTTGGCAAGACGAAGTTTGCGTTGCATTTGCAACTATTGAACCAGTCGAAGCAGGGCACGTTTTACTCGTACCGCGGATCGAAGTGGATAAATTTTACGATCTTGATCCAGAAATTTTTGCACATCTGGCAAAAGTTGCGCAAATAATTGGACGAGCACAAGCACATGCTTTTGGTACATCCCGTGCAATCATGTCGATCTTTGGTTTCGATGTGCCACATGTACACTTACATCTCCATCCAGGATCGCCTGATACAGTGAAAAAAATCAGCACTCCAAAAATGGCTGACGGTGCGGCTCTCGATGCGGCAATGGAAAAATTACGTGATTCGCTATGTACACTTGGCTACCGCAAAAATGTGCCAGCTGAAATGGGAAAGCTAAGCTGAAATCGCGACGCGAAATTCGCACCCGGATGCGTCAATTTTCTTTATCTTTCAGAACAGACGGGAAATCGCATCCCAAAGATTAAATAATGCCGTCGCAAAAAGGATGAAATAAATTCCGCCAAGCATGCCTCCTTGATTCCGGACAAGAAATTCCCCAAGTTTTTGTGCACGACCATTTCCAAAATGACCAGCTTGGAAGGATCGCGAAAGAATCAGGTAAGTGAGCGGGATCGTCACGATCCAAATCATTACGCAATAGGGGCAAAGCACTGTTTTGATAAACAAAGACTGATATATAAACCAAAGCAGCCAAATATCTGCCAGAGCCGCACCGCAACTCACTAACCGCCAATTCACGGCAGGTAGTTGCGCACCCGTAAGCAGGATCAAGGAAAAGAAAGCCAAGGCAGCGAATGCGGCAAATCCGAGAACCGAGTTTGAAATCCCGAAGAAGACTTCATTTTGCCAGGCTCCGATCCAATCACCGCACCCAATAAATGGGTTCACATCGCAAATAAGCGCAGCTTCCGGATCACGCAGATGCATTTTTTCCGTCATAATCAATGCTAAAGAAGCAGCTCCGCCGACGAGTGAAAGTATCAGCATAATTCCAGCAAATTTGGCCGATGCCCCGCCAGCGATTTGATGTTTTGAAGCACCTCCACGCAAATAAGCCAGCCGTTCTTCGATCTCCGGATCAGCAATTTCCTCAAATTCACTCAATGAATTCAGGTTTTTTCCGCCTATTAAAGATTGCTCGCTCAAATCTGCTCCTTCTTCATTCCAGCATCTCCGGGCTTTCAGCTGCTCTATATTTATATTCCTGCTAAAGCCTCATCGTACCAGCTATCTCCGAAGTTCTCAGACCGCAACTGCAGACACATCCGCGATGCCGCTTTACTGCCAGGGATCTCACTTACCGAAGCTTTCAGCTGCGCTCTTCCTCGCTGTTCCTTCCGCTTCGGCTGTTACTGCCGAATTCCGGACCTTTTTTGTTTTCAAATATGCTTCTGCAATCAGAACTTTCCCAATTTTTCATTCTGAATTCGCAGATCATGCATCAGGCAACAATGTCTGGATTTCTCGCAGCGAAAAATCAAGGTGTATTCACCTCCGCAACCATCTACGATGGAGTCTACAAAGTAATTTCGGGAGGAGAATACATTGCTAAAATCCGGAGAAAGCGCTGCAGAGCGCAACTATCAACATATTGAAGATAAGGTTCCCCAAGCTTTACGCACAGCTGGCGCATGGAGCTGGCGCGTGATTGCAATTACAATCGTAGCTACGAGCCTGATTTGGTTTTCGGGTCAGTTTTCAACGATTCTCATCGCACTGATGGTTGCATTACTAATTGCGGTAGTTGCAGAACCAGTAGCTGCTAAAATGCGAAATTCCTTCGGATGGCCACCGGCACTTGCCGCTTGTTTAACACTGTTACTGGCTACGCTCATCGTACTGCTCATGCTTGGTGCTTCCAGCACGGGGATCTATCAGGGGTTCTTCGATTTACGCGAAAATGTGGAAGATGGTATCGGCACGTTAGTCGCCTGGATCGGCGAGAGATTCCCCAACTATGAAGATCAGGTTACGAAGTTCTGGAGTCAGCTGCAGAGCTTTGTCACAAATAACTCCGGGCGCATTGCCGGAGGCGTACTTGCAATTTCAAACTCCGTCACCACGTTCCTCACGGGAGCAATGGTGACATTCTTTGCACTCTTCTTCTTTTTGAAAGACGGACGTCGGCTCTGGCAATGGTGTGTGCGCCTCTTCCCTGCCGAGTATCGTGATAACGTCAATGAATCTGGTATCCGAATTTGGGTTACGGTAGGTAATTACACCCGGACTCAAGCCATTGTTGCAATCGTTGATGCGATCGGCGTTGCTGCAATCGCAATGTTGCTAGGCACTCCATTCTCCCTTTCGCTTCCAATTGCGGTGCTCGTATTTATCGGTGCTTTCATTCCAATCGTTGGTGCACTTGTATCTGGTTCAGCAGCAATTCTAGTGGTCCTGGTGAACACTGGAAATATTTGGATGGCCGTCGCCATGATTGTTGGCGTGCTCCTGGTACAGCAAATTGAAGGAAACTTACTCCAACCAATTTTGCAGGGCAATGCACTCAATATGCATCCACTGGCAATTTTGCTTTTAGTGATGGCTGGCTCTGGTGTTGCCGGAATTGTGGGTGCACTTTTTGTAGTGCCATTTTCCGCTGCATTTAATGCCGTAGTGCTTTATCTTAACGGTCACGATATTTATCCTTATCTTGATCGCGATCCCAATCGCCCCGGCGGACCGAAAAAGCCTTTTAGTAAGTACGCTCAGGAACATTGGAAAGAATTTGACGAAAAAGTCGTGCAGCATGAGAGCCCGAAAGCCCGCAAGCGGCTAAAGAAGCTCGCAAAGAAAGCGGAAAATAAAGCAAAATAGCGCTACGGCTACGAAAAAAGCCGTTAGACTGAACATATATTTACGTTCACTACAGAGGAAGAATTATGTCCACTCCACATATCAATGCCGAAAAGGGCGATTTTGCGCCAGCTGTGCTCATGCCAGGTGATCCGAAGCGCGCTGAGCGAATGGCGCGCTACCTGATGCCAGAGGCAAAACTCGTCACGGATGTGCGTGGGATCCTAGGATTTACTGGCGAGGTAAATGGTAAGCCACTTTCGATCATGGCTTCTGGAATGGGGCAGCCTTCACTTTCGATCTATGTTAATGAGCTCTTCATGGAATACGATGTACAGCGAATTATTCGCGTCGGCACCTGCGGCGGGATCTCTTCACGGGTGAAAATCGGAGATGTGATAATTGCCAATGGTGCACACTATGAAGGTGTGATCAATACATATTGGGTCGATGGTATTCATTATTCAGCAATCGCTGATTTTGAGTTGGTGCGCGCTGCTGCAGCTGCCGCTGAAGATGATCCAAACGTAGTAGTTGCCCCGATCATCTCACGCGATCGATTCTATGGGGTCAGCGAAGCAGAAAATCGCGCTCTTGCAGCTAATGGCACGATGGGTGTGGAGATGGAAGCAGGAGCCCTTTACGGGCTTGCTGCGCATTATGGAAGGCAAGCGCTCGCTGTACTCACCGTTTCTGATCATCTCTTCGCATCAGATTCTCGCGATATGACGGCTGAAGAGCGGGAATCAAATTTCCAGAAGGCGCTAAAGCTCGCAGTAGCTGCCGCACATTGCTAATTTAGCTGCAGCTATTTCACTGCTGCATGCACCTTTCGTTTCTCATTGCGAATTCTTCGCAGTCGAATCGTGCATGCAGCATACTTATTTTCATGTTATTGATTCCGTGAGAGGAGACGCACTAATGCCCAGCTCACAATTGAGCCAATCAACCGAAGACTACCTGAAAAATATCTGGCTGCTAAGTGAAAAAACTGGAAATACAGCCGGGGTACGCGCGCTTGCAAAACATATGGGTTTAAGTCCGTCCACCGTATCAGAAGCCATGAAAAAGCTCGCTGAGCAGGGATACGTTGAGCATCATCGGTATAGCGGGATCACTCTCACCCCCACTGGCGCAAAAATTGCGATTCAAATGGCGCGAAAGCATCGCCTGATTGAAACTTATCTGGTGCAGCAACTGGGGTATAACTGGGATGAAGTGCATCAGGAAGCAGAAGCACTTGAACATGCCGTCTCTGATCGTTTCGTGGAACAAATCGATAAAATTCTCGGGCACCCCACAGAGGATCCTCACGGGGCACCGATCCCTACGGCTACTGGATCAATCGCTGACGTAAAAATTCGGATGCTCAGCGAAGTACACGAACTTGGCATGGTGAAAATTGCACGTGTTTCTGATAAAGACCCAGAAATACTCGCTTTTTTGGCACAAGCTGCAATCACACCCGGGATTTCGTGTGAGATCACTGCGATTTCGCAATCTTTGGGCACGATCACTTTGATTCCAGCGCAGGGACGGAAAATTCAAATTACAATTCCGATTGCTGAGCAGATTTGGATCGCTGATTTATAGTCTGGTTCCTGAATTTATAATGATTGCGTAGCTTCTCCATCTGCTCTGCCTGCAGCGCTATGCTGTAACTCTCGCCGACCACAGCACTGCAAGAACGGCAAGATAAACGAAAACACAAGAAAAATCTCACTCCGTCCAAAATGTGAAACAAAAATTTTGGAACTTGCGCCACTGCCCTTTTCAATGCAATCATTTATTTGGACATCAAGAGCAGTAGAGAGACTTGGCTCAGTGAAACTGCAGCAACCCGGATAGCCGGGTGCTAATGCCAAGACCGATGGGGGAAATGAAATGATTGAGCTTCACGAAGTTACAAAAATATATCCAAGAAAAGGTGCGAGCGATGTGACCGCGCTGGATCACCTTTCACTCTCAGTTGGTCAAGGCGAAATCCACGGTATTGTAGGCGAATCAGGAGCCGGTAAATCTACTTTGATCCGTTGCTTGACAGCGCTTGAACGCCCTACTTCGGGCACGATTTCAGTAAATGGAAAAGATTTCACGCAACTTTCGGAAAAAGAATTACGCAACGCGCGACGTGATATCGGTATGGTTTTTCAAGGGGCGAATCTTCTTGACTCCCGCACGGCTGGTGAAAATGTAGCGTATCCGCTGAAAATCTCAGGGATGGATAAAGTTACCCGGCAAAAGCGTGTAAAAGCACTATTTGAGCTAATTGGTTTGGCTGGGCGAGAAAGTTCATATCCTTCCCAGCTATCTGGTGGGCAACGGCAACGTGTGGGAATTGCTCGCGCGCTTGCCGACGAACCATCGGTAATCCTTGCTGATGAACCAACTTCAGCGCTTGACTTTGAAACGACCGAGCAGATCCTCACGCTCTTGAAAGACGTTCGCGACAGACTCGGTGTAACGGTAATTGTGATCACCCATGAGATGTCTGTGGTGCGGAAAATTTGTGATTCAGTAACGCTGCTTGATGCCGGAAAAGTGATTGCCTCCGAGCAAATTTCACAATCCGTTGCGCATCCCGATTCACCCTTGAGTCTGAAGTTAATCCCATTACCAGAAGTGGATTATTCCCAGCTTAACGGGCAATCAGTGATCGATGTCTTTTTCACCGCACGTCCGGGCGAACCAGCTGGCACGAAAGTGATCAGCCTGATTTCGCATCTCCATGCCGATATTGCAGCTGGATTTTTTGAAACGATCGGTCAAGTGCAGGTATCACGATTGGCGGTTACCGTGCCTACCGGCATCGTAAATCAGACGATCGCAAAGTTACGGGAAAATGGGATCTCCGCGAAGGAGCGTGCATAATGCTCAATGAATCAGTTTTTTCATTGCAAACCGCCCTCACTTCATTTTTTGCAACCGAAGGTACCTGGTTGCAGAATCCAGCCATCGAAAAAATGCTCCTACCGGCAATCTGGGAAACTCTGCTAATGGTATTCGTAGCCACTTTGGCGACGGTAATCATTGGTTTACCCCTCGGCGTATTTCTTTCTGAAACACGCAAAGGCGGCGTGATCGCCTCCCCGATTGCAAATCGCATCACCGGAATAATCGTAAATTTGGGACGCGCAATCCCGTTTATTATCCTGGCAATTATTGTGCTCTTTGCGATTCGTGCGATTAATCTGCCGTGGCTGAAAGCAATTGGCTGGCCGGCTTTTACCATTGCACTGGTATTTTCCGCTGTTCCGTATTTTGCACGCTTGATTGAATCAAATCTTCTTTCGGTTGCGCAAGGGAAAGTTGAAGCTGCCCAAATGATGGGTGCAAGTCGGCTCAGAATCATGTCTGGAGTGCTGGTGCGAGAAGCATTGCCGTCAATTATTCAATCGATTACGATTCTTGCAATCACGATCATCGGATATTCTGCGATGGCGCCAGCTGTCGGTGCGGGTGGTCTGGGAGCTCTCGCGATCAACTACGGTTATCAACGTTACAACTTTGATGTAATTGTAGTTGTAGTCGTAGTAATTCTCCTGCTGGTGCAACTTGTACAGATGATTGGCGATATGCTTAGCCGGTTGGTAGACCACCGCTAAGGCGTTGCCAACCGGGAAGACGGAAAACTTCAATCTCTGCGAGATCTCAAAAATTTTTCCTGACACAAAAAATAACTAGCTGACTGCATGGCAAAGATAAAGCAGATAAGTTCCTTTCTCGATCTCTTGATCGCTCAGTTGGCAAAGTCGAATCGCCTGAAAAAAATCAGAGATCAGGATTGTGTCAAGATCTGACAATGAATCGTATTTCCGTTACTGCCTTAGCAGGCAAGATTCACGATTTTCACCAGTACGAACTTAATTTTTACGTGTACCACTACACAACAACACACAACGAAGGAAAGAAAATGTCAAAAACAAAGAAAATAACAGCTCTCCTCTTCGCATCAATACTTGCATTAGGAGCATGTTCTGCGGGCGATAAGGCACAAAATGATGCCAAGAACGCTGACGGTACCGTTACGATCACGATCGGCGCTACCCCCGTACCACATGTCGAAATTCTCGAATTTGTATCAGAGAAGCTTGCAAAGGATGCCGGAATCAAACTTGATATCAAAACCTACACCGATTATGTACAGCCAAATGTAGCACTTGACTCCGGTGATCTTGATGCGAATTTCTTCCAAACTCCAAACTACTTGGAAGCTGAAACTAAAGAAAAGGGCTACACTTTTGAACAAGGCAAAGGAATCCATATTGAACCGCTAGCGCTCTACTCAGCGAAGTTTCAGCAGGTATCCGATATTCCTGATGGCGCAACTATTGTGGTCAACAATGATCCAGCAAACCAGGCTCGCGGCTTAAAGCTGCTTGAAGCAGCTGACCTGCTTCAACTCGATGCTGATAAGGAGATTCCAGGAATCGTAGATATCAAGGAAAATCCAAAGCAACTGAAGATCGTAGAGTCTGAAGGTGCTGCGATTCCAGTGCAATTGCCAGATGTGGAAGCTGCCGTCATCAATGGCAATTTTGCACTTGAAGCTGGTTTGAAGCCTGCCGATTCGCTCTTCATTGAACCGGCAGAAGATAGCCCTTACACCAATATCCTCGTTTGGAAGGGCGATAATCAGAAGCTCGCAGCAATCAAGAAACTCGATGAGCTATTACACAGTGATGCCGTGAAAGAATTCATTACAAACAAGTATCCAGACAAGAATGTGATTCCAGCTTTCTAAGCAGCATTGATTGAGATTCGCAAACAATGAGTGGGGGCTGCCTGCGGCGATTTGTAATCGCACAGGCAGCCCCCACTATTGCAAGTTTAACGCCGGAGGAATCCCGCAAGCACTCCTCGCTTTGGAGCACCAAGCCAGATCACGATAAAAATGATCGTAGCTGCGAGCACCACAGAGGCACCGGTAGGTAAATCCCATGCCCATGAAGCCCAAATTCCCAGAAAAGCGGAGATCCCACCAATTGCAGGTGCAATGATCATCATTGGCACTACTCGGTCCGAAAGGAAGCGTGCTGCTGCCGCTGGCGCAATAAGCAACGCCAGCACCAAAATATTACCGATAGTCTGTACTGAAACTACCACTGCTGCAGCAATCGTAAGATAGAGAACCAAATCAATAAGTACTACTTTGATCCCACGTGAACGTGCAAAATCGCGATCGACACTCACCAACACAATTTTTTCGTGTGTCAGGGCAAGCGTACCGAGAATCAGGAAACCAATACCAGCCACCGTGAGAATATCCGTATTGCTCACCCCCGTCAATGAACCAAACAGGAACGATTCAAGCGATCCGGTATATCCTGGTACGCGACTCATAATTACCAGACCAAGCGCGAATGCTGCAGCAAAAAAAATACCGATAATCGAATCTTCACGCAGGCGGCGATTCTGTGAAAATCCAGCAATCAGCAATGTCACCACACCGCCAGCAACCGCGCCCCCCAGCAATATTGAACCCTGCAAGACGAATGCAATCGCAATTCCGGGAAAAACGGCATGCGAAAGCGCATCCCCGACAAAGGAGAGTCCACGTAATACCACGTGGACACCTACTGCCCCGCAAATAATTGCCGACATCATCGCAATCAGTAGCGCTTTGGGCAAAAATGAAAGCGTTGGATTGGCCAAATCTGCGATAAATTCAAATAAACTCATTGCCCTACTCCCATTCCAAGCATCCGCAACAGTGCAGAGTTTTCCTGCACCTGGTATGTTTCCATCCAAAGCTGACGGTCGAGCAGCTGATGTGGTGCACCAATTGCACGAACAGTTCGATTGAGCATCACGAGCCGGTCACAGATATCGACAGCCTGGGTTAGATCATGGGTGGACATCAAAATTGCTACTGACGAATCACGCAGTTTTTGAAACAGCGCAGCGAGCGCATCCTGATTTGGATGATCAAGACCCGTAAAAGGCTCGTCTAAAAGCAATAATGATGGTCCGTCAGCAAGTGCACGCGCAATCAGTACACGCTGTTTTTGCCCACCCGAAAGCTCGTCAATAGTGCGTTTGCGTAAATCGTAGAGATCAACTTGCCGCAGCGCCCGGTACACTGCTGCCCAGATCTCAGCTTGGCTCAGCTTGGTTTTACCGGCAGCTTCCAAGGGCTGCTGTATTTTCGCACCACCCAGTAAAGCACTCCCATTGCTTTTTTTCCGCCAAATTGATCTCCCTGGGCGCGTAAATGCCATGCGGACAAGCTGTTCAACGCTGATCGGATAATGCCAGTCAAGGTCTTGCCGTTGCGGCACATAGCCAATACTTCCGTGCTTTACCAGCTGACCTTGTGAAACTGGAATCAGTTGCATGATCGAACGCATGAGCGTAGTTTTCCCAGCGCCGTTTGGACCGATCAAGCCCACTAATTCCCCACTGCTCATTGCAAAATTCACAGCATCCAAGACCTGGTTTCCACCAAGCTTTACACTTAGCTCAGCTACTTCAAGCACGTGCGCACTGGTGTGATCCAAATGCGCCGCATCAGTATTTTGACTCACGAAAACTTCACGTTCCTCATTTTCAGTTGCGGTTATTTTTCAGCATCGAAATTGCCGTCAGCCATTATCTCAGCCGCATTTTTTGCATTTTCACCACGTTTGCGCAGCGCAAATACAGTTCCGATCACCACAATGATCAAGGCGATAATCACACCCCCCAGAATAAACGGCAAGGCGTTATTCTGATCGATCGCACTCGGTTGTGCAGCGCTGACTTCACTATCAGCCGTGTGCTCAGTATTCCATTTTTCAGCAAGGGCACGTTCGGCATCTGCCTGATCTGAAACAGCAAAACGTAAAATCTTGGTTTGTGAAACTTTTTCGCCATTTTGCAGTTGTGCTTGTGCTGTTAGCCGTACCAGATGCACACCTGGCTTCGTAAATACCCAGTTTGCATGAGTATGTGTATTTAGTTCAACGTGAATTGGCTGCGCTTGAGTTTTCGTGGAATCCCATAATTGCTGCGGTCCAGCAAAGTTACCTGCCTGGATGAATACATGGAAATCTCCCGGGCCTTGATGCCCTTCAAAGATCAAATCCACTCCGCCATTTACTTGCTTTACGACCTCAGGCGATTGCGTATTCCAGCCTAGCCAGAGAGCCCCGCGCAGCTCTTGCTGTGGAATGACCCAAACCGGGCCGTCAGCTTGAATAAATTGATATTCTGGATTGCTCGGGATCTGCTGTTTCGCAGCATCTACTACGCGGAAAACTACTTCCTCGACATTCCGCCACATTGGGGTGGCTGTGGTGTCATCGCGAGCATAGAGATCCCATTTACCGTCAATTAAAAGCGGCCCCATATCTACATGCCCGGCATTGAGCTCAACTGGATTGCCAAGCGGTACGATTTGTTCATCGCTGGTTACTGTTTGGGTCAAAGCCGGATCTACTGCATTATTTTGATTATTTTGCGGCGTTTCATCTGCCCCTTGTGCAAGTGTGGTAGCAAATGTAAAACTGAGCATTACAGCGAATAATGCCGCTACTTTTCTCCGAGCGTTCATGTCTTTCCTCATCTTCATACTGCGATAAAAATTTTCTTTACTTAAATATTTGTATGATCTGCTGCGATCGGTGATTTTCATTGCACCAATTTTGGATCGGTAGGAAAATCCCAGGCGGGTAATGCGCCTGGATCCAGGCAGCCCTTCAAAGATTTTGCGTTTGCCGTCATCAGTTTCAGATAGCTATCAACTTCGCGGGTGAATGTATCTGCATAAATCGTGCATACTTTCACATCCGCTTGCTGTGCTACGGCCAGTAATTCATTAACGTGAGTGCGCGCATTAGGTTCAATAAATACCGCCCGTCCGCCGATATTTTGTAGTGTGCGAGCCAAATTTGCCAGTTGTTGCACTGACGGCTCAAGTGACGGGTTGGGCGCCACGAAGCCTGCGATCTTCAACCCGTAAGCACGCGCGAGATATCCGAATGCATCATGGGTGGTGACGAGAGTGCGCTGTTTGCTTGGAATTGAAGCAAGCACACTGCTCATCCACTGATCAAGACGATGTAATTGCGAAATGTACCGCTCTGCATTTTCCTGATATTGTTTCGCATTTTGTGGGTCTAATTGCACCAATTCTTCACGAATTGTTTCCACGTATGCGATTGCATTTTTCACATCATGCCAAAGATGCGGATCTATTTCGCCATGCACATGCCGTCCGGCAACCGCTTGTGCAAGGATAAATGCTTCTTGCCCCGGACGGGCAAGAAAGCCCCATTCTGGACTCGGGATCGTCGTAACGGATGAATACGGTACTGCAAAGACTACCTCGCTTGGCTGCAAATATTCCTTGCCGCCTTTTTCATTGTCCGTGAGCAAAGTAATTCCACCAGCGAGCTTCGCGGTAATATCAACGTGCCCGGAATCAATTACCCGGAGATTTTCCTTTTGCGGCTCTTTTCCAACGATAAAGCGGACTTTATCAACGCCCAGTTCTTTGCTTGCGCGACCATCTTTTAAGACGGCTTTCAAGGTCAGCTGATATTCTCCTGGTGCAGAAAATCCCCACGACATATGCGTATGCGCATTTGTCGGCAATTCTACTCGATCTTCACTCGGGTCAATACCGTCACTGCTCGTGATCCAGGCACTTGGCTGACCAAATGTGCCGGTAGTGAATGCGGCGAGTGCACCCGGCCCGTTTGCTTCGATCGCAGAAATTTCGACTGTAGCATTTTGTCCGCCTGCACCATCTACACGAAATCCAAGCCAAACTGTGGAAAGTGAAGCGTCTTCGACAAGCTGGATATGCCGAGCACCAAATTTTACCGCTTCGTTTCCGAGCCCGATATGCTTTGCACCATCGGGAAGATTTGCATCAATGGTTTTCAGTAAGGATTGCTCTTCAAGCAGAAGCTGGTTTGAAAAAGCGATATCGGCACGCGCCACATCGCGAATTGCAGCCAGTGAAGGTTCATAAGTATGCGGATCAGCCCCTGGAGGTACGAGCGTTGAGATTTCGGCTTCTGGTGCCACATTTTGCACAAAATCAGCAATGATCGGGGTACTTGAAACGATTTTCAGTTGCGCACTTTCAGCTTTCGCTGAAATTTGCCCTCCGCCAGTCGTTGCTAATGCCGCATTTTTGAGCGGCATAGCTGCGCACGAAACGAGCATCAGTGTGCCCGCAATTATCGCTGCAAGGCTTCTTCGGCGCATGCAAATCCTCACTTTTGTTTCTTCAGATACTCACTTAAATTTAAGCTGTGTGCCAAGTTGTTGCTACCGCTGATTTCATGCGCGGCAAACCGTCTCGCACACAGATTCACCCAATACAAGTTTACGAAGGAAAAATCGTTTTCGGGAATAGTTCTCAATAATGTGAGCAGTTCCCCATACACCACCTCTAATCCTCGCCAGATCAAATGCGCTAATACATATAGGCAACACTCCCAATGTAAGTTCGCCCGCATTTTGAGACAAATACCAACCCAGGCTTGCGTGTTTATACCTTTAAGCGCATACTTATTCAGTAACCTGTTAATGCGCGAAAGATTCTTTGAACGGAGGAGAAATGACGAAAATTGCACGGAAATGGGCTGGCGCAAACACCTTCAGCCTCGATGTGGCAGCACTCAACAAGTACCCTGACGTCATCAACCTCTCCATCGGCGATGCAGACTTCACTACAGACCAGGAAATTATTACTGCAGCTTTCCAGGATGCCGCAGCCGGATACACACATTACGGCACACCGCAAGGCGATCCGGAATTAATTGCACAGATCATCAAATACTGGCAGGAAGACTTTCAAGTACAACTCACGCCTGCGCAAGTACACGTCACCCCATCTTCAGCTCTCGGGATGGCGCAAACCCTGATCGCCTTACTCAATCCCGGCGAAGAAGTAATTATATTTTCACCATACTTCCCGATTTATGCCCAACAAATCTATCTCGCCGGCGGGAAAAGCGTTGAAGTAGCACTAAGCGCAAACAATGGATACCAAATCGATGCAGCAGCACTCGAACAGGCAATTACAGCAAACACAAAAGCAATCATCTTCAATAACCCCACCAATCCGACCGGCGTGGTTTACAGTAAAGATCAGCTTGAAATAATCGCACAAATTGCAATCAAACACGATCTGATCGTGATTGCTGATGAAATCTACACCGACTTTATTTTCGGTCAGACACCCTTTATCCCATTGTGCACACTTCCAGGAATGGCCGAGCGGACGATCACGCTAAATTCTTTCTCAAAGAACTTCATGATGGCTGGTTGGCGCATTGGGTACGCAATTGCCGCTGCAGAATATATTTCCGCTATCGGCACAGTCAATGATTCACTCGCTTACTCCACGCCAGCCATTTCTCAACGTGCAGCGATCAAAGCATTGCAGATCCGGGAGAAAACACGCACGAAATATGTAGCTGAATATGGCCGCAGAATGCAGCTGGTAGCAGCTCAGATTGCGCAAATGCCACATTTTTCACTTGCGAAACCAAATGGCACGTTTTATCTTTTCCCTGGAAATACTGCTGGTTTGACTGGCCGCGAACTTGCCCAGGAGATTTTTACCCAAACGCATATTTTAGTCTCCGCAGGAGAATCTTTTGGCACTTCCGGCGCTGGGCATATCCGGATCGCATGCACTGAATCTGCTGAGAAATTGCAAGCTGCATGCGAACGCCTTGCACGATTGCGAATTTAGGGTTGCTTGAGCCCAATAAATTCAAGCTGCGAAAAATACAATCCTGCCCGGACGCAATATTCCATTGCACTTGCGTCAATAAAGGAAAATTCTTCCGCAAAACAGCAATCAGCTCCGATCACCTCCGCTACTTCCCACGCATATGAAAAGGATCAAAATGAAACTCACCAAACTGAACAAGATTTTTACCGTACTCACAGCCGCTGCCACCCTCACCCTCCTTGGAGCTTGCGGGGCAAATGCATCAAAATCTACTGACGGACTCGCAAAAATCAAAGCTGCTGGCGTATTGAAAGTGGGCACCGAAGCACAGTATGCGCCTTATGAATTCAAGGACGCGAACGCCAAGTTCGTCGGTGCAGATATCGCCCTGGCTGAGCAGATCGCGAAAGATTTGGGTGTGAAGCTGGAAATTGTAGATATGAAATTTGAGGGCATTATTCCTTCAGTACAATCTGGAAAAGTAGATCTGGGAATTGCTGCTTTCTCAAATACTCCAGAACGCGCTGGCGTCGTCGATTTTTCCACGAATTATGAAGCTTCCGTGCAAAAGCTTGTAGTACCAGCCGATAAAGCTACCGAATATGAGACTCCAAAATCTTTAGCCGGTCTGAAAGTGGGCGCGCAAAAAGGTTCAATCCAATCTGGTTTAGTAAAAGAGGAATTGAAAGATTCCATTCTGTTTGAACTAGATAAGTACCCAACACTCGCACTCGAAATCCAGAATGGAAATATTGCAGGACTCGTAGCGGATGAGGCCGTCGCAAATTCCCTCGTAGCTACCTCGAACGGCAAACTTGCATTAGCAGATTACAAGTTCACCTCAGAAGCAGCTAATGTGGGCAAAGCTGCACTGATGGCAAAGGGAAATACTGCTTTGAAAGCAGCGGTTGATAAAACGATTGAAAAAATGATCGCTGACGGTTCATGGCAAAAAGCTTATGACGAAGCAGTGGCATTGGCTGAAAGCCTCGGCCTCTCAGAGTAATCAATCACGCAAAAAATCGGCGGTAAATACTGCAGCAAAGCCAAAGTTTCAGGCTAAACTATAGCTGCAGTGTTTGCCGCCAATTGGCTGTAATCCCGGATTCGATCGAGCATTGCGCACTTTTAGCATTTCGGTTTCAAAAGCCACTCAGCTACACAAATACAATTAAAATATTAGGAATAATCAATGAGCTTCTTTTCAAGCATGTGGGAACTGGTAGTAAAGTACTATCCATTTTTCGTCGATGGCATTCGCTCAACTCTGATCATTGCACTTTTTTCAGTGTTTTTTGGTTTCATTCTCGGTACATTCTTAACACTCATGCGGATGAGTAACTGGAAGATCCTGCGCTGGCCGGCTGCTGCTTTTGTTGAATTTTTCCGTGGCACACCGCTGCTCGTACAGCTTTCGTTCATCTTCTACGGTCTGCCCTTGCTGGGAATTAATTTTCCAGAGATTTCGTTCATTCCTGATTTCGATCGATTTGCTGCGGGGATCGTCGCAATGAGCTTAAATTCGGCTGCATATGTTTCCGAAATCGTCCGCGCTGGGATTCAAGCTGTTGATTCCGGGCAGTTGGAAGCTGCTAGGTCGCTCGGCTTAACTCATCCAAAAGCAATGCGGATCGTGATTTTGCCACAGGCAATGCGCAATATTTTACCGGCTTTAGGAAACGAATTCGTGACCGTGATCAAGGAATCTTCAATCGTTTCAGTGATCGGAATTGGCGATATTATGTTCCGCACAAACGATGTCGTAGCTGCAACCTATCAGACTCTGCCTGCTCTGGGGATAGCTTTGATTATCTACTTTATCCTCACTTTCAGCTTCTCACGGCTGATTAACCATACTGAAAAGCGGCTCAAATACGGTTCCCGGAACCGCTCGCGATAAGCTCACGAACTCACCAGCAATACGTAAATATTCATCTAAACACAGAAGAAGAATCAATATGACACTTCAGCCTCAGCCAGTACCAGCGCCAACAGTTGCAAAATCGGGGCATTCAGAAAAAGAATTATTTCTAGAGGTACGCAACCTGGTCAAAAATTTTGATGATACGCAAGTGATCAAAGGAATTTCTACGAATTTCTATCGCGGAGATCTAGTTTCGATCATCGGCCCGTCCGGATCGGGAAAATCAACTTTTTTGCGTTGCCTGAACCTCTTAGAACGCCCGACATCAGGACAAATCCTTTTTGACGGTGTGGATCTGATGGAAAAGAGCACCGATATAAATTTGCACCGGCAAAAAATTGGAATGGTTTTTCAGCAATTCAATCTCTTCCAAAATATGAATGTGCTGCGGAATTTAACAATGGCCCCATGTACGATCAAGGGAATCACTCGCGAAGAAGCTGAGGCGAAGGCGCTGCGCCTTCTGGAGCGAGTAGGGCTCAAAGGGCGTGAACTATTTTATCCGCAAGAACTCTCTGGTGGGCAAAAGCAACGTGTGGCGATCGTGCGCGCTTTAATGATGGAACCAGAAGTGATCTTATTTGATGAGCCTACTTCTGCGCTTGATCCAGAAATGATCGGCGAAGTATTAGGGGTAATGCAGGATTTGGCAAATGACGGGATGACGATGATCGTTGTCACACACGAGATGCGTTTTGCGCGTGAAGTATCTGATCGCACAATTTTCTTAGACGACGGTAAAATTGGTGAAGACAAACCGTCTCATGAACTTTTTGCGCACCCATCCAGTGAACGGTTAATCAGCTTTCTGGAGAAAGTGCTCTAAGCACCAGAAAGCTAAAACAAAAATAAATCATGCAAAGATGGTGGTGTGCTACAGGAAAATCAGCTGCAAGCACACCACCATCTTTACGCACACGCTGAGCGTCAACTACGTCTTTATCGTGCAATAAACTTTTCGTATGCTTCCTGATCAATTACATAATCAATTTCGCCAATGTACTCCGAGATATTTTCTGCACCAACGAAGCCCCGCTTAAACCGGAAAAGCCCGTCCTCATCATTTAGCACATACACTCCGCCGAAATCGTAATACTTTGATCGCTGTTCGATCGCCCATTGAATCATTTCCCATTGCATCAAATAATTCGGCATCTTATTGCGGTGCGAATTGGTTGAACCGCCATACATGTACCACGTTACATCACCGTAATTTACACAGATTGCAGCACTCAAGATTTCATCTTCGTACGAAGCAAGGTAAACCCGCAGGTGATCACCCAATGCTTTGGCTAAACCGTGAAAGTAAGAAAGCGGCCGGTGAGTGATCCCGTGCCGTTCACTCATAATCCGGTACGTCTCAAAAAACTGATCCACATCTGCTAATTCCTGTGACCAACGCACCTGTACGCCTTTGCGGGCTGCCAGCCGGATATTGTAGCGCGTTTTCGCCTGGAAGAAATCAAGCAACTGCTGCGCATTCATTCCTTCCATCGAGATCCGCATATTCACCCGTGGTTGGCTTGTCGAATGCGGATCGATTCCACGATTCCGCATCGTAAATCCGTGATTTTGCAAGGCATCGTTGAGCTCTGCACGATAAAGCACTTCCGGATCGGCACGGAGCAGAAATACATCCTTGGCCGCAAGAAGTTTATGTGCTTCGGAAAAAAGCTCGCGCAAGAGCGTGAAATCCGTAATATCTCCCACTGGCCCACGGCAACAATAACCAAACTGTTTGCCATCAATAGCTGGAATCGTGAGGATACTCATCGCAGCACAAATCTTTCCATTGCGATCGCGTAAATAAACAAAATGCGGCTGCCAATTTGCTTTTACTTTGCTCCACATTGGATCTTGAGTTAAGCGCCCGTACTCACTACTGCGCACAAAATCGGTATATTCGGCTAGTTCAACAGCATCATTAAGATCAACTAAAGGCATTTGAAATCTCTTCCTGGATCGGATTGATGGAAGTTAATTTATTTCCTCAATCCTAACAGTTCTAAAGCCTTCTGTAGTTTATCGGAACACCGCAGAATTTTCCGTAACAATAATGTGTTTGTATTTTAGTGACTAAAGTCTGCCGTTATTTTGTTTGCTGCTTTGCTTTACAGCCCCATAACATTGTCTTTACATCCCTGCATCGTTTACTTCGACTTGCGCAGCGATTGTCAAGATCAGCCAGATATGCGATGCAGAGTAGCTTAAGTTAGATGCAAAGGTGCAAGGAAACCAGATGGACAAATTCACACCGTCAGTAGACGCAATTGCCAATTCCCTCACATTGAGCGCAATCGTGGGTTTTATCCCCCTAATCGTGTTCTTCGTAATGCTCGGTGCCTGCAAAATCAAAACGCATTGGTGCGCGCTTGGATCGCTGCTTGTATCAGTTTTGATCGCAATGTTCGGATTCAAAATGCCGACCACACTCGCCCTTCTCTCAGCCAGCCAGGGTGCACTGTTTGGATTTTTCCCGATCCTCTATATCGTGATCATGGCTGTCTGGCTCTACAATCTCACCCAAGCTACCGGACGTGAAAAAGATGTCCAGACTGTTTTCTCACTCGTCGGGAAAGGCGATATGCGAGTGCAGGCACTCCTGATCGGCTACGCTTTTTGCGGTCTTTTGGAGGGATTAGCTGGCTTTGGCGCGCCAGTAGCAATCACTTGTGCAATGCTTTATGCGCTCGGATTACCGCCGATCAAAGCAGCGATCGCCGTAATTGTAGGCAATGCTTTGAATGTGGGCTTTGGCGCAATGGCGATCCCCACTACTACAGTAGCTGGTCTGGGTAGCGTCGCTCCGGAAGTAGTTGGCGCCACAATGGGGCGCGTAGCACCGCTGCTGATCTTCTTCGTCCCATTCTTGTTGCTCTTGATTCTTGATGGAGTACGGGGATTAACACAAATCTGGCCAGCCGCATTCGCCGCTGGATTTTCAATGGCATGCGGTCAATTTATCGCCGCAAATTATCTTTCCTACGAGCTAACTGCCGTTTTTGCCTCGCTGCTTTCTTTTGCGGCGCTGGCAGGTTTCATGCGGATCTGGACGCCGCGCACTCCAGCCGATTTTCAGTCAAAGCAAGTGCAGGAAAAGCTTTCTGGGAAACGGATTATCCTTGGCCTGCTTCCCTATTGGCTGGTAGTAGTGATTTTCGCGATTGCAAAACTCTGGACTATCGGAGTGAATATTCCCGCGATGCTTGCCGCTACAGATGTCAAATTTGCCTGGCCCGGCTTGCACGGCAACTTAGTTGACAGTGCTGGGAATCCGTCAGCCTCCACGATTTTCAATCTCCAATGGCTTTCCAGCCCGGGCACAATGCTGCTGATTACTGGTCTGATCGTCACAATCGTTTATGCTGCCAGTGCCAGTCAACAATTCCCTGCCACCATTGGCTCAGGTTTGCGCGTATTTGCAAAAACGGTTTTTGATTTACGACTCACGATCCTTACGATCATGGCAGTGATGGCATTGGCATATGTAATGAATTTTTCCGGTCAAACAGTTGCAATCGGCACTTGGCTTGCGCAAACTGGCACGGCATTCGCGCTCGTTTCTCCGGTGCTCGGATGGATCGGTACAGCTGTCACTGGCTCAGCTACCTCTGCAGGTGCGCTTTTTGGCAACTTGCAATCGACAGCTGCAACTAACGCTGGTCTAAGTACCCCACTGCTTTTAGGAGCAAATGAAATCGGTGGCGGGATCGGCAAGATCATTTCACCACAGAATCTTGCAATCGCTGCAACTGCAATTAAAACTCCTGGCAGCGAAGCTGAATTGCTGCGTAAAGCTTTGCCCTGGTCGATCGGATTACTCGTAATACTCGGATTGCTGATTACGCTTGCTTCGCTTGGCCCACTCAGTTTCCTGATCGTGGAATAATCTCCTCTTACATCAGGAAGCCCCAGACTTTCGATCGAAAAAACAGATTTCAACTAAAGGAATAAAAATGAAAATAGCAATGTTTTCAACATGCATTGTGGATGCAATGTTTCCACAGGCTGCGCAAGCAACCACACATTTGCTTGAGCGCTTGGGACACACCGTTGTGTTTCCGAAAAATCAGGCATGCTGTGGCCAAATGCATGTGAACACCGGATACTACAGTGAAGCTGTACCCGTGATTCGCAACCATGTCGAAACCTTCCGACCAGTGCTAGATGGTGAATGGGATTATATCGTCTCTCCTTCCTCATCCTGCACCGGCTCGATCAAGCATCAGCAAAGCATGGTGCTGCGAGATCGCGGGCACCACAAGCTGGCAGCAGAAGCTGATGCGATCGCCGCAAAAACATATGATTTGCCGTTATTCTTGACCGAAGTATTAGACACTTACGACGTCGGAGCATATTTCGCGCATCGGGTCACATATCACCCCACATGCCATTCAATGCGGATGCTGAAAGTCGGCGATCGCCCCTGGAAACTACTGCAAAATGTGCGTGGAATTGAACTGATAGAGCTGCCGGAGAAAGAATCATGCTGCGGCTTTGGCGGCACTTTCTCCATCAAGAACGCAGAAACATCTTATTCAATGGTGGCAGATAAAATTGCCAATATCATGTCCACGAAAGCAGAAGTGATCGTAGCTGGCGATTACTCGTGTTTAATGAATATCGGCGGCGGACTCTCCCGTCTGCGTGCTGGAATCCGAGCAATGCATTTAGCAGAAGTACTTGCAGGCACAGAAAGCGAACCGTGGCAGGCACCTGCAACAACAACGAAGTTGGGAGCATAATTATGAGTGAACAAAATCTTGGCTGGACTCCAGGCGTGCCGATTCCAGAGAATCCCTTGCGCTGGGGCAAAAAATTTCCGAAAGCAGCACATGAAATGCTGAAAAATACGCAGCTGCGCAGGAATCTGAAATACGCCACCACCACTATTCGGAATAAACGGAATCTGCGTGTAGCAGAAATGCCAGATTGGCAAGATCTCCGCGATGCTGCATCAGCTATCAAGCATGAGGTAATGAGTAATCTCCCCAAATATCTCGAACAAGTTGAGCGGAATGTAACTGCCCGCGGCGGAATCGTACACTGGGCACGTGACGCCAAAGAAGCCAACGAGATCATTCACAAGATCATCCTCGCAAAAGGTGTAGATGAGGTCATCAAGATCAAATCGATGGCCACACAAGAGGTAAACCTCAATGAATATTTGAAAGAGCGCGGTATTGCTGCCTGGGAAACAGATCTGGCGGAATTGATCGTGCAGCTTTCTGAGGATATGCCCTCACACATCGTGGTACCAGCGATCCACCGTAATCGCGCCGAAGTAAAAGCAATTTTTGAAAAGCGCATGGGCGAAGCCGGAAAGAATCTTACTGAAGATCCACGTGTATTGACGATGGCAGCGCGCGAACACCTCCGGCGTAAATTCCTCTCTTCCCCAGTGGCGGTTTCTGGATCGAATATGATCGTAGCTGAATCAGGTACTGTTTCGATCTACGAATCTGAAGGTAATGGACGGATGTGTTTAACTCTGCCAGATACCCTGATTTCCCTCGTTGGGATCGAAAAGATTGTGCCAACCTATCAAGACATCGAAGTATTTAGCCAACTCTTGCCGCGTTCTGCCACGGGTGAGCGAATGAATCCATACACTTCATTCTGGACGGGCGTGACTCCAGGCGATGGTCCCCAAGAATTCCATTTGATCTTGATGGATAATGGCCGCACAAACGTATTGAAAGATAAAATCGGACGGCAAGCATTACACTGTATCCGCTGTGGCGCGTGTATGAATGTATGCCCGGTATATGAGCATGTTGGCGGGCACGCTTACGGTTCAGTATATCCAGGTCCGATTGGTGCGATCCTCACTCCACAGCTGCTTGGCGCAGTCGATCATAAAGATCCGGCATCACAGCTCCCCTTCGCATCATCTTTGTGTGGCGCTTGCTTTGAGGCGTGCCCAGTAAAAATTGATATTCCGTCAGTTTTAGTAGATCGACGCAAGCAATATCAAGATGCGAATAAGGGCGGTATCCCCGGAGCGTGGGATTTAGCAATGGGAGCTTCCTCCAAGATTATGAGTTCTGGAAAGATCTTTGGAGCAGCCGGCAGATCCGCGAAAGCTGGCCGCTTATTCGCCGGAAAGAAAGGCTTCATCGGGCACATTCCCGCTCCAGCTGCTTCCCAATGGACAACTACACGCAATCTTCCAGCACCACCATCACAAACGTACCGCGACTGGTATGCACAGACACACGCGGCTGATGGTGCTCTTCAGCCGCAAGGCAATCTCACCTCGGAAGGCACCTGCGGGCACTGCGGATGTGGCGCAAAGAAGCCTGCTCGCCCGCAAAAGACAATGAAAGAAAAGCAGGAAGGTGAAAAGTAATGGACGCAAAGACCGAAATTTTCAATCGTATTCGAGATGCGCTGCAGCTTTCGCAAAATGCACCAGCACCTGAAATTCCGCGGAATTACCGAATGGAAGGTGAATTTGCACCGGGGTCTGCTGAAGTCATCGCAGAGATGCGGGAGAAGTTAGAAGATTACAAAGCGATCGTGATTGAAACTGACGAAAGCGGATTGCCACAGGCGATTACTGCAGCACTCGCAGATGTAAAAAGCGTGGTTGTACCGCACGGGTTAAATCAAAAGTGGATCGCCGCAGCAAAAGAAAGCGGCGCAAAATTAAGCATTGACAACCCAGAAACTGGGGAAATACTCAGCCACAGCGAACTTGATGCGATCCAAACCGTGCTCACCGCATCACGCTGCGGAGTAAGCTTATCAGGCACGATCATGCTTGATGGTGAGCCTGATCAAGGTCGCCGCGCAATCACACTCGTACCTGATCAACATGTGCTGGTATTGGCAGCGAAAGAGATCTATGCAGTGGTCCCGCAGGCTGTTGCGAAACTTGGTGCACACCCAACTCGTCCAACTACCTGGATCGCTGGCCCGTCGGCTACATCCGATATTGAATTAAAACGCGTCGATGGTGTACACGGCCCCCGCAAGCTCACAGTGATCATTGTGCGGTAAGCCGCAGCAGATTTACGCAAAGACTAATGGTGTGGGCGCATATTTCTGCAGCCCACACCATTAGTCTTTGCTCACGAACAGCTCGCTAAACAGCATCATCGCGATCGAGCTATTTAGCGCCCATGCGCAGTAATCCGGAATGCCGTCCAATGCGCACTAAAATTCTTTGATGAGGTCACTGACTGCCCGGCAGCTTTCGCTGCATCATTCACGTCACTGGCAAAAACAGCAAATTCACTTTGCGATTGCGGCACCATCAGCCAGATTATTCCTGCGCCGTCGGCAAAGGATTGTGCGCAGTCCATCAGATAATCAGAGAGATCATCTACATCTCCATCATCGGAGCGCCACCACGCTAAAACACCGTCAGCTACCCCGCGGTAATCTTCATCTTCAAGTTCAGTTTCTGTGAGCCGCGAAAGTGTATCGCGAAGGGGGAAATCAACATCTTCGTCATAACCGAATTCCTGAATTACATCACCCTTTTGAAATCCGAAGGGATTTCCGGCAAGAGCTTGCGCCACTGTGATCGAGCCGCCTTTCGCGCGTTTGAGGTTTATTATTTCGGTTCACAAATCCTGCCCACTTTTGCAGGCAATTTTGCTACGACACAATCTTAAAGCTAAATCCACCAGATCTGCATAATATTTTGCAAAGTGATGCTCTTTACAGCATTTCCTGCTATCGTCGAATTATCTGTGATCTGAGTCATCAAACTTTCACTCATGTGACCGCTCTCCCATCATGAAAATCGGTTCGAGATAGGTCTGAAGGCTCAACTCAGGTAAATTGGAGTGTGTACAGATTAGCGAGTAGGAAACAACGAATGTTCACCGCAATATGCGCTGACTGTAATTTCTTAGGTCGCTCGTGCGTCAGATAGAAGGGGAATAATTGTGAGTGAAGTTCCAATTCGGCCACTAATTAATGGACTTTTAAGCCAGATTCCAGATGTGGATGGAGAAGAAACCCGTGAATGGCTCGAATCTGTAGATTCGCTGATCGATGCGCAGGGCACACAGCGTGCGCGTTACTTGATGCTTGCGATGGAGCGGCGCATGCGCGAGCGCGGCGTGCAACTTCCAGGGAATCTCGTTACATCTTATGTAAATACGATTGGGATAGATGATGAACCGTACTATCCAGGAGACGAAAAACTTGAGCGAGAGTTCCGTCGCTGGGTGAGATGGAATGCTGCAGTCCAAGTAACCCGTGCGCAGCGGCCAGGAGTTGCCGTCGGCGGCCATATTTCTTCCTTTGCTGCGCAAGCGACACTCTACGAAGTGGGTCACAATTGGTTCTTCCGCGGAAAGGATGCACCCGGAGGTGGCGATCACGTTTTCTTCCAGGGGCACTCTTCACCAGGCAATTACGCCCGCGCGTTCCTTGAAGGTCGTCTTTCAGAAGCCGATCTCGACACTTTCCGTCAGCAAGCCTCACGGCAATCTGGCGGGAAGGGCTTGCCATCCTATCCGCATCCGCGTCAGCTCCCCGATTTTTGGGAGTTTCCAACCGTTTCACTTGGTCTTGGGCCGATCTCAGCAATTTATCAGGCATGGTTTGATCGCTATCTGCATGAACGTGGGATCAAGGATACCTCTCAGCAACACACCTGGGCTTTCATGGGCGACGGCGAAATGGATGAAGTCGAATCTCGCGGTGTGCTGCACCTTGCAGCAGCACAGAATCTTGATAATCTCACTTTCGTTGTGAATTGTAATCTGCAACGTCTTGACGGGCCAGTACGCGGTAATGGTCAAATCATTCAAGAGCTCGAAGCGTCATTCAAGGGTGCTGGCTGGAATGTGATCAAGGTGATTTGGGGGCGCGAATGGGATGAACTGCTCCTTGCAGATAAGGATCGTGCTCTTGTAAATATCATGAATAACACTCTTGATGGTGATTATCAGACCTTCAAGGCAAATGATGGCGGATATGTGCGTGAGCACTTCTTCGGGCGAGATCCGCGCACTAAAGCGATGGTTGCTGATTGGTCGGATGAAAAGATTTGGGGCTTGAAGCGCGGCGGGCACGATTACCGCAAAGTTTATGCCGCATATAAGGCTGCGATGGAGCATAAAGATCAGCCAACGGTGATCTTGGCGCATACGATTAAGGGCTATTCGCTTGGATCGAACTTTGCTGGCCGGAATGCCACACATCAGATGAAGAAGCTAAATTCTGACGATTTGAAGTTGCTCCGCGATACGCTGCATCTTGATTTCACCGATGAGCAACTGGAAGATCCATATCATGCACCGTATATCAAGCCTGATTCAAATCATCCGGCGATGCAATATATGCTTGAACGTCGCCGCGATTTGGGTGGCTACCTTCCTGAACGTCGGGTAGTGGAAAATGGCGTCACGCTTCCTGCCGATAAGCCATTTGAAATGCTCAAAGGCGGCTCAGGTAAGCAAAAGGTGGCAACTACAATGGCACTGGTACGCCTGATTAAAGATCTCGTCCGGGATCAGGATTTTGGGCAGCGGATCGTGCCAATTATTCCTGATGAAGCACGCACATTCGGGCTTGATGCGCTCTTCCCGTCAGCGAAAATCTTTAACGTACATGGCCAGCATTACACTGCTGTCGATTCAGAGATGCTGCTTTCATATAAGGAATCAAAGCAGGGTCAGATCATGCATACCGGGATTACGGAAGCTGGCTCAAATGCTGCATTCACGGCAGTTGGTACTTCCTATGCCACGCACGGCATACCCATGGTACCGATTTATATTTTCTACTCAATGTTTGGTTTCCAGCGCACTGGCGATCAGTTCTGGCATGCGGCAGATCAAATGGCACGCGGTTTCATCATCGGCGCTACAGCTGGGCGGACCACCCTCACAGGTGAAGGGCTGCAGCATTTAGATGGGCATTCGCACGTGCTGGCCTCAACTAATCCAGCAATGGTGCAATACGATCCAGCATACGCATACGAGATCCGGCATATCATGAAAGATGGTATTCAGCGGATGTACGGCGATGGTACGGATGGACGCGATCAAAACGTGATGTACTACATCACCGTCTACAATGAGCCGATTCACCAACCAGCAGAACCAGAAAATGTTGATGTTGACGGTATTTTGCGTGGGATCTATCAGGTAGATGCACCTGAAGGTGACGGATTACGCGTCCAACTGCTGTCTTCTGGCGTTGGTGTGCCTTGGGCACGTGAAGCTCGCCGGATGCTCCGCGATGATTGGGGTGTAGCTGCCGGTGTTTGGTCGGTTACTTCCTGGTATGAGCTGCGCAAAGACGGACTCGCCGCAGATCAGCACAATTTCCTGTATCCGCATGAGGCTCCACGCGAGGCATATCTCACCACGAAGTTGAAGGGTGAAGCAGGACCATTCATCGCTTCCTCTGATTGGGAGGCACAAGTACATGATGCAATTCGTCCATGGGTACCAGGAGATTATTATGTGCTCGGTGCTAATGGCTTTGGTTTCTCCGATACGAGAGCTGCAGCACGTCGGCACTTCAAGATCGATTCTGCTTCAATGGTTGTGCGCGCACTGCAAGCTCTCGCCGATCAGGGCAAGCTGGATCGCGGTGTGGTTGCGCAAGCAATTGAAAAGTACGATTTGTTTAATCCGAATGCAGGTACTTCTGGAGTTTCTGATCCAAACGAAGTTGCATAAAACTTCACCGTAATTAGCAGCAATTTTCCGAAGCTGATTGCGTCTTAAAAAAGGGTTTGGCCGGGTGCGGATTTTCTGCTCGCCTGGTCAAGCCCTTTTTGAGATTTATTAGAATACAGCCATCTTGCAGGTTACGGTTGCGTTCAAAGTTTTCCGGCGCTAAGTTCAGCATCGGCAGATAGCGCAGCAACTATTCAGATCCTGGATGTTTTGCCGTCAGCTCCCGATGATTCACCTGAAAGTTAATTCTGAGTGTCTAAACATGAATTGAAAATGTAATAATTGAGGCTGTTATAAACTGATCTTTCATATTTTTCCAGAAGCGGATATTTACATGACTCTCTTTCGAATTGCAAAAGAATTTCTCCGATCTCAAAAAATCCCCATTGCGCTGCTACTGTTCTTTCAATTAATGCAAGTAGTGATGAATCTGGTCTTACCGGCAATCAATGCGCGCATTATTGATGAGGGCATCGTAGCAAAAAATTCGACATTGATTTGGCAGCAAGGTTTAGTCATGCTGCTTGTAACCGCGCTGCAAATTTCTTTTATGATTGGCGCCGCATACTATACTGCGCGGATCGCGATGGAACTTGGGCGCGATTTACGGCGTGATATTTTCACACGAGTACAGCATTTCCCGGCAACCGAGCAACATCATTTTGGCGCACCCACCTTGATTACACGCACCACTAATGACGTCACACAAGTACAGATGGTCGTAATGATGTGCTTTGCAATGCTGCTTTCAACTCCGCTAATGGGTGTGGGTGGTGTAGTAATGGCATTATCACAAGACGTGCAGCTTTCTGCATTGCTTCTGGTAGTGGTGCCATCGCTTGCAGCAATTATTACAGTAGTTGCAATAAAACTAATTCCGACGTATGAAATTACCCAATCACGGATCGACCGGCTCAATACGTTACTACGTGAGCAGCTCACAGGTGTGCGCGTGATTCGTGCTTTTGTAAAGCAAGATGTAAATGCGAAAAAATTTGATAAAGCGAATCACGCTTTACGCAAGATTTGGTTGAAAATCGGGTGGCTTTGGGCTTTCCTCTTTCCAGCTTCAATGCTGATCATTGGCGCAGCTTCAGCTTCGGTAGTATGGTTTGGCGGATTTCGGATCACATCTGGTCAAATGCAAGTGGGGACACTCACTGCATATATTTCGTATCTGATGATGATCAGTTTTTCTGCAATCATGGCAGGAATGATTGTGATGTTTTATCCGCGTGGAGAAATCTCGGCAAAACGCTTAGCCGAAATCCGCAATACGATCCCAAATATTGTTAGTCCAGAAAGGCCGCAAGAATTACCTGCCAAATCGCTTACTTTCACACTTGAGCATGTGACTTTGCAATATCCGGGGGCGGAGGAACCCGTCTTAGAAAATCTTTCGCTGCAGCTTACACCGGGAAAAACTGTGGGCGTAATTGGCGCTACAGGTTCTGGAAAATCATCACTTGTCAAGCTTTTTCCGCGGTTGATCGATGCTAGTGCAGGTCGGGTTTGCGTAAACGGGATCAGCGTACAGCATCTTGATCTGGCAAAATTGCGGGCAGCAATCGCACTCGTCCCGCAAAAAGCTTTTCTCTTCCGGGGCAATATTGCAAGTAATGTGGCTGGTATCGTGATGGAACCAGACGATATCGATGCGACAGCTGAAGAAAAGGCGCAAAAACAGGCAGAATTAATGCGGCGTATTGATTTACAAAGAGTGGAAACTGCATTAGCTGCTGCAGCGGCTACCGAATTTGTGGAAAAACTTACTGACGGGATTTTTTCGCCAGTCGAATCCGGTGGGCAAAATTTTTCGGGTGGGCAACGGCAACGCTTAACTATTGCGCGTGCAATCTATCGTTGTTTACCTGATAATTCAGGCAAACGTGCAGCGAGTTTACTTATTTTTGACGATTCGTTTTCCGCGCTCGATTTTGCTACTGATGCACGTTTGCGCCACAATTTGCGTAAGTATTTAGGCGATATTGCCGTCCTGATCATTGGGCAAAGGATTGCTACGATTCGTGATGCTGATGAAATTATTGTGCTTGAACACGGCAAGATCGATGCCCGTGGCACCCATACACAGTTACTTCAGAAAAACGCAATTTACCAGGAAATTGTGCAGTCGCAATTGCAACTAGAGGAGGCGTAAATGGCGCACAATTCATTTGACCCAACTGCCAAGTCGAAAGATTTGAAAGGCGCGCTCAAACGACTCGGGCGAATGCTGCGAAATGATTATCTCCGAATTGCGCTTATCACTTTCTTCCTGCTGATTTTTGCGATCGGCAATACAGCTGCCCCAATGTTACTTGGGCTCGCTACAAATGTGATTGTCGAAAGTGTAAAAACTGGGCAAGCTCTTGATTTTTCCTTCCTGGGAGTATTGGTCTTATGGGTGATTGCAGCGTATGCGGTTTCTTCCCTCGCCGATTTCATTGCCGGAATTTACATCCGGATCGTAGTGCAGGATCTCGGCTATCAATTGCGACGTAAAGCGCAGGAAAAAATCGATCGGCTCTCTCTGAGCTATATTGATTCCCATCAACGCGGTGATTTGATTTCCCGTGTCACCAACGACATCGATAATATCACGCAGACGCTGCTGCAAACTTTGAATAACGTACTGGCATCGGTCTTCATGATTATCGGTATTCTGGGGATGATGTTTTGGCTTTCATGGAGTCTTGCGCTATTTTCTTTAATCGTATTCCCGCTTGGAATGTATGCCCTGGTGAAAATTTTACGTAAATCGAAACCAGAATTTCGTGCGCAATGGAAGATGACGGGAGAAGTATCAGCGATTGTTGAAGAAAGTTTTGCCGGGCATGATGTGGTAAGCGCTTACGGGTTAGAAGACGATTTCGCAGCTGTCTTCGATAAATCGAATCAGAAACTGTTTGCTGCCGGATTCAAAGGGCATTTCTATTCACAACTTGCCATGCCGATCATGGGTTTTATTTCAAATCTTTCCTTCGTCATTATTGCAGTTTTTGGCGGATATTTAGCGCTCTCAGGGCGAATGTCGATCGGTGCGATCCAGGCTTTTATTCACTATTCGAAGCAGCTCAATTCGCCAATTTCCACGATCGCGCAAGTCGCGAATTTGATTCAATCTGGTGCAGCATCCTCGGAACGCATTTTTGAATTTCTTGATTCGGATGAAATGGAAGCAGATTTATTGGCAGTCAATTCTAGTAACACTGCCACCATCAAAGCTGCACAGGTTGAAAATAATGTTTCAGATCCACATTCTAATGCGATGCAAAAAGGAGCCATTAGCTTCAAAAATGTGAATTTTTCCTATGAATCAGGTAAACCGGTGATCAAAAATCTTTCCTTGATGGTCGAACCTGGGCAGCAAATTGCAATTGTTGGCCCAACCGGTGCAGGGAAAACTACACTCATCAATTTATTACTGCGTTTCTACGAAATTGATGCTGGGGAGATTCTCCTTGATGGTACTAATACTCGCACAATGGCGAAGAGCGATTTGCGCTCTCATATGGGGATCGTCTTACAGGATACCTGGCTTTTTGAAGGCACGATTCGCGAGAATTTAGCCTTTGGTGCTGATGATCCCAGCGACGAGCAAATTTTTGCGGCCGCAAAAGCTACCGGGATTGACCGGTTAATTCGCCAGCTACCAGAGGGTTATAACACGGTTCTCGATGCAGATGCTACCGTTCTTTCAGCCGGTGAAAAACAGCTGCTGACGATCGCGCGCGCCTATATTTCACAACCCGAAATTCTCATCCTTGACGAAGCCACATCATCAGTAGATACCCGCACTGAGATGCTCGTCCAAAATGCAATGAATCAGCTGCGTATCGGGCGTACATCATTTATCATCGCGCACCGTCTCTCCACGATCCGCGATGCTGATTTGATTATCGTCATGGTTGACGGGGATGTAGTTGAGCAAGGCACACACGATTCCTTACTTGCCGCAAAAGGCGCGTATGCAAAACTTTATCAGGCTCAATTTGCGGGTGCGGATAGCGTTCCTGGCACAACTGAAGAGTGATCAGAAAATCATGAATCAGTAATTTTCGAAACGCTGTGTGCCGTGTAATTCTTTTTCAAAATTACACGGCACACATGCTAATTCAAAGCGAATTTATTAACTGAATCAGTTCGGCTGGAGTATTCGCTATTGCCCAGGCTTGTGCACGCTCATCTTGCGAGGCTTTTCCCCATCCCACAAGAATTGTGCGCACCTGATGTTCTTTCGCGCCTGCGATATCATGAATCCGATCACCCACCATGACCACATCGGTGCGAAAACCAGTGGAATCAAGTTCTGGGGCGGGATCAATAATTTTCCGCTCAGTAAATCCTGCAAGCGCACTTTCGACCACTAATGCTTTACTGCTTAACCGCCCGTCAGCACTTGCACCATAAATTTCGGTGAAATAAGTTGATACTTCGGTATAATCACAGACTTCGATCGCATATTTCGTTTGCTTCGATGTTGCTACTCCAAGCGCATATCCTGCATCTACAAGCTGTGCTAAAAGCTCTTTTATGCCAGGGAATAACGGAGTTTGTGGCATTCGCTTGAGATACCGATCTCGATATTCCGCGATCCATTGTGGAATTTCATCTGGCTGTGCGCCTAAATCAGCAAAGCTCCAAGGTAGCGGCGGTCCAAGATACTTGTAAAAGCTCTCTACCGGAAGCTGTTTTCCAGTGCGTGCGAGGTACATTTCCTGCATTGAAGTGCTCACGATTTCGGCAGAATCAGTTACTGTGCCGTCAAGATCGAACAAAATCGCTTTTAGTTTTTTCATTTTCTGCTTTCGGATTTTACTTTCGGATCAGAACAAGCTGAGAACTGTACAGGTACAAAAAACTACACAGCCACTATGTTCTTTTTCAAATATCACTGAAACTGTGTAATATCGCCAGCGCCAGCGCGTGCAATCACTAATTCACCGGTACTAAAATCTAGTACACTCGTTGGCTCAGTTGAAACCACTGGCCCTTCAACAATGAAATCTAAGGCATGGGAGAGTTCGTCTTGGACTACCCATCCTGCGCTCATCGGCACAGATTCGCCAGGCAAAATCAGGGTGGAAGACTGGAGCGGCGCACCTAAAGTTTCCACAATAGCTTGCGTGATCGTATGCTTTGGAATCCGTACTCCGACGGTTGATTTCTTTGGGTTGAGCATTATTTTTGGCACTTCTTTTGTGCCTTTCAAAATGAAAGTGTAAGGTCCGGGTGTAAGTGTTTTGATCAGCCGGAAAAATGCATTGTCAATGATCACGAGTTTGCCTAGTTGCGCAAAATCGTGACACAGCAATGTAAAATGATGCCGTTCTCCAACTTGCCGAATCTGCCGGATCCGTTCGATTCCATCTTTATTCCCCAATGAGCAGACGATAGCATATCCAGAATCAGTTGGGATTGCGCCAATTTGCCCTTCACGAATCCGCTCAACGATCTTTTCCACATTGCGCGCCTGCGGGTTTTCTGGGTGCAGTTCAATGTAACGTGCCATTTTTCCTCCTAGTGTTAATTCTATCGTTATCTTTTGCTCGTCGCCTAGCTTCCAGCAGGGATGCTGTGCCGATGATAACTCATGCGCAGATCTTTTTGCTGCTTTGCTATCAGGAAGTAATCAAGATTTGAGCGTTTGTAATATTCCGTTATTACTTTTCGTCTGTTCGGAAATAATCTGAGAGATTATTGTGATTCAGGTAGGCTATCGTTATGGATATTTCGCAACTCTCCCCTACGGCACAAGTAGCATTGGCGCAAATTCGCGTCGCATTAGCTGAGATTTCACCAGAGATCCCTGAAACTGAAATTTATCCTGCAGCTAGGTTGGATTCAGATTTGCGGCTCGATTTAGTCTCAAAATGGGCATTGGCAGTGGAATTAGAACGTCTGACGAAAACTGAAATCAAAGATGCGGCTATTCACGCGGCAGTGGATGTAGAAGATTTCATGAATCTGATTGCTGATTCGCAAGTTACTCAAAAACTGGCGGCTGCAGAAGATCATGCTTCCCTTGCTGCATCGCAGAAGGCTGATGCAGCTTTGGGCAGTGCCGAACTATCTGCTACTAATGCAGATTTACCCGCCGATAATGCAAGTCAGCTCGCTACTGCCGCTGATCTTGCTGCTTTACTAGGAATCAAATAGCCTTTTGCTGCCTCAGTAGCACTTCTGAAATATTGCTGATTTGCTTCTTCATTGCCGATTTGTTTGTGCTGATTGAGCGCTTTGATTTATCTTCCCGCAGATTATTATCACGCTAAATCTGTGTTTTATGGTGCGCAGCCGCTGTTTACAGAGTCGGAGGAATCTCTGCCTAATCTGGCGGTCTGAGATGATGGGCGAAATACTGTGATTCTGCGGTGCCGAATTATCATTCGTCTTGGCAAATCGAATCGCTTATCTCAAGAGTGGATATCTCTACTTACCTTAATCAGCCTACGCGATGTAACCAGCGTATTGGAGCTCCGGCTCCCGCATAGCGGAATACTTCTAATTCGTCGTCCCATGCTTGCCCGAGTGCCACGTCTAAAAGACGCCGCAATTCGGCTGCATCTGAACCGGATTGTTCTAATGCGGCTCGGATTCTGTTTTCGGGCACCACAACGTTCCCAACCGAATCCGTCTGCGCGTAAAATATGCCTAGCCCGGGAGTGCATGACCAGCGACCACCGTCTGATATTGGTGTGGCTTCTTCAGTTACTTCAAAACGCAGATGCTCCCAACCGCCGAGTGCGGAGGCGAGCATTGCGCCAGTACCCACTTCACCCGTCCATGCCATTTCGCCACGATTCATTTGTGGAAGCGCTGGTTGTTTTGTCCAATCAATATGGACGGAGTATCCAAGCACACTTGATACCGCCCATTCAACATGTGGTTGAACAGCCGGGGTAACCGAGTGGATGAAAAGAATTCCACGTGCTGTATATTGTGTATTCACTGCTACCTCCTATTTGAGTGAAATTCCCCTTGACACTCAAGCTGAAGGAAGAGTAGCTAATTACAAGATAGCGTGAATTTGGGCAAGATGCATCTTTGTGACGCAACTTGGGCGAAGATCTAGATCTCGATATCCGGATGAATATTTTATTTAGCCCGTCCGATCAAAATCCGCGTTCACGAATTTCTCGCAGTGCCTTTTTCCGATCGGCACGCTTTAACCGGTCAATATAAATATGACCATCTAAATGATCTGTTTCGTGTTGGATCAGGCGAGCCCAGATTTCTTCACCTTCCAGCACGACTTTATTACCGTCTAAATCTGTCCCTTCACATTTTGCATACCAGGCACGTTCGCATGGATACCATAGTTCAGGCACGGAAAGGCAACCTTCATCTCCGTCTTGATATTCTTCAGTAGAAATATCAACGATTTCTGGGTTAAGAATGTATCCTTTTTTACCGTCAATATTGTAAGAGAAAGCACGCCATGACTGCCCAATTTGGTTTGCTGCTAAGCCTGCGCGCCCAGGTTCGTCAACCGTCTCCATTAAATCATCTACTAATGCCCGAATCCCCGGAGTAATTTCCATGATTGGTTTGCAGACGGTACGCAGAATCGGATCCCCAATAATTCTTATTTCACGATAAGCCATGAAATTATTATCGCATAGATTGACGACATCTCAGCAATCCCCAAACTATCATTTACGGGAATGCTGAGATATGGGCAGGAAATTATAAAACGCTTTTTGTTACTGGAGGCTGATCAGACCAAGGGAAGGAAATCCACTTATCTGTATCTTTCCAGGAATAGTCTGGAAGAATAATTGTTCGAGGCTTTGTATATAGCACAGCCGAGCGTACATTCGTATCGTATTGTGCCAGCAATTCGACCGTTAATTTTAAGGTGCGTCCAGAATCTGCTACGTCATCTACAAGCAGCACATTCTTTCCTTTGATCGAATCAATATCAAGCATCGGTGCAAGGAGAACTGGATCAGGCAAAGTTTGATGCACATCAGTGTAGAATTCAATATTTACCGCATCGGACAGTTTTACACCCAAAGCATAGGTTAGAGCTCCAGCAAGCACTAAGCCGCCGCGAGCAATCGCAACAACAATATCTGGAGTGAAATCAGAATCAACAATATTTTGTGCAAGTTCGCGAGAAGCATCGCCAAACGTTGTCCAAGTGAGAATTTCTTTGTCTGATACTTTTGAATTATCCGTAAAATAAGCCATGCTTAATTTTAACCTGCTTGGGTGAAGAATTATGTAAACAACGTGCCTTAGAATGAAGAGCTACCATTTCACCATTACTTCCATAAGTTAAAGCAGATTTAGTGCTATTTCAGTAACCACAACAAATATTTCTGTGACTTATGAGATGTAGCGAACAGATTTTCCATTTACCTCATACAATGGAGATATTTACAAAAAACGAAAAAGCCAAGCTCAAGGCTTGGCTTCTGTATTGCAGCTCCCGCGGTTGGATTCGAACCAACGACCGTCCGATTAACAGTCGGATGCTCTGCCACTGAGCTACGCGGGATTGACTTAATTACTTTAGCAAAAAATTTTGCATCGTCAAATTTCAGAGAGCTTATTTTTCTCCTTTGTGTGTATCGCCACAGTACAGAGCCGATTTCTCAGGTGTCTCCGGGAAAGTATTTTCCAGCGTAACAATCTCCAAACCGACCTCTTGCCGGAGCTCATTTTCAAAAGACAAGACAGAATTTGCATCTTCTTGCGATATTTCATGTGGAACATCTATTTGCGTAAAAAGTGTACCGTCCGCATTTCTCCGCACCTGCCCCGTCACTTTTTTACCAGAAGGCAATATTTGTGAAAGCTGACATACTAATGAATGCTCAACGCGTTCACGCACAATATGTAAAAATTTCTCACTATGATTCTCAGGAAGCTGGAAAATCAGTTCCGAAAACTGCGGATCAACAAAAGTGATTCTCAATTCGCAGCGCTCACTGACCCACCGCAATTTCGCAATATCAGCCCATTCGATTTTTTCACTGACGGACACGCCATTTTCTTGCCGGAAAATTTCGAAAGCATCAGCGGTAGCATCCAAAGTACCGAGCACTTTACCGTCATGGCTTAGATAATTGCTTGCAGCTAAAGAATGTACCGACGAAGAGCCTCGCAATAGATTCAACTTTGCACGCAAATTCCATTTTCTTCGCATCGCATTTGCCTTTCTCCAACGAGCAATTCCACAATAAAGCTTTACGCAGAACGAGATGGCTCCGCAAAGCTATCATAGACTAAGGAGAGCAGCATTTAGCGGATCAAATCCGTTGAGAATTAATTGTTTGCACAACGCAGACTTCATCACGCATTTCAGACATGCTTCGATCATGATGCTGCGCCCGCATATTTGCGCCTGCAAAATATCCAAGCGTAGCCAAAAGCAACCCGAATATGATGGCGATAATCATATTTCGCTTTTGCGCCCGCCGCAGACGCTCCAGATCTGCAGCAGACAAACCAGGTTGCGCCTGCTGATCGTCAACTATTCCGTCCGCTTGTTTCGTAAGTTCAATACCTTGCGGATCCACTTCTGATTCACTCATAGCGTTTACTCTAACAAATAGTTCTGCTACAAAATAAGCAACTAATTAAAAATTGCTGATAAAAATTATCTAAATCTCATAGTAAGTCTAACTACGCACTATTACCGCTTTATGTATCAGTTAAGAATCTCAAAATACTATTCTTTATTTGCTTGTGAGACGGATCGGTTTACTAGCAAGTTCAACTATAAGGGGTTTAGTAAATTCGTAGCTATTATCAATAGCAATAGTTAAAAAGAGATGGAGCATAATAAAATACTCCATCTCTTTTTAAGATATATCAGAGCTCATCCAGTGATTAAACACCTGAGTTCTCTTTACGAAAGTTTACTGCTCCTCTCGACGCTTCCGTGCTCCGAAAACCGAAAATAGTCCGGCTAGACCGAGAGCTGCTGCACCAAACAAACCATCCCGTTGATCCGCACCAGTTTGCGGCAGCTTCTCAGCAACTACAGAACTACCAGACTCATCTGCAAGCACTAACGCATCCGGCTTATCGACCAACTCAGCCCGACCACCAGTCTCCACCCCAACAGCATCCACATCAGTCGCACCACTCAACACCAACTCAGCCCGACCACCAGTCTCCACCCCAACAGCATCCACATCAGTCGCACCACTCAACACCAACTCAGCCCGACCACCAGTCTCCACCCCAACAGCATCCACATCAGTCGCACCACTCAACACCAACTCAGCCCGACCACCAGTCTCCACCCCAACAGCATCCACATCAGTCGCACCACTCAACACCAACTCAGCCCGACCACCAGTCTCCACCCCAACAGCATCCACATCAGTCGCACCACTCAACACCAACTCAGCCCGACCACCAGTCTCCACCCCAACAGCATCCACATCAGTCGCACCACTCAACACCAACTCAGCCCGACCACCAGTCTCCACCCCAACAGCATCCACATCAGTCGCACCACTCAACACCAACTCAGCCCGACCACCAGTCTCCACCCCAACAGCATCCACATCAGTCGCACCACTCAACACCAACTCAGCCCGACCACCAGTCTCCACCCCAACAGCATCCACATCAGTCGCACCACTCAACACCAACTCAGCCCGACCACCAGTCTCCACCCCAACAGCATCCACATCAGTCGCACCACTCAACACCAACTCAGCCCGACCACCAGTCTCCACCCCAACAGCATCCATGAATTTAGCGTCCCCAGATGAAGTTTCTGTTTGCCTTATTTCCCCAATAAATTTCTTGACGGGAACTTTTACAGAATTTCCCCCATCCGGATAAGTAATCGTAATATTATTCGGATCTACAGTTATTTTTGTGCTTGGAAAAGTTAGCAAAGTATTTTGCGGATTAGCCTTTTTCACTGCATCAATAATCCGAGCTTTATCTCCTGGAGTTAAGCTAGCCGAATCTAATACAACCACTTTCTCAGTTTCTTTTGGCAGCTTAATAGCTGGCGCCACAATCAATGTGCCAGCAAGCTTAACCGCGCTATTATCGTTCGCCTTAGCAGTAAAGCCAGCATCATCAGTAACAGCTACTTTCACATCATAATGCTTCGGGAAACCACCCTTCTTAGCAGCATCCTGCACTTCTTGTAACGTAAGTTCTTTATGCGGATTTTGCGGATCAACAAAGCTAAACTTTGCCTGACTTTGGAGCTTATTTTTTGGCGTGACATTATCAGATACATCAATTTTCGAGTTATTGAATTGTGTATCAAGCGAATCAGCCGTCGCAATATGTACACCACTACTCAGGCCAAGAGTCTTCCCCGTATTCGCTAAATCCACTACAGGAGCGCGAAGATCAACACCTTGAATCGTGATACTGTAATTTTTCGCAATATCTTTGAATTGGTAGATCATGGTGTGATGCCTAATTACGATCTCACCTTCATACTTAGCTCCACTGACTTCGTTGAATACTTTATCGCCGACGATCTTCTTTTCGATCGAGTTAAAACGCTCGTAGTTAGTTCCAACTAAATTTTCTTTATAATTCGTGTATCCGCTCTTTGAATAATAGACAACATCAATGGGCTCTCCGTTATGATTCTGAATCTCTTCAGCTCCTGACCACAAAAGCCCCTCCCCCTTATAGGGAAAATCTTTCACAACTATCTTTGCCCTGAAATAGTCACGTCCGTAATAAGTTGGGAGTTTCTTACTCTTTTCTTTATCTTTCGGAACTGCCTTAATCCGCTTCAGGATCTCTCCCATATCTAGGGTAGAAGCTGTGTTGAAATCGTAGTAGTACACATATTTTCCATCGGAGAGCTTCATGAAACCCGGATCAGTTTCCCGTCCAGAAACTTTCCCAACAGGCACACCATTCAAAGTGATATTTTCATCCCATTCAAGTTCATATAAATCAACATCTACGAACCTGGTATTTTCATTTTTGATTTGCTCTTTCCGTGACGGCGGGAAACCTCCATCTGGATCTGGCAGCTTTGCAGGAGCTGCAGCTCGTCTTCCTCGTTTCCTCGGTTGATTAGCAGGGCTTACAGTAAAACCATTTTCCAAGGATGCTGCCACCGCATTAACCGACTCTGCTGTCAAAACGTTTGCAGGATTTTCGACCGCCTTAGCCGAACCCGCCGGGATTCCAAGAGCAAACAAGCTTCCAAACATCGCCGATTTCACCCCAAGCTTTGTACACTTCGGGGAAACCTCAACCTTATGCCGTGCCCTATAAGTATCTTCATTACTCTTACCGAACATGAAAACAACCCTCCGTAAATTTGACTCCAACACACCCTAAAGGTATACAAGACGCTTAAAAGTCAATCTCTCTTTTCTTCTTCCCTCCCCTCCCCGAAGAGAACACTTAACTACCTGCAAGTAATTGACCTGCACTCCTGAAAGTAGATACAAACCAAAAATGTTGAAAACGAAGTTGTCAGCTATCGTATAAAACCCCGTCAATAAAGATCAATACCCGAAAAACATGCCAAACTTCACACGATATCTGACATAAACAACGGAAGAATCACAGCAAAATAAAACTTGCACCAGCCAAAACGGCTCAATTCGTAAAATATACAAGCAGCTAGATCAGCAAAAAATAACCCTAGCTCTCATTGAAAAAAGAAATATCCTTGCCGCACAATCTGTTGATTCGACAAGGATATTTACGAAGTGCCCCCACCAGGACTTGAACCCGGGACCAAGGAATTATGAGTTCCCTGCTCTAACCATCTGAGCTATGGGGGCGCGGTAGTAAAAAATACCTCTTCAAGGATAGCCTAAAGGTGAAACAAACACCGAATCTGAAAAATCACATTTTCAGGAATCGGCTTCAGAAAACATCCGTCTGCGCTCTTCAAGCTGCATTAAAATCGCAAAAAGTTCATCACGGCGCGGATCAGTTTCAGGCAGTCGATTCAGATCTGTGCGCACTTCCACAATCTGACGTACCAAGCCTTGCCGGATCAAAGCCATCATCACTCCCCGCACATACGCCCATAAATAATCTGGACGGTTCTCACGGATCGGCTCCACACTCAATTGCACTACAGCAGAACGCACTGGCTCAAACGCCTGCATCAGGATTTGCGCAAGAAACCATTTTTGCGCACGCTCCTGCGCCTGTGCCTCATTTACTCCTTGCTCAATCAGCCCAGCATAGTGCTGATTGAAAGCAGGAATACCACCCACGATCATGATTGCATCATGTACTGAACGATAAATCGGCGTGGTAAACACCTGCCCCGTCAGTTCACCAGCATTTGCCAAATTCGCCATTCCCGGAAACTGCAGCATGATTTGCAAAACTGAATGTTCGATCCGTTCCACTGGATCAGTAATCTCACCTAGTTCACGCAATACCGGATTTGCAGGAGTCAACCCCTCATTTTTTATGCCCTCACTCAGCTGCGCTGTAATTTGCGGCATCTGCCGCAAACCATCTTGGATTAAAGTCTGAACTTCACTTTGGACCGTTTCAACTTCCAAGCCGAGCCAACCAGCCAAGCGCAGCGCATATTGTGCCCGCAATACATGATCTTTAATATTTGCAATGACGGGAGCACCACCACGCAAAGCAGCTACCCGCCCTTCCATGCTATCAAGTGGAAATTGTGCCACCAGATTACGTAACACAAACTCAAAAAGCGGACGTCTACCCGCAATCATCTCACGCAGCTGTGCAGCACCATATTGCTGCCAAATATCTGCTGGATCAAGATTATTTGGTGCTACTGCAACAAATGTTTGTGCGCCAAAACTTGCATCCTGCTTAAAAGCGCGCATTGCAGCTTTTTGCCCAGCACTATCGCCGTCGAAAGTGAAAATCACTTCACCGCCAAACCCGCGACCATTTTGCAGCACCACACCGGCTGCAGTACCTTGCACATCGCCAATCAGCCGGCGCACGATTTTCGTATGTTCATCCCCAAAAGCCGTGCCGCATGTAGCCACTGTATTTGTGATCCCACTCAAATGCGCTGCCATCACATCCGTATAGCCTTCAACAATCACTATCTGACGTTGTGTAGAGATCTCCTTCTTCGCCAAATGTAAACCATAAAGTACCTGAGATTTTTTATAGATCGGAGTCTCTGGCGTATTTAGATACTTCGGCCCTTCTTCTGCATCATTTAATTTTCGCGCCCCAAAGCCAATCGGTTCGCCCGTAATTGAGAAAATTGGCCACATCACTCGTCCTCGAAACCGATCATAAGGTCCGCGATTACCGGTAGATACGAGTCCGGATACGGTGATCTCCTTTTCTGTAAAACCTTTTTTGCGCAACTCTCGCAACAGCCCATCCCAGGAATTTGGCGCATAACCGAGCTCAAAATGTGCGATGGCTTGCGCATCAAAACCACGTTGATGCAAAAAACTACGGGCACTTTCACCTTCACCTGCAGCTAACTGCGCCCGATAAAAATCTACAGCAATCCGATGTGCGTCTATTAAACGCGCACGATCAACCTCATTACTTTGTTCGCTGCGTTCACTTCCTTCTTCGTATTCGAGTGCTACACCAATTTTGCGAGCCAAAAATTCAACAGCTTGCGCAAAACCGATTGATTCAATCTCTTCAACGAATTTAAAAACGTCACCGCCAGCCCCGCAGCCAAAGCAATGCCATAAACCATTATGTACACTCACACTAAAAGAAGGGGTTTTTTCACCGTGGATCGGGCACAAACCTTTTAAGGCGCCAGTCCCGGCAGGCTTTAGCGCCACGTATTCGCCCACAATCTCATCTATCCGAGCACGCTCACGCACTTCGTCAATCACGGATTGTTTAATTTTGCCTGCCATTATCTGCCCTTCACTGCGATATCACTGCCTCGCCCTATTTTGGATCATAGTGTAATTTGTTTTAATTGCGGAGCATCCCACAATATCGTGCATGCCATGCCCGGGCAGACTGATCCGTGAGTGAAGCGATTTGGTCGATCACTACACGTTGCTTTTGGGCTTCATCTTCTGCACGACGCCAAAAATCGGAAAATACTGGTTCCAAACGTGTTGTGGGAGATTCCATGATCACATCATATAGATCAAATAGGATCGTCCGCTGATCATAATACACCGGCTCACTTTCACGCGGTTCCATCACGAAATAAACCGCTAAACCTTTCAAGAGCAAAATTTCATATTTCGTTGCTGACGGCATCACAATACTTGCATGATAGCGCGTTAAATTTCCGTCACCATATTCTGCTGTTGTCGCTTCAGTAATATCAAAAATAAAGCGCCCAATCAGATCAGAAGTAAAATCTTTCAACTGCGCCAAATCGCGGCTAGACCCAGTGAAACTATTGGGCCAAGCTTCCATTTGTGTGATCCGCTCAAAAGCATCTTCCAAGGCATTCGCATCATTGCCCGGATACCAGTGCATTGTGGCTGAGATAATTGCATCACGCAAATGCGTCGAATTTACCGCCGTGAAAATATCTGCAAATTTTAACGAATTTAACGCATGATGCACGATCGTATCTTCGACATCATGCACCGAATATGCGATGTCATCAGAAAAATCCATGATCTGTGCTTCAATACAGCGCGTTGTGCCGCGCTCTAAATGCGCCCAGTGAAAAAGATGTGCATCATCCTCATACGCACCAAATTTCTTAACATTCTTTTCCGTCGGTCCAGCACCGCGCCGCCACGGATATTTCAATACCGCATCAAGTGTTGCGCGGGTAAGATTTAGTCCGACCGGTTCACCATTAGGCGCAAAACGTTTTTGCTCAAGCTTTGAAAGTACCCGCAGTGTCTGCGCATTCCCTTCAAATCCGCCGCAAGCTTGCGCCAGCTCATCAAGAGCATATTCACCATTATGCCCAAAAGGAGGATGCCCAATATCGTGTGCTAAACAAGCCGTTTCCACAATATCTGGATCAGCCCCAAGATTCTTCGCCAAAGAGCGCCCTACTTGCGCCACTTCCAAGGAGTGTGTAAGACGAGTACGGATAAAATCGTCTTGCTCCGGACCGAGCACTTGTGTCTTTGCACCCAGGCGGCGCAATGCCGCTGAATGTAAGACGCGCGCGCGATCACGCTCAAAATCTGTGCGAGAGGCATTTTTTTCTCCTTCATCGACAAAACGCTGCCGATCTTCACTCGTGTATCCGTCTTGATAACTCATCTCGCCTCACACTCATCGCGATTTTTCACTGATATTTGCCATCACACAAATGACTTCGATTAGTAAACCTTGCCGTTCACAATTTTATCCGCCACTGATCCCAATCTCAGCTTCTTGAATTTTAGCTCTTTGTGCAGCAGATAATGTATGGCTTTCCAACCATTTATCAGGTAAATGCGGTCGTTTCGCAGTACCTGCCCGACCACGCGGGCCATGCGCCGCATCCGGATATTCTTGCTGCAAATCAAGTACATTCAACCGCTCCTGGAGTTCCGTCAGCGTAGAAACCAAGCCGAGTGCATGGCGTTGCTCTCCACCAACTGAAAATCCACGTAAATACCAAGCCATGTGCTTACGCATCTCCCGCAGCGCACGATTCTCATCACCGTTAAAATGATCAATCGATAATTCTGCATGCCGCAAAATAACTTGTGCAACCTGCGCCAGTGTGGGTTGATAGCAGCTTTGCGAACCGTGGAATGCTGCTGCTAAATCGTAAAATATCCACGGGCGCCCCTGGCATCCACGCCCGATTACTACACCAGCAGCACCAGTTTGTTCCAACATCGCCTTGGCATCGCTCACTTCAAAAATATCGCCGTTGCCAAATACGGGAATTTCGGCCTCGTTTTGCAAAATCGAAATCGCATCCCACCGTGCAAGCCCAGAATAATTCTGCGCGGTAGTACGCGCATGTAAGGTGAGCGCTGCAATCCCCTCCTCACGCGCAATTTTTGCAATATCCCGGTATGTTTCATGTTCTTCATCAATTCCAATCCGAATTTTTGCAGTGACGGGTACTGGCTTGCTCCGTCCGACAAGTGCGCTCGTTTCAGTAGCAGCGCGTACGGCTTGCGCCACCACTTCACGAAAGAGATCATGCTTCCACGGCAGTGCAGAACCACCGCCTTTGCGTGTTACTTTTGGTACCGGGCAACCAAAATTAAGATCAATATGGTCAGCAAGATCTTCACGAACCAGGATTTTTACAGCAGCAGCCACCACTTTCGGCTGCACTCCATAGAGCTGTACTGAACGTACAGGATCTTCCATATCTGGTTTCACCATATTCATGGTTTCAGGAATCCGCTCCACCAATGCGCGCGTGGTAATCATTTCGCATGTATAAAGACCAGCTGGCGCCACCAATCCTTGCGTGCGCACGGATGCAAGCTCTACCCCAGCAGCTTTCCCACCCATTTCTGCAAATTCGCGACAAAGCTGCCGAAATGGCGGATTCGTCACGCCCGCCATTGGCGCAAGCACCATCGGTGTAAGCAGGTTGATTTCCCCAATTTGAACCATAAGTCTCCAGATTTGATCTTCACCCCGCATTTCACTATGCATAGTTATGCAGAAATACAGAATTTTTCACACGCGATCGGTGATCGCGCAAACAAATACGCAATGACGGCCACCCAACTATGTTCTGTGTAACTATGAAATACTTGGATGACCGTCAATCTTAGGAATATTTTATCGCCGCTTGGATTCAGCAGCCAATGAGTTTACCTGCGAGATACGCTTCAACTTCTGCCACTGGGATCCGAATTTGTTCCATCGTATCGCGGTCACGAATCGTTACAGCCTGATCTTGAAGCGAATCAAAATCCACTGTAATACAGTACGGCGTGCCAATCTCGTCTTGCCGCCGATAGCGCCGGCCAACAGCCCCCGCATCATCAAAATCAATATTCCAGTGTTTGCGTAGTTTTGCAGCCAATTCACGCGCCATCGGCGAAAGCTGTTCAGAACGCGAAAGCGGAAGCACGGCTGCTTTTACTGGCGCTAACCGCGGATCAAGCTTGAGCACTACCCGCTTATCTACTCCACCTTTCGTATTTGGAGCTTCATCTTCACAATATGCTTCAACGAGGAATGCCATCATTGAACGGGTTAAACCAGCTGAAGGCTCAATCACGTATGGAATATAGCGTTCTCCGGAAGCCTGATCGAAATATTCAAGCTTCTTCCCGGATACTTCACTATGCGAGGAAAGATCAAAATCAGTACGATTGGCAATCCCTTCAAGTTCGCCAAATTCTGAATTTTGGAATCCGAAACGATATTCGATATCGACGGTACGTTTTGAATAGTGGGAAAGTTTTTCTTGTGGATGCTCATAAAGCCGCAGATTATCCCGGCTAATGCCAAGGTCTTCATACCATGCCAGACGGGCATCGATCCAATCTTGGTGCCATTGCTCGTCTTCACCTGGCTTCACGAAAAATTCGATTTCCATCTGTTCAAATTCACGGGTGCGGAAGATAAAGTTACCGGGAGTGATTTCATTGCGGAAAGACTTTCCGACCTGCCCGATGCCAAATGGTGGCTTTTTCCGCGATGTTGTAAGCACATTCAAGAAGTTTACAAAAATCCCCTGTGCTGTTTCTGGACGCAGGTAGTGCAAACCAGCTTCATCATCAACTGGCCCGAGGAAGGTCTTGAGCAAGCCGGAAAATGGCTTTGATTCAGTCCATTGCCCACGATTACCACAGTTTGGGCATGGCACTTCAGCCAAATCTACTGCATCTTCAGCAATGCCCTTTTTCTCAGCATATTCTTCCACTAATTGATCTTCGCGCAAACGCTTATGGCACGCCTGGCATTCGGTGAGCGGATCAGAGAAGGTAGCTACGTGACCAGATGCTACCCAAACATCACGCGGGAGGATCACCGAGGAATCTAAGCCAACCATATCTGCGCGTGCTGTTACATTTGTCCGCCACCACTGGCGCTTAATATTTTCTTTCAGCTCTACTCCGAGCGGACCATAATCCCAGGCCGAACGAGTACCGCCGTAAATTTCGCCACACGGAAATACAAAACCGCGGCGTTTTGCAAGTGAAATAACATTATCCAGACGGGACGGGGCGGGCTTGCCCATATTCTCTTCTCCTCAGTTTGTGCCGCTCGACTGCTTGCACATTACATCGCACTGAACGGCATATTTTCTGCTACTGGCGGTAGCAGTTTATTTCACCTCTCATTCTACGAAAGGGCTCCGTCTTTTCCGAAGTTCCAAATAGGGACTAAAAGGCATTATCAGTAGAGATACATCACAAAAAGCCAAAAAAACTGAGCACATCTTGAAACACATCAAATTATATCGAGAATGATTCTCATGAAGAATAATTTATACCGTCTCATTGCTGTAGCAGCTGCAGCCGTTTATGCTCTGGGTGCTTGCAGCACAACAGACAACAGCACACCGTCCGACACTAGCGCCACGAAACTCAAAGTTACCACCTCTTTCTATCCGCTTACTTATCTCGTAAAAGAGATAGGTGGTGAAAATGTATCCGTCATTGACCTTACCCCTCCAACCGGTTCTGCACACGATGCGGAAATTTCCCCCGCCCAGATTGTAGACATGGAGAAATCAGATGCGGTGTTTTATCTTGCAACTCTTTCTGCCGCAGTCGATAAAGCAGTAGAAAATGCTGCTGTGAAGAACGCAGTGAATATTGGGGAGAGTGTGAATCTGATCAAGCAGACTGATATTGCTGCCTTCTCCGAATCATTACCGTCTGTAGATGCGGATTTAGACAACCAGCACGAAAGTGAAACTCACGATGAGCACCTTCATGCTAATCAAAATCATGCCGAAAAACATGAACATGAAAACGAACATGCACACGATCACGAACATGAACATGAACACGAGCATGAACACGGACATGATCACGAACACGAACACGAACATGAACATAACCACGGAATTTATGACCCGCACTTCTGGACAGATCCAAGCCGCCTGGCTCTTGCAGCTCCGGTAATTGCAAATACTCTCGGAAAAATCGATAATGCAAACAAATCTACATACGAAGAAAATGCAACGGCTGTAGCCGATAAACTAAACACAATCGCAAACGAGTTCAAGAATACTCTTTCCACGAAACAATGCCGCACAAATGCTTTCATCGTTACGCATCTCGCATACGGCTATCTTGCAGCACAGAATAATTTGAAGCAGATCGGCATCGCCGGTTTCGACCCGGACATCGAGCCATCGCCAGCTCGCATCAACCAAATCAAGGAAGCTGCAAAACAGTACAATATTGACACCATTTTCGCTACTTCAGATACTGAAAAAACGGTCGCGAGTGCCGTCGCGAACGAAACTGGTACAAAAGTTGAAATTCTTGACCCGGCAGCTACTCAACGCGATTCCCAAAAGGACTATATAGCAGTGATGAGGGAAAACTTCAAACTGCTCCAAAATTCTCTAGGCTGCAAGTAATTTCAAAGCAAAAGCGAAACCTGAAATCCGTCACTTAAAGAAGCATCCGAAATTGAAAACGCACTAAAACTCAGCAAAGGCTGGTATTTATTGCAAAAATCGGTGTGCTGTGCTTTTACTTTGAAAGTGCAGCACACCAATTCGGTTATCACGCGATTCTGATTCGATTCGAAAATTCTTCCGGTTTACTCAGATCCATACAGCGTAAATCCAGATACAAACAAAAGCAGAAATATAGTTAAACTATGCTTTCAGATACACCAAGCCAACCACTTTTACAGGCACACGATGTCTGTGTTGCAATTGATTCCACTGAAATTCTCCATCGCCTAAACTTTTCGGTACAAAGCGGAGAATTTTTAGCTATTCGAGGTTCAAACGGATCAGGAAAAACCACTCTCCTTCGCACAATCTTGAATATTCTTCCAGTAAGCGCAGGAAGACTCGAACTATTCGGGAAAAATGCAGCAAAGTTAAACTCACAAGACTGGCAGAAAATCGGCTATGCGCCACAGCACGTTACTGCAACCTCCATCATGCCCGCTACTGCGCTCGAAACCGTCGCTTCAGGTTTGCTTTCTGGTAACCATCTTTGGAAACCGCGCAATTGGAAAGCCCGTGCAATGCTTGCACTCGAAAAAGTGGGGCTTGAGCGTCGTGCTAATGAATCTTTACAGACTTTTTCCGGAGGTCAGCAGCAACGCGTTTTGATCGCACGCGCAATGGTAAAGCAGCCTCAGCTGCTGATTCTTGACGAGCCATTCTCTGGCATAGATTCTTCCTCACGAAATGAAATCGTGGGGCTCTTGGCAAAGATGCATGAAGATCACACTACGGTGATTACCGTACTCCACGATACTTACGAGTTAGCACCATTTATCGACACCACTATTTTCTTAGATCAGGGACGCATCGAAAAAATTATGCACCCTGGTTGCAAATCTGTAGCTGCTCCTTCCAATCCTACTTGAAAACCCCGTCATGGCTCTCTGTAGTGATTTTTCCGGGGGGGGGATAATCAGAATATGAATCAACAGGATCTCAAGCTCACAAAGGATGAGGCGTAATGCTTGTCGAAATGTTTTCTTCAGCGCTAATGCAGCGCGCATTGATTGTTTCACTGTTGGTGGGCATTTCTGCGCCGGTTGTTGGTGCTTACCTCGTACAACGTGGATTAACACTACTTGGTGACGGTATTGGGCACATCGCCTTAACTGGTGTAGCACTCGGCTGGCTGTCGGGGAATGCTGCTGGCGTAGCCGATAAAGAATCCTGGGCTGTTCCTGGAGCAGTTTTCGCATCTATTCTCGGCGCACTATTGATTGAATGGATGCGAGAACGCGGAAAAGCATCAGGGGAAGTCGCTTTAGCCTTGATTTTTTATGGCGGAATTGCCGGCGGTGTACTTTTGATTGGAATTGCCGGCGGATCTACGACAAATCTAAATGGCTATCTTTTCGGTTCAATTTCAACGGTTTCAAGCGAAGATACTTGCCTATCTGCATTCCTCGCAATCTTCATCTTGCTTATTGGTTTCGGATTAAAGACGGCGCTCTTCACTCTTTGCCATGATCCGCAATACGCCCGTGCAGCTGGACTACCAGTACGCCTACTCTCAATTCTGATTTCAGTAACAGCTGCATTAACTGTTTCCATTGCAATGCGGGTAGTTGGGGTGCTGCTCGTATCAGCGCTGATGATTATTCCGATTGCCACCGCCCAGACATTCACAAAATCTTTTCGAAGTACAATGCTTGCCGGAATGATAATTGGCGCTGTTGTAAGCGTAACAGGATTAAGTATCACATATGTGAAACCGTGGGCTCCTGGAGCAACAATTGTCATCCTTGCGCTTACCGTGTACTTGAGCTTTGCGATTTGCACCCCAATTATTCGGCATATTCTGCAGCATTTTCAACACCATCACGTATCAAGCTGATTTACACGGTAAACTAAGCACTATCGAAATGCCCAGATGCATCAACGCAAGGTTTTCATAGTTTATAATAGTGATCTTAGTTTTTTTAGAAACGAGATGGTTTGAATGCAACGAATGACGAAACAGCGCGCTTCCATTATTGAATTAATGCGTAATCACAATGGTTTCCTTTCTGCTCAAGATGTATTCGAGCAGCTGCGGCAAACCGGGATCGAAGTCGGGCTTGCCACGGTGTACCGGAATTTACAGGCAATGGCAGAGAGCCATATTGTGGACGTGCTGCGTCCTGACGGCACCGATACACAACTCTTCCGCTACTGCGCCGAAGATGCCCACCATCATCATCTCGTGTGTCGTTGTTGCGGTAAAACAGTTGATTTAGTTGGCAACGATTTCGAAGGATGGGCCAAGCAAATAGCTGCACAGCATGGATTTACGCGAGTGTCTCATTCACTTGAACTTTTTGGTCAGTGCGCAGATTGTACTGATCACGAATCCCGCCAGGATCACACGCTTTAAGCTTCTAAATTCCTGCACTTTGGATCTAAATCCAAATCGATCAATCGCAGAAAATTTGTATCGAATTTTGTAGCTAAAACTTAGAAAGGCAGCTCATGCATCAATATCAGCTTCGACTCCCAATTCGCCTCAGCCAATTCTTAAAACTTTCAAATCTTGCTGAAAATGGCGCCCAGGCAAAAGAATTGATTCACGCCCAATGCGTGCTTGTAAATGGTCAGACTCAAATCCATCCAGCACATCAGCTGCAAGATGGTGATGAAGTAACTATCGACGATGGGCTGAACAAGCCGATAACACTTCGCGTGGTATCGGAGTAATCCCGCATTATTCCGTGATTTTAAGCTGCTTTCGGAAAGTGCTTCTGGGAGTTTAGCTAACTAAATCTTCTTGAGATAGTTTTCCGTCAAAATTCATTTATTTTCGACTGTATCTAATTTAATATTGTGGAGCGCCTCATTTTAGTGCCCCACAATGCAATCACGCCCGAGCAGAACTTTCAAATCTGAGATTAATCCACCAGATTTTTCGACACTATACTCTTTTGCGATTTCAACTACAGAGATCTTTCCCTGCTGAATGATGTGCAAATGCACGGGAGCCGGCCCCCGATATTGGCCAAGTAGATTTGCCAACCGTTGCATTAAATCTGCCGTACACACTCGCTCCAGCAACTGGATCTTTAGCGGTGAAGTTTCGTCGATATCGGTAGCCGGCAAGCTCACCTCACGCGCATTTAATTGCACCGCCCCATCTCTTACCGAAAGACGAGCTTTTATCGCTACCACTGAATCTGGAATCAGCATTTCATAAACATTTTTATAGGTCGCTGGAAAAACATTAACTTCCACTGAACCAGTCATATCTTCAACAGTTATCTGCGCCCATGCTCGTCCATTTTTCTTCGATAGCCGGGTAGTCATCGACGAGAGCAAACCACATACAGTGACTTCTCGTCCATCAATTTGCTGTTCATCATCACTGATGATCGAGAGGATCGAAGTATCAGAATTTAGATCAATCACGCTTTCTAATCCGGAAAGAGGATGATCAGATACATAAAGCCCAATCATCTCCCGTTCAATATTCAGCTTTTGCTTTTTATCCCATTCGGGTAACTCTGGTATTACTACATCAAACCCGCCGGCGGTGGTATCGCCAGCACCGCCAAAAAGATCAAACTGCCCAATCGCCTCATTTTTCTTTAGCGAAATCACACCATCAATAGCTTCTTCATATATCGTAAGCAGCGATCTGCGCGTATGCCCAAAAGAATCAAAAGCTCCAGCTTTGATCAGGCTCTCCATTGAACGTTTATTTAACACCTGCAGCGGCACTTTATTCAGGAAATCTTGGAATGAGGTGTACGCACCTTGCTCTTCACGTGCAGCGATAATCCCATCCACCACATTCGCACCAACGCTACGCACCGCCGATAATCCAATCCGAATCTCATCACCGACTGCCCAATAGTTTGCACGTGATTGATTTACATCCGGTACTAATACCGAAATCCCCATTCTGCGACATTCACCCAGATACGCCGCAATTTTATCTTTTTTGCCGATATTGGAAGCAAGTAATCCAGCCATAAATTCTGACGGAAAATGCGCCTTCAAATATGCAGTCTGATAAGAAACCAGAGCGTACGCCTCCGAATGAGACTTATTGAAAGCATAGGACGAGAACGGCACAAGGATTTCCCAAAGAGTATCGATAGATTCTTTGGAATAACCATTTTTCAACATTCCTGCTTCAAAAGAAGCAAATTGTTGCTGCAGCACATCGGCTTTCTTTTTTCCCATTGCTTTCCGCAATACATCTGCTTGCCCGAGAGTAAATCCAGCCAACTTTTGGGCAATTCGCATCACTTGCTCTTGAAACACGATCAGACCATGCGTATTGCCTAAAATATCGTTCAAATCTTCCGCCAACTCAGGATGAATCGGAGTTTTTTCCTGCAGTCCGTTCTTCCGCAAAGCATAATTTGTATGCGAGTTTGCGCCCATTGGCCCTGGCCGATAGAGCGCCGAAACGGCTGAGATGTCGTCAAAAGTATCAGCTTTCATTTGCTTCAGCAAAGTCCGCATGCCGCCGCCATCAAGCTGGAAAATCCCGAGAGTCTCCCCACGCCCCAATAATTCAAAAGTAACCGGATCATCTAATGGAATGCCATCAATATCAGGCACTTCTTTTCCGTTTTCAGCAATATTTGCAAGTGCATCATTGATCATTGTGAGATTAGAAAGCCCCAAAAAGTCCATTTTGATCAGCCCTAATTCCTCGCATTGCGGGTATTCAAACTGAGTCAAAATAGCTTCATCTTTTTGATTCTTCATCACTGGGATCACATCAGTAAGTGGTACTGATGACATGATCACTGCGCAGGCGTGTATTCCAGTTTGCCGCACCAAGCCTTCCAGACCGAGAGCTAAATCAAAAACACGTTTTGCATCTTGATCATTATCAACAACTCCCCGAAACTCCACAGCTTCGTTATAACGATCATGCTTCGAATCGTAAATCGAGTTAACTGGAATATCTTTCCCCATCACTGCCGGTGGCATAGCTTTGGTGAGCCGATCCCCCATTTCAAATGGATAGCCTTGCACACGCGCTGAATCCTTTAGTGCCTGCTTGGCTTTGATCGTACCAAAGGTAACCACTTGCGACACTTTATCTTTACCGTATTTTTCTTCAACATACTTAATCACTTCACCACGACGGCGATCATCGAAATCGACATCAATATCAGGCATCGAGACGCGCTCTGGATTCAAGAATCGTTCAAAGAGCAAATCGTGTTTAATCGGATCTAGTTGAGTAATTCCCAATGCATATGCCACCATTGAGCCAGCGCCTGAGCCACGCCCTGGCCCAACGCGGATCCCGTTTTCTCGTGCCCAGCGGATATAATCAGAAACCACCAGGAAATAGCCCGGAAATCCCATTTTAACGATAATTTCTACTTCATAATCAGCACGCTTTTGCACATGATCTGGGATAATCTCGCCAAAGCGGTAATGCAATCCAGACTGCACTTCACGAATAAACCACGAGGTTTCATCTTCTCCAGCTGGCACTGGAAATGAAGGCATATAGTTAATTCCTTCAGCTGTCGTCTGAAACGATACATTACACCGCTCAGCAATCAGCAAGGTGTTATTACAAGCTTCTGGAAACTCTGCAAAAAGATTTCGCATCTCCTGAGTCGAGCGAAGATAATAGCCTTCACCATCAAATTTGAAGCGGTCAGGATCCATGAGTGTCGATCCAGAATTAATACAAAGCATTGCATCTTGAATCCGTGCATCATCGCGCTTCACATAGTGCGAGTCATTCGTAGCGATCAGCGGTGCACCAATCTTCCGCGCCAGAGCGACAAGATCTTTTTGCACCCTGCGTTCAATGTCGATCCCATGATCCATAATCTCCACAAAGAAATTCTCTTTTCCAAAAATTTCTTGGAGCTCTCCTGCTGCCCGCAACGCTTCCTCATGCTGCCCTAGCCGCAGCCGCGTTTGCACTTCTCCTGACGGACATCCAGCCGTGCCAATCAGCCCGTGATGATAACGCTCAAGTAAATCACGATCCATTCGTGGCCATTTCCCCATTTGCCCTTCAACAGAAGCAAAAGATCCCATCCGAAATAGGTTGTGCATCCCCGTATTATTCTCACTCAGGAGCGTCATATGAGTGTAAGCACCGCGAGCAGAAACGTCATCCCCACGCTGATCCTCACGCCCCCAGGTAACGCGCGTTTTATCAAAACGTGAAGTACCAGGCGTCATATATGCTTCAATTCCGATAATCGGTTTGACTCCAGCTTTTTGCGCTGCCTTCCAAAACTCAAAAGCGCCAAAAAGATACCCGTGGTCAGTGATCGCCACAGCCGGTTGCTCTTGTGCAGCAACTTCCGCCACGAGCTTACCAATCTTCGCCGCTCCATCAAGCAGCGAGTAATCTGTATGTACATGCAGGTGCGCAAATGAATCTTGATTAGCCATGGTAATACTCTAAACCACCCCTCCTGGGAAATCTTTGTGAGTTTTCATAAAACAACACAAAATCAAGGAAAATCGAAATATTTCGAAATAATCACAGAGCAAGTGAGCTAAAATTCATGATGCAGAACGCCAGATCATATCGCGGTGTTCGATCCCGGCGTCATAATATATTGCACCGTCAGTAAGCTCATATCCAAGGGCAGCATAGAAGCCCAAAGCTTGTAATTGTGCCGAAATCTTCACTACTACTTGTCCACGTGAATCAGCAAAATGCTGCAGCGCATATTTTTGCCCAGCTTCCATCAGCATACTCCCGATTCCCATTCCGCGGGCCTGCGCTCTTACAGCCACCCTCCCGATATGTACTTGCCCTGGCTGATCAGGCAAAATCCGGATCGTGCCCAGCGCATTTCCAGCAGTGATTGCCAGGAGATGAACTGTTGACGGTGCTTCATCGAAAGCATCTATTTCTTCGGCAATCGGCACATTCTGCTCTGCGACAAAGACCTCCTTGCGGATTTCAAAACACTGCGCTACTTGCGCTGGTGTATCTGCCACAACAACTTCAACCATTAATAGACTTCCCTTCCGAAATGATCAAAAATTATTCGGATCAAAACCAGTACGCAAATGCTCCAAAGAATTGTGCAAATCAGTTGGATAAGACGAGCTAAACTCAACGTATTTCCCAGTTATCGGATGCGAAAACCCTAATTTCACTGCATGTAGCCATTGCCGCTGCAGCTGTAATCTGGCCGCATGTACTGGATCAGCCCCATACATTTCATCACCCACACAGGGATGCTTGATCGCTGCCATATGTACTCGGATTTGATGTGTCCTGCCAGTTTCTAAATGTATTTCACACAGAGCTGCCCGTGGCATTACTTCGATCACATCATAGTGTGTGATTGCATGCTTCCCATTCTCACGTACGCCCATTTTCCATTGATGCCGGTAATCTCGTCCGATTGGAGCATCAATCGTGCCGCTAAGCGGATCAGGCAAACCTTGCACCAAAGCATGGTAAATTTTCGTTACCGTCCGTTCCTTAAAAGCACGCTTCAAAACCGTATATGCTTGTTCTGATTTCGCCACCACCATACAACCGCTAGTGCCTACATCTAAGCGATGCACAATTCCTTTTCGCTCCGGCGGACCAGAAGTAGTAAGCTGCACACCAGCAGCAAGCAATGCGCCCAAGACATTCGGGCCTTCAAAATTTAATGACGCATGTGCTGCTACGCCTGCCGGCTTATCCACCACGATGATATCTGTGTCCTCATAGATCACTTGCATCCCGGGTACTGGAGTTTCCTGTGGCTGCTCAGCAGGTGGCGCAGGAATATCGACCTCAATTACACACTGCATTGAAATCCGCAGCGCAGACTTTGCCACTACTTGCCCATCTAGCCACACCTTTTGATCAGCTACCAAATCTGCACACTTTGTACGAGATATCCCAGTGAAACTCGAAAGAACTGCATCGATCCGCATCCCGATGAAATCTTCCGGCACAAGATAGCTGCGCAGTGTCATGATGCGTCCTTTTGTAATGACGGATCTGCTTGCACAAATTCACGATCTGTAACAGCAGATTCCTCTTCCGCAAAGAATTGCATCACGATGATTATTCCAATCCCCGCCACCAGCGCAATATCGGCGACATTGCCAATAAACCATGTGCCATAACGAATAAAATCAACTACGTGCCCAACTCCGAATCCTGGTTCACGAAACAGGCGATCAAGTAAATTTCCAATTGCTCCAGCCCAAATCACGGCAAGCACGTATTGATACTTCACTTCCTGCATTTTATGCATCACGTAAGGCATCGCACACACCACGATTACCGCAAAAACTGTGAAGATCCAAGTACTTGCTGCTCCCAGAGAAAAGGCTGCTCCAGAGTTAAAAATGAGCTTAAATCCGAGGAAATCACCCAGGAAGTCGATTCTCTGCCCGGCTGCAAGATAAATCAGCGCTAACTGCTTCGTGAACTGATCGAGCGCCACCAACAAAAACACAATTACCAGCGAAATTAACCATGATTTCTTACTTATTTTCACGCTTTAAGAATATCAGTGCCACACCCTTTCATTGAAGACGGAAAAGAGTTCAATGCAAGAAGAAAACAAAAGATCCCGGCTACAGCGCTTGCAGCCGAGATCTTTTTCACAGCCTGCCGATCAAGCTACTCAATCAGCAGTGCCTTGTTATTTGGGAAAAGATTTCCGAACCCGATATCGCGAATGATCCCAAATACTTTTGCAATTCGGTTTTCATTTTGTACTTCCGCCAAGCATTTTTTTGATTTCCTGAAAATTATTCCGGTTGAAATGGAAAACCCCTGAGTTAGCTAAAGGCACTTTCCAGGTTTCACGCTTGCCGAGATATTGCCACGTAATCTTTCCATCATCAAGGGATAGTTCAGCGAGTTTTTCTAGCGGATAAGATTGAATATGCTTATCCGCTAAATCCTTGAGTTCACCGATGGTTTGCCGGCTAGGATTGATGACGACCAGCTCTTTTGGGGTGAACGCAATAATCCTAATCCGTGACGCATCTATAGTTGCTGCAAGATTCGAAATTAGCAGCCGAGTAATCTGCCGGAGAATTGAATCATGAGGTTGAACTACCACATATGTATTTTTGCTCTCGATTCCTCGCGCAGCCAGAAGCGCTTCAATATCGTCTTTACTTGGGCCTGAAAAAACACCCATGCTCTTACCTCCTTGTTTGAGCATATTTTGTACTTAGCGCTATGAGAAGCACCCAGCACACGGCGATTCTAACATGCAGCCAAACAAAATATAGACTTGTGCCACACTTTGATCCGCATTTTTACTTATTCGTCCAAAAGTAGTGGGCACTACCTGATCACGGTAGTGCCCACATCAAATCAATACAAGCAAACTTAGATATTGCTGTTTGCGCTCTCCACATTCTGCAGCAAAGACTCAAGGTAATGCTTCAAACGGGAACGATAATCACGCTCAAATTCACGCAGCTCAGAAATCTTGCGCTCCACTACAGAACGCTCTTCCTCAAGCTTAGTCATTGTGCGATTATGGACTTCCTCAGCTTCAGTGATGATCCGCGTACGCTCAGCCTCAGCTTCGGAAATCATCCGATCAGACTCAGCCTTACCATTGGCAATATATTCATCATGCAGACGCTGTGCCAATGCCAACATGCCAGTAGCATTCTTTGCATCATCGCTATGCTCAACAGGCTGCACCGGAGCAAATGTAGCAGTTTGGCTGGCTGCGGTTGGTTCTGCTGATCCCATTGATGGCGCAATGTGCCCTGCTGCTGTTTCAAGTTCCGTAACGCGCGCCTGCGTACCTTGTAGCTGTGCTTCCAGCTCTGCCTTTTCTTTGGTGAGCTGTGCGATCGTTTCAGCTACCTGGTCGAGGAAAAAATCGACTTCATCCTGGTCGTAGCCTTCTTCTACGCGCTTCGGCTCCTTAAAACGCATATTTACAACATCGTGTTCTGTCAGCAATGCCATTTGTATTCCTTATTAAGTGCGGTTTCTTGTCTGCGAGCAACTTTCACATCAGTCACTTCAGTACAAAATGTTTACATGCTCTTTCTTACCATATAAAAGTTAAAGAACGCTACACAAATGTTATATTTCGGATCAAAAATACTGCAATTCATGATCACAATATCTGCAAAACCCAATATTTTCAGGACTTTCAACCAATCCCGAAAATAACTATCCGCTGCAATATTAAAAGTCCAACAAAGAGCACTAAAAAGCCCACATCTAAGGAAATCATGCCAAGACGAATCGGTGGAATAAATCGTCCCAGGAATCTTAGTGGAGGATCCGTCAATCGATAGACAAGATTCGCAGCAATTAAAACAAAACCTTTCGGCTCCCAACTACGCGCAAAAATTTGCACAAAATCTAATACAACACGAGCTAAAAGCACGAAATGATACAGCGAAAGCAGCCATAAAACACCATATAGCACAAAATTCAAACTGTGAGTTCACCGCCTAAATGAAATAATAAAGTTTAATTCCCTCAGTAAAATACATTCAGGATATCTACCCTACATTAAAACACCAGGCATTGAATTAGCGAGTGAAATCGTGTTGATTCGACTTTCCCTGCGATTCAAGCTTCACATAATTCGGAGTCAATAAAAAGACATCTTCAGATACACGCGAGAATGCGCCCTCAAGCCCAAAGCAGAGCCCCAGCGCAAAATCAACAATGCGTGCCCGATCCGCATTATCAGCCTCACTGAGATTCAGAATTACAGGAGTACCAGAGCGAAACTCTTCCGCAAAATCACGAATATCAGCATAGGATGCAACCCATTGCGTTACTATACGTGAAATTTCTGCATCAGCTACCGAATGCAATTGCCCTACGGGAGCTTCCTCATATTCATCAACTTCTTGTGATTCCTGATAATCGTCAAACTCTGACTCTTCATATTCGTATTCATCTTCAAAAGAGGCTGCTTGCTTATTCAGCCGATCTAGAAAACTCATTGGAACTCCTTAGCTCAATACATCTTCCACGCTAGCGAAGCTTTCATGGATGAAGCATTATTTTTACGGTGTGTCTTTGATTCACCCTTTTATCGTCACCATTAGAAATCTGCAAAACACTAAGGATTCAGAATCTAGGAAACAAATCTGGATTGCGAGTCACACCCTGCCTCGCATTTCGCGTATCGGAAATTAAATGATCCTTTCGGCGCCGTCAGCGGGTAGAACTGCGGCGCCGAAAGGTGGCTTAGTAAATCATCCACTCAATACTTTGCAAAGTGACAAAATTTTATTCGTCATCAGAAAGCAGGAAATCCGGGATATCGATCGACGGACGCCCCGGCTTCTCGTACCTGAATGGTTGCTCTGGCTGGTAAGGTGTTTCAAAATCACGCCCTTGCACATGCGGAGCAGCAGGCGTAGCTATCGCGCCGTTCACAATTGGACGTGGTGCCACTCGTTCTGGCGCACCGCCAGGTAAATCGTATTCATCGAGCTGCGGCACCGTCGGTACTGCAGCGTTCCCCATCGGAGCATGTTTGCCTGGAGTCGTGATCGGCATTTCACCAGGCATCGTGTAATCTTCAGATTCATCAAAACCGGCCGCGATCACCGTCACACGAAGTTCATCACCAAGTGATTCATCAATAATTAAACCAACAATAATATTTGCGTTTGGATCTACCGACTCTTTCACAAGCGTGGAAGCTTCTGAGAATTCGAGCAAACTCAAATCTGTTGAGGCTGTGAATGCCAGGAGCACGCCATGCGCCCCATCAATACTCGCTTCTAGCAGTGGCGAAGAAATCGCATTCTCGGTAGCCTTTACTGCACGGTCTGGGCCACTTGCGCTACCAATCCCCATTAATGCCGTACCTGCGTCCTTCATGATTGCTTTTACATCCGCAAAATCGAGATTTACTTCGCCCGGTTTCGTGATCAGATCTGAAATTCCTTTCACCCCTGAATGAAGTACTTCATCAGCCATCCGGAAAGCTTCAATCACACCCAGCTTACTATCAGAAATCTGCAGCAAACGATCATTTGGAATCACAATCAAAGTATCGACAGCAGCGCGTAGTTCAGCAATACCAGCATCCGCATTCCGCGTACGCTGTGGCCCTTCAAAACTAAATGGACGGGTCACCACGCCTACCGTCAAAGCGCCTGAATCGCGGGCAGCTTTGGCGACCACTGGCGCAGCACCTGTACCAGTGCCGCCACCTTCACCAGCAGTCACAAAGACCATATCGGCTTGACCAATCGTTTGTGTGATCAAATCGAGATTTTCTTCTGCTGCACGACGCCCAACAGATGGATCAGCACCGGCTCCGAGCCCTTGAGAGACATCTCTGCCGATATCAAGCTTTGTTTCAGCCTCTGATTTTGTCAATGACTGATTATCGGTATTTACCGCGATAAATTCCACCCCGGCAAGCCCGTCTTGAATCATTCGATCGACGGCATTTACACCGCCACCACCAACGCCGATAACTTTGATATCAGCAGCATTTTTTGAGACTCCCATTGCTACCCTTTGCCTTTCCAAAACCTCAAGTAGAACTTGAAGTATTTACTTGATAATCTCGCGCAAAAGGTAATGGGAATCGCGTGAAAATTCGAGGATTTCGTCGGCGTGTTGAAAAAGTCAAAATTTTTCTCCACGATCACGCAACATTATTTTGCAACTGGAGCTTCTGGCAAAGACACATCAAAGCTGGTTTTCCCTGGTTCTGTCAGCAGCGAACGAAGGATCTTCGCTTTTACATCATTAAATTCGGAAATCCCCCAATTAACTGTGCGGTTATCGGTTAAATGAAATGAGAACTGCCCTGCTGGTGAATAATCTACCCGCGCAATCAGGGCACGCAGATCTGGTGCAATCACATTCAACAACTCAAGTGCAGCCTGCACTACTTGTGCTTGATCTTTATTTTCAGGCACGGGCCCTAAACGCGGAATATTGGTTAAATCATTTGCACTCACGCGCATCTTTTGCCCCGTAGCATTAACTGCCTGGCAACTATCACCTTGTGGAACACAAAACACCGGTTTCGCCATTTCTAAATTTATCCGCACCGGTGCCCCAAAGGATATTTCAAAATTCACGCTGCCAACTTCCGGGATCTGCTGCAGCTCCTGAGTAATTCCAGATTTACGCAAGAATAAAAGCGGCTCACCCGTATAATTCTGCAAAATCTTAGCTACTTGCGCTGGATCGATCGTTGACGGTGGTGTTGCGCCTTGAACCTCGACCGATTCTGGATCAAACCGAGCAAATGGTGCAAAAAGCAATATCCAAAGCGCCACCAAAATAATTCCCAGTGCGCCAAAAGAAATCCCGATTCGACGATATCTAACTCGCCGCCTTTCGTGCTTTTTCTCCGCGATCCGAGCATCCAGGGAAACCGCCGACTGTGCTTGCGCAAAGTATTTTCTCCCCATCCGGTTTTTCTGCCCGCGCACCTTTTTTCGCACCGCACTCTTGCGCCTTATGGGAAACTTTGTGTAGAGATTCTGCCGCAAATCTTGCACAGTTCGCACCAGTGCTTTCAACCGCTGTGCTTTTGCATCTTCTGCAACTGCGGATTTATTTTCCGCCGCGGTAAGCGGTACTTGTGCAAGATTCAAATCGTCCGGATCTAGATCAGTATCAGATCGATCCTGACGCGCGTTACTCCGCACAACTACATCTGAATATTCAGCTTCCTGAGCCAGATTCACTAACGGAGCCGTCGGTACAGAATCTGGCATTGTGCTCGTGGGGGCGGCACTTGCGATTTCACCACCTGCCATACTTACCTCAAACTCAGCAGGCTGCGCAAAATTTCCCGTAACTGATGTATCAGGAAGCTGCTTCGAAGACTCAGAAAATCTTTTTCGCGGCTGCTTCGGTACACGCATTTAGTTTTCCCTCGTCCGCAATTCTTGCATAATCACACTACCAAGCTCAGTTACATCACCTGCACCCATCGTAAAGATATAATCACCGGCAGCCGCCTTCGTTGCAATCATCCGTGCAGCTTCCTCCATCTCAGCCAGAAAGCTTGATCCGGGCAAAAGCTCGGCGATCACATCACCATCATCGCCGTCAGCCTTCGTTTCACGTGCTGCATAAGCACGTGTAATCACAACACTGTCGGCTAAAGCCAGCGAGCGCGCAAATTCATGCTTGAAATTGGTTGTGCGCGAATACAGATGCGGCTGGAAAAGTACGTGCACTTTCCCTGGGCAGATTTCCCGTGCTGTAGTGAGTGTAGCTGAGATTTCTGTTGGATGATGTGCATAATCATCAATTACTTTTATCCCCGCAACTTCACCGCGAATTTCAAAACGTCGCTCGATTCCGCGAAACGCAAACAGCCCTTGTGCCATTTGCGGAGCTGAAATACCTAATTCCAGCCCTGCTAACAGCGCTCCGACACCGTTGAGCAGCATATGTTTGCCTGGCAACTGCAAAGAAAGTTTCATTTCGGTACTGCCAGCGGCAGCGAAAATTCGCACAACTGCCGAATTGCTGCAAGCATCATCCGAATTTGCTGACGGATCTGCAAAATCCAATTGTGCATGTTTTTCACTGTAGTCCGGTTTTTCACCTATCCCATATGTTTGCACTCGAATCCCAAGTGCACTAGCTGCTTGCGCAAGCTGTGCGGCACCCGCATCATCGATCCCGCAAATCAATACACCGCCGGGCACAATACATTTGGCAAAATCAAGAAAAGCCTGCGCAAACTTTTCTTTCGAACCATAATGGTCAAGATGATCCGGCTCGACATTCATCACCACTGCGATCCGGGGGCGGTAATTTAAGAAAGAACCATCAGATTCATCAGCTTCAGCAACGATCACGCTCCCTGTGCCTCTGTAACCTCCAGAGATTCCACCTGCAAGTGTGCTGCCGATTGCGCGTGAGGGGTCAAGCCCAAGATCTCCCAATGCAGATGCGATCAGTGCGCTAGTTGAAGATTTTCCATGTGCTCCTGCCACCGCAATAAAATCTTTACCTTCGCTGGCAATCGCCAATGCCTGCGAACGATGAATGATACTTTGACCGCGCTGTTTCGCGATCTGCAATTCCGGATTATCCGATTTGATCGCAGACGAATAAACCACAACCGCATCTGCAGGCACATTCTTTGCATCATGACCGATTTGTGCAAGGATCCCGATTTTTGCCAAATGCTCAGTGTAAGTTGAAGCACTCCGATCCGAACCCGTCACCCTTGCTCCTGCAGCAAACAATAATTCGGCAACTACCGACATCCCTGCCCCGCCAATACCAATGAAATGATATTGCATCGTTCTTGCCCCCAGCTTCCCTTAAAATATTTCGCTCTCACATCAAATCCAGGCGTGCCATTCCACGCATTGCATCGTTAGCTCAATCAACAGCTACGCTGATGCACAGAAAATTGCCCTCGACTCTGTCTCAGTAAAATCTGAATTTATACCTGATGATTCAACAATAACCTATTGCAAAATAATTGCAGCAAGCTGACCCGCCGCATCTGCATGCGTCACCTGCCGCATCCGCGATGCCATTTGCTTTCGCAGATCGTGATTCAACAACGGCAATACCTGGCGTCGTAATTCATCCGGCGTGAAATTCGCATCCGTGATCAAAATTGCTCCGCCAGAAGCTACCACGTCAGCCGCATTCAAAGCTTGTTCACCATTACCAATCGGCAAAGGTACAAACACCGCAGGAATTCCCAAAGCACAAATTTCAGAAACCATCCCTGCTCCAGAACGCGAAATAATCAAATCCGCAAAAGCGTAAATTTCATTCATTTCCGTAACATATTCGAGTACTCGATAATTCCCCTGTACTCCCGCGATTTGCGCTTTCACTGACGCGGATTTATCTTTACCCGTTAAATGCAGAACTTGAAAACCACGATCAAGAATTTCTTGTGCACACTGCGCAACGACCTCATTGATATGCTGCGCTCCAAGCGACCCGCCGGTCACAACAAGAACTGGGAGCGCTGGATCAAAATCATATTTTACTGCCATCTGATTCCGTAACGCATCAGCTGTTTGCTGCTGTAACGTGTTTGCGAGATCACGAATTTCGAATCGAATCGGTAAGCCCGTCAGCACCGTTTTACCGCGCTTGGCACGCAAGGGCGTACTTTGAAAGGAAAGCGCCACAAATTGTGCAAAACGTGCCCCCAGCCGGTTTGCAATACCTGGGCGCGCGTTACCTTCATGCACCACAATTCGCAATTTACGCTTCCGGGCTGCAAGATAAACCGGCGGTGAGACGTATCCCCCAAAGCCCACTACCGTATCTGCCTGCACTTCGTCGAGAATTTCCCCCGCTTGGGAAATCGCATCTCGAAATTGCGAAAAAAACTTTAACGCAGCAGCATTGATCCGCCGCGGGAAAGGTACCCGGGAAATCGTTCGTAATTCATACCCGGCAGCCGGTACCAGCTCTTTTTCCAACCCGTATTCAGTACCAACAATCGTCAATCGTGTTTGCGGGCTCTGCTGCTGAATTTCTCCCGCAGTTGCCAGCAGTGGATTCACATGACCTGCCGTTCCCCCACCAGCTAAAACGATCGAACGCGGGTTCTTCTGATCTTGGCTCACTTTTTATCTGCTCCTGCACTATTCTTCAATACTGCTTTTGTCCGCGCAGCTAAACCTGCACTAACTTTGCGGTTTTCATGAACTCCTGGCACTCCACGGGCAATGCTTACTGTTACACCGACCATCATCAAATTTGCCATAATCGCTGATCCACCTTGCGAAATGAACGGAAGCGGCACTCCAAATACCGGCAGTAAACCAACGACCACCATCATATTCAGCAAACCCTGACCGCAAATCCACAAACCTGCTCCTGCCGTCAGCAATTGCCCAAAGCGCGTAGGATTATTTAGCGTAAGTCGCAAAAAGCTCCACCCCATCAGCAAGAAAAGGCTCACTACGATCAATGTCCCAATCAAACCTATTTCTTCACCAATCACCGCGAAAATAAAATCGGTATGCGCTTCCCGCAAAGAAAGCCATTTTTCTTTTCCCGCACCGATCCCGGCGCCGTTTATTCCACCTGTGCCGAATGCAAATTGGGCAAAATCAGATTGAGTTGGTGCATGTGTATCTGGCAACTCCCAAAGGTTATTGAGAAAAGATGCAACACGAGCCAGACGTGAGGGAGCAATTGCCACAAATACGCCAGCAAGCATCATCGCACCCAAAGCGCCGAAACCAATCACCCGCAAGCCAATTCCTGCAAGCCATGCCATCCCCGCGCCAATCATCACCACGATCAAAGCCGTACCCATATCGCCAGGTAAAATGATCTCCAATACAGCCAGAATAAAACCAGCTAGCGCAGGCACAAAAGAACGGAAATTCTTCGCTGCACGACCAGAAATCAACGCAAGCATATGCGCAAGCCAAACCACCATCGCCAGTTTCAAAAATTCAGACGGCTGAATTTGCACTCCCCCAATGCCCAGCCAATTTCGATTTCCATGCACTTCCACACCAAAGAGGATCACCGCCAGCTGCAAAGCAAGACCGAGCGCAAAAAACAAATGTGAAAACCGTTCCAGCAAACGATAGTCACACCGCGCCAGAATGAACGCAAAACCAATCCCGACAGTAGTAAAAAGCAGATGTTTGATCGCTACCGAGAATAAGCCAACTTCCCCACCGGAGTTATCAACAGCACGGATCGATATCGCAGAAGTAGCTGAAAATACCATCAGCACACCTAATGCAAGCAAAATTGCAGTACATGCAAGCAATACATTCACTGCATTATTCACCGCATCACGCCGTGGCGGCTGTACCTGATCCATTTCTGGAGAACGCGGAAATTGATCTTCAGCAAGCCCCGCAAAACGGGAAAAATCACCGCCGAGCTGCGGCATGGCAGATCGGTTTCCACTCACGCCGTTGCCGTTCTTTTCACGCAGATAATTCGTGCGCATTATGCATCCTCTTGCAGCTGCATTCCATCACGATGCGGTAGCTCCGCGAGTGCAGATGCACTGATTGCGCGCACTGCCGCCTGGAATTTTTCTCCCCGATCAGCGTATGAGGAGAATTGATCAAATGACGCACAGGCCGGGGCAAGCAGCACTACCGCACCTGGTTGCGCTAATTCCAGTGCCGCCTGCACTGCGTCTTTCATCGGTTCTTGCCCATCTGGGATCAGCGTATACGGGATCTCATTTTTGCTCAGTACACTTTCCCAAGGTTCCTGGTCTGTACCAATCACGATTGTATGGAAAACCCGGTCTTTTACTGCTGCTGCGAGTTCGGCAAAGTTTGCACCCTTTGCGACACCTCCCGCGATCCAAATTACCTTGCCGTCTGGCTGCGCCATGATCGCAGATTTTGCTGCATGTGCATTGGTCGCTTTCGAATCATCAATCCACCGCATCTGCGCAAACTCACCAAGATGTTCGATCCGATGCCGTCCAAGCGTAAAATCGCGCAGCGCCTGCCGAATAAAATCTGGCGCGATCCCCACAGCGCGTGCTAATGCTGCTGCCGCAATCGCGTCTTTCAACAAATGCAGCGGCAAGGGTGCATCCTGCGGCGCCAAATGCGCGATATCGGCGAGCGTAAAAAGCTCTTGCGCAGAGGCAAAACGATTCCGACAAAAAGCCCGATCGACGATAATATCATCCACCAAGCCAAACTCACCCACGCTCGGTGTGCCAATCACAAGCCCCACAGCACGCGCACCATCAGCTACATCAGCAGCGTCGACCATCTGCTGCACTTGCTGCTCACCTACCGGATACAGGCATGCCGTCTGCACATGCTCATATACTTTTGCTTTCGCTTGCCAATACTGCTCGCGGTTGCCATGCCATTCAAGATGATCATCGGCAAAGTTTAAGCACACTGACGCAGCAGGAGACATCGAATAAGTAGCTGCAAGTTGAAATGAAGAGAGCTCGATTGCAAATGCCTGCGGCGCATCAGCATCAGTCCGGATCGCTTGCGTGATCAGCGGCTCCCCAATATTGCCGGTTGCTACTGTGCCGCAGCCAGCTGCGCGGAGAATTGCGGCAAGCATTGAAGTAGTAGTAGTTTTCCCGTTTGTTCCAGTCACGCAAAGCCAAGGCGCATAGGTTTGGTCTTCCGCCACAGCACGCAGCTGCCATGCTAACTCAATCTCAGACCAAACTGGCAGCCCAGCTTCACGTAAGACCGTCCACTCATAACCGAGTTGCGCAAATCCTGGTGCGATGATCACGATCTCCGGCTGCCAGCCAAGCAACATTTGCATCAGCACTTCCGGCTTTGCCGCAGAAATTGCCATATCGATCTGCGGATCGTCAAGATATGCGCTGACGGCACTCTCTTTTGCATCCCAGACGCTGACAACCGCTTCCGTCACAGACAAGAGCGCTGCTACACACGCCCGTCCTGAAACTCCCAGCCCCAGCACGGCGATTCTTTTGCCGCTAAATGCTGCACTCCCCGGAATTGAATATTTCATTGCCGTGCCAACCATTCTGCATAAAACAAACCGATACCAATTGCTGAGAGGAAGATTTGAATCAACCAAAATCGCACTACGATCGTCACTTCTTTCCAGCCTTTCAGCTCAAAATGATGATGCAGTGGAGCCATCCGAAAGACGCGTCTGCCGGTAGCCTTAAAGAAACCAATCTGAATCACATCAGAAATCACAATCACAACGAATAAACCGCCAATGAAAATTGCAAGCATTTCCGTCTGACTCAGGATCGAGATCCCGGCAAACGCTCCACCGAGCGCCAACGATCCAGTATCTCCCATAAAAATCTTTGCTGGAGAAGTATTGTGCCAGATAAATCCGAGGCAGGCCCCCACTACTGCAGCACAGAATATCGCCAAATCGCGTGGATCACGAGCATCATAACATCCCGGGCTGATTTGCAAAGCAGAACCGCAACGTTGATATGACTGCCAAATATTGATGATCGCATAGGATCCGAAGGCAATCGCCGAAGCACCAGCTGCCAGCCCGTCAAGCCCGTCAGTCAGATTGACCGCATTTGACCACGCACTGATCAAGAAATTTGTCCAGAGAATAAAAAGGATCGTACCAGCAATGATCCCAGCGAAACCAAGAGTCAAGGGAGTATCGCGCACCAGCGAAATATGCAATGTAGCGGGAGTTTGCCCATGTTCATTCGCAAATTGGAGTGCCCCGACGGAAAATAAAATCCCCACCAGACCTTGCCCGATCATCTTTGCACGTGGGCTTAATCCCAGTGAACGTTCTTTGCTGATTTTCGTAAAATCATCAAGGAATCCGATCAGCCCCAAACCGACAAGCAGGAAAATAATCAGCCATCCAGAAACGCTGGGGATCCGTAACGAAACAAGGTTTCCCACCAGAAAGCCAAGCACGGTAGCACCAATAATGATCACGCCACCCATCGTGGGGGTACCGCGCTTTACCAGATGCGAAGTCGGCCCGTCCTCACGAATGAATTGCCCATAATGCTTGCGCTCTAAAAGCTTGATGAATACTGGAGTAAAAAAGAGCGTGATGAACAGCGCGACAGCCGTCGCGACAATAATTGAAATCATTTATTCAGCCCTTCATCCATTCCATTGATCACTTCTGCAGCGATTTGCCACACACGAGTGCCATTTGATCCCTTGAACAAAATTGCGGTATCCGGAACCACCACAGTGTGGATATCTGCGCGAAGCAAATCTACTGACACATACTCTACTACGTTTATCCCTGCTTCCCGAGCAATCGGGGTGAGCGCAAAGGCGGCTTCACCCACGAGGAATAAATCAGTTACATCTGCAGCGAGTAGCGACGGCAGAAGTGCCTGATGCTCTTGGCTGCTCACATCACCCAGTTCGAGCATTTGCCCCAGCACTACAACCTTGCGCCGATATTTTTTGCCAAGCTGCCCGAATGCCGCAATACCAGCACGCATTGAAGCCGGATTTGCATTATATGCATCATCAATCACCAGGATCTTCCCCGCTTGGTGCACATCCATCCGATGCGGACTACCTGCTTTCGCAGTTCCTAACTCGGCGCAGATCTCTAAAAACGGGACTCCCAAAGATGCAGCAACTGCACTTGCAGCCAATGCATTTGAGATATTATGCAGACCTGGCAGACCTAATTCACATTCTGCACTCTCCCCTGCCAAATGCAATGTAAAGCTTGGGCGAGCAGCATTTGCGGAAATATTTACAGCCTGCGCCAAAATCTGATTTGGATCATCCTGATCATTTTCTTTCCTTGGCATTGCCGAAAAATATTGCACCTGGCAATTTGCTTGCGCACTCATTTTCGCCACATTCGGATCGTCTGCGTTGAGCAACACCATCCCGTCAGGAGCCGTACCATGAATTATTTGCGCCTTTTCCTGAATCGTATTTTCCAGCGAACCGAAAGCACCCAAATGCGCTTTCGCCACCGCCAACACCACACTCACATCAAGCGGTGCAATATCGGTTAAATAGCTGATATTGCCAAGCCGATCTGCTCCCATTTCGAGCACCAGTGAAGCTGTCTGAAAATCGGCACGCAGGACAGTTAGCGCTAAACCAATTTCGTTATTAAAAGAGTTCGGCGGAGCAACCACATTCCCGCGATGCGTCAAGATCTTCGCCAGGAGATCCTTGGTGGTGGTCTTGCCTACTGAGCCCGTGATCCCAATTACTTTCAAATCTGCATGGGTCTGCGCACGCAAGTACGCCAACCAGGATTTTGCTAATTGCCCAAGCGCATATACGGGATCAGCGACCAAGATCAAGCGCTCTGGCGGTGCCCCAGATTTTTGCGCAAGAGCCGGATTTGCAGTGAGCACTGCCGTCGCACCAGCTGCTAATGCTGCCTGCGCGTACTCGTTTCCATCTGTACGTTCACCAGTGATCGCCACAAAGAGCTCACCGCCAGTGATTTGCCGATTATCAGTCACCACACCAGAAATTCGCAGTTGCCTAAAAGCATCATCTGCTCCTGCCAGCTGCCCCTGAACAGCTCGCAAAACTTCTGCAACTGAAAGATTTACCATTAGTTTTGCAGCCTTTCCTTACCCTCACGTCTCATCTGCACGCAGATCTTAATCTCTTGAAAATACTGAATTTATTTAATGCACCGAGTACAAATATTCTAACTTTGCAAGTAGTTTTCTCCGCGAATCAACACCACTTTCAAGTTTGCGTCCCAAACGTCCACATTTTCCATCTTCGCACGCGTCTCCCTCCGCACTTCACGATCACGCATCCTCATGCCGCTACTTAAGCTCTTTAACGCACGATCCACGGATAATCAACCATCGTTTGTGAAGACGGAGGAACTCCCATCTTCCGCATCGCAAACTGTGCTAATTTGGCAAATACTGGCGCAGAAATAACTTCACCATAGCCGTTTCCACCAGGTGTATGCGCCACTACCGCCACCGCGATTTTCGGGTCTTCAGCTGGAATCAGCCCAATGTATGTACCGTTGATTGCAACAAGCTGCCCGGCAGCGTTGATTACTTCTGCGGTACCCGTTTTGCCTGCAACATTATAATTTGGCACGCGGGCTTTAGTGCCACCAGCTCCATCTTTGGTCGTCTCGTGCATTAAATTCAGCATTGTTTTCGCAGATTCTGGGCTGATCACCTGCTTTGGGGTACCTGGGACGGTCGGCTGGTAGCGTCCGTCTTTTTCATAGATTCCATCCACAATATGCACTGGATGAGCTACACCGCCACTGCCAAAAATATTTGCACTGACGGCAAGCTGGAGCGGCGTGACCGCATATCCTTGCCCGAACATTGTAGTGTAATTCGTGCGCTGATCCCATTTTCGGTAATCATTGAGGATCCCCGCTTCTTCCGCTGGAAGCTCGATTCCCGTCCGCTGACCGGTACCAAAAGCCTGCAAATACTCATATCGAGTTTTCCGATCCATCGTCATCCCGATTTGCACGGTACCGGTATTGTACGAATGCGCCAGAATTGCTGCAACAGTGGTCTTAGCGGTGGCATGCGGAGCATAATCCTTGATAATTTCACCTTCCGGAGTGGTGAAAGTTGAAGCCGTCACAAATGGGGTATATGGATTGATCTTTCCCAAATCGATCGCCGAAGCCATCGTAATAGTTTTTCCTGTCGAACCTGGTTCGATCACCGCGCCGATTGAATTTGCCGTATATGACGATACCTTCTGCTTTCCAACATTATTCGGATCATATGCCATCGTATCTGCCATTGCTAAGACGCGCCCAGTGTGGGTTTCGAGCACAACCGCACTACCCCAATCTGAACCATGCTTTTGAATTGATTCGCGCAAGGCATCTTCGGTTACCTGCTGCAAATCACGGTCAATTGTCAGCTTCACCGTACGCCCATCTTGCGGCTCAACCTCATTGCGTTGCGCATTGGGGAAAATCGTGCCGTCAGGCCCAACCTCAACCTGCAAACTTCCGTCAGTACCCGAAAGGACGTCTTCAAATTTTTGTTCGATCCCTGCCCTGCCAACTAACTTATCGCTTTCAGCAGTGCGGCCAACAAATCCCAATACCGCCCCGGCAAGTGCACCATTTGGATACACCCGTTCCATATAACGCTCACCGAAAATGCCGTGAATTGCGAGTTTCTCGATTTCCTGCATTTCCTTCACACTAAGACCAGCTTTGATCAGCGCAAACTGATTTTTCGTCTTTCCGCCATGCAGTTCTCCAGCGAGTTCGGCTTCATCAAGCTTGAGTAATGGTGCCAAGATCTTTGCTGCCGCCGCCGCTCCGGTGCCGGTCAGTTGATCCTGTTCGTCATAAACTTGAAAATCTTGAATCGCTTTCTGATCAACGCGCAAATTATAGTGTGGCACTGAGCTTGCCAGCACGGCTCCGGCATTATCGACGATATTGCCGCGTAAAGCTTGCTGCTGATAATTTCGGGCACGGAATTTATGTGCTGTTTTTGCTAATGCGTCTGCATGCACTGCCTGTAAGACGATCAGCCTTCCAACGAGCAAAATCGCCATCACTAAGACGATTGCGATAACTGCCCGCAATCGCTTATGCGTAGTGGCGCGCGCCAAGCGCATCGGATCAGCGCTCCGGGAAGAATTCTGCTTTCGATCTTGCAAAACCGAATCCATCTAATACCCAAACTAAGTTTACTTTTTCGCTTGTGCCGCACCCGACACAAGCCCGCTTGTTAAATCGATATACCGGATTTGCTCTGCTGGCACCATCTCGAATTTTTGCGCACGCTCATGCAACACTGCCGGGGTTTCTAGCCGTGCAACGTCTTCGCGTAATCCCTCCAAACCTGATTGCAGCTCGTTGAGCTCCACAGTGGCAGATTTGATCTCGTAAGCGCCTTGAATCATCACCGTGTTTAAGGCAAATGCACCGCCGATCGCCCCCGCAAAAATTCCGGTACACACTGCAACAGTACGAAAATAGCCCCGCGAAGGCAGCGGACTTGGCACGACCGATAATCCTGGAACTGCAATAACTGGGCGTGATGCACGCGCCCAGTTCCGCCGGGCGATTGCATGTGATTGCGCATTCATCGGGCGCCTCCTCGATTTATTGGACGAACAGATTGTTGGAGATGAGAATCCTGCAAAAGTAAATGTTTTGGTGTGAGCCGGATCCGCTCTATGCCACGCAAACGAACCGAGCGCGAACGTGGATTCAGCTCGATCTCTGCCGCATCAGCCTTCATCGCTCCGCGGACGAGCGCTTGCAAATACGGTTGGTGATCGGATAACTCCACTGGTAAACCAGGAGGAGTAGTAGATTTGAGCCCTTTATTGAACGCTTCTTTCACAATGCGGTCTTCAAGGGAGTGGTAGGATTCCACTACTAACCGTCCATTCACTGCGAGCGCTGCAATCGCATCGTGGATGCTGCTTTGCAAAATCTCAAGCTCATTATTTACCGCGATCCGCAAAGCCTGGAAAGTTCGTTTTGCCGGATTACCACCAGTACGTTTCGCTTTCTCGGGAAGTACTGCGCGAATCAATTCCACCAGTTCTCCTGTGGTTTCCAGCGGGCGTTGCATTCGCTGCCGCACGATTTGCCCGGCAATTTTCGCTGCATACTTTTCTTCGCCGTAAATGCGGAGAATTTTTGTCAGTTCGCCAACAGTAGCCGTCGCCAATAAATCTCTCGCGCTCACGCCGCTTTGCGGATCCATCCGCATATCCAATGGCGCATCATGGATATAAGAGAATCCGCGATGTGGCGTATCTAGCTGGAGTGAAGAGACACCTAAATCCATTAGGATCGCATTGACTTTACCGTTGCACCCAAATTCTGCAGCCACCTGTGCCACCTGATCATAGGTAGTTTGCACAGCTTGGAAACGCGATCCGAAACTTTTCAGGCGTTGTGATGCCAGCTCGATCGCATCACGGTCACGATCAATCCCAATTACCTGCACATGCGGGTTTGCTGCCAGGATCGCCTCAGAGTGCCCGCCCATTCCTAAAGTGCAATCAATCAATACCGCGCCCGGAGTAGCAATCGCTGGCGAAAGCAGCTCCACGCACGTACGCAAAAGCACAGGTTGGTGCAATGCATTATGCGCTGCTGGGACCTGCTGCTGAGCCATTTTTACCTTCCAAATTCGTTTTCGATAGCGATTGCGGGCAAAAAGCAAACTTTTCGATCAACTTCGAAAAGTTTGCAGTTGAGCTGATCAGCTCGCGGTCAGTACACCTGCTTCCGTCACCGACTTGCAGTCGGGGAATCACCGCAAAGCAGTGACAGAAACACATGCACTCACCTGTGAATGAAGTTTTAGAAGATTCCCGGGATAAGTTCATCTTCACGATCAGCAAAATCGTCTTCATTCGAGCCCAAATATGCATTCCATGCATCTTGCGCCCAAACTTCAACGCGATCGCCGGTGCCAATGACCACCAGGTCCCGTTCTAAACCAGCGTAAGCACGAAGCATGGACGGTACCGTGACACGCCCTTGCTTGTCAGGGATCTGATCATTTGCACCAGAGAGAAAGATTCGCGTGTACGTACGCGCTTCTTTTGACGTCATTGGAGCTTGCTGTAGCTTTGCCAGCACATCTTCAAAAGTCGCCATTGGGAAAACGTAAAGACACCGTTCCTGCCCTCGGGTGATGACCAATCCACCAGCGAGCTGATCACGAAATTTTGCCGGGAGAATAATGCGTCCTTTGTCATCGAGCTTTGGCTCATATGTACCTAAAAACACAGCACTCCCCCTTTCGAGATCTTTAGACTCCACTTTACTCCACTTTGAGCCACATGCAAGCTCAAATAAATGCGTTTCATATATAGTTTTCTTGAATTATAGCCAAAAAATAGGGTGGAGGGATTTTTAGAAAAATGACTCGAATTTGGGTAAAAGAAAGGCCCGTCCGCAAATAAAAGCGGTTCGAGCCAATCTCAAAGCGTAATATTTACTTGTGAATCAGTTAGCTTCCCTCCCGTAAAACGCGATGCGTAACACTCACAGAGACATCAGGAACGGTTGCCATCCTGCATCCGCTTCACCCACTCTTCAGCCTGCCGCTGCATAAAGCCACCCGCACGATCATCTTTCGGACCCTGCCCACGATGTGGCTTGCCACCCCGAAATGGCTTTTTCTGGAAGCCCAAACTCAAATACCAGAATCCTGCAAATACAATAATCACGCCAGCAACACCAATTATAAGAAATTCCGTTGCCACGCCAGCCAGCACAGTTAGTAAGCCAGCTACTGCAATAATCAATCCAAGAATCAGATTCTTCGCCGCCACCGCCCAACGCATTGGCACACCATTTTCACGCGCAAGCGCATCTGCAAATTGCGCATCAGTATCTCCCAGTTGCGATTCAAGATCTGCAAGCATCTGGCGTTCATACTCTGAAAGAGCCATTGTTCTCCCCTAGCTGGATTGGAAAAGGTATTTTCAGGATATCCTATCCTGGAAGCATTCGTGTAGCACACCATTTAACCGCCCGTTTCATCCCCGCGATTCCCCTGACGGTAATTCCGGCTTTGCATCACGATTGCACAAAGTAGCTAAACTCAAAGCCTCCATACCGTACTTTTCACGCACCGAATCGATCGCCCTTGCCGCAGCTTCACTTCTCTGATCAGCGTCTAAGGGATCCTGCACTGCTTGCATCCGGCTTTGCAGATTTGCCACCCGCACCCCAATCAACCTGATCCCACTTGCTGGAAAAGGAAGCTGCGAAAACAAATGCACAGCCGCCGAATATATTTCCAGACCTAAAAATGTAGCGCTTTGCAGCGAACGAGAACGTGTGATCGTCTCGAATTTTCCGGTACGAATTTTCAGTGAGACATTCAATGCCCGTAGCCCTTCCCTGCGCAAACGGCAAGCGAGTTCTTCAGATTGCGCCAGCAATGCCCGGTGCACCTTTGGCATTGAAGTAATTGGATCGAAAAAAGTTTGCTCCCGACTCAGCGATTTCTCTTCACGAGAATCAACCACAGAGCGTGAATCTTGGTTCGTTGCCAATGCATATATTTTCGCCCCAGCCGCTTGACCAACAATCGCCTGCAGCCGCCGCACTCCCACAGCATGTACATCAGTTACTGATTCAATACCTCGCTGCATTAACCGTTGCGCAGTTTTCTCTCCCACACCCCATAGTGCACTGATCGGCAGAAGATCCAGAAATTCTTGCGAACACGCAGCTGGGACGAGTAGCAGCCCATCTGGTTTGGCATGAGTGGAAGCAAGTTTTGCTAAATGCTTCGTATTCGCGATCCCAATCGATGCTGGTACTCCCACCTCATTCCGGATACGTGCACGCAATGATTTCGCAATTGTCAGCGGAGAACCAAATAGCTTTCGCACACCACCTACATCAATGAATGCCTCATCAACAGATATTTGCTCAATTAACGGAGTAACTTGCGCAAATATTGCCATGATCTGGGCAGAAACCGCACGATATTTTTCCATATTCACAGGAAGCAGAATCAAATCTGGGCATAGCTTTTTTGCACGCGCCACTGGCATTGCCGAATTAACACCATACTCACGTGCCGCATAAGAAGCAGCAGATATTACTCCACGTTCGTGCCCGCCCACCGCTACAGGTTTCCCATGCAAGTGCGGCTGATCGAGTAGTTCTACCGAAACGAAAAACGCATCCATATCAATATGTAAAATTGGGGTCGCCGAATCATCATCGCCCCAATCACGTTTCACATCCGAGATTCGTACACCACGTGACATTATCCACCGTTGCTATTGCGAGATCTGAATTTTACCAATGATGCTTTCCACGCCGTTTATTTCGCGGATTTTCCCCTGCAGCAGTGCCGGAAGCTGAGTCTTGCCGACCTTCACTTTCAATCTCTCTCGATCCAGAATCATCTTTTGCTGCTTGCTCCTGCTGTGATTGCCGAGAAGCACGCACACCAAAATCAAATCCGAAAAGTTTTCCGGCAAAGCTTCGTTTCGACTGTTCAGATGAGATTTGCTGCTGCGAAGGCTGCTCCTCGATCACATCCGCAAGTTGGCTTTGCGCATGCACAGCAAGGAATTTTTCCGCTGCTCTGCCAATTTCCTCCATACTAGGCACCTGCATCAGCTCAGTATCTGAAGTTGCAAATGCCTGCTCACTTGGATTAGCGTCATACTCTCTTTCAAGCATCGTAATCAAGTCGTTTAAATCTGGATTTTGCTCGATCAACTCGCCATACGTTACCAGCGCACGCTCCGCAAATTGTTCAAGATCCCCCACCGGCAGCTTTGGCCCGCCTAAATCTGCTGTCATCCGCACTGCCGCGAGCGCACCGGAAAGAAATGGTTCGCCAATTTGCACGAGATAGAATGGCACGCGAACACGCACATTCGTCACACTCACACCATGTTTCCCAGCATAAAATTCAAAATAATCGGATAACGAGCCAGGGTGCACCGCTTTGCCCGGCACATATTTTACATTTTCGCGTAATTGCGTAGAACGCAACAGCATATCAGCTGGTCGTGTATGCGGAATAGTTGCTGGCATGGCGGAAAAAGAAATCACATCAGCGATTTTGAATCTGTTAATCACATCCAATAATGCCCGGCTCACACTCTCCCAGCGATAATCGGGTTCCTGCCCGGAAAGATAAAGAAAATTTTCTCCTTCAATATCAGTAACCAGACTGAGCCGTAATTCTGGCTGCACCAAGGATTCCAGCTTTCCGTCACGATAATTGACGATCGGACGCTGGGCCCGAAAATCAAAAAGTTCATCTGCCGGAAAGGTCCCAATTTTTACAGAATCAAGATCTGAAATTGTGGCATCAAGCGCTTGCGTCACTTGCCCTGCAGCCGTGAGCGAGTCCAAGGTATTGATAATGAGATACTTTGCCGATAAATCATTACGCGTATTCTCGTATTGGATCATACTCAACGGCTCCAGCCCCTTCCGTTCTTGAGCAATCATGACACTCTAAACCTTCATTTCATCGTAGTCTATTTCGCAGCCACTATGCCACAAAGACCAAGAAAGCTCGCCCACACACTACCCGCATCGCCACAAATTAAATGCTGTTAGCTGACGGATCAAACTTTCTCCAATTACGATTCCGTATCCCGCTGTGAAACATCTCAACCCCGAGAGAGGATGACCCAGCGGTAAAACTGCGAGATAATAGAAAGCCGCATTTTCTTTCACTCGCACTGCCGAAATTCTCTGCAGTGCAAAAATTTGCGGCTGATACAGGGCACCAATGGCTAAGGAGTTATTTCGTGACCGCTTCGGAACATGCAGAAAATGCGACACATTGCAAAGCGCTGGCGAGCGAACAGGAATTTGTTGATTCCGCATACCAAAATCTGGATCAGCAAATACAGCACTATGAGCAAAAGCTGGCTGGCATTAGACGCGGCGGAGCACAGGGCACTCCTGGAGCTCGCTCTGAACGAGATTCTTTTGCCACGCACTATGAAAATAATCTTCTCCGGCTGCGAAATGTTGAACATCGGCTCGTGCTCGGTCGGCTTGATTTTCATACCGCACCAGCGATCCATATCGGCCGCACCACTTTGCGCGATCATCAGCAAAACATCGTCCTTACGGATTGGCGGGCACCACAATCAGAACCGTTTTATCAAGCCACATCGCAACACCGCATGGATGTGATCCGCCGACGGCATATCCAAACACGGATGCGTAAGGTGATAAACGTCGAGGATGAGCTTTTAGCTGACAGCAACACGGATACTTCAGCGCTTAACCTGACTGGCGAAGGCGCCCTTTTCGCTGCAATGAACAAAGCCCGTGACGGAAAAATGGGCGATATCGTAGCCACGATCCAAGCCGAACAAGATCAAATCATTCGCTCCTCAGCCAAAGGAATCTTGGTCGTACAAGGCGGGCCGGGCACTGGGAAGACGGCTGTTGCGCTACATCGTGCGGCATATCTGCTCTACACCTATCGGAAACAATTTGCACATAGCGGCGTGCTGATCATCGGTCCGTCAAAGCGCTTCTTGCAATATATCGATCAGGTACTTCCTTCCCTAGGCGAATCAGATGTGGTTGCATGTACCATTGATGAGCTATTCCCTGGGGTGATCCCAACAATCACTGAAAGCTTGACCGTTACGAAGATCAAAAGTGACGAAATCTGGGCAAAAATTGCTGCCCGCGCAGTGCGCGAAGTACTGCAAAAACCACTTCGGAAAACGATCTCATTCAACGTTTCTGGCACAAAAATTTTGCTTACTCCAGCAGATGTGGAGGCAGCTCAAGCACGTGCGCGACGCAGCGGGAAAACACATAACGAAGCTTGGGAGAAATATGCGCAGCAACTTGTGGAGCTCCTTGCACAGCGTCTTGCTGCTGCACGCGAAGTAAATCTCGCCGACGACGACTGGATTATCAGCGATATTGCATCCGACCCTGAAATCCGGCGTGCGGTCAATTTACATTGGTTGCCAGCTTCTCCCCAATGGCTTCTTGCGCATATCCTCAAATGGCCCGAGATTTTAGCCCGGATCGCCCCGGAGCTATCACCTGCGCAACGGGAAGCTTTGCAGCGCGAGAAGGATTCAGGATTCAGTGCAGCTGATATCCCGCTGCTTGATGAATTAGCACAATATCTTGGACCGTTTGAAAGTGCTTCACAGCGTGCTACTCGTTTGGCTAGTTCTGCACAAAATGCACAAACAAGTGAATATATTTCGCAAACGATGAACTCGTTAAATCTGGGTGAGGGGATCATCAATTCACAAACACTTCATGAACGTCTCTCTGCTGCTAGTGATCATGCATCACTTGCCGAGAAAGCACTCAACGATCGCACCTGGACGTATGGGCATATCGTGATCGATGAAGCGCAAGAGCTGACCGCAATGCAGTGGCGGATGGTGGCGCGGAGAAATCCGCGCCGTTCAATGACGATCGTTGGTGATTTAGACCAGCGACGGACTGGCGCGCCTACCGGAGGATGGAGCGAAACGCTTCGCAGGCTCGCAGATAATCTCGAAATCAAGCGCTTGACGATCAGTTACCGCACTCCGCGTTCAATTCTTGACGCAGCAGCTACTAAAATGCGTGAGATCGGGAGTCCTGTCTCCCCGGTAAAAGCCGTGCGTGATATTCCTGGTGCATATCAGGAAAGCGAAATCACCACTCACGATTTTGCGCGCAAGCTGACGCAAATCGCTGCCGCCAAGATCGCAGATTTAACGCGTGAATATGGTCCAGGATACGGCACACTGGCAATTATCGCGCCCGATAGTTTACTTTCACGCGTGATGGCAACTTTCAGCAACGAGCTGGATCACGAGCTAAAAAATGCTTTTTCCACTGGTCAAATTAGCGTGATCAATGCACGTACTGCCAAAGGGCTTGAATTTGATGCGGTGATCATGCTCGCTCCAGAGCAAATTTTAGCTGGCGGAAGCGGGGATCTATATGTGGCAATGACCCGCGCTACAAAATCAATGCAAGTGTTGGAAATTGTAAATTCGCCACAATAATTTAATTTTTCACGCAATCACTAAACCAGTGAATTAGCAGTTTCGGAGCATCTAACAACTTATTAACATTTATCCATACCTGTGATTTAGGATTAACTCGCAGGAATACTAAATGCAAATTAGCAGATTGGGAGATTGACTTGAGTAATATGATGGCACGCGCTCACGCGCACTACTCTCCAGGAGTTCCCACATCCATCAAGGAAGTTGACCTAACACTCGGAGAAATTTTCGCACGAGCTGTGCATGATTTTCCGCAGCATATCGCAATCGATTTCCTTGGTCGGGAATACACCTATGCCGAAGTCTTTTCCGAGATCAAGCGCGCAGCTACCGCACTTACGATGTGCGGCGTGCGCAAAGGCGATGTAGTCTCCATTATTTTGCCAAACTGCCCGCAGCATTATATTGCGGTCTACGCTATCACTGCGCTCGGCGCAATCGCATCGGAGCATAATCCACTAGCGCCTGCCGCGCAGCTCAACGAGCAAATCGATCGCGTTGGATCCACCGTCGTAATTGCCTGGGAACAGACGATTGAGCGCATTACCACTGGAGATTCGCTGCGTGGACGCACCTATCTTGCAGTCAATCTCACGAAGGCTTTGCCAAAGAAATCTCAGTTCTTATTAAAACTTCCGGTGAAAGCAGCACGCGCTCAACGCGCTAAACTGCGGGGGAAAGTGCCGCCTGGGGTACATTCTTGGGATAATCAGGTTTCGCATGCGACCCCGATGAATCTAAATTCCGTAGATCACGGCACTGCTGACGATATCGCAATTTTGATCCAGACCGGCGGCACTACTGGCATTCCTAAATCGGTGGCACTCACTCACCGCAATCTCACTTCAAATTCAACGCAAGTAAAGGCGTGGTTGCAGGAATTCCGTCAGGGAGCAGAAACTGTTGCCGCAGTCTTGCCGTTCTTCCACGCATTCGGATTCGAGCTTTCGCTGGTGGTTTGCGTCGATTTCGCAGCTACGCAAGTAATGTCCCCGACCTTCGATGTGGATATTATTCTCGCTGGGCACAAACGCCATCCAATCACTTTTTTTGCTGGGGTGCCGCCAATGTTCGAACGTATTTTGGCTGCGGTAAAGAAACGCGGCGGCATCGATTTAAGCTCAATGCGCTATAGCTGCAGTGGTGCAATGCCGCTCGACCCGAATCTCGCTGCAGCATGGGAAGAAGCTACAGGAGGGTATCTTGTTGAGGGGTACGGGATGAGTGAGGCGAGCCCGCTTATTGCTGCTTCACCGCTCTCTGCTGCGCGTCGCCCTTCAACTTTGGGTTTGCCAATCCCTTCAACGGAAGTAAAAGTGGTAAATCCAGATAACCCGAACCAGGAACTGGCTGAAGGCGAGGTAGGTGAGATTCTCGTACGTGGTCCGCAAGTATTTCCTGGCTATTATGAAAATGAAACCGAAACGGCTGCCGCGTTCCACGATGGCTGGCTACGCACTGGCGATCTTGCAAAGTGGGATGATGGTTTCCTGGTAATGGCAGATCGCCGCAAAGAAATGATTATCAACGGGGGCTTTAACGTCTACCCGTCAGAAGTAGAAAAAGTGGTGCGGGAAATTGAAGGCGTAGCCGATGTAGCGGTGATCGGAATGCCAAATGGTACTTTCGGCGAAAGCGTAGTAGCCGCGCTTGTACTTGAACCCGGCGCAAATGTAACTCTCGAACAGGTGCGTCAATGGACCGAATCACGTCTTTCGCATTATGCGATGCCGAAGTCAATCGCGATCCTTGACGAACTTCCACGTTCGCAGATTGGTAAAGTACTTCGTCGAAGCGTAAAAGAACAGCTGGAAAATTTTGAGCTTGTATCTGGGCAGTGGCGAAAAAAACTGGGAGCTGCCTCAAATAGTGCAGCTCAGACATTTGAAGCATATCTCCAAGCACTCAAAGAAAAAACTAATAGCACTGCTGAAGAGTGGCGTGCTTGGAGCGAAAGCAACGCCCCGCAGCTGGAGCGGTTCCGCAATTGGTGGAATAGTGAAAGAAATTCACAATCAGCCGATTCCAGTATTGACGATAAAGCGCACACTGAAGGTATTTCAGTGGAAGGATTTGTAAATTGGGTAAAAGCAAATTCGCCACTGAAGCATGGCGAGATAAATCCTGATCACACGCATCCGAAAGCAGAAGTACACTTTGACCATAGCGCTACCGAGCTTTCACAAACGGATGCAAAAAAGGAAGAACAGCAACGAAAATGAATAAAAAGTGGCGCAAACTGAAGGAACATCAAAGTAAAAGCTAATTCAATTAGCGCCAAGAACTAACGCGAACTAGAGATTGTAGCCTGCTTATTTCGAGAGATTCCGCAAACGATCTATTTCCGCCGCAAAATCATCAAGCGAATCAAAATTCGCATACACTGATGAAAAACGGAGGTAGGCAATTTGATCTAGTTCGCGAAGTGGTTCTAAAATCGCCATTCCAACTTCATAAGCATCAATTTGAGATTGCCCCGAGGCACGAATTTGTTCTTCCACTTTTTGCGCAAGAATTGCAAGCTGATCATTTGTAACTGGACGCCCCTGGCAAGCTTTACCTACTCCAGCAATAATCTTCTGCCGGCTAAATGGTTCGCTCACACCCGAGCGCTTCACAACCGTTAGTGAGGCAGTCTCAGAAGTGCTGAAACGACGCTTACATTCAGGACATTCACGACGACGCCGAATCACGGTACCGTCTTCACTAGTGCGCGTATCTACGACACGCGAATCTGGATGGTGACAAAACGGGCAATACATAACGCCCAAAATACCGATCAAAGCAATACAAATCAAATCAAAAAGATATTTTGTAATTAACTGCGAATGATCACCTGCGGCTGCGCAGGATCAAGCGATGCATAAATCGAATCAAATGATTCTACTAAGGAAACTCCAATACCAAATGCAAACATTAGCAATACTAGGAAAAGTACAAAGAAGATTCCCCGTAAAAATAACGAAAACAAATCGCTATCACTAATTTTTGCTGCCTGCGCAAAACGCACTCCATGAGCATAGTTCGCACTAATTTGCATTCGCTTTTGACCAACCGGATCGCACCCGGCCACACCGAATGGCAAATCTTGTAAGCCACTCACTGACTTTTGCTGCGGATCAGATGCGATTCGCCGAGAAGCAACAGATATTTTCTGCCCCCACCGATTCTCCTGCGGCACCTGATCAGTAGGCGCTACAACTCGCATATTTGAAAAAACTGTATTCGATTCAAACGAACTTGGCCGATCAGGACGCACGATCTGAAGCTGTTCAGATTTTCGCTCCAAATCAACGATCCGCAAATGCCGATACCGCACGCTATGCGTATTTTTATGCGCTTTGGAAATATCACTCTGCACCGGTGCAACACTGCGCAATCTCGCCCCTGCAAAATCTGCAGTTTGTTTTATTGCGATTGCCGTCATTTGATTCCCTTTCTCGAACCTCTGTTCTAATCATAGCTAGGTAAACGAAACTTGTAAAGAACATTTGTTCGAATAGTACCCGAACAAATGTTTGAATAAACTCTCGTTTTCCGCTATCCTTAACTACAACTAAAGTAAAACATCGCCTTCCCCAGAAATTTCTTTGCTTTTTGGGAAACCGCAAGTTTTGCAGCTTTAACCCCAAATATCTTGGCGTGTTGCGAAACAAGATCTGCAACGAAACCCCACCAGCAGATGAGAGGAAAATATGAGCACACAGAATCCCTCCCCACTCACAGCCCGCCAGTCACGCATCTTTCATGCTGTAATCACCGGGATTGAAAAACACGGTTTCCCTCCAACGGTGCGTGAAATCGGGGAAGCAGTCGGGCTTGCTTCCCCTTCGTCAGTTAAATATCAACTTGACGCAATCGAAAAAGCTGAGCTGATTGCACGCGATCCACGTCGTCCACGCACGATCGAAATCACACCGCTCGGGCAAGAATATGCTGCAAAACACTTCACAGCTACCCCGCCGAACCACGCAACGCCAGCAAGCCCAAGCACCGCAGAAATAAAATCCCCAATCCAAAGAGTTGCGGAGCAATTCGCTGGCGAATATCATCCAGATACACAAAATTCCGTAAATGTACCACTAGTGGGCACAATTGCCGCCGGAGCTCCGATCCTTGCCACACAAGAAGTTGAGGATATTTTTCCACTTCCGCGGCGGCTTACCGGGAATGGTGAACTTTTCATGTTGCAGGTGCAAGGCGATTCAATGATCGATGCAGCAATATGCGATGGAGACTGGGTTGTGATCCGGCAGCAGCAGATTGCTGAAAATGGTGAAATCGTAGCCGCAATGATCGATGGCGAAGCGACCGTGAAAACATTCCAAAAACGTGATGGGCACATCTGGCTTTTACCACAAAATACCATGTACGCCCCAATCCCTGGCGACGAATCAACGATTCTGGGAAAAGTAGTCACCGTCCTACGCTCACTGTGAATCTTCCAAAGATAAAATTTGCTCCAGCTCTGGCTGAAATATTTTTCCACCAAAATCTCGATCAGCTTGCAGCTGCAACAATGTATTTCAGTCAGACTGCTTTGCGATACGGCGCAGCGCACCTTTCACGATCTCGATATCTTCAGTCATCCACAGTCTTGGCATTGAACGTAGCAGATACCGACCATAACGTTGCGTCACGATCCGGCTATCGAGCACTGCCACCACTCCAATATCAGTAATTCGTCGGAGCAAACGCCCCGCTCCCTGCGCAAGCAACAATGCCGCATGAGCTGCCGAAACTTCCATGAACCCATTTCCACCGCGCCGATTCACAACATCCGCGCGGGCTGCAAAGAGCGGTTCGTCAGGGCGCGGGAATGGAATCCGGTCAATGATCACCAGACGATTCGTTAGCCCCGGCACATCCACACCTTGCCAAAGCGAAAGCGTACCCAGCAGGCAAGCAGCATGATCCGCACTAAATTCTGCCACCAGACTCGGCAACGGGTCATCACCTTGACATAGCACTGGCACAGACAGCTGCTCGCGCAAATATTGTGCCGCCCGATCAAGCGCGGCATGCGAAGTAAATAAGCACAACGCACCTCCGTCAGCAGCCTGGATTAATTCCACCATTTGCGCCAACTGCTCTTGACCATGCCCATCGCGCCCGGGAGCTGGTAAATTTCTTGGCAAGTATAAAATTCCCTGCTCTGCATAATTGAATGGCGATCCAACATCGATTGCATCCCAGCTCGGCTGATCCGGAAAGGAGAATCCCACATTCCGCGCCACCTGCGCAAACGAGCCTCCCAATTGCAAAGTCGCCGAAGTTAGCACTACTGCCCGATCAATAAATACGCGATTGGCGATATCACTAGCGACATCAAGTGGAGCACCGTTAAAAGCTGGCACGTCATCACGCGAAAGTGAAATCCACGCTACGAGCCGCTCAGATGAAATTGCATCCCCCAAAACAAGCTGGCATAAATCTTGCATTTCCACCATCCGGGAACGCAAAATTTGCTTGGTTATCGCAATCTCTTCATCACGCGCATTCAATTCGCGAATATCCGTCAAAGCCTGCTGCGTACGCCCTAAAAGACGCACAAAAGCTTGTGTTAATTCGGGCGGCAACTCCGTCAAGCGTTTTTCTCCAAGCTGGCCCATCACCGCATTAAATTCATCTGCGCTCTCATCCAGATCAGCATCATCTAACCCAGCTCGGCGCATCTGCCGGGCAAGCGAAAGCAAATCGTACTTCTGAAAGCTGACAGAGAGTTGATTCGTTACTCGCGCTACAAGATCATGTGCTTCGTCAATGAGAAATACGTCAGCTTCCGGAAGTACTTGATTTGCACTCGCCTCCACCCCAAGCATCGCATGATTGGTTACTACCACATCTGCCCGCATCGCATTTTTGCGAGCTAAATCGGGAAAACAAGTTGCACGCAGCGGACATTTATCACCAATACATTCATTTTTCGGAACAGATATTTGCCGCCACACCTGCTCACTCACACCGGGTATCAAATCATCACGATCACCCGTCTCCGATTGTGCCGCCCAATCGCGGGCACGCATCACTTCCGCCCCAGTGGCAGTAGCACCAAATTCCCCTTCAGCCCGTGAAAGGAATGCGCCATCTTCAGGATATCCGCCTGTCACTTTACGCAGACAAGCATAGTTATTCCATCCTTTCAGCAATGCGACTTTTGGCTTCCTTCCCGTCAGCTCCTGCACTTTTTCTGCCACGAGAGGCGCATCTTGGGTCATGATCTGGCGTTGCAGCGCAAGCGTCGCGGTAGAAATGATCACCCGTTCTGAAGTATTGACGGCATGCAGCATTGCTGGCACCAAATATCCATAAGACTTCCCTGTACCGGTACCTGCCTGCACTAATAGATGCTCACGATTGGCAATTGCCTGACTCACGCGCTGAGTCATTTCGATCTGCCCATTACGCGGAGCTCCACCGATTTGCGCAACTACGCGTTCAAGCAGTTCAACTGCAGTTTGTTCGCTACCCTCCGGCGGCTGTATTGCGGCAGCATTTTGCGTACCGTTCTCACCGGCTGCTGCAGTCTCTGGTGCAGCATCGTGTAAATCTGAAAGATTACACGCGTCATTGTTCATTGGCGTAATTCTCTCCGACTGCGAGGATCACTTGCTGCAAATGTCGTGGCACGAGCGCAACCATCCGGGTGCCTTGTGCCAGAAATTCTTCACTGAGGACTTCACCTTCAGCATGGATTTTCGATACTAAATCTCCCCGGGTATATGGGATCACAATTTCAATTTTCACATCTGGGTGCGGTAGAAGCTGTGCAATTCGCTCTTGTAATTGCGCAATCCCCGCACCTGTGACAGCTGAAACTCCCACCGAATTTGGATATTTCGTCCGCAGAACTGCCACATCTACTTGCTCGGCAAGATCGAGTTTTGAGAGCACAATCAGCTCTGGAACATTCTGTGTGCCAGGCACTTCACGCAATACTTCATGGACTGCCTGCACTTGCCCGACCGGATCATGATGCGCCGCATCAACCACGTGCAATAGTAAATCTGCATTTCCAGCTTCTTCGAGTGTGGAGCGGAAAGCTTCCACCAGCTGGGTGGGTAGACGGCGCACAAAACCCACCGTATCGGTAATTGTATACTCACGATCATCACTTGTTTTTGCCCGCCGCACCGTCGGATCAAGGGTTGCAAAAAGCGCATTTTCCACAAGTACGCCTGCATCAGTAAGCCGATTCAAGAGTGAAGATTTACCTGCATTGGTATAACCGACTACTACCACTGACGGAACCTTGTTCCGTTTCCGGGCGGAACGTTGGGTTTCGCGTGCTGGCGCCATCTTTGCCAGATCGTGACGGAGTTTTGCCATACGTGTACGAATGCGCCGCCGATCAAGCTCGATTTTTGTTTCACCTGGGCCACGCGAACCGATACCAGCACCACCTGCAACTCGCCCGCCGGCTTGCCGTGACATCGACTCACCCCAACCACGCAAACGCGGAAGCAGATATTCGAGCTGTGCCAATTCAACCTGCGCCTTACCTTCGCGTGATTTTGCGTGTTGCGCAAATATATCCAAAATTAGTGCAGTACGGTCAATTACTTTCACTTTTACTACATCTTCAAGCGCACGGCGTTGCGAAGGGGCAAGTTCGGAATCAACGATGACGGTATCGGCTTCACTATTGCGCACGATTTCAGCGAGCTCTTTGGCTTTCCCTTTTCCCAGGTAAGTGGCAGGATCTGGGAATTGCCGATGTTGAATCACGCCATCCATTACTTGTGAACCAGCAGTTTCGGCGAGTGCTGCAAGTTCGCGCAAGGAGTCAGCGGCCGATTCGTAAGCACCTTCCATCCATAAGCCTGCTAAAACTACTTTTTCCAGCCGTAATTGCCGATATTCGACGTCAATTTGCGCATCGCGCTGCGCCGTCAAATCTGCGACGCGACGCAGCGATGAGCGGATCTCGCGTTCGAGCGAATCTCCTGCCCATGAACCGTCATAGGTGGGATCTGCCTGGAGTGCCGTACCGCGATGGCTGTGTACTTCCACTTGCCGTGTCTGTGTTTCGTTAATGATTGCTCGCTCCTTCGATTCTTTGAAAATTATCTCATGAGTGCCTTGAATTGACCATATCGCAAGTCGGTTGCCTTGTTTCCGCGCCGCAAATTCTTAGCTATTCAATTCAGAAAATTCATGCTTCACCGCAGCGCTGCAGTGATTCAGATTTGCTCACCCCGCACATTCTTGCATTATTGCTGTGCAAGAGGTTGCTAACTGACACTCGCGGATGCCGTGCGCGATAACAATTTATTTTCTGTATCGAAGTTAAACCGTCTACACAATTGTGCCGCCTTTTTCAATGGCAGGTATGCTTAGAGTTATGAATGAGCACTACTTTTCCACTACTTCGCAAGCAGCAAAGGTTGAGCAGACGCGGATCGTCACGATTCAAAATCATGATTTTACAGTCACCACAATGCCGGGGGTGTTTTCGCATGATGGTCTTGATAAAGGTACTGCTGTCTTGTTCCGAAAAGTACCCATTACGACTCTTCCGGCAGACGCAAAAGTGTTGGATTTGGGTTGTGGTTGGGGGCCAATCAGTTTGGCTTTAGCGCAAAATTATCCGACGGCGGAGATTTTTGCAGCTGATGTAAATGAGCGCGCAATTGATCTTTGTAAACGAAATCTGCTTTCTGCCGGGATCTCTTGTACCGTAGATTTTGAATCCGCACTATACGATTTTTTCGTTGATTCTGGAATGAAATTGGATTTGATTTGGTCAAATCCGCCTATTCGGATCGGCAAAGCGGAATTACATGAGTTGCTTTTGCGTTGGCTTGCTTTGCTCAGTTCTAGTGGTGTTGCTTATTTTGTAGTGCAGAAGAATTTGGGTGCAGATTCGCTGCTGATCTGGCTTAATGAGCAAGGTTTTTTGACGGAGAAGATTGGTTCGGCAAAGGGATTTCGCGTGATTTCTGTGCGCCCGCAAAACTCCTAGGAAAATCAAAGCATTCTTTTCCGTCGCTGATTTCCTCAGGAATACTAGTTTTGCACGTATCTGGCAGTGTCTCTTCGTTGCGGATTACAATTCGTGACTCCTACAGCCAGGCGGTTAGTTTATCGTGAAGTTAAACTTTGGCTAGTATCTGTTCAATCGCGTACCGTATTGCATTTTCGTGTGCTGATCTCTCTTTGTTTGAGAAATCGAACCAGTTTATTCGCGGATCAGCACCAAACCAGGTACGTTGTTTCTTTGCCAGACGCCGTGTTGCGAAGGCAGTATTCGCGATTGCTTCGTCTATGCTGATTTCATTATCGATCACGGCGATGCTCTGCGCATATCCGGTTGCTTTCGAAGCAGTACTTGCTTCTCGTAAGCCTTGCGAGAGTAAGTTTTCCGTCTCGGTAAGCAGTCCAGTTGCAAACATTTTTTCGGTGCGATGCAAAATTCGTTCGTGTAAGATTTCTTTTTCGACTCGCACACCGATCTGCACTACGTTTGAGTAGTGCGCAGTATGCCTTGGAAAGACTGGAGTATAGGATTTACCGGTAAGCCGTACTACTTCAAGGGCACGGATTACTCGCCGCGGATTGGCGAGGTTGATTTTTGCCGCACTTACTGGATCTTTTTCGCGTAGCTCACTAATGAGCGGATCAAGCCCAAAACTCTCCCAGATCTCATTTAGTTCTTTGCGAATATTTTCGTCAGTCCCGGGAAATTCGAGTTCGTCGAGCAGTGCTGAAACGTAGAGCCCGGAGCCGCCCACGATAATTGGAATTTTCCCATTTTGCACGATTTGCGCTAGGTCTGCACGGGCAGATTCTTGATATTTCGCCACTGATGCTTCGTCTCGCACATTGAGCACATCGAGTTGATGATGCCGGATTCCGCACATTTCCGAAGCAGTGATTTTTGCTGTGCCAATATCCATTCCACGATATAGCTGCATTGCGTCAGCTGAAATTATTTCTGCTTGTTCAACGCCGCCGAGCGCTTTTGCAAGCGCTATTGAAAGTGCCGTCTTTCCGGAAGCGGTTGGACCGACAATGCAGTATATTGGCTGGGCGAAATTGTGCGGCAGCATTATGCGAGCCCTGGACGTTTCATGATTGTTGGGAGTCCAAGATTGACCGGCGCTTTACCAGCTGCTTCAAGCTGTAGTTGCGCCTTGCGCGCTTCTCCGCGTTCCCACGCATCGCCGGCTCGGCTTCGCCGAATTTCAAATAATCCGCCGTTAATCCCGGAGTCTGCAAGTAGATATGATGGCGCACCATGCGTCACTTCACAAGTAATGAGATCCCCTGGCCGCGGCTGTGTTGCAAGATCTTTTGGCAATGCGACGTGTACCAGGCGATTATCTGCTGCTCGTCCGGAAATTCGTGCTGTAGCATCATCTTTCCGGCCTTCACCAGCTGCCACTAATACTTCCACTTTCGAGCCAACGAGCTTTTCATTTTCTTCAGTAGAGATTCGTTTTTGCAGCGCAACTAGCCGGTTAAAACGTTCACTTGCTACTTCTGCCGGGATTTGATCTTCCATTTGCGCAGCTGGGGTGCCTGGACGCGGAGAATAGATGAAGGTAAAGGCTGAGGAGAAACGGGATGCCTCAACTACGTCAAGTGTTTCTTGGAAATCAGCTTCAGTTTCGCCAGGAAATCCAACGATGATGTCAGTGGTGATTGCCGCATCTGGAATCTGCTCGCGAACGCGTTCTAAAATTCCAAGGAATTTCTTTCCACGGTAGGAACGGCGCATTGCTTTCAAAATTCGATCAGATCCTGATTGGAGCGGCATATGCAATGACGGCATTACATTCGGTGTTTGTGCCATTGCCTCAATCACATCGTCGGTAAAAGCAGCTGGATGCGGCGATGTGAACCGGACTCGTTCCAGCCCGGAGATTTCTCCGGTTGCCCGCAAAAGTTTTGCGAATGCACCCCGATCGCCGAAGGAGACTCCGTAGGAATTAACATTTTGCCCGAGCAATGTAACTTCAATCGCACCTTGCGCTACTACTGCTTCAATTTCTTGGAGAATTTCACCAGGCCGACGGTCTTCTTCTTTTCCCCGCAGATGAGGCACGATGCAAAAAGTACAAGTATTGTTACAGCCGACAGCAATCGAAACCCATGCAGCATAGGAAGATTCTCGATGCGAAGGCAGCGTAGATGGAAAGACTTTTAATGATTCTTCAATCTCTACTGCAGCTTTATGATTATGCCGGGCACGCTCAAGGAGAGCTGGGAGGACATCTAAATTATGAGTACCAAGCACTACATCTACCCAAGGTGCTTTTTCCACGATTCCTTCACGTAGTTGCTGTGCTAAACAGCCGGCTACTGCGATTTGGAAATTTGGACGCTCCCGTTTCACTTCTGCAAGCTGACCGAGGTTTCCAAATAATTTTGTGGCTGCATTTTCTCGTACCGAACAGGTGTTCACAACTAGTACGTCGGCACCTTGATCTCCGGCATCAGTTGCTCGCGCCCCGGCAGCTGGTACGAGCTCGACAGGCAGATATCCTGCTTCATCGAGCAAACCTGCAAGCCGTTCTGAATCGTGTACATTCATCTGGCAGCCGAGCGTTTTTAGGGCATATGTCTTGGGAAGTTCTTGGATATTCATCTTCGATAGTCTAACTTTTTATCATCTGAAACGACTTGCTACACCTAGCATTTTCAGGAAAATCACATCACTATTTTTGATTCAACGTCCGATAACCACTTGTTTATCTTACTGATTAGCAGTTTTACTGATTTATTGGGTGTTTGCAAATATCGTCATTCTTCTGGTGCTGATCCGTCGAGATCCATGAATGCAGCATTTATTGCCTGCCTTACCTGGCTTGGATTGAATCCGCGTCTTGCTAATTGCCCGGAGAGACGGCGGTAAATCACTGCGCGATCAAGATTTTTCATTGCCGCAATTTTCCGTTTTGCAAATTCGATTGCACTTGCATCTTCTTTCGCTGGATCAATCTGCGATAATGCTAATTCAATATTTTCTCTGCTCACACCGTGCTTTTGCAGTTCAAATTTGAGATGTTTAGCTGAGACACATTTCGTTGTGATCTGAGAGCGCACATAGATTTGGGCAAATCGGAAATCATCAACTAATCCAGCTGCGACAAACTTTTGAATTGTTTCTTTCGCAATCTCTTCGGGTACATCGCGTTTGCGTAATGCTTGTAATAGCTGATATTCGCTGCGCTCAATCATTGCTAACTGTCGATAAATCACATCTCGTGCTACTTGCCTCCAATCATCTTCATTGCGGCGTGAATTAAGTTCAGCTTTCCTTTTTTCGATCTCTTCTCTTGAACGATATTTTTTCCGCTTTTTGTGATCGCTAAAATCTGCCGCTGCTGCGTAATTAACCATAATTTCACCGGTTTTCTCAATTCATACCACTATTGAACGGTTCCTCATCACAGCGTGACGCGCTGGATCCTGGCATTAGCTGGGTTTCCACCATCGCTGACACACTTGTTTACTGGTTACAGAGTGCGGAGCTAAAATAATCGGATTTTAGCTCCGCACTTGATTTCGATATTCAACAGCCGTATTTCATTCAGCTCACTAATCACCTCTCGGGAGGAAAAAGGAAACTGCTCTCAATGCAGATGGGATTTAAACGCTCTCTGCTTCTGAAATTACTTCTTCGTCCCGGAATCCAGCCACGCCAAGTTTCCGTTTTACTTTGATTTCAATTTCTGCTGAAATCTCTGGATTATCCTTTAAGAACTGCCGCGCTTTTTCTTTCCCTTGCCCAAGCTGATCGCCTTCGTAGGTATACCAGGCACCCGAGCGTTTCGCAATACCGGTTTCAACCGCCATATCGATAATTCCACCTTCACGGGAAATTCCTTCACCATATAAAATATCGAATTCCGCTTGCTTAAATGGTGGAGCCATCTTGTTCTTTACAATCTTTACTTTTGTGCGATTGCCGACCGGATTTGCACCTTCTTTTAGTGCTTCCCCGCGACGCACATCGAGACGCACTGAGGCATAAAATTTCAGTGCTTTTCCACCCGTAGTAGTTTCTGGATTACCGTAAAATACGCCAATTTTTTCCCGTAACTGGTTGATAAAAATTGCCGTCGTACCGGAAGCGGAAAGTGCACCAGTGAGTTTCCGCAAGGCTTGTGACATCAAGCGCGCTTGCAAGCCCACATGTGAATCACCCATTTCGCCTTCGATCTCAGCTTTCGGCACGAGCGCTGCAACCGAATCGATGACGATAATATCCAACGCCCCGGAACGAATCAGCATATCTGCAATTTCTAATGCCTGCTCGCCGGTATCTGGCTGTGAAACAATCAGTGAATCAGTATCTACACCAAGTTTACGTGCATATTCTGGATCAAGCGCATGTTCAGCATCCACAAATGCCGCAATTCCACCAGCTTTTTGCGCATTTGCTACTGCGTGTAGCGCCACTGTGGTTTTACCAGATGATTCCGGGCCATAAACTTCAACGATTCGCCCGCGTGGCAAACCACCAATCCCGAGCGCTACATCTAAAGATAACGAGCCAGTGGGAATTACTTTCACTGAAGCAGGAGGCTTATCGCCAAGACGCATCGCCGACCCTTTACCAAAGGCTTTATCAATTTGCCCAAGTGCTACTTCGAGCGCTTTCGCACGATTGTCATCTTTACTTACTGCCATGAGATTTCCTTTGCTTGTTCACAGACTTACAGAACAGGTCTTTAATGGCTTTGCCCTCTCCGAGCCGCCATCTTGTACAACCATAAGGCCGACCTCCACCGAATTTTCCTTGCTTTTTCCCGTTGTGGAAAATGCATCCAAAATTGATTGCACATGAACATCCTACATCGAACATTCGTTCGATTAAAATTGGAAAAATATTTTTATTCACTCTCTATAAAGCTCATCAGAAACCATTCGCATAACTACGGTCTACGTCTTTTCAAAATGCCAATTTGCGAACGCACTCGTGCAAGAGAAATCACAATTGCGACAACCGTAATAAACCCAAGCGAAGCAGTACTAATAATTAAAGAATCAGATAGAGATACCAAACCGATTAAAGAAATCGCCAAAACCAACATGAGTTCGCGTAATTCAAAAAGTATCTTCTGACGACGTGATGGTCGCACTCGTAGCGGCATTAACGGACACTCATAGACTCCTAACAAATTTCTTGTAAGCTCGTCAATAAATATCGGAGGAAGATCAGGATAAACACGTAAAACTGTATCTGGACAGGAAAAACGTGCAGATACACTACCTTTAGATAATCGCAGTCGTTCTTCAAGAAATCTAGCGTCTGCTTCTGCAATACGCAGTTTTAATCTCCTAATTCGCCCCTCAACAACGCCTTCCAAGACTAGGATATCCCCATTACCCAAACCTAAATACGAGAGAATTCGCGGATCCGCAAGAGCTACATCACTCTCAGCATTCAGTAAATCAGCATAGCTCACCCGCACCGGAAGATACCTAGTTGGCATTAGATTTTTAAAATTTTCTACAAAACTACTCAAAAATCCATTTGATGAAATGGGGAAAAGCGACACAGCCTCACCTGAATGGACTCCAATCGCATGTCGCACTTTTTGATCCAGATGCGCTATAGCATCGTTTTCTATCGTCGAATCAGCACTAATTTTCACAATAAAATGACGACCTGTTTCTGTGTAACCAGCTCTAAACACAATTAGAGCATGACTACCTAAAACTCTTGCCAATTCCGGTTTTACAAATACTACTTGTTCTCCACGCCGATCACTTTTGCTATTCGAAGGGAGGACGATACAGCGATATTCATTTTCTGTAACATTTACAGCTCCAAACCTACCTTCTCCATTACTCACATACTCCTTCCCATACATATCGGATGTTCTGCCATAGACAAAGTCATGCGATATTCGCGTATGATGCACTCCTTTGATGGAAGTCTCTCGTGCTAAGTTATACTTATGCAACAGCTCACGAAACTTTTTACCGCGGTCTTTTACTTGACATACTGTGTTTTCACTTGAGTCTTTAGAATAAAAATCAATAATTTTTCCCGGATCTTTAGCAAACAAAAATTCAAGCTCTGAATTAATACCAGATAGCCACTCAAAAATATCACTCTGCTTATTGAGCAGAGGAGTATCTACGTCTTTTCCGATAAAACCGCTATCAGCATCGTAAATAAAATAATTTTCCGGCTTTTCCGCCACTAAATCACTATAACTCGTGTTTTCTGGCAAATCCCGAATTGTTCCATTTCCGTCAGGAACTTCAGACAATATTTCTAATGGATAATCGCAAGCATTGACTAGACGTCTGCTATACCCCGGCTCTGTACTGTCGAGTGCTTCTAACTCATCTTCATCTAGCCACGCAACCCAAACGAGACTCTTAGCATCTTGTTTATGAAAAGCAGTAGCTGCAATGTATCCTCTTTCAGAAATATCCGCAAAATATCCTACGCTTAGATTAGTTACGACTGCCGGCGCAAATGGAATAAATAAGTTTTTTCGATTCAGTCGTCTTGAAAACTTATTTCCCAGAACTTCCAGATTCGCATTTGATCCAACAGCTACTACTAAAAAACGCGACCCAATACTTGCATGCCCCATCTCGTCAGCAGCCTTTTCAATACTCATGATCTGAGCTGTATTGTCGCCACAATTCAATTCAACAGTTGCTGCAGACGCTTTACGCTTACGATCCAAACGCATCGGAATGAAGGAAACTTTTGGTTGCGCATCTAGTTCATCAGATTCAGGTCTATACTCTAAAAGAACTCCTGCAGCCTTTGGGGCTTCCCATGGATAATTTACTGGATCATTATCTGAATCAATAATTCCTGAAACCTGGATCCCCATTGCATACCTCTCTTTGACATACTTCACACGTATATTCCAAATCTTTTCTATTGATTCAAAGATACAGGAATTTAGCATCTTCCATGCTGGATTTACCGGTTGTCTGAATTTTTCATTTCACGCGGGTTGATCCGGTGTAGGTACTCATATTCTGCAGGCAAATCAAGCTCCACGATCAGTGCCCTCCAAACCTCAATTGGCTGATATCCGTTTTTCAAAGCTTCCGCACAGGTAAGTGAAGAAAGCTGCGGCAATACAAGATCACTCGCCACTGACTGCGCCCGTCCGTCTGGGAATACTCGTTTGAGCACATCCCAAAATTCTGTGTACGTCATGAGCTCTCTCCCTCATTCAAATCTGATCCTGATCAACGTTATCGATTCACACTATAATCTGGATGCCTGTAATGCACGCAAATACGGATCCACGATTCAGAAAGCTGAATAACAGCATCCAGTCTGATTCGATTCACCCAAATATGATTAAAATGCAGCTATCTCAGCTGGGAAACAAATTGGGTCTATCAATCAACTATTGACAGACCCAATTTGAAAATATAAAAGCAGTTAAATTATCGATTCATTGCTGCGAGCTCAGCAGCAACTACCGCATCTGGGATCGCATCTGGGATTTGTACCCGCGCCATCCGCCGCATCATTGGGGTCATGCGACCTTCTGCACGATCCATCCGATCAGCTACAAGCCGCAGCACATGTGCAAGCGGAACATTCAACGCGTGGCAAATCGAATCGAGGAGCTCGGATGATGCTTCCTTCTGACCACGTTCAACTTCTGAGAGGTATCCGAGTGATACGCGCGCATCTGAGGAAACTTCGCGTAACGTGCGGCCTTGACGCTGCCGATACTCACGCAACACATCACCCAACTCGCGACGAAGCAACACAGTTTCTGGACGAAGTTCGGTGTTCATATTCATTCAGTTCACTCTTTCTTATTCGAGGAGGAGCAAGCACATCTTGCTGCACGTTTATTACAACGCCTCCGATATCCAATATATTTCCATTAAAAGCTGAAAGTTTCCTGAAAATGCCCTCCGACTTCACTCCAAATTTAGCTAAAGCAAATTATTTAGACACTATTTCAGTAAAAATAAGCGAAATTGCCGCTGCAACACTCTGCATTCGCACTTGCTGCCGATCTCCCGAAAAATGATATTCGCAAACCGTCACTGCATCTGGAGTTTTCACCCCAATAAAGACGGTACCAGCAGCTTTCCCTGCACTCGCGCCAGGCCCAGCCACCCCAGTAGTAGCGATGGCGAACTCAGTTCCATAAAGTTTTGCAATGCCACTGGCCATTTGCGCTGCAACCTCTGCTTGAACCGCACCGCCACATGCTAAGAGCTCTGAATCAACCCCGAGCACTTTTATTTTCATTTCATTTGTATATGTTACTGCGCCTCCGCAGAAAATATCTGACACACCTGGCACAGCCACGAAAGCAGCTGCCAAAAGCCCTCCCGTCAACGATTCAGCCACACTAACCGTAGCATTACGCTTCCGGATCTGAGCAATGACGGAGGCAACCTGTTGGCTTAGTTCTTCGTCTGCAAACAACATTCCAATTCCTCAATTCTGATTGCACCTCAGATTGGCTCTGCCAAGTACCTTCGTCAGTGGTTTTCCGGTGCTGCATTTTTCAGCAAACGCATCGCATCACGCACATATTCAAATGCTGAAAGCAGCGCATAGAAGAGTGCGATCCCCATCAACGAATAGCTGACGTAAACAAGGAAAACAGCCAAGCTCTGCGGTAAAAATACGTGCCACGGCAGCAGCAAACCACCGATCGCCAGTGATTGTGCTGCCATTTTCACTTTCCCATGCCAGCCAGCTGCCATTACTTTCACTTTCCGCAGATTCATTCGCAGCAAAGTGATTCCCAGCTCACGCACAATGAATACGATCGTGACCCACCACCATAAATAGCCATGCCACGAAAGCAGCAACAATGCCGAAATTATCAGCGCCTTATCTGCGATTGAATCAGCGAGCTTGCCAAAATCCGTAATCAGATTCCAAGCTCGCGCAAAATAGCCGTCGAGTTTATCGGTAGAGGCGGCAACAAAGAAAATTCCTACCGCCCACCAGCGATGCGCCGGATCATCCACAAGAAAAGAGACGATGAAGGCCGGCACAAGCACTAACCGGATGATCGTCAAGATATTTGCGATGTTGCATAACGGAACTCTTGGTTTATTCTGATTCATATTTTGCCCATCTCCATCCATTTATCTTGATTTTCCAGTCTGCATCAGCACTTGCGCTGTTTGCTTAAATCTATCGCAAAGCATCCCAGATTCACCGCTGCAAAAGTCACATTTCAAGCTTTTAGCTAGTTTCTTCCAGTGAGCTGCCATGCATCCTCACCAGATTCCCCTGCAACGCCGTCGTCATCATTATAATTTTGCGCGATTTGATGCTGATTCACGCTTTTTGCCGTTGCAAGCGGATCTGCAGTATAGCGCGGATCCATTTGGTACATTACTGTGCGCGTGGTATCGTCATCGGCGGCTTCGTCAGCGGTTGGGGCGGTAATCCCGCCTTCTGCAATACCCAGCCCTTGATCCCCACCATCAAAAGGTCGTTTTTCCGGATCGGATTCACGCGCCACATTAACATCCCCAAAGTCAGCGTCAGCATAACGCTCATCGACTGATTGCTCGTGCAAAAAATCGCCTGCTGTTTCTGCCGGCTCGTCAGCCGCAGCATGTAAATCCACGTCTTCCCCACGAATAAACGCCAACACATTATCGAGTTGATCTGGAGTGACAAGCACTTCTCGCGCCTTCGATCCTTCCGAAGGCCCAACGATCTGGCGTGATTCAAGCAGATCCATCATCCGTCCGGCCTTTGCAAAGCCGATTCGCAGCTTACGTTGCAGCATCGAAGTTGATCCAAACTGATTATTTACCACCAGTTCAGCTGCTTGCAGCAAAGTTTCAAGATCGTCGCCAATCTCATCGGCAACAGCTTTCTTCTCCGCTTTCGGAATCACATCTTCCCGATAGCGCGGCTGCATCTGTGCTTTCACGTGCTTCACGATCGCTTCGATCTCGGATTCGTTCACCCACGCGCCCTGCACTCGCATTGGTTTTGATGCACCTGAGGGTTGGAATAGCGCATCTCCTTTGCCAATCAATTTTTCAGCGCCTGAAGCATCAAGAATCACCCGCGAATCAGCTAAAGATGAGGTCATGAATGCCAACCGTGACGGAATATTGGCTTTGATCAAACCCGTCACCACATCCACTGACGGACGCTGTGTAGCAAGTACCAGGTGGATCCCTGCTGCACGCGCCAGCTGAGTGATTCGCTGAATTGAAGCTTCCACATCGCGCGGAGCAACCATCATCAGATCTGCCAGCTCATCAACTACCACAAGCAGATATGGGTATGGGGCAAGTTTCCGTTCAGATCCTGGCGGCGGCTGTAATTTGCCGCTGCGCACAGCTTCATTAAACGAATCGATGTGTTTATGCCCATATGCGGCGAGATCATCGTAGCGCTGATCCATTTCCCGCACGACCCATTCGAGTGCCTCGGCAGCTTTCTTCGGATTCGTAATGATCGGCGTGATCAAGTGCGGAATCCCAGCATAAATCGTCAATTCCACACGTTTTGGATCAACAAGGATCATGCGTACTTGTTCTGGGGTAGCACGCATCATGATCGAAGTGATCATCGAGTTGATGAACGAAGATTTACCAGCGCCGGTTGCACCTGCCACCAGTAAGTGCGGCATTTTCGCAAGATTGGCAAGCACATATTTGCCGTCCACATTTTTGCCGACACCCGCGATCAACGGATGCGTCTCTTTCTTTGCCGCTGGTGAACGAAGCACATCACCGATCATCACTACTTCGCGGTCTGCATTCGGAATTTCAATCCCAATTGCAGACTTTCCCGGAATTGGCGAAATGATCCGCACATCAGCGGAAGCCACAGAATAAGCAATATTCTTTGAAAGCTGCGTGATCCGATCAACTTTTACGCCTGGCCCAAGCTCAACTTCATATTGGGTGACTGTTGGTCCGCGCGAAAATCCGGTGACGGTCGCATCCACGCTAAATTCAGCAAATACACGTGTCAGTGCAGCTACTACGTTTTCATTTACGGGCGAGCGCTCAAGATGCGGCTTGCCAGCCTCAAGCATATTCAATGCGGGCAGAGTGTAGCTTACGTTCGGGGAAAGTTCGAGTTGTTTTCCGCTTGTATTGGCAGCGCTGTTTCCCGGCTTTGGGGCGCGTAGTGGAATTGCTGCCGCTTTCCGCTGCAGTTGTGCACTTTCATTTGCGGTCTGGATCTGGAATGTTTCTGACGAATCGACAGCGTCTGGATCTGGAAGATTTTGGGTGCTGATTTTGCTGGTAGCAGCTTCCGGCTGCGTGGCTTGCAGCTGCGTATTTTCTGCCGCAGCTGATTGTGCTGCACCTAGTATTTGAGTTTGTTGTGAATCTGGATTCTTGGCTTCGTCAGCTGCTCTTGCGGCACGTGTTTCTGCTTTCTTCCACGGCATCGTCAAACGCTTCGTTTTACCGACCTGATTGCGATCTGGAATTTCGGCAGGATCAGCCACGATTGTAGCTTCAGCAGGATCCGTTTCAGCGATGGATACTGGTTGTTGATCACGCTGTATCCGCGCGCGTATCACTTGAATGATCTCGTGCACCTGCAGATTTGTGGCGTATAAGAAGGTATATAAAATAGCGAGGATCAGGATCGGAACTGCACCCCAGAGGCTAAAAAGTGCACTGAGTGAACCGCCAATGATCCAACCTACTAAACCGCCAGCGGCTTCGATGGCAGCAAAATTGATCCGTGGATCTGGCATCCCCAAGAAAATATGCAGTAGCCCGGTGAGCGTAGCAGTAAAGACGATCAGTGAAATCGCCCAGCGGCGGCTTGTTTCTTGATGTTTCCGCAGGAAAAATTTGATCGAAAGCGCTCCGAATAGGATCGGCAGTGCGACCGCAAGAACACCGAAAATACCTGCAACGATATGGTGTAAAACGTTTATCGCAGGAGCTTTTAGCCCAAACCATTCTCCGATCGCGATCATAATTGCGATCGCGAGCAGGATAATTGCGAGTCCGTCATGATGTTGCCGGCCAGCATTTTCCGGCGCAGGCAGATTCGCTGCATTGCCAGCCCGCCCAAGGTTTCGTGCTGCTCGCGCAGCGGCATTAGCAGACGCTGGTTTCGCGTGCGCATTTTTGCGCCCGCCTGGTTTATCCTGATTCGAGCTCAATTTTTCCCGAGCCAAAATCACTCCCATCTACAGATATTTTCTAGCATACTTGCTTCCACAGTATGTATTTCATTTACGTACTCACGACGGGCACGCCGCAGAGACAAAAAATTAGGCTTCAATCACGGTTGGGATAATCATCGGTGCCCGGCGCAGACTCTTCGCCGCCCACCTGCCAATCACCCGGCGCATTGCTTGCTGCATCTGGTATGTATCACCTGCGCCTTTCTCCAGCGCGTTTTGCAATGCGGAACGCACATCAGGCAGGATCTCATCAAAAATTGAATCGTCTTCAGCCATTCCGCGCGCCTGGATATGCGGGCCGGCAAGGATCTCCCGATGATGTGAATCTACTACCGCGAAGAGTGCGATAAAGCCTTCTTGCCCGAGTGTGCGGCGATCAGTAAGTTCAGCTTCGCCGATTTCTCCGACTGAAGAGCCGTCTACAAAAACATATCCGCAAGGTATTTCACCCACGATTTTTGCTACCCCGTCGTGCAAATCGACGACGGTACCGTCTTCACAAAGCAATACATTTTCTGCCGGGACACCCGTTTTCACTGCTAATGATCCGTTTGCCACCAGATGCCGTGGTTCACCGTGGATTGGCATCACGTTTACTGGTTCGACGATATTGTATGCGTAAAGCAGCTCTCCTTGCGCGCAATGCCCGGAGACATGAATCCGAGCATTGCTCTGGTGCACTACTTTTGCCCCCAAGCGGGTGAGTCCGTTGATCAGCCGGAAAACCGAATTTTCATTTCCGGGAATCAAGGATGACGCGAAAACGATCGTATCTCCTGGCCCAACACTGATCCGTTTATGTGTGCCAGAAGCGATCCGGGAAAGTACTGCCATTGGTTCTCCCTGCGAACCTGTAGACATAAAAACACGCTGATTCTCTGGGATCTCTTCGATCTCGCGAAGATCGACCAAAGTATTTTCGGGCACGGTGAGGATCCCCAGCTCAGCTGCAATCCCCATATTCTTCACCATTGAACGCCCTACAAAGCATACTTTCCGGTGATGCTGATGCGCTGCATCAAGCACCTGCTGTACCCGATGCACGTGTGAAGCGAAGGAGGCAACTACGATTTGCCCTGGAGCTTGGCTGAAAATATTTTCCAATACTGGCCCGATTTCAACTTCCGAATGCACAAATCCAGGCACTTCGGCGTTCGTCGAATCAACCATGAAGAGGTCTACGCCTTCTTCACCGGCACGTGCGAAAGCACGCAAATCAGTGATTCGCCCATCAAGCGGTAACTGATCCATCTTAAAATCGCCCGTGATCAAAATATTTCCGCCGGTAGAACGCATAAATACAGCGAGCGCATCCGGGATTGAATGATTCACGGCGATAAATTCGCATTCAAAGCTACCCAGCTGCTCGATATCGCCTTCTTTCACTACCAGTGAATATGGTTTGATCCGATGCTCTGCAAGTTTTGCTTCTACCAGTGCAATCGTAAACTGTGAACCAATCAGCGGAATATCATTGCGCAGTTTCAGCAGGTATGGCACCGCGCCGATATGGTCTTCATGACCATGCGTGAGAATGATCCCGTCGATATCATCGAGGCGATCTTCCAGATACGTAAAATCTGGCAGGATCAAATCCACGCCTGGCTGGCTTTCTTCAGGGAAAAGCACACCGCAATCAACGATCAGGATCCGCCCATTGCATTCAAAGGTAGTCATATTTCGCCCGATGTTCCCGATGCCGCCAAGCGGAACGATGCGGACAGTATCTTTTTCAAGTTCAGCAGGTAAGTTTTTCGCATTCACCCTTCTATTCTTGCATGTTTTGCGCCAGATGATGAGCTAATGCGCCAGCGGGTGAAAGATTCACTGCTAATGTGGGCAATACTGCTTGATTTGCACTACGATAGGTGCGAGCCGATACGTTCGGTTTTCACGTCATCTGCGCTTCATTCATTTTGTAATAAGGACGGTATCTGCAATGGAACTGGCACGATCAAATGCACCAGATAATTCGGGAAAAGGTCCGTCATTTGTACGTATGGCAACTGTTGCAGACGCTGTAAAAATTGGCAGATTGAGTGCGCAAGTGATGCATCAGACGATTGTTGCCGCTTTGACGGCTCCGCTTTCGCCAGCATCGCAAGAACTTTTCAGTGAACAGCGTTTTATTGCTGCCTGGACGCAAACTCTTACCGATTTGCCGGGTTCAGATTACCGTGTGCTACTTGCGATCACAGACGGAGAAATTTGCGGCCTGGCTGCACTCGCTCCCACTACTCCACTTGATTTCCCGGTAGACCACCCGGCAGCTGTAAATCTTCCCGCAAACCGTTGCGCATTTGAAATCACAAATTTTGATTTCGATTCACACTATTTCGGGCAGGGAAATGAAGCACGGATGCTTGCAGCAATTAGCGAAATCACCGGAAAACCTGGCACTGAGCTGTATCTTTGGCTTTTTGCAAATTCTGCGGAGCTGATTCATTGCCTTACTCAGGCAGGGTTTGCTCCCTTGGGGTATCAGCGTGAATTAGAAATTGACGGGCGCAGATGCGCCCAGCATCTTTGGTGGACGACTTTCTAAACTTCGGCATCGGCTGATGCTGGCGCATGGATCGAACGCACGATCGCAGCCGGGCTGGCTGCGAGTTGCTGCGCTAAATCCTGAACCATCTGCGGAGTGACTTCGCGCGAGCGACGTAGATTTTCCGTGATCGACATCAGCTCACCACGGAACAGTTCTGCATATCCTAACCGATTTTTCCGGTAACCGTTCGTTTCTGCAGCAAATACTAGCTGCGCACGTTTTTGATTGACGGCAGTATCAAGTTCTGCCTGCGTCACTCCGTCTTGCGCGATCTGTTGTAGGCAGTTCCGCATCAGTTTCGCTACCTGCTCTGTATTTTCTTCAGCGCAAGCTGCTTCCATCGCGAAGATCCCGCCTTCGTTCCAGCTCAGATTCCATGAATATACCGAGTATGCGAGCCCGTGATTTTCGCGAATTTCTTGGAATAGCCGTGAAGATGTGCCGCCTCCGAGAATGATCTCGAACATGCTCATCACCGGTTCGAGTGCATTTGCGATCTCGATTCCGGGCATTCCCATCACGACGGCACTTTGCCGGCTCGAATGTGGCAAAATCAGTTCACTGGATTCTTTTGTATAAACAATATCTGCAACTCGTCTGCGCGGATTTGGAGTTACTTTTTCTGCTAGATCCCAGCCGTGTGCAGCAAGTAAATCAAGCAGTATCCGGCATAGTTCAGCATGATCGATATCGCCTGCCGCACTGACGATCAGTTCTTTTCCGTGATAATTTTTGCGGTAATGGTCGAGCATCGAATCGTGTGTGAGCGCATTGACGGTTTCTTTTGTGCCTCCGACGGGGCGTGCCAGCTGATGCTCGCCCATGACCAGTGGCAGCAATGCTGTTTCTACTGATTCGTTTACATCGTCCGCAGCGGCGGCAAGTTCTTCGAGGATCACCGAACGTTCCGTCTCCATTTGTGTTATCTCTAGCGTGGAATCGGTGATCATATCTACTAATAGTGCAAGTAATTGCGGTATGTCAGCTGAAAATACGCGCCCATAGTAGCAGGTGTATTGCCGGGAAGTAGCTGCATTGATCGCACCGCCAAGAAAATCGGAAAGCCGGGAGATATCGGCTGAAGTGCGCGTTTTTGTGCCTTTGAACAGCATGTGTTCAAGGAAGTGGGTGGAGCCTTCGTGCCCTGGTGCTTCATCTCGTGATCCAGCACCGATCCAGAACGAGATGGAAGCTGAACGCTGCCCGGGTACTTTTTCCGTCAGCACGCGAATTCCGCCCGGTAAAATTGAGCGGCGTCCGATGATTCCGTCTTCACTGAATTCGATATCGGTGAAGGTATCAAGGGGAAGCGAAATTTTCTCATAGGTCATTTTTGCAAGCTCCTGAAAAGATGGGCGATTATTGTGGCTGGATCTTCGCGTAATAATGCGGGTTGTAGCGCGATGCGGATTGTGATCAGCGAGCAGGCCGCACTTGGCGGAAAATCTCACCAAATACGGCCTGCCTGCGAATTTATCTCAGCGTCGAGCGCTGATTGCTTGTGATCAACAGAATTACTCAGCGGTGTCTGCGGATTCTGCTGATTCGTTTGCCGCTGGTGTTTCTGCAGAACGGGTGCGGCGGCGTTCGCGCGGGCGGCGTTCACGGCGATCTGAGCGTTCGCGATTGAACTTGCCCTTGTGTTCTTTTTCTTTTGTTTCTGCCGTTGCTTCTGCAGCGAGCTGCTCTTCGCTTAATACAGCGTGCAGGGAAAGCTTCCCGCGTGGATCGATTTCAGCCAATTCGACTTCTACCTTATCGCCCACATTCATCACTTCTTCAACTGATTCGATCCGCTTTCCGCCTACGAGCCGACGAATCTGTGAAATGTGCAGCAAACCATCTTTCCCTGGTGCGAGTGAAATAAATGCACCAAAGGTGGTGGTCTTTACTACTGTACCGACAAAGCGTTCGCCAACTTCTGGCATTTGTGGGTTTGCGATGCCGTTGATCATTTGGCGGGCAGCTTCAGCTGAGCTTCCGTTCGTTGCGCCAATGAATACGGTGCCGTCATCTTCGATTGTGATTTCAGCGCCGGTATCTTCCTGGATCTGGTTGATCATCTTGCCTTTTGGTCCAATGACTTCACCGATCTTGTCTACTGGGATCTGCACGGAAATGATCCGTGGTGCTGTTTCTGCCATTTCTTCTACTTCTGGCACTGCTTCTTCCAGCAGATCGAGGATCGCGAAACGTGCTTCACGTGCTTGTGCGAGCGCTCCGGCGAGTACTTGCGCTGGGATCCCATCAAGCTTCGTATCAAGCTGGAGTGCCGTCACATATTCACGGGTACCAGCGACTTTGAAGTCCATATCGCCGAGTGCGTCTTCTGCACCGAGGATATCGGTTAACGCAACGTAACGCTGTTCGCCTTCGATTTCGCCAGAAACAAGACCCATTGCAATACCTGCAACTGGAGCCTTGAGCGGCACGCCAGCATTCAGCAAGGAAATTGTTGATGCGCAGACGGAGCCCATTGATGTAGAACCATTCGATCCGAGTGCTTCCGATACTTGCCGAATCGCGTATGGGAATTCTTCACGAGCCGGGAGCACTGGCACGAGTGCGCGTTCAGCAAGCATTCCATGCCCGATTTCGCGGCGTTTTGGTGATCCTACACGCCCTGTTTCGCCAGTTGAGTATGGTGGGAAGTTGTAATGATGGATGTAGCGCTTTGCGGTGATCGGTGAAAGATTATCGATCTGTTGTTCCATCTTCAGCATATTGAGGGTGGTGACGCCCATGATCTGGGTTTCACCGCGCTGGAAGAGAGCTGAACCGTGTACACGTGGCAGGATTCCAGATTCTGCTGTGATTGTGCGGATCTCTACTGGTGTGCGGCCGTCCATGCGTTCACCGGTGGAAAGTACACGGTTGCGCATTGCTTGCTTCCAGTGTGAGTTCACGGCAAGTGCTAAGGGCTGTTCCCGCTCTGGGAATTGCGCGATCAATTCGCCAACGATTGTGTCTGTGAGTTCATTGAGAGCTTCATCGCGCTGATGCTTATCAATGATTCCCCAAAGGGCATCGAAGCGATCGCCGATCCGCTCACCGACAGCTGCAAATTCTTCCTCTGCATATTGCGGGAAGAGTGGGTATTCTTCAGCTGGTTTAGCTGCTTGCGCGGCAAGCTCAGATTGTGCTTCACACAATACGCGAATGAATTTCTTTGCTGCTTCTAGGCCTTCAGCAACAACTTCTTCAGTTGGCGTGAGGCCACCTTTCGCAACGTTTTCAACAAGATTCTCGCCGCCTTCAGCTTCCACCATCATAATCGCGATATCGTCGCCAACGATACGGCCAGCAACTACCATCGTGAATGTGGCGCGTGGTTCTTCAGAGTAGCGCGGGAATGCGACCCATTGCCCGTCGATCAAGGATAGCCGCACACCGCCAACTGGGCCGGAGAATGGCAATCCAGAAAGCTGGGTAGACATTGATGCAGCGTTGATTGCCACGACATCGTATGCATCGTCTGGGTGAATTGCGAGCACCGTTGCAACAACCTGCACTTCGTTGCGTAAACCTTTGACGAATGCCGGGCGAAGTGGGCGGTCGATCAAACGGGCGGCAAGGATTGCATCGGTTCCTGGGCGACCTTCACGACGGAAAAATGAGCCGGGGATGCGCCCTGCTGCGTAGGAACGTTCTTCCACATCAACCGTCAGTGGGAAGAAATCAAAACCTTCTCGTGGCTGTGAGGATACTGCCGTAGCTGAAAGTACGACGGTTTCGTCATCAAGATATGCTAGTGCGCAACCAGCTGCCTGCCGTGCAAGCAAGCCAGTCTCGAAGCGAATCTTCCGGGTACCAAATTCGCCATTATCAATAATGGCTTCACTGTATTTTACGTCTGGACCTTCCATGGGCCTTCTTTTCTCTTCTGCCTGCCGAAAACCGATCATCGATAATCGAGCGCGAACCTGATTATTTGCACCAGTACCGTCTTTTCGCCAACTAATTGCTTGCGTATCTAGACTGGAATAAATGTTTCGCACACCATGACCGAGGACCGAGTCTCGTGCCAGGACTTCCGCTATTTTCTTAGATCTACTTACAAATCGCTGTAAATGCATCACCTGTAAGGATCTTTATGTCGTTTTCTCTTGCGAGTTTTCTTAATTTTTCTCAGATGAGAAATCGGCCCTTACCTTGGAGGCAGGGCCGACTTGCTTCCGTTATCGGCGTAAACCGAGACGGGAAATCAGGGAACGGTAACGCTCGATATCTTCTTGCACGAGGTAATCAAGCAGCCGACGACGCTTACCGATGAGCAACATCAAACCACGACGTGAGTGGTGATCGTGATGGTGCGTCCGGAAGTGCTCGGTGAGTTCCTTGATCCGTGCAGAAAGCAAGGCTACCTGTACTTCAGGCGAACCAGTATCGCCCTCGTGGGTTGCATATTCTTTGATGATTGCATCTTTTGTCTCTTTTGCGAGAGCCATATGATTCTCCTTTTCACTAATTGCACGGAGCCTGGGGCTTGTTCTCCCAAGCGATGACGCTCCGTGGCCGGCTTAAACGGCATCACCATGCTACCACGGCACAGCAAGCCAGAACCACCAGGAAAAAGGTGAACTCCCCCTCAAGAAAAAAGGGAACGTCTCTGGCGCTGATTTCTCGGCGTATTTTATTTCGCCGTCACATCTGCCGGATTGACCCGGCACGATACTGGCACGCCAAGCACGAGCGCGCACTTGCGCAGATCCTCATCCATTTGCGCCAGCAACTGTGCCACGGAGGCAAATTTTTGCATTGGCCGTAAATATTCAATGAAATCGATCGCGATCTCTTGCCCGTACAAGTTCAAATCAGCCCTGCCCAATACGTGTGCTTCAACCGTCACCCGTTCACCAGCAAACTGCGGATTCATCCCAATCGAAATTGCTGCCGGTAATTTTATCACGGCTTTTGCGCCTGGCACTTCCTGCACCAGCCAACCAGCGTATACTCCTTGTGCTGGCACTTCGCCTAAATTATCGCCGGAAAGATTCGCTGTTGGGAAGCCTAATTCACGCCCGCGCTTGAACCCATGCTCGACCACACCGCGAATCCGATGTGGACGGCCAAGTACTTTCGCAGCGCCCCCGACATCACCGGCGGCAAGCAGATCGCGCACCCATGTTGAAGACCATCTCCTCCCGGATGCATCACAAAAATCAGCGATGATGTGCACATCGATACCGAGGTCTGCCCCGATTTCCTGCAATAATTTTCCGTCTCCAGAATTGTTTCGCCCGAAACGGGTATCCTGCCCCACGATAATCGCTTTTGCCCGTAATGTTTTTACCAGCAGATTTTCAATAAAATCACGCGGCTCAGTGGCTGCGAATGGAAGATCATAATGCTGTACATAAACTGCATCCATTCCGGCAGCTTCGAGCCGCTCTAAGCGGTCTTCGAGCGAAGTGATCAAATGTAAATCTGTATCCGGTTGATGCACGAGACGCGGATGTGGCTGGAAGGTCAGCGCAAGCGCTTTTAATCCCTTTTCCCGCGCAACAGCTACCGTCTGTGCGAGCACTCTCCCGTGCCCGAGATGTACTCCGTCGAAAATGCCAATTGTGATGGCAGTATTTTCGTAATCAACTGGGATGTCTGATTCTTGATACCAAATTTGCATAATTTTCAAAGTTCAATTCTGGAATTAATGTGTTTATTTTCCGCGGAGCCCAAGCTGCGGGCGCCCGTGTGAGAAATCATCAGCAATATCTGCTGGAGTGTTTTCACTGCGCACGCCGTGCTTCTTTCCGTGCCCGCCGCAGCCACAGCCGCCACCGCAACCTGTTTGGGTGCTTGCTTTTTCTACTGCACGATGTTCATTTCGCGCCGCATCGTGGGTTTTCATTTCAGCAAGGTGCATATTTTCAGCTTCGTATTCTTTCATGTACTTAAGCATAGTTGATTGACGTGTTTCAATACATTTTGCAAAATTGGCGGAGTTTTTCTTGAAGAGCGGGTGCACTTCTATCGCGCAGAAATCAGCAGCTGTGAAGCAAACCATAAAAGAGATATAAAGAGATATAAAGAGATATAAAGAGATATAAAGAGATATAAAGAGATATAAAGAGATATAAAGAGATATAAAGAGATATAAAACTAATCAACTCTCTTTACTTAGCACAATCAGCAAAGGCACAAATTATGAAAAATCCATTCAAACCTACAGCAGGGAAAATGCCACCGGTGCTCATCGGTCGTGATTATGCAATTGAGGAATTTACCGATGGCATCAATGATGGCGCTGGCAGCCCTGGGCGTCTCATCCGGATCAGCGGAAACAGAGGCACCGGAAAGACGGTTTTACTCACTGAATTGGGAAAAATTGCAGCGCAGCAAAACTGGTTCGTGATTGACGAAACTGCTGGAGAGGGGCTTGCAGAACGCCTCCTTGAAGCATTAGTTGGAAAAGAAAAATCAAAGCGAAAAATTACCGATATCACATTGCCTACCGTGAATATCGATCCGATAGGAATAGATTTCGGGAAAGTTTCGCTTTCGCCTAAGCTGCTTCCTACTACCTTGCGTGATGCACTCTCGAAAAGGATTGCAGATGTGAATCGAAAGCATCACGATGCGGGAGTTTTTCTCACAATCGACGAAGTACAGGCAGCCTCGACTACAGAGTTGAGAGCAATTGCTACTGCTGTGCAGCATCTGATTCGTGAAGAAAAAAATATCGCGGTAGCTTTTGCTGGGCTTCCCAGCTCCACATCACGTCTGCTACATGATGAGGTAATTACTTTTCTGCGGCGCGCAATTCCGCTTGAATTAGGCGCAATTGATCTTCTTGAAGTGCGCGAGGCTTTCGCGGAAGTAATTGCAGCAAACGGCAGAACGATTACTGATGCAGCCCTTGATTTACTTACCGCAGCCACGCTTGGTTACCCGTTCTTAATTCAGCTGGTCGGGTATCATGTCTGGCGGCGCGCTACAGATGATGCTCCAATCGATGTAAACACAGCAAAATCTGGAATTGCAGCGGCGCAAATCCGACTCGGGCAAACGGTACACGCACCTGCTTTTGATGATCTTTCCGATGTGGATAAAACGTTTTTACTCGCGATGTCGCAAGATGATGGACCCTCATCAATGGCAGATATTGCCAAACGTATGCGCAAAGATACTCAATACACCGGGATGTACCGCGCACGTCTGATTGATGCAGGTGTTATTGCACAAGTTGCGTACGGAAAGGTTGATTTTGCGATCCCTTATTTACGAGCTTGGCTGCGCGAACACGAAGCATCACTGTATTTGAATATTTCACAAAATTCTGAAGATAAATTTTCCGCAGAGCAAGAGCAGTAATCACATCGGTGGGCAAGGCTGAACGAGATCGGCTCCTTACCGCCTTAGCCCACTTTTCCCTCTAGTGCGTAGCGCCCTGCCTTGCTATACTTAAGTTGCGTGTGGCTTGCATCACGCGCCAGCTTGAAAGCTTTAGCTCAAGGGCTGCAAGCATTTAATCGCAATAACTCGATGAGGAGTGTCTCCATGAAAAAGCTGATTAATGACCCACATAATGTGGTAGCAGAGTCTGTAGCAGGGTTTGCGCTCGCCTACTCCGATTACATCACCGCAAATCCAGATCCCGCCTTTATTACCCGCAAAGAGCCGAAAGCTGCTGGTAAAGTGGCGATTATTTCCGGTGGCGGCTCGGGGCATGAGCCATTGCATGGCGGATTTGTGGGTTATGGCATGCTTGATGCGGCTGTTCCGGGTGCCGTCTTTACTTCACCTACTCCTGATCCAATTCTGGAGGCTACAAAAGCTGTCGATCGTGGGGCGGGAGTTTTGCATCTGGTGAAGAATTACACTGGCGATGTACTCAATTTCGAGACGGCAGCAGAGCTTGCCGAGATGGAAGATATTGCGGTAGCTTCCGTGGTGATCAATGATGATGTTGCAGTGGAAGATTCACTTTATACTGCCGGACGGCGTGGCGTGGCAGGCACGATGCTGGTTGAGAAGATCGCTGGTGCTGCTGCCGAGCGTGGCGATGATCTTGCTGCGGTGACGGCGATCGCGCAGCGGGTAAACGATAATGTGCGGTCAATGGGCGTGGCGCTTACCGCTTGTACTGTGCCACATGCGGGAAAGCCATCATTTGAACTGGCAGATGATGAGATCGAGATCGGGATCGGGATTCATAGCGAGCCTGGGCGGAGGCGGGTGCCGATGAGTTCTGCAGATGAGATCACTGACCAGTTGCTCGACCCGATTCTTAACGATCTGCAATTAAAATCTGGCGAAAAGGTGATCGTGCTGGTAAACAGTATGGGCGGGACGCCGTTAAGCGAACTTTATATTATGTATCGGCGGGTGCATCAGCGGCTTTCCGAGGCGGGCGTTGAAATTGCGCGCTCACTGGTGGGACCGTATGTTACTGCTTTGGAAATGCAGGGTGCTTCGCTCTCGCTTCTGCGCCTTGATGCGGAACTGCTTGAGCTTTTTGATGCGCCAGTTTCCACCCCAGCTTATCGGAAAGGAATGTGAAAATGGGAGAGTTGAATACTGCTTGGGCGATCGCCTGGATGAAAGGCTGTGCCACTGAGATTGCAGCGAAACGTGATGAGCTTGTGGAGCTTGATCGAGTAATTGGCGATGGTGATCATGGCGAAAATCTTGATCGCGGTTTTCAGGCGGTGCTTGCAAAAATTGATCAGCTGCTTGCTGCGGATACGGCTGATGCATCGGGCGATGCCTTGCGTACTCCAGCAGATGTGTTGAAGCTTGTTGCGAAGACTTTGATGTCTACGGTGGGTGGGGCGTCTGGTCCGCTTTTGGGTACTGCCTTTCTACGTGCAGCGAAAGAAGTAGAAGCGGAAGCCCTTGACTCATTCGCCGTGGCAGCGATGATTGAAGCTGCTCTTGGCGGGATCCAGCATCGGGGTAAGGCTGTTGCGGGAGAAAAGACGATGGTTGACGTGTGGGCACCTGCCGCTGTGGCGGCTCGGGCGGCGGCAGCATCTGGCGCTACCCCTCAGGATACGCTTGCAGCTGCTGCGCAAGCTGCGCAAACTGGGGCGGCAGCAACGATTCCAATGCTTGCGACGAAAGGGAGGGCTTCCTATCTTGGTGAGCGTTCGGTGGGGCATCTTGATCCGGGGGCAGCTTCTTCGTCTTATATTTTGTTTGCAGCAGTGAAGGCGGCAGAACTATGAGTGTATCTTTGATTCTTGTGTCTCATTCAAAGCAGCTCGCTGCAGGGTTGGCGGAGCTTGCGGCGCAGATGGCGCGTGATGTGAATGTGATTCCCGTGGGTGGCAGGGATGATGGTGCGATCGGCACCTCATTTGATCTGATTGAGGAAGCAATTAGTGCGCAGCTTGATTCTGGCAAGGAAGTTTTGGTGCTTACTGATCTTGGTTCTGCCACGATGACGGTTGAATCTGTGCTCGAATTTATTGCTGACGATGCGGCGTTTTTTGTTGCTGCACCGTTTGTGGAGGGCACGATTGCGGCTGCGGTTGCCGCACAGTCTGGTAAAGGGCTGCGAGAGTGTGCGCAGGTTGCTGCGCAGGCGGCGGATTCCTTTAATGCACCTCAGGTTGCTGGCGTTGCTGCTTCTGCTGCTGAATCGGCAACATATGCCCGCACGGTTATTGTGGCAGATTCTGTGGGGCTGCACGCTCGCCCGGCAGCGCGGATCGCGCAGATGGCAGCAGCTACTGATGGTGCAGTGTTACTTAATGGGGAGCCAGCTGATTCTTTGCTGAAGATCATGACGCTTGGAATTAATCATGGTGAAGAAGTGACTATTTCTACTGTGTCTGCTCAGTTTCAGCAGGTGGTGGATGAGATTGCGGATGCGATCAGCGCAGGGCTTGACGGGTAGTGTGCTGATCAGTATTCGTTTTTCTCCGCTTTAGCAGCATTGCGCCGATGCCAAATAGCATTACGCTAATGCCACTTAGCCCCATGACTGCTGCACCTGTTTTTGAAAGGTTTCCGGGTGGTTTTGGTGGTGCGGGTGGCGTGGGTGGTGTAGGTGGTGGTGCGATTGGTTCTGGCTGGATTGAGTAGTGTGTTTTGGCGGTGAGGTCTGCCGCGCATTGCCACGTGTTATTTACTGCTAAGGGCAATGTGATTAGGAATGGATCTAGTTGCGATATTTTATAACCTGGCACTATCGGGGCTTTGGCTGTTACGAGGTAGACTCCGATCGGCAGGTGTTTGAATTCTACTTGTGCCTGCGCGTTGGTGATACCAGTGTGGGGTTCGCCGATGAATCCGAGTGTGTTTGCTTGTGCGATGGTGAGCTCGCGGATTTTTTCCCATTGGGTGTGATCGTTTAGATTAATTCCGGCTACTTGCCGGAGGGTGATTTCAAATCCTGCGCCGGTTGGTTCTTTTAGTGCACTATCAGGTAGGCGATCGAATGGGTTTGGTTGTGGCAGGCGCAGGCGTAGTGAACTATCTGTGCAGGGGATCTCAAAATTTGGTCGCCGCGCATCGCCTGTGGCTGTTGCTGTTTGTATTGCTTGGATGGCTGTATTTTGCAGCGGCGTTTCGGCTGCTGCTTGGGGCAGCTGGAGTGGGTTGAGCAGCCCGACGGAGATAATTCCTGCCGCAATGAAAGTGGAGTTTTTGCGTGAGCGTCTGGTGTTCATTTTAGATTCCCGCACTTTCTTTTCCTGGCAATGGTTGTTGCGTGATGTTTGGCTTTGTTTCTTCTGGTTCATTTCGCTCTTTTTGTTTTTTGCGATTTTTCCGCAGGATGTTGATCACTTCGAGCAGCGCGATCAGGGCTCCGCCGAGGAAGAGCCACATCCACCATTGGAGGTGGAATCCGCTGGCTGTATCTAGTATTTTCGCGTTTTCTTCGTCGAGTGGTGCGCGTTCTGCGTGTACGAGGAGCCGGTGGGAGTTTACCCCGTATGGTGTGCAGGTGACCAGGGTGAGGATGTCTTTTCCAGTGATTTTATGTAGTGAATCGGTTTCTTCGGGAAGTACTACTTCGGTGTCTTTCACGACGTATCTTAATCGTTGCCCATATATTTCGATATAGATTGATTGACCTTTTTTCAGGTCGATCAGGTTGTCGAAGAGGGTGGCGGTGCGTAGCCCGGTGTGTGCGGTGAGCACGGAATGGGTGGATGTGCCGCCGACTGGAAGGTCGGTGCCGAAGAGGTGCCCTACTCCGTTTTCGAGTGCGTTGGGGCGGGTGCCGTGGAAGATTGGCAGGTTAACGTGGATGTCTGGGATGACGATGCGCGCCATTGTGGAGCTCAGGTTTAGGAGGGAGAGATATTCTTTGTATTTTTCGTTATCGTCTGTGATGCGTGAGAGCCACGGATCGAGGATCGGCCCGTGCGCCCGGTATTGGTTGTATTCGTGTGCTTTTTGCAGGGCGGCTTCGAGTTTTGCCGGGTCTGATTTTTGGATGAATTTTTTGTATTCTAATGCTACTTGTTGTTGTTGATGGTTGTTCCATTGGGTAGCGAATACGGGATAGAGGAATACGATCATTCCGATTATTACGGCAAGCATTGGGAGCAGATTGTTTTTCTTTCCGCGCTTCTTTGCGCTGTTTTTTTCCGCATTTTTGAGCGTCTTTGCTGCTGTGCTTTCGCCGTTTTGGACTGCTGTTTCGGCGCTAGTGTGGTGCTGCTCGCGAATGCTGATATCTGCCATTGTGGGATTCTTACCAGTTAAGTTTCTCTTCGGTCATGCGTGCAGGATTGGGTGATGCACGCTGCTGTTATCTTTTGGATGCTTCCATGCCGCATCTTTGGCATTGTGATTTGCCGGGGATCAATATTTGCCTTATAAGCTGCTGTTTTATTCTTTTGATGCAGCAGCGAGGATTTTGTTTTATCGCCATTTATCTTTGGAGGCAATTTTCCGGGTTACGGAGTTTGGATATTTCCTGAATAACCGGATTGACGTGTTTTGGTTTCGCAGGTTTGTGGAAGCTGAGGGCTGTTTTAGCTCTCAGCTTCCACAGTTTTGCGATTACCGTTTCAGCATTATTGTTTTGTGAAAATGCTGAGTTTGGGCTTTAGCGTTTAGGCTTCCTGCTCTTTGCGGGAGTTGCGCTTCGCACCATAGATACCGCCAGCCACGATCGCTGCACCGAGCACACCAAAGATTGCAATACCAGCGCCACCAGTCAATGGGAGGTTTGGCGTATCCTTAATGTTGATTACAGTAACCTTACCGGAGAGATCTGCGGCAGTCTCAAAATTAGTATCTGGCTTAGTAAGTTCTAACTCAACGATCCCTGTTTTAGGATCAACAGCCCCAGGTTCCCATACAACAAGATTTTTCTCGGTACCTGAGATTATGTCGCCATTCGCGTCAGTTTCCCAAGTAGTTGTCTTAGTAACTTTATTTCCAAGTTTTACATTAAACTTAATGGGTTCATGAATTAAGGCGTAGCCTGTTGGAGCTTTCGTTTCCACGAGGTAGTAGTTTGGCGATTGATTAGTAGGTTGTGCGGTGTTGTCATCTGCGAAGTCATTTACATGCAGACCAGTAACCTTTGCTACACCTTTTTCACCGCCTGTAACTGCATCAGGTGCACCTTCTTGTCTAACCGCATTTGAACCAGTTACAATTACGTCTTTTTTAGTAGCTTCATTGCCATCAAGATTAATGCGCTTAGAATAATCGATTTCACCATTCTCATTAGCACCGTAAACGGCAAATTCAGCACCATCAAGCAATTCACCGTTACCGTTTTCTGCACGCTTTACAACTTTGATTTGACCCCATGCAGAAACTACAGTATTAGAGCGGTTACCCCTTCCTGGAGGAGGATTTTCACCTGGATCATTTGGATCCTCATGATGTGTTGAATCACCGTTGTTCTTGAAAGTGAAGAAAGTATTTGGAATAATACCTTGGCTATTTACTTTCGCTTTGAAATCAACCACAACCTTTTGGTTATCCGCAGCGTCTTTGGCAGTCACAGCTGCACCAAGTTTATTCAAACCAGCAGTAGTGAGAACGATAACGAACTTCTGACCAGCAGTTTGTCCCTGCGTTTGCTTTTGCTTATTACCTTTTCCTTCATAGAAAGTGATCTTGTAATCATCATTCAATTTTAAAGGCTTGAGATCAGGAGCAGCGCCATACTTTACGGTGATTTGATCGTTTACATCTAGCTGAAGCTTTTCATCAAGATTTTCATATAGTGCAAAATCAGAAAGCGTGTATTCAAGTTTTGCTTCTGTACCATCGTTTCCTTTTTTCTGCTCCGCTTCAGGAACTGACTTTACGCTGGAGGGAATAGATGAGGAGAGCTGATAGCTGATTTTTTCGCCGACTTGCTTGTTGCTATCCACAACAGTCTTTACATTGTCTTCTTTTGAATTCTTTGGATAAACATATACTGCATAGTTGGTATTGCTTTCATCCATAATCCACTTGTTCCGATCGGCTGGATCAGTGGTAGGCAAGAAAATCAAAGATGGCGCAGAACCAACAAATCCTTCTGGAGTAACGGACTCTTCGAGCAAGTACACACCCAAATTAAGATTCGTGAAACCTTTCGTATTTTTAACGAAAAGTTCACCATCATGATTAGTGGTTCCTTCTGCTACTGCGTTACCAACACCAAAAGCAGAACGATTCGCATTTACTATCTCTGCTTTGAGTTTTCCTAATTTTTCAATCTGCTCATTCTTTGTGATATCAATAGCATCACCTTGGACATAATCAACGCCTCTAAGTTCAGCAAGATTTGAAACTTTATAGAGCTTGAATTTTGCCCCTTTAACCGGATTCGCGCCGTTAACATCCTGACTTTTCTTACCAGTCGGATCCTTAAAACCAGCACCATCATCGTACTTGGTCAGGAAGATAATACCCTTCTTCTGAGCATCAATTACCGAAGCCGGGGCAGTGGCACCCCCCCCCCGATGATTGTGTTGTAATACCCGGGTTTACCGCAAATGCAGCACCAGTAGCTGCAACGCTCGAAAAAAGCAGTGCGCCAGCAGCAATTACGCTAACACCTACTTTGCGTGCGTGTTTAATCATATTTACCTCTCACATGATTCTGAAGATACGCATCTCCGGATGCTCATCTTCTACGAAATGTGATGCATGCGGAGATTTACATATTTAGTATGCGCCGGGGACTAGTATCCCATATCGATCCACCGAAACGAAAGCTATTTTTTCACTATCTCGAAAATATTTTTTAACAATCCCTTTTGTACATTTTTTACAATCGAAAATCACAGTCAAATATGCTGGCATTTCGCCATTTTCCAGTTAAAACCTACACTTTCACGCCAATGTGAAATATTCAACAAAACACAAGAACAGTATTTTTTAACAATATAGGACGAACGTTCTAGACATTTTTTCACAATGTAACAAAGATTTTTTCACAAAGATAGTTGAAAAATTAAGAAATATCAGAAGGAGCAAAATGTATAAAAATACCGTAAAAAATACATGTAAATAAAATAAAAAATAGGGTGGCTCGGAACCATTCATCAGTTCCGAGCCACCCATCAACGCCGCATACCGGCGCAAGCAGTAGATCTTACTTCAACAAGCCCAGCGCACGCACCGCATCAAGCTCTTCCTGCGCCTTCTGAGCCGAATAATCAATACCAGCCTGAGTCTGCTCTGAAATCTCCAGACCCTCCACGATCTTCCACTCACCATTCTCAGAAGTAACCGGCACACCAAAAGCGAGCCCAGCAGGAATACCGTAATGCTCACCATCACTCAAAATCGCTGCAGACACCCAATCACCCTCAGGAGTACCATTCACCCAGTTATATACGTGATCAATAGCTGCCGAAGCTGCCGAAGCTGCCGAAGACGCACCACGAGCCTCAATAATTGCAGCACCACGCTTCGCAACCGTTGGCACGAAATAATCCTTCCGCCAAGCCTCATCCACCAATTCATGAGCCGGCTTGCCAGCCACCGTCGCATACGAAAGATCCGGATACTGATCTGCAGAATGATTACCCCAAACCACCATCTTCTTAATATCAGCTACCGGCGCCCCCACCTTCTCAGCAAGCTGCGAAATTGCACGATTATGATCAAGGCGCATCATCGCCGTAAACCGCGACTTTGGCACATCCGGAGCTGCCGCAGCAGCAATCACAGCATTCGTATTCGCCGGATTACCAACCACCAACACGCGAATATCATCCGCTGCATGATCATTAATCGCCTTACCCTGCGGACCAAAAATACCGCCGTTAGCTTCCAGCAAATCTGCCCGCTCCATCCCCTTTGTGCGCGGGCGAGCACCCACAAGCAGCCCCACGGAAGAACCGTCAAAAGCCTGGTTCGCATCATCAAAGATATTCACTGAATCAAGCAACGGGAATGCACAATCATTCAGCTCCATCGCCGTACCCTCAGCAGCCTTCAAACCCTGCGGAATCTCCAGCATATTCAAACGCACCGGCACATCCGGGCCGAGCAACGCTCCAGAAGCGATCCGGAAAAGAAGCGCGTAACCGATATTACCTGCTGCACCCGTAACGGTAACAGTAACTGGTGTCTTGCAATTGCATGCCATATTAAATAACTCCTATGTTAGGTGTTTGTGGTTTCCCACTTACTTTCTAAGGATACCGCGCCAGCAAAAAATCCACCTGGTACTAAAGTGCAATTCGCTAACGCGGATCCATTTTTCAAATCACGTGCCCAGACTTCCGCCTAAAGATCACGCCGGAAATTCCGGTAATACTCAATCAAAGCACGCGTAGACTGATCCTGCTGCGCAAGCGCATCTGCATCACCAGCCACCGCATCAGCAAGCTGCGAAGCCATCTGCTTCCCCAGCTCCACACCCCACTGATCAAAAGAATCAATCCCCCAAACGATTCCCTGCACAAAAGTAATGTGCTCATAAAGCGCAATCAACTGCCCCAACACAGACGGGGTCAAAGCCGGTGCCATAATCGACGTAGTTGGCTTATTCCCTGGGAAAATTCGCGCCGTCACAATATCTTCACGCGTACCCTCGCCGCGCACTTCCGCTTCCGTCTTGCCAAAAGCAAGCGCCTTCGTTTGTGCAAAGAAATTCCCAAGGAACAACTCATGCTGATCATTTTCCCCATCGCGCAAAGGATACGTAGGAGTAGCAAAAGCAATAAAATCTGCTGGGATCAACTGCGTACCCTGATGAATCAGCTGATAAAAAGCATGCTGCCCATTCGTGCCAGGCTCGCCCCAAAACACTTCACCAGTAGCGGCAGTAACCTCACTACCATCCCAGCGTACCCGCTTACCATTAGACTCCATTGTAAGCTGCTGCAAATATGCCGGGAAACGATGCAAGAACTGCGCATAAGGCAAAACCGCATGTGTAGCAGCCCCCAAGAAATTCACATAAAACACATTCAGCAAACCCATCAGCAACGGGATATTCCGCTCTGCCGGTGCAGTACGGAAATGCGTATCCAGCGCATGGAAACCACCCAAGAAATTCTTAAACGCCTGTGGACCAATCGCAATCGCAAGCACCGTACCAACAGCAGAATCCACCGAATAACGCCCGCCAACCCAGCTCCAGAAGCCAAAAGCATTCTCCGGATCGATCCCGAACTCTGCCACCTTCGCAAGATTCGTTGAAACAGCCACAAAATGCTTCGCCACTGCCCCATCAGCACTAATATGCGCCTTCGCCAGCTGCGCTAAGAACCACGCCCGCGCCTGCCGCGCATTAGTGAGCGTCTCAAGCGTCGTGAAAGTCTTTGAAGCAATAATGAAAAGCACCGTTTCTGGATCCACGCCCTTCAAAGTTTCACCAAGATCAGTTGGATCAATATTCGAAATAAAACGGCACTCCAAATTCGGATCAACATAAGGCTTCAACGCCTCATAAGCCATCACCGGGCCCAAATCAGAGCCGCCAATCCCGATATTCACGATCGTCTTAATCGGCTTCCCCGTCACGCCCCGCCACTCGCCTGAACGCACCCGATCAGCAAAAGCATAAATCCGATCAAGCACCTCATGCACATCATCAATCACATTCTTGCCGTCCAAAATCAGCTCTTCACCCTTCGGACGACGCAAAGCCGTATGCAATACCGAGCGCCCCTCGGTAACGTTGATCTTCTCGCCATTAAACATCGCTTCGCGGCGCTCAGCAAGATTCACCTCCTGCGCCAACTCTAGCAAAGCAGCCTTCAACTCATCCGTCAGATAAGACTTCGAGAGATCCACATACAAATCAGCAGCCGTAAAAGTCAACTTTTCAGCACGCTGCGGATCCTGCGCAAACCAGTTACGAAAATCTACACTCAACCGATCACGAATTTCGCCGATCTTCCCCCACGCTGCAGTGGTAGTGGCATCGATTGGGTTCACCATTAAGTATTCTCCTCCATTTTCGGAATCAACAAAGATTTTCCGGCAATTATTTTAGCTCCGGTAACCATTCGGATTACGCGATTGCCACCGATAAGAATCAGCACACATCTGATCCAAATCCCGCTTCGCCTCCCAACCGAGCTCCTCACGCGCCTTTGCCGGATTCGCATACGAACTTGCCACATCCCCAGGACGGCGCCCCACGATCTCATACGGCACATCCTTCCCAGCAGCCTTCGAAAACGCACGAATCACCTCCAGCACCGAATACGGATTCCCCGTACCCAGATTCCACACATGGAATCCCGGACGGCCATCAATCTGATCCAAAGCAGCCAAATGCCCCTGCGCCAAATCCATCACATGAATATAATCGCGCGTACCAGTACCGTCAGGAGTATCGTAATCATCACCAAATACCGCCACGCGAGCAAGCTTCCCGGTAGCTACCTGCGCCACATACGGCAGCAGATTATTCGGGATATCCGCCGGATCTTCCCCGATCTTCCCCGATTCGTGGGCACCAATCGGATTAAAATAACGCAAAGCTGCAACAGCAAGATTTGCATCTGCCACTGTAGCATCATGCAAGATCTGCTCATTCATCGCTTTCGTCCAACCATATGGATTCGTGGCGCTACCGGCTGGATCCGTCTCCGAAAAAGGCGGCTGACCATCGCCATACACGGTAGCGGAAGAAGAGAAAACGATATTCCGGCAGCCATGAGCCTTCATCGCTTCCAGCAAAGTGATCGTCGAACCAATATTCTCGCGGTAATAATCTAGCGGCAACTCCACCGACTCCCCCACAGCCTTCTTGCCTGCAAAATGGATCACGGCATCAGGCTGGAAATCTACAAAAGCCGCATCAAGCGCATCCCGATCCCGCACATTCGCCTTCACAAAGCCCGGCATCCGCCCCGTAAGCTCACTTACCCGGCGCAACGACTCCTCCGAAGAATTCGATAAATCATCGATCACAAGCACATCATGCCCAGCTTCCAAGAGCAACAGCACCGTATGGGAACCAATAAATCCTGCTCCACCAGCAACTAAAACTTTCATCCTACTTTTCGTCCTTCTCAGATCACAGTCTGCTAAAATCTGGTTTATTTTCAAGTTTGACTATTCTTTTGAGATGCTGCATCGCCGTAATTTACAGCAGCCCAAAAATCGCATTAGATCCAGCGCATAATCCGCGGCATTAAAGCACTACCTCGCGTGCTTGCAACACTTGCTCCACCGCTTTAATATCGTTTTGGTTTGACATATCGAGCACGCCAGCTTCCGAACGCACAATCTCCACACGCTGCCCATGCTCCACCAAATCACGCACTGCATCAACAATCTCATATTCGCCACGCGCCGAGGGCACAATCCGCTCCGCAGCAGCAAAAATCTCTGGCGTAAAACAGAAACAATTCATTGAAACCAAAATTGGCTTCGGCTGAGCTGCCACCACTTCCGGAGCAGGCTTTTCGATAATATCTGCAAAATCCCCGTTCGCATCAGCACGCAAAATTGCAAAAGCGGCAATCCGCTCAGCGGGAATATTCGAATTTTGCACCAACCCATCAGCATCAAAACCAATCGTGGCATTCCCCTTCGTCGCACCAAGTGCACGCACAGCCTCCGTCGGATAATAATTATCGCCATTGACCATCACAAAACGATCAGTGCCAACCCACTCCTTCGCAGCAAGCACCGCATTCGCTGTACCTAACGGCTCTTCCTGGATCGCATACGAAATTTTGATGCGAGTAGTTTGCAGTGAATCATAATAATCCCGCACCCCCTGATGCTCTGGACCAATCACCAAACACGCTTCCGTGATTCCTGCATCAGCATAAGCATGCAAGCAGTGATCAAGAAACGGCCGACCAATCGGCATCATTGCCTTCGCGCCAAGAGATGCTGCCTCAGCCTGAGCGCCCGTCAACTCCGCTCCTGCAGCAGCTTTCCGCATCCGCGTACCCAAACCGCGCGCCAAAACCACTACTTTATGCAAATCCGTCATTGCGATTCCTTTCAAATGCATTTTATGTGGCATCCGTGCCAACAATTTCACCGCATTCGCGGGGAATCAAATATCTGCACCCCGCAAAGTAGATTCTACTCACTCTTCCGCTGCGAACCTAAGCCTTTAGTGCGATTCGTGAATTTTTTGTGAAGAAAAGATTAAAACTCATTTCAGCCCAGACCCTGCAGCAAAAAATCCAGTACAATTAAGGCAGCTATTGGCATTTCGCGCAAACTGCTTCCGCTCGATTCAAAGAGGAGTTCCCGTGAATACACAAAATTCAGCAGATACCGATCCAGTATTCAAAAATCAAAGCATCCAGCCAGCAACTGGTGTAAAAATCGGTGTGCTCACCTCCGGTGGAGATGCGCAAGGAATGAATGCCGCGCTCCGAGCCGCGGTCCGCACTGCCGTGCATGAAGGCGCAACCCCATATGCAATCCGCGAAGGCTGGAAAGGCGCAGTAGAAGGCGGAAAATTCATTGAAGAACTCGCCTGGAGCGATGTCTCCAATATCCTCAATAGCGGCGGCACCGCGATCGGCACCGCCCGCTGCGACGAATTCCGCGAACGCGCCGGAATCAAAAAAGCCGTCCAAAACTTAGTCGAAAAAGGCATCGACCGCCTGGTCGTGATCGGTGGCGACGGCACCCTCAGCGGAGCTGACGAACTACGCGAACTTTGGCCAGAACTCCTTGCAGAGCTGATCGCAGAAGGCGCAATCTCCGAAAGCCTTGGTGCCCGCCACCAAAAACTATACCTGGCAGGTGTAGTGGGATCGATTGATAACGATCTTGTTGGTACCGATATGACGGTAGGCGCAGATTCAGCCTTACACCGGATCATCGAAGCAATAGATGCGATCGCCTCCACAGCAGCTTCCCATCAACGTACTTTCATCATCGAAGTAATGGGGCGTAATTGCGGCTACCTGGCACTCATGAGCGCAATTGCCGGCGGCTGCGATTACGTCTTCATTCCAGAGCTTCCCCCCGCTGCTAATTGGCGCGAAGAAATGTGCGAAAAACTGCGCACTGGGCGAGCACACGGACGGCGCGATTCACTCGTGATCGTCGCCGAAGGCGCAATCGACCGCGAAGGAAAGCCGATCACTTCCCAAATGGTGAAAGAGCTCCTCGAATCCGAACTTGGCGAAGACGTGCGCTTAACCTCTCTCGGGCACGTGCAGCGCGGCGGCACCCCCTCAGCATACGACCGCTGGATGCCCACCCTGCTTGGCTATACCGCTGCCTGGGAAATGATCCACGCTGACGAATCAGTACAACCAATGATCATCGGCACCCGCTCAAATCGGCTAATGCGCCTGCCAATGATGGAAACGATTGCCAATACGCGGGCAGTGAAGAAATATATCAAAGAAAAAAACTGGGATGCAGCAATCGCCTCGCGCGGCACCGGTTACCGCGAAATGATCGATCTTTTTGAAACAATTTCCGCCCCACTTCCTACGCAATCGGATGAATCACTACCAAAACCACGGGTCGGAATCATTCATGCCGGCGGGCTCGCACCGGGCATGAATCCGGCAGCACGCGCCGCCGTCAAACTCGGAATCGATCGCGGCTTTGAAATGATCGGCATCGAAGGCGGATTCCCAGGGCTACTCGCCGGAGATTTACACGAGCTAAAATGGGGAGACGTCGAAGGCTGGGCAGAAGACGGCTCTGCTGAGCTAGGCACCCGCCGCACGATCCCGTCAGTAGACCAATATTATAAGCTTTCGCGTGCGATTGAAGATGCACGGCTTGATGCACTGCTCATCATTGGCGGTTTCAAAGGATACAAGGCCGCATATTCGATGGTGCACGAACGCGACCGCTACCCTGCCTTCGAGATCCCGATTGCCTGCGTACCCGCTTCGATCGATAACAATCTTCCCGGTGCGGAAATGTCGATCGGTGTGGATACTGCAATCAATAATAATGCCTACGTAATAGACCGAATCCGGCAATCTGCATCTGCCTCACAACGTTGCTTCGTGGTGGAAACGATGGGGCGGAAGAATGGATATCTTGCTTTAATGAGCGCGATTTCCACTGGCGCTGAGAAAGTCTACTTAGCCGAAAATGGGGTCACATTGGCTGAACTTTCTGAAGATACACGCCGGATGACGGAATCTTTCCAAAACGGACGCCAACTCTACCTCGTAGTACGCAACGAAAATGCTTCCGAATATTACACCACTGATTTGCTGCGGCGAATTTTTGAAGAAGAAGGCGGCGGCTTATTTGATGTCCGCGCCTCGATTATCGGGCATCTGCAGCAAGGCGGAAACCCGAGCCCATTCGACCGTACGCTGGCAGTACGGATGGTGCATAAAGCGATTGATGAACTTGCAGCCGCGCTAAACTCCACAAAACCCGCTGACCAGAAGAAATCCTTCTACGTAGGGCAACTAGCAGGCAAAATGCATGCATATCCGGTCACGCATATGCCAGATATGATTGATATGGATGAGCGGTTGCCATACGATCCGTGGTGGAAAGGCTTAGAGCAAGTACTCCAGGTAGTCGCAGATAAACAGTCGCGGAAAGATGTCGGCAGACTCCCCACCTTAGTGCAGGAAATCGAAGCATAAACGCGATCCGCAGGTTTTCTCAGAAGATCGGATCCAGTATTTTTCAGGATCCCCAGCGGCATCAACTATTGTTTGCATCGAAGTGGTGTTTTTGTATCACGGTCAGGCTTGACCGCTGCAAAAACACCACTTTCATTGCAACTAAGGCAAACAAACAAATAAATTTTAGACTTCGACGGTTTCCCCTACCGGTTTCACAACTTCCACAAATACCCGGTCAATCCGCCGCGAATCGAGCTTTTTTACAGTGAACCGGACACCATTCTTCTCAATACGGTCACCAACTTCCGGCATTTTCCCAAGTTCATTCACGATAAAACCGGCAAGCGTATCAAAAGGCCCGTCCGGCAACTCAATATCCAAATATTTTTGCACCTCAGAACGCCCTAATAAACCAGATACTTCCCCACCGGTAGCAATCTCAATCTTTACTGGCAGTTCACGATCATATTCATCGCGGATTTCTCCCACGAACTCCTCCACCACGTCCTCGATTGTGATCAGCCCGTCAGTGCCACCATATTCGTCAACGATAATCGCCAAATGCGCATTCTGTGCACGCATCTCCGTAAGTGCCGCAAGTACCGGCTTCCCTTCCGGGAAGAAAAGTACTGGCCGCACAAGTTCACGCACTTGCCGCAATTTCGGATCCGGGTTAATCAAATCACGAATGTGAATAAAGCCGATAATATCGTCATCATTTGAATTTGCCCGCACCGGATAACGCGAATGCTCCATCTTTGAAACGCGCTCCTGCACGTCAGTGATCAAATCAGAAGCATCAATAAATTCCACTTCCGTACGCGGCGTCATTACTTCTTCCACCGACCGATTGCCGACTGAAAGCAGCTCCACTACCATCCCGCGCTCCGTCTCCGGAATCGCCTCATACCCAGCCACATACGAACGCAGCTCCTCAGCATCCATCTCCTCCCCTTTCAGGTTCGGATCACGACCAAGGAGCCGCAAGACAATATTCGTCGAAAAACCAAGAAACCAAATCACCGGGCGCAGCAAAGACGTGATCCAGCTCAGCGGATACGCCACAATATGTGCAAAAGTTTCAGCACTTTGCATCGCAATCCGTTTCGGCACAAGCTCACCGAAAACGATTGACAGATATGAAATGAATACGGTAGTGAGAATAAAAGCTGCCGTATCTGCACTAGCACCAAATACACTCTGCAGCATCGGCGCAATCAGCGGCGCAATCTGCGCCGCACCAAAGGAAGCAGAGAAAAACCCAGCGAGAGTCACGCCCACCTGCACTGCAGAAAGAAAACGATTTGAATCTTGCGTGAGCGCCTGGATCTTTTTACCAGCTTTTGAACGCTCCGCCATCGACTCGATTTGCGTATCGCGTAAAGAGACGAGTGCTAACTCCGAAGCTGCGAAAAACGCGCCGATCAAAGTAAATAAAACAACAAACAACAGGTTAATCAGTAACACACTCACTGAATGCTAAATCCTCGTTATGCCTAAAATACGAGCCACCAAAGACGGCACAAATCTTTCGTAACTAAATCCAAATATATCCCATCTCAGAAAGCATTTCCCCACGGAGCTAAATATAGTAGCGCGCATATCATCACGATCAACACAAACGCATCTACTGCTTTCGTACGCAAATGCGGCACGTAAGCTGCAAGCGGACTAAGCCGAAAAACAAGCTGCAACGTCAGAAATGCTGCAAGCAGATATGCTGATTCGCGCGGGCTCCAAATGAAAGCTGCCGCAATCGTCAACGCCAGAAACGGGACAAGCACGGCATAATATGCAAGATGCGGGAGTCCTTTCATTTTGCGTGATCCTCCTTTAACTGCGCGCCTTCCTCCTGCAGTATTTGCTGCGGATGAAGATCGTTATTCGACGATAATGCAATATTATCCGCGAGATTTTCGGACGGCATTTCATGATCCGCAAATGCGAAAGTCTCTGCTGCTGCAGATGCTGTTGTTTCCGTTACTACAGAATTTTCTGCAGCGTCCGCCGCAGCCGCTTTCGCCTCCTTTTGCATCTCAAAAGTTTGCTTCGCACCACGCACTTTTTCCTTACCCCGAGCAAAGTATTCCCGGATTTTCTGTAACGTCACTGGGTGCGCAAACATCATCCCAGCATACAGCGGGAGCGCAAATAACAGCAGCGTATGCCAGGCAAGATCAGTTGGCTGTGCACCAAATTCGCTCATACGCCCGGGGCCAAGCGAGCCGGCAGCAAGTACCCCCACAAGCTCAATCCCAAATACACTCACCAATACTGCGAATGCTGCTGCACTCGCGAACTGCCGCAAAACAGGATATTTCCGCCGTAAAATAAGCGCTAAAACAATTCCGGCAGTGAAAAACACAAAAAGTGGAACCAAGAGCATCCACACATTGCCAAATACTGGCCCGGGAATCACACCCAATAACGGAATCGCTGGCAGCAAGCCGATTTGTGAACCGAGAATGCTTGCATAAGACCCTGCACCAAGCGCAATTTTCGCACCAACCATCCAGGCACCAGCCCAAATAAAAAGTATCGGCAAATAAAGCAGCTGCACGAACACGATCCCAATATTGCCAAAAATTCCCTGATGATACATTCCCTGGATCTCGATTGCTTGCCCAGCCCCAAATCCGGCAAAAATAATTAGCGTCAGCAGCGCAGCACCAAAATAGATCGCCAAAATAAATTTCGTGATTTGCAAACCAGAATCAACAAATTCAGGAAGCTTGCGGGAAAAAATGAGTGCCGCACGCGCAAGATAGATCGAAATGATCGTATTCAAAACTATGATCCCGATGATCGCCGTCCACCATGGCCCGTCAGCGCCAGAAAACAATCCGGTAAGTGCGATCAGCGGCACTCCGGAAAATGCTGCTACAGCTACTTCATTCCAAGTGTTCAACTGTGCTTTTTTGAGCGGAAAATAAATACCGGCAAGAGTGAGCAGCGTAAGCAATGAAGGAATGAGAGAAAGTGTGCCTGCCGCAAATTTCACTTGCCCGCCGAAGCCCGTCAGCCACCAGGATGCCCCGAATTGCGCCGCATCACTCCATGTCACATCGCCTAAAATTGGCGCAGCAGCCGTAAGCACATAGCAGCAGACAGCCACCAAGATCGTACCGAGCAGCGATACACACAGCGCCTGATTTACAATCCGGAATATTCTTAATGCACGGGTCAAGTCAATCTGTTTTTCCATCCCCTATATCGTTTCGCATCCACCGGCGAGAGAGCAATTTCTCTGCGGGCGTGTTGCCCACTGTTTGCAAAATTCATGCCTTGCGTCGTGACGCGAAATACTTCCCGTCACGACGCAAAAGCACACACTGAATTTACGAAAGCTGCAACATCACTTTTGAAGATCCAGTAGACCGATCCGCAGCAACTGCAAACGCCTCGCTTGCCCTGGTAATGCTAAATTCATGTGTTTGCAACGGCGTCACATCCACTTTTCCGTCAAGCAATTCAATCGCCAAATCCATTTCATCAGCAAAACGATATGAGCCACGGTATTCAATTTCACGGGTCACGATATTGCCTAAAGCAGCTAAAACTTCACCACTTGGCAGATTCCCAACCTGCACCAGCACGCCCCCACGCTGGGTAGCTGCAATCACGCCCGCCAAAGATTTTGGAGCTCCCGATGCTTCAATTGAAATCTCCACGTCAGCAGGCAAAGATGCACCCTGCGAAATATTGATCAGCTCATCCGCTCCCATCTGCTTCGCGATTTCGAGCGCTTGCTGGCTCAAATCTGCAGCATAAACAGTCTTTGCACCAAATGCTTTGGCTGCCGCAACGGCAAGCACTCCGATCGGCCCTGCACCGTTCACCAGCACACGTTTATTTTCCACATTTCCAGCTCGTTTCACTGCATGAATCGCTACCGCAAAGGGTTCTGCTAGGGCACCAACCTTCGTTGAAACCCCCGCCGGCAAAACCCGTAGTTGCGCCGGGTTAACGGCACGATACGTGGAAAATCCACCTTGTTCATGCGGCATGAAAGCAGCAGAACCAAAATAGCGCACTTCCGGCCAAAGATTGTGCCTTCCGGCAATAGCTGCAGGCATTTCATAATCACCAACACAAGTTGCCGGAAATAAAGCCACCCGTGCTCCGATTTCCACATTCTCCACTTCACTTCCGACTTCAATCACCACTCCCGCAACCTCATGCCCCAAGATCAGCGGCTCTTGCAGTACCGCCGTCCCAGAAATACCAGAATGTACATACGCCAAATCAGATCCGCAGATCCCGCCCCATTCCATTTGCACGATCACTTGCTGCGCGCCACAGACCGGATCAGGCATTTCCAATACTTGCAAATCATTAGCCGCTTTTACTACTACTGCCTTCATTTCAAACCTTTCAATGTACCGTAAATAAAATCTGCTTATAGTAATGCGCTAATTTGCCCCCAAAGGGAATAGGCTCCCACGGCAAAAATCACAATCGCCGAAATGATCAGCAAAATTTGGAATGTAACTCCGTCTTTCACCCGCGAATCGGTCTGATTCTTTTGCAGTTGCAAAGTGCAAACAGCTACTCCCATCAGGAAAACCGCATTCAGAATTCCCGCAAGCACCACGAGTGCAAGCGGAGATTTCGCAACAGTGCCCAATATTGCCCAAGTAATTGGCAAGATCACCATTGTGATTCGCATCCACCGATCACGTTTGACGGCATTTTTCCATTCAAAAGCACCGAGTACGGAAAGTGTATTGGTGACGAGACGCGCAAAGCCCGGTACATTTGCAAGGATCGTCTTAAATAAAGCAATCCCCGCTCCGAGCATAAATAAAACACCGCCCGCTTGCCCAAAAATCGTGCTAAAGATTGACGAAATCGTGGTCATCACTTCGTTTCCGGCAGGCTCAAGTTTTTGCGGATGTAATACAGCAGCACCCAACACGTAAAATGCAACAGTTGAAATCGTGTAAACGAACCAAGATACCCAAACATCAATTTTCATCACTTTGATCCAGCCACGAGCACGCTTCACCCAAGCTTCCGATCCATCGTTCGGGCCGGTCCAAGCAGCATAGCCTTTCTCAACAACCCAGTAGCTATAAGTAGTTACTTCACCAGCGCCCACACCCGTCATGCCAAACATTGCAAGCGCAATTCCGGCAGCACCAGCGCCAATCTGGAAGCGCATTCCGGCAAACAAATCGTTCAAGGTCCACGTGTATTGCGTGCCAATCAGCAAAAATACTGCGAGTACTGCAAATGCCGTCACAATCACAACTAGCACGGTAGAGATTTTTTCCAGCCACGAATATTTATTGAACCAATGCACGCCAATCGCAATCGCCGCCAAAATTGCTACCCAAGCCCCAATCGAAAGCAAGGAGAACGGATCTCCGCCAATTGGCAGCAATGCTGAGAATGCAAATGCTGCTGCAGAAAGCACCCCCGCCTGCCCAATGATGAATTGCACGAACATCAGCAAGACTAGCCATGCCATCCAACCGTGCTGCTTGATCTTCGGGCTTGTTTCATCGAATCCGGTAATCGCAGCTTTACCTGTAGATATTGAGAATCGTGCAAGTTCAATCTGCACAAAAACTTTTACGAATGTAGATACAAATACAAGCCAGAAGAGGATCCAACCTACTTTTGCGCCAAGCGTAGTAGCCGTAATCAGCTCCCCGGAGCCAACCACTGCAGCTGAAGTGATCATTCCTGGACCAAGAAATTTTAGTGAACCTTTGAACGTGGTCGGTGGTGCTTGAATATTCTTCGGATCAAGCACATACGGATTATCCGCAATGGTTGTTTCCACTGCTGATTTAACCTGATGGGATTTTTGCATGTTCGCTCCTTTGCAAACTCTCGATGTGCGAAACAAGGATGAACACCATCATTCATTCTTGTATACAACACTTGTATGCTACAACTAGAATTTCTTTGCGTCAATAATTTCTCGCAAAAATTCCGATATCAACCCCATCCGCCGCGCAGCATAAAACTCTATTTGCCCTTGCCAGGATCCCAAATGACCGCTGATAAACAGATAAATAGCAGCACAATTCGATTTACTAACCGCACCACAACGCATAAAATTAGGGCAGAGAAAATTGGAGCGGAAAAATCGTGATAAAAAAACAACCACCTACACGCGCACAAGTATTTGAAGAAATTCGTTCACGCATTATCACACTTGAATATCTTCCAGGTGCAGCAATTTCCGAAACAGAACTAGCACAGCAGCTAAACGTATCACGCACCCCAATCAGGGAAGCACTAGTACTGCTGAATAAAGATCAATTGATCGAAGTATTTCCGCGCCGCGGTACTTTCGTCACCAAAATCGATCTCGAATTAGTACACGAAACTCAATTTCTCAGAGAAGCAATTGAGTTATCCTCGATGCGCTCAATTACCCATATTGACGAAAAAATAATTGCCGAAATCGATCTGAATTTACGTGCGCAAGAAATAGCTGCAACTGCCGGAAGTTCCAAAGAATTCTTTTCCCTCGATGAAAAATTCCACGAACTATTGCTGAACCTCGCCGGGCACCACCGCGTCTGGAAATCAGTTACTGACGCGAAACCACACCTTGATCGAGCCCGCTATCTTGGCTTCCAAAAAGCTACTCCGCCAAGTGATTTTTATCAACAGCACAAGAAAATCGTCACCCAGCTGCGAAATGGAAATATTGATCCTGCCGTGAATTTACTTTCCACACACCTGCGTGCCGTCTTTGCTGACACAAATCACGCACTACAACTATTCCCAGAATTTTTCGTCAACGAAGAGTGCCACGCTGATCATGGCAAAAACGGATCCCCTGCAGCAGCGCAGCAAATATCCGAGCCACATTTTGCCGGAAAGCGCAGCGTAATCGAAAAACTTGCTGTGGTGCGAGATTATCATCGTCAAAACGATAAATAACATCAATCGACGGCATGACAATCTCGCGCCAAATAATCCAGCTGCGATAAATCTGCCTCAAACAGCGAATCAGCCGCCTGAGCCGAAGCTGTGCACACTATTTGCGGCGCAAAATCTCACGCGCAATATTCGCTGTTTCGGTTGGGGTCTTCCCCACTCTGACGCCAGCAGCTTCAAGCGCTGCTTTCTTCGCTTCAGCCGTGCCAGCCGAGCCGGAAACGATCGCGCCCGCATGCCCCATCGTTTTCCCCTCCGGAGCGGTGAAACCAGCTACATAACCAACTACTGGCTTCGTCACATTTTCATTAATGAAAGCTGCAGCACGCTCTTCAGCATCGCCGCCAATTTCGCCGATCATTACAATCAACTCCGTCTCCGGATCAGCCTCAAAGGCTTTCAACGCATCAATATGCGTAGTGCCAATCACTGGATCGCCGCCGATCCCAATACAAGTCGTGAAACCAATATCCGAAAGCTCATACATCATCTGATAGGTCAGTGTACCTGATTTTGAAACCAAACCAATTTTGCCTGGCCCGGTAATATCAGGCGGAGTGATCCCCACATTTGCTTTTCCAGGGCTAATGATCCCGGGGCAATTCGGACCAATCAACTGCACACCATGCGTATTGGCATAGGTGAAAAATTCAGCAGCATCTTTTACTGGGATCCCCTCCGTGATCACAACTACCAGCCGCATTTTCGCATCGACAGCTTCTACCACAGCATCTTTTGCAAATGCTGGCGGCACAAAAATCACTGACACCTCTGCGCCAGTAGCTGCTTTCGCTTCCGCAACCGTGCCGTACACCGGAACCGAAACGGTACCAGCTAAACGATTTTCCGCACCATAACCAATTGGCTCAACGATAAACTCAACACTCGTACCGGCTTTCCGCGGATTCGTACCTGCTACGATTTGCGTGCCCGCGCCCAGCATCCGCCGTGTATGCTTTTGCCCTTCAGCTCCCGTCATGCCTTGGACGATCACTTTATCTGTTTCGTTCAGAAAAATTGCCATTTTAGCGCCTCACTCCTTCTTTATTGTGCTGCCAGCTCAGCTGCTTTTGCAGCAGCTCCATCCATCGTTTCCACAGTGATCACGAGATGATGCTGCGCTTCCTGCAAAATTCTCCGGCCTTCTTCCACATTATTCCCATCAAGTCGCACAACGATTGGCTTCGTTGCTTTTTCGCCGAGGATTTCCAACGCCTGCACGATTCCAGCTGCCACTTGATCACATGCAGTGATTCCACCGAAAACATTCACAAAAACGGAACGCACATCTGGATCATGCAAAATCACATCAAGCCCATTCGCCATCACAGTAGCATCCGCGCCACCACCGATATCGAGGAAGTTTGCCGGCCCGACACCCTGCTTTTCACCGGCATACGCCACAACATCAAGCGTAGACATCACTAGCCCAGCTCCATTACCAATAATCCCGACCTGCCCATGATCAAGCTTCACGTAATTCAAACCAAGTGCCTTCGCCTTCGCCTCAAGCGGGTTTTCACTGCGCTTATCTACCAAATCAGCGTGATGCTCATGCCGGAAACGGGAGTTATCATCAAGCGTTACTTTCCCGTCAAGCGCAATGATTTCACCTTCTGGAGTAAGCACGAGTGGATTTACTTCCACAAGCGTCGCATCCTCTTTGGTATAAACATTCCATAACTGCGCTAATACTGGCACTATTTTCGCTGCTGTATCCGGAGCGAATCGCGCTGCTGCAAGGATTTCTTCAGCTTTTTCCCGATCAATTCCGACGGTTGGATCAACCGGCACTTTCGCCAAAGCATCCGGATTTTCCTTTGCCAACTGCTCTATCTCCATCCCGCCTTCTTTTGCGCACATGGCAAGATAGCGACGATTCGATCGGTCAAGAAGCACCGAGAAGTAATATTCTTCCGCGATATCCGCACCCGCAGCGATCAACACACGATGAACGGGATGGCCTTTGATTTCCATGCCAAGAATCGCTTGCGCAGATTCACGTGCTTTTTCCGGCGTGGTGGCAATCTTGACACCGCCGGCTTTTCCCCGCCCACCCGTTTTCACCTGGGCTTTCACTACTACAAGCGAACTAATTTCAAGAAGTTTCACAGCTGCATCAAATGCTTCATCAGCGGTTGTGACCACGATCCCAGGAAGAACCGGCACGCCATGTGCAGCAAAAAGCTCACGGGCTTGGTATTCATACAGATCCACTCGAACGTCCTTTCGTAGATATTATTGGCTTTTAGCATCGCAATTGCACATCTTCGTGTACTCCCCGCTATGAAAAGCTAGTTACAGCTTACTGTTTTTCACTCCATTTCGCGGGACTTTCAGCCCAGAAAATAAAATACTTTGATTTCAAAGTATTTCTCTGGCTTGAATCGAAACCGCTATTTTACCGTGCAAAAATCAGTTTACCGGCTGCGCTTTCACAGCCGCGAGTTGCGCAGTAAATTCACTGACCCGGCTCCGAATCAATTTCCCCAGCTGATTCGCGCCTTGAATCGACGGATGAGTTTGATCTACTTGCAGTAAATCTGGATTATCGCGAGCTACACTATACCAATCGATCAAGCCCACATTTGCATACTTTTGCGCCACATCTGCAAGGATTTGATTAGTTTTCGCAACAAAATCTGACGGTGAATAAATATTCACCAGCAGAATGATCCGATCCGCGCCAAGCATCCTGATCGCTTCTTCCACTTGTTGCGCATCTTGCAATCCAGCATTCGTGCCGAAAGCAAGCACTGCCACACGGCCAATTTTTCCTGATCGATATCCGGCACTAATGACGGCGGGCGCATCTTTCCATTGCCGATTTGATTCCCCCAAGAACTCTATTCCCGGCATCGCCCAGTCTAACCCGGTTTTTGCAGCCGAAAACATTGAATCACCAATTGTCGAAATTTCATCGTTCTTAGGTTCACTCAGATCAAGCGTCGGCGAAATTTGCTGCGGATCAGTGATCTTCGTAGCATATTTCGCGAGTTCCGCTGGCGTCATTTTCGCTGCCTTACCACCATCTTGCGGTACAGATTTACCGTCCTGAATTTCGTGATTTTTCGCGCCAGCTCCAGTTCCTTTCCGCTTCTCAGCCTTCTCGATCGCAATCTGTGTTTGTGATTTCTCCGGCGCAATCACAATCCCCAGCGCCGTCAAGCCAAGCAATACCGCGATGCCAGCTGCCGCCACTTTCCGACCACGATATTCCATGAACCCGGCAATATTTTGCCTCAATACAGCTCGCAATCCGTTCTTCCGAATCGGTACTTCCAAGAAACGATAGGATATTTCACAAACTAATAGCGTAATGACGAATGCGATCAAACTGCGGATCAAGGATCCCCAGCTCCGGGCCGCAGCCGGAAAAGCTGCCGTCATTAAAACGATAATCGGCCAATGCCAGAGATATAACCCGTAGGAACGTGTACCAAACCAGCGCAAAAGATGCAGTTCAAAAATTCGGGCAAGGAAAGATTCTGGCTGGATCAAAGCAGCAATCACAACAGCTGCCAAACAGGAAACAACAAATATCCCGCCCCGGTATGCGATCGGCGAATCATCTGGAAGAAAATACAGCGTAAGCAAAATACACCCGAATGCACCCCACCCGAAAAGTTGCCCATACCGCATCCAAGTATGCTGCCGAAAGATTTTATTGGCTCGATCGGCCCACACAAAAGCGAGAATGATCCCAATGGTAAGACCGAAAAGATGAGTATCGGTACCATAATAAACGCGGGTAATATTTGCGCGATCAGAGAGCACTGCCATCAGCACTCCCGAGCTGAGTGCAATAATCCCAACGACACAAATCCGTGCTTTCAGATCCGGGAAAATCGCCAGCAGCAAAATGAAGATCAACGGCCAAAAGAGATAAAACTGTTCTTCAATTGCAAGCGACCAAAAATTCTTGAAAAGAATTGGTGTAGTGGAATCAAAATAAGAACTTCCGTGGGAAATTTCCAGCCAATTTGTAGAGAAAGTAAGTGCGCCAAGTACTTGCCTTCCAATCCCGACAAGTAAATCACGTTCAGTCAATAAAGCTAAAGGGACGACGACGATAATCAGCAAAACTAGCGCCGGGATCAGCCGGCGTGCCCGCCGCAGCCAAAAATTACCTAAAGCAATTTTTCCGTTCGCACGCAGCTCACGAATGAGAAGTGTCGAGATCAGGAATCCTGAGAGCACAAAGAAAATATCAACTCCAAGAAATCCTCCTGGCAGCCAATGCGGAAAAATATGGTACCCGATAACGCTCAGCACTGCGATTGCGCGTAGCCCATCCAAACCCTGGATATAGCTTGCGCGTTCAGGAGCTCTCTTTTCCCGTATATGGCCTCGTCTGCGTTGCATCTGCCGGCTACTTTCTTTTCTTATTTCGCATAAGAACTGCCTAGTTTAATAAATTAACTGCACTAATTTTCGCAAGAAATCTTCTCCAGTGGTGCGAAGCGCAGCATCAGCCGTTTTGTAGTACCCGAATTAAAACGAACTTTTGCCACAGCAGATTTGCCTTGCCCCTCGAAACCGATCACTTTTCCAACACCAAAAGATTTATGCCGAACTTTATCGCCAATCTTAAATCCGGCAGCAGCACTTGCCGTATTAGCGTTATGCGATTCTGGTACATCGGAAAATGTATCATCATCTTGGCGCCGAACCGGCTTTTGCGAGGCAGCCGAATCGTCAACGCCCAGTTTCCCTGCTTTGAAGCCGCTTCCGTATGCCGGCGCAAAATCACCATCATCATCCCAGTCAGACCAGTACTCATTATTTTGGGAGCGAGCATATCTCCTACCGCCATTCCCCCAATTACTGCTTGTACCATTCCCCCAACCATTACCAAAAGCACGGTTAGCAGATTCTATCCGCCGCCATTCAATGACGTCTTCGGGAATCTCTTCCAGGAACCGCGAAGGGGGTAATTCTTGCGGAGCGCCCCACTGCGAACGGCAAGCTGCACGAGTAACATAAAGCCGCTTTCGCGCACGGGTAAGCGCTACATAAGCAAGCCTTCGCTCTTCGGATAATTCTTGAATTGAATTCATTGCCCGCACATGCGGGAAAGTGCCTTCTTCAAAACCCGTCACAAATACTGCTGGAAACTCAAGCCCCTTTGCTGTGTGTACGGTCATTAATACGACTTCGCCTTCATGATCTTCATCATCTGGAATTTGATCCGTATCAGAAACAAGCGAAATTTGATCCAAGAAATCATCAAGCGTGCCTTCCGGATTCTCCGCAATAAAATCAGCGGCTACAGCGCGAAGTTCGGCAATATTTTCCACCCGCACATCGTCTTGCGGATCATGCGAAGTTTGCAATACGCGCAAATATCCCGATTCATCCATCAAATAATCAAGAATTTCAGCTGGTTCTTCGCCAGCTTGCGACTTTTCGCGGGCAGTAGCAAGCAATTGCACAAAATCGCGCAGCGAATTGCGTGCGCGCGTTGAAATACCAACAATTTCTGAATCATCCTTTACTGCACCTGCGAGTGCAGCGCCGAATGAGATCCCATTGCGCTGAGCATAAAGCGCGATTTCACTTTCGGCCTTCGCCCCTAATCCCCGCTTTGGTTCGTTAAAGATCCGCCGCAGCGAAATCGTATCATCAGGATTAGCCACAGCTTGTAAATACGCGATCGCATCCTTGATTTCTTTTCGATCATAGAATTTTGTGCCGCCCACTACCTTATATGGGATCCCGGCACGCATCAGCAGATCTTCAATCGCACGAGATTGCGCATTAGCACGATAGAAAATCGCAAACTCACCGTACTTGAAGCCCTCTTTTCGGAGCTGATCAATTTCAGCTACGACAAAAGCTGCCTCATCCCGCTCTGAATCAGCCACATAGCCAACAAGTTTTGCCCCCTTGCCAGAATCCGTCCAGAGATTTTTTGCACGACGGCCGGCATTATTGGAAATCAAAGCATTCGCTGCCGTCAAAATATTTTGCGTAGAACGGTAATTTTGCTCAAGCAACACCGTATGTGCACTCGGAAAATCACTCTCAAAACTTTCAATATTACGAATCGTGGCACCACGGAAAGCATAAATCGACTGATCAGCATCACCCACTACCGTCAGCTGACCGCGCGCTAAATCTGCCTCCTCACCAGCGAGAATTCGGATCAACTCATATTGAGCTGGATTAGTATCCTGATATTCATCTACCAGAATTTGCCGGAACCGCCTCCGATATTTTTCAAGCACCTGCGCATTAGTTTTGAATAGTTGTACCGTCTTGAAAATCAGATCATCAAAATCCATCGCATTTGCTGCCGTAAGCCGCTGCTGATAGCCAGCATATGCCTTCGCTACGATCTCTTCATCACGATCTGTAGCCTGCGCCAAAGCCTGGCTCGCCGGAATCATCTCATTCTTCAAATCCGAGATTCGATGCGCCAGAATTTTCGGCGAATGCTGCTTCGATTCAATTCCTTCTTCCGCACAAACTATTTTCAATAACCGCTGCGAATCAGCCGTATCGTAAATAGTGAAAGTGGAGCGATATCCGATAGCTTCATGCTCTGCGCGCAAAATCCGCACACATGCAGAATGGAAAGTAGAAATCCACATCCGGTTTGCTACCGGCCCCAGCATTGCAACCAAACGCTCCCGCATTTCCTTCGCAGCTTTATTCGTGAAGGTAATTGCAAGAATTTCCGCTGCCGATACCTGCCCAGAAGCAATCAAATAAGAGATTCGCGTTGTGAGCACGCGGGTTTTTCCAGAACCAGCACCTGCAACTACCAACAGATGCCCACCCGTATGAACTACTGCTTCATGCTGGCGTGGATTCAAACCTGCCAGCATTTGTGCCAGCCGCGGATCGCCAGCCCCAATTTCACCTGCACTAAAAGCAGCAATTTGCGCTTGCTTCGCAGTTAACTCATTTCCGTCTCTTTCTGAGGAGACACTTGCAGCACCAGCGAAACCACCACGAGCACGCAGACGCGCAGCAATATCACCAAGATTGCCAGCTACCTGACTCGACGATATTTTTCCACCTGCACTAGCAGCTGCCTGCTGCTGCAACTCAGCCGCATTACCAGAAGCGTGCACGGCACCTTGCCCAGCTGCAGGTATGCCAGACGCGCTTTGCTCTTGCGCCGCAGCAACCCGTGCACGCAATCGAGCCATCGTTTCAAGAAACGGATCATTCAAGGAATTCTTATCATTCATAACAAAATAAACTCTACTGTACTGCTCCCGGAAAATTTCCCTGACTTTTCTAAAAAGTGTAAATTATCCTGACATTATTTCGCACTGGTTTTTCCCCCAAGTAAATCTGCCAGTTTTGCCCCAATCGTTGATCTATCCAGCACTCCTACACGCTGATCGACCAAAACACCATCTGGATCAATAAAATAATGCGCTGGAATTCCCACGACCCCATATTGCCGCGCAATTTCAGAACTGTGATCAGGAACTGATTTCAGCCGATACCCAGTCTGCTCCAGATAATCTTGCGCAGTTTGTTTATTTTCGCCAACAAAAACCGTGAGAACTTCCACGCCTTTTGGAGCAAACTCCGCTGCAGCCGCATCCACTTCCGGCATTTCAGCACGGCAAGCATGACACCAAGTAGTAGCAAAAACGAGCCAAACTGGTTTCCCCCGATAATCAGCAAGCTGAACTCTCGCACCAGCCGAATCCACAAAAGTAAAATCAGGAGCAGGCTTCCCTACTTCGAGAATTGCCAGCGGATCCGTCACTTCCGAATTTGCAGCTGTAGCTGCAAGATCAGCACTCTTATTTTGGGCAAGTGAATTTTCCCCATCCTGCAAACCTGATCCAAACCATGCTGCGCAAATCACGATAATTGCCGTGAATACGAGCACGATCGGCGTGCCATAACGGCTCTCACGAATCTTCGTCCGCCAATCCTGTGGCGCTAACTGCGCATTGGGTTCAACCACACCAAACTCCATTTCAGCCATTTTTCACCACACAACTCACTCGATCTTTATCCCCTGCAGATGCTCTGACTTTACATTCAAGACCCACAAATTCGACAGACAAACTTTCCCAGCGCGAACTATTCCATTTCGCGAAACCAACCCGCTGAGATAAAACCTGACTCACCAAAACCATACCCCAGCATCGTTAAATCAGCGCCGGGAAAAAACGCAATCCGCGCAAACAAATTCGTAATCATCAAAATCCCGATAACCACGATCAAGATCCCCGTGATCACCTCGATCAGTGCATGATATTTTTTGAAAAATCCAAATCTCGCACGCACATCAACTGCCCCAATTGCCACAAGTACAATCGGCACCCCTAAACCAATACAATAAGCAAGCATCAAGAACGCACCGGCAAAAGCCGTTTCGCTCTGACTCGCGAAAGCAAGAATCCCACCAAGAATCGGGCCAATACAAGGTGTCCAACCCGCACCAAAAACCACTCCCATCAATCCCGAACGCAGCACACCGTTACGAATAGCGGCGGGAGTTTTCAAATCACCCCGATAATACTTATCGAGCAGTGGAATCCTGATCAAACGTGCTACATGCAAACCAATCAGCACCAAAACGACCCCACCAATAATCCGGAATATTTCCACATAACGGCCAGCAACTAATCCGATCAATCCAATCGAAATCCAGATCGCAATAAACACGATCGAAAATCCAAGCATGAAGCATACCGCATTCAAGCAAGCTCCTTTTCGTGAAAGCTGCTGCGTTCTTTCCCCCATTAACTGGCCGATAAAGACGGGAACGATCGGTAAGAAACATGGCGAAACAAAAGTAATAAAACCCGCTGCAAATGCGAGCACAACTGACAACATGCAAAATCACTTTCCGTGCAGATAACTACCATTATCACGATACGTTTGCGCGGCGATGGGAGCAAAATCTTTTCACCCCAAAAATGAACTCACCACCACAAGCGTGCCGTCTTTTACAGAGATCTGCACTTCATTTTCATTTTTCCACTCATTACTTAAACCGATCGGAAAAGTATGATCCAAAGTTTCATTTTCTAACTCATATGCTGCACCCGAAATCGACACACCAGAAGATTGCGTACTAAGCGAAAATACCGAGAGTGAATACCCCGGGCGCGGCGCAAAAATAGCAGCATTATTATGAAGAAAATAAAGATATTCACGCTCCGAAATCACTTCCACACTTGCCCCTTGCGCTGCCAGAAAAGCGCAGGCTTGCATATTCGCCATTAAATGATCGAGCCGTCCGCCTAAAGCACAATAGATTTTGAAGCGAGAATATCCCAGTTTAAGGCAATGCCGAAGTGCAGCAAGCGTATCCGAATCATCCTTTTCCCGTGGCAGCCGCAAAATTTCTGTGCCCAAAGATTCCACCTGATCGCAGCTCCCCGGATACGAGTCAAAATCTCCAACTATCAGATCAGGAACGATTCCCTGCTCTCGCGCATATTGATAGCCAAGATCCGCTGCCACAATATAGTCTGCAGCCGCGATCCCTTCCAGCGTATCGCGCCTTCCCCCAGAAATCAGCGCACAAAGCCGAGTTCCATTCATTCCATTCCGTTCCATTCCACAATTTCACCACACAAAATACGGATACTGTAGATTGGCGAGCAAATTCTTGCAATAAAAAATCATCTCGCCGCCAAAATTATCGAAAATTCGCAACACCCTGCAGATAATTAACTGAGAGCCTGCTTACCTTCTTTAACGCAAATATCTGCCAGATGACCAGAAGGTGTTTAATTTATAAATACAGCATGGTTACGATCAAGAAGATCATATTGATTTTAGAAGGTTTTGCATGAATTACCCAGATTCGTTTACGCAATGGCTCGGTCTGCCACTTGCCGGCATCTTCACCACAATCCTTTCCACCGTCGCAATATATTTAATTTTCCTCTTTGCAGTACGGATTTTCGGGCAACGCCTCTTGACCTCATTAACCACTTTCGACACTTTAATGGTACTGCTGTTTGGTTCGATCGTAGCGCGCACAGCTCTCGGGCCAGTACCTACACTCACCACCGGCATCGTAGCTTTTGCCACACTGCTTTGCCTACATTTCCTACTCGGACGTTTTGCCAACACTTCCACCGGAGATCATTTCCTAAATCGCGACCCGATCATCCTCATGGCTGGAAATAAAATAATCGAAGAAAATCTCCGTGCCACAAATACTACGCATCGCGAGCTGATGAGTACCCTGCGCGAACACGGGATTAGCACGCTTGACCAGATTGCCGTGGTGATCATGGAACCTACCGGAAAGCTTGCAGTACTCCAAAATAATCAGCAAATTGACCCACAAATATTAAAAGGCGTAAAAGACACTGACCTGATCCCGCAAAAATACTTAAAAGCGAAAAAATAAGTATCGCCAATACTTTCTTTTTGAAATACGCGAAATACTCAAGATAGCTGACACAGCAAAATATTATCAGTAGCAAGAACTGCCAATATTCCCAGCAGCTTCACAAAACTAACGCAGTATCGAAGACTTTCAATCTTTTCCAGCAGTTTCAAGATACAGCTGTGCAAGAATATTTCCAGCTTGTGCATGCGCATTTAATGGCGCGAGCCGGGAATATTTCTTCCCACCCGCCTTTTTGAAAACTTCCTGATTCAATACGTCAAGTTCATCAATCGTTTCAATGCAATCGACAAGAAAACCCGGAGTGATCAGCAATATATTTTCCACACCTGCGCCAGGCAATTCTGCCATCCGCTCGATCGTCGCTGGTGCCAGCCATTTACCTGGCCCAAACTTTGATTGAAATGAAATTTCGTATGGAACTTCGGAAAAATCACGCATGATCGCAGCAGTAGTTTGCATACATTGCGCCTTGTACGATTCGGGGTGATGCACTTTTCGCTGCGGTACACCATGATACGAAAAGACGATCCGATCAGGGCGCTCAGCTACAATGGCTGCCGCAATTTCGCTCCGATACCACGCAATATACGGAGCAAAATCAGGCCATTGCGGCACTATTTTCAGCCGTGGAGCATCTTTTTGAGCCTGCAAAATCTCCACTTGCCGATAAATATCAGCCACTGTTGAAGGGGCATATTGCGGATAGAGCGGAATAATAATCACTTCTTCAGCCGTAAATTCAGAAATCGCCGCACTAATTGACGGCTCGGTATACGTCATCGCATATTTCACTTCAATATCCGGCAAAGCCGCTGCCAATAATTCGCATTGCGCTTTTGTATACACTTCCAGTGGAGAGCCTTCATTCATCCAGATCTCGCGGTATGTGGGCGCCACTTTTTCAGGGCGCACACGCAGCACGATATGATTCAAAATTGGCTTCCAGAGCCAGCGTGGAAAATCTACTACTGCCCGGTCGCTTAAAAAGGCTTTGAGAAATTGCCGAATATCATTCGGTTCCGGGGAAGCAGGAGTACCCAATGCGACTATCAGACATCCGCGCTTTACTGGCATCTTCGCACCTATCTTCAAATTAAGAGCATTACCCTCCCGATACTAGCAGCAAATCGCCATACCTAATTAATGCGTCGCTAAGTTTGCGAAAATATGAACCATTTTTTGGCGTACATCCGCACACAATCTGTAAATCGACGAAAATAAGCGAAAGCGTGTCGCTAAATAAGGTGATTGTGTGCCAAATTTTATGCATCCGCAAGTTGTAAATCAGGCTTATAATAACGCCCGCGCCGAGAAAGTAACGAAACTACTTCCCCAGCATCAGTAAATGCTGCCACAACCTTCGGAACTTCCTGCGTGACCGCGTATGATTCCAGTTTCGGATCCAGCAGACCGTCACCCAACTCTGACGGCAACACACTTCGACGATAAGGAATAAACTGCCCACTACCTAAAAGCCGCGCTTCCTCTGCCGTAACACTGATCCTTGGAAAAAGCATCCGGCAACAATCTGCCAAAGAAATCATTGGCAAAACTTTTCTGGCAGCAACCATATCTCCACATTGCGCCACGCTCTTAGCTGCATCCACACTCCACGAGCGGACTTTGATCCGCCGTAACATGCGCAGATGCGCACCTACTTGCAAAGCTGCTCCAAGATCTCTTGCCAGGGATCGAATATAGGTACCAGCAGAGCAACTCACTTCCACATCAAAAACAACTACCGGAAACTCAAATAATTCCGTATTGACCTTTGGCTCACTTAAGCGCACAAAGCGTGAAATTCGCACCTTCCGCGCCGCCAACTCCACATGAATACCAGCGCGCGCCAGCTCATGAGCACGCTTTCCATTTACCTTCAAAGCAGAAAAACTTGCTGGCACCTGCATGATCTCACCCGTCAACGCAGCAATTTCACGATCAATCACCGCCGCACTCAAAGTTGAAAGATTGCTGCGCGCGGCTGCATCAGGCATAATGATCTCGCCATCTGCGTCTTCAGTATTTGTATTTGCTCCCAAACAGATCGTGGCACGATAAGTTTTTTCACATCCGCTCAGATATGTGAGCAGTTTAGTGGCACGACCAATTCCGATCGTGAGCAACCCGGTGGCCATGGGATCAAGAGTTCCTCCATGCCCCACTTTTCGTGTGCCCGCAAGCCGACGCATTGCACCAACAACATCATGAGAAGTCACACCCTGATCTTTGTCGATCAAGATCAGCCCTGACGGCGCAGCCTTTTCAGCACGCGGCAAATCTCCCCACGGCATGATTCGCCGTTGATATTCCTGCCCCGGAGAACGCTTCACTCTTGCGCTGCCCATTGGGAAACCGCTTCTGCATCAGCTGCAGCATCGGCAAGCTCAGCTGGATGCTTCACTTTATACGGATCAGCAGCACCAGCATACTGCGCATTTTGCGCCAGTTTACGCACCTGCTCATCCTTGAAGCGGGCAGCTACAAGCGCATCCTCAATCGAAGCCGCAGCCTCAGGCAGTGCGTCAGGCACAAATTCCAGGCTTGGCGTCAGCCGTAATCCAAGCGCATTGCCAACGGCAGAACGAAGCATCCCTTTTGCTGATTCAAGCGCACGCCCAGATTGTTTTAACTGCTCAGCTGAACCATAAACCGTGTAGAAGATCGTAGCGTGCTGCAAATCGCCCGTCACCCGCACATCGGTGATCGTGACCATTCCGAGCCGCGGATCTTTCAGCTTCCCGTCCACCATCCGCGCAATAACTTGCTTGATTTGATCTGCCACGCGGGCAGCCCGGGGATTTACCATTTCTCTTCCTTTCCCACGTTCGCAGAATTTGCGATCCAAAATCCGGTTTCGCAAATACTCATGCCGGGGTGGGCGTTTCCACCAACCCCGGCATAATATCTTATTTTTTGAGATCAACTACGCGGTTTTTCACGCATTTCCCAAGTCTCGATGATATCGCCCTCACGGATATCCTTATATCCCAAAGTGATACCGCATTCGTAGCCTTCACGAATTTCAGTTACATCGTCTTTTTCATGCCGCAATGATGCGATCTCAAGATCCGTAGCAACCACGGCACCGTCACGCACCAATCGTGCTTTCGTACCACGCTTGATTGTGCCCGAACGGACGATCGAACCAGCGATATTACCGAACTTGCCAGACTTAAAGACCTGCCGAATCTCGGCACTGCCCAAAGCCACTTCTTCATAAATCGGCTTGAGCTTACCCTTCAGCGCATCTTCGACATCGTTAATCGCATCGTAGATCACCGAGTAGAACTTCATCTCGACGCCTTCACGATCAGCCAGATCTGCCACCCGCTCGGCTGGACGCACATTGTAACCAATGATCACAGCACTATCGACGGTCGCCAAATCCACATCAGACTGGGTGATTGCACCAACGCCACGGTGGATCACATTCAGCTGAACTTCGTCGCCACCAACTTCAATTTCAAGCAGCGAGGATTCAAGTGCTTCAACCGAACCAGAGGAATCACCCTTGATGATGAGGTTCAGATTCTCGATCTTGCCCTCTTCAATCGCAGCATTAAGATCTTCAAGCGAAATCCGCTTCCGGCGCTTCGCCAATGTGGCAGCGCGTTTGGCTGTTTCACGACGCTCAGCGATCTGCCGTGCGGTACGATCATCGTCAGCAACGATCAACTGATCGCCTGCACCAGGCACAGAAGTCAAACCAAGCACTTGCACTGGGCGGGAAGGCTCAGCTTCGGTAACCCGATTTCCATGCTCATCAACCATCGCACGGACACGCCCATAGGCGGTACCAACCACAATTGAATCACCGATTCGCAGCGTGCCATCTTGGATCAATGCCGTGATCACCGAACCGCGACCCTGATCGAGCTTCGCTTCGATTGCAACACCACGAGCAGCTTTATCCGGATTCGCCTTCGGCTCCACCAAAATATCTGAAGTAGTGACGATCTGCTCAAGCAATTCACCGATATTCAAACGCTGCTTTGCAGAAATATCAACGAATGGGACATCGCCGCCATATTCTTCTGCTACAAGACCGTATTCAGTGAGTTGTGCACGTACCTTTTGCGGATTTGCACCGTCAACATCGATCTTATTTACTGCCACCACGATCGGCACTTCTGCAGCTTTCACGTGATTGATTGCTTCCACAGTTTGCGGCATCACACCGTCATTTGCGGCAACCACAAGGATCGCTACATCGGTCACATCTGCACCGCGGGCACGCATTTGGGTGAAGGCTTCGTGCCCTGGAGTATCGATAAACGTGATCTTCCGTTCATCGGCTTCGATCTGCACTTTCGTCTGGTATGCACCAATATTCTGGGTGATTCCACCAGCTTCGCCTTCAACTACGTCAGCGTTACGGATTGCGTCAAGCAGTTTCGTCTTTCCATGATCGACGTGACCCATCACGGTCACTACCGGCGGACGCACTACAAGATTTTGCTCATCCTCAGCTTCCCGCTCTGCATCCAGATCAATATCGAAAGCTTCGAGGATTTCGCGGTCTTCATCCTCGGCACTCATGATTTTAATGTCATAGCCAAGCTCTGCGCCGAGTAACTGGAATGTATCTTCATCCAAGGATTGATTTGCCGTCGCCATTTCTCCCATGCGGAATAATACCGTCACCAGAGCTGCTGCATCAGCATTGATTTTCTCTGCAAAATCAGCAAGCGAAGCACCCTGCCGAACACGCACAATCGTCGACCCATCACCGCGCGGCACTTGCACGCCAGCGAGCATTGGGGAAAGCTGCTCTTCGACTTCCTGATGCCGATTCCGCAGATTACGCTTCTTTCCGCCACTCCGACGACCGAATGCGCCTGCCGTTGAACCGCCGCGAGCCTTTCCGCCCGAGCGGGTGAATCCACCACGGAATCCTTGCCCGCCAGTATTATTACCGCCGCCAGCAAAGCCACGAGCTCCGCCGTTATGCCCGCCGCGATTACCACGATTTCCACCGCGATTATCTACTGGCATTTGCGCCTGCTCGGGCATCATCGACGGATTTGGACGCGGCGCATTTCCGCGACTACGATTCTCTGGCCGCGGACCACGGTTTTCATTTGCCTGACCCCCACGACGCTTTCCGCCCGGAGCGCCTTCGCCTTTCTTCATCCCTTGTTGCGTAGCAAATGGGGAATTTCCTGGGCGCGGGCCGCGTCCGCCTGGTTTCCCCATTCCTTGCCGTGATGCGAAAGGAGAATTTCCTGGACGTGGAGCTCCTGGCTTGCGCCCCATCGGACGCGGCGGAGCTGCTTCCCGAGCTGCTTCAGCACTCCGATGCGCTTCACCTGGAGTGATTGCAGGCTTCTTTACACCGCCACCTGGCTTTGGCGCCTTTGGCGCTGCCGTGGCAGCTGCAGGAGCAGCCGCATTTTCAACAGCACCAGGATTCGGCACGTTGTTTGCTGCAGGTTTCGCAGCTGGTTTTGGAGCTGCTGGTTTCTTTGCACCTGGCTTCGGAGCTGGACTCATCTGGGATGGTTTCACAACTGGCTTTTGCGCAGCAGGCTTGGCAGCCGCTGCTTCAGATACAGCTTTTTGCGGTGTTGCTTTACGTTCGACGGCTGGTGCAGTCGTTCCTTTCGCCCCGCTTTTCGCCGCAGTATTCTGCGGAAGTAATTCTGGATGTTTCTCGTAATATTCACGAGCACGGCGAACCACTGGGGCTTCAATACTCGAAGATGCCGATTTTACAAATTCGCCGTTTTCTTTCAAGGTTGCAAGCAAATCTTTACTTGCAATCCCGAGCTCTTTTGCGAGCTCATGGACGCGGACCTTTGCCACAGTTCTCCTTCTTTAGCGGTCCGCGCAATGTGCGCAAGACCTTTTCTATTGGCAGCTCATCGCTGGGTACTCATCGGGTGCCCATCGCTTTCTACCCGCTTTCTGAATTGGTTTACACTGATTTTTTTTCGCACTAACAAGGGAATTATCACAACCAGTTACTACGAATCTCGGCGGCTCATACAAAGATGGCAGCCAAACCCGCAACCAGTCTACCTGATTGACTTAGTTCAAGCCATTAACAGGCGCCTAAACGACGGTGAAAGCGCTCACGGCTGCGCACCAAATCGGGCCCGCGCTGTGTTTTACGCAATGCCGGCTTAAATCGATCCTGATTTATTCGCCTTCGCTCAGCTGATCTTCTGACTGCTTGCGAATATCTATCGACCATCCCGTCAGTTTCGCTGCCAAACGCACATTTTGCGCTTCCTTACCGATTGCCAGCGAAGCTTGATCATCGGGTACAACCGCGAGTGCCTGCCGCAGATCTTTATTTAGAATATCTACACGCAATACGCGCGCTGGTGAAAGTGCAGCAGCAATAAATTTTGCCGGATCGTCATCGTATTCGACCACATCAATCTTTTCGCCGTTTAACTCTTGGGTGACGGCGCGCACGCGTTGTGCATTATGCCCAATGGCAGCGCCTTTTGCTGCCACATTTTCATCTGATGACCACACTGCAACCTTCGAGCGATGCCCTGCCTCACGTGCAAGTGCGACGATTTCAACGATTCCGTCCGCAATTTCAGGAACTTCCGTTTGAAACAACTGCCGCACAAAATCTGGGTGCGAACGCGAGAGCCGAATCGAAGCTCCACGCGGTCCAACAGAAATGTCAAGGATCAGTGCACGAATCATATCTCCATGCCGATAATGCTCTGTTGGTACTTGTTCTTCGGAACGCAAAATCCCGCGATTTTCGCCTAATTCAACAAATAGATCACGAGACTCTGCACTACTACCAGCATTTCCTTCAACAGTACCTGTCACGATTTGACCTTGTTTACCCTGGAAAGATCCAAGTACTCGCGCGCTTTCCGCATCACGCAAGCGCTGCGCAATAATTGACCGGGCAGTTGCGGTAGCGATTCGCCCAAAATCATTTGGGGTATCGTCAAACTCGCCGATCACATTATTTTCTTCATCATATTCTGGTGCGATCACCGAGACTTTACCCGTTGTGCGATTCAAATCTACACGTGCCCCTTTGATTGCACCCGGTACACGATTGTAAGCATGAAGCAAAGCATCTTCGATCGTCTCAATGAGCACAGTGAGGTTAATGCCTAACTCGGATTCCACCACCCGCAGCTCGTTCATTGAAATATCCACGATTACTCTCCTTCGTCGCTATCATTGGCAGACTTTTTCAGCTCCACCATTACACGTGCAGTTTTCACTTGTTCAAATTCTAGCTCACGTGCCGGCTCATAAATAACTTTGTCGCTTTTTGGTACTTTTTTCTCAGGTATGACGGTAGCTGAGTGCGAGGTCGTTGCCGAGATTCGCGCCTGGAACTTCGTACCGTCAATCAGCTTAAATTCCGCAAGACGCCCGATCGCACGTGAATAATGGCGTGGCGTAGAAAGTTTTCGATCAGTGCCGGGCGTAGAAATTTCAAGATTATATTCGCCCGCGATCGGATCTGAAATATCGAGCAGATCGGAGATAACTCGCGTGATTTCATCGAGCTGCGCCGCACTCACTCCCCCTTGCCCGGCTGGTAAATCAACCGTGATCCGCACGGTTGTAAATTTTCCGGCACGCACGATGCGCACTTCTTCGAGATATAGCTCCCGGATGGCAATTTCCGCGGCAACTATCTCCCGTATTTTATCCTCTAAAGCGATATTTTGTACCATAGGCTTAGCCTACCTTTTCGATGTTGATTCTTTCATCTTTGGCATTATCGAATGTGAATTATCGTGCAGAAATTTGCGATTGTGAATTTTAGGTAGGCGAAGTTCAGATCTTTCGCTTCTGCGATATTTACAATTACAGAAGCAGCAAAATGAAAAAGGGCGGCCGATGGCACTGAGCAAAAATTTGCGGAGAAAATGGATTTCCCACGTAAAATTCACTTTCTACCTCTTACTTGGCATCGGACTTTTTAGTACTTTCATGTATTTCATTGGCACTAATTGGGAAAAGCCAAATCTGAATCCGGCCAAGCCAGCTGCAAGTGAGAGTGCACGCCAGGAGTTGGCGATCGATAGTGCCCGGATTGCTGCTGGAGCCAAAAAACTTGGACTTACCGAGTTAAGCACCCTTGCCGATACCTGGACAAATGATTTAGGTGGTGTTTGGGCGCCCTGGCCTGAAGGCGCTCCCGCGGGGTATAAAAATCCCGGTCTGGATTTATCAGCGAAAAGTGCTACCGTCCCAGAGCTTGTTGCAGAATTGACGTTATTTGCACGAACCTTAGCAGATAAAGGCACCGCCTTCGCTCCCCCACCTGCAATGATTGATTTTGCGAGTAAAGTTTTTATTCAGGCAGATCAGTTGGCACGCATGCATTCGCTTCCGCAGGCATTGCCAGAAGTAGCTCTTCCGCAAGTAGCGAGTCTGATCAATGATGCACAAACAGTGGTGGAATTAGAGAGCACAAAACAAATACTTGAAGCTCATACCGCTTTACTCCCCTCCGGACAGGAAGCAAAGCGAAAGGAAAATCGGAAGCATATTGCACTGCTTGGCACCTGCATCAATCTCGCGCTTAGCGCGGGTGTTGATGACGAACGCAGCACTTTTACTCCTCCAAATACTGATCTTTCGCAAGCCAAACAATTGCTTTTCCATTCATTATCCACACTCGCGCAGAAAAATGACACTGTGCCAGAAGCAAAATCAAATCCAAAAAATGCTGGGCAACTCTCTCCGAATGCAATGTTAGCTGTGATAATTGCGCGCTTCGCGCCGGTTTTTGACGCGAATTAATTAGCCTTTCTCGCTGCTTTCTCGCTGCCGTTATTTCTACATGCCCCTTCTACAGTGTTGCAAGGATGCTCATGCCTGAAATTAATAGTGTGGGCAGAAAGCTATTTTGTACTTTCTGCCCACACTAGGGATGTGATTCAGTTATATACAGCACTCGTATCTGCCCTGCCGTCTGTATCAACTTGCAACAGACCAGTTCAATTCGATAACAAGTACGAAAATCCGTGAAACTAGATCAAATCGCTTTCTGCCCACGGCTTCGAGAGAGCACTGTGATGAGGCAATGGAGCCAACTCTGATTCAGCACCGGCGTGCATCTGCACCAGATCATTCCGCTCAGTTTGTAGGTTTTCGTCAAGCGGATGCGCCAGCTGGGCTTGCGCGGCTGCCGCCGCACGCTTGGCCTTCCACTTGCGCAGATGTTCAGCAATCAGCTCACGCTTAAGATATGCGGCGATGCCAATCGCGAGCAGCAGCACGAGAATCACTACCAGCACCACAATACTGACGATAGACAGTTTTGTAGCTTTCCCCTGTACCGCGAAAACCTCACCAGTATTCGTCTTTGCCTTGATCGGAGATGTATTCCCATGCGTTGAATCAGCGATTGTATATCCGTCAATCGTCAATTCATGTGTGACACTTGCATCTGGCTCAGTCACAAATACTGAAGCAAAATCGTTTTGATACTGGAAAATCACGCCATTACTAAAAAATCCGGAATTTGGATCCTGAGTGATCGTATATCCACTACCCTGCGAAACTTTCTGCAAATTACGATTCAAAGTGTCTGCCGAGTCCCCCGAAATGGTCAAAGTGTATATTACTTGACCATCCTTTTCGGCACTCTTAAGTTCACCGGCTTGACTCGGATTTACTAATGCTTCGATCGCTTCGCCAGCAAGCGCAACAACTTCTTGCGCAATTTTCGCGGTGACGGTAACGCTTCCGCCCGATTCACCAACTTTTGCTACTACATCCAGTGCACTGAAACGAATCGGCATCGTCATTTTCAGCTTGCCACTGCGATTTAACGAGTCGGCACCGTCCAATTCCCAACCCTCAGCAGGAGTAAATTTGAATTCTTTCCGCGCTGCATCTGGAGAACATACAGCTGCGCAAGCAAGATTTACCTCAATCACCCGAGCAGGAGATCCAGTATCCGCATCTGTTGCACTCGCTTGTTTTACCGAAAACGAAGGATCACCAAGCAGCTTCACGAGAGTTTTCTCAGCATCTGCAATTGAATCAACCGAGTATTTCACAGACATTCCATTGTATTCACCGCTAAGTGGCACAAGTTTTGCTGCGCTCGGAGCAGCTTTCGCTAAATACGCTTTCAACTCTGCTTCTGGGTATTTCATTCCTTTGCGGTACCCCAGCTCAACTGCTACTTCGAGCTCCGATTTCCCTTCAACCAGCTCAATCAGCAACCGGCTGACACCGTTATCGTTCACATCTTCGATATTGGCTGAAAATCCGCGAGAATCATAAGTTTTACCATTGATGGTCACTTTTGTCTCACCAGATTCGATCAAGTTCCCCTTATCGGATTCTTTTATCACGCCGTCCTCAACTAGGCCATCAACTGCCCACCGCAGTAAATCTTGCGATGTGAAATTTTCCTGTACCTGCACCCCAGTAACTAATCCTGCAGCACTAACAGAAATCAGTGATTCAACTTCACTCGCTTCTTTAGTGCGCATCAAAGAAGCAACCTTTTTCCGATAGTCATCAAGATTATCGAATTTCAAAGTAAAGGTGCCGACGGTATGCTCACCTTCTGGTGCCAAACCGGAAAATGTCAGTTCTTTTGGTAGATGCTTCTTGAGTGATGCATCTACTGCAGCCATTCCGCCAGTAACTGCTTGTGCAGCCTGCTCGTCCAGTTTTGGAATGACGGCTTTAATGATCCGGCTGCCAGAAGTTGGCGTATCAAGCTTCAATTCGGTCTGTATTTTCGCTCCGCAAGCACTTAAAAGCAGCGCTAAAATAACTGCAACTATTGTAAAACGATGCTTCTTTACCATGGCATACTATTCCCGAGATAGCTTGTCGAAGCTGACCAAAGTATACCGCCGATGATTGCTGAAACGATCATCATCAAGATCCCGGTAAGCACGATCCAAAGCAGATATGATGCCACAAATGGCACGAGCGGCGATTTTTCAAATTTCCCTTCGCGATTTAAGCCGATATACGTAAGCAATTCAGCAAGAAAACCACAGATCCCAAAGATCAGCATAAATAGTGGCATCATCAAAAAATTCAGTGCAGCTACCGGAAGCAATACAAAGAGCAAAATCACCGGCATTAATGCGATCGTGGGGCTTACGCTAAAGGCATAGATGCTGGCAAGACGGGAGAAATTGGTATCTGCACTACGCATCGAAAACACAATCCGGTTACATCCGACCCGCAATGCGATAATCGCTGCAAATGCCAATAGCAATACAATAAATATCGCTAACCAAGTGCCAAAGCCGATCACGAAATAAACCGATGGAGCGCCTAATCCACCAAATGAACGCATCAAGGAAGAAGCCACATCTGCAAGCCCCATCCCCCGTCCAATTGTGACGGAGAAGACCAGCGCTAATTCCGCAGCGAAAATACCTAAAATCAGTAATCCAGCTTTGCTAGTGCTTTTCGGCACGATCTGATAAGCAGCTGTACCATGCCAGATGTGTTGTAATGCTCCGGTAATTTGTTGGAAAATATTTGCCATTGCATTCTGCGGAGCCGCAGATCCTTGCGTCAGTACGGAATCAGTGTTTTTTATCGCCTCATTTTCTTGCGTTTCTGGCAAGGGCTGAAGCTGCGTGGAGTCTAAGTTCGTGGAATCTAAATTATTGTCTGTAGGTGAAAGTGACATCAGCTCGTCCTTTCTATTCAGGATTTTGATCAGGGGTGAAGATTTCATTGTTAGGATTCTCATAAATCCAACTTCCCCCTATTTGAAGCTATCACCTCCTCCCCACCGCTGCAAAGGGACTTAAGCCTAAAATATTCAGGCGTCTGGTGCGTGCAGTTACGCGCGCCAGACGCCTGAATATTTCTCAATCAACACTGCCTATTGCAGCAACTGCGAAAGTACTCCACACACCGCAGCTGGCGGATAATTCTCACTCGCACCAGTAGCACGTGTACGCAGCTCCACTACGCCTTCGCTCAACCCGCGCCCAATCACAATCGCATATGGCACGCCAAGCAGCTCGTAATCAGCAAACTTCACCCCAGCAGAAACTTTCTTCCGATCATCATAGATCACCTCAATCCCCGCAGCATCAAGCTCAGCCGAAAGCTTTTCACCCATTTGGAAAAGCTCTTCTCCCTTGCCGGTAACCAACACTTGCACCTGAGCTGGCGCAATCTCGACCGGCCAAACCAAACCCTGCTGATCATGATTCAACTCTGCAAGCGCTGCAAGTACTCGCGAAACACCGATCCCATACGAGCCCATCGTAACTACCTGGGTCTTGCCATTTTGATCAAGCACCTTCAAATCAAGCGCTTGCGCATACTTCCGCCCAAGCTGGAAAATATGCCCAATCTCAATTCCACGCTCAATCGACAGCTCACCCGAACCGTCTGGCGCTAAATCACCATTGCGGACTTCGACAGCTTCGATCATGCCGTCAGCAGCAAAATCGCGACCATACACCAGATTAAAAACATGACTATCGACAGCATTTGCACCGCTGATCCAACGTGAACCACGGACAATATGCGGATCAAGCAGATAGCGCACAGCATTCTCGCTGCCATTTACGCCAAGCACCTGCGGCCCGATATATCCAGGCACCAATTCCGGATGCTGCGCCAAATCAGCTGGCGTAGCCAATTCCACTTCAGCTGGTGCAAGATTTGCCTCCACACGCTTTAGATCAACTTCACGATCGCCAGGCACACCAATTACTACCACTTCACGAGTTCCATCTGGATGCACCAAAGTGACTACAACATTCTTTAATGTATCTGCTGCTTCCCAATCACGATCCGCACGCGGCTCAGCTGCATTTGCCATCGCGACGAGCGCATCAATTGTAGTGGCTCCTGGAGTCGGCACCACTTTCGGCTCTGGCACCTCGGCAAATCCAAGTTCTGGCAGCTCAGGGGTGGTAACAGCCTCTGTATTAGCCGCATATCCGCCAGGCGAGGAAACAAAAGTATCTTCACCAATTGCACACGGGAACAAAAACTCTTCAGAACGCGAACCACCCATTGCACCAGAAGTGGCAGAACAAATCACAAACGGCAAGCCCAAGCGACTGAATACTTTTTGATAAGCACTGCGCATCGTTTCATATGCGCGATCCAACCCAGCATCGTCAATATCAAAAGAATATGCATCTTTCATCAAAAATTCGCGGGTCCGAATCAAGCCAGCCCGCGGACGCGCCTCATCACGATATTTCGTCTGAATCTGGTAAATCGTGAGCGGCAAATCCTTATACGAGGAGTACATATCCTTCACCGCAAGCGTAAACATTTCCTCATGCGTCGGGGCAAGGAGATAATCATTCCCACGCCGATCCTGCAAGCGGAACAAGTTTGGCCCATATTCTTCCCAACGATTCGTAGCCTCATACGGTTCACGCGGCAGCAACGCTGGCAAAAGCACTTCCTGCGCACCAGCTGCATCCATTTCCTCACGCACAATCGCTTCGACTTTCCGCAACACCTTCAAACCAAGCGGGAGCCAGGTATAAATGCCTGGAGACACTCGGCGCACATATCCTCCACGCACAAGCAGCTTATGAGATTCAACTTCTGCATCAGCAGGATTCTCGCGTAAAGTACGCACAAAAAGTTCAGTCATTCTTAACATAAGCAAAAGTTTACTCGCTCAACTAGCAGTTGCCCATTTTACGTTGAAAATGTGGGATTCATGAACCCCACATCAAGCAACTTCCAGCGTGCCGAAACTGAAGCTAAATTAAGTCTCAGAAAATTTTTGCAAGCGAAAAAACACAGCCGCAATCACTGAAATCATGTACCCAAAAGAGCTTATTCAGTAATAATCTCAGGATGCGCATTTCCATCTTCAGCCAAGCCTAATTCTGCTGCCACCAGCCGCGCTCTCCGAATCAACGTCGGCACAATCTCTGCCTCAGATACCGTCTCAACCACTTTGCCCTGCACAAAAATTTGCCCCTTGCCATTACCAGAAGCCACACCCAAATCAGCTTCTCGCGCCTCACCAGGACCATTGACCACACAACCCATCACTGCTACACGCAGTGGGAAGGTAATATCTTTTAACCCTTCCGTCACACGCTCAGCCAGATCATACACATCCACCTGGCATCTTCCACATGACGGGCATGAAACAATCTCCAACTGCTTCGGCCGCAAATTCAGGCACTGCAAAATCGCTTCACCCACTTTTACTTCCTCTACCGGAGGCGCAGAAAGCGAAACTCGAATCGTGTCGCCAATACCTTTTGCAAGCAGCGCACCAAAAGCAACCGCAGATTTGATCGTTCCCTGGAATTGTGGCCCTGCTTCCGTCACACCCAAATGCAGCGGCCAATCTCCTGCTTCAGAAAGCAATTCATATGCCCGCACCATCACCACCGGATCATGATGCTTTACTGAAATTGCAAAATCAAAAAATCCTGCATCTTCAAATAAACGAGCCTCCAGCACAGCCGATTCCACCAATGCTTCCGGTGTGGCTTTCCCATATTTTTGCAACAACCGCGGATCGAGCGAACCAGCATTGATCCCGATCCGCATCGCTGTCCCATTAGCCTTTGCAGCAGCCGCAATTTCTGGAATTTTATCGTCAAAACGCTTAATATTGCCAGGATTAACACGTACTCCGCAGCCAGCTTCAATCGCCGCAAACACATAGCGCGGCTGAAAGTGAATATCTGCAATCACTGGAATATTTGATTTATCATGGATCACCGCGAGCGCATCAGCATCTTTATCCGTTGGGCAAGCTACCCGCACGAGATCACACCCAGCTGCTGTTAATTCGGCAATTTGCTGGAGAGTAGCACCAATATCATGAGTTTTCGTGGTCGTCATTGATTGCACGCTAATTGGCGCACCACCACCAACAGCCACATCACCCACATGAATCTGGCGGGTTTTCTTGCGCGGGCTGAGCACAGCTGGAGCTTCCTTGATCGACGGCATCCCCAGTGATACTGGATTATTCACAGTTTCTCCACCCCATTCATTTCCGTTTTGCTCAAATCATTCGGTTTACCAAACTGCCAGAACGCCAATTTACCAGATTCAACTTCCCTTCTGGACGAAGACAAACCCGCAGACACTAATAGTGTAATCTACACCTGCGAGGGCGATCGGCTGTAATTGACACATTCGCCCTCCGATCACACAACACCCGTAATTACGCTCTGATTCACAAAAACTAAAATGCCGGTTTCAAAATATCTGCCACGATCAAGAAAATCGTCATCAACACAAAGAACGAAACCACTACCTGACTCAATGGCAGCAGCCGTGCAGTATCAAAAGCTCCCGGATCTGGCATGCCACGCCATTTTGCACTCGCGCGCTTTATCCATTCGATGAGCGCACCAAGAATATGCCCACCATCAAGCGGAAGCAGTGGTAGCAGATTAAAAATGAAAAGTGACATGTTCAGCGAAGCAAAAAGGAGCAGAAAATCAGCTGCCCGCGCCGCAAAAGTATATTGCGCAGATCCGCCGCCAGTAATTTTGCCAGCCATATCTGCAATACCGACGAGTCCAACTACTCCGCTTGCATCACGTGGCGTATCACTAAACAAACTCACTCCGATATTCCATAAATGTACTGGGAGTCCAATAATGATCTGCGCTGTTCCAAGTGCAAGATTGCCGATTTGCGCCGGAAGTGCACTGAAACTTTGCTGCTCACGCTTGATTTCTGGGCTCACGCCAAGATATGGCTGCATTTCAAGCAGCGGCTTACCAGCTGCATCTTTCACGATTTCACCAGCGCGCACCTGCGGGCGCTCTACTTCAATTACATTGATCGTAAATGTTTCCTGACGCCCCTCGCGCAGCACATCCACCGGCTTTTCACCTGCACCATGTGCTTGAATTGCTTCCCGTAACTCCTGCCAGTCCTTCACAGGAGTACCAGCCCATGCACGGATCTCATCACCTTGCTGCAATTCTGATCGTGCTGCTGGTGTAGCTGCAGCTAGCTCACATTTAGTCTGCATTGGATCAATACACGGGGCGATTCTACCAACCGTGTTACTGAGCGCAGGCATACCGATTCCCAGCCAGACGATCGCAAAGCACAATACTGAAAGCAAAAAGTTTACGAACGGCCCGCCAAACATGACGATCAGTTTCTTACCAGGTGAAAGACGCCAGAAGGCCTGCGCAGCTTCCTCAGGGGCAAGTTCAGCAGCTGATTCACGCCGTGCCTGCTCCGCGAATGTGAGCTCACCGTGCTTCGTGAAAATTTTTCTGCCCGGACGAGCCGGAGCAAGCATCCCGCAGAGCCGCACATATCCGCCAAGTAAAATCCACTTCACACCGTATTCGGTGCCACGATAAACTTTTGAAAAAATCGTTGGCCCAAAGCCCACAAAATATTGTGAAACTTTCACACCAAATAGTTTCGCCGGGATCAGATGCCCCAGCTCATGCAAGGCGACGGCAATCAGTAAACCCAGGATAAATAAAATAATGCCGATGATACTCAAAGTTTTGCTCCGATAATTTCGTTAGCCCGATTTCTTGCCCAAGATTCGCTTTCTTTCACCATCGCAAGCGAGAGTTCACCACCGTCAGCAAACTCATGAAGCACATCTGCTACTGTCTCAATAATTCCTAGATAACTCAGTTTTCCAACGAGAAAAGCGCTCACACATTCTTCATTTGCCGCATTCATCACAGCCGGGTGCAATGGCGAAGCCTGCAATGCTTGACGCGCAAGTTCGATTGCCGGGAAGGTCTGTACATCAAGCGGGAAAAATTCCCAGGTTTGCATACTCTCCCAATTACATGGCGCGGATATTTCTACTAAGCGTTCTGGCCAGGATAAACCGAGCGCAATTGGCAGCTTCATATCCGGCGGAGAGGCTTGCGCGATCGTGGAACCATCCTGAAATTGCACTAGCGAATGCACGATCGATTGCGGATGTACCACTGGAATAATATCTTTTGGATCCACAGCAAATAGATATGCGGCTTCGATCAGTTCCAGAGCTTTATTAAAAAGTGTGGCAGAATTGATCGTCACTACCGGCCCCATTTTCCAGGTCGGATGCTGCAATGCTGCCTTTGCATCCACATGCTGTAAATCTGCACGCTTTTTCCCGCGGAACGGCCCACCCGAAGCAGTGAGAATAATTTTTGCCACTTCAGTAGTGCCATCCACCTCCGGCACAGTCAATCCGCGCCGATGCCGGCCACCACGTAAAGCTTGTGCAATTGCAGAATGTTCCGAATCTACCGGCACGATTTGCCCCGGCCGCTGCATTGCCGCCTGCACCAATGCGCCACCAGCTACCAATGATTCTTTATTTGCTAAAGCGAGCGTAGCGCCTGATTCGAGTGCACACAGCGTTGGTGCAAGCCCCACTGATCCGGTAATACCATTGAGTACGACGGTATTTTCCGATCCGCTTCCCGCAATTTCCGCAATCGCATCCATCCCGCTCAAAATTTGCGGAAGCGGCATTGACGGATACATTTCGCTCCACAAATCAGCAAATTGCGCAGCTGCATCCGGCTGCGCAATCCCCACAGTATCGACTCGAAATTCTGCCGTCTGCCTGGCTAATAATTCTAATTGCCCACCGCCGGCAGCAAGTGCTTTCACTTGATATTGATCACTATTAGCCGCAATCACCGCTAGTGCCTGCACGCCGATCGAACCGGTAGAGCCGAGAATAATTACCTCGCGCATTCACTCACTCCACCGCGATCAATACCGAAATGACCCGATCAAGATACACGTCAACCACGGCTTCATCGTATGCATTACCTTTACGGGCACGCCGAAACACTACATCCCGAACTTCTTTTGAAGTCAACTGAGTTTGCCCTTCAAAATATCGCGCAATTTGGCTGATGAAAGCATCCACTTCACTCTTTGCATAGCCATAATCTTTTGCATTCGCAAATCGTTCGCCGTCCTTGCGTAACATTCGCGGATACAGCGATTCAGCCTGCCCGTAAGCATAATCAAGCCAAGCTGATTCACCAGTATCCACCATTACATTCGCCCGCCGGCGCTGCAGCAATGCGCGTTCAAGCCGATCCAGTGCGCCATCGACTTCGCTCGCCTTATACCCATTACGCACCCAAGAAAATGCTGCCTGCCGGACATCGTCTTCGGTCACGTTTGATTCTGCTGAATCTTTATAAGCATGTTTCGCACGATCAAAAAACGCGTCCACCTGTTTGCGGTTGTACCCGTATTTGAATGTGCCGGCACGAGAAAAAGTATGTGCGCTCATTTTGCTTCCTCCAAAGTTGCGTTGGTGGCTGATTCGTCTGCTAAAAGTTTACTCAAATTTGCCGGTTCTTTTCGATGTACCGCGATTGCCGCGTCAACAGCAGCCTGAGCTTTCGCTGCCCGCTTTGCAACCCGTTGCGGATCAAGCGTTTCAGCCGCTAACTGCCCACACGCACCATCAATATCAGAACCGCGTGTATCACGTACAGTTGTCGCGATCCCAGCATCCCGCAAAGTTTTCACAAATAGCTCAGCCGCACTTTTCGTAGCTGCCGTCCAAATCGAACCAGGAGTAGGATTGAGCGGGATTGGATTTACATGCGCCCACCCTCGCCCGCGGGAATTTAGCTCATGCGCAAGTAATTTTGCCCGCCATTCGTGATCATTCATATCTTTAATCAAAGCGTATTCGATAGATACACGACGTCCGGTTTGCACAAAATATCTCCGCGCAGCATCAAGCAATTGCCCAACTTTGAACCGTGAATTGATCGGAATCAAATCATCACGCAAACCATCGTCCGGCGCATGCAGTGAAACAGCAAGAGTGACGGGGAAACCCTCAGCAGCAAGCTGATCTATTGACGGCACAAGCCCAACGGTGGAAACCGTGATATTCCGTGCCGACATCCCAAACCCAGCTGGACTCGGATCGATCATCCGATGCAACGCCCCAATGACAGCTTTATAATTCGCCATTGGCTCGCCCATTCCCATAAATACGATGTTCGTAATACGAACTGGCGCTCCCAGATCGCCAGCAGCCGCTCCGAGCATACTCATTCGCAGCTGCTCAATAATTTCTGCAGTCGAAAGATTCCGCGCCAATCCTCCCTGCCCAGTAGCGCAAAACGGACACGCCATTCCACAACCGGCCTGGGAAGAAATGCAAAGAGTAGCCCGATCAGGATACTTCATCAGCACTGATTCAACTACTACCCCGTCAAAAAGCCGCCAAAGAGTCTTGATCGTCTTCCCGCCGTCAGCAATCTGATCACGCACTTTCGTGACCAGCTGTGGAAACACTTTTGCAGACAGCTCTTCGCGCTGCGTAGCTGGCAGATCCGTCATTTGCTGCGGATCAACTGTGCAATGCTCAAAGTAATGCCGTGAAAGCTGATCTGCCCGAAAAGCCGGATAACCAAAATCCTGCAGCAAAGCTTTGCGTTCTTGCAGATCAAGATCAATCAGATGGCTCGGAGCCTTTCCCGTCCGCTTTGCAACAAAGCTCAAAGACGGGCGCGGCCCTGATTCCACGCGTGGACGCACTTGTTTCTTCATTAGTTAAATCCTACTCCCGAACTTAGATCGCGCCGAAAGCCAGCGCAAAAAGGAAATAGAAAACTGGGGCGCAAAACAGGATTGAATCAAGCCGGTCAAGCATCCCACCATGCCCAGGAAATACTGACCCCATATCTTTAATCCCAAGATCACGTTTGATCATTGATTCCGCAAAATCTCCAGCCGTCGCAATAAAAGGCGTGATCACTCCAAAGAGAATCGCCCACGGCCAGTCTAGCTTCGTAAACAAACCAACAATCAGATAGGAAACCAGCAGTGATAAAAACATTGAGCCGCCAAATCCCTCCCACGATTTCTTCGGAGAAATTTTCGGCACCATTGGATGCTTCCCGAAAAGGATCCCGGCACACCAGCCACCCGTATCATTTGCTGCAGGTAAAAGGATCAAAGCGGTAAGAATCTGTGTTGGTGCAGGAAGATGCGCCATTCCAATGGCAAAAACTCCTGAGAGCCCAATCCAAGCCAGACCAAATACTGCCACGATCCCGGTACGCAGACTCTCGCCAAGATAATATTTCGTAATTCCCAGCGCCAATGTAGTCGAAATCAAATATCCAAGGAATCCCGCGCCAACTCCAAACTCCCAGGTAAGGAGCACCATGAAAATGACCGAAACACTCAATGTAATAAACGGAACGCGAATATTTCTTGCCAAAACAGCGCCGGAAAACTCCCAAATCCCGATCACCAATGCAATCGTGGCAAGAACTACGAAGATTTGGATGTAAAACACCAAAGATGCCGCAATGATCCCCAGTAGAATGATCGCAGTAGCTGTCGCTGCGGGAAGGTTCCGTCCAGCACGCGAATTCGACTCTACTGGCGGCTTTGGCGGATGCGGAGAAAATTTCCGTGCCGGATGCATTCCGTGTTGAAACTTTTGATATGGGATCATAAATTTTTCCTGCAAAGAACTTTGGCATGGCAGCTCCCCTCCCGAAAAAGACGGCGCATTGCCATGCCAGAAGCACAATTGCGAATCACATTTCGAGCAGTTCTTTTTCCTTCACCTCAAGAATCGAATCAATCAAATCAGTATGTTTCTTCGTCATCGATTCAAGATCCTTCTCTGCGCGATCTACTTCATCTTCGCCTGCTGCGCCATCTTTTTTAATTTTATCCAGCTCATCTTTTGCTTTCCGCCGCACCCCACGCACAGAGATACGTGCATCTTCAGCTTTCGTTTTTGCCAATTTCACATATTCACGACGGCGTTCTTCTGTGAGCGCAGGCATGTTGATACGTAATACTTGCCCATCATCTGTAGGGTTCACACCCAAATCTGATTCCTGGATCGCCCGCTGAATATCTTTCATTGCAGCACGATCATAAGGAGAAATAAGCACAGTACGTGCCTCGGGGATCGAAACAGTAGCCAGCTGCTGAAGTGGCGTTGGAGCACCATAGTATTCAACAAGTAAAGAATTAAAAAGCTCTGGATTAGCGCGCCCGGAACGGATCTTGGAAAATTCATTACGCGCTACGTCAACGGCTTTGTCCATTTTTTCTGCTGCTTCAAGCATTACTTCATCGATCATCTTGATTCTCTCTATTTCGGATTATTTATTGAGTTTATCTTTTATCGGATCCAGTTTCAGACTTTATTCTTTTCGATCGCTTTTGGCTGGGGTACAAAATCGGATAAAACCAGGATCCATGTTCCTTCAGTCTAGTCCACCTGAGCAAATTCGGTTAGCTCTTGGAACATTTTTTGAGTTTTACTTCGCAAAACGATGCTTTCGCCAAAGCCGCCGAACGCAGCATCTCAGCCAATCAAGCAAATGCGCCAAGATGTATCCCGCCTGTACTCCGCCTGCCGCTAAATCGAAACCAAAGTGCCAATCTTTTCGCCGCGCAAGGCGCTTGTAATATTGCCGATCTCCGTCATCCCAAATACGCGCATCGTCATCCCATTATCCTGGCACAGCGAAAATGCAGCTGCATCCACCACACGTAATCCTTGCTTTAACGCTTCATCGTATGTGAGTGAATCCAATTTTTGGGCATCCGGGCAAGTACGCGGATCAGCAGTATACACACCATCGACCCCATTTTTCCCGACCAATAATTCATCACAATGCAGTTCAAGTGCGCGTTGAGCCGAAACAGTATCTGTGGAAAAGAACGGCATTCCAGCTCCGGCACCAAAAATCACTACGCGTCCTTTTTCAAAATGACGGATCGCCCGCAGTGGAATATAAGGCTCAGCAACCTGCCCCATTGTGATTGCTGTTTGCACCCGCGTAGGCACACCTGCCTGCTCCAGAAAATCCTGCAAAGCAACTGCATTGATCACTGTTCCGAGCATTCCCATATAGTCAGCCCGCGCGCGATCCATGCCATTCTCCTGCAGCGTCGCACCACGGAAGAAATTTCCGCCTCCGACCACGATCCCGACCTGCACGCCTTCTTCTACGGCGGTAGCAATTTCTGCAGCCACACGGGTGAGCACTGCCGTATCAAGACCGACGGCACCGCCGCCAAAAACCTCCCCCGATAACTTCAAAAGTACTCTGCGGCGATTGTCATGATTGAAGTCTCCGAGTACTTGCTGCTTAGTCATAAGTTATCCCTTCGTCGTTTGAAGTGAGATCCGTGATGCGATTTAGCCGTTTTCAAAAGATGGTTTCATCCCATTTGAGATTTCGCACAGTAATATTTTCTGATACTGCACTGGATTTCTCCTACAGAGCATTGTAGCTCATCTTGAGATGCTTTAAGGTGAGAGTTATGCAAAGGGTTAATCCAACAGATTCGACAAAGCACAATATCCGCAATATTTCCAACAGCGCAGCGATTGAACCTGCCCAGCATCGTCCGCTGCGAAAGAAAAGCGGCTCCTCTTTGCGTACATTGAGCGCTGCTGGATGGCTCCCAAATTACCACGGAGCTTGGGCAATGATCAGTGTGCCGATCCTGCTCGGAGTTTTCAGCCGCGGCATGAGGGGATTACAGTGGCTCGATCTACTCCTGCTCGCGTTTTGGTGGATTGGCTATTTTGCGTTCTTTGCTGGTGCGCTCTTTTTGAAAACTCGTTTCCGCCGCGGCTTCCAGCCACTTTGCATTTACCTTGGGATTTCCGCAATAGCCGGATTATGCTTGCTAATCCTGAAACCTGCACTCGCAATCTGGATCCCAATTTTTCTTCCACTCGTATTGATTAGCATTTGGGCTGCTTGGACACGCCGTGAACGCGGATTGCGCAACGATTTGGCAACCGTCACTGCGGCCTGCCTGATGCTTCCAGTAGCTGCCCATGCCCGTAGTGGTGTTTTGGCATTGAGTGCATTAGATATTTCCATTTGGCTCGCAACTTTTATAATTGGCTGGTATTTCCTCGGTACCGTATTTTATGTGAAGACTAATATTCGGAAACGAAACTCTGCCGCTTGGCTAACCATATCCGGGATATTCCATGCTTTTGGTTTCCTCACCGCAATTTATCTTTTCGTAACGCCAGAAATTAATGCACCTGCAATATCAAATTTGGTGATAATTTTTCTGATCACGCTCTGCGCGATCATCTTTTTCCGCTCGATCCTTGTGCCCCTCTATGGGCGCTGGCGGAAGTTCCCGAGTGCAAAAACCATCGGAATTGGTGAATTTATTATTTCGATCCTGCTTTTCTGCGCACTTTTCACCTATCTTTCTCAGATTCCCTAAACGGCCTGCATCGGCTGAAAATTTTCTGCCGGCTTTTCGCTACGCACCGCCAGATAGATCCGAAAATACGCAAACGCGATGCTGATACCCATGCGATAAAGTGACGAATCTGAACTCGGCAGCGTTAACTCTCCCCTTTTCAATTACTTTAGGATGATCTAGATACGACGGAATAATGAGGGATCGAGATGACCACACCTCCTTGCGAAAAGCAGCAACGGAAGCAGATAAGTAACGCAAATATGAATCTAAAATCTACGTCAACAGAAGTGACTCAACCAGTTGATGCATTCATTGGAAGTGGGCAGGATCGCAATTTGAATGCGGCTGCAATGGAGAAAAAATCTCCTCCTGGAAACTCACGTTTTTTCAAAGTGCCAGGATCAAATCGCCAATATGATCGCAATAAACTGCTCTTCGTCTTGCTCGTACCACTTTTAATGACGCTGATGCAGATATCCTCGGTGAATAACATTCTCGCAGTAATGCAAGAAACGTTAAACGCTTCCAATTCGGATTTGCAATGGATTTTAGCTGGCTACTCGCTGACGATCGGGATCATCCTGGTACCGGCTGGGCGCTTGGGCGATATTTACGGCAGATCAACACTTTTTGTGATCGGTTTTGCAATTTTCACAATTTCTTCACTACTTGTTGGACTTACTACGAATTCATTTTCGCTAAATCTGATGCGAATTTTGCAAGGCATTGGCTCAGGGCTCCTTTCACCGCAGACCACTGGACTGATCCAACAATATTTTGATGGACGAGCACGCGCGAAAGCATTTTCGCTCTTCGGCTTAGTAGTATCTATTTCAGTTGCGATCGGCCCGATCCTTTCTGGTACATTAATTGCATTTTTTGGCAACGAACTCGGCTGGCGGCTATCCTTTGCAATCAATATGCCGATTGGGTTGATTGGGCTCTATTTCGCCTTCCGCTGGCTGCCATTTGGAAAAGAGCGGAGAACCGTTGGCAAGAATAAAGAGCAGAATCAGATCGCATATGAAGCCCAGGAATTGGAAGCTGGAAAGAAACCATACCCACGCAGAAAGAATGAAAGGATTGATCTTGACCCATTTGGAATGATCCTCTTAACCATTGCCGTGCTTGGGATAATGCTTCCCTTCGTCAGTGAAGCACCCGCGTGGAAATGGGCAATCGCGGGTCTGGGAATTTTATTCCTCGGATTATGGGTAGTATGGGAAGACGCCTACGCCAAACGCGGCAGATTCCCGATGGTAGATTTGCGATTATTCAAGATTCGCACATACTCGTATGCTACGTCGATTATTACGATTCAATTTCTTGGCACTACTTCCACATTTGCAATCCTCGCGATTTTCCTGCATGGAGCACTTGGAATTGATTCACTCAATGTCGGATTAGTTACGCTGTCTTCTGCAGTTTCTTCAGGATTTGCAGCCATATTTGCTGGACGGCATTCCTTTGAGCACGGGCGCGGGCTCCAAGTATTTGCTTTAACTACAATAATCCTTGCTTTAATTGGCACGATGTTTACAATTTGGGCAATCTCTTTTGGCTATTCAATATGGTGGCTGTTGATCCCGTTATCTTTTATGGGTACCGGCTTGGGTACGATGGGTGCAGCAAACCAAACACAAGTAATGATCGATGTTCCTGCTGCTCATGGTGGAACCGCTGGCGGGGTGATGCAAACCGGCCAGCGAATGACTACCGCCATTGGAAATGCATCAGTGACGGCAATGTTTTTTGGCGTGCAAAGCATGAGTAGCGATCATGTGGAAGGCTGGTATTACGGGTTATATGCAGCTTTTGGGATGATTATTTTGATTGCGCTAATTTCGCTAATTATTGCAATCATCTTCTGGCGCGATAAGCAGCTACAACGCTGAGCACCGAAATATCACTGCACAGCTCCACTCGGTGCGAGCAGGCTTGCAGCGAAAAGATAAAATAAGCAGTTCCAGTTGCGTTAGCTGTGAGCGTTCCTATTTGTTTTGGCAACGCTCACAGCTAACTGGTTTTAAGCCACAGCGAAAAAGATAAAAGCAACCCAAAAGAAAAAGAAATGGTGGCTGGAAGTGTCAACACACTCCCAGCCACCATCGCCAAGGACTCTAATACAGCCCCTGAATGCTTGAGCTACTGGCACAGTATTTGATTCTGCATTTATTCAGACAAAATCATCTCCTGCACCGATCGCGCGCAAGCTAATTACTCTGCGGCTTCTGCTGATTCGCCGACGCGAACGCGCTTGAAACCGGTGATCTGAGCTGCTGCAGCCTTCGCAACCTGCGCTACTGAAAGCTTTGGATCGCGAGCGTATGCCTGCTCAAGCAGTACGATTTGCTTGTAGAAGCTCTTCAAACGGCCTTCCACGATCATTGGCACAGCCTTTTCTGGCTTACCTTCTTGGATCGTCAGCTCTGTTGCAATACGGCGTTCGTTTTCCACAACTTCAGCTGGGACATCAGCTTCAGCGAGATATGCTGGGCTCATAGCTGCAATATGCACTGCTACATCGTGCGCAATTGCGGCGCCCGCAGCGTCTGTTGCGATGAGTACTGCCACCTGCGGTGGAATATCTGGTGATGTGCGGTGCATATATGCTTCCACGTGTTCACCTTCAAGTACCGAAATAGAACCCACAGCAAGCTTTTCACCAATGACGCCGGTGAAATTCTTGACGTAATCATCGACGGTTCCATCAGCATGTGGAGCTGCAAGCACTTCTTCCACAGTTGTAGCTTTTGCTGCCACTGCAGCTGCAAGGATATCTTCGGCAAAAGCAATGAACTTTTCATTCTTTGCCACGAAGTCTGTTTCAGAATTAACTTCCACTACGTAGCCGATCTTGCCGTCCACGATCTGCGAAACTACCAGACCTGCACTTGCAGTGCGGCCTTCACGCTTTGCAGCCGTCTTCAGACCTTTCAGGCGAAGCAGCTCTTCAGCCTTGGCGGTATCGCCGTCAGCTTCAGCAAGCGCATTCTTAACATCCATCATGCCTGCACCGGTTTTTTCACGCAGTGCTTTGATATCAGAAATGGAGAAATTTGCCATTTTCTTTTCCTAATCTTTTTTCAAATGCGGTTTGCTTACTCAGCTTCTGCAACTTCCGGCTCAGCTTGCGCAGCTTCAGCAGCCGCTGCATCAACTTCAGCTTCTTCACCAGCGAGGATCTCGCGCTCCCACTCTGGCATTGGCTCTGCTGCTGCTTCTGCACCAGCCTTTGCCTTGCCACGAGCAAGCAGACCTTCTGCTACTGCATCAGCAATCACCCGGGTGAGGATTTCGATGGAGCGAATCGCATCGTCATTACCTGGAATTGCGTAATCGACTTCGTCTGGATCACAGTTGGTATCAAGGACAGCCACCACTGGAATATTCAGCTTCTTAGCTTCAGCTACTGCCAAATGTTCCTTTGGTGTATCAATGATCCATACTGCAGAAGGAATCTTGCGCATATCGCGGATACCGCCGAGAGTCCGCTCAAGCTTTTCCTTCTCGCGGCGCATCATCAAAAGTTCCTTCTTGGTGCGACCGGAACCAGCAACGTCATCGAAATCAACGAGTTCGAGTTCTTTCATTCGCTGGATCCGGGCATTTACAGTCTGGAAGTTGGTGAGCATCCCGCCGAGCCAGCGCTCGTTCACGTATGGCATTCCAACGCGCTCTGCCTGCTCACGAATCGATTGCTGAGCTTGACGCTTGGTGCCAACGAAAAGAATATTTCCGCCGTGCGCTACGGTTTCCTTCACGAAATCATAAGTACGGTTGATATCTTCGATCGTCTTTTGCAAATCAATGATGTAGATTCCATTGCGATCGTTGAGGATGTAGCGCTTCATCTTTGGATTCCAGCGACGGGTCTGGTGACCAAAGTGCACACCAGCTTCAAGCAGCTGGCGCATAGTTACGACTGCCATTGGCGAGTCCTTTCTAAACGTGCAGGAATTTCCTGCAGCTAAACGGTTTTACTGCCTGACGGAATTGCCAAACAGCCCTGGTGCACGAGCCGAATTTCGCAGGCGCGAAACTCCTCTTTCCAGAATTCGCTTCCTGACCGTGAAACTCACACTGTAAACAGATTGTTTACGAAGTGCACGCGAAGTCTGCCGATACGATCGACAGCCTTTTTAGTCTATCGCGCAGGTGATGTTTTTGGCTATCCAAATCAATATCCGCGATACGTGCAATCGCCTACATTTAGCGTTCACAGTATTAATGTTTCACGCAACTTTCGCACGGGTTTTCCACATACGTTAATTCAGCCAGTTTCTTCCACAACTATCTGCACTGCGCCACGACTAAATTTCGGGATATTTGAAAATATCGATATGCACACCACAAATATCTCTCGCCACAAATTAGCAGCAGCCATTCTCGCTGCAACTTTCATCTCTAGCGGCATCGTTGCTGCACCAGCAGATGCACATCGAGCCCCTTCGCAGCACGAAGTGTCACAAGCACTATTTTCTGTATCATTACAGAATCCTGCTGCTCCAAAACTAAACTGCCCGCTGCACAGTTGCCGCGTTTTACGTAAATTCCAGATGGGGGAAGCGAATTGGGATGCAGGGCATCGCGGGGTGGATTTAAGCGCGATCTCAAGTACTGCAGTTTTCGCTCCGGCAGACGGTGAAGTGATTCATGCCGGCTTACTTGTAGATCGAAATGTGCTTTCAATTCGTCACGTCAATGATTATCGATCCACATTTGAACCGGTACTACCGCTCGTAGCGAAAGGCGATATCGTAAAGCGCGGAGAATTGGTTGCGATTGTCACCGATCAGCATTGTAACGGAGTGCGCTGCTTACATTGGGGTTTGAAACAAGGCGCGAAAGGCTATTTGAATCCGCTGGATTATTTACTGCGCAAGCGCGTCCGCTTACGCAGCTGATTTGTATCACAGCAAACCGTTACGCGCGAGGATGAGCCTGCTGGAAGACGGCTTGCAGCCGCTCAGTGGTGATATGTGTATAGCGCTGTGTAGTGCCAAGCGATGAATGCCCCAGCACCTCTTGTACTGAACGTAAATCTGAACCGCCAGAAAGCATATGTGTGGCTGCACTATGCCGCAGATCATGTGGCGAAATATTCGGCACATTCGCCACCAAAGTAGCTTTCGATAACTCTTTGCGAACTATCCGTGGATCGATGCGCTGCCCATGCTGCCCGACAAAGAGCGCCTGCGGATCATTCGCAATTTCGCGTCTCACTTGCAGCCACGCATCAATTGCACGCTGTGCGGGGATCCCAAAAGGCACTACCCGTTCTTTACCACCTTTACCAAATACATGTAACATGCCTATCTGTAAGTCATGTACATTGAGTGCACAACATTCCGATACCCGGATTCCACTAGCGTATAAAAGTTCAAATATCGCCCAATTCCGCACACTAACCGGATTTTTATCAGTTGCAGTTTTTTGCAGATGCGCAAGCAATGCACGGATTTGCGCAACGCTCAATACACGCGGTAGTTTGCTTACTGTTTTCGGCGTTTTCAACCGGAGCGCTGGGTCGGTCGAAAATATCCCATTCTTGCATGCCCAAGCAGAAAAAGACCGCACCCCAGCTACGGATCTTGCGATCGTTGCCTTTGCCTGGTTGCGAGCAGATTTACCAGCAAGCCAACTGCGTAAATCTAAGATATCCGTGCTGCGTAGCTGTGCGAAGATTTCCTGATCCGTCGCTCCAGCATTCTGCTCCAGCAAAAAAGTAAGAAAACTGACGATCTCCTGGCAATAAGCTCTTGCCGTATGCTTGGAGTATCCACGCCGTACAAGTAATTCATTTTCATATTTCGCAATGATCTCATGTATTACGGAAAGTGCCGCTGAACTCAAATGCACCGGCTGCACTGCAGGATTTTGCTCCGTTGTGCGCAGATTATTTTTCTCACTCTCAGCGAATTTCTGGTGTTGCTTCTGCTCGCAGGCAAATTGCGTTTTTCTTGCATTTTGGCGAGTTTGTTGCAACCCCATTGCCGCCACCTCATGCCTTTCGCCATTTACCGTCCTGCATCTGTGCTTTCCCAGCTAAGGCAAGTCTACTTAATTTCATCCGCACACTCATAAAATCTGCGCCGACCCGGCGAGAAATTTGCTCTGCACTCTCATACTTAACTTTTGAAAGCACATCATAAACCCGATCTGCCAACTCATCGAATGGAGAATCGAGCGGAAGCAAAAACCCGGCTTCCCCATCGCTAACTGCCAATTCTGGCTGCACTGATCCGATTGAACCGGCAAGCTCTTGCACGTGCAGCGAATTCATCACCGCCATTGCCCCATTGCGCAATAACTGGTTTGTACCACTTGCTTGCGGGCAATACACTGAGCCGGGAAATGCTCCCACTTCGCGCCCGATTTCCAATGCATGACGGGCGGTATTGAGTGCCCCAGAACGCGCTCCAGCTTCGATCACGATTACCGCTGTACTAAGTGCAGCAATAATTCGATTCCGCAGCAGAAAACGGTACCTTTGCGGACTTGCGCCAGGAATCGATTCACTGATGATCGCACCTCCGTTCTCAACGCAGCGAGTAAAAATTTCCTGGTTCTGTTTGGGATAAACCCGATCCACCCCAGCAGCTGAAACGATCACAGTAGCTTGATTCGCCAGAATCGCACCACGATGTGCCTGTGCATCTATCCCAAAAGCACCGCCAGAAACAATCACATATTTTTCTGCTAGTTCATACGCCAGATCGAGTGCAGATCTTTCCCCTTCAGATGTAGCATCGCGCGAGCCGACAATAGCCAGCATTGGTCTTTGCAAAATTTGCACATTACCCTTCACCCATAAGCAAAGCGGACGCTTTTCACCCAAGTCGTTGAGCTGTTTGGGCCAGTTTTCCTGATCCCGCAGCACCAGCGCAAATCCAAGTTGCAAATAATGTTCTAACTGCCCCAATTGAGCATCGCAAAGGCGCCCTTGCCAGCGTTGTAATGCGCGCGGCGAAGCGAAATTTTCGTCTTGCTCCTGCGCAACCTTGAGGGCAGCTGCATAACCAACCCGATCGATCAACCTACTTGCATCAAGATCATCTCCTTCAGCAATCGCAGACCAAACGAGAGCCGCTCTCTGCTCTGATATTTCAGCAAGCAGCCCACTGGGATAAGACCATCTTTGTTTTTCACTATCCCCAGTTTCTGCTGTAACTCGCGAAGGAATATTTTGTCTCGGTTTCATCAGCGCTTCCCCGCAATCTTTTTTGTTTCATTACGCAAAGTCATAGCCGCAGCGAGATCATCGTCAGTCGGCCCAGAATGCCCAAAGTAATCCGCAATACTCCAAGAGATCCGCAAAATCCGATCAATTCCACGCATTGATATTTCTCCACGTGCAAGCAACGCATCAAGCAGCCGTTGCACACCCGGACTCAATTTCGTATTTGCTCGCAGCCATGAGCCTGGAAGCTGGGCATTGTTCATCACCGCAAATTTGCCTTTACGATCAGCATCTTGCACAGACAATACATCACTGATAATTTGTTGCCCCAGGAAATTTGGCACAGCGATTTGAGAATTACGCGCAGCCGACCGCTTTCGTCCAGCAAGTACAAATTCTTTCGCCTGCGCAGTAGTCATTGACCCGCCGGCGAGAAGATCTATTTTCTTTGGTCTTCGCAGTGTTATCTGCAAGTCGATCCGGTCAGTGATCGGCCCGGCAAGTGCACTGCGATAATTCATTCTCTCTCGCACTGAACAACTACATTTTCCGGGCCCGTCAAATAAAAACCCGCAACGGCACGGATTTGCTGCAGCAATCAGCTGGAATCGCGCCGGATATTTAACTCGTGCACGGACGCGATGTAGCTCGATCCATCCTTGTTCAAGAGGCTGCCGCAGGCTCTGAATCACTGAATTTGCAAATTCAGGAAATTCATCGCAATACAGCACTCCATGATGTGCACGAGTGATCGCCCCTGGTTGCGGAATACCATTCCCGCCACCAATCAGTGCCGCGCTGGAAGCAGTATGATGCGGGCTCACAAGCGGACGATTCTGCGGTAAACCATGTATCTCTTCACCGCATACAGATTTGATTGCCGCAACTTCCACGGCTTCATCCGGAGCTAAAGGCGGCAAAATCTGCACGAAGCGTGATGCGAGCATAGATTTCCCCACTCCAGGCGGTCCAATCATGAGTGTATGATGCCCACCAATCCCCGCAATCAGCAGCGCCCAAATTGCCTCATCCTGCCCATACACATCCGATAAATCTCCGACACCCGCAGCAAGCTGTGGGATTTCCAGCTCCGGCAACACTAATTGCGCAGCAGCCACATCTGCAATACCAAGCATCTTTGCAAACTGCCCTAAATGACTTACCGGAGTGATTTCAATTCCGGCAATCAACCGTGCTTCATGGTAATTTGCCGCCGGCACGATTGCTTTGCGGAAGCCGAGTCTTTGCGCCGCAAGAAGCGCAGGCAAGATCCCATTCACATGCCGCACTTGCCCGTCAAGCCCAATTTCACCAAATACGATCGTCTCCTTCGTTAATTGCCGTCCGCCCAGAGCTCCAATAATGGCAGCCGCGATACCTAAATCAAACCCCGATCCACTCTTCGATTTATCAGCTGGTGAAAGATTGATCGTGAGCCGTTTACTTGGCCAGGGCAAACCAATATTTTGAAATCCAGCCCGCAGTCTCTCCCGTGCTTCATTTACTGCCGTATCCCCTAAACCGACGATCGTAAAATTCGGCAAGCCCGGTAAAAGTGCAGCTTCGATCAATACTGGAGAACCCGCTAAACCAATCAGGTTAATTGTTTGTGCCACTCCCACACACTTTGCTTCACTCATCTGCGTATTCCTTACAATTCACGCAAATAACGTATTGCATAGTGATCGCCACGAATATCCACTGCAATCACCTGTACTTGCAGTTCATTCCAAAAAAGATGCCGACATTCCTCGCGATGCGCACTGATCCATGCAACAATCAAGATTCGCAGCCGTTGTAATTTCTGCACAGTGATGGCTTCTTCGGGAAGTCCCGATTGCACTGTCCGCCGCGTTTTTACTTCCATTGCAATAACTGCTCGATCCTGTGGATCAAAAGCAACAATATCGATTTCGCCATAACGGCATCGCCAATTTCGTGCAAGGATCGAAAATCCTTTTGTAGCTAACATTTGGACAGCTAAATCTTCACCCCAGGCACCCAATTCACGATTTGTATAAGCCGCAATTTCGGTACGCTCTTTTGTTGTAAGTTCCAAAATAAAAACCTCCTGAAACAATCATCTGTGCTGCAGGAGGTTGAGATATTCTGTAAATTTTACACTGTGGAAAATCACTTCAAAAAAAGTAATTGTGGGAAACCGAATCAAGATTCGGTGGAATCAACATCAAATTCCAATTCCGGATGCAAATCCGGCTTATTTAACTCCTCTACATTTACGTCTTTGAATGTCACTACATGCACCGAACGCACAAAACGCGAAGTCCGGTAAATATCCCAGACCCATGCGTCCGTCAGCGTAACATCAAAAAAGACATCGCCGTTATCTGAGGCACGCACCTTCAAATCGACATCATTCGCAAGATAGAAACGCCGTTCCGTCTCCACCACGAACCGAAACAGATTAATCACATCGCGGTATTCACGATAAAGTGCGAGCTCATTTTCTGCTTCATAATTTTCGATATCACTCATAATTTTCCTGCACTTTTCTCAATATTCTGCATCTTCACTCTGACTGGTAAATAGCTATTTTCAAATTCCACTATGCTCTATTGCGAACGAAAATTCTGCCACGCAAGTACTTCCACTTTTCAATAATATAATCCCGGAAAAAATCTCACTTATCGGCGAAAAATTAGCTTCCACCGATATTGCAGCTACCTGCGTAGTAACTATTTTGCCACTCCTGGCAATTTCCACGAGGTGCGATGGAATTCACATGGTCCAAATTCGCGCAGCCCTGCGATGTGCCGCACACTCGCATAACCTTTATTCCGTCCCCAATCATAATGCGGATATTTTGGCGATATTTTTTCCATATAGTGATCACGCTCCACCTTTGCAAGCACAGAAGCGGCAGCAATCACAGCACATTGAGCATCCCCTTTTACTACCGTACGCACCGGCACATCAGGCAATTGTGTCTCTGGCGCAAATAAATCTCTTCCGACCCACCAATTATGTGAACCGTCAAGCAATACTCCGTCAATCTGATAACCCGCAGTACCCAATTTATTGACCGCATCAGCAGCAGCAATCCGCAATCCTGCCATAATCCCGTGTTGATCAATTTCCGCTGCAGTAGCAGAACCCACAGCACCAGCCAGCACCCACTGCCGTATGGGGATCATTAATGCTTCTCGTACCGAAGGAGATAGTTGTTTTGAATCACGAAGTTTTTCTGGAAATTCATCGGTAGTTGCAATATTTATGAGCGCGATCCCAACACTCACCGGCCCTGCCAAAGCGCCGCGCCCCACTTCATCAACACCAGCAAGAATCGCATTCGGTTGATGCAGCGAAAGCTCCGCAAGCAAGGAGAGTTCTAATTGGCGAGTCGGCATGATTCGTTTCGGAGTCTGCCTTGTGCGAATCCCCAGAGTCGGCTCAGCCGTATGGAATTTTTCCATCGTTATCCCTTATCCCACACATCCACGCACTGCGATCTTGCACCAACTGGCGGCGCAATGCGTTTTACTTTGCGTTCTTTGGATCTTGCGCTGCAGGTACTTCAGAAAATACCTCCGTCTGCGATTTCAACCAGCCAAAACGATTAAAAGGATAGGCCCGCAGCCATGCGCGACCTTCAACATTCGCAATCGGCACAAATCCAAAACCGGTAGCCTCCTGATGGTAGCGCGAATCCTTTGAATTTGGCCGATTATCACCCATCATCCAAAGGTGCCCGGCAGGCACAGTCACATCAAAAGGTTTATCAGAAGCACGCGCGCCAGCTATCAAATATGGCTCTGGCACCTCTTTTCCGTTAATTGTGAGATTCCCATTTACAGTGCAGCACACAACGTGATCTCCCGGTTTCCCGATAAGCCGTTTCACCAAATGGGTACCAGCATTTTGCGGCAACAATCCAATGGTTTCACCAGCGCGGTGAAGAATCTCCTGCAGTCCGTTAAGCTCTGGTTTACTTACGCCAGCAAGCCAGTCACCTGGATCTACAAAAACAACGATATCTCCGCGTTTCAGTTCATCTTCAGTATCGGCAAGCTTATTTACTACGATTCTGTCTCCTGGCACGAGCGTATTTGCCATTGAGCTTGAAGGGATCTCAAACGGCTGAACGATGAAAGTTTTCAAAACGAGCGCAATTACTAACGCCACTACGATAATGACGAAAAACTCAAAGACATTAGAAAGGAATGTCTTCAATTTACTTTGTTGCGGATATTTCGCATTCTCCTGAAGACGCGTGAAGTCTGCAGCGGAATCACTTTGCAATGCTTCTTCGCCTGCTTGCGCAGGAGCGTCAAGATGATCAGCAGCTGCCACCTGCGCACGGTGTGCTGCCTGATCATTCAATTGATTACTTTCACTCCGCTTTGGAGGGGGGAATGACGGAGGCATTTGATCAAGAGAATTGCCATAATCGAGATCATCTTCAAAATGCGCCATGAACACCAAACCCTCGTCAGCTGCTTGCAAAAAAAGCCTCGTCAGATATCACTTATCCCTACCGAGACACGTCTGTTCTAAGGTTATGCCAAATCAACTCTCATCTGCGAGTTAAAGTCGCGTCCAGAAGGTTGCTTTTTTATCACAGTTTAGTTCGCCTCACCCGAAAACAAACTCATCCAGAATTGAGCATATTTATGAGCCCCGGCGTTTTTCCAGCTTCGTTGCAGGATCAATCTTTTCTCACTAGCACTTAGCCCGATTTAACGCATACCAGCATGGAAGATGTCCTGAGAAAAAATTGTGGATACCGAAAAATCGATACCCACAATTTACAGGATTAATTTATTGACGATTATTTGTCGTCACGCTTTTCCTTCAGCTTTGCAGCCTTACCATGAAGACCGCGCAGATAGTAAAGCTTTGCACGACGTACATCACCGCGAGTAACAACCTCAATTGAATCGACATTTGGGGAATGCAACGGGAAAGTACGCTCAACACCGGTACCGAAGGAATGCTTCCGCACTGTGAAAGTAGCTGATACACCACTGCCACCCTTACGTGCAATAACCACGCCCTGGAATACCTGAATTCGCTCCCGGTTACCTTCGATAACCTTCACGTTTACTTTTACAGTATCGCCCGCACGGAACGGTGGACGTTCCTTCAGCTGCGATGCAACAACATGATCTAGATTGTGCATTTTCTGCGTTCATTTCTCACCCTGCACGCAGGCCAGAGTGGGTTCAGGGAATAATCAAATCCAGGAAACTGAATTCATTTTATTCCGATGGACAAAACTTGCCTGAAGTGCAATCCCCCTGCGGCAGGCTTTACACATATAGCGACAAGACGTTCCTATTTTGCCATATTCAACGGACGAACCATAGTGACATCTGTGTTGGACACATCACCGATGCTAAATTGGCACTTCCCAGAATGCGCAAAATCAATTGCACGGTATGCCCGCTGCTGATGTCGATTGCCAATATCCGTCAGTAACCAGATATACGGCTGCGGAAAATCGCTTAATACGGCTGCTGTTTGGGCAAAGCACCAGTTTGCAAATTGCTTAAAAATCCCGCTCCCGCGCCAATTGCGCGCAATATAAAACTTTGAAAGATAAATCAGCGGGCCATCGCGTTGAATATCTGCATAAGCAAAATCAACCGGCGCTCCATCGTGGGCATCTACCACACCGTCTTGCTCAAAAGTGATCTCAATCAAAACATACGCCGCAATTTCACCCGCACCTGCAGTTACACTGCTTCCAGCAGTTTCTACTTCAGCCACATACACCAGAAACCGCAACGGATCTGCGAGGTATTTTTCAAATGCAGACGGATCCAGATTTTTTGCAATATACTGGGAGATCACAGTTTGATCCATCCCCGTCGGACACGAATCTGGCCATGTACGCATCGCAAATTCACTAAGCCGGAAAGCGTCTGCTACTGCTGCCCGGCGATATTTTAGTTTTACCGGATGCAATTCTTCTTTCGCGATAAACCAACCAAGCTCAGCAAGTTTAGACCGGTCTTTTCGATCAAGATCGGCAGCATTGAGTTTTTCGATCAAATCGGGACGGCTGCAGGCAGTGCGTTCAAGGGCACGATCTTTGCGCCAGCGAGCAATTGCACCGTGGTTTCCAGAGGTTAAGATCTCTGGTACCGGGATCCCGCGAAAATCTCCTGGGCGCGTATAGTTCGGATATTCAAGCAAACCTGCCGCACCATGCGATTCTTCCACCAGCGACTGTGGATTTCCAACCATCCCCGGCAATAGCCTCGAAATGCCTTCGATCAGCGCAATAGCCGCTACTTCCCCGCCATTTAGCACATAATCACCAAGCGAAAATTCAAAAACCTGAAAATCGGGTTTCGCGCCATAATATTGCGCAATACGCGCATCAATACCTTCGTAACGGCCGCAAGCGAGCACCACTTGCGATGCTTGCGCAAGCCGGTGCAAATCTGCCTGCTGAAGTTGTTTTCCTGCTGGTGATGGGATCGCCAGCACAATCTTTTGGGGATCTGCAGGAAAATCCCGCGCCGCTAACGGATCATCACCCTGCAAGGTAAGCGAATCGATTGCCGCACCCCAGACATCGGCTTTCATCACCATGCCAGCACCGCCGCCGAAAGGAGTATCGTCTACAGTGTGATGCACATCAAAAGTCCAATCACGGAGATTGTGCACACCGATTTCAATCAGACCGCGCTGCTGTGCTTTTCCGACCAATGAGAGTGCTAGCGAATCAAAAAATTCTGGAAAAATCGTGAGGATATCAAAACGCATTATTCTGCGGCACCGCCGTCACTGATCACAATTTCAAGTTCATCTTCCGAAAAGAGCCCCGGAGGAGCATCAATCACTACGCAGTGATCATCGATATCAACTTCCGTCACGATTTCTTTCACAAATGGTACTTGCACCATTCTGCCATCTTGCTCCGTTACGATCAGCAGATCCTGCATTGGCATCGGCTGCAAACCAGTCACGATACCAAGTTCATAGCCTTCTGGATCAAGCGCTTCTAAGCCAATAAGTTCGTGTGGATACCAGGCGTCCGCCTCGGCCTCAATTTCATCAGATTCAATGACGAGCTTTACTCCGCGCAAAGACTCAGCCGCCGAACGGTCAGTTATCTGTGCAAATTTCACAAATACTGATTCCTTGTATTTTCGCACATTGACGATTTCGAGCGGACCAAAATCTGCCGGATCAGTTTCATAAGCTAAGCCAGTCTGAATTCGCTGCTCGGGTACGTCTGTACGTAAATCTAGCTTGACTTCTCCTTTTAGCCCATGAGCTGCGCCAATTATCGCGACAGTAAGTTGCAATGTAAGCCTTTCGAGATCCTTGGAAAAGATTTTCAACAGAAATTTTCCAAAATTTACGCGTTTCGAGACGTAAATTCATATTTTGATCATCAACTATTTTCTGAAAAACAGAAGCCCGCACAGTATCGTGCGGGCTTCCAGATAAGCATTATTTATCGATCCGTCTCGATCACGTCAACACGTACCGAGCCACGGGTGGAAAGTGCGTTGATCACACAACGAAGAGCTTTCGCGGTGCGCCCATTCCGACCGATCACACGCCCGAGGTCTTCTGGATTAACTCGAACTTCGAGAAGCTCACCACGCCGATTATTCCGCGCGGAAACTTCCACGTCATCCGGGTTATCCACAATCCCGCGAACAAGATGCTCAAGTGCTTGCGCTAGCATTATGCTTCCTCAGCTTCGCTAGACTCCGAAGCTACTTCTGCAGCTGCTTCCGCAGCAGCCTTCGCTTCAGCTTCTGCCTTTTCGCGAGCTGCCGCCTTTTCAGCACGACGCTTTTCCGCATCGTCCTGAACTGCCTTGACAGCTTCCTCACGCGCCTTCTGGGCATCTACCTTTTCAAAGACCCGAAGAGTGGATTCACCTTCAAGACCCTTTGCCGCTTGCCAATCACCAGTGATCTTCAACTGTGCGAGTACCGGCTCTGATGGCTGTGCGCCAACTGAAATCCAGTAACGTGCACGTTCTGAGTTGATGTCAATAATTGACGGATTGGTATTTGGATTGTAGAAACCGATTTCTTCAATCACTCGACCGTCACGCTTCTTGCGAGAATCAACAACAACAACACGGTAGATCGCTTCGCGAATCTTACCCATACGCTTCAAACGAATTTTGACTGCCACTTGTGTGGTCACTCCTTGTTTCTATTTCGGTGGGCGCAACATCAAATGGTGGGTTTCATTCTCGTATTGCCCGAACTCTAAGCACAATCGAGTTTGAGAGGGGCTCGATTCCGCTTTAAGTACATCAACTAATTCTGCCAGAGATGAATGAAAAATGTTAACTAAATTATCTCCGATCCTGGGTGGAACGCCTCACGTTGCACTGATCCAGCTCTTAGCTGGCCGCTAAATCACACTGTCAACGCGATTTTCACGCGCTGCTCCCGGTATAGTTTCTTAAGAAGATCTGAAAATGGAAACCAGCTTCGGATACGCGAAGAAGAAATGAGAAAAATAGATGCGGAAATTAGTTGCTCTTTCCACCATTTTAGTACTAGCTCTAACGGCTTGCGGGAATCTCGCAGATTCAAAGCAAGCGAAAACTGAAAAAATCTCACTCGCTACAAACGAAGCAGCAGGGTCTGCGCAAGATCAACAAGATCAAAATGGCACGGAGCAAAGCAAATCCACAAAACAAGATCTACATCAAGAGCAGCTTGCAATTTCGCCAGATCAGGCAGCCGCGAAAGCAAAGCAAGTTTCCGGCGGAGGAGAACTCACTGGTATTTCTCTCGATAAAGAAAATAAACGCCCAAATCAGCATGTTTACGAAGTAAAAACTCGCAATGGTGATAAACAATGGGATATCGATATTGATGCGAAATCCGGCAATGTTTTGAAACAAAAATCTGAACATGAAGCAGGATCGCCGGCAGCAGTAAACCCGTCTGCACCGATGACCCCTGAACGTGCAATAGAGTTAGCACTCACAGTACATGCAGGCAAAATTGCCAGTTGGTCACTCGATAGCGACGACGGACGCACCGAATACCACATCGAATTTACCGACGACACCGAAGTGATCGTAGATGTCGCAACGGGTACCGCACGTATTGACGACTGATCTACGAGAAAAGATCCCCAGCCAGATTCTTTTTCAAAATTTGCACTTTTCTTCCGCATCGTTCACTGCCAGCTTGGCACAATGAATCTCAACCCACCATCACTTAGACTTGACTCATGCGATTCTTAATTACTTCAGCAATAAACGCAGCCGCCCTTTGGATAACTACCTTATTTCTCTCTGGTATCCGCCTTGCAGGCGAGGTGCGCCCAGAATCCTTCCTTGCCGATACTTCCATCGAAATCCAACGCTTAGTTTATTTCCTGCTTGCAGGGGCAGCATTAGCAATTGTAAATATGGTGGTACGCCCGATCGTGAAACTACTTTCGCTACCATTCTATATTTTGACCCTAGGCTTATTCTTCATCGTAGTAAACGCCCTGATGTTAATGCTGACGGCATGGATCACCTCACATTTGTCTCTTGGACTCGTAGTAGATGGATTCTGGTGGGCCGTCGCCGGTGGAATTTGGATCGGGATAATCAATGCAGTGCTATGGCATATCATGCCGAAATTAAAAAACTGACGCTGCTCTGCCCAGCAAAAATCATTGCATCATCCGAAATACGAAAGCATTTCATTTAACTTTGCGCAATTAAACGAATGAGATCGGGATTTGCTCCACGCACACCCCGATCTCATTCGTCATCAAATACCGAACTCTTTTGCGCTCATTTGATCTCAGATCTTCGCTTCTAATTCTCCGACCATCTCATAGAGCTCTCCGGCACTCAACTGCGCTTTTTCCGCTGCCGAGAAATCATGCACGATTTTGCCATGATTCATCACGATCATCCGATTCCCTAGTTCAAGAGCATCTTTCAAATGGTGAGTGATCATAAACGCAGTCAATCTTTTCTCTGCAATCGTTTTCCTGGTTAAATCAAGCACTACCCTCGCAGTTTTCGGATCAAGTGCAGCGGTATGTTCATCAAGTAAAAACAAGCGCGGTGATTTCAGTGATGCCATCAATAATGCGATTGCCTGCCGTTGCCCTCCAGAGAGCACGCCAATCGGTGTATCTAAGCGTGTTTCTAATCCGAGCCCAAGTGGAGCAACAATTTCCGCAAGCTCTTTCCGCTTCGCCTCATTCATTGAAATCCGCAGTCCGCGATTCTCTCCCCGCTTTTGCGCAAGCAGCAAATTTTCTGCCACCGTCATTCTCGGAGCGGTCCCCATTTTCGGATCTTGAAAAACACGCCCAATGAGGCCGGCACGATCTTCTTCACGCATATTAGTCACATTATTGTCATCAATATACACATTTCCGGAATCAGCAAGGATCACACCAGAAATAATATTCAGCAAAGTAGACTTTCCTGCACCGTTACCGCCTACTACCGTAATAAAATCCCCTTCTGGCACTTCCAGGCTCACATTATTTAAGGCTTGAAAAGCATCTGCAGTGCGCTGATGGAAATATTTGTTAATATTCCGAAGCGAAAGGACACTCATTGCACTTCCCCTTTCATCAAATCGTGACCCTCATGATCATGCACTCTCCGCGCCTGCTTTTGCCGCAAATACTGCTGCAGTGCAGGAATGGAAAGACACAACCCGAGAATAATTGCTGAAAACAGCTTGAAATGATCAGTATTGATATTGAGCGCTAATACAAGCGCCAACAGTAGGCGATAAATCACTGAACCGACAAAAATCGCGAAGAGCCGCATCGGCAAACTGACATTCCGCACAAGCACCTCACCAATAATGATTGCCGCCAGACCAATGACGATAGATCCAATCCCCATTGAAATATCAGCGTATCCGTTGTCGGTGGCCACGAGATAACCCGAGAGCGCAATAAGCCCATTTCCGAGCATATAGCCCAGCATCATCATTTCCTTTGACGGGATCCCAAGCGCATTAGCCATCACCGGATTATCTCCGGTAGCAATAAGCGCTTGCCCCATATCTGTCCGGAAAAAAAGCCCAAGCAGCCCAACTACGAGCAAAATCAGGACCACACCGATCAGTAATGTATCGACATTACGCGGCAGATTCAAAGGAGCAACTAAGGACTTTAAAGTGTATTCACTGGCGATCGAAATATTGGCCTTTCCCATGAATACAAGATTCACAGAATACAAACCCGTCATTGTAATAATGCCCGCAAGCAGTGAATTTATTTTCACCCGCGTAATGAGCAAAGCCGTGATTGCACCAGCTGCAGCTCCAGTGAAAAATGCGATCAGTAATGCGAGCAGCGGATGCATTCCGAGTAAGAGAAATTGTGCTCCGATCGCCGCACCCAAAGTAAATGATGCTTCCGTCGTAAGATCTGCTTCATTCAATACACGGAAGGTGATATACACACCAATGCCCATGATCGTCCAGATCGCGCCCTGAGAAATTGCAGAAAGTATAATATCCATCGTCTATTTCTCCTTTCCGCTATTTATCATTCTGCGAAGCAGCCAGATCAATGGCAATTTGCAAGATGTTCTCTGGAATGGTTATTCCAAGCATCGCGGCAGCATCAGTATTGACGATCGTATTTTTTGTATTGCTGACGTTAACGGGTAAGGAAGGCACATCTGCACCATCTAGCACATCTGCTACCACATCTCCCGAATCGGCTCCCCAGACGTATTGATTCAAGCCTACGGTCGCTAAACCGCCAGCTTTCACCATCGCATCGACCACAGTATACACGGGCACTTTTGCCGCATTCGTGACGGGAATAAGCGTATCCATTGCAGCTGCGATGGTATTATCTTCTGGCACAAAAAGCGCATCAACTTGCGAAACTAGCTGCTCTGCCACCTGCTTCAGCTCATTTGTATTTGTAATCGAGGCTTCCTTGACCGTAAAACCAGCTGCTGGAGCAAGCGCCTTGATTTCCTGCACCTGATGTGCCGCATTTTGCTCAGAAGTGTTGTAAATCAAGCCAATAGTCTTGACCTGAGGAGTAATTTGCCGGATCAATTCAAGCGTTTCTTTATCTGCGGAAGCAAAGGTAGATCCAGCTACCATCTTGCCTGAGCCGGCAAGGCTATTTGCCAAGCCAGCCCCAACGGGGTCAGAAACTCCCGCGAATACGACGGGCACTTCTCCTTGCGCCGCATTCATCAATGCTTGGGCAGCTGGAGTGGCGATGCCGATGAGCAGATCTTTCCCGTCTGCCATAAAATCATCCGAAATAGATTTCAGCAGATTCTGATCCCCCTGACCTTGCTGATATTCTATCTCCAGGTTGATCCCGTTGATATATCCGCGCTTTGCCAGCTGATCGATCAGACCATAACGAATATCGTCAAGCGAAGGGTGTTCCATCAACTGGAGCATCCCAATTTTCAGGACTCTACCGTCTTTGATTTCTTTCGTCTTTCCATTGTTCGTGATTCGTTTTGCACCAACAGGCTGGTATCCCTCCGGCACCAGATCTACTGCTTTTGATCCCGAAGTCTGCTTACTTGCAGTATTCGCGGCTGGCATCGTACCGCTTTCCAGTTGATGCAGGCGTTGCAGAGACGGCATTACCAGCACAAGCACGAGCAAACCGCCAATAAGAAACGAACCGATTGCACTAATTTTTTTCATGAGTACATCTTTCTTTGCATGTATGTGATTTACGTTTTCTCTCAATGTGTTTTAGCTTTTGCGGCTTTGCGGCAATGAAAAAAGCCCTCAAGGCAGAGACCTGAGGGCTTACTTATGGAAACTTTCGCGCCTGCATGATCTCTGGTTGAGCGATCATGCAACTAAAAGCCGATTTAGCTAGGCAGACCGCCAACTAAACCAGTTACGCCAACGCGCGATCATGGATGTCGCCATGGTGTTTCCTTTCCTTTTGAGTTAAGTCGAGACTAGCAATTCGAGCAGCCGCTGCACAAATTTGTTCATATTCTGGACAATAATCGGTCGAGCACCTGCTTTCGCCGCAAAAATCGCCGAATACTTCACCTAACGGCAGTGCGAAAATTATCTTTTCGCACTGCCGAACTGTGGGTAATGCCTCTTCGCAAAATCTGCAGCACACTAGCAAAACGGTGTAAAAATCGGGAAGATAGCTTTGTGCAAAAGCAACAGAAATTATTCAGAACCAACACAGACGGAAAATCAGCTAATCTCACTCGTTTCGCCTGGATTTCGATCATTGCCGCAGTTTTCACGATCGCTACCAAACTGGGCGCATATCTTCTCGTCGGCTCTGTTTCCTTACTTTCTGACGCAATGGAGTCAGTGGTCAATCTCGTCGCTGCCGTGGTCGCCCTAGTTTCGCTAAAAATAGCGGCAAAACCAGCTGATTCTTCCTTCACTTTTGGTCGTTCAAAAGCCGAATATTTTTCGGCAGCCGTCGAGGGCGCAATGATTTTCGGCGCTGCCGCGCTGATCCTCTTTTCTGCAATCGAGCGAATCCTCCATCCTGTCACGCTCAATAATTTCGGCATCGGCCTGCTCATCTCAGCAATTTCCGCAGGAGTAAATCTGATCGTCGGGATCTACCTGATTCGCAGCGGTCAAAAATATTCTTCACCAGCATTAACGGCAGACGGCAAGCATCTGCTCACTGACGTGATCACGACGGCTGGAGTGCTCATTGGGGTACTGCTCATCTGGCTTACTGGTCAACAAATTCTCGATCCGATCTTTGCCATCGCTGTTGCACTCAACATTATCTATATTGGAATCGGGCTGATCCGCACCGCCCTGGCTGGCTTACTAGACGTTACTCTCCCATCCACAGAAAACACGACCATTATCGAGATCCTGCACACTTTCCAAAAAGACGGAGTAATCACATTCCACGGGTTGCAAACCCGCGTATCCGGCAGAGCCCGCTACGTAAATCTTGATATGCAGGTACCCGATGATTGGACGGTAAAGGCTGGCCATGATTTGGCGATGCAAATCGAAGCTGAGATCCAAAATGCTCTTGAGAACTGCGAAGTTGCAATCCATATCGAGCCAATCAGCGATCCGGCATCATATGAAGATATCCCCTGCGGGTATGTTCCGCTGATGCGCGCAAATGATGCAATCAAACCACCGACGCAAATGTGATGCCACTCCTGAATAAATCTCATACGCATTACGTCTTGCATCCATTACCGCCATCTGCTGGCGTTATCTTGGAAACTTCCCATCAGCTACCGCAAATTCAGAAAAACGCGAAATTCGATTCACCGTCGGAGTAAGCAACACCCCAGCATTACGCGCAATCCAAATGGCGCGTAGCTTATCGCGTCATAGATCTAAGGCTCAAGACTTATTGACATTCTCCTGCAATCTCTTTATGCGCATCACAACATAGACAAATGTTGATAACTTAATCCAAGATTTGTTGTTATTTCAATGCAATTACTAGTTTTAGTCAATAAAAAATCGATTATCTGAAGCATTCAGAATTTCGTTGCGTTTAGCGCGGCTGCAGGATGCGTGTAAAATTTTTCAGAATATTTCAATCCCGTCGATAAATACGTGTTTCGGGCGAGAAACAACAGTGATATCCTGCTCTGGGTCAGTTTCATAAACTACAAAGTCAGCTGGGGCACCTGCACCCCACGTATCAAAACCTAAGAGCTCACGCCCGCGCCACGAAGCTGCAGCCATCACCGTATCAGCTGGCATCCCATTCGCCACGGCAGTTTCTAATTCCACCCACAGCCCGCGCTCTGCCACATCTTCTGCCGTATCCGACCCCATCAGCAAATCAATTCCCGCATCCACAAACATCTGCAGATGTTCACTCCGCTGAAGATCCATCCCAAGCATCCGCTTTTGATAGACCGGAAATCTGTGCCCAGCCGCAGCAAACTCCGGGAAACGTGAAATTTGATTTACCGTCGGAGTTAAGACGATTCCTGCCTCACGCGCCATTTCAATTTCCGCAAAACTCATACCGGTGCCATGCTCGATTCCATCCACACCAGCAGCTAAAATCATTGGAACCGTCTCGGCAGCAAAAGTATGGACCGTGACTTTTACGCCCAACTCATGGGCACGCTCCACAGCTGCTTGCAGTAAATCGGCTTCCCAAAGCGGCGTTAGATCACCTCGTTCACGGTCAATCCAATCACCGATAATTTTAATCCACCCATCCGATTTCGCTGCCTGCACTTCAACTTCCGCAAGCAGATCACCCGGTTCCACTTCTACCGCTAAATATCTGGTATAACGTTTCCGCCGTGCAATATGCTGCCCGCAGTGAATCACTTTCGGCAAGCCGATACACGCAACCTCATTCGGATTACGCTGCCCGCCCGAATCACGAATTGCAGTTACGCCATGTTTTGCGCAAATTTCCAGCCGTTGCCGCATCTGCGCATCACTTGGCGCTGCTGCCCCATGATTCATGCCAATATGCGTATGTGTATCAAGCAGCCCCGGATAGATAAAACCATTTATTTCGACGACGGATTCAGGCAGATTAACAGCTATGCCAGCAATTGTGCCGTCAGCGCCGATATCGCTGAATTTTTTGCTGCCGCTCCCAAGCGGGTTTTCATGGTGCAGCACACCTGCCGCAATCCATGCTTCCCGCAGAGCTGTACCGCGAAGTTCGCCGCTGAGATGATAAATCGTCATCTATACCCCCGTCTCCAGCGCTAAATAGTTTGCTGCATCCCGCTCCCTGAATCCTGCTCGAAAATCCAGTGCGCTCCGCACTATTTTTCAGCGCAGGAACTGTTTCAACGCATCCAAATCCACATCTTGGGCACTACTCGGGCTGCCTGCCGGTAATCTGCCGAAAGCACTTCCAGATTTCGCAGCACCGCCTTGCGCAGCTTCCCGCTGGGCAGCAAGTTCTTGCTGCCGGCGCTTCGCCGGATTTCCAGAACGCCCTTTTTTACCTCCGGAAATACGCTTATTCGCTTTTTTCTTTTGCTTCTTCGTATATCCGCCGCCCATCCCCGGCATCCCGGGAATATTCGGCATTCCTGGAATATTCGGCATCCCGCCGCGCGAAACCTGCTGCATCATCTTCTTCGCGGCAAGGAAGCGATCCATCAGGGAATTAACTTCCGGAACACTCGTACCCGAACCTTTTGCGATTCGCCGCCGGCGCGAACCGTCGAGAATCGCAGGATCAGTGCGTTCAGCTTTCGTCATCGAACGCACGATCGCCACCTGACGGTCAATTTCGCGTTCATCAAAATTATCGAGTGCTTCCCGGTATTGATTCATGCCTGGAAGCATTCCCATAATTTTCTTCATTGAGCCCATCTTGCGCATCTGCTCAAGTTGCTCTAGGAAATCATCAAGAGTGAATGTACCTTTCGCCATTTTTGCAGCGAGATCTTCGGCTTCATTCGCGTCCCATGTGCGCTCAGCCTGCTCAATCAGTGTGAGTAAATCACCCATATCGAGGATTCGGGAAGCCATCCGGTCAGCGTGGAAACGTTCAAAAGCATCAAGTTTTTCACCAGTAGATGCGAAAAGTACCGGCTGCCCGGTAACACCGCGGACCGAAAGCGCTGCACCACCGCGCGCATCACCATCCAGCTTCGATAGTACTACGCCGGTAAAGCCAACACCGTCACGGAAAGCAATCGAAGTATTGACGGCATCTTGCCCGACCATTGCATCAAGTACAAACAAGATTTCAGCTGGATTTACTGCATCGCGAATATCCCGTGCCTGCTGCATCATTTCTTCGTCGATACCGAGCCGGCCAGCGGTATCGACCACAACCACGTGAAACCCATTTTCCCGCGCGTAAGCCACACCGCTGCGAGCCACTTCCACTGGATCACCGATTCCGTTACCCGGCTGCGGCGCCCAGACTTCTACGCCAGCCTGCGCCCCTACTACTTGCAATTGATTTACCGCATTCGGACGCTGCAAATCGGAAGCTACCAGCAAAGTTTGTTTATTTTGTGTACGCAGCCATCTGCCCAGCTTTCCAGCAAGCGTGGTTTTACCCGCACCTTGCAGACCAGCAAGCATAATTACCGTCGGACCGTGCTGCGCCCAATTCAGCTCACGAGTTTCTCCGCCAAGTACTTCGATCAGCTCTTCATTAACGATTTTCACAACCTGTTGTGCCGGATTCAATGCTTTCGACACCAGTGCCCCAACAGCTTTTTCCCGCACTGCCGCAGTGAAGGAACGAACCACTGGAAGCGCGACATCTGCATCAAGTAAAGCGCGCCGAATATCAGAAATGACTGCTTCGACATCTGCTTCACTGAGCCGGCCTTGCTTCCGCAAATTTCGCAGTGAGTTTGTAATTCGATCTGAAAGTGAGTTGAACATCTATTTTCCTTGGTATTGCTTATTTTGTGACGAATTGAGGGATTATCAGAGGCGCTTGCCTGAGTTTTTTTGGGGGGGGGGGGGCACGGTTGTGAATTTATTTCAAGATTTGTCTCCCGCTGGTATCTGTAAACTCATGCATCGCCGGAAAAGTAAATCAGGCAAGCAGAGAATCAACGAAATTTTCTGGATCGAATGGAGCAAGATCATCCGCGCCTTCACCCAAACCAATAAATTTCACTGGTACGCCAAGCGTGCGCTGTACAGAGATCACGATGCCGCCTTTCGCAGTTCCATCAAGCTTCGACAGCACAATTCCGGTAATATTTGCAACTTCAGCAAAAATTTTTGCTTGCTGCAGACCGTTTTGCCCTGTAGTTGCGTCAAGCACAAGCAACACTTCACGCACCGGAACTTGCTTTTCCATCACACGCTTGATTTTGCCAAGCTCATCCATCAATCCGGCCTTATTTTGTAAGCGCCCAGCAGTATCCACGATCACCACATCTGCCTGCACATCGCAAGCCGTCTTTACTGCTTCAAATGCCACAGAAGCAGGATCTGCGCCTTCCCGATTTGCGCGTACTACCTGCACGCCTACACGTTCGCCCCAAGTTTGCAGCTGATCGGCTGCTGCCGCACGGAATGTATCTGCTGCACCCAGCACAATCTGTTTTTCTTCAGCCACGAGCAATCGCGCAAGTTTGCCGGTAGTAGTAGTTTTTCCAGTACCATTCACCCCAACCATTAAGATCGGAGCTGGGAGTTTCTGCCCATCGACGAGATCGCGCGGAGCCAAATCAAGCTCACGTGATGCATCAACTTGCACTGCGCGCAATAGTTCAGCATGCAATAATTGCTTGACGGTAGCAGCATCTGCACTACCTTTTACTTTCACTTCCCGCTGCAGGTTTTCCAGGATTTCAGTAGTAGCATCCATGCCGACATCAGCCATCAGGAGAGTTTCTTCGATCTCTTCCCAATCTTGTGCGGACAGCTCTGTACGCGAAAGAATCGCCAGGATCGACTGCCCAAGCCCGCCACCTTTGGCAAGTCTTGCCCGCAAACGCTGCATCCTAGATGGTACAGATTCAGGAACTTCATATTGTGCTGCAATACTTTGCAGAGCAGTAGTATCTTGTGCTGCTCCACCTTTCTCAGCTCCTGGTTCGTCCGCTAACGGCACGTCTTCAATAATTTGTGCATCTGCGATTTCCTGCGCTTCGAGCTGTGCACGCTTCTGTGTGCTTGCAGGAAGTTCATTGCGAGATTTATTTTTCTGCTGCCAAACTGCTATTACCACGCCACTGCCAACAAGTACTACAAGCAGAGCAATAACTAGTGCGAGCAAATTTTCTTGAATAAATTGCACGTGCCGATCCTTTGAAAGACTTGAATTTGAATATAGTTATCTCCATTTTATCGGCACTGTAAGAAGAAATGGAAACGCCTCAGCTCAGTTGGGGAGTTTTTCTTCCGTTTCGGGTAATTCATCGTCGGTTTCAACAGATTCATCACGCGAATTACGCGGATCTTCACTCACTTCCGCAGTTACCGTTTCGGCATGATCTGTACCGATTTCAGGGATTTTTTCAGCCAGATCTTTCTTTCCCCCAAGTTTCGGCGCGTAAGCAGCTACTCCTTGCACTGCGACTGATATTTTTTCGACGGCAATATCAGTAGAAATCTCATCTTTTTCAAACGTATCGAAGAGATCAGCTACCGAACCATGTGAAACTTGTACTTCAAAATCGTCATTACGTAATTCTTTATTGCGCCATGCCAAAATCGTTTGGCCGATAAATTCGTCAGTCTGCCCTGTGCTATTGCGACGCACCAGATAAAGCGCCGAGGCACCCACCACCAACACCACAATCAAAGAAATAATTACGAATTCCATGCTTTAATTATCCCTGATCCATTCTTTCCTGTATTGCATTTATCCGCGAGATTGCGCACATCGCAACGTCCTTCTTATTCCGATCCGCGCCAATATTTCACTTTTGATCCACTAATTCTTGCAACCGCTGCGAAATCACTGATGTGACCCCCTGCTCCTTCATTGCTACTCCATAAAGCGCATCAGCAATTTCCATTGTGCGTTTTTGGTGTGTGATCACCAATAGTTGCGAATTGTCTTGCAGCTCTTTGAAAATTTCAATCAATCGTGAAAGATTTACATCATCCAGCGCAGCTTCCACCTCATCCATTACATAGAAAGGCGACGGGCGCGCCTTGAAAATCGAGACAAGGAACGCGATTGCCGTCAACGAACGTTCCCCACCGGAAAGCAATGACAGCCGTTTTACCCGTTTCCCTGGCGGACGGGCTTCAATCTCGATCCCTGTAGTAAGCGGAGAATCTGGGTCAGTGAGGATCAGCTTGCCTTCACCACCCGGAAAGAGTCTGGTAAAAGTACCGGTAAATTCACGCGATACATCAACAAAAGCTGCTTGCATCACTTCATTCACGCGTTTATCAATATCACGTACAATTTTCAGCAAATCTTCACGCGATTTCCGTAAATCCTGTAACTGTTCTGTAAGATAACGTTGCCGCTCTTCTAAAGCCGCGTGTTCTTCCAAAGCAAGCGGATTGATTTTTCCCAGACGGGAAAGATCACGCTCTGCGCGGGCAAGCCGTTTTTCCTGCTCTGCGCGCACAAATGGAATTTGCTTCACGCCGCTGGGCGTTTCACTATTTTCCGTTTGCGCCTGATCTTCCGCTGTTGCAGATAGCGGCTGTACCGTATTAGTTTGAATATCAACTTCGATCAGCAAATGCGGACCGTATTCATCAATCAAGGTCTGCGCAGGCAGCCCCAAATCGTCGATCGCTTTCGCAGCAAGCTGTTCGTATTTGGATCGTAATTGTGCCAAAGCAAGTTCACGACGATGCGCAAGATCATCTAAGGTGCGCTGTTCAGTCTGCAAATCTTGGAGGATTTTCCGTGCTGTGTGAAGACTCGTATCCTGCGCGCTGCGCTCAGCTTCGGCATCCTGCCGTTCACTTGTGACCGCGGTAAGCAGCTCTTGCGTACGGCTTAATGCAAGGCGGGAAGTCCCACTGATTCGCGCTGCATGATCTGCCAATTCGAGACGACGTGTAGCTTGCCGTTCTTCCTGTGCAATCCGTGCCGCTACCGCATGGGCCTGGTTTTCGAGTGCTGCACCTTTCCCAGCTACTGCCCGCAGCCGTTCTTCTTTCGTGCGTAATACTAGGCGTGCCTGGGTTTCGTCAGTACGTGCTTGCACTGTATTTTGATGCGCACTTTCACGTTCTCTAGTGAGTTCTGCAAGCCGTGATTCGTTTTCTTCAGGTTCTTCATCCAATGCTATTTGCTGCGCGTTAAGCTGCGCTAATTCGTTTTGCGCGAGACTTATTTCTTGCTGGATTTTTGCTTGCCGTGCCTCATTTCGTGCCACTTCGTCTTCTGCAGACTGGACGCTTTGCCGCAAAACTCCCAGCTGCGCACTGACGGCTGCAAGGGAAGAATCACGCGCGTTTAGCTGCAGCGAAATCTGATCAAATTCTGCTTGTGCAAGTGCAAGTTTTGCTTCCGCCTGGATCACGGCCTGATCGGCAGCTGTTTTTTCAGCAGCCGCAGATTCTTCCTGCGCACGCGCATCTGCATACATTGCTTGCCGCGCAAGCACTGCCCCGGTTTGCACTGCCCCACCTGAAATATGCTGTGGTGTAAGCACATCTCCTGCTAGTGTCACAACTCGCAGCGCTCCGGCAGCGAGCAGCTTGCGTGCGACACTCAAATCAGCAGCAAGAATCGTGTGCTCCAAAATCTCACGTGCAAGAATATTTGTGCGCGTGTTTACGCTCAATGCATCAATTCCAAGAATTGCTTCCGTTTCATCAAAATTGCTTTCTCTGAGCGCTTGCCTGGCTTGCTTAATTTGCTGATCTTGCTGCGGATCCGATACTGATTCAGCTTTTTCTACACCGCCTGCAGCACCGGAAATCAACAATTCGAGATGCCCTGACTGAGCCTCGCGAGCGCCACGCAGAGCATCAATTGCACTATCGATCGAATCCATGACGGCCCCGGTAGCTACTCCGTACAAGCCTGCTTCAACTGCAGCTTCCCAGCCAGATCGAATCTGCAATTGATCACGCACCAGCCCTTGCACTCCAAGACGATATTCATCAAATACCCAGGCAGTAGCATCTTCCGGCGCTAAAGAAAGCTCAAGGGTCTGGGCTTTTGCCTGCCATTTCGCGGCATTGGTAGCTGCGGTAACGGCAAGCTCACGGGCAGCGGCCAGTGCAGCTTTTACTTCGCTCAATTCACGCGATGCTTCTTCTTGCGAAATTGCGAGAGTATCATCGCCGTCAGTTTGAGCGACAATATCTTGCTCAAGCTTTGCCACCTGTTCAGCGGATTGTACTGCTCTGTGCCGTGCAGTTTCGGATGCTGCCTTTACACGGGCAGATTCGGCTGTGAGTGACTCTATTTTAGAGCGGACGGTGGAAATTTTTCCTCCCAGCCGAGCAGCAGATTCGCGCCGGTCAGCAAGCCTGCGTGAAAGAGAAGCTAGCTGTCGGTCAATATCACGTTCGACAGCTTCAGCTTTCTCACGTGCAGCTACCGAGTCTGAAAGTAGATCTTGTGCCGCTTCTTGCGCTTTTGCATATTCTTCCTCTTGCGCAAACGCAGCCGCAGCACGTTCGCTGATCTGCTGCGGGCTCTCACCGCGGTGAATATTTGGCCCTACCTGCCGTAAGGAATGTTCTCTTTCATCTGCCAGCTGGACTAGTGCCCGAAATCTTTCTACGAGCGATGTGAGGCGTTGCCATTGCTCAGTTAGCAGGGCGATTTTTGGCGAAGCAGCAGCTACTTCCGACTCTAATATTTGAACTTCGTTTGCAGCTGCAGCAAGTTTTTTCACGAGCTCTTCACGCTGTGTATCAAAAGCATGATCGTCAATGGATTGTGCCGAAAGTCGGGCTTGTGCTTGCGCTAAATCGTCAGCTAAAAGCCGCGCCCGTGCATCAAACACTTCACGTTGAATCACTTGAGCGCGCCGTGCTGTGGCGGCTTGCCGGGCAAGCGGCCCAAGTTGGCGCCGCAATTCTCCTGCTAAATCTTCGATCCGAGTTAAATTGCCTTGCATCGATTCCAGTTTGCGTAAGGCTTTTTCTTTCCGACGGCGGTGTTTTAGCACTCCGGCAGCTTCTTCAATAAAGTAGCGGCGTTCTTCGGGAGTAGCTGTGAGTACTTCGTCGAGTTTGCCTTGCCCGATAATGACATGCATTTCTTTCCCCATGCCGGTATCAGAAAGCAACTCTTGAATATCGAGGAGCCGGCAGGAAGTGCCGTTGATTGCATATTCTGAACCGCCTGAGCGAAACAAGGTACGGGTGATCGTCACTTCTGAATAGTCGATTGGGAGCACGCCGTCAGTGTTGTCAATTGTTAAGGAAACTTCAGCACGCCCGAGAGCAGGGCGTTTTGCGGTACCAGCGAAGATCACATCAGACATTTGCCCGCCACGCAAATTTTTCGCACCCTGCTCGCCCATGACCCAGGTGAGTGCATCAACTACATTGGATTTACCAGATCCGTTCGGACCAACCACACAGTTGATGCCTGGCTCGAAATTGAGCGCAGTGGTGCTTGCAAATGACTTAAAGCCGCGCAAGATCAATGATTTTAGATGCACTGCCGATCTGCTCCCAATCCCATCACGAAATTGCTGATTCCCGCTTAGCGAGCATTATCTGTTAAACCAAATCGCGATCTCGCGCTCTGCTGACTGCGCAGAATCAGATGAATGAATCAAATTTTGAATTGCGCCCTGATCCCATGCCCGTGCAAAATCACCACGAATCGTGCCTGGTGCGGCAGTGGTTGGATCTGTAGCTCCAGCCAAAGCACGCACTCCTGCAACTACACGAGTACCTGCAATAATTGCCGCCACGATTGCACCAGATTGCATATATTCAGCCATTTCTGGATAGAACGGTTTCTCGACGTGTTCTGCATAATGCGCCGCAAGCAGTGCATCAGTTGCCTGCAGCATTTTTAGTTCTACAATTTCGTATCCTTTTGCTTCAATCCGGCGCAAAATTTCACCGACAAGACCGCGCTTTACACCGTCGGGTTTAATCAGAATCAATGTCTTTTCACTCATGTGTTTAATGATACCGAAGAGTTTCAAGATCTAGGTATCTGCCTTTTCCAGATGGTTCAAGAGCAAACATTTCTCCACCGTTACTGCAAAGAGAAAAATATTGGGAAAAATCAATTTCATGAAAATAATCCAATATTTAGGATGCATTATGAAAATAAATTACGAAGGTTAATTAGTTTCATTTCCTTTTTGCGTAAATAGCAAACCTAGCAAGTTATTGGATTTTTGAGATGAGATTCCAAAAGAAAACTATTTCCGTGATTAGATTCTTCCTCTTTATGATTGGGATTATCGGTCTGGGATTTTTAATAGCTGGATTCTGGCTAGAGCCGAACCAAAGGATCGAAACTAAAGAAATTGGCGGAGTTTGCTGCGCAATTGGAGTTATTGGGCTCTATTTTACAGAACAGTATCGGAAAGAATCTCCAGACAAAAGTGAGTTAAATAGAAACGGTAACGCAGAATCTAATGTTTTGGAATAAGAAAAGCAAAGCTGAGCTTGCAGCAGAACTTGTACAGGTAAATCACCAGATTTCCGCGCTTAAAATTAATACTCCAAGATTCCGCTAATCTGTGCTACTCCCCGAGCGCAGCTGCTTTCAAAATCTCCAAATACACCTGATCCGGCGCAATCCCATGCGTTTGCGCATAAGCACCAGCAGCAAGCGGGAAGATTGAAGTTTCGGTCATCCCCGGAGCAGTATTCACATCAATAAACCAGGCCTTACCACTGGCGTCAAGAATCACATCCGTCCGCGATAAATGCCGCAGCTTCAGCACACGATGTACTTCCTGCGCCAAACTTGCCACTTCTGCCACACCAGCTACAGCCAAATCTTCGGCAACAAAATACTCCACCCGCCCCGGATTGTAGCGGGCATCGTAATCATAAATTCCAGCAGCGCGAATCTCCACAGGCGGAAGTGCCTGCGCGCCTTGCCCGAAATCTGCAACGGCAACCCCGAACTCACGCCCTGCAATAAACTGCTGCACCAGCGCAACCTCACCATAAGCAAAACAATCAACCATCGCCCCCGGCAATTGCGCCCGCGATTCAACAATCGTCAAACCCATTGAAGATCCGGCACGAGTAGGTTTCACTACCAGCGGGAACCCAAAACGTGATTCAAACAAATCAAGAATTGCATTCACCCCAACTTCGCGGAACAAACTCTGCGGAATCGCAATCGAATCCGGCACAGCCACCCCCGCCTCACTCAGCGCAGCGGCAGCGACGGATTTATCATAAGCAACCCTGCACCCGTCGGCGCCCGTACCCACAAACGGATCACCAGCCAAATCAAGCAAATCCTGCAGAGAGCCATCTTCACCTGAAGCACCATGCACCGTCGGCCAGCAAATATCTGGTTCCAAAGCTTTTAATCGTTGTAAAAGCTGAGAATCTAAATCCAGCACCTTCGCCTGGATCCCACTATTCATTAAAGCACCAGCGATCCGCCGCCCAGAAATCAATGAAATCTCACGTTCATGCGTTAAACCACCTGCAATCACAGCTACCGTTAAAGGACGTTCCATTATTCTTCCTTTGCAAACTATATGTAAATATCGGCTTAAATTTGATTCGCGCGCGGCACTTCCACTCCGGTGCTTTGATGCACTGGAGCCGTCCCAAACATTTCGACCAATTCCAGTTCAGACTCAACCACGCCTGCCAGCCGGCGGACCCCTTCCGTGATCCGCTCCGGAGGCGGATAGCAAAACGATAACCGCAGATGATCATGCCCTTGCCCGTCCGCAAAGAAAGCCGTACCTGATACATAAGCCACCAAATTTGTAGTAGCACGCGGCAACATTGCCTTCGCATCCAAACCTTTCGGCAACTCCACCCAGGTATAAAATCCACCCTCGGGCACGTTCCAGCTACACATCGGCAGATACTTCTCCAAAGCAGCATTCATTGCATCACGGCGCTGACGATACATCTGCCGATACTCACCAATCAGCCCCATCCAATCAAAATTCCGCAAATATTGCGAAATTGAAATCTGCCCCATCTTCGTCGGGCATAAGCATGCATTTTCATTGGCTAACACCAGACGCTGTGTTACTGCATGTGGTGCAAGCGCCCACCCAACCCGATAACCTGGCGCAAAAGTCTTTGAAAAAGAACCAAGATAAATCACACCATCTGGATTCCAGGTTTGCAGCGGCGGCATTGTTTGCCCGGCAAAACCAAGCATTCCATACGGGTTATCTTCCAAAATCAAAACATGATGACGCTTACAAATCTCCACGATTTGCGGACGGCGTTCCAAACTCAGACATACGCCGCCAGGATTATGGAAATTCGGCACAGTATATAAAAATTTTACTGGTTTACCTTCTTTTGCCAGCTTCTCAAGCGTCTGATCAAGAGCTTGCGGAATCAAGCCGTCCGCATCCATCGGCACATGCACCACATTGGCCTGATATGCGCGAAATACCCCCAAGGCACCCACATACGAAGGAGCCTCTGCCACGATTGTTTCCCCTGGATTAAGCAGAATTTGCGTCACAATATCAAGCGCCTGCTGCGAGCCAGTGGTAATGGTGATGTCGTCTACATGCGCACGGATCCCTTCCACACGCATGACTTCCAAAATCATTTCACGAAGTTCTTCTTCACCTTGCCCACTGCCATATTGCAGCACTTGCGGGCCCCGCTCACGAATCAAACGTGCTGAAAGATCAGCCAAAAATTCTAAAGGTAGCCCAGTAATATTTGGCATCCCACCAGCAAGCGAAACCACTTCCGGGCGATTTGCGACAGCAAAAAGTGAACGCGTCTCAGATTGTTTCATGCCTAAAGCACGATCTGCGTAAGAACCAAACCACGGATCAAGCCGAGTGCCAGCACCGGCGGCGGCATTCACAACCTTCTTTGCGATACTGCTGATCTGTGCCATTTCACTCCTATCCCTGGTTACCACTGCGTTTTGCGCAATTCGATCGTATTTTGATCGGCGCTTGTAAAAAGCTGCCCACAAGATCGATTCAGCCGCCGCTCAACCGCACATTAAATCAGCTGCAATAGCGAAATCACGTATTCTACATAAACTATGTAATTCATGAATCGTACTTGCGTCAGCTGAGCTGAATAAATCCTTGTGCCATATTCTGCCATGATTTGAAACTTAGTTCACACTTATTCCACGCATTGGCACACCAAATTTGCGCCAGCTAGCTACAAATACTGTAGATCTACCGAGATACATGAAATACGAAAAATCTGCGGCAAAAATCGCCCGCGCGAAAACTGTGCAGATGATTGATGACGGCACCTGAAGATACCGTCATCAATCATCTGTAAATTATGAAGCGCCAAGCAAAATCAGGCTTGATCGAGCTGCTTTGCACCCAGTAATTCGCGTGCTGCACCGGCAAGCTGGATCGAACCCAAGATCACTACCGATGCTGGAGCAATCGCATCCGGATCTGCCGTTTCCGCTAAATCAGCTGCGGTAGTGATCGCATCACCCAGCTCTGGCGCAAGATGCACTCGTTCTTCCCCAAAAACTTCCCGTGCCAACAGCGCTAAATCAGCAATATTTGCTGCCCGCTCGCCACGCATTTGGGTGAGCACAATTGCGGCAAAGTACGGTTCGATTTCCACGAGCATACTTTCCGTATCTTTATCTGCCATCGCAGAATATACTGCCACACGCGGACCAGGAAAATTTTCTTCCAGGGTTTGCATCGTCACCTTCGCACCAGCAGGATTATGCGATGCATCCACAATAATTACTGGCGAACCTTTTACCACTTCCATCCGTCCTGGCGATTTTGTGCTCATTAGCGCCAGTTCTACCACTTCACCCGGCAAAGCTCCGCCACCGAAAAACGCTTCCACCGCGCTTAACGCCACAGCCGCATTTTCAGCCTGATAAGCTCCAAACATCGCTAACGGAATATCTTCATAAATTGCCGCCGGTGTACGCAATGAAATCATTTGCCCACCAACAGCACGTTCACGGGAAAGTACCTGAAAATCACCGCCTGCGGCAATCAACTGTGCATATTTCTGCTGCGTATCAGCCGCAATCAGTTCAGCCACTTGCGGTTCTTGAGCTGCCGTCACCAGAATTTTTCCGGGTTTTAAGATGCCCAGTTTTTCCTGTGCAATTTCTTCAACCGTAGTTCCCAACCATTGCTGATGATCAAGCGCAACCGGCAAAATCACAGCCACATCCGCATCGATCACATTCGTCGCATCCCAACGACCGCCCATTCCAACTTCCACGACAGCAACATCAATCGGCGCCATTGCGAAAGCCGAATAAGCCATTACCGTAAAAACTTCAAAGAATGACAGCTTCGGCCCACCTTTTGCCTGCGAACGTGCATCCACCAGCTCAATTACCGGCCGTACATCCTCCCAGGTATCAATAAAATCAGCGGCACTGATTGCTCGACCGTTGATCGTGATCCGCTCACGCACCGAATTCAAATGCGGAGAAGTGAACCGTCCGGTACGTAAACCACGCTCGCGCAGCAGCGCTTCGATCATCCGTGCCGTCGAAGTTTTCCCATTCGTGCCAGTGAGATGAATTGCACGGTAAGTATCTTGCGGATTTCCAAGTAAATCAAGGCACTCTTTTACCCGTTCCAAAGACGGCTGCACCTTGTGCTCAGGTGCACGAGAAATAATCTCGCGATAAATCTCATCCACCTGAGCTCCCAGCGCTACGTCATTTGCCAGCTCTACACTCGGATCCGGTGCAGCTTTAACTTCAGTGAGAATCTCCGGATCAGGCCCGACGATCAATCCTGACGAAAGCAGCGCCGCGAGCGCTGCTTCATCTAAAGCTTCCAGTTGCTCTGCTGGCGTAAGTTCTTCCATCTGTTTGTTCGTTTTCTCAACCATTAGCTACCTGCACCGATACCACTACTTCCGCAGCTCCCCCAGTCACATCAGCTGCCACGGAAAGTGTTTCAGTTTGAATCATTTCCAGATTTGCGGTAACTGCTGCAAGCATCTTATCTGGCACCCGTAAAGTCAGTGTGATCCGATCAGCCACATGCAAGCCATCAGCTTTCCGCTGATCCTGGATTTGGCGAATCACATCACGTGCGATCCCTTCAGCTTCCAATTCCGCAGTGAGCACTGTATCAAGCACCACGAATGAGCCTGATGGAAGCACTGCAGCTACTGAACCTGCAGCTGCCGTCACCGAAGTTGAGAGCTCATATTGCCCCGGCGCAAGCTTGATTTGCGGATCTGTGTGCATCAGCACGCCGTCTGCGGTTTCTTCCCATGCTCCATTCTTTGCCGCCTGGAACAAAGCTGAAGTGTACCTCCTCACGCCTGGATCGAGTTCACGCGGCAGTACACTAAGTTCCCGGCTCACTGCCAAACCAGATTCTGCAGCTTGGAGTACTTCTACCTGCTTCACATTCACTTCTGCGGCAACTAGCCGGGCAAAAGGCGTGAGATCCAGATCTGTGACGACAGTGAGTTTAGTGAGCGGCTGGCGTACACGCAGTTTATGCGCTTTGCGCAGAGCATGCGCATTGGAAACTACTTCCCGTACTTCATCCATTACCGAAACAAGCTCTGCCGCACCTGGAAGTTCAGGAAGGCATGGCCAATCTTGGAGATGTACTGAACGCCCGCCCGTCAGCCCGCGCCAGACTTCTTCTGCGACAAGTGGGGCGAGTGGCGCGATCACGCGAGTGAGCGTTTCAAGAGCAGTGTAAAGCGTATCGAATGCACGCAAATCTTCGCTCCAGAAACGGTCACGTGAGGTGCGTACATACCAGTTCGTGAGCAGATCAAGATATTCGCGAATCGCATTCGCTGCAGCCGGGATATCCAGCGCATCGAAAGCTGCACGCACATCATCACTGAGCTTCTTTGTACGCGCAAGCAAATAGTGATCCATCACGTCTAGCTCTGCAAGCACTGCTGGATCTTGCAAATCAAGTATTTTCGCTTGATATCCGGCTCCGGCATTTACGGTACCTGCATAAAGCCCGAAGAAATAATACGTATTCCAGACAGGAAGGATCACGTGCCGTACCGCTTCGCGGATACTTTCCTCAGCTACAACCAGGTTTCCGCCGCGCAATACTGGTGAACTCATCAACATCCAGCGCACCGCATCCGCACCGTACTGATCGTACATTTCCATCGGATCTGGATAGTTCCGCAATGATTTTGATGCCTTCCGACCGTCATTACCCAGCACAATTCCATGCGAAATACATGAGGTAAATGCTGGACGGTCAAAAAGTGCTGTGGCAAGTACGTGCATCGTGTAGAACCAGCCGCGCGTTTGCCCAATATATTCGACGATAAAATCGCCAGGATAATGCGATTCAAACCATTGCCGATTTTCAAATGGATAATGCACTTGGGCGTACGGCATTGAACCGGATTCAAACCAGCAATCAAGCACTTCCGGCACCCGCACCATCTTCGACTTCCCTGTTGGATCATCCGGATTAGGCCGCGTGAGCGTATCAATGAAAGGCCGGTGCAGATCCGTTACCTGCACCCCAAAATCCGCTTCCAGCTCAGCAATCGAACCATACACATCCACACGTGGATACCTTGGATCATCACTCATCCAGACCGGAATCGGCGCCCCCCAGAAACGGTTGCGCGAAATTGACCAGTCGCGAGCTCCTGCCAGCCAGTTGCCAAAGATACCGTCTTTGATATGCTCCGGTTGCCAGGTAATCTGCTGATTCAGTTCCACCATCCGATCGCGGAAAGCCGTCACTTTCACGAACCATGAAGATACCGCCTTGTACATCAGCGGCTTCCGGCAACGCCAGCAGTGCGGATAAGAATGTACATAACTCTTTTGTTGTACGAGCACTGCCCGCTTTTCCGGAGCAATTCGTGCCATTGGGCCAGTGCCGTCACGCAGATCCGTGATGATCGGCTTGTTTGCCGCAAAAATATTCATGCCCGCATAGTCACTGACAGCATCAGTCAAAGCACCCGCATCATCTACTGGCACAACAGTGCCAATTCCTGCTTCCTGCGCTACGAGCATATCGTCTTCACCAAAAGCTGGCGCGATATGCACCAGACCAGTACCGTCATCAACGGTCACGTAATCGCCGCCAATGATCTCCCACGCATGCGGCCCGATTTCCCCATCTGCAGCACGCATTTGCGGTGTATCAAAATAATCGAAAATTGGATAATAGCGTTTCCCGACCAGTTCACTGCCCTGAAAACGGCGCAATACCTGTGGTTCTTCACCCAATTCTTTCGCGTATGCGCCAAGGCGTGCCGCGCCAAGAATCACGATCTGCCCCGCAAGCGGAGTTGCTAAATCAGCTGCCACCTGCACAGCCACATATTCGATCTCCGGCCCGACTGCTACTGCAAGATTTGACGGCAGAGTCCACGGTGTAGTGGTCCAGATCAAAACCATCTCACCTTGCTGCCCGCCCAGGATCGATTCTTCAAGCCGCATCGCAACCGTCACGGTGTTATCCTGACGGTCTTGATACACCTCATCATCCATTTTCAATTCATGGTTTGAAAGCGGTGTCTGATCATTCCAACAGTATGGGAGAACGCGATATCCTTTGTAAATCAAGCCCTTTTCATGCAAAGTCTTGAATGCCCACATCACTGATTCCATATATGGCAAATCAAGGGTCTTATAGTCGTTCTCAAAATCTACCCAGCGTGCCTGACGGGTCACGTATTCTTCCCACTCATTGGCATACTTCATCACCGAAGAACGGCAGGCAGCATTGAATTTTTCAATACCGACACCACCTGGGCGCGTAATTTCGCTGACATCATCAATTCCAAGTTCGCGCTGTGCTTCCAGTTCGGCTGGCAAACCATGCGTATCCCAGCCAAAACGACGCTCCACACGTTTGCCGTTCATCGTCTGATAACGCCCAACCACATCTTTCACATATCCGGTAAGCAGATGCCCGTAATGCGGAAGCCCGTTTGCAAACGGTGGGCCGTCATAAAATACGAATTCATCGCCTTCGCGCTGATCGATTGATGCCTGGAAAGTCTGATCAGCTTTCCAGTATTGCAATACGTCTTTTTCAAGTTCCGGCAAATTTGGGCTTTGGACTACTTCACCGTCACGATGCAAGGGGTACTTAGTTTGTTCACTCATGATTCTCCTCGTAGCGTCTCTGGACACGAGGACGATTGCGTATGCGATGCAAAACGCGAACCGCGGTACCACCCCGATTGCCTGGCAGGAAGACAAAATATTTACTGCCAAACCACTCATTGCAGATGATGACGAATCTGAACCGTCCGGTTCTAATAAGCTGCAGCACTCCGCGCGAGATGCGATACTATTCGCGAAATACTTCTGCCGTTCTTCCGGAAGCTCCCTGGTGATAGCCAGATCATAGCTTTTGACTTTCGATTATAACGCCTTCGAGTTTAACTCAAAGCTGCCATCTGACAAAAGAGGATCCAATTCCGATTGGCGTGAAATTCACCGCTTTACATCAAATATTTGCCCGATATTCAAAAATATCCAAGATCATCAAAGCCACGTGCACTGTTAAGCGATGTGATCACCAAATTTAGCTTGCTAAAGTTTTCTTATTAGGACTGCATCCGAAACAGTTTGAAAATCGCAGTTAAATCCGAATACACCGAAGCGGCTACCGCAAATTATTTTAGGAAGGTTCCATCATGTTAGGTTTTCTCGGCGCAGGCGCCATGGGCAGCGCAATTTTACGTGGCGTACTTTCAGCTAAAGCTGCTACTGCTGCAGAAATTCGCTTTACGCGTGTAAATGATACTGCCGCAACCGCACTCAGCGCTGAACTTGGAGTGCAGCGTGCTGCTACGAACACTGCACTGGTATCTGAACTGGGAAAAGCTGGAATCGTGATCCTCGGGGTAAAACCATATCTCGTCCACGAGATACTCAGTGAGATTGCGCCTGCCGCAGCAAAAAATGGCACGGTAATAGTTTCCGTAGCTGCCGGCATCTCGCTCGAAAAATTAAGTGCAGCTCTTCCCGCGAACCAGCCGATAGTGCGTGCAATGCCGAATGTAGCCAGTGCAATTGGCAAAGGAATGACGGCGCTGTGCGCGAATGATTTCGTTACTGCGGCGCAATTTGCAAAAATACAGGAAGTTTTCGCAGCAGTAGGCGCCGTGAGTGTAATCGCAGAAAAGGATTTCCCGGCTTTTTCCGCAATTGCTGGCTGCTCCCCTGCATGGACCTTCGCCTATATCGATGCGCTTTCGCGTGCTGCACTCGCAGCCGGAATGACGAAAGCTGAATCCGTTAGAGTCGCGGCCCAAGCAGTTGCTGGAGCAGCGCAATTAGCATTTGCATCGCTTCCTGAGATCCGCCCGCAAGCACTTATCGATACCGTCACTTCGCCTGGAGGGACTACCGTGGCAGGGCTGATCGAAATGGAACAAGCTGGCTTTTCCAATGCCGTCATTAACGGCGTAAGAGCCGCGATTGCGCGCGATGCACAACTCGGATAAAGCACATTTACACATCGCAAATTTGCTCCGCAGAGGAAAGTTTCCAATATTGCAAGAAGCGAGATTTGGCTCCCGGATTTGATTTTAATCCAGGAGCCAAATCTCAGATTTCAGCATCATGATGCATAAATGAATCTACAGATGAATCACACCGCCGATAACTACCGTGTGGTGCCGTGGCAGACCAAATGTTTCGACTCGCGAAGAAGCATTCCGACTCAGAATCACAAATAGTTTCGTAATGATTTTGTGCCACAATGACGACGGATCGGCACGCCGATACCCCAATAGCGAGACAAAATATCGTGCATGTTTCTCATCGAAAACAAACCCGAGATCGGCATCCTTACTACACAAGCGCAGATTATGCGGGATATTCGGATTGTCATTGAACCCAATATCGATAGTCACATCAAATACCCCGTCTTGTTCGGCACCAATTCGCTTCACCGAAATTCGTTCCGCATGGCGCACATGCGGAACATTCAGCACATTTACACGCAGCAAAAGCACTTGTTCATGCACGCTTTGATTAAAACGAATATTTTCTTTCAAACTCAACGGCACCATGCCGCGATTTTGATGCAGGTAGATTGCTTGTCCGTGCACACGGCGAATATCTTCCGTACGCAATTTAGCAACTAATGCGCTCATCGAAATTCCGAGCTCTTGTCGGATTTGCCGCACACGCCGTTGCCCCCAAACCCAATCAGCCATGATCGCGATAAAAACCGTCGCAATCATAATCGGTAACCAGCCGCCGGTCGGAATCTTTGGCAGAGTCGCGCTGAAATAAAGCAGCTCCAGCCCGACAACAACGATCCCCAACGGAACGATCTTATAAAGCGGCCACTTCCAAAGTACTCGCGCACAAATCAGGAATAGCGTGGTGGTCAAGATTTCAGTGGCCGTAACGGCAAGCCCATATGCGTGCGCAAGATTGTCTGAACTTTGGAAGAGCAAAATCAAGACCATGACCCCAACAAGTAGCGTCAGATTCATTGCTGGAATATAAATCTGCCCACTGGCTTCTTTTGAAGTATGCAGCACGCGCATTCGCGGCAGGAAGCCGAGATTCAAGGCTTGCGCCGTCACCGAATACGCACCAGAAATCACGGCTTGTGAAGCGATAACTGTAGCTAAAGTAGCAATGATCACGACGGGGATACGCAGCACATCCGGCACCAGATAGAAGAATGGTGATTCCAGTGCAGCCTGATCGTGTAAGAGCAATGCACCTTGCCCAAAATAATTCAGGACAAGCGCCGGGAGCACAACCAAAGCCCAAGCCATCGAAATCGGTTTACGCCCAAAATGCCCCATATCTGCGTAAAGTGCTTCAGCTCCAGTGATCACAAGCACACATGCGCCAAGTGCCGCAAATGCAAAGAATGGGTTATCTATTGCAAAACTAAGCGCATAGGTTGGCAATAATGCCTGCAGCACACTTGGATACTGCACGATGTAGGGGATCCCAAGTATTGCAAGTAGGACGAACCATGCCAGCATCACTGGCCCAAACAAACGCCCCACTTTTCCAGTACCAAAACGTTGGATACTAAATAACGCCAACAAAATCACGATTGAAATCGGCACCACTATCGAACGCGCCTGCGGATAGACCAAATCTAGGCCCTCTACCGCACTCATCACTGACATTGCCGGTGTGATCATTGAGTCGCCAAAGAATAGCGCTGCGCCCATTATGCCGATAATCGTCACTGCTTTTGATAATCTGCCGCTGGAATGATGGCGGATCAACGCAGTGAGTGCAAGAATCCCGCCCTCACCTTCGTTATCTGCACGCATCACGAAGCTCAGATATTTCAAGCTCACCACGATCATTACCGACCAGGTAATAACCGAAAGAATCCCGTAAACAGAATGTTCGCTGACGGAAATCATGCCGTTATTTGTGGTAAATACGGCTTTCATTGCATAGAGCGGAGACGTACCGATATCGCCGAAGACAACTCCGAGCGCAGCGATCATCAAGCCGCCAGTAAAAGTTTGTGGTAAATGCAGTGTGCCTGTAGAAGCAAGCGGATTGTCGACCTTATCGACTGGTAACACCTCAGATTTTGAGCCATTTTGTAAATTTGCGAGATTCTCGCCTCGGCTCGAAGCAGGTATCTTGTTCACTCGCTATACAATACAACTTTTTCACGCCGATGCAATTCAGAATTAGGCAGTAGCAACAAATATCGTGACATTTGTGAAAATTGTAAACCATATTTCCTCTAATCTAGCGTGGCAATTGTGCCAACTTCCTGCTATTTGAAACAGCCTGCGAAAGCAGCTTGAAATGGCAAAACGCAAGAAAGAGCTGTTTGGGATCAGCACAATCACATGCTCGTAAGTGGCGCCCCTCACAAGCACCAACGATCACTGGCAGTACGCTATCAGCTAATAAACCACTACATGTTGCTCCTACAGATAATTCCGCCAATCGGAATCAGATACAAAAACTGGCAAAAGCAAAATCCGATTTCAATCACGCCAAGCTCGAACTCTCCGTCAGACCTGTGAAAAGACGTATCTCACGCAAGCATAAGTGCGTTTTCAGGCGGAAACATGAAAGAATTAGCCTATGACAAATCAAGAATCAGCTTTTCTAGAACAAACAAATGTGCCACAACGCGCCGCTTTAGAAGGTCTTGAAGACCGCTGGGGTAAAGCATGGGCAGAAAATGGCACCTACGCTTTTGAACGCAACACTGAACGCGATGCCGTTTATTCGATCGACACCCCACCTCCCACCGTCTCCGGTTCACTGCATGTGGGGCACGTATTCTCTTATACACACACAGACGTAGTAGCACGTTACAAGCGGATGCAAGGCATGAACGTGTTTTACCCGATGGGCTGGGATGATAACGGCCTCCCCACTGAACGCCGGGTGCAAAATTACTTTGGAGTGCGCTGCGATCCGTCACTCCCCTACGATCCAGATTTTATTCCTCCGCATGACGGCGGTGACGGTAAATCCATCAAATACGCTGACCAAAAGCCAATTTCCCGGCGTAATTTCATTGAACTTTGCTGGAAGCTAACTGCCGAAGACGAAAAACAGTTTGAATATCTCTGGCGCTATCTTGGACTTTCAGTAGATTGGGCCCAAAATTATCAAACGATCGGCGCAAAAGCGCAAAAAGTAGCTCAGGCTGCTTTCCTGAAGAATCTCGAACGCGGTGAAGCCTATCAAGCCCAAACCCCGGGTCTGTGGGATGTAACTTTCCAAACTGCTGTTGCGCAAGCCGAACTGGAAGCACGTGATTATCCCGGCGCATACCACGCACTTGCATTCCATGCGGAAAACGGCGAAGACGTGATCATTGAAACTACCCGTCCAGAACTGCTTCCGGCTTGCGTAGCTTTAATTGCACATCCTGACGATGAGCGCTTCAAGCATCTTTTCGGGACAACAGTAAAGTCTCCAGTTTTTGGTGTAGAACTTCCGGTGCTCGCACACAGTGCCGCTGAAATGGATAAAGGTGCAGGTATTGCAATGTGCTGTACCTTCGGAGATCTTACTGATGTGCAATGGTGGCGTGAGCTGAATCTGCCAATGCGTTCCGTATTAGGCAAAGACGGGCGAATCCTGCGCGAAACTCCGCAGTGGATCACCACTCCTGACGGCATTGCAATGTACGAGCAATTAGCTGGAAAAACCACTTTCTCTGCACGCAAAGTACTTGTCGAGAAGCTGAAAGAAACCGGCGAGATGATCGGCGATGAGCAGCCCACCCAACGAAAAACGAACTTCTTTGAAAAAGGTGATAAGCCACTGGAAATCGTCACTTCACGTCAATGGTATATCCGCAATGGCGGGCATCCCTACACCGATTGTAATGGTAATGATTTGCGTGAAAATCTGCTTGCACGTGGCGCGGAACTCGCATTCCATCCAGATTTCATGCGCGTACGTTACAACAACTGGGTTTCCGGTTTGAATACTGACTGGCTGATCTCACGGCAACGATTCTTCGGGGTCCCACTCCCGTTGTGGTATCGCATCGATGAAAACGGAGAACCAGATTACAACGATATTCTCACTCCTGAGCTAGATTCGCTCCCAGTTGATCCTTCCTCAGACTGCCCGCCTGGCTTTACTGAGTCTCAGCGCGGAGTGCCAGGCGGATTTATTGGCGAACTAGATATCATGGATACTTGGGCGACCTCTTCACTTACTCCGCAGATTGCCGGCGGTTGGCTCACAGACGGAGATTTATTCAACAAAGTTTATCCAATGGATGTCCGCCCGCAAGGTCAGGATATTATCCGCACCTGGCTCTTCTCCACAATGGTGCGTGCGCACCTCGAATTTGGGGAGATCCCGTGGCGTCATGCAGCTATTTCTGGCTGGATCCTCGATCCTGACCACAAGAAAATGAGCAAATCAAAAGGCAATGTGGTCACGCCACTGGCGCTCTTAGAAAAGCACGGCTCTGATGCCGTACGTTATTGGGCTGCCTCCGCACGGCTTGGCACTGATGCTGCTTTCGATGAAAAGCAGATGAAGATTGGCCGTCGTTTGGCAATGAAGGTGCTCAATGCCTCCAAGTTCGCTTTTGGAGCAACCGAAGCGGGCGCCCCAATTAAGATCGATCCACAAGCTGTTACTGAAGCGCTTGATCGGGCGATGCTTGCTGAACTCGCGCATGTAGTGCAGCAAGCTACCGAAGCTTTCGAAAAATATGATCACACTCGTGCGCTGGAAGTTGCCGAGACGTGTTTCTGGACTTTCTGTGATGATTACCTGGAGCTGGTCAAAGATCGCGCAAACGACCGTGAAGGTGAGCTTGCAGCTGCTGGCAAACTTGCAGAAATCGCTTCTGCACGCGCTACCTTGCAGATCGCCATTGATACTTTCGTGCGTCTCTTTGCACCGTTCTTACCGTACGCGACAGAGGAAGTCTGGAGCTGGTATCGCACTGGCAGTGTGCACCGTGCCCACTGGCCAGCGGCCACCGATTTTGCCACCGCTACTACTGCAACGGAATCAGCCGATACAGTCAGCGTATTGGTTGCAGCCGGTGCAGCATTACGTGCATTACGAAAGGTAAAGACGGAAGCAAAAGTATCGCAACGCACTCCGTTCATGCATGTTACTTTGCAGGCACCAGCCGAGATAATTCCCGCTATTGCAGCTGCTCGTACAGATTTGATCGCTGCTGCAAAGATTGACGGTACATTTACAATCGAGCCACTTCCAAATACTGATGCGGAAGCAGAAATCAACTCAGTCACCGTCACGACACACGAGTTAAAAAATGTGTAAAATGTCTGATTTAGTTTAGGCTTAAGTGCGGTTGCTCTTCTTGAACACCAACTTCAAAAAGAGCAACCGCACTTTTCTCGCTTTCGCAGATAAACCGATAGACTCAAAGAGTCGCACAACAATAAATAGCGAACGCTAATCCGACGAAACCTACGGAAGAAGATATCAATGAGCGATCTAATTGAAGAACCTGGCATTTCATTCGTCCCCGGAAGAATCAAAATCACCGAATCAATGTCAGTGCCTGCGCTTTTCCGCAAAATGGCTGAAGAAACTCCACGTAAAGTGGCAGTCGCTCGTAAAACAGATTCCACCGGGCAATGGGTAAACGTGACCTTCAAAGAATTTGCGCACGCAATTCGCCGGGTTGCACGTGGCTTAATTGCCGCGGGGATCAAACCCGGAGATAATGTTGCAATCATGGCTCATACCTCTTATGAATGGGCGCTATTTGATCTCGCAATTCAATTTGCCAGGGCATGTGCCATTCCGATCTACGAAACTTCCTCAAGCGAGCAGGCGGAATGGATCATCGCAGATGCCAATATCAAAGCAGCTATTGTGGAAGATCCACTAATGCGTGCAGTGCTTGAACCGATCATCCAGAAAGTAGATAGCTTTACCCAGATCTGGACGATTTCCGACGATGCACAAGGAAAACTCTCAGCTCTCGGTGAAGCGATCGACGGCAAAATCATTGATGAACTAATCGACAATACGCAAGCTGACGATTTATGGACAATCATCTATACTTCTGGTACTACTGGTCGTCCAAAGGGCGTTGAACTTTCCCACCGCAATATTTTGCATGTGGTGATGAACGGTGTCACAAATGAAGATTTGATGGAATTACTTACCGGAAAGAATGCACGCACACTGCTCTTCCTCCCGATGGCACATGTATTTGCCCGATTCATTTTCCTCGCCGTCTCCTATGGTGGAAATGTAGTGGGATTCTCACCCAATATTCGTGATCTCGTTTCCGATATGCAAAGCTTTAAACCCACGCTCGTACTTGCAGTACCGCGTGTATTTGAAAAAATTTACAATGCTGCTGACGCAAAAGCTGGGCGCGGGATGAAACTGGCAATGTTCCGCCGCTTTGCAAAAATTGCCATCAAATATTCAAAAGCTCTCGACACCCCCGAAGGTCCGTCCGCAAAGCTCAAGGCTGAGCATAAGCTCGGCGACGCATTGATCTACACTAAGCTGCGCGAAATTACTGGTGGGCATCTGCGCGGTGCAATTTCTGGCGGTGCACCGCTCGGTGCGCGCCTGGGGCATTTTTTCCGCGGCGTAGGGATCCCAGTTTATGAAGGCTATGGTCTTACCGAGACTTCGGCACCAACTACCGTGAATAAGCCTGGCACGATGCGGATTGGATCAGTCGGCCCAGCATATCCGGGCTGCTATGTGAAAGCTGCTGAGGATGGTGAAATCCTCGTCAAAGGCGACCACGTATTCAAGCAGTACCGTAATAATCCAGAAGAGACGAAAAAAGTATTTACCGCTGACGGCTGGTTCCGTACTGGCGATATTGGCCGTGTAGATGAAGATGATTACGTATTTATTACTGGTCGAAAGAAAGAATTGATTGTAACAGCCGGTGGGAAGAATGTAGCACCTGCGCCATTAGAGGACGCACTGCGCGGGCACCCACTGATTTCGCAGGTTGTAGTAGTAGGCGATCAAAAGCGGTTTATTTCCGCACTCATCACGCTCGATGCGGACGCGCTTCCACAATGGCTGGTAAATCATCAACTAGAGCCGATGACAGCTGCGCAAGCAGTTGAAGATCCACAAGTGATCGCAGCAATTGACCGTGCGGTAAAACGGACGAATGAGTCCGTATCGCGCGCTGAATCAATTCGCAAATTCAAGATCCTGCCAGGCGATTTCACAGTGCAAAACGGATATTTAACGCCATCGTTGAAAGTGCGGCGTAACGTGGTACTCGCTGATTTTGCAGATCAGATTGCTGAGATCTATGGAGAACTTAGCTAGCTGCTCCAAATGCCTGCGGCAGCTAAAACTTAATATCTGCTTGTGTGGTGTGAAACGAAATTACTTCGTTTCACACCACACGTGCTTTTTCTTTTTATTTTTCTTGCAGCATCAAAATACAGTTGTTTGATGCGTAAATCGCATAATCCGTGCCGCGTCACGAAGGCACGAAGGCACGAAGGCACGAAAAAATATCACAAACTAAAAGGCGCTCAATAATGATTATCCGCAGCTTTTAGGATTGTGATTCTTGCTGTTTTTTCGCCGCAATCACCTCATGATGATGGATCACTTCAGCCACAATGAACTTGAGAAATTTCTCAGCGAATACCGGATCTAATCCAGATTCTTCAGCCATTGCGCGGAGCCGGGCAATTTGTGCTGTTTCACGCCGCGGATCGGAAGCGGGCAATGCGCAACGCGCTTTCAATTCTCCCACCAGCTTCGTACAGCGAAAACGTTCAGCGAGGATATGCACAAGCGCCGCATCAAGATTGTCGATTGTTCTCCGGTAAGCACTAAGCTCATTTGGCACAGCATATCCGTCGCGCTGTATTGCATTTTCGGTATCAATTGATTCATTTGAGTAAGGAGAGTGGTTGATCATGAGTTTTCTCCTATCCGGCAAATTTTGCGCTGCTTAACACGATCGTAGGATCGGCATTATCAGTTATTACTTCTTCCGTAATAATTACTTTATCAATATCGTTCCGTGATGGAATTTCAAACATTAGTTCACGCAAGACTTTTTCTAAAATTGCACGCAACCCACGTGCACCCGTCCCCCGCGCAATCGCTTCTGCCGCAATATTCTGCAACGCCTCATCAGTAAACTCAAGTTTTACACCATCAAGATGGAACATTTTTTGATACTGTTTCACAAGCGCATTTCGCGGCTTAGTCAAAATATCGACGAGATCTTCTTCCTGCAATCCTTCCACTGATGCCGTGATCGGCAAGCGCCCCACTAGCTCAGGGATCAGTCCATATTTATGCAAATCTTCCGGGGTGGCATCAGCAAAAATATTTTCGACTTTGCCAGGCTCATGCAAAGTGGCACCAAATCCGATCCCGCCTTTGCCGATGCGGCTTGCCACAATATCTTCCATCCCGGCAAAAGCTCCCGCAGCAATAAAAAGAATATTAGACGTATCAATCTCAAGATATTCTTGCTGCGGATGCTTCCGGCCACCCGTTGGAGGAACTGATGCTACAGTTCCTTCAATGATTTTCAGCAAGGCTTGTTGTACGCCTTCTCCTGATACATCGCGTGTAATTGATGGATTTTCAGATTTGCGGGAAATCTTATCAATTTCGTCAATATAGATAATGCCACGCTGAGCGCTCGGAATATCATTATCGGCAGCTTGGATCAGCTTCAAGAGAATATTTTCGACATCTTCTCCCACATATCCGGCTTCCGTTAATGCCGTTGCATCCACAATCGCAAATGGCACATTCAGCATCTTCGCAAGCGACTGCGCAAGATAGGTTTTCCCTGTACCTGTTGGACCCATCAGTAAAATATTTGATTTACCGATTTCCACATTTTCTTCAGGATGGTTTTTTCCGAATTTCTCCTGCGCAGAACGAATCTGTTCTTGCGCCCGGACACGTTTATAGTGGTTATATACTGCGACGGCAAGAGTCCGCTTAGCTGCATGCTGACCGATCACGTATTCATTCAAAAACTCATATATTTCACGCGGAGTTGGCAGTTTTTGTGTTTCGCTCTTTTCACGTGCTTCGTTGCCGAGTTCTTCGGCGATGATCTCATTACACAGCTCTACACATTCATTGCAGATGTATACCCCAGATCCGGTGATCAATTTGCGTACTTGACGCTGACTCTTTTGGCAAAAAGAGCATTTCAGAATATCCGCCGCATCCGCAGTAGGAGCCATACTAATCAAGCCTTTCTGAGATAATTTTCTGCGTCTATTCCACCGCAGATCAGGCGAAGATGCTACTTTGGCACGCCCACGAAGATAAATCTCTCACGTAGTGATACAAGCGAGAAAACGTGGACGTGCCAAATAACGGGTTGACGACAGATGAGTTTCCCACGCGCAGTGTAAAACTCTTGAAACTTACGCAGTAGCTTTCCGCGATACAAGTACCTGATCAACTAAGCCGTATTCCTTTGCCTGCTGCGCAGTAAGGATTTTATCGCGAGCAATATCTTTCTCAACTTGCGCTACTGGAGTGCCAGAATGCTTCGCAATAGTATCGATCAACCATTGATTCATCCGATCGATTTCATCTGCCACAATTGCAATATCTGAAGCTTGACCCTGTACACCTTCCATTGCTGGCTGGTGAATCAAAATTCGGGCATTTGGCAATGCGAGCCGACGCCCAGGGGAACCCGCAGCAAGCAGCACTGCAGCTGCTGAAGCTGCCTGCCCTAAACAGACAGTCTGGATCTGCGGCTTGATATATTGCATCGTATCGTAGATTGCCGTCAGCGCAGTGAAAGAACCTCCCGGCGAATTAATATACATTGTGATCGGAGATTCAGGATCAAGTGATTCAAGCACGAGCAATTGTGCCATCACATCATCAGCAGAAGCATCATCTACTTGCACTCCGAGAAATACGATCCGGTCTTCGAAAAGTTTTGCGTACGGATTTTGCCGACGATACCCATAAGGTGTACGTTCTTCGTAATCAGGAAGAATATACCGATTCGATGGCATCATTGGCGCCATACCACCGGGAAGTATCCTCTGGTTGTAAGCATTGTAACCTGCCGGGCTGCCTGACTGGGCAGAGCCACTGTGTTGCGGGAAGGCTTGCGAGTAAATATTTGGAAACATTGTCTGTTTTATCCTTCCCTTATTCGCCTTGCTCAACGCTGCGGTCTACACCGCCACCACCAACTACTGCAGAAGAATTAGTGATGATATGATCAGCGAATCCATATTCCACAGCTTCACGCGCAGTAAACCAATGATCTCGATCAGAATCTTCCAAAATCTGTGCCACACTCTTTCCAGTATGCGCAGCATTCAATTCTGAGAGTTCCTGCTTCATTTGCAAAATCAAATCAGCATTGATCCGGATTTCAGAAGCACGCCCGCCAGCACCGCCAAGCGGCTGATGCATCAGCACACGTGTATGCGGAGTGATATAGCGTTTACCTTTCGCACCTGCCGAGAGCAGGAACTGCCCCATCGATGCAGCTAAGCCCATTCCGACAGTTGCCACATCAGGCTTGATATAACTCATCGTGTCATAAATCGCCATCCCTGCCGTCACAGAACCGCCGGGGGAATTGATGTAAAGATAAATATCTTTTTCTGGATCTTCTGCAGCCAAAAGCAAAAGCTGCGCACAAATCATATTTGCATTTTCATCACGCACTTCACTGCCGAGCCAGATGATACGCTCTTTTAGCAGTCGGTTATAAATCGAATCGCCTAAGCCGAGGCCATGCGAGGCATCTGCTGCAAGCTGTGGTTCGTGGCTCACGCCTGTCTCCTCTTCATTCGAGTTGCTTTCCAAAATACTCTCATTACCTTAATCGTTTCAGAGCTATTTTGCGCTCTTATTTCACGCCTTTCGCTGATGGCGCAGGAATCATAAGCGTAGATATGCCGACGGCTGGCTTCGCAACTTTCATCCTTCTTGCAAGCCAGCCGTCGGAAAATCGAATTGGCAAAAGCTAAAAATTAGCCCTGATATTCAATCAGTTGATCTTTGGTGAGCTTCTTCGCTTCTGCTTCAGTGAGCTCGCCAGTAGCTACGCGGTAAGCGATCCATTCTGCCTTCAATGCAGATTTTGCTGGAGCCACAACCTCATCAGCTGCCTGTGCCGCAGCCTTTTCTGCGGCTTTCGCAACTTCCGTTACTGGAGCTGTGGTTGCTTTACGCGCAATTTTCTTCTCAAATTCTGGAGTTTTTTCGTCTTCTGGTGCTTCCCCAAGTACAGCTACCACATCCACCTTGGCGCCTTTTTCGTCAACAATATTCGCACGACGCAATGAAGCTATTACGCCCTTGTTGCGGGCGAGTTCACCAGCAAAGGCATTGATCTGATTTGCCTGTGCCGCAGCTTGAATGAACTGATTTGGATCCATTCCATACATTTGTGCCTGTGAAACGAGGAAGTTCAAGAGTTCTTCTTGCGCTACATCCACCCCATAGCCTTCTGCATACGCATCGAGAAGCAGCTGTAATTTGAGTTGTTCCGTAACTTCCTTACGTACTTCTGTAGCGTGAGCATCATCGTCGTGCTTGCCCTCTTGCTCAAGATGACGTTTTACTTCTTCTTCCACTACAGATTCAGGCAGCGGGAAGTCTGCACGCTTGAGCAGCTCATCTACGAGCCGCTGCTCTGCACCCATCAGCTGCTCGCGAGACTTCTTCTTCGCAGCAGATTCACGCAAATCATCTTGCAACTCTGCGATCGTATCAAATTCGGAAGCGAGCTGAGCAAAATCATCATCAGCTTCTGGAAGCACCGATTCCTTCACTGAATGCACCGTAATGGTTACCTCCGCAGCTTCACCTTCATGTGCGCCGCCAGCAAGCTTTGCTGAAAACTCAACAGTATCTCCAGCCTGCACTCCAGTAAGTGCTTCATCTTGCCCTTCAAGCATATTGCCGTCGCCGATCTTGTATGACACTCCAGCCATATCGTCGACTTCTTCATCACCGATCTTGGCTACAAGATCAATATTTACATAATCTCCAACCTTGGCTGCCCGATCAACATCGGTAAGCGTTGCAAAACGCTCACGCAAATCCGTGAGAGCTGCTTCAACGTCTGCATCGGAGACATCAGTTGCTGGAACTTCGATTGTAATACCTGCGGGATCTGGCAAAGAAATTTCTGGAACTACATCGACCGCAACAGTGAACTTCAATGCTGTTTCGTCTTTTTCGCCCTTCATTTCAGGCACTTCGTTAATTTCGACCTCCGGACGCGACATTGGCTTTACCCCAGCTTCTGCCACTGCCTGCTGATAATAAGAATCGAGATTATCGTTAATTGCCTGCTCAATAATGTAGCCCTTGCCGATATTCGCTTCCAATACGCGGCGTGGAGCTTTCCCCTTGCGGAAGCCAGGAATATTTACCTGCTTCGCTAATGACTTTGCTGCTTTATCATAGGCTGCGCCAAATTCGGCTGCGGGAACAGCAATATCAAGCTTTACGCGGGTATCGCTAAGGTATTCAACTGAATTGTTCACTGAGAAATCTCCCAATCATAAGTTTGCTCAGAGCGCCGAGGCGCCCGTCGTTTCGGATTCTAAGGCGTGCTATATCTTTGTATGCCGTTTTACTAAATTTCAGCTCAACACATTACTCTTGCACGAATAATATGCGGCGATCAGATACAGCTAACCACAGACATATACTCGCTAATTCTAAAATAAAATTGCCATTTTTTCCGCATTTATCAGCCATGAGAGCAACCACAGGATTTGAGTTATGCGGCATATCGTATTGCTTTCTAAATTTCAGTATCTCTGGCAAAGCAAAGATTTCCGGTTCACTCACAACGAGTATCCAAAAACGCCACCAAATTGCGGATAGGCCTGCATCTAAATATAAAGAAGACCCAGATTTTCTGGGCCTTCTTTTATTTCGGAAGAGCGATAGGCGCACATCGTTTCGCAATTTCAAGCATTACGATATCGGCGGTTAAGCCAGATCCGATCAATGAAAAGTACGAGCAAAAATAGGATCCCGTCAGTAAATGCCATCATTGCAGCGGTAGCAAGATTAAAATGCCAAGCGAAACTGAATCCAATAATTGCCGTGATCATTGAAATCACAATTGTTAGTGCGATCACTCGCGGTAAGGAATTTGTAAGTAGGACGGCAGTGGCAGCTGGCGTAACCATGAGCGCAATCACGAGGATCGCACCAGCCGTCGAAAAAGCAACAACGATCGTCAGCGCCACGAGAATCATGAAACCCGTTTCGACAACTCGAATTGGAAATCCAATTGCTTGTGCTGATTCACGGTCAAACGTAGAAAGTTGCATTACTTTGTATGTAAGTCCGAGGAAAATTGCATTTATCAATAAAATCAGCAGCAGCATCCACATTGCGCGCGGACCTAAATCAAGCGTCCCGATGATCAAACGCTCAGTATCGAGCGCAAGCAGATTCAGATCTCCAGATAACACGGTATCTTCGCAAATATGCACGTGCGCCAGCACTGTTGACAACAAGATCACGCCAACGGAGAAGAGTAATGGAAAAATCACACCTTGGCTCGCATCTTCAGGAAGTAGCCCAGTAGATTGGAGATAATTTGCTCCGAGTACTACTACTAATCCGAATGCTGCAGCGAGTAGTACCATAATTGGCGAATAGGTAGATCCAGCGAGTAATGCACCAATCACGATTCCCGGTAGCACCGCGTGGCTCATCGCATCAACCAGCATCGATTGCCTGCGGAGCACAAGGAACGTACCTGGAAGAGCGCAAGTCACAGAAGTAGTAACGGCCAGTAAGAGAGCAGCTATCACAAAACTCATCGTGCACCTACCTGAACCTGGATCATATTTGACTGCCGTGTTAATCGTGCAATGCGTGCTGCACGCGAAAACGGTAGCTTCGCACAGGAGATACTCGCTTTAGGCGCAATCGCATTTCGCGATACAGACTTTTGCCGACTTTTTCCACCCTGCTGGGAAGTATTTGTATTCGCCGAAATTATCCCATTCTGCCCGTCATGATCGTGATCATGGAGATCTTGGAGATGCTTCCGACGCCGATATTGATAGGCTAAAAGTGAGCGATGCGGGGAAAAGATCAGTGAGATAGCTAAAATCAACGATAAAATCACGACGATAATCGGTCCAGTTGGAACTTTTCCGATTGAAACTGCCAAATAAGATCCAAGACCGCCAGCAAAAGCACCAATACATCCAGCTGCAGCTACCAACACTCGCAGATCATCCGTCCATTGACGTGCAGCGGCTGCTGGGATGATCGCAAAAGCAACCATTAATACAACGCCTACGGACTTAACACCAATCACGATGCCGATCGTCGCGCAAAGTGTCACGATCGCATTGAGGACATTTCCTGAGAATCCAGCTGCGCGTGAACCGACTGGATCGAAGGCAAACATTGCGATTTCTTTCCAGAATACGATCACTACAATGAGCGCAAGAACACCTAGTATTCCGACGGTAAGAACATCAATTTGCCGCATCGTAGCAGCATTTCCGAAAAGGTACTGCGAAATTCCAGAACGGCCTGAAAAGTTTGAGAAGGAAAGCAAGCGCAAAGCAACCATTCCACCACCGTAGAAAATCGCGAGCGAAATCGCCATTGCAGCATCTAAGCCAACCTTGGATTTTTCTGCAATCAAGTTTGTGGTCACAACGGCAAGCAAACCCGATATCGTTGCACCAATTGTGAGAATCAAAATCGATTGCCCATCACCACCAAGGAGTGACGCAATCACAAAAGCGCAAACGATTCCCGCGATTGCGCTATGCCCAATCACATCTGAGACGAGTGATTGTTTCCGTACATAAAGAATTGAACCAAGGGCACCAGCAAAGAGTCCGACAAGGATCGTTCCAACCGTCATTACCCGGAAGCTGTAAGTAGCCCAAAAATCACCGAGCGGAATCAGTGCTGAATGCGGATCAAATGCGAGTTCAAGAAGTGCCAGTTTCATGCCAGCGCTCCATCGATCCCATACGCACGTGAAATATTTTCGGAAGTGAATGCTGTGGCAAGCGAGCCTGCGGCAACAAGCTGCCCTTCACGCAAAAGCACTACACTTGAGCAGAAATCTCTCACGGTAGCCAAATCATGATGCACTAAGAGTACCGTCTTCCCTGATTCAGCCAGGGAACGAAGTGCGTGCAAAATAGTTTGTTCGGATTTCATATCCACACCAGCAAAAGGCTCATCCATCACGAGCAGATCAGATTTTGCAGCTAATGCCCGCGCCACGAATGTGCGCTGCTTTTGCCCACCGGAGAGCTCAGAAATCTGGCGATTTGCCAGATCTGCAATTTCCAGATGTTCCATTGCTGCTTGCGCAGTATCATGCTCTGCTTTTCCTGGACGGCGCAACCAGCCTAAACGAGCATAGGTGCCCATGAGTACTACATCTTTTACGCGTGCCGGGAAATCCCAATCAATTGAGGCTGACTGCGGCATATACGCAACCTTCTTGCGTACTTTGCCAATATTCTTTCCGAAAAATTCAGCTTCCCCTGAAACCCGCGGAATCAGTTCAAGCATCGCTTTGATCAGAGTTGACTTCCCAGCCCCATTAGGACCGAGAATCGCCATGATCTCACCTTTAGGAACTGTGAAACTCACTTGCGAGAGTGCAAGCCGATCGCGATACGCGGCACTCAGCTCTTTCACAACACACGGCGGTGCATCAACAACACCGTCTACGCTTTGTGTAAATCCAGAATTTGCTGCTTGCATTGTTTCACTTGCAGATTTCATGGAGGCTACCTTCAGTCTCGAAATAGTTTATCAATTTTGTTCAAAATAAAGATTCGGCGGCAGGTATCAAGAAACGAGGAAACAACAAATCCTGAAACCCGCCGCCGCACTCACACAACACGCTATTTAGGAGAGTGCTTCCACAATGGCCTTTACATTGTGTTCAAATGCGCCCAGGTAAGTATCTGTTGGCGCCTTCTCGCCGAGAGTATCTGCGAAAAGCTCGGTATCAGAAAGCTTTACTTCCCAACCCTTTGACTTCACGATTTCCTGCAAGTGCTTGATCACTTCAGGGTTCTTGAGATTGTCATGGAAGATAACTGGTACCTTCTTTTCAGCCACGAGAGTAGCAAGTTCTTCAAGCTGAACTGAAGAAATTTCAGCTTCAGATGAGACAGTATCGGTAGCAAAGATTTCCAGACCATACGTCCGGCCAAGGTAGTTGAATGCATCGTGACCAGTTACAAGCGTACGACGGTCAGCTGGGATCTTATCGAACTGAGCCTTTGCCTTTTCATGCATTGACTGGATCTTCGCATTGTATGCCTTGCCATTTTCAAGGTACTTATCAGCATTTGCTTTATCGATCTTCGCAATCTTCTCAGCAGTTGCCGTCACAGCATACTGCCAGCCAATTGGATCGTTCCATACGTGTGGATCATGGCCTTCAACTTTGCCATCTTCTTCCCAATCAAGCAGCATCTTTTCTGGGATCGATTCTGCAGCTGGGAGGGACTTATCACCAAGACCATCGAACTGAGCCATCATCTTGTGCTCCATATCGTGGCTCGTCCAAACCACGAGATCAGCTTCCTGGATCTTTTCGGTATCTTTCGTGGTGAGTTCTTGGGTATGTGGATCGCCGCCAGGTGCTACGAGCGTGGTGATATCAGCATCTGGAGCGATGTTCTTGATTGCATCAGCAAGATAGCCAGTTGTGGCAACAATCTTCAACTTGCTATTTTCAGCAGGCTTATCAGCTTTGCCAGACTTTGCGTCAGTGTTGCATGCACTAAGGGATGCAGCGAGTGCGATTGCGCAAAAACCAGAGATTACAGCTTTCAGCTTCATTATTCCTCTTCTTAGATTGCGTTCGGTTTCCCGAACATTGTTTCTGTTGTTAGGCTAACCTAAGAGCTAAGTTATCGCAAGTTATCCAAAATGTAAACCAGTAAATTTCGCGACTTTCCACACCATTTACAATTGCATCTTTTGCGGTTCAATCGGCTGCAATAGCTTGTATTTTCTCGCAAATGCGAAGGAAATAGATGCGGCGGCAATTGGCGTGATAACTAATGCCATAGTTGCAGTTTCCAACAAACTCGATCAAAGCATGATATTTTCAAATTTTTCAATCAGTCACAGCAAGTTGCGCTGCCTCCCCCCCCCAAAAAAAATCACGCGCATTTTTGCGTGTTCAAATATTGGATACCGTTTGCTTTTCCAAACCGGATTCGATTAGCGTGGCTTTCATGTTCCTCCGAATGCGAATGTTCAACTAGCGCACCCACCGCTGAGTCTGGTGCGCACCCGGCGCACCTGCCGAAATTCTGGCGCGCCGGTCAGTCGAAAATGCAATAAATTCTGGCTGAGTTGGACAATCAAAATTCGCTAATTTTCCGAAATTTTCCTCACACATAAAACAAATAGCGTGATTCACCGCAGAAAATTTGCGGCACCCGCTTTTCTGAACACGATGTAGCTCCGAAAATTTCGCAGATCCGAAAATTTTGATCTCCTAATCCTACTGCAACCAGAATCCACCCATTAGCAAAAATCGGCTTAAAATAGCCAAAAGCAAAGGACGATATCAAAATGACAAACTGGAACTTTGAAACTATTCAAATTCACGCCGGGCAGACTCCTGATTCCGATACCGGCTCCCGCGCACTCCCGATCTATCAAACCACTTCTTTTGTATTTGAAAACACTGAGCAAGCCGCGAACCGTTTTGCCCTCACCGAGTCTGGCCCGATTTATACGCGCCTGACGAATCCCACACAACAAGTTGTAGAAGCGCGAATTGCTGCTCTTGAGGGTGGTCGGGCTGCACTTCTTGTTGCCTCTGGGCAAGCCGCGCTCACCACCACGATTCTAAATATCGCCCAGGCTGGCGATCATATCGTCGCATCCTCGTCACTTTATGGCGGATCGGTGACGCTATTGAAAAATACGCTTTCCCGTTATGGGATCACCACAACTTTCGTAACGAACCAAAACGATCCGGAAGCATGGCGCACAGCCGTCACCGAAAACACAAAAGCCTTCTTTGCCGAATCTATCCCAAACCCCGGCGGTAATATCTTCGATATTGAAGCGATTGCGGCAGTCGCCCATGAAATTGGGGTGCCGCTAATTGTGGATAATACTATTGCCACACCCTACTTACTGCGCCCATTTGAACACGGTGCAGATATTGTAATCCACTCCGCCACAAAATTTCTTGGCGGGCATGGCACTGCTATTGGCGGCGTTATTGTCGAAAAAGGTGGTTTCAACTGGCTTTCTGGAAAATTCCCCACTTTCTCTGAAGCAGACCCCTCTTATAATGGTTTACAGTTTGGCAGCCTTGATGCGATTGGAGCATTCGTCACGCGAATCCGTTGTACACTACTACGAGATCTCGGACCAGCCATTTCTCCATTTAACGCATTCTTGATCGCGCAAGGGATCGAAACACTTTCGCTGCGTCTAGAACGCCACGTAGAAAATGCAGCGAAAGTTGCACACTTTCTTGAGCATCACCCAGCAGTTGAAAGCGTTACTTGGGCTTCACTCGAATCTTCCCCATATTTTGAACTTGCACAAAAGTATACGCCAAAGGGTGCAGGTTCCGTTTTTGCTTTCACGATCAAGGGCGGCAAGGAAGCAGGTCAGGCTTTTATTGACGCACTCGAATTACATTCGCTCGTGGCAAATATTGGAGACGTCCGTTCACTTGCAATCCATCCTGCCTCTACCACGCATTCGCAATTGAGCGACTCTGCACTTGCCGCAGCAGGCGTAAACCCTGGCCTTGTGCGACTATCAGTAGGGATTGAATCTGCAGATGATATTATTGCCGACCTGGCACAGGCTTTCGCGAAAATCAGCTAACGAGCTAACGAGCTAAAAACTAGAGCACATCACGTAAGTGTTGGCGAATATCGAAAACAACCGTAAAGCGAATGAAGTTTCGGTAAGCAACGTGATTTAGCGCAGATTCTGAAAATTTCTCGCTGTAAACCTGGCGATTCGATAAACCACCAACGAAGCTTGCCTGATTCTTTCACCAACTTTCCGTGCAAAGTTTATAAGGAGTATCAAAAGTGTCCGATATGAATAATCCTCTCGCTGGCGATATTGGCGAAGAAATTAACGAAGAGCTGCTTCCCGCTACAGGTGCCTGGCTTGCCGGGAGCGATCCTGGGGAAAAACGTTTTGCCGATATTGGCGTGCTCGAACTTGAGCTTGGTGCGAAACTTCCAGTACGTATCGCCTACGAAACTTGGGGAGAATATAACGGTCACAATGCGGTATTGCTCTGCCATCCGCTCACCGGTGATTCACATGCTTGCGGTATCGGCGGATGGTGGAGTGATATTGTTGGCCCAGGGAAAGCTATCGACACTGAAAAGTTCTATGTGGTGGCTCCAAATGTGCTCGGCGGCTGCCAAGGTACTACAGGCCCGGCAAGCCTCGCAGCAGATGCACGCCCTTATGGATCTCGTTTTCCAGAAATTACGGTACGTGATCAAGTGCGGGCTGAGGCGGCGCTCGCGGATTTTCTTGGGATTCAAGCATGGCGATTTATTGCCGGGGCTTCAGCTGGCGGGCAGCGAGTGATGGAATGGGCAGCAAGTTTTCCGCAACGGACGCAAAGTTTTGCAGTTTTGGTTTCAAATGCTGAGGCAACGGCAGAACAGATTGCTTTTTGCCGTCAGCAGCATGCGGCAATTTTACTTGATCCTGCTTTTCGTGGTGGCGATTATTATGATGCTGAGGTTGGTAACGGACCGCATCGAGGTCTTTGTCTTGCGCGGGCAATCGCACATACAACTTACCGCTGCCATACAGAATTGGATTCACGTTTTGGAAATTCACCGCAAGCAGGCGAAGTAACACTTGCTGCGGGAAATACTATTGCCGGGTTTAGACGGGCTGGGCGCTTTGCTGCCGAATCATACTTGGATTATCACGGGAATAAACTTGCGGCACGTTTCGATGCGAATTCATATCTTGTATTGAATCGAGCCATGAGTACTCATTCTATTGGTCGTGGGCGTGGTGGTACTGCTGCCGTGTTGGCGAGCTTAACAATGCCGGCTTTGGTTGTGAACGTCGATTCGGATCGGCTTTTTTATCCTGACGATGTTGCAGCTTTAGCTGCAGCACTTCCAGGAGCAAATGGCGTAGCAACGGTCACTTCAAAGTTTGGGCATGATGGATTTCTCATTGAGTCTGCGCAGGTTGCAAAAATTATTGCCGAGTTTCTGCAGCGTGAAAAAATCTAGTTTGCGGCGTGCTGGCATCCCAATAAAAATACTGCCTTTAACTAGGACGCATATTTTCATGCTCTGTGTTAGCTAATTAGCCGGTGTAGACGCCGCATCCGGCAATGTTGAAAAGTGCAAATTGGGAAACGGCAAACCTTGAAATTCACACCTCCGAATATGCACTACAAAGTATTTTCCAGGAAACTTAGAGATGCAGATTTTATTAATTTGAAATGTTGGTTGCATAAGTGTTTACAAATTCTAGTTCTCGCGCTTGGCTTTATGGAGCTGGCACATACATACTTTGGGGATTTTTTCCGCTGTATTTTGTTTTGTTGAAAGACGTTGCACCTTTTGAGGTAATTGTGCATCGAGCTTTTTGGTCAATGCTTGTCTGCCTGCTTTTGATCGTCATCTTTGGGCAATTGGGTAGCTTGCGCCAAATTATTATGACGCCACAAATTATTTGGCGGCTAGCTTTGGCAGGGATATTTATTGTCGCGAATTGGACTACATATGTTTATGCCGTGCAGATTGGCAGAACTGTGGATGCCTCGTTGGGATATTTTATAAATCCGCTCGTGACCATTGCTTTCGGTGTGATTATTTTGCGTGAAAGAATTACTTTCCTGCAGCAAGTTGCAATTGCCTTAGGTGTGATTGCGGTTGGTTATTTGGTGATTTCAATGGGTGCGCTGCCTTGGATCTCGATCATACTTGCATTATCTTTTGCACTATATTCGCTGGTGAAAAAGAAGGTGGCAAAGGATGTGCCTGCTTTGGCTGGGATGGTCATTGAAAATACTGCGGTAATGCCGTTTCTGCTCGGATATTTAATATATTTATTGTGGACGAACCAGAGTTTTATGCAAAGGCTGCCTGATCCGAGTAATTCTCTCATGATCTTTGCTTTGCTGATCGGTTCAGGGATCGTGACGGCTGTGCCGTTAGTGCTTTTTGCGATCGCTTCACGCGAATTACCACTGTGGATTCTTGGATTTTTGCAATATATTAGCCCGATCATGCAGCTGCTGATTGGCGTTTTTGTGTTTCATGAAAATATGCCAGTTGAGCGTTGGATCGGTTCCGGAATTATTTGGCTGGCGCTGCTGTGTTTATCAATTGACGGGATCATAATTACCCGCAAAAGAAGATCTACATGCAAGGAGCGCTAGTTCTTTGAAAAACTATCTATAACGCAGTTATTTGTGTGTATTTACATTCGGTGGACGTGAGTCAAACGCACGCCCACCAGAAGATATCTTGGTATTAACGCTCTGTGTCTGTATCTTTATCGCCTTTAAAAATGGCTACCGTATCGGGGATCATTATGACAACAGTAATGAAAACTGCGATCCAAAAACCATTCCATGCATGCACAATTTTCGTCACAAACACCAAGAAAACAAAAAAATGAACAGCGTGTCTCTCGTAAAACTGATCCACTTTTTCACCAAAAACACCCCGCTACGGCATCTCCGACTCTCACCCAACACTGGAATCAGATCTATGCCATGCCCAGACGCCTAGTTTAATCCTCAAGCAAAAGGTACACCTTTTGTGTATCAGAATACAAATTTAATTTCCACATTATTTTCTTTGTTCGGCAAAACTAAGACAGCAAGAAATCTCTTCGGGATATTACCCATTAACAGCTTCAGATTACGCTATCCGATACAGTGACCACGGCACGGCAGGCAGATGCAGACTAACCACAACTTTCAAGAAGAAATATATTAAATCCTCAACAATTTGGGGTGTGCCAGCGTCATCAAGAGACTTTGACACACCCCAAATTGCTTAATATTTAGCGCTCCAATCTGCCTTGCAACTCAGAATAATCAGGCGCGTCATTCAGGCGCAGATCCAAACCTCCGGTCTGATTCATGATCACCGACAAGTCAATCGACTCCGGACCAGCACTAGCTTCCTCTGCCGTCAAGGCAATCGCAATCTCATTATGCCCGTTCATATTCAAGAAACCAGCCGGAATAGTGAAGGACTCTTGCGGCCCTACGTCACCCACCCAGGTGCCCACATTCCAACCGTTCACAAACATCACAGTGCGCGCATGGTCAGACTTGTTCGCAAAACGCTGCGAGTTCACATTCAGGCGGAACCCCACATCCTGCCCCGCCGGCACATCCAGGTCAAAATCCGTGCGGAACCAGGTTACGCCGGGTTTCTCCGCGCGCAGGCTTTCCACCGGCTGCCATGCCGAATCGTCAAACCCAGGCAGGTACCAGCCGTGACGCTCTCCAAACAATCCGCCGTTATTGTAAATCGTGCGGGCCGGATCAATCGCAGTATTCCCACCGACGGCACCTTGGATCTTCCACTCCACTGGACCGGAGCTGATCAACGTAGCGTCATGAATCCCCATTCCATGCTGAGATTCCCCGAAGCCTTGCCAATCCACGCGTTGCCCATTATTGCGCAGCAACACCGCTAAAGTGACGTCCCCGCCCTTGGTGACAGAGCCACGTGGCGTGCGCACGATCTGCAACATGCCGTTAGCATCGTAAGCCCCGGCATATTGCCCATTTACCCACACCAGGAAGTTTGCTGCCTCAGCCCCGAAGGCAGTGAAGGACAGCCACGGGTCATTCATCGCAGCCTTGTAATGGGCGCGATACCAGACGTCACCCTCATGGAAACCGTAGTGATTCGCATCCAAGACAACCTTTTGCACCAGGCCGGGACCTTGCTTCGGATTGTCCGTTTCGGTATCATCGGCGCGCACCCAGTTAGAATCATCAAAATCCACAGCCGCCTCAGGGCTTTCCCCTTGAGCACGCCATTGCAAGGAAGGTGCCACTACTGGGGCAGGTCCAGCGGCATTAAACGCCACACGGCCAAGTTCGTCAGCACTACCTGCAGCCGCACCGTTGAAAGTAACCTTACTTATCCCGGCAGGCAGCCACACGGTGATCTTACCTTCCTGGTTCATGGAACCAGTCAAATGTGCAGTATCTCCCTGAAATTCCACAGTACGCACGAGATCCGCGCCGTCAACCCAGAGAGTCTGTGTACCATCCCCACCAGACAGCAGCCACTTATCGTGCAGAATATCACGGGACAGCACCTGCAAATGCAACACTTTACCGTCAGCATCAGTGATGCGGATGTCTTGCGGAATATCCCCGTAAGTATAGGACACACGCAACTGCTCTGTTGCCAGATCGTAGACCGCATCCACACCCTTTGGCGCATCAACCTGAGGTTCGGTAGCAAAGTGGAATGCGGATTCGCCATAATCCCCGGAAGCCCCGATCAGTGCCGCAAACCGCCCCGCCGCAAGTTCCTCATTCGCAAACAGTTGTGAGGTAGTGTAATACAGCTCGAAGTCACCCAGGCGTTGATCGGCGGTCATCATCATCGCGTCACGTCCATGAATCGTCAGATAGCGCGCAGGGTCAGCCGGGATCCTTGGAAATTCAATCGTGGCCCCGTCCGCACCCGTGAGCCGCAAGTTCGTAGCGAAATGAGAGGTGCGTTTCTGGTTTGAGGACACATGCCGGAACGCCAGCCAGCGCATTCCGCCACCGGTGACGGAAGCCTCAGGATCAACGCCGAGCCGCTGGTATCCCTTGACCACCGCCGAACCAAACTTTGCCTTAATCGCAGAAGGTTTCACTGGTTCACTGCGAGCAAAGGCTGGCGCCGCATTTTGGAAGTAGCCGAGTTCCTTTTGTGCGGTGAACTTCCCGGTCAAGTCGCGATCCTCAGTGATGCCCGCGCCGTAATCATAGGATGTGAAACCCGAGTGCGGAGATCCGGTCCAACCCCAGTTGGTGCCGCCGAAAATCATGTAATAGTTGAAAGCGGTCACGCCATTGCCGATGTTCGTAGCACCCCATTGGCGAATGTAGTTATCGTCAGCAAAGTCGATACAATCCGAGGCTTGGAATTTCGCACCCCACGGGCTGAACGCCCCGCCCTGACCTTCCGCAACGAAAATCGGTGAGTCCGGCGCAAATCTGCGCACCTTCGACTCGTGATCACCAAGTTCAAAACGCATCGCGCCACAGTCGAAACGAATCGGATAGTCGTCGTAGGCATAGAAATCTAGCCCTGCCTGACGCATTTTTTCGCCTGAAAACTTTCCGTTTGGCGCCCAGTCATTATGGAATAGCGGCACGGTGATGCCATCCTTGCGGATCTGATCCGTCAACGCCCGCTGGAACTTGATTTGCGGGGTGGCCTGGAAAAACATCTCATTTTCACTCTGATACATGAGCATTGAGCCGGTGCCGTTCGTGACCTGGTGGTTCTTGAGGATCTGGTTGACGTGATGCATCCAATCTAGGGATTGAGCCAACACCGCAGGGTCGTCCGCAGAACGCAGGTTCGCCCCGGAATTCGTCATCCATGCCGGCAGCCCGCCCATCGAGATTTCCGCGTTAATATACGGCCCTGGACGGGCAATCACATAGAGCCCCTCTTCGGCAGCCATCCGCATGAGCAAGTCAAGATCTTTCACCCCGGTAAAATCGTAAGCTCCGCCGGGTGAAGTCTGGTGATAACCCCAGAAAAAGTACAGAGAGATAGCGTTAAACCCGCCGGCACGCATTTTCTGCATCACGTCGCGCCACTGCTGCGGGCTGGGCAGCCGCCAGTAGTGGATTTCCCCAGAGTAGATATGCAAAGGTTCATCGTCTACTTTGAAGGTATACTTATCCCAAGTGACTTTATGGGGGCGACCGTCATTGCCGGGGAAGCTGATATGTTTACCGTCGTTGATATTGGTTTTAACGACGGTGGAAACGGGCGTCTCCAGTATTTGTGAAACTTTGGGAGTAGCAGAAGCGGCGGAAATACCCACCAATCCGCTAAGAGATAGCGCCACAGCCGCGACGCCAGCCGCAGCCAGGGTGGCTAAGCGGGTAAATCGAGGATGATTATGGTTCATTTTCGCGTGACTCCTTCGTCATTAGGCGAACATTGACAGCGGCCATCATTGGTTTAGCATTCAATGGTTAGTGCCAGTTTAGCGATTCTGCTGGCAAATTTCTAACTTCCTTTTAGCCCATCCATGCCTGCACCCGCCACACCCGAAAAAATCGCGATAAATTCCTCGCCGAACACACCATCGACAAAACCAAAAAATACCAACCCAAAAAAAGGAACAATGACGCGAGACAACACCACACAAAATAAAAAAAATGCCTCGCGACATAGCCGGAACTATGTCGCGAGACAACACATCGTCGGGGTAGCGGGATTTGAACCCACGGCCTTCCGCTCCCAAAGCGGACGCGCTACCAAACTGCGCCATACCCCGTTATTAAATTTTCGCTACGCTGCATTAGCAGACTCAATAAATGTTAATCGACTTTCAGTAAAATTCCCAATTCATTTTTATTACGTGAGCCACATTTAAACTTTATGTTTTTCATCTTCAATATTTCTTGCTAGACTCATTGAGCCGGTTGATATTTTTCAACCTCGCAAGTGCGAATGTAGCTCAATGGTAGAGCCTCTGCCTTCCAAGCAGATTACGCGGGTTCGATTCCCGTCATTCGCTCTGAAGTTTTAGCTCAGCCTTTTGGCTGGGCTAAAGTTTTATCTGGGCCTGGGAATCAAACCCGGGAGAGCTGACACCGGAAAGAAAATGCCGATAGCATTTTCCGACGGTAGACGCGCAGCAGCTATGCTGCAAGCGGGACGAATTGCACAAAGCGAAATCCGCGCGATTCCCGTCATTCGCTCTACTATGACCTCGGATTTGATAAGGTCGGGGTCCACGTTTGGCGAGTATTCCTTTGGGGCTCTAAAAAAACTGCAACCTGATTAGCCCATCTGTTTCAGATTTTACTCACGACGGCTCCGACCAAATCCGGCACCAACCGCAATACTTTCCACCCTTGTGGCAGTCTAATCTGTTCTGGGGCAATATCTTGCGTGATACAAAGCAAGGTTGGCCCTGCACCAGAAATACAGATCTTCCCGCCGAAAGCAGTGATTTGCTCAGAAATCTCAGCGAATCCAGGAATCAGCGTTTCCCGATATGGCTGATGCAGCCGATCAGCAAGTGCCACACGCAGTAAATCAGCGTCACCATCAGCCAAAGCACGCAAAAGCAACGCCGCATGTGACACATTATAAACAGCATCAGCAAGCTCCACTTTCCGGGGCAACACGGCACGAGCTTCCGCGGTTGCAAGCGGAAAATCAGGGATAAAAACCAGGAATTCCCAGCTCTCATGAAGTTGATAATTACGCGTGATCGGCATTCCCGAATCGTCCACTAAAGATGCCGTCAATCCACCGTAGAATGCTGGAGCAAGATTATCTGGATGCCCTTCGATCCGGTTAGTGATCTCAAGCAATTGGCATAGCGAAAGCTGGTTTCCAGACATCGCATTCGCCCCCAACGCACCAGCAACCAGCATCGCCGCAGAAGACCCTAAACCACGCGAAAACGGGATCTCTTCACGCGCCGAAATGCGCACGCCGGCTACGGGTTCGCCCAAGTATGCAAATGTTGCACGAAATGCCTGATAAATCAGATTATCTTCAGTAGCGTACTCCGGCTTGTACCCAACCCATTCGAGTTGTTTCTCTGACGGCTCGAAAGTAACCGTATTTGCCAGACTCAAGGCGCAGCCAAAACTATCGAATCCTGGACCAAGATTGGCAGTTGTTGCAGGTACACGAACTTGCATCACGCTCATGAACGCTCCTTAGTTTTATTCTTCACAAGCTCCCGCAGTTATTTACACTGACGGCAGCTCAGCTCCCCAAATGCCGCCGCACGCATTTGCGCAGTCTGAATCACCGCAGGATGCAATTCAGTACATTCTTGCAGTCGGGCAAGATTTTGTGGCACCGGCACATTCGTATACTCATGTAATTGATCCAGTAACGCGAAATCATCACCTTGCGGGATCTGCCCAAGCGCCTCAAGCACTGCACGCGGGAACTTATATGGTGCCGCAGTAGCAAGCACCACCATTACACGTTTTCTTTGCGCGCCTTGCTCAGTTTGCACATCAGCTACTGCATCGTTCGCGGCGAGTTCCTGCCAATAATCCTGTGCCACCTTCCACCCGGCAGCAGTATGCGGATCGCATAAATATCCGTCACGTTCCCACACCTGCCGAATCGTCTCACCGGCTTGTCTATCGTCACAATAGCCAGCCCAGAAATGTTCATGCAATTCACTAAGTTGCTGCGCCGAAAGTTGGTAATACCCCATTTGGCGTAAATCATTCATCCACGCCTGCACTTGCGCGGGGTCTTCACACAAGAAGTACAACATCCGTTCCAGATTTGAAGAAACCAAAATATCCATTGATGGCGAGATCGTCTTTTTTAATTCGCGCCGACGATCATATACGCCAGTACGGAAAAAATCAGTAAGCACATTATTTGCATTAGACGCACAAAGCAGCTTCCCCACCGGCAACCCTAAACGCTTTGCCAAATAACCAGCAAGAATATCACCAAAATTCCCTGTTGGAACTGAAAAATCTACCCGCTCCCCCAACTCGATCCGCCCAGCTTGCAGCAAATCCCGATAAGCGGCGAAATAATACATGATCTGTGGAATCAACCGACCAATATTGATCGAATTCGCCGAGGAAAGCTTACATTCCCGCAATGCATAATTATCCGCAGTAGCTGCTTGTGTACTGGATACAGCCTGCATTCCCGCAGCAGCTTTCACATTTGTGCCCGCATTTCCATCACTCGCACCATGATCAGCATTGACGGCATTCACACCATCTCGCACATCGGCAAAAATCTGTTTTACACCCGTTTGCGCATCATCAAAATTTCCTTTAATCCCGTAAACATGCACATTTTTACCAGTTTGCGTAACCATCTGCGCTCGCTGAATTTGCGATACTCCACCGTCAGGATAAAACACACAAATTTCAGTACCAGGCACATCAGCGAAACCCTCCATCGCAGCTTTTCCGGTATCTCCCGACGTTGCCGTCAATACCAGCGTACGGCTCGTTTCACCAGCTTCCTGCTTCGCAGCTACAAGTAACTGCGGCAACACCGAAAGTGCGACATCCTTGAATGCTGAAGTCGGACCGCGAAAGAGCTCAAGCACTGCAAAATCACCCACAGACACAGTAGGCGTAAGCACATCAGATTCAAATTTCCCGGCATACGCCCGCTCAACAAGAGCTTCCATTTGCGGTAAATTCGGAAAGAAAGCTGCCAGAAGTTTTGCCGAGATCTCCATGCTCGAAAGCTGCAAGCAGGCTTGCCAATCAAATTCAGGGATGGCAGCAGGCACAAATAACCCACCATCTTGCGCAAGCCCGTCAATAATTGCTCTCATATCAGTGGCTTGCAAATCCCGGTTTCGTGTAGAGTGATAGCGCATTTGTTGGTCTTTCTACTATTCTGGAAAAATTTTCAGGTGCTTTTCGCCACCCACATCGGACTGTGCATCCCACAATATGACTGCATTGTGGGAGAAAGCACCTCCGCGGAAACTTTTCGCTACGATGTAAAATATCGTATCCGATAATCGGCTAATTGGCTTTCACCGTTGATATTTTGAGCATCGCCGAAGCGTGAATCAGTGCACGCCAGGCTTTCCAAGAGAAGGTAAGCTTTTGGCGAGCAAAGATCAGATCAGCAGGCTGGCGCTCCTTTTTAAGAACCGCGCTGAATGCAGTAAGTACGAAAGTGGTCACCGGTCTTGCATCCGAAAATCGGCAACGAAATCAGATTCGGAATCAGAGTCAGAAAAGGAGCTCGATCAGTGAAAATAGGCTTACTCGGATTTGGCACGGTCGGCGAAGGCGTCTATCAACTCGCGCAAACACATCCTGAGCTGGAAATCGTCACAGTTTTCCGCCGAAAAGACGGAGAAATTCCGGGGTGTACCGTCACTCATGATTTTTCACAGATCCTCAACGATCCCGAAATCGATACCGTCGTTGAGGTGATTGGCGGAATCGAGCATGCCAGCGAATACGTGCTGGCAGCCTTGCGCGCTGGAAAGAATGTAGTGACGGCAAACAAAGCGCTCCTTGCAGCCAAATACGATGAATTGCTTGCCGCTGCAAAAACGAGCGGTGCAAAGTTTCGTGCCTCAGCGGCAGTAGGCGGCTCGATCGGTTGGCTCGCAAATTTAGAGCGTGCAAAACGAATCCAAGAAATCGATCATATTCACGGAATCTTCAACGGCACATGCAATTATATGCTCGACTTAATGACGCGCCAACAACTCGACTACCAGCAAGTATTACGCCAGGCACAAGATCTCGGCTATGCTGAAGCGGATCCGTCTGCAGATGTAGATGGCCTCGACACAGCTGCAAAACTCACTATTTCAGCAAATATCGCTTTCGGAATTTCGCTCCATCACGAATCTGTGCCGGTGAGCGGAATCAGCCAAATCAACTCTGCGGACATCACTACTTTCACCGAACGCGGTTACGTCTGCAAGCTTCTGGGTACCGCAGATAAGTTTGCCGACCGCATTGAAGCATACGTGCAGCCAACCCTGGTGCGCAGCTCAGATGCGACAGCAGCAGTGCATACGAATTACAATCTTGCCGAATTTTCCGGAAGCGCCACCGGCACACAAAGTTTTGGCGGTCAAGGTGCCGGACGCTACCCAACCGCCTATAACGTACTCCAAGATTTATGCGATCTCCTCGCAGGCAAAAGTTTTCATACCGATACTGTGCCACAATCTGAAGTAACAGCCGAAAACTCCACACAGTTGCACTACTACCTACGTGGAGATTCCACCGATTTAGCAGATTGGCCGGCAGCTGAAATCAGCGCGCATTGGGATCAGGGGATCCTCACCACTGCGCAGCCCGTGGCAAAAATGCACCAATGGCTGAAAGCGCACCGCGAAGTTTTCGCCGCCGCACTCCCCCGCGATTTCCAAGTTCACGAAATGAAATGAGAGCACTATGAAAGTCTTAAAATTCGGCGGCAGCTCAATGGCTGATGCAGCGCAATACCGCAAAGTTAAAGAAATCGTTGCTGCAGATCCAGGACGCCAGGTAGTCGTAGTATCCGCCCCCGGTAAACGTTTCCCTGATGATCATAAAATCACTGATTTACTTTATCTCTGTAATGCACATATCAAATATGGAGTAGACTGCACTCCAGTTTTTCAAATCATCCAAGATCGTTTTCTCGGGATCCGTGATGAACTTGGGCTTGAAGTCGAGCTCGAAGCAGAATTTGCACAATTCAAAACAGATCTCGAAGCGAAAAAGCTTTCAGAAGATGAGATCGTCTCGCGCGGCGAATATTTCTCCGCAAAACTGCTGGCCGCATATCTTGGATTCGCATTTCTTGACGCCACCAAATGGGTGCGATTCAAATTTGACGGAAATGTGAATCAGCAGGCAACCTATGAAGCATTGCAGGATAAAATCCAGCTTCCGGGTATTGTAATCCCAGGTTTTTATGGCACTATGCCAGACGGTCGGATCAAAACCTTTTCCCGTGGCGGATCTGATATCACCGGCGCACTGGCAGCAGCAGCTTTCAGTGCGGACGTTTACGAAAACTGGACTGACGTCTCCGGAATCCTCATGGCAGATCCGCGCATTATCGATGATCCGCGAACGATCCCATTCATCACATATGCGGAACTACGTCAATTAAGTTTCTTTGGCGCGCAGGTACTGCATGAGCACACTATTTTCCCGGTACGGGAAAAAGGGATTCCAATCAATATCCGCAATACGAACAATCCACAGCATCCGGGGACGATGATCCAAGACGATTTCGATCTACGCGAAAATCAGCTCTTCCTTACCGGCATCACCGGAAAGCAAGATTTCACAATCGTCTCGCTGGAGAAAAATGGGATGAGTAATGAGGTTGGCACATGCCGCAAAATTCTTTCCGTTTTTGAAGATTACAATGTACCTGTTGAATACATCACTAATGGCATCGATTCAGTTTCATTTGCAATTCCTTCAGAAGCGATTGCGAAAAACCTGTACGCCGTGATGAATGAGATTCGCAAAGCAGTTTCCCCTGATGCACTCAACGTTCATGAACGTATTGCCGTCATCGGAATCGTCGGGCGCAATATGGCTTCCCGCCCAGGCACATCAGGGCAAATCTTTGCCGCCCTCGGAAAAGCCGGGATCAACATCCGCATGATCACTCAAGGCCCCGACGAAATGAACATCATTCTCGGTATTGATAATCGCGATTTCAAATCCACTATTTCTTTGCTATACGCCAGCTTCGTAAACTAACAGATCCGAACCATTACCACTGAAATAATTAAAACTAGGAGAATATGATGCAGCAATACACCGTTGCGATTCTTGGCGTCACCGGTGCTGTCGGCCAGGAAATGTTAAATATTTTGGATGAACGCAATTTCCCGGTCGGCACGCTGATCCCGCTTGCCAGTGCACGTTCTGCAGGAAAAACAGTAACCTTCCAAGGAAAGCAGGTCGCAATCCAAGAAGCTACCGAGAGCTCTTTTGACGGCGTAGATATTGTGCTGGGCGCTGCAGAAAATGATATCGCGCAGCATTTTGCACCAGCGATCGTACGTGCTGGAGCGGTTTTTGTGGATAATTCCTCAGCTTTCCGACTTGATCCGGATGTGCCGTTGATTGTGCCAGAAGTAAATGCACAAGATGTACTCACCCATAAAGGCATTATTGCTAATCCGAATTGCTCAACGATTATTGCCGTCACAGCCGTGAATGCGCTTAACTCCATCGCGAAAATCAAGACGATGACGGCGTCCACTTATCAAGCCGTCTCAGGGGCTGGAGCTGGCGGACCAATTGAACTAGCTGCCGAAATAAGCTCCATCGAAAAGGGGGAAGTCTATCCACCAGAAGTATTCACACATCAAATTGCCTACAATCTGATCCCGCAAATTGGTGGCGAACAATACGCAGGGTACACCTCAGAAGAAATGAAGATGCAAAATGAGGGCCGTAAAATCATGCACCTGCCTGAGCTGAAAGTTTCATGCACTTGCGTGCGCGTGCCGGTAGTCCGGAGTCATTCAATTTCGATCACTTGCACTTTCGACAGCCCGGTATCAGTAGCAGCAGCGCAAGCAGCAATTGCAAATGCGCCCGGCTGTAAACTCGTAGACGATCTTGCGCATCATGAATATCCGATGCCGCTTGATACTTCCGGGCAAGATACCGTCTATGTCGGCAGGATTCGCCCTGATCTGACAAATGAAAATGGTTTATGCCTGTGGTGTTGTGGCGATCAGGTACGCAAAGGTGCAGCTACAAACGCCGTACAAATTGCAGAGCTCGTAATTGCTTGAGAAAAGCAGCGCAGAATGAGATTTCTTTCTATCTGACAGTTTTGATTCGGATCTGCTGCAGACGCGGGAAAAGTTTCTGTACAACTATAAAATCCAGAAAATATCATGGTGACCAGTTGCAAGATTTCACAACTGGTCACCATGATTTTCAAAACACTACCACTACTTAGATTTGAACTAGCTTCCCAAGCGGTGTTGGATTCCCAAAACGATGGTTCGTAAAGGATACGGCTTGTTCGTGAACGAATGGAAGTAAATCAACTCGGGCATTCAGTGTCACTTCCCCATACCAAATCGCCACGTCAGCTGCATATTCATGCGGAATCGCTGCAGCCAGCTTGCCATAGTCTCCACCAATGAGCCGGATCCGCCCGTCATACCCGGCATCACGCGCCCAGCGAGCCATTGCGCGATTAAATTCTTCATCCGTTTCAAGCTTCACCCTCACACCACATTCGTGCAGATATGCAAGCACATCATCTTCCAAATCTGTACGAGCAGAGATACTTACCTGTGAACCAAGTTCAAGTGCGCCTGCGGTCAAAGCTACCAGCTGCCAGGAATCTTCCCCATCAGCCAAACGCACCAGCACTGGCAGCGGTTGATAACGCAATACATTGCGTTCGACTACGAGCCCGGAAGGATCATGCCCAACTGCAAATTCTTGCGTGATCGCCTGCTCCGCTGAAGAGAGGAAATCGGTCAAGAAGCGCCCATTTTCCAGATTTCCCGAAATCTTTCCAGCTGCGATGAGCTGCTTTCTAGTGAGCGGAATCGGGAGCGTTGGAATATTTTCATTCCGTTCAAAGGATCCAAGACCGTAGAGATATGAAGGCCCGCCCGCCTTCGTCCCAGCACCCACTGCTGAACGCTTCCAGCCACCAAATGGCTGACGACGCACGATCGCACCAGTAATCCCCCGGTTGATATACGCATTACCTGCAGCTACATGTGTAAGCCAGTAGTTGATCTCCGCAGCATCGAGCGAATGGATTCCCGCTGTCAGCCCAAACTCTGTCGCATTTTGCAGTTCTACGGCTTCTTCAAGTGTTTCTGCCGTCATCACACCAAGTATCGGACCAAAGTATTCTGTGAGATGGTATGCACTACCCGGCTTTACACCAACGCGCACGCCCGGACTCCACAGCTTCCCCGATTCGTCAAGCTGACGCGGCTTGAGCGCCCAGTTTTCACCTTCTTCGAGCTCGGTCAGCCCACGCAAAAGCTTGCCTTTTGCCGACTCTACCAATGGCCCCATTTGCGTCTCTAAATCCCACGGATAGCCTACGTGTAGCGATTTCACGCCGTCAAGTAACTGATTCCGGAAACGTTTCGACTTTGCCACTGACCCGACAAGAATTACCGTCGAACAAGCAGAGCACTTCTGCCCAGCATGACCAAAGGCTGAATTGATCACATCCTTTGCAGCCAAATCAAGATCCGCATGTGGCGTGACGATAATCGAATCCTTGCCAGAAGTTTCAGCCAGCACGCCGAGTTCCGGACGCCAACTCTTAAAGAGTTTCGCCGTCTCGATCGAACCAGTGAGAATCACACGATCAACCTTTGGATGACGAATCAACTCCTCCCCAAGCGAACGCTCATCTAAAGCGATAAGCCGCAAAACTTCACGAGGCACACCAGCATCCCACATTAGCTTCGCCAAATATGCGCCGGTACGCGCCGAAAGTGACGCTGGCTTAAAAATCACTGACGCACCCGAAGCGAGTGCAGCAAGCACACCGCCTGCCGGAATTGCCATTGGGAAATTCCACGGCGGAGTAACAGCAATCACCCGAGATGGCTTGTATACTGCTCCGTCCAATTGCGCAAGCGCCTTGGCCTGTTCAGCATAGTAATGCGCAAAATCGCATGCTTCAGAGACTTCCACATCACCTTGATCAATTGTCTTTCCAGCCTCAGATCCAGCTACTTCAATCAGCTCACCGCGATGTTTTGCCAGTTCAATCCCCACCTGGTGGATGATTTGTGCCCGCTCTGCCGCTGGTCGCGCAGCCCATTGCGTGGCAGCTGCAGCCGCGCTGTCGATAATTTCAGCCAGTTTCGCTTTCGTCTCCACATGCGCTGCAGTGATCTCAGCTAGCCCCAGCTGTGATCCTTGCATCCGGCCAGCAATTTCCCGCGCCCATTGCAGATTCGCTGGTAGTGACGGATCCGAATCCGGCGTATTTTGAAATTCCCAATCACCAAATTCGTTTGTGACGATCTCCTTGATTTCTGCTTCGGTTTCAGTTTGCCGGTTTTGTTTTCGATTTGGCCCAGTTTCATCATCAAAAGCATGCGCACATGCTGCAAGGAACCGATTTTCTTCACGCTGCAATAGCGCTTCACTTTCCGAAATCTCGAAAATTGACGACATGAAATTCGCCGGCAATGCATTTTCTTCAAGGCGCCGCACCAAATATGCGATCGCCACATCATATTCTTCTGGATTCACTACCGGAACATAAAAGAGCAAGTGCCCCGTATCCTGCTTTACCGCCTGCGCTTGCGGAGCAGCCATACCGGCAAGCATTTCAAATTCAATTTGGTTTGAGCCATCAAACAATCCGCGTTCTTGCGCCAATTCATAGGCAAATCCGGCAGTAAATAGATTCATCCCAGCCACACCGATATTTACATTACGCAGATGCTCTGGGCGAAGTGCATATTCGAGTACGCGAACATAGTTTGCATCGGTATGCTCCTTGGAAGGTTCGGTCACGAGCTCCCAGCCGTGCGTTACCGCCTGCACACGTTCCATCGAAAGATTCGCACCTTTGACTACGCGCACCTTGATCGGCGCACCACCGTCCGCAACACGCTCTGCTGCCCATGCTTGTAGGTGTTCCATCGCTGGCAACGCATCTGGCAAATATGCCTGCAATACGATTCCGGCACGCAAATGTTTAAATTCGGGGCGTTCCAAAATCCGCTTAAACACATCTATCGTCATGTGTAAATCGTGATATTCTTCCATATCCAGGTTGATGAATTTCTTTGGAGAATACGAATTCGCCCGGGAATATAGCGGCAAAAGCGCTGCTACTGCGTTATCCACTGCTTCTTCGTAAGCCCACGGATTATGCGGGCCAATCACTGCCGAAACTTTCATCGATACATAATCAACATCATCGCGCTCAAGGAGTCCAATCGTATCAGCCATCCGCTTGGCTGCTTCTTTGTTCCCAAGCACGGCTTCACCCAGGAGGTTCATATTCAACCGTGCGCCTTGTGCTTTCAACCGCGCAATTGACTTAGTTAAACCTTTTCCTTTCGCATCAAGTACCAAATCGCCCACGAGCTGTTGGAATACTTTCTCCGCCATTGGCACTACTGCCTTCGGCATTAGCGGAGCTACTTTTCCGCCCACTTTCAATGGCACTTGTAAATATTGCGGTAAGAATGATGGGCCTTGCCCCGCGAGCTTCGCAATCTTATCCGCACTCACAGCTTTATCTTCCGGACGAATCACTCCGTCCACAAATTCGACCGTAAAATCCAAACCGCTTGGATCTTTCAGTGTCTTTGCCAAGAGTTCAGCTGCACGATCATTTGGATACTTTTTTGATTCTGCAAGCCAATACTTGGCACGCTTCACTGCACGTTTTGCGATCGCATCAAAATTTTCTGGTTTTCCACCCATTAAAATCTACCCTCCATTAGGTAATTATTCGGTTTAAGCAATACATTCTGGAAAATCATGCACTGCTTCTTGGCAAGTTTGCTAAATTTTCCGTGCTTCCTGGCTACTGTGCTTTGCTGCCAATCTTCCCGTGTTGATCATTTGCGCTCCTGAGCTATCCGATCATAAAACTGCGCGATCCCTCACTCCCCGCGATTTTGGGTCGATCTGAGCTTCACTCTACGCCTTTTAGATTTCCTTTTCGTGATAAAGATTCCCATCCGCCCCAAATACTGGCGCCGCCAACTTTGCTGCTGGCTTAAATTCAGCTTCAATCCCGGCAGAATCAGCAGTAGATAAGCGCACAGCTGCAGCAAATTCGGCACTGATTTCCGCATTCTCACAGTAAGTAAGCTGCGAAATTATCCATGCCACGAGCAGCCCAATGATGAATGCCGGCAAAATTTCATAAAGACCAAACCATTTGAAGGTACCCCATACGCCAACTACCGCAGCCCCAGAAACCATTCCAGCAAGCGCACCTTGCCAGGTCAACTTACGATAGTAGAGTGCCAGCAATACGATCGGACCAAATGCTGCACCAAATCCAGCCCATGCAAATGCCACGAGATTCAAAATCGAGTCGGTTTTGAACCATGCAAAGATTGCTGCTAATACCGATACGAGCAATACCGCAATTCGCCCGATCACAATCGAGTTTGCCGCATCGCGCCGCCGCTCACCTTTCGCATTGAGGATATCTTCTACGACGGCTGATGATGTGACGAGCAGCTGCGAGGAAATCGTAGACATGATCGCCGCGAGAATTGCCGCAAGCATAAATCCTGCCACTAATGCCGGGAAAAGTGTTTGCCCAGTCACAATAAAGACGGATTCATGCTGCCCCGCACCAATTTTGATCACGCCAACATGATTTAAGGCGATCCCTACGATTGCCGTACCACCAGCACCGATCACCGATAAAGCCATCCAGCCGATGCCGATCCGGCGAGCTTGTTTTGCTTCTTTTGGTGAGCGCAACGCCATATATCGCACAATAATATGCGGCTGCCCGAAATATCCTAGCCCCCATGCTAAAGAGGAGATCACACCGATTGCAGTGGCATTGCCGAATGGAGCAAGAAAATCTGGATTCACTGCGCTCACTCCTGCGGAAAGCGCATCAAAACCACCGAGTGCAATCACACCCGCAATCGGCACCGCAAGCAGGGCAACCAGCATCATCATTCCTTGCACCATATCCGTCCACGATACTGCCAGGAATCCACCCACAAGCGTGTAAAGCACTACCACTGCTGCCACGATTACCATCCCCAGGTGATAGTCCATCCCAAAGGCAGATTCAAAGAATGTTCCTCCGGCAACCATCCCCGAAGAAACATAGAAGGTAAAAAAGATGAAGATGATAATGCCCGCCACCACACGCACAGAACGCGTTTGGTCACGTAACCGATTCCCCAGGAATGACGGTACAGTAATTGAATTACCAGCTACCTGAGTATATGACCGCAGACGGGGAGCCACTACTTTCCAAGAGGTCCATGCGCCTATCGTCAGCCCTACCGCGATCCATCCTTCGACGATCCCATTGAGGTACAGCGCACCGGGAAGTCCCATCAGTAACCAGCCTGACATATCTGAAGCACCTGCTGAGAGAGCAGCTACGCCAGGGCCAAGATCGCGTCCGCCGAGCATGTAGTCATCGAGATTTTTCGTCCGCGTATATGCCCAGATACCAATAATAATCATGGCGACGAAATAGATGATCATCGCAATTGCCTGACCTGTTATTTGACTCATCTAGGTTCCCTTCTCTGCTTGTATTCGGGTAACTTATTGCTTCCATTCATGCTCATCACAGCTTCCCGGAACAGCTTCACTGAGCTTACCCCAAACCTGCAATAAGGATTATTCGTGCCTATTTCCAACACGTTATCCGATGTTCACTGGGTCACACAAGAGTTTTCCACGAATATCTCAATATTAAGACATTTCACGTAAAGATTTCATAGTTTTCTCAATTTTCAAAAACAAACCTATTATTCACTATATTTCCAAACAATCGTAGAAAAATGTGAAGATGCTCAATAGCTCTTCCACCAAAGAATCAGTATCATGAGATGGAAACTATCGCCAGCAATACCTAGCGCAGAGACTTTGCGTATTTACGCTTGCCAACTCGCAGCTGATCAAGGTTTAGCTGATCATTCGCCAGGAACAGGAAAGAAGCAAAGAAGTACAGTGTTGAAACACCACGATTCGTCATCGAAAACCGAAACTGACACACAGCAAAAGCCGCTCACCGCTTCTGGCACTGCAGCTACTCCCACCCAAAACACTCCAGATAAACCCACAAATTCCGCAAACTCTTCCCCGAAAAATGCCAAAAACGCTTTCTTTCAGCCAGGAAATGCAGCGATTTGGATTCAAGTGCTACTAATTGCAATCCAAGCGATCGCGAGCGCTATCGCGCTATATTCGATTGGCGAAATAATTAGCTTAGTCTTCTTTAGTGACGGGAAAATCTTACTGCAAACATGGATCACAGCAGGCGCAATGTGGATCGCAGTAGCTGCTGTGGGATCCTTCCTCTTGGGAATCGCACAGCGCAGCAGTATGCACAGCGAGTCATTACGGATGCGGCAAGGTTTATTGCACCAGGCTTTCCGACTCGGACCAGCGCGTTTCAACGGCGCAGAAACCGGATCGATCCTTTCCACATTGACTGATTCTGTAGAACGGGTTACCGCATATCGCCAAGGATATATCGGTCAACTATTTGGCGCTGTTCTCACTCCATTTTTAACTCTTGCAGTGATTGCATTTTTCATCGACTGGCTGAGCGCCGTGATCCTTTTTCTTTGCATCCCCCTCGTACCATTAGCAATTGGCGGCTTTCAACAGCTTTTCCGGCAAGATTCAAATACTTCGCGGCAAATGCGTGAGCAGCTTGCTGGGCAATTTTTAGAAGCGATCCAAGGGCTGCCCACTTTGGTTGGCATCAATGCTGCCAAAACTACCGGCGAAAAATTGGCCAATACCGGCGAAGCAAATCGTGTCGCGTTAATGCGCCTACTTGCCCGAAATCAACTGCTGCTTTTTGTGATGGAAGCTGTATTTTCACTGTTCCTGGTCACGCTGGCAATAGTGCTCGCCTATCTTCGGTTCCAGGCTGGCGCATTGAGCATCGGTGGAAGTTTTGCACTGATCCTGCTCACTACCCAACTCACCACTCCGATCAATGAGGTCGGCGGATTTTTCTATATTGGGCTCGGCGGACGCGCCGGAATGCGCGCAATTCGCGATTTCATGCAGCGTGAAAGTAACTGGCAAAAGCAGCATTGCCAGCTTGCAGCAAACCCGGGCGAACTTGCAGAAAATTTCATTTCTTTAGATGGCATAAATTTCAGCTACGACGGCAAAACTAAGGTACTTCGCAACCTAGATCTCCAAGTTCCAGCTGGCACTACCACAGTACTGCTTGGCAAATCAGGTGGCGGAAAATCGACTTTGCTTTCAATCATTGGTGGAGATTTGGTGCCCGCAGAAGGAGATATACGCATCGGCGGGGTCGAACTTTGCGCCGATACACAAGACGAGATCCGTGCAAAAAGCGCTGTGGTACGCCAACAAACCTGGCTTTTTTCCGGTACGTTAGCAGAAAATCTGCGCTTGGCGAAGCCCAATGCTAGCGATGCCGAACTTTACGATGCGCTTGCGAAAGTTTCTCTTGCAGCATGGGCCCGCTCACTACCACAGCAATTAGATACTGATTTAGGCGAGCGCGGAGCAAGAGTTTCCGGCGGGCAAGCACAGCGAATTTCAATTGCTCGCGCAATCCTTTCCAACCGCGAATTACTCATTTTTGACGAGCCGACTTCACAAGTCGATCTTGCATCTGAAGCAATAATTGAACAGGTGCTTATGCAACTTGCCGCAGAAAAAACTGTCATCCTAGCGACGCATCGACTCGCCTTAGCGAATTTGGGCACGCAGTATTTAGTACAAAATGAAAGTGCTACCGCAATTTCCAGCGGTCCGCACACACAGTTATCTACTCCCGCAACGGCAGATAAAGCTGCATCGGTAACTCAGGCAGAGGAAAACTAATGATTAAACGCATTTCCCGAATTAGCAAATGGCTGATTTCCGTCACTAAATCTGTGCTCAAACCACTCCTGCTTTCTACGCTTTTCCGGCATCTCTACTTCTTCGCACATCTACTTACCCTTTTCCTTGGCGGATGGATGCTTGGCTCATTATTCGCTGACGCGAATGGAAAGTGGATTTTCCCGTTGCCGCTCTGGGGTGGGATATTAGTGCTGATTACGCTCACACTTTTCAAGGCTTTTTGTAATTATCTTGAACACTTTCTGGGGCATCTCGTGGCTTTCAAAGCACTGGAAATTCTGCGTGTTGAGTTTTACCGTTCAATGCTCCCAATTGCCACCCAGAATATGCATCAATCAGGCGATTTACTTTTACGCGCAACAAAAGATATTGATCGGATTGAAGTGTTTTATGCGCACACCTTCGCGCCAGCCGTCACCGCTATTACCGTTCCGGTAATTACCTTGTGTGTTACCGGCCCATTCGTTGGCTGGGCTCCGAGCATGATTGCCGCTTGCGGGCTGCTGCTGAGTATTTTCCTGGTTCCGGCACTCGGGATAAAACGCTCTTTTGCCAGCGCACAAGCAGCCAGCACCGTCCGTGCTGAGATTGCACAACATGTAACAGATTCAATTCAAGGCATGGCTGAAGTAACAGGATACGGTCACACTCAAGAACGTTTAACACAATTGCGCGATCTTGATCTTCGCTTGGGCAAAAAACAAAATCCACGCGGTAATTGGACCGCAATCCGGAATTGCAGCGCCGTCCTGATTTCACTCATGACGACACTCGGCGTGGCAGCCACCGGGGTTCAGCTACAAGTTCCGCTGGTACATTTAGGGATTTTCACAGTGCTTGTATGGAGTCTTTTTGGCGTGACGGCAGGTGTGCGTGATTTTGCCGCGGATTTAGATAATTCTTTGGCAGCTGCTGAACGCGTCTACGATATCGCACAGACATCAGCTCAGGTTGAATTTTCCAAAAATCCAGTAGCGCTTCCAGCCGGTGCTTTAGCAATTAAATTCAACAATGTGAGTTACTATTACCCGAATCATGGTGCAGGTACGCGCCCAGCATTAGATCAGGTCAGTTTTGATATCCCTGCGGGAAGTCATACGTGTTTGATCGGCGCATCTGGCTGCGGAAAATCCACAATTTTGAAATTGGTTGCAAGGCACTTTGATCCAAGCCATGGTGCAATACAATTTTCCAAAGTACCTTTAACCGATATTTCTCAGAAAGAATTACGCCGTGTACTTTTAGTAGAGCAGACGGCCACGCTCTTTAATATGAGCGTCGCAGAAAATCTGCGTTTGGCAGTGCCAGAAGCGGATGACGAAGATTTGCTGAACGTTTTAGAACTAGTAGAACTACGCGATGAGCTTGCACCGCGCGGCGGATTAGATTTGCAGGTAGGTGCAAGCGCAAATCTGCTCTCCGGCGGTCAGCGGCAACGCCTGGCATTAGCAAGAGCAATTTTGCTTCATCCAGATGTACTTTTACTCGATGAATACACATCACATCTTGACCCCACCCAGGCGGATCGGGTGCGAGATCGGCTCCGCCGCACATTGCCGGGGTTGACGATTCTAGAATCAACTCATTCCCCAGCAAGTCTCACTCAAACAGATCAGGTGATCGTACTTGATAACGGGCAGATCCAGGCGATTGGAACTCTCCAGCAAATCCGCGGATCGGCTGTGATTGCCCGACTAATGGCACGTGAGGCGGATGCGCACGCAATACACAAAGAGCGCATCCACGATGAAAGTGCACACAGTGAAAAATAATAATATGTTTATCTAAAGTGTCACGTGATTTACTCCTAACTGTTGTTGACCCTTAACCCGTTAATGATTATAATTCTCATTAACGGTAGGGAGTATTCCTGAACCGCTTATTATTGGCAGCCTTTTTAAGGAGATTTAGTCATGAGCATCACGAGTAAATTAACTGGTCTAGCACTCGTGATTGGAGCCGTTACTGGTGCTGTAGGCACTGGGGCGGTTCTCTCTTCTGGAGCTGGTGAAATATGAACAAGAAAATCATCTCTGTCATTGTTGCTTTAATCGGCGGGATTACAACTTTTCTTACTGTATTGGGTCTTAATTACTTATTTCCCACAGAAAATCCGATCAGGGAAGCTTTACCAGCAGCTGTTACAGTAGCAGTACTTCTCGGAGTTTTATTCTTTGTTTTCGCTAGCAAAAACAAAGAATAAACCGAGGTTAACACACTCAACGGATCCGAAAAGCGGGGGTTTCAAGCATAAAGCTTGAAACCCCCGCTAAAGTATTCAATTACCGCAGCCACGGCTACAGGGCGATCAGTCGACCAAACCCTTCTGCGCAGCCTTTGCTAGGCGACGTGGGAGACGCAACTCGCGACCACCAACGCGGACGGTCTGCAGCTCAGTGAGCTCAGCCTTCCACTGGGAGCGACGAGAGCGGGTATTGCTGCGAGACATCTTACGCTTTGGAACTGCCATTCCACCGCTCCTTCCAATTCCTCCAGAAACTAAAACGAAGTTTCCAGTTTCAAGTATCTGATTTGATCTGTGCGATTTCGAATCAGCCGATTCGGGAAATCAGCAAACAGAACACACAGATGAATAGTCTAGCGTATCCAACCGAAATAACGCTATTGCATAGCAATATTTTGTGTGCAGCACCACCCACAAATATAAATAAAGTACAAAAAGAACTACTACTTGGCGAAAAATCTTCGCATCCACCACTAGACCGATAGACTTTCTCCATGCCCACATTCCTTTTAGCACCCGGAACGGAAATTCGCCACACGATCGAAATCAAACGTTCAGAGTTTATTACCGTCATCCGTCGCACAGATTCCCAAGAGCTCGCCCGAATATTCATTAACGAAATTCGTGACGAATTTCCAGATGCACGCCATCACTGCAGCGCCTATATCATCTCTATGCCTGGCGCGCAGCCACTCCAACATTCTTCCGATGACGGCGAACCCTCTGGCACCGCCGGAAGACCCATGCTCGATACACTCAATGGTTTTAATCTGAGCAACCTCACCGCCGTCGTAGTGCGCTATTTTGGCGGTACGCTCCTTGGCACCGGCGGGCTTGTACGCGCCTACTCTAGCTCGGTGCGTGAATGTCTGCGCGGCACCCCCGTCCTGACTCCACACGAGTTAAAACATGTCCAAGTAAATGCACGGCACGACCTTGCAGGCCGTCTCGAAGCAGAGCTCCGCGGACGAAATTTTGATTTAATCGATGTGCAATATGAATCAACAAAAGCCGTCTTTAATCTCGCCATTTCTAACGTAGCGGATTTTTCGGCACAACTTGCCCAAATCACATCCGGGCAATGCACACCCACGGTAATCGCACCAATTATTCGTGAAGTCCCCGCTAAAACCTTGAATTAGCAAGGCTGCTAAAACACAATCGATCAATCACGGAAATCAGCCAGCTTCACACTCAGCGAAACTTTAATTTTCAATTTGCACCGAAATATGGATTTATGTAAATATCGTTACCAAGATAGCGCGGAGCTCAGCTTCGCTTACACAAAAGAGATAAATTATTTCGATCATACAACGGATTTAATGGAGGCGATTATGCAGCAATTTACCGCAACTCGCATCCCATCTGTTTTTACCGCGTGTTGCCATCATCACTGTCAGTAGAGCGCTCGGCTTTACTTGTGCGCATGCAAAATTTCCATTGTTCAGCTTCGGGATCACAGTCGCGCATGCCTGGCGCTCAGCACAAAATAGTTGACGTTACCGCTTCTCAGCTACAGATCATCAACGGTGCTATCAATATTCCATTTCTATCAAATCAAAAATAGTGATTTTTATCCGGAATATCTGTATCGGCAGATAGCGTTAAACCAGAAGTCAGGAATTAATAGCTCAGCTATTTCACAAAAAACCTAATATTTACAACTCTCCTTGCCAAACAAATAGAAAGAAATTCAAATGCCAATCTATAACTCCATTACTGAACTTACCGGAAAGACCCCTCTCGTGCGGATGAATCGCATTGCCGGAGAAGAAGCTAAAGGCACGATCCTAGCAAAACTTGAATTTTACAATCCTGCAAATTCGGTGAAAGACCGGATCGGTGTCGCAATTGTCGATGCAGCAGAGGAATCAGGTCAGCTTCGCCCAGGTGGCACGATCGTGGAGGCTACCTCTGGTAACACTGGTATTGCCCTTGCCTGGGTTGGCGCCGCCCGTGGTTACAAGGTAATTTTGACGATGCCAGCTTCGATGTCAAAAGAACGCCGTGCGCTGCTGCGCGGATTTGGTGCCGAACTCGTACTTACCGAACCGGCAGGCGGCATGCAAGGAGCAGTTGATAAAGCAAAAGAAATTGTTGCAAACACTGAAAATGCGGTACTCGCATCCCAATTTGCAAACACCGCAAACCCGGCAAAGCACGAAGCCACTACCGGCCCAGAAATTTGGGAAGATACGGCTGGAAAAGTTGATATTTTCGTAGCTGGAATCGGCACTGGCGGCACAATTACTGGCGCAGGGCACTATTTGCGCAAACAAAATCCAGATTTGCAGATCGTAGCAGTTGAACCTGCCGATTCTCCACTGCTTTCCGAAGGAAAAGCAGGCCCGCATAAGATCCAAGGAATTGGTGCAAACTTTGTCCCAGAAGTACTTGACACCGAACTTTATCACGAAGTGATCACCGTCGAATTTGAAGATGCACTGCAGACGGCACGCGCGGCAGCACACAAAGAAGGCGTACTTGCTGGTCTTAGCGGCGGAGCGGCCCTCTGGGCTGGGATCCAGCTTGCAGCTCGGAAAGAAAACGCAGGTAAAAACATCGTTGTGATCCTTCCTGATTTTGGTGAGCGTTACGTATCCACTCCGTTATTTGAAGGGCTCACCGAATAATCACGAATTTTTTCAGAGCAGGCTTGGTGGTAGTGAAAGCGATGAATCCACTGCCACCAAGCCTGCTCTGAAAATATCAGCGAAAACCTCAAGGGATTTCTGATCCGCTCAAACTCACCGCTAAAACCTAAGGGCACGATATGAAGCAAATTCCGTTCCGCCAACAACTCCTTGAAGACCTCCAAGCAGTCGTCGATCATGATCCAGCGGCACGCTCAACGATCGAAGTCGCACTACTTTATCCAGGCGTACATGCTGTTTGGGCATATCGTTTAGCTAATTTAATGTGGCGGAAAAGTTTGCTTTTACGCTTTCCGGCAAGGATCATCTCACAAATCACTCGGGCGATCACTGGAATTGAGATCCACCCTGGCGCCAAACTCGGGCGGCGTTTATTTATCGATCACGGCATGGGAGTAGTGATTGGTGAGACGGCTGAAGTTGGCGAAGACGTATTGATTTTTCACGGCACCACACTTGGCGGAACGTCAATGAAAAAAGGAAAACGGCATCCAACGATCGGCAACCGCGTCACAATCGGCACCGGAGCAAAAGTATTAGGCCCAATCCACATTGGCGATGATGCAAAAATCGGCGCCAACGCTGTAGTAGTAAAAGATGTACCAGCAAACCACAGCGCAATCGGGATTCCAGCTGAAAATCGGCCAACTGGAAAACTCGCCCACAATATCGACCCCGCGATACTGATTTAGCAACAGCGCCGTCCGCAAAACATTATAATTTGCTTGGAACTACGGCACAGACCATCGCTCCAAGCAAATTAGTTATGTTCAGATACTGATATTTGCTGCTTTTACGCGTTGCGCTGATTCTCGAAGTCGCTGATCATTTCGATTCGTGATTGGTGCCGCGATGCGGCGTCATACTCTGTACCGATAAATACATCCACGAAACGCTTCACTTCTTCGACTGAATGCTGGCGCGCACCAATCGACATTACATTCGCATTGTTGTGCTCCCGGGCAAGCATCGCAATTTCTTCATTCCAGACTAGGGCAGCACGGATCCCAGCAACTTTATTCGCCGAAATTTGCTCGCCATTTCCAGAACCACCAATCACAATTCCGAGCGATCCTGGATCAGCTGCCACTGCTTTTGCACAAGCAATACACACTGGCGGATACGCATCCAGGCGATCATATTCGTGATATCCGTGGTCTGCTACAGTGATACCTTTTTCGTTAAGGTAGGCCACTAATTCATTTTTCAGTTCAAAACCTGCATGGTCTGTTGCAATATGTACACGCATGCTCTTAGCATAACGCACCGCGATCTTGAAAGCTCAGTTTCCAGGCAGATTCATCGCCAGTTAGTATTATTTACATGACTAAAATTGATGTAACAACTGAAAAAGTACTATCTCAACTTGATTCTACGGTTCGTCCGCAAGACGATCTTTTCCGTCATGTAAATGGTAAATGGTTTGCACAGACTGAAATCCCAGCCGACCAGGTTGGTACCGGATCATTCCAAGAATTGCGGAACGGATCTGAAGCACGTGTACGTGAAATTATTGAAGAGCTCACCGCCGCTGCAGCCGCAAAGGATGAAGACGGCAAAGTCGTGGAAACGGAAGCTGATACCGATCAGCTTTCAGCCGAGCAGCAGAAAATCGCTGATCTGTATATTTCTTTTATGAGCGAAGCAGAAATCAATGCGCAAGGGGTGCTGCCGTTAGCAGGCGAACTTGCCGAGATCCAAGCTGCGCAAAGCCATGAGCAGCTTGCCGTCATTTTAGGCAAAATGCTCATGACGGGAGTGGATGCACCTTTTGGTCTTGACATCGATGCCAACCGCAACAACCCGGAAGAATACATTACTTGGATTTCACAATCTGGGCTCGGATTACCTGATGAAGCATTTTACCGTGAAGCATCCTATGCACAGATCCGTCAGGCATACCAAGAATTTATTCCAACGCTCTATTCGCTCGCCTGTGAAGTAGACTCTGAAGAAGCCACAAAAGCCGCTGCGCGGATTTTTGATTTTGAAACGAAACTTGCAAGCACACATTATGACGTTGTGAAACTGCGTAATGCGGAAGCAACAAACACCGTGCTCAGCTTTGCCGATTTTATTGCGAGTGCCCCTGGCTTTGATTGGTTACCTTGTTTTGAAGCGCTCGGTTTATCCGCTGAAAATGCACCGCAACTGCTCGTTTATACTGCAGATCAGCTCACTAAGTTTGCCACTCTGTGGGCCGAAACTTCGATCACCGATTTGCAGTACTACATGGTTTGGCACACAATCTTGGCCCGTTCCCCATACTTAAGCGAGCCAATAGTACAAGCGCGTTTTAACTTCTACGGCAGGATCCTTTCCGGGCAGGAAGAAATGCGTGACCGGTGGAAGCGTGGCGTGGCACTGGTTGACACCGTGATGGGCGAAGCTATCGGAAAAGAATATGTACGACGGCATTTCCCACCTGCATATAAGCAGCAGATGCAACAGCTAGTAGCTGATTTACTTTCCGCATACGAGATTTCAATCAAATCTCTTGATTGGATGACGGAAGAAACGAAGGTAAAGGCACTCGAAAAACTTGCAAGTTTCGTGACGAAAATTGGATACCCGGAGAAGTGGAAGGATTATGCTGCACTCTCGGTAAAGCAAAATGATTTGCTGGGAAATATCCGTAATGCCGCAATGTTTGGCTGGGAACGCGAACTGGAAAAGCTCGGCAAGCCAATAGATCGCAGCGAATGGCATATGTATCCGCAGACGGTGAATGCCTACTATAATCCAGTGGCTAATGAGATCGTTTTCCCGGCAGCAATTTTGCAACCTCCATTTTTTGATCCACAAGCTGATGCGGCCTGGAATTATGGCGGTATTGGCGCAGTGATCGGGCATGAAATCGGGCATGGCTTTGATGATCAAGGCTCGAAGTACGACGGCACTGGCAGACTAAATAATTGGTGGACGGATAGCGACCGCGCTGAGTTTGAAAAACGAACCGCAGCGCTCGTCGGGCAATATGATGCATATAAGCCAGCTCAATTGCCAGCAGACTCCCCGCATCATGTGCAAGGTGCACTCACACTCGGCGAAAATATTGGAGATTTAGGCGGGCTGTCGATTGCGTTGAAAGCATACGATATTGCGATGAAACGTGAGGGATATCTTGATGGCGCGAAGGGTGCTCCAGAAATTTCGGGGTTAAGCGGTTTGCAGCGTGTGATTCTTTCCTATGCGCATATCTGGCAAGGAAAATACCGTGACGAAACCGCGATCCAGCTCCTGGCAGTAGATCCGCATTCTCCAGTGGAATTTAGATGTAATGGTGTTGTGAAAAATGTGGATGCATTTGCTGCCGAATTTGATGTGAAAGAAGGCGATGCGCTCTATCTTGCACCAGAAGAACGTGTCCGTATTTGGTAATTATCTGCCTTAACCTGTTTTTCGTGAAAAGGAAATGATTTTCAGCGGAAGGCACGTTTACAATCAAAATCACAAGAGAACTGGTCTGTGTGCCTGGTTTAATGCAAATCAGGCACACAGAGCGCAAGTTTATTATTCAGTTGAAAGGATTTATTTTGCCAGGGCAAAATCTCACACGAATTGAAGCAGCAGAACGCGCAAAGCTGCTCCAAACTAGTACTTACCATGTTGAATTAGACCTTACTAATTCAACCGAAACTTTTGATTCGATCACCACTGTGAAGTTCACTGCGACCCAGCCTGGTGAAAGCAGCTTTATTGATCTGATTGCCCAATCTGTATCAGAAATAGTGCTCAATGGGGTGCATCTTCCGGTGGACTCGTATGCAGATTCACGCATTCCACTGCCAAATCTGCAGGCAGAAAACGAGCTGATCGTACGTTCTGTTTGCGAATATTCCCATACTGGTGAAGGTCTGCACCGTGTAGTTGATCCAGTAGATGGCGAAGTTTATCTTTATTCACAATTTGAAGTGGCAGATTCACGGCGGATGTATGCCGTTTTTGAACAGCCTGATTTGAAGGCTGAGTTCACTTTTGTGGTGACCGCTCCGGCACATTGGCAAGTATTTTCAGTCTCCCCCACGCCGGAAAAGGAAATCTTAAGCGAGACTACCGCACGCTGGGAATTCACTCCAACCGAGCGGATTTCCTCCTACCTAACCTGCCTTGTCGCTGGTCCTTACGAAGGTACTAGAGGTTCTTATACATCGATTGACGGTCGTGAAATCCCAATGGGAGTGTATGCACGCCGCTCTCTCGCCGAATACCTTGATGGCGATGAAGTAATTGAAATCACCAAGCAGGGCATGCCATTTTATGAGCAGCAATATCGGCAGCCGTATCCTTTCCGCAAGTATGATCAGATTTTTGTGCCTGAATATAATGCAGGCGCAATGGAACATCCAGGATGTGTCACGATCCTCGATGATTATGTTTTCCGGAATCGTCCCACACAAGCACTCGTAGAGCGCCGTGCAGTAACGATCCTGCACGAGCTTGCGCATATGTGGTTCGGCGATTTTGTCACCATGAAATGGTGGGATGATCTCTGGCTGAATGAATCCTTTGCAGAATATATGAGCCATGTAGCTACAGCTGAAACTACTCGCTGGAAGGATGCCTGGGTTACTTTCAATGCTTCCGAAAAGAATTGGGCGCAGGCCGAAGATCAGCTTCCTTCCACTCACCCAATTGCTGCAGATATTCGTGATATTGAAGATACTCTCGTCAATTTTGATGGGATCACATACGGTAAAGGCGCATCCGTATTCCAACAGCTAGTGGCATATGTAGGTTGGGAAGCATTCGTTGCTGGGGTTGCAAAATATCTCGCAAAGAAGGCTTGGGGCAATGCTACCTTGCAGGATTTGCTGGTCGAACTAGAAGCTGCTTCCGGGCGCGATTTGCGCAAATGGTCAAAACTTTGGCTGGAAGAAGCAGGCATCAATATCTTGCGCCCAGAAATTGAAATGGATGGCAGCAAAATCCGTCGATTTGCGATTCGGCAAGAATCTGATGGCCGCGCTTCATTACGCCCGCATCGCATCGCAGTAGCTGGATATTCGCTCCAAGAAGGCCGGTATCAACAAGTAGCGCGCGTTGAGCTGGATATTGATGGCGAATTGACGGAAGTTGCTGAGCTTTCCGGGATCCAGCGTCCAGATTTACTGCTGATCAATGATGGCGATTGGGCTTATGCGAAAGTTCGGCTTGATGCACACTCAATGGCGCACGCGATTGAAAATATCAATGCCTTCGATGATCGCCTAGCGCGCAGCCTAGTACTATTCTCCGCTTGGGATATGTGCCGTGACGGTGAAATGTCTGCACATGAATATACGGAGCTTGTGCTAAAGGCATTAGAAATCGAAGATCACGGTACGGTACTGCGAACGCTCAGAGGTAATCTTGCCACGGCTACTAATCTCTACAGTGCTCCAGAAAAGCGCGATGCACTGCAAACGCGAGTCGGGCAGCGTCTCTCCGAGATCCTGAATACATGTGAACTAGGATCAGACCGTCAGCTGCAAATTGCGCTTTCCGCTGTAGCGCTAGCAACCGATCCGCAAGCGGAAACATTTGCTAATTGGCTCATCGGCAAGGAAGTACCAGCAGGCCTCAAGATGGATAATGCGATGCGGTGGGCAGTAATTGAGCGGCTTGCTGCAGCCGGGCAGATTACCGAGGCTGATGTAGCAGCAGAGCGCAGTGAGCGTGATAACACTGCTTCTGGTGCTGCTAGTGCGGCACGTGCACGTGCCGCACTAGCAGATGCCGCCGCAAAGTCCCGTGCTTGGGAAGATCTCACTGGTGGAAAAGTTTCAAATGCAGTACAGCGCTCATTGTGTCTCGGATTCTCAGGCGGCGACCCAGCATTGCTTGTACCATACGTGGAAAAATATTTCGCAAGCGTTGAATCGCAATGGAAGGATCGCACCAAAGAGATCGCAGCGAATATGATCGAATATGCCTTCCCCGCGAAACTTGCTGGACGCACAGATCTTGGGATAGACATTATCGCTGTAGGAGATGCGTGGATGAATACGCATGAAGATGCAGCTCCAGCGCTTCGCCGACTTGTATCCGAAGTACTTGATAGTGCACGCCGCGCAGTCCGTGCCCAAATATGTGATGCGCAATAGCGAATCTGCAAGCTCGTTGCTTGGCACCGAAAACTGAATCAGTGCCAAGCAATGAGCTTGCAATGCTTTCCAAGATCTCTTCGATAACACGATACTATTTTCAGCAATAAAAATTTGGTGGTTCACGATTATGGGAACCACCAAATTTTTTTATCTGCCCGCCTATCGCAAAATCATTCGATCAAGTTGCACTGTACGGATTTACAAGACTTTACAGGAGAAAACTCTCCTGCGATTTATCGCAATTATTCAGGAAGAAAAAGAAAATTGCTGAAATATCAATAACAACTAGTATCCATCGGGTCTTAAATCAAGCAGCTTCACAAGGAGATAATGCAATGGCTCAGCCAACTCACCCACTACTAAATGTATAAATCTTCGTTGCAAAATAACGGAGATAATTCCAAGTTTGCGCAGCTGCTCCACATTCACCAAAAAATTAGAATCGATTTGAATAATCAGCCGTGAAACTACCGAATCGGCACCCAAAATATTCTCCACCCCGCCACAGGCAATAATAATTTCACCACCAAGAGAGTTAAGATCCCCTGGCACAAGCTGCTCATCTATCAATTCCTGGTCACCCTATGCGATTCTGTTGCTTTTCATTTCGGCCTTCGACAGATACTGTACGTGGAAAGTCTGATCCAGATCGAGCTGACACATCATGAACGTAATTCAGCCGTAAATCGTTCCACGAGAGACTTCAACCGTGGATTGGCTGGTAAATCTTCAACAAGCACCACATTTTCTGTACCGTCGGCAAGCGGAATCCGCCAATTTGGATACTCTTGATCCGTACCAGGCTGATTTTGTGCACGTCGTTCGCCGACTGCATCTGTCAAAGAAACACCAAGCAGTACTGATGCTGTACGTGCAATATACAGATGCATTGCTTCAATTAGATCTTGTGTAGCTGGTTCACGCCCCTGCGCAATCGAAGCTAGACTTTCCTCACTCAATAAGCCGTATTCGCTCAATCGTGAAATCACTTGCCTCCGCTCTTCCCGCGCCTGTGCACGTGTATCAGCTTCACTTAGCTCAAGCAAACCCAATTTCGCGCGTAAATCAACATGTTCTTCAGCTAAATAACCAGCCGCTGGCGGCAAATCGTGCGTATCAACCGTGGCGAAAACTCCTCGCCGATACTGATCTGCATGTAATGGCGTGCCGTCATCCTGCTTCTCAAACCAGAACACAGACGTACCAAGAATCCCACGATCGATCAAATAATCACGCACCCAAGGCTCTACTGTGCCTAAATCTTCACCAATCAGCACAGCACCTGCGCGATATGCCTCTAGCAGCAGCACACCCACCATCGCTTCATGATCGAAACGTACATACGTACCGTCTTTTGCGGAATTACCATTTGGAATCCACCATAACCGGAATAATCCCATCACATGATCTACACGTAAAGCCCCCGCATGCCGTAGCACTGTACGTGCCATATCTCGCAATGGGGTATAGTCCATTGCTTCAAGAGCCGCTGGATTCCATGGTGGTTGGCTCCAGTTCTGCCCCTGCTGATTGTACATATCCGGAGGCGCACCTACCCCCACGCCTTTTGCGAACGCTTGCGGAATACTCCAAGTGTCAGATCCTTCAGGATGCACCCCGACAGCAAGATCATGGCAGATCCCATAGCGCATTCCAGCTGCTTTTGCACACTTCTGCGCTTGCGCAAGCTGCTGATCCATAACCCATTGCAGCCATGCCCAGAATTCGGTCCGCTCACGAAGATCGTGGCGTTCCTGATTTACTTCATGAGAGTTGATTTCGCTTAACTGCGATGGAATTGCACCCGCATATTTTTCGTAAATAGCGCACCAGAGTGCGAAATTTTCCAAACCTTCGCCTTCAAGTTCTTTGAATCGGCGAAACTCTTGCTCACGCGAATAAGAACGCGGCACACGGAAAATTACTTCTAATGCTTCACGCTTGGCTTTCCATGCCGCATCACGGTCAATAAGTGTGTTTTTTAAGGAGAGCTGCTTTACTTTTTCTCCAGCCCATTCCACCAAGGAACGCTCAGAAACACTTAAATATGCCGTCTCAGCAATATCTTCCGGACGAATATAAATCGGATTGAAGAAGCGCCGTGTTACAGGAAGATATGGCGACGGGGTGATTATCCCAGTTGGCTGTGCAGCATGCAAGGGATTGATTAATACAAAATCAGCACCGAAATCACCAAAAATCGCACACGTTTCCGATAGATCACGCAAGTCGCCAATTCCCCAGGAGTCACGTGAGCGTACAGAATAGAGCTGCTCCATCATTCCCCAGCTGCGTTTACTTTCCGGATGATAAAGCGCATCAACTGCCGGGAGTCGATGCGGAACTCCAATTAACGTTACCGTTTCATGCTGCGCATCTTCAGTTCCTTCATTCACATAAGCGTGTAGCTTGTGGTAACCGAGCTCGATCCCTTGTGGAACAATGAATGCAGCCTGCCCAGTCAACACTCCATCGATCTCACGAGGTATCGTGAAATCTTCGCATTGACGCATTCCGAGCCAACCGCCGCTTTCAAGCTCTATTTCCAGTCTGACAGATGCACCATGAGGCACATGCACCTCAACTCGCGTCTCTCCGGAATTGCGCGCAATCACAACTTGCGGCAAAACCCGGTACCAGTTACGCAGCTGTCGTTGTTCAATAAGCGCATCAAGCGTAGCATCGTTAATATTTTCAACGCCCATCGCAGCAAGTACCTGCACTAGTGTGTGCGCCGGTACTATTTTTTGCTTGCCGTCATAGCCCCAAAATTCTGTCGCCACGCCGTATGCATGTGCAAGCTCTTGCAATCCGGCAAGATCCGTAACTTCCACTACCTAGCTCCTTCGCTGCTCAGCATTGCCAAATGGATTGCTCACTATCTTCGATGAGCCACCCATATTAGGTGAATCCGCATTCTCCTCAAAGTTTCCGCTGTACCTTTTCAGCATTTTGCGCGCGATGCTGTTCCATACACTTTCATATGCTGCTCCTCATCTTAATAAATTTTGATTTCGCAGAGTAACTGACGAATCTAATTTGCAAGAATTCTGTGAGCGGGCACTCATTCAATATTTCCTGTTATCAGTTTAGTCCTTCTTTGCTACCTGCGAAAAAGTAAATTTTCCGCATGGAATCAATGCTTTTCACTGCTAGCTTGGAAGTTAGGAAAAATCGTTTTTGTTCATCTCTCATTTCATGAAACGGATTGGCTGGAAAAGATGCAAGAAATAACTAAGATTCCAGATTGTTTTACTGAGCCTTTAGCTTCAGTGTTAAATACTTTGCGCCTCACGAAAGAAACAAATAGATATTATCGCGGATCAAATCTCCGTCATCTCACTGATCGTGTTTATGGCGGGCAAGTGTTTGCGCAAGCCGTCATTGCAAGCGCAGACACGATCAAAATCGGCAGTACCGAGATCCTTTCACAGCCTAGACCAATCCACTCTATTACCGCCGCATTTTTACGCCCTGGAAAGGTTGAGGTTCCCACAGAACTACAGGTTGTGGATGTTCTGGACGGGAATTCTTTTTCAACACGCCGAATTTTGGCATATCAAAATGAAGCCACTATTTTTTCAGCACGTGCATCATTTCAAGAAGTACAGCCGGGCGTAGAACATGCCACACCAATGCCAACTGCTCCTGCCCCAGATACCCTCGATTCATCAGTAGATTTCTTTGCCGCGTTAGATTTTCCTGCCGCAAAATATTTGCATCGTTATAATGTTGTAGATTTACGACATGTAGCCGGACCAATCTGGGTACAACCGCAAAAGCATCCTACCGCCAATACCAAAATTTGGTTTAAGCTCCGCTCACCACTGCCACAAGGAGCTGATCAGACTCTGCATCGGGCCATGTTAGCGTATGCCACAGATCAATTTATGCTTGAGCCAATTATGCGCGCTCACGGCCAGTACTGGCTAAATCCGCAGCTTTCTCTCGCAACTCTTGATCACACAATTTGGTGGCATCGCGATGTGGATCTGAATCATTGGATTCTTGCCGAACTTACTTCCCCATCCGCCCAAGGCGGACGCGGGTTAAGCGTGGCAAAATTCTTCCAGGAAGGCGTACATATCGCTTCAATGGCACAAGAAGGAATGATCCGCGTAAAAACAAAATAAGTTATTTTGCGGTTTTACTTAATTCTCATCTACTTGTTTTAGCTCGCCAACTGGATTGGCCTGCCAGGCTATTGCAATACCGGATTCGCAGCCTGCAGTTCTTCTTCCGTGAGCAGATATTCACGCACTGGACCTTCGAGATTTTGCACTGAAAGATCATGCGGGTGCCGAAGAATATGGGTAATCGAAACTACACCGACACCTGCCAATAAAATTCCAGCAAGCACCAAAATACTTACCGATATGAGATAAATAATGTCCATAGTCATTTTTTGCTTTCGATTTATTGGGGCCCATAGCTGCTTGCGAGTATGGAACCCCAATAAATTATTTTCTGATTTTGCGCGATCAATCGCGGGTGAGCTTCCGATAAGCCATTGATGACGGACGCGCAGCCTCAGCACCAAGACGATCGATCTTGTTCTTCTCGTAAGATTCAAAGTTTCCTTCAAACCAGTACCAATTGTAGGGCTCTTCCGCAGTCCCCTCCCAAGCTAAAATATGCGTAGCAACGCGGTCAAGGAACCAGCGATCGTGGGTGATTACAACGGCACAGCCAGGAAATTCTAAGAGCGCATTTTCGAGAGAGCTCAATGTCTCCACATCAAGATCGTTGGTAGGTTCATCAAGTAGGATCACGTTTCCACCTTGCTTGAGTGTCAATGCAAGATTGAGACGATTCCGTTCACCACCAGAAAGCACTCCAGCAGGCTTTTGCTGATCCGCTCCCTTAAATCCGAAAGCCGAGACATATGCACGCGACGGCATTTCAACATTGCCAACTTTGATGTAATCCAGCCCGTCAGAGACTACTTCCCAGACGTTCTTATTTGGATCGATCCCGGCACGGTTCTGATCCACATAAGAAAGTTTTACCGTCTCACCGATCTTTAGCTCTCCGCCATCAAGTGGTTCAAGACCAACGATTGTTTTGAACAGCGTCGTCTTTCCGACACCATTTGGCCCGATAATTCCCACAATACCGTTGCGCGGCAAAGAGAAAGAAAGATCCTTGATGAGGGTGCGTGCACCAAATCCTTTTTCCAATTTGGTCGCCTCAAGTACCAGATTACCTAGACGCGGGCCTGGCGGAATCTGAATTTCTTCAAAATCAAGCTTACGTGTCCGCTCAGCTTCCGCAGCCATTTCCTCATAGCGCTGCAAGCGTGCTTTAGATTTTGCCTGCCGTCCTTTTGCTGAAGTACGCACCCATTCGAGTTCTTCTTTCAAGCGCTTCTTCAGCTTCTCATCTTTCTTCCCCTGTACCTGTAAGCGTTCCTGCTTCTTCTCCAGGTATGTAGAATAGTTTCCTTCATACGGATAAAGTTGCCCGCGATCGACCTCAGCAATCCACTCAGCTACGTGATCCAAGAAGTAACGATCGTGCGTAACGGCAATCACAGCGCCTGGATACTTTGCCAGGTGTTGTTCGAGCCATTCCACTGATTCTGCATCTAAATGGTTTGTTGGTTCGTCAAGTAGCAATAAATCTGGAGCTTCAAGCAACAGCTTACACAGCGCCACCCGACGTCGTTCCCCGCCAGAAAGCACATTCACCGGCGTATCTGGTGGCGGGCAGCGCAATGCATCCATCGCCTGATGTAACTGCGAATCGAGATCCCACGCATTCGCCGCATCAATCTCTGTTTGCAATTTACCCATTTCATCCATCAGCGCATCAAAATCTGCATCAGGATCAGCCATCAGTCCGCCAATTTCATTGAATCGTGCAACCTTGGCAAACATCTCGCCAGCAGCTTCCTGCACATTTTCCAGTACCGTTTTATCTTCAGTAAGCGGCGGTTCTTGCATCAAGATCCCCACCGAATATCCAGGAGTTAAGCGGGCCTGCCCATTAGAAGGTTCATCCAGACCAGCCATAATTTTCAAAATTGTGGATTTACCTGCACCATTTGGACCCACCATCCCAATTTTTGCACCCGGCAAAAATGCCATTGTGACATCATTCAAGATCACTTTATCGCCGACGGTTTTGCGTGCACGCACCATCGAATAAATATATTCGGCCACGTCTCTCCGATTCTTTAGCTGATTTTATTTACAGTATTAATGGGATCCGCACTGTGAACAATAATTGCTTTACTTACCAGAAAGCAGCGATCTTTATTCTTCACAGAAACCTCTCAACCCGCATTTACCGTTACATAATAAAGCCTAACCATAAACGGAGCGCTTGCAAAACCACAACAAAAGATAATTTTCAAAGCAAGCAAATCTCAGCCGATGCACCAATTGGCTACACCTTAGCGAACTCAGCAACTCCACTTTTTTGACCAGCAAAATCAGTTGCTACCGGGTCTTCCGAAAAACAATTTTCCGAGCTTGTACAAACTTCCCAAGGATCATAACTATCACCTACTGACTCCATGACCGTTTCCCGCGATCCGCTCTGATGCGAGTTTTCACCTAGCGGATTAGCTGTAAAATCCTGAGCTACGATACTGTTTGCTGGATTTACTTGAACTGCATTGCCCCGCTGATATGTGGCAGTTCCAGAATTTAATTCGATTCCAATCGCATCAGCAATAATTACCTGATTGATTCGCGTAGTGCCATCTTTGGCTTGAAACGAACGTGCAGTAAGCTTCCCACGCACCAATAGCGGGGCACCTTTCTGCACACATGCTGCAACATTTTCGGCAAGTTTCCCAAAGCTCCGCACCGAATACCATGCTGTCTCGCCGTCTTCATATTGCCCGCTCTTCCGACTGAAATTACGCGGAGTAACGCCAACATTCAAAACGGCTGACGCTCTACTCACATTCCCTCCAGTTCCATGGGAAGTAGTTGATTCATTGCGGTAAAGGGTGGGAGCTGCGCCCGCCCAGCCACGAATGGTGATCACAGTTTCATTATTTGCCATCTGCTTCTCCTGTTCAGATTATTTTCGAGACATGAAGATTCTGCTCGCGACGGCAAAATAAAATCATTCGCACCATATTTGCTGTGCAGATCCAGAACCTAAAATTCAACTGTGGAAAGACGGCAAAGCAGATCTCAAGTGCCAAGCACACAAATCAAGAGAACACTGCTGCCTTCAGGGATATTCAGCATGCAAACCGCTAACGATTGAGCAGATCAACCGCCCGAGAATATTTTGCGCGAACCGCAGCTAGCCCATCAATCAGTTGTTCCTGCACTACCAAACCAAGTTGATCGACCAGCTGTGCTTCATATTTCCGTGCTGCTCTCCGCGCAGTTTTCCGCACCCAATATCGCGCAAACAAATAAATTGTTCCGGCAAGCACAACTCCTACAGCACACACTCCAACCCGGGCGATCAGCGCCAGATCTGGAACAGCAAAAATTGCCGCCAAAACTCCCGCAACGAAAATCACCAACGCAAAGATCACACCAATCCAAAGCGGCTTTTGGGAAATCTGCGGCAGCACAACACTTTCATACACTTTTCCCACTTGCCGACGGATCCGCTCCAACGGAGCAACTGCCGTTTCACCTAATTTCGCCCACCGCTGCGGTAGCCCAGTATTCGCCTGTGCGATCCATCCATCGCGAATCGCGCCCAGAAGTGACGGAGCAGGCTGGATCGGCGCAGCAAAGGCAGCGCCTGAAAGTTTATCTGCCGCCCGTGAAATCTGCTCGATCACCGTTGGTACGCCAGAAGCACGCATCAGCTGCTGCACAACTTCCGTTTTAGCTACAGCAAAATCAACTAACTTTGTTTCTAGAAAACCAACGGTACCTTCCAGCAGTCGGCCTACTTCATCAACTTGCGCAGCAGCAGTAATCAAATTCATCGACGGTGTTGCAAGCGCTTTCCGTAAATGCGCCTGCAAAGGCTCCAAACCAGTTTTTTCGAGCGCTGAAATCGGATAGGCAGGAACATTTGCAAGCCCATCAGCATCCAGCAATTGCCGTAAATTAGCCATTAATTCTGGAACTTGTGCCGGAATCACAGTATCAATGTGATTCATTACGACAATCATTTGCCGTGATCTACCACGAAGATTTTGTAAATAATCACGATGCAGGAGCTGATCTGCATACTTTTGTGGATCAACTACCCAAATCAGTACATCCAGCATCGGCATCAAACGCGTCACAGTAAGCGAATTAGTAAATTTGACCGAATCAAAATCAGGCAAATCAAGCAGGATCAAGCCTTCAAGCTCATCTGGCACGGGAGTGAGAATCGATCCATGCTCAATTCTGCGATCTGTATCTACATTCAGATGATCCAGCAGTCCATCCGCTTTTGCTTTCCAAGTGCAGGCAGCTGCACGTTCGGTAGTCGGGCGAATCTCACCGTCGTCAGCAAAATCGAGATCAGTAAGTGAATTGAAAAGAGTCGATTTACCAGATCCGGTACCGCCCACTAATGCAGCAACCGTAAATTCTGCGCCTAACTGCGCTCTCTCCTCCACCCGGTCAAGACTTGCAGTTGCGCGCGCAAGCAAATACTCATCAGCTGCCCCTGCGCTGAGATCAATAAATTCACGCAAATGCCAGATCCGCCGATACAGCCTGCGCGGACTGAGATTCGCTTCTTGCGCGAGCAATTCAAACATCATCTTTCCTTTTCCCGCATCCTTGATCTACTATTCACAAGACTCGTAACTAAATACAAATACAAAATTTCGACCACCAAAGTATAAATCACAGCTGCAGTTCCACAATTTCGCTGTGTGCTACACGATTCACTCAGATCCGATCAGCAAATTCGGCCGCACGCAGTTGCAAACTAGTCGGATCGAGCAGCTTTATATTCGCTAATTTCGCATTATAGCCCGCAACTATTTGCTCAACTGCCTGTGTCATACAATCAGCAAGAGCTCTTCGTGCCTGCCGCACATCACTTTCCAAATCAAACTGCACCGCCAGTTTCATCACCCCGGAAATACCTGCCGCTGCCGATCCGATCAATGCGGCATTTCCCGAGCTGGAAAGCCAACAATGACGGCGCGAATTCTGCGCAATACTTTTTAACAACACCTGCCACTGCTTAATTGCAGTGTGCGTAATTTGCAGCAGCTCCACATTTTCTTTGCCTGACGCAATGAAATCCTTTGTATCCACCACGTCATTTTCCCATTCACGCTCAATTCTTTCCTGAGTGGTCACCAACGCCTGGAACAATGCCGCTTGGATTCCAGCCAAAACTGTGTCAAAAAGTTTTCTGATGGCAATATCGCGTTTCTCACGGTTACTGCGCAACCTTTGCAAAAGGGACGGTTTTGCCCCGTTAGCTCCGACCATCGCTGCAAGCGGTGTACCTGTTGATGCTAATGCAAGCCATGCAGCCGTCGGTGCCCCCTGACCAAATCTTCCCGCACGTGCATTTGTAGTAAGTTTCATTAATGGTGCTGCTGCAGCTTCGCGTGCCTGATCTTGCAAATCGGTGAGCGCATTTGCCTGCGCTTCAATACCTTCTGCGAGTAATTTTAGCTCGGCTCGTAAAGTTGGCAGCAGTGCTTGCATAGTTCGCGCTGCAACAGTTTCTGCGAGTGTAGTTTGTGCCAGCAAAACCAGCCAGTTCTTTATCTCAGCCACAGTTTGCGCCTGCAATAAGCCTTCCATTGGCGAATAATCCGGGATCACAAACAACGGGGAGCCCGCTAAATCGGCAGTAATTAGACGTTTTCGTAAATCTTCACGCACGGCCGTCGCGGCTCTCTCCGGGAGTCGATTCAAGACAACCGCACAAGTGATCCCCCGCTGATCTGCCAGTTCCAGTGTTTGCCAGGCAATTGCATCACCATAACGCGCAGCGGTAGTGGTAAACACCCACAAATCGGCACATTCGAGCAAACGCCGCGAAAGCGCCTGGTTCTTTTTATTGATTGTATCTAAATCTGGAGCATCCACCAGTACCAGACCGGCGATTGCGTTTTCGTCCACCACCACTTTCGTAAACTCAGAAAGCGGATGCGCTTTAATTGCGGCAGCATCATCAGGATGCACTACTAGCACTGGTTCAGTAGTAGTGGGACGGATAATCGAAGCTGGAGTGATCTGCGTACCGAGAATCGAATTCACAAGTGTAGATTTTCCTGCGCCCGACGATCCGCCAAATACTACAACTACGGGGAACGCATCAGCCGTCACTTGCGGCAAAAAACGGGTTTGCAGTTGGATTAAAAGCGTTTCACACGCTTGGGTAAGTTCCGCCGAACCAGGCATAATCAGCGGGAATTTAGCCTGCCGGAGGGTTGCAATAGTTGCTTTAGTGAGGTCAGCCAGAGCCTTATTTTCACGTTTCACTTTGGCCACCGCTCTTCCTGCTGCAAATCTCATATCGCCTGACGGCTGCAGCGCATCAATAAAAATCAGCTGAAGTGATTCCCGTCAGTATTATCAGTATTAAATAAACAAATAAGCTTTACGCCGCACTCATGCTGCACGTAAAGAAAACTATCCATATTCTACCTAATTTCATTAATTTGCAAGTACCTTTTATTTTGACTACGCATGGTGAGTTTTCGCTTTTCGGCGCCAGCATCTAAAATAGGGTGAGACGGTTTCAAAATCATTGAAATACGTGTGCGCCCCAATAGCTCAATGGATAGAGCAACGGCCTTCTAATCCGTAGGTTGCCCGTTCGAGTCGGGCTTGGGGCACCAGGTTTACCAGATATCTGCAATACTTCTTTGTGAATCTAACGGATCGCGGCGCGCCAATGAACGCCCCGCGATCCACTTTTATTTTCCACAGCTCCGGATTTGTGTTTATCGCAACAAGCCGTCACAATAAACACAAATATTGCCCGGCTGCTTGGCCCAGATTTCGATTTCGCGCTCGATATGACTCACACACCGTTTATTTACGCAGCTCTGGAGACTCTCCGGTGCATCAGCTCCAGCACGAGCATTTGTGAGACAAACCGCATCGAGCAGTTCAGGTCGCGGATTCGGCTGCGGATCATTTGCCGCATCCGCGAGAAGGAAATCAATCAACGCCGTCCGGATCAATTTCCCATTTAGCGTCTGCTCAAAATATTTCGCCCGCGGATCTTGATCAAGCCCCTTTGCGATCTCATTCACACGTGGAAGCGGATGCAATACGATTGCCGTTTCAGGCGCATTTTTCATCATTTTAGGATCGAGCCGGAAGGAATCTTTCAAGCGCTCATACTCGGCTTTATCCGCAAAGCGTTCTTGCTGCACTCGCGTCATATAAATGACATCAGCATGAACGATTGCTTGCGCTAAACTCGCTGTTTCTTCCACCAAAATCCCTGCCTGATTCAGCGAATTTCGAAGATCAGCGGGCAGCCTAAGCTCATCCGGGCTGACCAACACAAAACGATTATTTTCATAGCGTGCTAACGCGTGCAGCAAAGAGTGCACGGTACGCCCATAGAGCAGATCGCCAACACACACGATCGTCAATCCTGAAAGCCGCCCAAAATGCCGATAAATCGTAAGCAAATCAGCTAATGTCTGCGTGGGATGCAAATGACTGCCATCCCCCGCATTGATCACCGGCACACTCGCAGCTTGCGCAGCTACAAGCGCGGCCCCATCGTTTGGATGTCGAATTGCCACAATATCCGCATAATTTGAAACTACTTGCAACGTATCAGAAATCGTTTCGCCTTTTACAGCTGAGGAATTACTCGCTGCAGCTACTGAAATTACTTGACCACCAATTCCATACATCGCAGATTCAAAGCTTAAGCGAGTGCGAGTAGAAGGCTCATAAAACAAAGTAGCAAGTATTTTCCCCGCAGCATTATTTTGATATGCCTGCGGATCGTGCAGTATTTGTAATGATGCTTCGATCAATTTAGTAATCTCTGTGACGGACAAATCAGTAATATCAATGATGCTTCGCATTACTTTTCATTCCATTCTGTAGTTTGCCTAAACACTTTTCCCACAGCGATACTGTGCTTCACTTCCCCATCCACGATTCGTCACGTGGATCATCCCGGAAAGCGAACAAACGTGCCCGATCTTCGGCTTTAATTAAGCCATCTACCACGGCTTTTTGTACTACGTCATCGAAAGTTGTGAGTGTAGTTAGCTGAAGTTTTGCCGCATCCATTGCGCTTTTTGCTTTCTCCATCCCGTAAGTGAAAAGCGCGATCACTCCTAACACTTCCGCACCGGCTTCACGCAAAGCTTCCACAACTTCGATCACTGACCCGCCAGTAGAAATCAAATCTTCTACGACCACTACTTTTTGCCCTTTTTCCAGACGGCCTTCAATCCGGTTCGCACGCCCATGATCCTTCGCTGCCGAGCGCACATATCCCATCGGCAAGCCGAGCCGATCAGCTGCGAGCGCCGCATGGGCGATACCAGCGGTTGCCGTCCCCATCACCACTTCAACTTGTGGATAAACTTCGCGGATCCGTTGCGCAAGCGCATCTGCCACTATATTGCGTTGCTTCACAGCAGTGAGCACAAGCCGATTATCGGTATAAATCGGGCTTTTGATTCCAGATGCCCAGGTAAATGGGGTTTCTGGACGTAAGAAGACGGCTTTGATTTCAAGCAATGCAGCTGCAACGATTTGCGAAATTTCCTGATTTTCCATTATGACTCCTAGTTTTTATTTCTCGCTTAAAGCATTAGCAAAATTCTGTTACACAACGTTTATACGCAGCTACGGGATCTGCTGCTTGCGTAATTGGCCGCCCAACAACAATAAAGTCCGCACCCAAATCATGTGCCTGAGCTGGTGTAGTAACACGATGCTGATCATCAGCAGCAGCGTCTGGAAAACGAATCCCCGGCGTGACGGTCAGGAATTTTGCACCTAGATCAGCGTGTACTGTTGCGGCTTCAAGCGGTGAACACACCACACCGTCCAGCCCTGCTTTTTGCGCATTGGACGCATATTCACGTACTACTTCAGCAATTGGCCGCGCAATCAGTAACTCCTGCTCCAGAGTTTCCTGACTGGTTGAAGTCAACTGCGTAACTCCAATCAAGAGCGGACGTGTGCCATCTGCACGCGTAAGACCAGCGAGCGCTGCCCGCATCATTTCGATCCCACCCGCACAATGAAGATTTGTTAAATCCACGTCCAACTCAGACAACACCCGCATCGTCTTTTTCACAGTCTGTGGAATATCATGCAATTTCAAATCGAGAAAAATTTTATGCCCCCGTGCTTTGATTTCTTTCACGATTTGCGGCCCAGCAGCATAAAAGAGTTCCATCCCGACTTTCAAAAATGGTTTCGGATGCACATCATCAAATTTTGCAAGAAATTCAAATAGCTCCTCCTGCGAGGCAAAATCGCAGGCAATAATTACGTCTCGATTCATTTCTTTCCCCTTCTTTTAGCGTTTCCACTATTTTTAATTTCCGCTCTTAGCGGCATTGTTCCAGCAAAGCCCTACATCAGCTGCCAGGTTTTGCATTTGGATTTAAGTCTGCAAGGCAGGAAATCCCCAAACGATCCATAGTTTGCGGTAATTTTCGGATAATATCGCGGCAAATATATGGGTCGAGCAGATTTGCCGTACCGATTTGCACCGCGCAAGCTCCTGCATGCATCATCTCGATCACATCTTCAGCAGATTTCACGCCACCGATCCCAACCACTGGAAGATTGACAGCACGACTCACGTCCCAAACCATTCGCAACGCTATTGGGAATATGCCCGGTCCAGATACTCCGCCGGTGCGGTTGGCAAGGATCGGCTTTCCGGTACGCAAATCCAACCGCATCCCGACGAAAGTATTCACCAGACTGAGTGCATCAGCTCCAGCTTCCTGACACGCCAATGCGGTTTCCACCGTATTGCCAGCATTTGGTGCAAGTTTCATGATCACCGGTTTATCCGTCACTTCTTTCACTGCGCGGCAAACTTCAGCTGCTGCTTGCGGATCATCGGCAAAATTTTTTCCACCTTCGTGCACATTAGGGCATGAGATGTTGATTTCCAGCCATCCGACTTGCGCAGCTTGCGATAGTTTCTGTGCTACCGTGCGAAATTCAGCAAGGGAAAATCCAGCCACATTTGCCATTACCGGTTTGTGAAAATACTGCTCCAGATTTGGCAGAGTTTTTTCCAGAACTTCTTCCACCCCCGGATTTGCCAATCCGATCGCATTCAGCATCCCGCCAGGTGCATCAGCTACCCGCGGTTGCGCATTACCTTCACGCGGTTGTGCCGTCGTCCCCTTAAAAGAGAATGTGCCTAGTTCATTGATATCCCACAGCCGGGCAAATTCAGCACCAAAACCAAAAGTACCGGATGCTGGGATAATTGGATTTGCCAGTTTGATCCCGCAAAGTTCTACGGTGAGCCGATCTTTCTCCGTAATCCCAGATTTGCAGCTGCTAATGGTGCCGCTCATGCATGCACCTCCTGTTTTGCGAAATACACATCTTTACTTTCAAATACCGGCCCCTCCAGGCATACGCGTTCCAATCCACGCACAGTGTTTATTGTGCAGCCAAGGCAGGCACCGAATCCGCAACCCATATGCGCTTCCAGGCTTAATTGCACTTTCGGTTTGGGCATGGCTGTTTGCAGCGCAACCGTTGCAGCATGTGCTGCCCATTTCTGGACAACTTGCAACATCCCCAGCGGTCCGCAAGCAAACACATTTTGTGCGTACTGCGGAAGAATGCTCGTCGCATATCCCGGAACTCCAAAGCTACCGTCTTCGGTCGTAACCGTTACCGCAGCTCCCAGCTCTGCAAATTCTGCCGCAAAATAAACCGCGTCAGCACTTCGGAATCCTAAGCAGACTTGTGGCTTTATTCCCCGTGCTACAAGCTCTTTCGCCAGGAGATACAACGGCGGAATCCCCGATCCGCCTCCAATCAAGATGGGCTGAGCACTTTGCTCCGCAACGATCTGTTGCAGATCAAAACCATTGCCAAGCGGACCGAGCAGCGAAATTTCACTCCCGGCAGGCAAATCTCCCAGCGTGATTGTGCCACCACCTACGCGTGCCACAATCACGCTCAATTCCACTGACCCATCAGCATCCCGTCGTAAATCTGCGATCGCGAATGGCCGACGGAGAAAAAATCCAGGGATCGAAAGGTTTACAAATTGCCCTGCCCGGGCATCTGGAAATCTTTCACAGCCGAGCTTAAGCAGAAATATCTGCGAAGTCAGGTCACTGATTTCCAGTATTCTCGCTCGCGTCCGGAGCTCTATTTGGGATTCAACCAGCTGCACTGTTTTCACCGCACTATTTTCTTCGCTCCGCCGCGTGGAGCATCGATCGTAGAGGCTGTTAGTGTGATTTCTTCCAGCACGTCAAGCAGCACTTTCACCGTGTCGAGCGAAGTAAGTAGCGTGACGGAAAACTCAGAAGCTTTCGCACGAATCAGCGCCCCGTCAGAAACTTTGCTTGATTCTTTCAAATCTTGCGTATTGACGATATAGGCAAGGTGCCCGCGCTCAATTTCTTCAATAATTTCTGGTGAACCGTCAGAGATTTTCGCCAACTTGCGTGTACGGATTCCGTTCTCCTTCAAGAAATCGGCAGTACCAGAGGTAGCCGCAATATTGAATCCCAAGTCATAGAATCGGCGGATCAACTGCAGACTGCGCTCTTTATCCTGTTCAGCAATTGTGGCAAGCACAGTTCCATAATTTTGCAATTTCATACCAGCAGCTTGCAACGCCTTATACAAGGCACGATTGAGATCATCATCGTAGCCGATCGCTTCACCCGTAGATTTCATTTCCGGCGAAAGATAAGCATCAAGCCCTTTGATCTTGTTGAAGGAAAACACTGGGGCTTTCACAAATACACGATCACGCTCTTCCGGATAAAGCTCAAAAATCCCTTGTTCTTTCAAGGATTCGCCAAGGATCACCCGGGTTGCAATCGCAGGCAGACCAAATCCGGTCACCTTCGAAAGGAAAGGCACAGTGCGCGAAGAACGCGGATTCACTTCGATAATATAGACGCGTTCCGATTCGTCAACGATGAATTGTACATTGAAGAGTCCTTCGATCCCGATCGCCAGTCCGAGGGCTTTCGTGTACCGCAAAATTTGGCCTTTGATTTGCCCTGACACAGAGAAACTCGGGTAGACCGAGATGGAATCCCCTGAATGCACACCCGTATGCTCAACAAGTTCCATGATGCCAGCTACAAATACATCTTTCCCATCGCAGATCGCATCCACTTCAAGTTCTTTCCCGGCAATATATTTATCGACGAGCACTGGACGATCTTCATCTATTTCAAGCCCCTCATGCAAGTAATGCCGCAGTTGCGCATCATCGCCCACCACTCGCATCGCCCGTCCACCAAGCACGAACGAAGGTCGTACCAACACCGGATAACCGACTTCGTTTGCGATTTTCACTCCGTCTTCCACATTTGTGACGGCTTTCCCAGGAGCTTGCGGAATTCCCAGTTCCGAAAGGAGATGCTCAAATTCATCGCGATCTTCTGCACGATTTATCGCTGCCAATGATGTCCCCAGCAGTTTTACCCCGCGCGCAGCAAGCGGACCAGCAAGATTGATTGCCGTCTGCCCGCCGAGGGAAGTGATCACGCCAATCGGCTGCTCAAAATCAACGATCGCTAATACGTCTTCTACTGTCAATGGCTCAAAATAAAGCTTATCTGCCGTGGTGTAATCAGTGGAAACAGTTTCCGGATTATCGTTGATAATAATTGCTTCATATCCCGCTTCACGAATCGTTTTGATTGCATGTACCGAGGAGTAATCAAACTCGACGCCTTGCCCAATCCGAATTGGCCCAGCTCCGAGCACGATCACTTTCTGCTTCGCAGTGAGTACAGATTCATTCTCACCGCTGTATGAAGAGTAGAAATATGGCACATATGCACCCGCTTTGAGCGTATCCACCATTTTGAAAGCTGGGGTCAGACCGGCTTCTTTACGCTGATTGTAAATCGAGATTTCATCACTGTTCCAGAGCCGCGCGATCACCGAATCAGCAAAGCCAATCATTTTTGCTTCACGCAGCGTGGCAAAATCTCCCTTATTTGCGATCAGCTTTTCTTCCATTGCCACGATTTTTGCAAATGATGCGAGGAAAAGCTCAGTGATCATGGTAATTTCATGGATTCTGGCAATTTCACCGCCGCGACGGATCAATTCGGTAACCGCAAAAATTGTGTCTGAACGGAAATCACGCACATATTCCCAAAGTTCAGCTTCGCTCATTTCAGTAAATTTCGGCATCGCCAGATGATCGACACCAATTTCCAGCGAGCGCACTGATTTCAAAATACATTCTTCAAGATTCGCACCAATCCCCATCACTTCGCCCGTTGCTTTCATCTGCGTACCGAGCAGATTCGGGGCATCAGTGAATTTATCGAAAGGAAAGCGCGGGAATTTTGCAACAAGATAGTCAAGCTCTGGATCTTTCGCCGCATTTGTACCAGCTACCGGGATCTCTGCCAGTTCCATCCCCATTGCAACCTTTGCCGTCACCCGCGCAATCGGATATCCTGAGGCCTTTGAAGCGAGTGCTGACGAACGTGAAACGCGTGGATTAACTTCGATCAGGAAATACTTTGAGGATGCAGGATCAAGCGCAAATTGCACATTGCATCCACCTTCGATTTTCAGTGCCCGAATCAGTTTGAATGCCGCATTTTTCAGCATATTTAGATCGTGTTCACTGAGTGAAAGTGCTGGTGCTACCACTACCGAATCTCCAGTATGCACGCCTACCGGATCAATATTTTCCATTGAGCAGATACAAATCGTTTTATCAGCAGAATCACGCATTACTTCAAATTCGATTTCTTTGAAACCGAGGATCGACTTTTCAATTAATACTTGATGTACTGGCGAGAGCTGCAATGCATTGTGCATCATTTCCGCCAGCTCCTCTGGGTTATGCGCAAAACCGCCGCCGGTGCCGCCAAGAGTGAAAGCTGGACGAAGCACCACTGGATATCCGATATTTTCCGCTGCCACCAGCGCTTCTGCTACTGAGTAAGCAATTTCAGATGCGATCACCGGCTCGCCGATTGATTCACAAAGCTCCTTAAATTCTTCACGGTCTTCTGCACGCTCAATAGATTCAAACGGGGTACCAAGCAATTTCACACCGCACTCTGCCAGGATCCCTTTCTTTTCCAGCTGCATTGCAAGGTTCAAACCCGTTTGCCCGCCAATTCCGGGAACGATCGCATCTGGCCGTTCCATCCGAATAATTTTTGCCACATACTCAAGGGTCAGTGGTTCCATGTAAACGCGATCGGCAATTTGCGAATCCGTCATAATCGTAGCCGGATTGGAATTAACCAGAATCACCCGATAGCCTTCTTCTTTCAGAGCCAGACATGCTTGTGTGCCAGCGTAGTCAAATTCGGCAGCCTGGCCAATCACGATCGGTCCTGAACCGATAATCAGCACAGTTTTCACTTCAGTATTCTTTGGCATGTTTGCTCCTTATATTTGTATTTTTTCTCTTGACGATGTTTTGTTTTACGTTTGATAAATTTTGTGAACGGGCTGCAAAAATTCACTTATTTTTGCCAGATTATGCGGGGATCAAGCAGAAAAGATCGGATCTTGGTAGACCATCGTTCCGTTATGGAATGTAGCGAGGCATTTTCCAAAAACTTTTTGCCCTGCAAAAGGGGTCGCTCGGCCGAGCGAAAGAAAATCTTGCGGATCGATTTCGTATTGTGCATCCAAATCCCAGATCGTGAAGTCATTATCACGCGCAGGAATACCGAATCTATTTCGTCCTACTGTAGAAAATAGTTCGATTGCCCGCTCAAGGCTGATTTTTTCAGTACGCACAAAGTGGGTATAAAAAAGCGGGAAGGATATCTCGACTCCCACTACACCGAATGCTGAATCTCGCAAACCACGCGATTTTTCAGCAGTCGAATGTGGCGCATGGTCGGTGGCGATCATCTCGATTGTGCCGTCAATGAGCGCTGCAATAAGCGCAATCCGGTCTGCCGGTTCACGCAATGGCGGATTCATTTTAAATCTGCCGTCATCGATCAACATTGATTCATCGATCAGTAAGTAATGCATTGCGGTTTCGCATGATACATCAAGCCCTTCTGCACGCGCTTGCCGAATCAAATCCGCAGATTCACCGCATGAAATATGGCACACATGATACTTTGGCATGATCCCGGCTGCTTTGAGTTCACGCAAGAGTTGGATATCGCGCTCAATTTGGCGATATTCAGCAGTTTTTGGAATTCCGATCAGACCGTGTTTTGCAGCATAGGGTCCGTCATTAATACACGAATTTTGCGGGCGTAGCTCGCCATCTTCTGCGTGGACGGCGATTATCGAGCCGGCTTTAGCGAGTTGCTGCAAACCTTTTTGCATCAACGCAGTTCCATCTACCCCGTGTCCATCGTCAGAAAATCCAATTACTTGTGGTGCAAGCTCAGCGATATCAGATAGCTCCACACCAGCTTCATTTTTTGTAAAAGCCGCATACGGGAGCGTCTCAATCAGCGATGAGCGCTTGATCGCTGCTAATTCAAGTTCAAGTGCCGGAAGAGAGTCTGGTACTGGATCGAGATTTGGCATCGCCCCAACGGTAGTAAACCCGCCGCGGGCGCAAGCAGCAGTACCAGTAGCAATTGTTTCTTTGTATGTTTGCCCAGGTTCACGCAAATGCACATGCACATCACAAAATCCGGGGAATACTGCCACATTTTGCGAAATTTTCCCCTGCTCCTGTGCAGCACGTATCTGTTGCAGCAAAACGGAAGCAGCACTTTCGCTGCAAACTGCCGTGCTTGCAAATTGTGCAAGCCGCTGAATTGGTTTCATTTTGTTTCTCCTTCAATACAAATACGCATTTGCGATACACCCCAGATGTCTAAAATTTTTCGCATCATCCCTTCAGCGCGAAAGCTGAAATATTGGCAAATTTGGGTACAAAAAAGCCTTGGCTGAAAAGCCAAGGCGAAAATCGAAAAATTAAATAACGAATTCAATTGATTATCGTTTTTGGAAATCAGAAACTGCAAACGATACATTGACCGCTTTGGAAAATTATCTGCTCCAAGTTTCCAAGAACTCGTTGGGATCCAAGAATCATTGGCAAAAAGCAAAGCCGTAGGCAACTGGCGTGTAATGTTCGAAATAAATTTTCGCAGCGAGGAATACTCCTTCTTTGCCACCAAAGCGAAAAAAGAAATCAGCGAATCAAAACCACAGAAGTTGTGGATCTTTCGCATCGTCTCTCCTTTTACGCACCTAATTCTTTTTGAAATACACACTGCTTGGAATTAAGCTGAAGTAACCATAGCAGTCAAAAATATGGTTCGCAAAATGAGCGCCACATACTGGAAATGAAAACCAAATAATGAGATACCAAAAATTCGATAAAAACAACAAAAGAGACATCCGAACTGGATGCCTCTTTCGATTCGTACACCGCCTGGGACTCGAACCCAGAACCCTCTGATTAAGAGTCAGATGCTCTGCCAGTTGAGCTAGCGGTGCGCAACATGAAGTTACTTTAGTAAACAAGATAAAAATAAGCAAGTCCGATTCGCATTTTTTATTGTGACCTCACCCACTAGCAAGGCTTAAATTTCACCTACCACATTTTTAATGCCTTATTCATTTCCCCAACAATCGAGTCATAAAGCACTGCGCAATGAAATTCTTTGCTTGCACCAAGCCACACAGCTACCGTGCTGCGCACCATTTCCCGAGCTATTGAGAATACCCCAAATCGCGTTTCACTTAACTCTTTGCCGTAGCATACACTTAAAATCATTAATCTTGAATAAAACCCAACTTCTGATTCAGACACAGGTAGGTGCAACGTAACTTGTCCGCTCCAATCGTCACTCTCGCCACAAGTTCTCAATTCCCAAACCTCGACAAAGACGAAGAAAATCTCCCAGACGCTCTGCGTGAACGAGGCATTGAACCACGCATCGCAGTTTGGGATGACCCGAGCGTAAATTGGGATGAAGCAGGGGTGGTAGTAGTCCGCTCAGTACGCGACTATGCCCAAGACCGCGATAACTTCGTAAAGTGGGCACACTCAGTGCCGCGCATCCTTAACTCTGCCGACACTATGACATGGAATACAGATAAACACTATCTGCAAGCCCTCCAAAAGCACGGCCTGCCAACAATCCCGACACTCTGGCTCGAACCCGGGCAGAATCTTACAAAACAGCAAATCCATTCACGCTTTCCCGCTTCCGGAGACTTTGTAGTAAAGCCTGCGATTTCCTCTGGCGGGCGTGGTACTGGACGATACACTGCCACTGATCCACGTTCACGCGGTGAAGCAATCAATCACGCACTACACGAACTGCGGCACGGTCGAACGGTAATGGTGCAGCGATACCTCGACGTGATTGACCGGCAAGGTGAAACATCGCTGATTTACCTCAACGGGCTAGCCTCTTATCAGGTCGAAAAAGAGCCAATGCTTCACCCACGGTTCCGCACAGTAGAAGAAACCAATGTAGTTGACGAAATCACCCATGTAGGTAATGCGTCAGCTGAAACATGGCGCTGGGGCGAGAAGATCCGCTCAGCCCTCCACGCATATATTAAAGAAACTTCCGGGCATGACGAGCTCCTTTTATTCAACCGTGTAGATATCGTACGTGGAGATGAGCACTCCGAATCGGAATTTTACGTGATGGAAATTTCACTGATCGATTCCTCCCTATACCTTTCAGCAAATGACGAACACTTAACTCGTTTTGCCGACGCGATTCAGACCCGTATTTTTTGGTGAGCTAAACAAACCAAATCTCAACAAACCCCCAATTGATGCCGAAAATCAAAACACAGGTGACGCCTTTCACGAGCTTTCTCGAAAAAACGATTAGGCACAGCGTCATAGCTTTTGATATAGTTTCTATTCGTTGCTACTGCATACTGCAGATTGCACAAATATGGTGGCTATAGCTCAGTCGGTAGAGCACCTGGTTGTGGTCCAGGGGGTCGCGGGTTCAAGTCCCGTTAGCCACCCAACTAAATATTAGAAATCGCAACCATCCTGGTTGCGATTTCTAATATTTAAGCTATCCCCGCGTTACAGCAAATCAAATATTGCATTCCTGTCTATTTCCATCCTCTGACGGATCAGCAATTTTTCGAAACTACAAAAGACTCACCGCTAATAGCCGACTATCCGGCATCTGGGCTGGAAGACGTTTAACTCAGATAAACAGTCCCTACTTAAAGAATCCGTACTCTCCAATTTACTGCGATAAACGAGTATGCGCTGCGGCAGCCCGCTTTGCCGTCAAGTCCGCCAAAATTTCTTCAGCTACATCCTTTGCCTCAGCACTCGACGGCCCCTCCCCGTCTGGCATTAACACTCCCCGGTAATAACGCAGCTCGTCAATGGAATCATAAATATCACCAAGCGCACGGTGCCCGCCTGTTTTTTCCGGCGCAGCAAAATAAACTCGCGGATACCAGCGTTTTACCAATTCCTTGATCGACGAAACGTCAATGATCCGATAATGTAGGTAATCAACCAGCTCAGGCATCTGCTTAAGCAAGAAATTCTTATCAGTACCAACAGAATTTCCACCTAGATGCGCTTTCCCCGCTTCTGGCACAAACCGTTTGATATATTCCAAAACCTGCGCCTGCGCCTGCGCTACCGAAAGCCCTTCATCCCATTCGTGAATCAGATTAGTTTTTGTATGCATCTTCCGCACAAAAGGATTCATCTGCGCTACGGCTGCAGCACCTGGGCGAATCACCAAATCCAATCCAGTATCATAAGGGTTCAGCTCTGAATCCGTCACTACTACCGCGATTTCACAAAGCTCATCACGCTCAAGATCCAGACCCGTCATTTCACAATCGATCCAAACAATTGGACTATTCTGCGCAGTAAAATTATTCACTTCTCAAGCATAGCAAACTGCTTCCCCTGATCCTGTATTCGCACAGTTTTGCTTTGAAACACCTCAAGCTGCAGCTGTATCAGCTTTATATGCACACGCAAACAGCTCAGATACTTTGCAATTCACAAACCTAATCTTTGCACAAATGTACATATAAAACCGCTGAACATGGACAGATTCCCATTTCGCGATATTTTCACTATGCATAAAAGGTGTTGTTGTATCTTTTAGATAATCTATTTTACAATTCAAGATGCTGCAGTGATGCAATTATCTTGGCTCATATAGATCATATCTGGCACTCAATGACGAATAAAGATAGTTAGGCAAAATGAAACATCAAATTCTCAACCGGGAAATAATTGCACATCGCGGACTAAATACGCTTGCACCAGAAAATACACTTTCCGCAATTCGCATGACCGCCGATCAGGGCGGAAAATGGTTTGAAACCGATGTGGATATTCTTGGTGACGGCACTCCCGTGATCATCCACGATACCCTGCTCGATCGCACCACAAATAAATCAGGATACTTTTATGATTTATCCATTGAAGATCTACCCAAAATTGATGCCGGTGCGTGGTTCTCGCGCGAATATGCAGGTGAGCCAATGCCAACTCTCAGACAACTCGTCGAGTTAATGAACGAGACTGGCTTAAATGCAAATATTGAACTGAAATCAAACGAGCGCGGAAAAGACACTTCACTCCAATTGATCGAAAATACACTCGCAGAGCTGGAACGTCTCGATCCGGAACGAGAAATCATTATCTCCAGCTTCAACCATCTTCTGCTCCATCACGTACACGAACGCCGTCCAGATATTCCAATTGGCGCGCTCTTTGTAAAAGAAAATCTCTGGCCAGACTGGCGTTCAATCCTTGAACTTGTAGGCGCAAGCTATATTCATCCCGAAAATACTGGACTCACGCAGCAAATGGTGCAAACATTCCGTGCCGCAGGATACGGAGTGAACGTCTGGACAGTAAATAGTAAAGCTCGCGCAAACGAGTTATTCAATTGGGGTGCAACTGGGGTCTTTACAGATATTGCTCACGAATTCTAGGCCTAATCTGAGCTCCTGCCAATAATTATCACGATATTCACTAACCCGTACTAGGCGTTTTTCTTTTGCCTATACATCGGGTGGAATTTTTTGCACACTTTTTCAAACAATCACTACTAGGAAAATAATCATGAATGAAAATCTTGCGACTTCCAAGTCACGTATTCCCTCATTTTTACGGCGCGGCAAAATTGGCGCATTTTTGACGGTGGTACTCACCGGTCAGCTTGTATATGTATCTTTTGAAGCATTTAAGGGCGCCTTGATTCTTCCCCTCACCGAATCTTTGGGAATTGGTATTGACCAATTCGGCATCTTGATGGGCTGGATTGGAATTGCAATGTTCTTTTACGTACCTGCAGGTTGGGTGAATAATCGTTTTACGATTCGCTCAATTCTCATTGCTTTTGCTGGATGGCGTCTTGTAACATTCTTAATCCTCTTCCTCATCCCCAATCTTCCATTCAACGTGATGGTTGCTATCGCCATCAGCTGGGGTATCTGGGATGCAATCGGATGGCCTGCTGTTGTGAATGGGGTTGTGTTTGTATCAGCTGACGATAACAGCAAAGGACGCGGGCTCGCAATGGGGTTGCTTGAAACAATCCGTCGCGGACTTGAAGTAGTGATGAATCTCGTAGTAATCACAGTAATCGGTTTGTTCCCTGCGCAAACTACCATTGTTTTAAAAATCTTTGGTGCGGGATACGCATTGCTGCTTGTGCCGATTGTGATCGCGCTGTTGCGTTTCTTGCCAAAAAATGCAATTGCCGAATCAGTGCAGATTGGCGAAAAAACTGCGGGCAAGAATATGGCGGCATTAGCTGGTTTACTTCAAGTACTTGCAAAGCCTCGCGTCTGGCTTGCCGGTTTAGCTGCAATGTGCATCTACTGGACTTACGTGAATCTGATTTACCTCTCAGCTCCTTATGTAAAACTCGTATTTAACGCATCAGATTCAGTAGCCGGAATCTTCGGTATTTTTAACACTGGGCTTGTGGGCGTATTTGCAGGTTTAGTATCTGGAATTGTTGCTGATTATGTATTCAAATCATCAACCGTCATGCTCGGTGTAGCACTCACGATTACGACGGCAGGAGCATTCTGCGTTTACTGGCTGCCAGCAGACCCCAATATGATGTGGCCAGCAATGGTGCTCTTGATGGTGATGGCAGTAGGGGTATTTATGGGTAAGGCAGTGATTCTGGCACCAATTGCAGAATTGCATCTGCCCGAGCAGATTTCTGGTTCAGCGATGTCTGTAGGTTCTTTTGCCGCCTACGCTTCCGTATTCTGGGCGCACCCAATGACCGCCGGAATCGTAGAGCACTACAAAGATAATCCATATGACGGCTATCAGATTGTACTGTTAATTACAGTTGTAGTAGCTGCTGCCGGTGCTTCCTGCGCATTGATCCTAGCGATTATCAATAGGCGGATGAGCAATCAGAAAATTATTTCCGAAACGGAATTGCCAGCAGCTAAGCAGAGCTAATTACAAAATTAATTTCAAGACATTTTAGCTGGTGTATCTCTAAGAGGAGGTACACCAGCTGCAACTTTATCCAAAATATTGCAAAATCATAGCTATGCTTTTGCATCAACTGTTAATACGTTTTAGCAGCTAAACTTAAAACTATGAACACCCACAACGCTCCTGCCTTAAATCTTGCTCTTGATCATCTTGAAGATGCCCACGGTTTTTCACCTCCTGCCGAGGAAATCGCAGCAGCATTTACCGATTGGGTTGCCAGCACTGGAAAAACGATGTATCCCCACCAATCAGATGCACTACTTGGGATCGTCGCAGGAGATCATGTGATCGTCGCTACCCCCACTGGTTCTGGAAAATCGCTGATTGCGATGCAAGCGCTTTTCACTGCACTGGCGACGGGTGTGACCGCCTACTACACTGCTCCATTAAAAGCCTTAGTATCAGAAAAATTTTTCGAGTTGATTCGATATTTTGGCGCGCACAATGTGGGCATGGTGACGGGAGACTCAGCAATCAACGCAAACGCCCCGATTATTTGTGCAACATCTGAAATTTTGGCAAATATTGCGCTGCGCGAAGGGGAAAATGCAGACTGCGGGATGGTCGTGATGGACGAGTTTCATTTCTATGCAGACCCGCAACGCGGATGGGCCTGGCAAGTACCACTCCTTGAATTACCGCAAGCACAGCAAGTCCTTCTTTCCGCCACGCTCGGCGATACCAGTTGGCTGGAAAAAGACTTACACAAGCGCACCGGACGTAATGTGAGTGTGATCGACGATGCGATCCGCCCCGTGCCTTTACATTATTCCTGGTCAACCAATCCGCTTGGCGAAGTGATTCAGGAACTCGTCACCACGCATCTTGCCCCGGTTTATGTGGTACATTTTGCACAGCGTGAAGCTATTTCTACTGCGCAACAGCTGCTCTCAATGAGCCTGGTTGCAAAAGAACAAAAATTGCAGATTGCAGCAGTCTTAGAAAATTATAAGTTTGGTGCCGGATTCGGGAAAGTGCTCTCGAAGCTTTTACGCAAAGGCATTGGCGTGCATCATGCCGGGTTGTTACCGCGCTATCGCCGACTAGTAGAACGTTTAACACAAGCAGGATTATTAAATGTCATTTGCGGCACGGACACTCTCGGAGTAGGAATCAATGTACCGATTCGCACAGTGCTGATCACGAGTCTCACAAAATTTGACGGAAATAAAATGCGGCACTTAAATGCCCGCGAATTTCATCAAATTGCAGGGCGCGCTGGCAGAGCTGGTTTCGATACCATCGGTTATGTGATTGTGCAGGCCCCTGATCATGAGATCGAAAATGCGCGCCGCATCCGGAATGCTGGCGATGATGCGCAAAAACTGAAACGCGTGCAGAAAGTAAAACCGGAGGAAGGAAAACTCACCTGGTCTGAAAAAACCTTTGAAACTTTGCAGCAGAAAGAACCGGAAACACTAAAATCGCAATTTAGGATCAATCATGCCACGATCCTAAATTTGCTCCAACGCCCAGATCCAGTACGGGCAGCCGTCAGCCTGCTGACTCAAAATCATGAACCAAGCACTGAGCGGAATCTGCTCATTCGGCAGGCAATCGAAATTTACACGTCTTTACGCCGAGCCGAAGTAATTCAGCACGAAAACCGCGATTGGCGCACTGCCCACAAATGTGATGCTTATGGAATGCCTGCATCTTTGCATCCCGCCCAAAATAGCTCCAATTCTGCCGCAGGTTGCTCCAATCACTCAAATTTTGATCCCCAAAACGGAAACCATACGATTCATTTCCGAAAAGATGTGCCGAGTGATTTTGCCCTAAATGCACCACTGTCTCCGTTTGCGCTTTCGGCACTTGATTTGCTTGATCCACTCTCCCCTTCCTACTCCCTGGACGTACTTTCCGTAATTGAAGCAGTACAAGAAGACCCTTTACCGGTATTGATTGCACAGCAAAAAGCTAAGCGCGGAAAAGTAATCAATCGCCTCAAAAATGAAGGCGTAGACTATTATGAGCGGATCCAGATCGTAGATGAAATTTCATATCCGCAGCCGCTTGCTGAATTATTGAAACCAGCTTTAGAAATTTATGCGCAAACGAATCCGTGGGTGCGTTCCCACCAGCTTTCACCCAAATCGATCGTACGGCAGATGGTAGAAGAAGCAATGACATTCACCGAGTTTGTGTCACGCTACGATCTGGCACGCTCCGAAGGAGTGCTACTGCGCTATTTAACTGATACATACCGCGCATTACGTCAGATCCTTCCTCATGATGTGCGCTCTGACGAAATAAATGCAATTATTGATTGGCTCGGAAAACTTGTACGCTCGATTGATTCTTCCTTACTTGACGAATGGGAAGCATTAGCACGCGGAGAAATAAATTCTGGTAGCGATGCAGCCTTTTCCAGTTTTAACGAAAATGAATCTGACGATGGCACCTCAGGCACCGAGCTTGCTTTTGGTGCGAATGCTGACGGAAAAATCAGTTTCTCACGAAATAAACATAAATTGCGTCGTGCGATCCGCAATCAAATGTTCAGTTTTGTGGAAGCAATTGATCGCGATGATCTTGATTATCTCACTGCTGCAGCTAATGTTCACGGCTGGGATTTTAACCGTTGGGCTACAGCGGTAGACCAATATTTTGCTGAATACGATTATCTCGGCACTGATACGGCGGCTCGTTCTGAGAAATATTTCCAAGTATTGGAAGATCCGGCACTTGCGGATTTATTGCAGGCTGGAATTGATGACACTTTGGCGATGGAATTATTGGAGAGTCATGCTACTGGCCGGATCTGGCTGGCGATTCAAGTGCTTGATGACGGAGAAGATGATTTGGCGTGGGCGCTTTGGGCTTATGTAGATCTCGACGCCTCTGATGCGGCTGACGAGCTCATCTTGCAGCTGATCAACTTTGGCCAACGCTAATTCATGCATAAATACAAGTGCTTCGATGCTTCAAATCATGCAAGCGTCGAAAATGGTTTTCCTGATTGATACTGATGGCATCAAATCTATTTCGGCTCCTGGAAAATACAGCAAAGCGTGCACCTCTTTTCAGGCAAGAGGTGCACGCTTCACATCCTTATTTACGCAGTGAAATGCAAGATATTTGCATCATCTTCCACATGGGTCCCGACATAAACTTTGAATTCACCTGCAGGCACTACGAAATCACGAACGCAATCACTCCATACTGATAGCGGATGATTACTTGCAGCTGCATCAATCACAATTTCCACCTCAGTGCTCTCACCAGCAGCCAATTCTACCTTCGAGAACCCAACAAGACGCTTCTTTGGCTCACCTGCACCAGGCAAACCAAGATAGACCTGCACTACTTCCTTCCCTGAAACTTCGCCAGTATTAGTAACGCGAGCTTTCACGATCAGCTTACCTGCACCTCGCAGTTCACCGTTTGCAGCAGTAACAGACGATTCGCAAGCCACATCAGAAATCGCAAATGTGGTATACGACAAACCATAGCCGAATGGGAATGCAGGAGTAATATTTTCATGCTGGAACCAGCGGTACCCCATCATTACACCCTCGGAATAGGTGATCGTATTATAGCCTTCACCAAGATCCACACCTGGGTAACGTTCTTCGTGTTCATGACCAATCCAGTCATTTTCCGTCTTTGGATAAGTGGTCGGAACCTTACCGGAAGGATTCACTGAACCGAAAATCAAATCGCCAACCACATGACCGTCTTCCGCGCCTTGATTCCAAACTTCAAGAATCGTGCTGGCGTCGTCGATCCACGGCATTACCATTGGAGCTGAGGACTTCAAAACCACCACAGTATGCTGGTTTGCTTCCAACAACTGAGCTACCATCTCATTTTGCTGATGTGGCATCACCAGATACGGCATATCCGCACCTTCAGTAGCGATCAAACCAGCCATGATCAGGACGGTATCAGCCTTTCGGGCAGCTGCAACAGCATCCGCAAGATTGCTCAGATCGCGTTCCACGATAAAGCTCTCAACCGTTGCAGTTCCTCCTAAGTCTGCGATCACATCGCGCAAACCTGGTTCCGGATCAACCGTATAGAGCGGATCAACTTTGGAAGATCCGCCTCCGCCTTGGCATGCTTTCCCCGCGAATTTATCTTGCCCAACAATCAAAATCGATCCGGCAGTATTTGGATCAAGTGGCAAAATTTGCTCTGCATTCTTCAACAGCACTGCCATCTCGGCACCGATCTCACGCGAAATCGCACCATGTGCTTGTGCATCGATCGCTACCGGATTATAAACAGTATCAAAATGCCCGAAGCGGAACATTTGCGTATAGCGCCGGATCAGCGCACGATCAATCAGCTCAATTTCGGTAGAAGTATCATTCAGCGCTGCCTTCAGGTTTTTCTCGTTAAACCACTTTGCATCCGGCATTTCATGATCCAAACCAGCATTCAAGGAAGGACCAGCAGAGCGTGCAGACCAGAAATCAGATTGGACATATCCTTCAAATCCCCAGTCCCGACGCAATACGTCATTGAGCAAATAGCGATTTTCAGTTGCGTAAGTACCACGGACGCGATTGTATGCACTCATGATCGCTGCCACTTTGCCGTCCTTAACCACCATCTCAAATGGTAGGAGATACATTTCGCGCAAAGTTTTCTCATCTACTTCCACATTAGTGCGGAAGCGCTCATATTCTTGATCATTTACCGCGAAGTGCTTGGCCATCGCAATAATATTGTGTGACTGAATCGCCTTCGTCACTTCCACACCCATTACGCCACTGAGATACGGATCTTCTGAGAAATACTCAAAATTCCGCCCCGCGGTAGTGGTGCGATGCAAGCATACGCCTGGTCCTTCAAGTACATGCTGACCTAAATCAGAAGTTTCCTGCCCAATAATATCCCCGTATTTATATGCAAGTTCCGGATCAAATGACGCTGCCACACCGATCGTCATCGGCAACGCAGTAGCAGGCGGCGACGGAGTGCCATCCCCCATCCCAACCCCTACTGGACCATTAGTGATCCGGAATCGCGGGATTCCAAGTTCTGGAAGTTCTGGAACATGCCGTTCGATCCGAATTTGCATCGCAAGTTGTGCCATTGCTTCTTCGTCTTCAGGATCAATTTCATTCGAGACGGAATAGATATCGATAGTTTCCATTCCACCGTGGAGCTGGGCAATTTTCTGCTCCAAAGTCATGTTTTCAACTAGCTTTTCAGCGCGCTCACGGTCAGTGAGCGATTCATCCATCCACGGACGTTCAGTTATCGCCACAGGCATTTCCCTTTCTGATTTTTGCAGTGTTACTGCAAACCGCAATTTGCTTCAGTAATTTTGCCGAATCGCAAAATTACCGAACGATATTTGTGCCCATCGAAAATCAAATCTCAAATTACTTCGCAGATTCAAAATCATGGGCGGAAACGATGGCAAGCGCGCCACGCTGCGCTTTGGTCGGTAATCAAATTGTAACAGCTATCACTACTGCGAACATCTGCTATCGAAATTCAAAGTCATTATTTAGCAATTAGCGATTATTGCCTAGTCGCAAACTTTTATCATTACTCCATGAAATACTCGTGAAATTTGTGAACGGCTGCGCCCGAAGACGCAGCCGTTCGTTCATTTTATGATCCGAGACGCTGATTTGCGATCTGTGTTCCTTCTGCCAGTGCTTCCAATTTTGCCCAGGCAATTTGCCGGTGAATCCGCCCGCCCAAACCACAATCTGTGGAGGCAATCAGATTCTCAGCTCCTACCACAGCGGCAAAGCGTTCTAATCTCTCCGCCACAAGCTGTGGATGCTCAACAATATTTGTTGAATGTGAGACTAATCCCGGCACTAATTTCCGCTGCCCTAATTCGCGCTCTTCCCAAATGCGCCATTCATGCGCATGCCGCGGGGATGCCGCTTCAAATGAAAAACTCTTTGCCTTTACCTGCAAACATTGATCTACAATATGCGCAAAATCAATATCAGTAGTATGTGGCCCGTGCCATGAGCCCCAACAAATATGCAGCCGCACTAATTCCGGATCAATTCCGACTAGTGCCTGGTTGATTGCATCAATCCGTAACTGCAACCAAGCCTGAAAATCTTCCACACTCGGTTCTGGATTGATCTGATCCCAAGCTTCAGCCAAATCTGGAGCATCAATCTGCACAATCAAACCGGCATCCGTGATCGCACGATATTCCACAGCCAAAGCGTCCGCCATATCAGAAAGTAATGCTTTTTCATCAGCATAATATTCATTCGGCAAGCGCGCAGCTGAACCGGGAGAAATCGCTGCAATGAACCCTTGCTTTGCTCCCGTCTTTTCCATTGCTGACCGCAACAAACGCACATCGCGCTGCACCAGGTCTTGCCCGGTATAAGTGATCTTATCTGTGATTTTCGGATTTGCTACTTTTGCCCGTCCAGTAAAAATTCCTGATGACGGATCCGTATAAGCCTCGTTGAAGCGCGCACGGTCGCGTCGATCTGGAAACGAAGTCAAACGAATATTTCCTGGGGTCGAACGCACACGCTCCGGGTTTGCCCAACGATCAACATCCGTCATTGTCAAACCACCGATCCGGTAAAAAGAGTAATTCCACCAGGCGCCATAATCTACTGCGCCAGAGGTAGCATGCCCGTATTCGCCGTCATTGACGATATCGATTCCGAGCTCCACTTGCTTGCGCACCACATCTTCCACTGCGGTAGTTAAAATCGAATCAAGTTCACCCATCTCCATCTCACCTGCAGCCACGCGATTATTTGCAGTGAGCAACGCCTCGGGACGCGGAAGCGAACCTACGTGAGTGATTTGAATTGGTGAATTCATGATTTCTCCCAAATTGTCAAGATTTTCTTTGGATCATCGATATCGCAATAATATCGACGGCGTAATCTTTCAGCAATGAATCATTACGCATTTTCACTTTAGCAGCGAAAATCCATCTGACCTGCGCTGTCTTACGCACTAAGACACCTTATTTATTGCAAATAAATCGGTTAGCGCGATTTTTTAGTGCTTCGCAGACGATCCAGCAACTCTAATTTTCTCGCGCATCATTGCCCAGATATTCTCCTGCACGCAGTGATAAAGTTGCGAGAGTGATTGACATTGTTGGAAATATAGAATCTGTACGTGCGCGAATTGCGCAAGCCGAAGCTGCTGCCGGGCGCGAAATTGGCACAGTAAAACTAATGCTTGCCGCAAAATATCAACCCATTGAAAACCTGATCACTGCGATGCAAGCTGGTGCACGTTTCTTTGGGCATAATTTGGTGCCACAATTGGTTGCTGCCGAGTGTGGTTTACAGCAATCTGCCCAGAACGCATTAAATTTCGGCATCGGCACATCAGGTTCACTCGATTTTTCACACACGACTACAGTTATCGGCCATGTTCAGTCGAATAAATTGCGCCATGCAATGCAGTATGCGCAGCGTATCGATACTGTAGATACTTTTAAGCTTGCCGCACAAATCAACCGGCGGCAAGCAGCTCGAATCAGCGCTGGCGAAGTAACTACACAATCGCAGTACCCCATTCTACTGCAAGTAAACTCATCCGGAGCGCTCACGCAGCATGGCTGTAATCCAGCGCAGCTGCTCGAATTAGCGCACCAAATCTGCAAACTCCCGCATGTGCAGATTGCAGGACTGATGACGATTGGCGCAAATTCAGCTGATCCGCAGCTAGTTGCCCAGTCATTTGCGTGTGTGCACGAACTGAGCAGAGAACTGCAGCAGATCCCCGAATGCGCCAATGCAAAAACCCTTTCGATGGGCATGACGGGCGATCTAGAACTGGCAATTGCCCACGGCAGCACTGAGGTGCGTATTGGCACGGCGATTTTCGGTGCGCGCCCGATGAAATAATCGCACCTGATGAAATAATTCGGCAGCAATTACCGGTGGCAAGTTTTCAGGGGTGGGGTGATGGATAAATCCATCACCCCACCCCTGCTAAAGCCGAATACAATAGCGATTCGCCGATTAAACAGCACTCATAATAATCAGCGTAAACTTGAAAAATGCAAAATCCTGATGTGTTAGAAAGTCAGCAGACCACGAGCACGAAATACTTCGCGAACTTGCTCAGTTGCTTCTTTTGACGGCGGCTCAACTGCTTCAAGCTGGTATTCAAGCCCAAGATTATCCCATTTATCTCGGGCCATTTGATGAAATGGAAGCACTTCTACACGCTCCACGCTCTTCCATTTCGCTACGATATCAGCTACAGCCTCCACATTTTCTGGAGCATCCGTCCAACCTGGTACCAACACAAAACGAACCCATATTGGTTTTCCCGCATCAGACAAGCGTTTCCCGAAGCGGAGTGTCGGCTCTAGCTCACGATCTGTAGTTCGTTTATATGTTTCTGAAATTCCGCTTTTTACGTCTAACAGTACCAAGTCGAGATTTTCCATCATCTCATCGGTGAGTGCAGCACCCAAAAAACCGGAAGTGTCGATCGCTGTATGTATCCCAAGCTTTTTACACTCACGCAACAAATGAGCAAGAAAAGCCGGTTGAAACAAAGGTTCTCCACCAGAAAAAGTCACGCCTCCACCGGAAGTGCGAAAAACAGCACGATATCGCTTGATTTTTTTCAGTAACGCTTCAGCTGTCACAGCAGTCCCGTCACGCATTTGGAGTGTGTCAGGATTATGGCAATAAACGCAACGTAGTGGACAACCTGAAAAGAAGGTCGTCATCCGAGTACCTGGACCATCGACAGCAGTAACGAGTTCCCAAGAATGGATTGAACCGACTTCGCCCGCACGCACAGCTTTCAAATGTTCACTACGACCAAGATCTTCTGCCGGTTCAATACCGTCAATCCCTGCCCCATCGAGACGTGGCACTTCAATTTCAGAAGGTTCAGGACGATATTCACCGGTAGATCCTTCTGAAGAAAATCGAATCGGCACCTTACTCATTACGTCTAACTCCAGACTTTGCCTAGACTATTTGCAAATCAAATGGGTAGTGCGGCGGCAAGGATGCCGCCGCACTACAAGGATCTTTAGTTTAATCATCTTTGCTCACGCCAACTCAGATCAGAAAAGCGCCAGAGCGAAAGAAATTAAACCAACAGCTTACATTCCCTGGTGGAAAGTACGAGAAATCACGTCAAGCTGCTGTTCGCGGGTGAGGCGAACGAAGTTCACAGCATAACCGGAAACACGTACCGTCAGCTGTGGGTACTTTTCTGGATGTTCCATTGCATCTTCAAGAGTTTCGCGATTCAAAACATTGATATTTGCATGGTAAAGACCCTTTGTACCGTCTTTCTCCACACGTGCAGCCTTCATTGAAGCTTCGCGCTCTGCGTATGTCATTGCCATTTTCTTACTCCGTTTTCTGCTTCCCTGCTGGGAAACTTTTGCTTCGTAGTGGCTTTCACTTTGAAGCTTTGGTTGATTCTGTTTTGGTTCGGTTCAATTTCATGGTTGCTCCAGAATTTATCCGAAACCGGAGCAACCACTTTATTCAGCTTTAGTTTTCCGGGACGAAACCTGCATCCATAATGCCCACCAGATTTGTGATCTGCTCGTCAAGGTTGCGACCAAGCGAAGAAGGCACGATCGTGTTCGTCAGCGAAATACCGTCGAGTGCATCGTCGTAATCAAGCTTTCCAACTGAAAGCATTGAAGCCAACATTCCGTGAGTATCTGCACCATTTTCCGGATTTGCGCCAGGCGCAAACGGGGTACCTGCCTGATGCCCTGACGGGAATGAGCCGGTAGCCTTTCCATACACCACATTGGAGGTAATGGTCAGCACAGATTGCGTTGGAATAGCATCACGATACATTGGAATTTGACGGATCTTAGCCATCACGGTATGCACGATCGTGGCAGCGATATCGTCTGCACGGTCATCATCGTTACCGTAGCGCGGGAATTCGCCCTCAGTCTTGTAATCAACTACAAGGCCGGTTTCATCACGGATCGGAGTAACGGTTGCATACTTGATCGCGGAAAGTGAATCAGCCACGATCGAAAGCCCTGCGATACCACACCCCATGGTGCGCAAGATTTCTGAATCATGCAATGCCATCTCGATTGCTTCATAAGCATAACGATCATGGCAATAGTGGATGATATTGAGAGCTTCCACATAGGTGCCAACCACCCAGTCAAGCATCTCTTCATACTTTTCCCAAACTTCATCAAAATCAAGTGGGCCATCGCCTTCGAGCGGAGTAAAACCGCTTACGATCTGCTTGCCAGAAACTTCATCACGGCCACCATTGATCGCGTATAGGAGTGCCTTTGCGGTATTCACGCGTGCACCGAAGAATTGCATCTGCTTGCCAACACGCATTGGCGAAACACAGCAAGCAATGGCTGCATCGTCACCCCAGTGGCAGCGGATCTGATCATCAGCTTCGTATTGTACAGAGGACGTAAGAATCGAAATTTCTGCACAGAAACGCTTGTATCCGTCAGGCAAATCTTCGTTCCAGAAAATTGTGATATTTGGTTCAGGAGCAGGACCAAGGTTCCGCAAGGTCTGCAATAGCCGGAAGGAGGTCTTCGTTACAAGCGTCCGACCGTCTTCGCCCATACCGCCATCTGACCAGGTAGCCCAATATGGATCGCCAGAGAAAATTTGATCGTAATCAATCGTGCGCAAGAACCGGACAATACGCAGTTTAATCACGAGCGCATCAATAATTTCCTGGGCTTCTTCTTCAGTGATTACACCATTGCGCAAATCACGTTCAAAGTAGCAGTCAAAAAAGCCGGAAAGCCGACCAAAGCTCATCGCTGCACCATCTTGGCTCTTTACTGAACCGAGATATGCGAAATAGGTCCACTGCACTGCTTCTTTTGCGGTGGTAGCTGGCTGCGAAATATCAAAACCATAGCTCTCCGCCATCTTCTTCAGCTTTAGCAATGCCTTGATTTGCTCTGAATGCTCTTCACGGTAACGTGCCCAATGCTCAGAGAAAGGCTGATCAGCAACCGCATCCTTTGCAGCCTGCTTTTCCTGAATCAGATAATCCACACCATAAAGCGCTACACGACGGTAATCACCAATGATTCGTCCGCGACCATACGCATCTGGCAGACCAGTAATAATATGCGAAGAACGCGCAGCACGGATGCGTGGAGTGTAAATATCAAAGACAGCATCGTTATGCGTCTTGCGATATTGCGTGAAGATTTTTTCAACCTCAGAATTTACTTCTTTGCCAGCTTCCTTGATTGCCTGCTTCACCATGCGCCAACCACCGTTTGGCATCATTGCGCGCTTCAATGGTACGTCTGTTTGAAGACCAACCACTACATCATCATCTTCAGAAATATATCCAGGACCAAATGCGTCAACATCGGCTGGAATTTCTGTATCGACATCGTAGACACGCTGCTTCCGCTCTACGGAAAGATATTCCTCATCAAGCGTCTTCCAAAGATTCAGCGTCTTTTCGGTAGCGCCTGCAAGGAAAGAATCATCGCCTTCATACGGGGTGTAATTCTTCTGGATAAAATCACGCACATCAATTGCGTTTTTCCAAGCTTCACCCTTAAAACCTGCCCAACCGGCAAATTCTTGGGGAGCATCGGTAGCTGCTGTGTTAGCCACGAGCATCGCTCCTTAATATCATCTGTGAAATCGTCATCGAATGTTCTTCGAATCTGTATTAAACCAACACACCACCGCTACACGCGGTGGCAAACTTCGATCGAAACCAGAGCAAGCCACCACAGCGACAGCGTATTAATTCGATTGATTCCATTCTATAAAAATGCTCCACTTAACGCAGGCAATCCGACGCAACTCACATCTTGAGATTCGCTTGATTTAGCCAATACTCGTCAGGTATTGAGAGCCATCACACAGCACCAAGGGCTTTTGCCCCAGACGCCTGCATCTCCAAATAGTGCAAAATCCACGATCTGCAGCTACTTTGCCGCCAAAACGCAACCTTTCCCGAATACAGATCTCACCACAGCTGCACTTGCAGCAAAGTTCGCTCAGCGATCAGATCCTGCAAGCTGATACAACCAACCAAAACGATCTGGCTGCTTCCCTGTCTGAATCGCTGTGATCTCATCGTGAATCCGCCTGGTCAATTCCCCACTCGGCACTTCTACCGAAAAGTCTGTGCCCGTCAAAGAACCAATTGGGGTCACCACGGCAGCCGTCCCACAAGCAAACATCTCCACTACTTCTCCAGCCGAAATCTGCGCAAGTAACTGTGTTAAAGCGATCCGCTCCTCACGCACCTCTACCCCTATATCAGTAAGCAGTTCAATAATTGAAGCTCGCGTACCACCCGGAAGGATATTCCCCGTCAGCTCCGGTGTAGCTACGCTTCCATCAGCTTTCACCACAAATACGTTCATCCCGCCTAGTTCATCAAGATAAGTATTTGTAGCTGCATCCATGAAAAGCACTTCGTCATAACCATTTTCATGGGCAACCACCTTCGGCAAGAGCGATGCAGCGTAATTGCCGCCAGTTTTCACATTTCCCATGCCGCCCGGTCCAGCACGATGATATTCGCGATCAACCCACACGTTGATTGGCTCAAAACCGTTCTTAAAGTAAGGGCCTGACGGAGATGCGATCACAAGATAATCGTAGCGTTTCGCCGCCCGCACCCCGAGGAACGCTTCCGTCGCAATAATAAATGGACGTAAATACAGTGAAGCGCCCGCACCTTCCGGAACCCATTTTTGATCCGCACGAATCAACCCGACTAAGGAAGCTAAGAAATCTTCCACTGGTAATTCTGGAATCGCCAAGCGCCGATTCGACATATTTAATCGCGCAGCGTTATACGCAGGACGGAAAGTCCAGACCGAGCCGTCAGCATGCCGGTATGCCTTGATTCCCTCAAACACCTCTTGCCCATAGTGCAATACAGCAGCAGCCGGATCCAGCGAAAGCGGAGCATACTGGGTAATCTCTTTTTGCGCCCAGCCTTCCTCCACCGTCCACACAGCCCGCGCCATATGATCAGTAAAATCTACCCCAAATGCCAAATCCCGCATGATCCGTTCATATTCTGCCGCCGATTTTAATTTCGCAGTATCGTCACGGCGGAAGATATCAGCTATTTCAGAAGCAGCAGGCAAAGGTGCACCAGCGAGTTTTTCGAGTTCTGTAAGATGACGTACCATACTTGATCCTTTTCGCGGAGTTAAAATCAAATCTTATATTTTTACACTATCAATTGCGACACGTAAATTTTAGCTGCCAATGGCAAAGCGCGCTATTGACCGCAATTTTTAGCTCCCGTCAAAGATGCGATCGCAGTGCCAATTTCGCTCGTAGCACGGTTTAGTTTTCCACCTGTTTGCTCCACCTCTGCCCGCACCCGCAGATCCTGCTCCACAGCATCTTCCACGCATTTCGCAAGATCCGGGAAACCAAGGAAATCAAACATTAAAGCTACGGAAAGAATTGCAGCCGTAGGATCTGCAAGCTGCTTCCCGGCAATATCGGGAGCTGATCCATGCACCGGCTCAAACATCGAAGGATATTTGCGCGTAGGGTTCAAATTGGCGGAAGCCGCTAAACCGATCCCGCCTGTGATTGCGCCAGCTTCGTCGGTGAGGATATCTCCAAAAAGGTTGTCCGTCACGATCACATCGAATCGCTGCGGATCGGTGACGAGATGGATCGTTGCCGCATCAACATGCAAGTATTCAGTTTCCACTGCAGAAAATTCTTGACCGATCCGCTCTACAGTGCGCCGCCACAAATGCCCTGCATGCACAAGCACATTGTGTTTATGCACTAAAGTAAGTTTCTGGCGCCGAGCCATCGCCTGCTCAAATGCAAAACGCACCACTCGCTCCACTCCGTATGCAGTATTTACCGATACTTCGGTTGCGATCTCCTGCGGAGTATCGAGACGGATCACCCCTCCATTTCCACAATAAAGCCCTTCCGTACCTTCTCGCACCACCACGAAATCAGTACCTTGTGGATTGACTAACGGCGAGAATACACCATCGTAGTATTTTGCCGGACGCAGATTCACGTAATGGTCAAAATCGAAACGGAGTTTTAGCAGCAAACCGCGTTCAAGCAATCCGGAAGGCAAAGCTGGATCCCCAACTGCGCCGAGTAAAATCGCATCCATCTCTTTGAGCTGGGCGTACTCTGATTCAGGCAATACTTCGCCAGTCTTTAAATAGCGCTGCGCACCAAAATCAAAATGCTGTAGCCGAAAAACCGTCTCGGTATGCGCAGTAACTTTCTGAAACACTTTCAATGCTTCGGAAATTACTTCCGGACCGATCCCGTCCCCTGGAATTACTCCGATTTTGATTTCTTTCACACCGGTATCGTGATTATTTCCCGTCACACTTTTCTCTACCATGCAATAATTCTAACGAGACTTCAGAATTTGAGATACCCTCTTCCAGATACTGATCACAATTCTTTATCAGGAGCCTATTCAACGTTGATCTCTACAGATTTGAAGTTGAACCAATCCAACAGTGAAGTGCTAAACTGTACACCAATGTTCAGCTTTCCCAGGAGAAAACCATGGCGATAATTCGACGTCTGAGTGCCGCAATCGCGTGCATTGGCCTACTTTGTACGCTTAGCGCATGCAGCGAGCATGCGCTAAATAACGAAAGCAAAGAAAATACATCGCCCCGTGCGACCACCAAAACGGCACCCAAAAATGATGCCGCAGCTTCAGATGAGCTTTCCACAGCAGGCTTAACACATTTAGAAAATATTCCAAATCCACCTAACGAAACTGGAAAAGTTGCTTTCACAGCTTATAAAACAGGCATTATCGCAGCCTTAGAGAGCGACGGCACTGATCCTGATGATGCCGAAGATAAATCAGTGCTTTTCGCTTATGCACAATGCCTCGCCGCAAAAAGCTATCCACATATTTCTGCAGAATACGCCGCAGTGATTGCTTCAAAAGATATCGATAAGCTAGTATCTGCAACTCTTAGCGAGACAGATACCGAAATTTTTGATCGCACACTAAGCGAATGCTTATCCATTGAACAGCACTAAGCTTTCATATTTCGCTGCAATAAAATAATTAAAAACTTGGGTTGGTTCAGGATTTCATTTTAATCTCAACCAACCCAAGCTGATATTTACTAGTATTATCCCGCACCACAGCAGTATGCCCATTATCGAAGCACGGAGAATACCCGCTATCAGTTGATGAAAAGTGCCACTGCACTAACGAATGCAGATCCTGCAAGTGCAAAAATTAGCAGCAAGGCAACTATTTTTCGGTGAATTGACGGTTTTCGATACTGGATCTCGTTGATTTTCTGCTCACTCATAGTTCTAATATACCCAAACCGGATCATTTCTCTCTCAGCTATGCAGAAAAAATGTGGGAGGATCTAGTTTGAGATCCTCCCACAACTTCACTTGAAAAGATCAAGCAATAGCGCAGTTACTCATCGCCCAGCTTGCCCGTCTACGTAATCCTCATCTTTGCTATCCCAGGCAAACATCTTCCGCAGCTGCCCACCAACCTGCTCAATGCTATGCCCTTCACCTGCAGCACGCATTTGCGCAAATTCTTCTGCCCCCGCATTTTGATCGTCAATAAAGCGCTTTGCGAAAGCACCATTGCGAATATCAGCAAGCACCTCTTGCATATTTTCCTTGACAGCTGGAGTGATCACCCGCGCACCAGAAACGTAATCACCATATTCTGCTGTATCTGAAATCGACCAACGCATCTTGGAAAGCCCGCCCTCGTTAATCAAATCTACAATCAGCTTCATTTCATGCAGAACTTCAAAATACGCAATCTCTGGCTGATACCCGGCTTCAGTGAGTGTTTCAAAACCATACTGGATCAGTTTTGCCACACCGCCGCAAAGCACTGCCTGCTCACCAAAAAGATCAGTTTCCGTTTCTTCAGTGAAAGTAGTCTTAATCACACCAGCACGGGTAGCGCCGATCGCTTTCGCATAAGCAAGCGCGAGCGCCCATGCCTGCCCGGAGGCGTCTTGCTCCACTGCCGCAATTGCCGGCACACCACGGCCCGCCACAAACTGCCGACGCACAGTATGCCCCGGCCCCTTTGGCGCAACCATACATACATCATGCGCACCGCGCACTTGAATATATCCAAACCGAATATTAAACCCATGTGCGAAGAAAAGTGCAGCTCCCGGCTTCAAATTCGGTTCAATATCGGTGGCGTAGAGATTGCGTTGATGCTGATCTGGAGCCAAAATCATCACCACGTCAGCCTGTGCAGTAGCCTCAGCTACACTTGCCACCGTTAAACCCTGCTCTGTAGCTTTTGCGACCGATTTTGAATCCGGGCGTAATCCCACAACCACATCCACACCAGAATCTCGCAAATTCAATGCATGCGCATGCCCCTGTGAACCATATCCAATGACGGCCACTTTCTTTCCCTGCAATACTGCCAAATCAGCATCTTGATCATAAAATACCTGTGCCATTATTACTCCTTCAGTTTTTCTTGAATCTTACTTTTGGTTTTATTTTTTCTGCATCACGCAATCTGGCTGCGAAACTATCACTACTTAATTTTCCCGCAACACTTTCAGCACCTGTTCTGAAATCGAATGCGCACCACGACCAATCGCCACCGATCCTGATTGCACGATCTCTTTCACCCCATATGGCTCAAGTGCTTTCAAAAATGCTTGAATCTTCTGCTCTGATCCTGTCGCTTCAATCGTGAGCACAGCTGGATCCACGTCAACAATGTGCGCACGGAACATCTCCACTACTTGCATCACATTCGTCCGATTTTGATCATTAGCTGCAACTTTCACCAGGAGCAGCCGTCGCTGCACTGATGTATCGGGATCAAGTTGCTCAAGATGAATAATATTGACGAGCTTGTTCAGCTGATGCTTAATTTGTTCAAGCGGAATATCAGCTGCGTCTACCACAAGCGTGATCCGCGAAAGTGCCTGATCTTCGGTTGGCCCAACTGCAAGCGAATGAATATTAAATGCACGACGGGCAAATAACCCTGATACACGTGCAAGCACACCAGGCTTATTTTCAACCAGCACTGAGAAAATATGACGTGTTCCCATGTTTATAACTCTTCCTGCCGTTTATTCTTCGTCTGTTCCAAAATCTGGCCGTTGATCACGCGCGTAATAGATTTCATCATTCGATACTCCAGCCGGTACCATCGGCCAAATCATCGCATCAGGTGATACTACGAATTCAACCACTACCGGCCGATCATTGATCTGCATTGCCTGAGCGATCGCCGCATCTACATCCGCAGCTTTTTCAACACGGATCCCGATGCAATCGTATGCGGCAGCAAGCTTTTCAAAATTCGGAATCCGCGCCTTCCCAGCACCCGTATTCAGCTCAGTATTTGAATACCGTTCGTTGTAAAAAAGCTTTTGCCATTGACGCACCATTCCCAGTGAAGAATTATTGATCAACGCAACTTTGATGGGAATATTATTCAATCGGCAGGTGGTGAGTTCCTGGTTCGTCATCTGGAATGAGCCATCACCGTCAATACACCACACCACTTGTTCTGGATTACCAACCTTTACCCCCATCGCTGATGGCACGCCAAATCCCATTGTGCCAGCCCCGCAGGAAGTGATGAAGCGGCGCGGGTGATCACACTTCAGATATTGCTGCGCCCACATCTGGTGCTGCCCCACACCCGTGGTAAAAAATGCATCTGGAGCGTGCACTCCCAGCCTTTCGATCACAAATTGCGGGCTCAGGAGTCCATCTTCAGGCAGTTCATACCCCACCGGGTAAGTATTTTTCAGTGAATCGATAAAATCCCACCACGGCGCAAGATCAGCCTGCTTCGACGAGTCAAGATTATCGATACAAGCATGAACCAAGGCATCAAGAGTATCGCGCACATCGCCGATTAACGGATAATCAGCATGCCGAATCTTATTTATTTCAGCTGGATCAATATCAGCATGAATCACTTTTGCGTGCGGTGCGAAACTATCCACTTTTCCGGTCACGCGATCATCAAATCGAGCTCCCAGTGCAATAATCAAATCTGCTTTTTGCATTGCAAGCACTGCCGGCACAGTACCATGCATGCCCGGCATCCCCAGGCAATGCCGATCACGATCAGGAAAAGCGCCGCGCGCATTGAGCGTAGTAACAACCGGAATATTCATCAGCTCCACAAATTTTTGCAGCTGATCACTTGCACCAGCGCGAATCACTCCTCCGCCAGCATAGATCACCGGACGCTTGGCTGCGTAAATTGCCTGTACCGCTTCCATGATCTTGGTATCATTCACGCGATGATGCGGATGATATCCCGGAAGTGACATTTTTGGCGGCCACACAAATTCGCACGCAGCATTTTGTGCCGATTTGGTGATATCTACCAACACTGGCCCTGGGCGCCCCGATTGCGCAATATAGAAAGCTTCCACGATACGCTGCGGAATTTCTGCCGCATCGGTAATCAAAAAAGAATGTTTCGTAAGCGGGAGAGCAGCACCGATAATATCTGCTTCCTGGAATGCGTCCGTGCCAATTGAACTTGCTGCCACTTGCCCGGTGATCGCAACAATTGGGACCGAATCAAGATTTGCATCTAGTAATGCCGTCACCAGATTAGTCGCTCCTGGCCCGGAAGTTGCAAAGCAAACTCCTACTTTCCCTGTGGAAACCGCATATCCTTCGGCAGCATGCCCGGCTCCCTGCTCATGCCGCACCAGGATATGGCGAATTTGGCGCGAATCAAGAAGTGGATCATAAGTGGGAAGAATTGCTCCACCCGGAAGCCCAAATACATCCGTCACCCCGAGCTCTTCAAGCGCACGAATAATTGAGCGTGCACCCGTGGATGCTTCACGAATTTCTGGCTTTGCGAGCGCCGTCGCAATTTGCGATGGCAAGTTCTCAATCGCAGTCTCTCCTGCGGTTTTAGCAAACCCCATTGTGTTCCCTTTCTTCTTTGCTTCTAAGCAGATTTGGGTAACAAAAACCCCTCGACTTCTTTTCGAGGGGTTAGCGCACCAGCAATCGTCACATCTGCTGATGCGCTAGATAATGACGACTAGAATCTTGATTTCCATGCTCTTAGCGTATGCTGATTTTTCTTCCCGGTAAACAAAAATCCGATTTGTCTTAAATACTGGATAAAAATACTCGTTCCTTCCTCCGAAACGGCAGAGCACCGAAGTAAGTCCTAACTATTTAACATAATTTTGCATACAATAGAGCAAAGAAGACGGCACTTTGTATAATGTAAAAGCAATTTGGCTAAAACATTGTAAGGTTTCAAGGCGTCCGCCAAACGACACCGCCGTCGTTATTTTGGATTGATTAAGGAAAAAAATGTCCATCATCTTTAATGCGCTGGCAGAGAACCAGGTGCTCCTCCTTTTCATCTTGATCGGCATTGGGATCACTTTCTCGTGGGTCCGAGTGAAGGGGATTTCGCTTGGAGCTGCTGCCGTCCTGTTTTTCTCGATTATACTCACCGCGTGGGCACTGGCAGACGGATATGAAATCAAGGTAGAACACGACCTCGGCGTGCTTGGTCTAGCGCTTTTTGCCTTTGCAATTGGCATTTCGTCTGGTCCGCGTTTCTTTAACACGCTACGCTCGGCAATCAAACCGGTAATATTCATGATCCTTGCTTTCGTACTTGCCGCAGGCGCAGCTGCCGGGATTGGGAGCGCAATGGGAATGAGCTGGGCGATGATTGCTGGTACATTTTCCGGGGCTGTCACAAATACTCCAGCGCTGGCAGCTGCCGGCTCCGCTTCTGGTGATCCGGCAACTGCCACCGTCGGATACGCAATTGCCTATCTTTTTGGTGTGATCGGGATGCTGATTTGGTCTGCGATCGCATTATCGAAGGCGAAGTCCGATATTGCAGCACAGCAGGAGATCAAAAATCGCACGATTCGTGTGGAACGTGCTGATCAACCAAAGATCGCCGAAATCTTGAGTAAACTCGGCCCGGACGTAAAAGTTTCACGGATCCGACATGGAGAAGTAGGTCCAATCTATATCCCCACTCCAGATGACATCTTATTTAAGGATGATTTAGTGACGGTGGTTGGTCCGGAAAATGAAGTAAAGCATGCAATTGAACTGATGGGGCACGGTTCAAGCCATTCCCTGCTGGAAAATCGTCATTATCTTGATTTCCGACGAATTACGCTTTCAAATGCAAAACTTTCCGGTTTAACCGTTGCAGAACTGAATATCGAACAAAAATTTGGCGGTACGATTTCACGAATCCGCCGTGGCGATACAGATATTATGGCCACACCTGACGAGCCTGTTTACATTGGTGACCGGGTGCGCGTGATCGCACCAACCCATTCGATGAAAAAGATTTCCGGATATTTTGGCGATTCTTCGCGAGGTTTGACGGATATTAATCCCTTCGCCTTAGGCATCGGGATGGCTTTAGGGATCATGATTGGCGAATTTAAGTTCCTCACTCCATCCGGGCTGACCTTCTCAATCGGTTCAGCTGCCGGCACACTGATTGTCGGCTTGATCATGGGAAAGATTGGCCGGATCGGAAAACTGATCACGACGATCCCATTTACTACCTGCCAAGTACTATCTGAACTCGGTCTGTTAATTTTCCTTGCTTACGCAGGAACAACAGCTGGTTCACAAATTTTGAATGCATTTACAGGCGGCGCGTGGATCCAGATTTTCATTCTCGGTGCAATTATTACTTCAATCGTCGGAGCTGCCCTCTATTTCTCGCTACGTTTATTCACCAATTCGCCCGCAATGCAAATTGCTGGTTCTCTCGGAGGCGCTCAGACACAGCCCGCAGTACTCGCTTTTGCAAACGATCGGACTAAGTTTAATCCGCAAGTTGCCCTCGGCTATGCAATGGTGTACCCGGTAGCAATGATTGCAAAGATTTTCATCGCGCAAGTACTTGGCGCTTTCGCCGGAATGTAGTTTCCTGGAAATACTAAAATTGTGGCTTTGCACATTTAATTCATCAAGTGCAAAGCCACAATTTTATGCTGCCAAAATCAGCTAATCTTGCGCCCCAAACTTCCAACCAGCTGAGCGCAACGGCTGGAAACTTATACGCTATCGGAGCGCGTCCGGTGTAATTCTTGTGGTAACTGTGAAGTATCTTTATCCTTCCGCCAGCCTTCGTCAAGCAATACTCGTGAAAAGGCAAGCCCCATCCCAATTGCCATTACAACAAAGAATACTTCAAAGATATTTTGCAGAGCATAGTTGATTGCCCCTTCGTTGATTGCCACGAGCCCACGATAAAAAGGAACACCCGGAATCATGATCACAACAGCAGGCACTGAAAGCGAAACACGCGAATGCGCAGTATTCCAGGCAATGAAAGTGGCAATTATTCCAATTACAAAAGCGGCAAACCCAACCGCTACATGCCATGGCACATTTGCAAACTCTTGCAGGAAGATCCGCCCGGCGTTAGCGAAAGCGCCTACGGTCGCTGCAGCAAGGCAAACTTTCCACGTGGCATTAAAGAGTACCGCGAATCCATATGCCGCAACGAAGGACGTTAAAATACGAAGCAAATACATTAAAGGCAAACTCAATGGCTCTGGAGAAACACCATTCACATTCCATGAAAAGATATGTGCAACAAACCAAATTGACAGCCCAGCAGAACCAAGCACCATAATGCAATAAGCGAAACGGTTAATTGCCGATTGGAAATCACCACGCACAAAATCAAGCATTGCTGTAGTCAGCGGAAAACCCGGAATCAAATACAATACTGATGAAATAATACCGTATTCATGTGCGCCAAATTCACCCAGACCAGCAGATACAATAATGGCGAGTCCAGCTACATAAAGAATCGTTGAAGCAATACCACAAATTACCCACACTAAGAAGTGCGCAGCATGCCGTTGCAGCAGTAATTTACGCACCAGCTGCCCAATACCAGCAGCCAAAAAAACGAGACTACATTCAATTACACGCCCGTTATTGAGAAAACAGAAGCCGGCACAGGCAATAGCTGAAGCCCATACCGTCTGCCAGAGCGTGTAATGCCGATCATGGCTCGCAAGATCCTGCAAACGCGCCCGCAGCTCTCTCGCAGTAATATTTTCTTCAAGCGTGGATACCAGATGCGCCACACGATCAAGCTTATGCGAGTTAATTCCAATATAACGTTGCTCTGCAAATCCAGAACACGATTCCTCGCCCTGCCACGACATCGTCGTAATTGCATATAGCGACACTTGTGATTCATGTTTTGTGAGCCCGAGTGCTTTTGCTGCACGCGCCATCGCTGACTTTACGCGATACGCTCCTGCTCCGCAATTAAGTAATATTGTGCCCAGCAAAAGCAATACTTGCGATTTTTCACGTAAGGATTCGCGCCTTTGTGCAACTACTTCAACTTCATGTTTATCCATCTTTTGCATTCTTTCTGCAACTGGAAACTGTTTTTACCGGTCAAGAGTTTATAGCAAATAAAAACACTACGGATAAGTACAAAGACCTTTGCAATGAGGCTCACTTTCATCAACCGCAGCAAAGATCAGCGCCACAAAACCGATGCATCCTTCATTGCCTGGCCGAGAGATCACTTCGGCTCCTCACGAACCGCACCAAATGCTGCCGAGGTGGCCATTGCGCCATACACTCGTAAAGCTTTTGAAACTTCGCGCTGCCGATCCGGTTTCCATGGCAGATCTCCTTTTGCTGCGCGCCGGCGCGCAATTTCCTCCGCTGATACTTCTAGTTCCAGTTTCCGCTCAGGCACGTTGATCGAAATTATATCTCCATCTTCAACAAGCCCAATTAGCCCTCCAGCTGCAGCTTCTGGCGAGATATGCCCAATACTCAAACCGGAAGTACCTCCAGAAAAACGCCCATCTGTAATCAACGCACAGCTCTTCCCAAATCCAAGACCTTTCAGGAATGAAGTAGGATAAAGCATTTCCTGCATTCCTGGCCCACCTTTTGGCCCCTCATACCGGATTACAATCACATCACCATGATTTACTTTTTTCCCAAGAATAAATTCAATTGCTTGTTCTTGCGAATCAAGCACTCGTGCCGGCCCAGAAAACTGAAAAAGTTCCTCACCAATTCCGGCAGTTTTGATTACCGCTCCATCTTCAGCAAGATTTCCAAATAGCATACATAGTCCACCGTCTGCCGTATAGGCATGTTCAACACTGCGAATACATCCATCTTTCTGATCAAGATCTAAACTCTCCCAACGGCGATCTTGCGAAAACGGAAGTGTAGTGCGCACCCCACCTGGCGCCACATGGAATAATTCAAGCGCTTCTGCACTTGGATTTGCACTCCGAATATCCCATTTTGCCAGCCATTCACTAAGACTATTTGCATGTATCGCATGCACATTTCGCTGCAATAATCCGCCACGAAAAAGCTCACCCAGAATTGCCGGGATCCCACCAGCACGATGAAAATCTTCCATATGATACTGCGTACTATTCGGAGCCACTTTTGCCAAACATGGCACTTTCCGAGATATTTGATCGATATCAGCCATCGTAAAATCTACTTCGCCTTCACGAGCAATCGCTAAAGTGTGCAATACAGTATTGCTCGAACCACCCATAGCAATATCCATCGCCATCGCATTCAAGAATGCTGCACGTGTGGCAATTGACCGGGGCAATACTGACGTATCATCTTCCCCGTAATACTTTCTACATAATTCAACGATCAACTTTCCAGCATCCTGAAAGAGCTGCTTTCGCCGTTTTGCCGTTGCAAGTGTAGAACCATTTCCGGGCAGTGATAAGCCAAGCGCTTCACTCAAACAATTCATCGAATTAGCAGTGAACATCCCTGAACAAGAACCACAGGTGGGGCATGCATTCAGCTCTATCTGCGCAAGATCAGTATCACTTACCGCCTCATTCGCCGAAATAGCCATTGCATCAACCAAATCAATTTGGTGATCAAGGACTCCAGGCACTGGCTTACCAGCTTCCATTGGGCCACCTGAGACGAAAACTACCGGGATATTCAACCGCATCGCAGCCATCAGCATCCCCGGCGTGACCTTATCGCAATTCGAGATACACACGAGCGCATCAGCACAATGCGCATTGACCATGTATTCTACAGAATCAGCAATCAACTCACGTGACGGAAGCGAATAAAGCATTCCGCCATGCCCCATTGCGATCCCATCATCAACTGCGATCGTATTAAACTCTTTGCCAACCCCGCCTGCTTTTTCAATTTCATTGATCACCAGCTGACCAAGCTCTTTGAGATGTACGTGACCCGGCACAAATTGTGTAAAAGAATTCACTACCGCAATAATCGGCTTCCCAAAATCCTCAGACTTCATTCCAGTAGCACGCCAGAGTGCACGCGCACCAGCCATATTGCGCCCAGATGTAGATGTTGCAGATCGCAGCTGAACCATAAAACTCTCCTGAAAATCGTGTTTTCACTATCTTAGCGGGTACTTCCATGGAAATTTCTTTCCCTTTCACCACATGAAACATGCGCGCCAGATCCTGCACCAAATTCAGGTGAAAATATAGTTTCAAACCAATTTAATATTTCTTTTCCGCCAGCCAGAGATAAGTTTGATACGGTAAAGGAACTTTTTCTGCTTCACCATACCCAAGCTCGTCACATAAATACCAGCGCAGATTATCCTGCATCCGCGCACGATCTTCCGGATTCGACTTGATCCAGGATGCACGCGTCGTACCAAGCAGCATTACTTCACGCACACTCAAATAATCAGTCCAATCAACACTATTCAGCTGCAGTTTCCCAAAATCTCGCGTAAGCTGCGGCGGCTTTGAGATTTTTTGGATATCCCCCGAGCGCATGATCCGAGTTAATTGCAAAACCCACGGGATTGAGACATTAAGCTGATTGCAGAAAATAGCAATCTTCCCATTTGCTCGCAAGATCCTCGCCGCCTCCCGGCTTGCCGCAGGCGCATCAAGCCAATGCCAGCACTGCCCGTAGGAGACAATATCAAATTCACGGCGCGAAAAACCAGTATTTTCCGCCCTTGCAGAAACGAATCGCGAGCGCGGAAAATCTGGAAGCGCCTGGAAAAATGCGCTTTCCATCTCGGCTGACGGTTCAACCGCCCATACTTGCGCAGTGCGAGAGCAAATTTGTGCTGTCAGTTTTCCTGTACCAGCACCAATATCTGCCACTTTCACACCTTGATAAATATCGAGCGCGGCAACAAGCTCGTCGGGGTATCCAGGACGTACATCAAGATATGCTTGCGCGCCGTCAGTGATCAATTCATACGGATTCTTTGCCACTATCAACCAACTATCGAAATAACATTCATGGATCAGCAAAATATTACTTTGATAAATATATCCAGATAGTCAAAGGTAGCGAAAAATTATTTCACACTTGCCTTGCACTATTTGCTACTTCTGATGGGTATGATCACCATCAAGTGATACTTCCTCCCAAATGTACGTCCGTGCATCAGAAAAACCCATCCGCGGCGGATGAATTTGCCCTCTGCCCCGAATATTCCGATCATAAGCAGAATTTACCTCAATTTCGTGCGCTGCAAACCAAGAGCTAAGAATTTGCGCAAGATGCTCCTTCACTTCTGCCCATTCCGGCTCTTCCGCCAAATTAAAACGTTCTTCAGGATCATTTTCCAAATCATATAACTCTTGCGGCCCGTCATAACGATCAATAAACTTCAAATTTCCCTGCCGCATCATCCTCCCGCCACCATATTCATCAAAAACTACTACAGTCTCGTCATCACGCCTTTTCTGACCGCGCACCAAATCAGCAATCGACCTGGCAGCCCGCAGTGAATCTGCAGGGGCAGCTACTCCTGCAATTTCACAGATCGTCTCATACAAGCTGCATGATGAAACATGGTTGGACACATTTATGCGATCCGTCTGCCCTGGCAGATGAATAAAAAATGGCACTCGCACAGAATTTTCCCAAAAATTGAGCGGATAAGTACCATTTCCTTTCCCCCACAGACCATGTTGCCCGCAGCTAAAGCCATTATCAGACATATACGCAAACACTGTATTATCACTCGCAGCTATCTGCCTCAGACACTCACGAATCGCGCCCACAGCACGATCAACACCAGACAATGCAGCCGCGTATCCGCGCAAACTTGGCACTGGATCAGCAAAAGCATCAGGAAAATCGTTATATGTAAGCGCCCACGGATGCGGCTCTTCCCGGGGGATCGAAGGAAAATCTGTGTCTTGATAAAGATCAAGCAACTCTTTGGGATGATTATCGATCCAAGGAGAATGTGGTGCAGTGAAATTAACGAGCAGGAAAAACGGTTTCTCAGCAGATTCGTCATGATTCTCACCTTCCTGATGTTGTTTCAGAAAAGCACATGCCTCTCGCGCAATTGCGTCAGTAAAATATTCCGGCTCAGTTGTTTCTGTACCGTCCGCACTCCAAATCGGCGCATCATAATAAGGCCCACCCCCATAGCGATGTGCATACCAGTAATCGAAGCCTGCGGCCGGTTGCCGAGACGTGCCCACATGCCATTTTCCGACCATTGCGCAGGTATACCCATTCTCTTTCAGCACCTCTGGCAATGTGATCATGCCTGCCAAAAAATTAGCTTCTCGGTCATCAGGATGACGACCTCCCACAAGCCAATCATGAATCCCGTGCGCTGACGGCATCCGACCGGTCAAGAGTGAACCCCGCGCAGGAGAGCAAACAGGAGAAGCACAATAAAAGTTATTGAAAACAGCAGACTCCGCTGCAAGCAAATCAAGATTTGGTGTTTTCAGCTCAGGCCAATGCTCGCTGATCGCCCACGGGCCTTGATCATCAGTTATCACTATCACGAAATTAGTCTTCATTGCAGTAATTCATTTCCTTGTCTAACATCAAAGAGAAACGTGTATTCAAATACTGAGAGGATTAAGCCGATGCCGCGAGCGACCCGTTCAGATGTTGCAAAACTGGCAGGAGTTTCCCTCGCAACTGTTTCGCATATTATGAACGGTAGAGGCCGCGAACTTGGCTTCTCCAAACTCACAGAAGCAAAAGTGAAAGCTGCCGCGAAGCAGATTGGCTATATCCCTCGGGCATCGGCTCGAAATTTTCGATATCAAAAAAGTCGCATCATCGCTTTCTTCACTACCGAAGTACCAATTTCCCTTCGTCTTCCTGTATTTAACGAACTCCTCACTAGCGCCATTGACGCGGCACGTAATGCTGGATATTTCATTCTTCCCATCTTAATTAACGGCGACCCGCTTGAAACAGTTCAAGATACATTACGAGAAGTAGATTTAGCCGGCGCAATACTTCGTGATGGATCAGCGATACGCTCAGTTCAAACGCTCCTCGACTTAAGTGAAACTCCCTCCGTCTGGATCAATACCGGCCTTCCAATTCCGCATAATCCAGATGTGACCTCGATCGTGATTGATGAACGCCCCGGAGTATTACAAATGCTTGATTTGATTCCGCAAAAGAATATTTCCAACCCCTTAATCATTAGCGGACCTGGCGAACAATCTGGCAGAATAGCCGCATTTCAAGAAGTTTTTCCTGACGCAAACTTAGTGATTGCCGACGGCTGGCTCCCCGCTGACGGATTCAATTCAGGAGCACACATCACAAAGCTAAACCCAGATTTAATATTCGCATGTAATGACCAGCTCGCAAGCGGCATCGTCCATTTTTTCAGCCACACCTCCAAAAAATCAGAAATTGACGTACCAGTATTCGGTTTCGGCGATATTACTGATTTATATTCGATCCCGTCGAAACCATTTTCCACTATTGAATGGCCATTAGCTGCAGCTGCCACAAAAGCTATCGAACTGCTGTTGCAGCAGATAGATGAAAACCTGCCGTTGATCCCCGGCCAGGTTTTCACACTACCTACTAAAGCACGCCCACTTCGCTCCACTAGTCAGAGTTGAGATTACTCCTGATACAAACTTCCTTCAGATACCTCTTCAAGGCTTTCTGCAGTCGAAGCAAGCCACGGATTCATTAAGACCAGAATGAACATCAGCAAATAGACGATCGCAAAAGGAGCGATTGCGTAATATCCGTATTCCGCCACAAGAATTGGCACTAGGAAAGACACGATCGCAGACATCACTCGCGCCATCGACTGTGTTAATCCGGCACCAAATCCGCGCAATTCCGTTGGATAAGCTTCGACGGACCAAACCAGCGCAAGCATTCCTGGCCCAAAATATGTCGTAAAACTCCAAACAATAAATGCCGCAAACAGCACCACGTTCGTCAATGCACCAAAGAGCCCTAAAGCAGCAGCTGCAAGCGTAAGAATCAAGGCGGTAACCATCCCGAGATTACGACGATTTACGCGATCGATAAAATACGCCCCAATGAAAAGTGCAATAAAAGCGACGAGATTGGCCAATAGTGAAACTGTTAAATTAGCGGAAGCCGGTACTCCCGCCTCCTGGAAAATCACCGGACCGAGGAACGACACGACCGGGCCTGCAGTTGAATTTAGCATGAAGAAAGCCGTACAGACCAGTACTCTTCTGCGTGCTTCGCCATGAAACAACTTTCGGTATTCACGGTTACTTTTCCGTGGCTTTGCTTGACGCATTTCATCTTCAATCCCTAGCGCACGAATAATCACCCAAGCGCGTTCAGTTTGACCATTTTGTAATAACCACCGGGGAGATTCTGGCAGACGCTTTCGCAAAAATAACACAATCGCTGCAGGTACTGCGGCGAACACAAACATTCCACGCCAAATCCAATCATGATGATTTTGTGGCACTGCCCAATACAGGAACATTGCAAGAAGAATTGCAAATAGCGCCCCAGCAACCATCATGATATTGAGCAATGAACCAGTGACCCGCCCCCGCCGAGCTTTTGGTGCAATTTCCGCAAGGTAAGCTGCAGATGTAGATAAATCCATCCCCACAGCTACACCGATCAGAAAACGCAGCACCCAAAGCATCCACACCTGCGTAATCGCACCTGCCAATAACGCAGTTACGATAAAAATCCAGAGATTAAAAGCAAAGACACGTTTCCGACCAATTCGATCAGACAAATCACCGAAAACAATCAATCCAACCGCTGTCCCAAGAAATGAGATTGCAACCAGCAATCCTTTATCTACCGGCGATAAGGCAAATGACGAAGACAGAAAGACCATCGCAACACCAATAACTGCGAGATCATAGCCGTCGATAAACTCGCCAAAGGCAATCAGCGTGGACGCGTGTTTCTTAATAAATCGAGCATCCTTTTCCGCAATTTCAGATTGCGGAGTATTTGGACTTTTCATAATGAACTCCTCTTTGAGTACATCATCAACAACCATTGTTGATTTACCAAATGTTATCACGTGATAATTTTTTGCTGCAAGCTTTTCCAATGAGCACTTTTCAGATATTCACCCCGATACTTTCACCCGCAGGAGAAAGCTATTAAAAGCAGATGGCCGTCAGACAGGCTGCTGATACATCTCCATTTGCCCGATCTGACGACCATCTACTGGATTAAACTAAGAAACTAAAGTTTCACTTTTCAATCCTCGTTTGGATTCTCCGCACCGTAATACTTGTAACTACGAGTAGCGTTGCAAGGAATAAGACAAGCGCCGTATTCGCGCCAGTTGCCGCAATCATTTTCGCCCGCTCTGCCATTGCTGAAGCTAGATCCTGCTGTCTGCTCTGACCGCGTTCGGATATCCGGCCCGCCTCGGCACTCGGCACAATAACTGACGGAATCCACGTATCCCAGCCCTGCGGCTTCGATTCAGGCAACGGAACTAAATCCTGTTGATCAATTCCAGGCACGATCACTTCACCACTTCCAGCACCGGGCTTTTGCTCCTTTTCAGGTACGCTTAACTGCTTTACAGTAAAACTTAGCTGCTGAACTTGCGTATTACCCGCTTTATCGCGTGCTTCCACGAAAATACGATGCTCACCGGGCGCAAAATTCTGCGTAAGCGTGAAACTTAGCTCCTGCTGCGGCTTTTCAGTTGCATCATGTGCAGCTCTCGAAAGATCACTTCCCGCTGCATTATCAGCATCCGAATCAGCAGCTGCCCGCGCTTGATCCCCACGATTATCGCCATTTGCTGGCGGCTTTCGCTTCCCGAATCCTTCCGAGATCTTCGTTACTGCCCCTGCTGCTGGAACCAGCGCAACCTGCTTCGTTGTGACAAGTTTACCATCCACATAGAGCGCAATATGCTGCAAATTCGCATCCTTTACTTGCACCTTTGCTGATACTGCCGCACCTGCATTTTGATTCAGATCAGCATTTCCGTTTGCTTCCGGATCAAAATATCGGACGTCCCCGTCAGCAAGTCCACTGACAGTAACCTCAGGAGCAATATTATCGACGACTACAGGGATCATCCGCAGATACGTATTATCGAAATGGTCTTTCAACACTACAAGCAGCTTATCTCCATCTTCAGCCGTTACAAGATGCGTGAAATCTCGCTTACCAGCGTCACGATCTGGATCTTCATAACTCAAAAAGCGTTCCACAGCATTGCCGTTGATCGTCAGCTGGTAGCCAAAAGCGTTATCAGCAACCGAACCAGAAAATTCCACATCTCCAGCATGATGCAAATAAAGTGCTCCATCTGCATCGATCTGCGGCTTCGTAAATTCTACATTTGGAGCATGCAAATCAAGCAGTACCTTCATCTGGGTATTCGCGATCTCGGCACCGTCCACATCTATAATCTGCACATTTACATCAGTAATCCCCTCACGAAGACTAATTTCAGTTTCAAAACTACCGTCGGGAGCTACCGATACATCATTCCCGGCAACAATAAATTTCTGCGGCATCCGATTGAATTTGCCTTTATACATGAAGGTATAAAGACCATTTGCGGCTACATCTTCCGATTTTTGCTGCAAGGCGTCATTTTCCCCTGAAACAACATTAAAGGCTTGTGCAAACCCAAGATTCGCCAGCAATTGGAGTGGAGCTGCCTGCGGATCTGGATTTTCCAGACGGACTATCGCCTCCGCTTTGTTCCAAGCTTTATCAAAAGCACTCAGCATAATTGCTGGGCTGCCGTCTGCCACAGAAATCTCTGCACTAAAACTGCCATCTTCAGCTACCGGGAAACTTTCGCCGTCGATCATCACATTGCTTACTGGTGAAAGATTATCTGTTACTTTACCTTTAATCTTCACTTTTCCGTTCACTGACCGTGCCAACACCTTTGGCCATCCTGCTGGTTCACTAAGCGAAAATTGGGGAGCAGTGCCGTCATATGTAAACGTGAAACTCTGCTTCGCAACTACATTCCCGGCAGTATCCAAGCCTGCTACGACAACAGTATTTTCACCTTCGATCACTGACGGACGGATCTCAAAACGACCACTTTCTGGCACATCAGTAAGCGCATCACCCGCACGCACTCGCCGCACCTTTTCACCAGCCCGTCCAGTGAGCACTAGCTTTCCATTCTGCACTAAAATCTCGTCAGTTTGCTCCGACTGTGCAGAAGCATTGATCGTGCCGATTTGTGCTAATGTGTCTGCAGATTCCACAATTAGCGCCCGGTCACTGACCATTACCGTTTTACGCACCACATTCGTAGCCAAATCTGATGCGTAAATTTCAAAATAGCCGACCTTTTCCGCAATCGGTCCATTCACGATCAAAGTATGCACGCCGTCAGCTGGCGTTTTATCCTTCATCGTTTCGTCTTTCGTAATTATACTTGACGGCCAAGTGAATCTGCCCTGTACTGCATTTACTCCAGAAGCATTATCCGTTGCTGAAACTTTTACTTCATAATTTCCTGCAGCATTCTTTTGGATCGAAAGTACTTCAACTTTCGGCGCTACACGATCAATTGCAAATGGCAAATCAAGGATCTGCGGTTCATACTCTGCCCCCATCCTCGCCTCGATGCGGAAGAAATATTTACCATCAGCCACATTTTCAAAGCTGGCTTTGCGCTGATCATACTTTTTCCCGTCAAAAACGATCGACGAAAAATCCGTTTGCATCGCATTCGTCATTTCTGCAAGTTGCGCTTTAATCGTTGGACGCACCACATCGTCCTGCTTTCCGATCGCGCGCACAAGCTTTTTATCCTCATCAACAACTGTGATTTTGACTTCTTTTGCGTTGCGTAACATCGCTACTTTCGCATAAATCACATCGGCAAGTCCGTCACCATTAGGCGAAATAAACTGTTCACCGTCGCGAAAAGTGTACTCTCCTTGATTGATCTGCGTGTAGAGCGAAGTAATAGTTGGGTTCTTTTCCAGACGGTCAAGAATTGGCTGATCAAACCCGGCATAGCGTGGGGTATCGATGATCCGCTCTGCGTTCCAGTCTCCTGCAAAACCGAGATATGGGAGTGCCAAATCAGGTTGCTGCGGATCTTTTGACTTGAATGTTACCCAGCCTTGTGTCCAATGATCTGCGCCACTGACTTTCAGCGTGTATTTTACCTTTGCAGTTCCTTTTGCCGGAACTTTTATCTCTGAAACTTCTGCCGCAATCGTATCGCTAGTTGAACAATGCGTATTTGCAGTTTCTGTAAGTGAATTATTTTCATTCACTACACAGGTAGCGCCTGGAGTAAAGGTGAATTCATGGTCGGCTTCGTTTTCGAGTGTGACGGTAAAATCACGAGTGCCTTTTACTTCCCGTAGCGCGAGAACTGGAGAATCGTCAACAGTCGCAAGCACTGAGGTACGCAGAGCAGCATCCGTCTGGACTAAACCTGCTCCGATTTGCCGCGGTGCAAACGGAATATCATCATGTTTTAGAATCGATGCGGTATTTGATAGTGCAATCCGATTCCGCGCCACAAGTTCTTTCCGCTTTAGCTTTGGAAATTTTTGCGTATTTTTTTCGATCATAAGTGCACTCACACCAGCAACATACGGAGCAGCCATGGAAGTGCCTGATTTTGTAGCATATTTATGATCATTGACTGTGGAGTAGACGTTTCCGCCAATACCGGAAATTTCCGGTTTGAATCCAAGTTCTGGGGCAGATCCCCATGAGGAAAATGCAGATGGACGCATTGCATTTGGGTTAGTACGTGAAATATGAGCGTCAGTGAGTTTGATTTTGGTAAGCCCTTGCGAAATTAGTTCTTTCAATTTCACGCCATCGCTGTGCCCGATTGCGATACCGGGAATTTTGAAGCTCTCAATTCCGCCCATCCCAGGCAAATCGTCACCGCCTTTAGCATGGTTGTAGATGATCACGCCAGCAGCTTTTGCGATTTGTGCATTTGTAAATTTGTCTTTGAAGGTGATTGGATTTTCACCTTGCATTCCGCCACGTTGAATCAGCACGTATTTACCAGAAAAATCTTTTCCGAAAGTATCGTTAAAGCTGCCAACACCAGCATCAACTAATTCATGTTCTTGTCCATCAGCAGTGCCGGTTTGTAAATCAAAGCCGAACTTGTGTGTAGCTTTAGTATTTCTTGCGATACCGAGCGAATTTACGATCAGCTGATTTTCGATCGAAGCAACCGACCAGGCTCCAACACCAGTTGATGGTGAGGCAACAGTGCCGTCATCGAGCATGCCCAGCGCATCATTGTTTTCTCCAGTGGGTGAGCCGTTTTGGCCTTCATTTCCTGCAGCGACAATAACTTCAACCCCTGCAGCACGAGCATTTTCGATCGCGCGCTGTTCACCAATATTCTGCGCTTCGTGCCCGTTCGGATATCCTAAGGAAAGATTGATTACGTCAGCGCCCCGCTTAACTGATTCTTCAATTGCTGCCATCACATCGTCAGCACCCGCGCCTTTTTTATTCGGGTCATTTGAGAACACTTTCATGGCGAGAATTTGTGCGTTTGGCGCGATCCCATTCATTCGTGAATTTTTCGCAACATTCGCCTCTTTGCCACCGTTAGCTGCCGCGATACCAGCTACATGCATCCCATGCTGCGAAGCTGTAGTGTCTTTCACGATATTATTTTCGTCAGCGAAATTGTAGCCGTATGGAACCTTTGGGGTAAAGCCTTCGCTCGGAGCGATCCGTGGAGCTACATCTGGATCCAATCGCATATCTTGATGATGAATATCTACACCAGTATCAATGATTGAAATCACCGTACCGGCCCCGTCTACACCAAAATCTTTACGTGCCTTCTGTGAGCCAGACAAAGTGCTAGCGCTTTCCATTAAAGGATAGTAGATGCGCAGTTTTTCAACAGCGGCAACAGCTGGATCAAGTTTCAAATGGCTAATTTCTTGGGCCGCAATTGATCCGGAAATCGCGTTTACAAGATAACTAAATTTCCGATCAACCTGAAATCCATATTTACTTGCAAATGCATTTGCTTGTTTTTGGACGTAACTAGTATCTGAACCAAATTCACCGGGTAATCTTGGTTGGTCTTTCAAAGTAACTAGTACACGAATATTTTCGCCAGATACCGCACTTGAAAAATTATTATCTGGCGGTAGCGGAGGTGCTTCTGGTGCTGCTACCGCATTGGGAATAGCTGCGATAAGAAGCGAAACTGATGTGATTACACTAAGTATGCGTGGTAATTTCATAAAATCTGCTCTTTCGTCAATCGGTTTTTTTATTATGGTGGAAAGTGCAGGTAGGTGGGTGGTTTATCCGGTTGTTGAGATGAATAAGCCTGTAAAACAAAAAAAATAAGAGAGGATTTTTCCTCTCTTCACTCTTCTTTTTTTCTTTTTGTTTTTGTTTTGTATTGTTGGTTTTTAAGCCGTTTTATTCTTTTGTGTTGTTGGTTTTTAACCCCATCTTTTTTTGGGTGTTGTTTTTTTTAAAACCCCCACACGTGTGCTCTCTGGTATTTCAGGAGGAGGCTTGTGTGGGGGTTTTAAACTATTGTGTATTTAATTTTTGGTGACGGCAGTGTCCTACTCTCCCACACCCTGGCGGGTGCAGTACCATCGGCGCTTGCAGGCTTAGCTTCCAGGTTCGGGATGGATACTGGGCGTTTCCCTGCTGCTATGACCACCGTCAAAACTTTGGGGTACACATACTCATATCTAGATATGTGTCATAAATCTGACTACTCTCCACACGTATACACGCTAAACACATATATATGTGTGTGTGTTCTTTGTTTGGTGGTTCAGAATTGTATAGTAGACGCGTTGCAAAAGAAATTTTTTTAATCGTTTTATAATGAAGTGATCGGCCATTAGTACCAGTCAGCTCTACACACGTTACCATGCTTCCACTTCTGGCCTATCAACCCCATGGTCTATAGGGGGCCTTCCACACTCGAAAGAGTGTATCGAGAATTTATCTTGAAGCAGGCTTCCCACTTAGATGCTTTCAGCGGTTATCCTTTCCAAACGTAGCAAACCAGCCATGCACCTGGCGGTACAACTGGCACACCAGAGGTTTGTCCATCCCGGTCCTCTCGTACTAGGGACAGCCCTTCTCAATTCTCATACGCGCGCAGAGGATAGGGACCGAACTGTCTCACGACGTTCTGAACCCAGCTCGCGTGCCGCTTTAATGGGCGAACAGCCCAACCCTTGGGACCTACTCCAGCCCCAGGATGCGACGAGCCGACATCGAGGTGCCAAACCATGCCGTCGATATGAACTCTTGGGCAGGATCAGCCTGTTATCCCCGGGGTACCTTTTATCCGTTGAGCGACGGCGCTTCCACAAGCCACCGCCGGATCACTAGTTCCTACTTTCGTACCTGCTCGACCTGTCGGTCTCACAGTCAAGCTCCCTTGTACACTTACACTCAACACCTGATTGCCAACCAGGCTGAGGGAACCTTTGAGCGCCTCCGTTACATTTTAGGAGGCAACCGCCCCAGTTAAACTACCCACCAGGCACTGTCCCTGAACCAGATCATGGTCCAAGGTTAGACATCCAGCACGATCAGAGTGGTATTTCAACAATGACTCCACACTAACTGGCGTTAATGCTTCAAAGTCTCCCACCTATCCTACACAAACCGTACCAAACACCAATACCAAGCTATAGTAAAGGTCCCGGGGTCTTTCCGTCCTTCTGCGCGTAACGAGCATCTTTACTCGTAATGCAATTTCACCGAGTTCGCGGTTGAGACAGTGGAGAAGTCGTTACGCCATTCGTGCAGGTCGGAACTTACCCGACAAGGAATTTCGCTACCTTAGGATGGTTATAGTTACCACCGCCGTTTACTGGGGCTTAAATTCTCAGCTTCGCCCAAAAAGGGCTAACCAGTCCTCTTAACCTTCCAGCACCGGGCAGGCGTCAGTCCGTATACATCCACTTACGTGTTCGCACAGACCTATGTTTTTGATAAACAGTCGCTTCTCCCTGGTTTGTGCCACCATCAACCCTAGCCCGTAAAAGAGCTTCAAGTATCCGGTCCTCCTTCTTCCAAAGTTACGGAGGTATTTTGCCGAGTTCCTTAACCACGATTCACTCGAACGCCTTAGTATACTCTACTCGACCACCTGTGTCGGTTTAGGGTACGGGCGGCTAGAACCTAACGTCGAGGCTTTTCTTGGCACCACAGGATCACCCTACTTCCCACAAAAAATGCGGTCATCATCCAGCCTCACCCACAAAGTCTCCCGGATTTACCTAAGAAACGGGCTGCGCTGTTAAACGTGGCAAGCCATAAGCCACGCGGAAGCTACCACTGTGCGTCACCCCTGTTAACACGCTTGCCTACCACAAGATCAGTTCCCACGCGCACCAAAACTCTCAACCCAAAAGGAAGAAAGCCAGGATTGGATGGTTAGTATCACAAGCTTCAGCACGGACGGTTCTTCGCCGGTACCAGAATAACAACTGGTTGCCCATCGACTACGCCTGTCGGCCTCGCCTTAGGACCCGACTAACCCAGGGCGGAACAACCTGGCCCTGGAACCCTTGGTCATACGGCGGAAGGGATTCTCACCCTTCATTCGTTACTCATGCCTGAATTCTCACTCGCACACAATCCACAACCGTTCACACGACTGCTTCACCTCATGCACGACGCTCCCCTACCCAACAATAAAAAATTGCTGCCACGGTTTCGGCGGTGTACTTAGCCCCGCTACATTGTCGGCGCAGAATCACTTGACCAGTGAGCTATTACGCACTCTTTCAAGGATGGCTGCTTCTAAGCCAACCTCCTGGTTGTCACAGCAACTCCACATCCTTTCCCACTTAGCACACGCTTAGGGGCCTTAACCGATGATCTGGGCTGTTTCCCTCTCGACTACGGAGCTTATCCCCCGCAGTCTCACTGCCACGCTAACTTAAACCGGCATTCGGAGTTTGGCTGACCTCAGTACCCCGATAAGGGCCATCAGCCATCCAGTAGCTCTACCTCCGGCAAGCAACACGCAACGCTGCACCTAAATGCATTTCGGGGAGAACCAGCTATCACGGAGTTTGATTGGCCTTTCACCCCTACCCACAGCTCATCCCCTCCATTTTCAACTGAAGTGGGTTCGCGCCTCCACACGCTCTTACACGTGCTTCACACTGGCCATGGGTAGATCACCCCGCTTCGGGTCTAGAACATGCAACTAAACGCTTTTTAAAACTCGCTTTCGCTACGACTCCCCCACACGGGTTAACCTCGCTACATGCCACTAACTCTCAGGCTCATTCTTCAAAAGGCACGCCATCACCCCCACAAAGAAGGCTCTGACGGATTGTAAGCGTCCGGTTTCAGGTACTATTTCACTCCCCTCCCGGGGTACTTTTCACCATTCCCTCACGGTACTAATCCACTATCGGTCACGCACAGTATTTAGGCTTACAAAGTGGTCTTTGCAGATTCACACGAAATTTCACGAGTCCCGTGCTACTTGGGAAAACACGCCAACAAGACCAAAACATTTCAACTACGGGACTATCACCCACTACGGTAAGGCTTCCCAACCTTTTCATCTATGCCCTGATTTTATCACTCGCCAGACCCTTATCGGAAGGTCCAAGACGGTCCCACAACCCCGAATGTGCAACGCCCGATGCTATCACACACACCCGGTTTAGCCTCCTACGCTTTCGCTCGCCACTACTCACGCAATATCTTTTCCTGCAGGTACTAAGATGTTTCACTTCCCTGCGTTACCCCCAAACACCCTATACATTCAGATGCCGGTAACTGGGCATAACCCCAGCCAGGTTCCCCCATTCGGAAATCCTCGGATCACAGCTCGTTTGCCAACTCCCCGAGGCATATCGCAGGCTACAACGTCCTTCATCGGCCATGCGTGCCAAGGCATCCACCGAACGCCCTTAAACACTTACAACAAAACAAATTGATTAAAAACCAAAGATGCTCGCGTCCACTATACAATTCTCAACCACCAAACCAACACCAAACCAACAAACACCAAAAAAGCATCCATCAGCCCAAGCAGTCAAACCAGGTGTTACCCCGAAACCCAACAGCATGCCAACTAAAAACAATGACGCCCACAAGAAAACCAAAACCCCACAAAAAGCAAGGCCAGCCACCAACTAGACAAAAAACAGTGACCAAAGGCTCCCTAGAAAGGAGGTGATCCAGCCGCACCTTCCGGTACGGCTACCTTGTTACGACTTCGTCCCAATCGCTAATCCCACCTTCGACCGCTCCCCCAAAAAGTTAGGCCACGGGCTTCGGGTGTTACCAACTTTCGTGACGTGACGGGCGGTGTGTACAAGGCCCGAGAACGTATTCACCGCAGCGTTGCTGATCTGCGATTACTAGCGACTCCGACTTCATGGGGTCGAGTTGCAGACCCCAATCCGAACTGAGACTGGCTTTAAGGGATCCGCTCAACCTCACGGAATCGCATCCCTCTGTACCAGCCATTGTAGCATGCGTGAAGCCCAAGACATAAGGGGCATGATGATTTGACGTCATCCCCACCTTCCTCCGAGTTAACCCCGGCAGTCTCTCGTGAGTCCCCACCATAACGTGCTGGCAACACAAGACAAGGGTTGCGCTCGTTGCGGGACTTAACCCAACATCTCACGACACGAGCTGACGACAACCATGCACCACCTGTACACCAGCCCGAAGGCTACCACATCTCTGCAGTATTCCAGTGTATGTCAAGCCTTGGTAAGGTTCTTCGCGTTGCATCGAATTAATCCGCATGCTCCGCCGCTTGTGCGGGCCCCCGTCAATTCCTTTGAGTTTTAGCCTTGCGGCCGTACTCCCCAGGCGGGGCACTTAATGCGTTAGCTACGGCGCAGAACCCGTGGAAAGGCCCCACACCTAGTGCCCAACGTTTACGGCATGGACTACCAGGGTATCTAATCCTGTTCGCTCCCCATGCTTTCGCTCCTCAGCGTCAGTAACGGCCCAGTAACCTGCCTTCGCCATCGGTGTTCCTCCTGATATCTGCGCATTCCACCGCTACACCAGGAATTCCAGTTACCCCTACCGCACTCTAGCCTGCCCGTACCCACTGCAGCCCCGGAGTTAAGCCCCGGTCTTACACAGCAGACGCGACAAACCGCCTACGAGCTCTTTACGCCCAATAATTCCGGACAACGCTCGCGCCCTACGTATTACCGCGGCTGCTGGCACGTAGTTAGCCGGCGCTTCTTCTGCACATACCGTCACTTACGCTTCTTCTGTACTGAAAGGAGTTTACAACCCGAAAGCCTTCATCCCCCACGCGGCGTCGCTGCATCAGACTTGCGTCCATTGTGCAATATTCCCCACTGCTGCCTCCCGTAGGAGTCTGGGCCGTATCTCAGTCCCAATGTGGCCGGTCACCCTCTCAGGCCGGCTACCCGTCGAAGCCTTGGTAGGCCATCACCCCACCAACAAGCTGATAGGCCGTGAGCCCATCCCCCACCAGAAACCCTTTCCAACAAAAACCATGCGGTTAAAGCAGAATATCCAGTATTAGACCCCGTTTCCAAGGCTTATCCCAGAGAAGAGGGCAGGTTACTCACGTATTACTCACCCGTTCGCCACTAATCCACAAAAAGAAAACTTTCCGCTTCATCGTTCGACTTGCATGTGTTAAGCACGCCGCCAGCGTTCGTCCTGAGCCAGGATCAAACTCTCCAAACAAAAACCAAACACCCAAAAAAAGGCATCCAATCAATAAAGGAAAGCCCAAAAACAGACTCAAAAAACCAGAAAAACTGGCAAAACAAAAAACCCAACCAAAAAAATCAGCCAGGCAAAAAACAGACCAACCAACCCAACAACCCAACCCACAAAAAGTCAGACCATCAAACCAGCCAGCCCAAAAAAACATCATCATAAAAAGCTGACACACTATTGAGATTCCAAACAACACACCAACACCCAAGCAACCACCCCAAAAACCAGGACAGCCACCCGAAGCAGCAACTTCATAAGCTTACCACCAAAACCAAACCCGAGTCAAACCAAAACCCAAACCAGCCCCAGTGAAGCACACCACAAGAACAACCAAAACCCTCAAAACCAAAGCCCCAAGAATCTCCATCGCCCTCGCAACGAATAAATACTCTACCCACAAACAACACATCACGCAAATTTTTCCAGGGTGTGCATCGCCACAAGAGTCGTAAACGGCTTTTTAACGCCAATTTCCACTTATCGAATACCGTTTCACCAGAAATCACATCAAATTAATTTGACTGTTCCAATTTATTTACATAGATGCATATTCTATCCAGATGCAAGAACTACATTTGCATCCATAAATACCGATTACGTAGCCACTGCCGTCCACTTACCAAAGAACTCCGTCTTGCCCAGTTCTAAATTTTGCTGCCAACAATCGCAATAACAGCAAAATTTCCTCATACAGAAACAAAATGGGAGCAGACTTTGAAAAACAAAATCTGCTCCCACCAAAACTGAACTTCGCTGATCCCAGCTTACATATAAGTTCAAATATGGACTCTTAAATCAGCTTTCATCATCCTGTGCAAACGTCTGCTTGATTGCGTCAGCCACATGGTAAGCCATATCCGGATGGAACACACCTGGCACAATATAGTTTGCATTCAGCTGATCAGGTTCCACTTCTTGCGCAATCGCGCGTGCTGCTACAGACAACAAGTCAACATCAATTGCCTTTGCACGCAAATCTAACAAGCCGCGGAAAAGTCCGGGGAATACCAGCACATTGTTAATCTGGTTCGGGAAATCCGAACGCCCCGTGGCAACTACCTTCGCGTATTTTGCTGCCGCAATCGGATCCACTTCCGGAGTAGGGTTCGCCATCGCAAAAACGATTGCATCAGACGCCATAGTTCCAATATCTTCCGGATCTAAGATATTTCCTGAAGAAACACCGATAAATACATCTGCGCCGACTAAAACTTCTTTCAGCGACCCTTCAACATTACGCGGATTAGTATTCTCAGCCAGCCACTGACGATCAGGATCTGCTTCTTGACGGAAACGTCCAAGTGATCCTGCACGCCCACAACCGATAATATCTTTTGCGCCTTCCTTCAACAGCAACCGAATAATTGCATTGCCTGCTGCCCCCACACCAGAAACCACGATCTTCACATCGGAAATCTTCTTACCAACAACTTTCAAAGCGTTGATCAAAGCTGCCAGTGTGACTACCGCAGTACCATGCTGATCGTCATGGAATACCGGGATATCCAGCTCTGCACGTAACCGCCGCTCAATTTCAAAACAGCGCGGTGCAGAGATATCTTCCAAATTGATCCCACCAAATCCGGGCGCGATCGCCTTCACGATTGAAACGATCTCATCGGTATCTTTTGTATCTAAACAAATTGGCCACGCGTCAACATTTGCAAAATTCTTAAATAACGCTGCTTTCCCTTCCATCACTGGCATTGCGGCTGCAGGACCAATATCGCCCAGTCCCAGGACGGCCGTACCGTCAGTAACAACGGCTACCGTATTTCGTTTGGAAGTAAATTTGTACGCCTTCTCAGGATCCTCATGGATCATATCGCAAATCCGAGCCACACCAGGAGTGTAAATCCGCCCTAAATCCTGACGCGTCTTGAGCGGACGACGTAAACCAGTCTCAATTTTACCGCCCAAATGCACCTGCGCTACTGCATCGTGCATCCCAAGCACACTTATATGTTCTTGCGTCTCAAGACGTTCACGAATCATTTTTGCATGTGCAAAATCATCGCAGTAGGTCGTCACATCAACCGTAATGTGATGTGCACTCGTCTTTACCGTATCGACACCATAAACCAGCGCCCCATACTGCGTGATCAACTGAATCAATGCAGGCGTAGCTTTTGATTCAAATGGAATCTTGCAACGCATCGTCACTGAATATGAAGGAACAATACTTTTCATTAATTATTCACCCGATCTAAAATCAATTCGCGAGCGCGAGCGGCATCCGCTTTTCCTTGTGTTTCTTTCATGACAATACCTACGATCGCACCAGCTGCCTGCAGTTTTCCGTCACGAATCTTTTCAACTACATCTGGCTGCGCAGCAAGTGCTGCATCGATAATAGCCAACAGGTCGTCGTCATTTGAAACAACTTCCAGACCACGTTTTGCAACCACTTCGCCAGGATTGCCCTCACCAGCCAGTACTCCTTCGAGAGCTTGCCGCGCCAGTTTATCCGTCAGCTTGCCACTGGTTACAAGTTGATCTAACTCAGCTACGTCCGTGATCGAAACTGGAACCGCATCCAGATCCAGTTCGTGATCTTTCGCGTAACGAGCCAATTCACCCATCCACCACTTGCGGGCACCAGCGGAAGAGGCACCTGCTTTCACTGTTTCTTCAATCAGGATCAGCGCACCCGCATTCACGATATCGCGCATCTCCAAATCAGAAATACCCCATTCTTCCTTCAACCGCTTCCGTTTTACGGCAGGTAATTCTGGCAGCGAAGCACGAATTTCCTCCACCCATTCGCGGCTTGGCGCAAGCGGTACTAAATCTGGCTCCGGGAAATATCGGTAATCATCTGCATCCGACTTCACCCGCCCGGCAAGCGTAGTTCCGTCAGATTCCTGCCAGTGACGAGTTTCTTGCAGCACCAGTTGCCCAGACGCAAGCACAGCAGCCTGCCGGCACATTTCATATTCAACAGCTTTTGCAATCGAACGGAATGAGTTCACATTCTTCGTCTCAGTACGTGTACCGAGTGGCGAATCTGGGGTTGGACGCAGTGAAACATTCACGTCAGCGCGCACATTTCCACGCTCCATTCGCGCCTCAGACACTCCAATTGCACGCGCAATATCACGGATTGCCTGCACATATGCTGCTGCAACTTCTGGTGCGCGAGCTCCTGCACCAGCAATTGGGCGAGTCACGATTTCCACCAACGGCACGCCAGCACGGTTGTAATCAACTAACGAGTGATCAGCGCCGTGGATCCGCCCTTCTCCACCAATATGCGTATTCTTACCAGCATCTTCTTCTACGTGCGCGCGCTCGATATCGACGCGGAAAACTTCACCGTCAGCCAATTCCACATCAAGGTACCCATTGAACGCAATCGGCTCATCAGATTGTGAAGTCTGGAAATTCTTACACAAATCTGGATAGAAATAATTCTTTCTTGCGAAGCGGCAAGATTCAGCGATTTCACAATTCAACGCCAGACCAAGCCGAATCGCATATTCAATTGCTTTCTTATTGACGACGGGCAACGCACCTGGCAGTCCAAGCGACACAGGAGTAACGAAAGTATTTGGTGCACCACCGAACGCATTTGGCGCAGCATCAAACATTTTCGTCTTTGTACCCAGCTCAACGTGCACTTCCAAGCCAAGAACCGGATCGTAATTTTCCACTACATCCGCGTAATCCATGAGTTCATCCATTATTCTGCTGCCTCCAATTTTTCTACTGGGCACTGCGCGCCTGCCGGATCAGCAACTGCTTCAACCATTGCCGCATATGCATATAGTTTCGGATCTTCATGTGCCTGCGCGATAATTTGGATTCCAACAGGCAATCCGTCAGAAAGACCAGCCGGCACACTGATCGCCGGAGCCCCCGCAAGATTTGCAGGAATCGTAGCAATATCGTTGATGTACATCGCCATTGGATCAGCTTTTGCGCCAAAGGGGAAAGCTACGACCGGTGAGGTCGGAGAAATTAGCACATCGCACTTTTCAAAGGCTTTCGCCAAATCTCGCTGCACAAGTGTCCGTACCTTTTGCGCCGCGCCATAGTAAGCATCAAAAAACCCGGCTGACAGCACGTGCGTACCAAGAATAATTCGCCGCTTCACTTCGGCACCAAAGTTTGCGCCACGCGTTGCGCTCATCATAGATTCAGCTGTAATCGCACCGGATTCTGGAAGTGCGCGATTACCGTAGCGCACACCATCAAAACGTGCCAGATTTGAAGAAACTTCCGCTGGCATAATCAAATAGTATGCTGCAAGCGCATGTTCAAAGGACGGGCAAGACACTTCCACGACTTGCGCACCGCGTGCTTCGAGTGCAGCGCGAATCTCCTGGAATACCGCAATCACGCCAGATTCATATCCGTCAGTAATCAATTCTTTGACTACGCCAAAGCGCTTACCTTGCAGATCTTTTGCCGCCAAACCAGCTTCTACACCAGTATGCAAATCCAGATCTTTTTCCGGTAACGAAGTTGAATCAAATGGATCGTGCGCAGAAAGGATTTCCTGCAAAGCAGCAGCATCAGCAACTGAACGCGCAACTGGCCCAACTTGGTCAAGTGATGATGCCATTGCAACTACACCATAACGCGAAATTTTCCCGTAGGTCGGTTTTGTACCGACTGTTCCCGTAACTGATGACGGCTGGCGAATCGAACCACCCGTATCTGTGCCCAAAGCCCAAGGTGCAAGATATGCACTGACGGCAGCTGCCGATCCGCCTCCAGAACCACCAGGGATCCGCGACGGATCCCACGGATTCCGAGTCGGACCAAAAGCCGAATGTTCGGTGGATGAGCCCATTGCAAATTCATCCATATTGGTGTGTCCAAGAATTGGGAGGCGAGCCTTGTGAATCTGCTGCACCACAGTAGCATCGTATGGCGGCTTCCAGCCTTCAAGCATCCGTGAACCACAAGTGGTCGGGATTCCACGTTGGCAAATATTATCCTTGATTGCCACTGGCACACCTGCAAATGGCGGTAGCTCCTTGCCTGCTGCACGATCTTCATCCACAGCTGCGGCAGCTTGCAAAGCGCCTGCTGCATCCACGTAGAGATACGCATTCAGCACTGGATTCAGCTTTTCAATCTGATGCAAAAAAGCTTGCGTCACTTCGACAGCGGTAACTTCACCTGCACGCAGTAATTGCGCCAGCTCATGGGCGCTTTTCCGGCACAGTTCTTCTTTGATGGTCATATTTATTGTTATTCCTTAGATTACGATCCGTAATTATTATTCTTCACCCAGAATTGACGGCACCTTAAACTTGCCGTCTTGGGAATCTGGCGCCCCGGCAAGAACTTCTTCGCGGTCGATACCCGCGCCAATTTCATCTTCACGCCATACATTAGTAAGCGGGATCGGATGTGATGTAGCTGGGATATCGTCGGAAACTACTGCGGAAATTTTAGCGACAGACTCAGAAATCACACCAAGCTCTCCAGCAAATTGCGCAATTTCTTCTTCCGTCAGGGCAATACGTGCTAGGTCAGCTACTCGCTTGACCTCTTCTTTACTAAAACTAGACATACCTTTAGTGTAATGCCTGCCGTCAAAAAGGCGTGAACCAGTTCGCTTGCTGAGCGCGCAGCGAACACAAAACGTTTTGCACAGTACCGCCTCTGCCATGTAGAAATCCGCAACGCGGGAGCGAACCCTGATATTTGGGAAAAGAAGCATCCGAAGATGCATCCAAACAGCGCAATTCCTTTCGTTAGAATGATTACCAACAAAATTCGACTAACATGAACAATATGAACTTGCGTGAAATAATTACAAAAAAAGTTAGCTGCCCGCTACTGGCTGGAAAAGATGCACTCACAAAAGAACGCATCAAGAAAGCGCTCCGGATCGGGATTGGTGGCGCATTACTTACGCAAGCAACTGCGATCGCTACAGTGACGGCAATTGATGAACGGCGCAAGCAGCGCCATCCCCCCTCAAATACGTTCCCTTTCCTCATGCCACAGGATGTCAATACTCCGAAAGGTGAAATCACAGTCTACACTTACGGCGCGCATCTTTACCGTGCGCAACTTGAGGCAATTCGCAAAGCAAAGAGCCATATCTATTTTGAAATTTTTATCATGAAAGCAGATGAGGTTGGGAAAGCGTATCGGAAAGCACTGATCCAGGCAGCACTGCGCGGTGTCGAGGTGTATATCATCATCGACACTTGGGGCAATCTGAATCAACCACCAAGTTTTCGGCGTTACCCCAAACTCCCGAATTTGCATGTGATTCGGTTCCCTTTGATCCGTCCAGGAATCTTTACCGGCAACCCACGGCAGAAAGGGCGCGATCACCGCAAGATTCTCTGTATTGACGGCAAACTCGGCTTTGTAGGAGGATACAATATCGGGAAAATTTACAAAAAACAATGGCGCGATACGCATATCCGGATCACTGGTCCACAGGTTTGGGAATTAGAAAGTTCATTCATCGATATGTGGAATATGTATCATTCCCGCAAACATCATCCAGCAATTCCTGACAGTGGCGCAATCGAATGGAATCCGCAAGTACGTGCCGTCGCAAATACGCCTGCCTTCAATTCCTATCCAGTGCGCGCACTTTATTTGGAAGCAATCAATCGTGCTTCCCACCGAATCTGGATCACGATGGGATATTTCATTCCTGACGAAGGGCTCCGCCACTCGCTAAAACAAGCCGCAAAACGCGGTGTTGACGTGCGAATTTTAATTCCGCGTTATTCAAACCATATTGTTGCCGACTGGGTTGGACGCCCATATTATGCCGAACTGCTGAAAGCGGGAGTTCGGATTTTCTGGTTCAAAGATGCGATGGTGCACGCAAAAACGATGACGGCTGACGGCGCGTGGAGCACTATTGGCACCACAAATATCGATCGTCTTTCGATGGCTGGAAATTTTGAAATCAATATGGATATTTTTAGCGATGAGATGGCGCGCAAGATGGAAAAGATTTTCGCGGTAGACTTGAGCAACTCAGTTGAGGTAACACTCGAAAGATGGGAACAACGCGGAAAATTAGCAAAACTCGGCGAACGGATTTTACGCCCTCTAGGTCCGCTCCTTTAACCCGCTGAATCGGAGCAAAGTAGCTGATTCAGACCGATATTTCACATTTCTGCCGCTAAACCACATTTCGCATGGTGAGCGGATCAACAGGCTTAACTTGATCCGCTCAGCTGTATTCACCAGTATCAAGCAGCTCAATAAACTGCTTTTCATCTAAAACCGGAATTCCAAACTGTTCAGCTTTTAGTGCCTTTGAACCAGCTTTTGCACCTGCCACCAGATAGTCCGTCTTTCTCGAAACAGAACTCGTTGCCTTACCACCATGCGCTTCGATCGCTTCCTTCACCGAATCACGGGTAAATTTTTCAAGCGTGCCAGTGGCGACCACAATTTTTCCAGCTAGTGTCTGCGGCACTTGCGCGATTTCTGCAGTTTGCGCCACCACATCATCAGCAAAACGCACCCCGCACTCTCGCCATGCCTGCACGATTTCTCGATGCCACTCGATCCGCAACCATTCAGATATTGAAGCGGCAATCACATCACCAATACCTTCGCCTTTCAACTGATCCAGCTCAGCAGCTTCGATCGCCGCTAATGAGCCAAATTTTCGCGCAAGCACTTTCGCCGCAACTGGTCCAAGATGACGAATATTCAATGCCACGAGCTGCCGCCAAAGTTCTTTTTCTTTTGCCTGCTCTAATTCTGCCAGCATCGTACAGACATTCTTCATTGGCTCAGATTCCACGATGACGGTATTTGTGGCCAGATCGATTTTGGGTTTTGTCCACGCCGCACGTTGATAGCGATAATTCCCAGTAAGTTCTCCGTTTTCCTTGATTTCTTGCCACTGCCAGATATCTTTCAATTCCGCCGCATGGAGCGCAAAAAGTTGCGCCTCTGTATTTAGAATCGGTTTCTGCGCTGCCGGGATTCCCAGCTTGCGTGCCACTTTGGGCGGCACAATATTTTCCTGGTCAAGAATCATGCCGTTTGTATCGATCACGCCCAGTTCAATTAATTCTGCTTTCGTGCATTGGATCGGCTGCCGCTGATCGGCGGGATTCACGGCAGTAAAATCTTCAATAATGAGCTGTTTACCGCGCACGAATGCAAGTAGCGCAGTTTCCCGCAGGCGGTCAGGATCAGCAAGCCAAGTGCCTGTTTCTTCTCCGAGCGCTTCAATATCAAGGGCTCCGCGCGAGCCGATATGGATGATTCTTTGTGTCAGCTGAGCTGGGCAGGAATGCGCATTGTGACAACGCCAATCTGCGTCGCCTTCCTTTGCAGGCGCAACTTTTCCACCACATGCCGGGCATTTCTGTGGCATGATGAACTCACGTTCAGAGCCATCGCGCGCATCCAAAATTGGACCAACGACTTCCGGAATAATATCGCCTGCTTTTCGCAAGATCACGAGATCACCAATTTTCACGCCTTTTCGGGCAACCTCGGTGGGATTATGCAATGTCGCTTGCGTTACTGTTGAACCGTCTACCTGTACTGGCTCCATCACGGCATAAGGAGTGACACGACCTGTGCGCCCCACTTGCACGCGAATATCAAGAAGCCGTGTTTGCACTTCAGTAGGCGGAAATTTGAACGCAACAGCCCATTTTGGAACGCGTGAAGTATAACCAAGCAAATCTTGAATCTGCCGATTTTCGATCTTGATCACAACACCGTCAAATTCGTGCGCGAGACTGGTGCGCGCATATTCGTATTTTTCTAAAAACGCTTCAATCTGTGCAAACGAATCAACTATTTCGGTTTGCGGTGAAATCGGCAAACCCCATTCCTGGAATTGTGCATACACATTTTCCTGTAGCATAAGACGCTCTCCCAGCGCGGGGGAAGCACCTTCGATCGCACCAATACCATGCGCCACAAAACTAAGTGATCTGATTGCGAAACCAGTATTATCATCTTGACGAAGCGATCCAGCAGCGGCATTTCGCGGGTTCGCGAAAGTTTTCAGTTTTCCTTCTGCCCGAATCAGCGGCTGCAATATGTGGCGTTGATCTTCTGGAAGTTGCTCATTTTCGGCACGAAGCTTTGCGTTTTCTTTACGAATGCGGGCATTTTCCACTTTTACCTGCTGGTTGCGAATTTCGATCTGCGCATTGCGCTGCTCAACCAGGGCATTAAATTCGTGGAAGGCTGCAATTGGGAAAAAGACCTCACCACGGATCTCCACAATTTGCGGGATATCTTGACCTTGAAGTTGCTGCGGGATATCGGCTATCGCCAGCGCATTTTTCGTCACATCTTCGCCGACACTGCCGTCGCCCCGGGTTGCTGCCGTATCAAGGACCCCGTCACGATAGGTGAGATTCAGGGCTACCCCGTCAACTTTCACTTCAACTGTGAAACGTGAATTTTCCGGGATTTGCGTGCAAATATTATCGTACCAATCACGTAATTCGGTTCGTGAAAAAACATCTTGCAGGGAATAGAGCCGATTGCGGTGGGTCAGCTGGCGCATACCATTCTTCGTCGGTTTCGCTCCCACACGCATTGATGGCGATGTAGGTTTCCAAAGCAATGGATATTCGTCTTCGAGTATCCGTAACTGGTGGATCAATCGATCGTATTCAGCATCTACCATAATTGGCTCTGCCCCGGAATGATATGCGTCTTGCGCGCGCGTCAATTGTGCTGCAAGCTCCTGCCATTGCAAGATGATTTCCTGCGGGGGATGCATTTGATTTTGTGCAGACGATGCATTTTCATCATTCCCCCGTGTTCGTGACGGCTCATTTTCCGGGAGCATCTTAAATTCTCTTTCCACTTTCTCATCATCTCATGTTTCAGAGATCTCGTATATCTTTCATATTTATCTTAATTCGATCGATAAACACCTAATATTTGCACATATTTCCAGTTCAATGGTGCTGCAGCAAAAAGTCACAGAAATTTTCGGGATGCGCTAAGGTATTGTGAGATGCATGAATCTTGAGCAGAAACTTCAGCTAAAACGCGCGCAGTTTCCAGTGGATGTGCTCTTCGCATTACTCGCTTTCGTCCTCTGGTTACTTTCTTTTCATGCTGTTTCCGCGTGGCTTACACCGTTGGGGAATATCACAATTATTCTCGCCGGAATCTTCAGTTGTTTCGCCTTCGCACTTCGCTCTGGTTTTCCAAATACGTCCACTTTTGTAATTTTTTCCGCACTATTGATTCGCTATCTGATTTCTCCTACTTTTTTACTCCCCGCTGATGCATGCCTGATATTTGCTTTATATTATGTTTCAGTTCACGGTAGCGTACCAGCACGTCTTGCAAGTTTAATAGCCGCGTTGATCGGAGGAGCACTTCTTTCTTTACCTTTCTTCATTTCCCAAATGACGCTTAATTCTACTGTGATCCTGCTTCTTAGCGAGACGATACTCTTGATCACAGCACTACTTGGGAGCCTCAAACGTCTCCGTAATGAACAGTTAGCCGCTTTACAACGTCAAGAAATTGCATCTGCAAGAAATGAAATCCACAATGCCGAGATTGCAGTAGCAGCTGAACGCACACGAATTGCGCGCGAAATGCACGATATCGTTGCACATACTTTGTCAGTGGTGATCACCCAAGCTGATGGCGGACGGTATGCGGCGAAAGCAAACCCGCAAGCTGCCGCAGCTGCACTTGAGAATATTGCCGAAATGTCACGTGCAGCATTAGCTGATATCAGATCGATTATCGGTGTCTTGCGTGATCCGAAAGAAAGTGCACAACAACTGCGTCCGCAACCAATCGGAACGGATATTGCGGAACTGATCTCGCGAATCAAAGATGCCGGAAAAGAAATTTCGTATATCCGCATTGGCCAACCACGTTCCTTACCGGTTGGTTTAGGGAATGCGCTGTATCGAATTTGCCAGGAAGCGCTCACAAATTCAATGAAACATGCTGGCCCTAATGCCGCAATCGCAGTCATCCTAAAATGGGAAGAAAATAATATCTCGTTAGAAATTATTGATGACGGCAGAGGAGCTGCAACGAAGAATGACGGACACGGGCACGGGTTAATTGGCATGCGCGAGAGAGCCGCTGTATTTGGCGGAACGATTGAGGCAGGGGCAAAAGCCCAGGGCGGCTTCCGTGTCAAAGCAGTGATTCCATTTCCTGCCGAAACTCAACAAGACAGCATTAAGAGAGTAAGCTCTAAGTATCTTCAATCACAGGAAACGAGTCGCGGAAATAAGCGCCCGGACGAAATATAAACGAGAAAAAGAGACGAGTAAAACTATGGAGAGTATTGCACAGCCGAAAGATCAGATACCAGAAATGGATCATTCTTCGGTGATTCGTGTCGCCTTGGTTGACGATCAAGCCCTCGTTCGCTCTGGATTGGCAATGGTCATTGATTCTCAAGACGATATGCAGGTAGTAGCCGAAGCTGGAGACGGGCAACAAGCGTTGAATCGCTTAGCCTTAATCCCCACCGATGTAGTGCTGATGGATGTCCGGATGCCAGTAATGGACGGAATTGAAACAACTGAAAAAATTGTCGCTAGCCACTTCGCACATGGCGTACAGCCAAAAATAATTGTTCTCACTACTTTTGATTTGGACGAATACGTGATGAGCGCAATTGAAGCGGGAGCTTCTGGCTTCCTATTGAAGGATGCACCACCAGATGATTTACTTACTGCAATTCGCACAATTCACAAAGGCGATGCCGTCATCGCACCTTCGTCAACAAAACGCCTCGTAGCTCATATTGCTGCTAGTGCAGCGCAAAAACGGCTGATCAATCCACAGCTTTTAGACGGGCTTTCCGAACGTGAACTACAAGTGTTGGGGCTTGCCGCGCGCGGAAAATCAAATACGGAAATTGCTGAAGAACTATTTCTTGCAGAAGCTACCATCAAGACCCATGTCGGGCGGATCTTCGCCAAACTCGGGGTAAGAGATCGTGTGCAGGCGGTAGTGGTGGCTTTCCAGGCGGGCTTAGTAAAGCCAGGAGAAACTGATTTGGACTAGCAGGGGCAAAGCTGACTGTGTAAATTTAGTTCCCATTGGATTTGTAGTCTGTAACAAGCAAACTTTACTGGCAGTTTGCAATTTCGTTGCCGCTACCAAATTGCAAGCTAGTGCACTCCCCCCCCCATCGAAGAGAAAACAGCACAATGAGTACTTCTATCAACGTACAATCCTCGATCACGCAAATTGAATCTCCCAAAGCCGCAATTTGTTTACGTGGTGTATCAAAAAAGATACTTTCGGCGCAGGGGCGAAAAATCGTCATCCGAAATGCAGAATTTTCATTAGCATCCGGAAAAATCGGAGCCGTTTTTGGTTTTTCCGGATCAGGGAAAAGCAATCTTTTAGAGATCATTGGCGGACTGCAAAAAGTTGATGCTGGAGAAGTGGTTGTAGCAGGAACTGATCTAACTACCCTTACTCGCGATGAGATTCTTTCCTTCCGCCGCAATTTGATCTCATTCGTCTTTGAATCTGATAATTTAATTCCCGATTTACAGGTACAGGAGAATCTTGAACTCCCATTCATACTTGCGAAAAAAGAGATTTCAAGATACGACTTTGAAAGTATCACACAACTTTTTAAGCTGAATCACATCCTTACCGCTTATCCTGAAGAATTATCTCTTTTTGCAGCACGAAAAGTTGCAATTGCCCGCGCTTTTCTCACTGGCAATCCAATATTGCTTGCATTCAATCCGGTAGCTGCTATTTCGCCACAAGAACAACAACAATTACTCTCATTCCTCCAAATTGCAGCACGCGAAAAACAAATCACTGTGCTTTTCTCGACAGATCTTCCATCCGCCACTGCAATTGCAGATACAGCCTATTTGATGCAAGACTCGCAGCTCGTGGGCGAAATTGAATCCCCCACCACGCGTACCGTTCTCTTCGCACTTGAAGCACTCAACTCCTGAGGAGGATTGATGCTGCATTTGATCAAAGCATTCACACTTCGTTCATGGCGTTACTATCTCAGCTCTTTCACAGCACTCATAATTGCGACGATCTTCATCTTTTTACAAGTGACGGCACCGACTTTTCTCAATGCAAGTCTGCAAACTTCAGTTGCAAAAACTTCGGCTGGAGTAGATGCAATTGCTGTTGAGTCTGCGCTTCCACTGTATGAAACAATCACAAAGATAGCAGCACTTCCGGGGGTAAAGAATGCGTCTGCAAATTGCACTGTTCCTTTGCAGGCAATCAAAGGTCCCCATGCATCTTCCGTCAGCGCTTTTTCACTTACCCCAAATTATTTTCATGCATTAGTAGTTTCGCCAGGAAGAATTCCCCAAAAAGCAAACGAAATTCTCATCAGTGCAGCCGCCGCACAAAGTCTCAAGACCAAAGTAGGAGATGAAATCACGCTCGTTTATGATCAATCAAACGTGATTAAAACCAGCACCGTCAAAATCACTGGGATCGCTCAGAGAAGCCCCTTCGTAAAAAGCCCCAGCCGATTCGAGATTTTTACACCTGACTTATCTGCACTCCAACCACCAGGATCATCACCGCAAGCTGTTGACGCCAATCATTTTATCGAAATTCAAGGGGAAGATGCGCTTGATCTCGAAACTCTGATCACCGAAATCTCCACAATTACCCAGCATCCGCTAATTCCGCAATCACAACTTTCAGAACTGGAATACGCAGATCAAAAAGAAGCAATCGATTACCTCATCATATCTATTAATTGGGTGCTAAACGTTCCCGTACTGCTTTGCTTCTTCCTCATTTTAATGAATCTGCGCAATATGATCATCAAGCGTAAACCGCTTGGCAAGCTTCTTGAGAGTATTGGTTCCCGCCCTCACCTATTGATCCTGCTCATCACCGGTGAACTGCTTTTGTTTACTGCAGTCGCAACAGCATTGGGAATTGCATTAGGCCGCGCAATTTCGGTGATCACAATTTCATATCTGAAAACCACACCAGCCAGTGCATTCATTGTAAATTTCCCACAAGTGCACATTGCAGAATATCTGTGCACAATTATTTTCACCTATGCACTGCTAGCTATCGCAATCATGATCAGTACGCCACTGATCATGGCATTTTCACGAGAATCTCGGATGCCGAAAATCAGCGATATAAACGTGTACAACACCGAGAATATCCAGGCACAAAAAATCAAAAAACCTGAATCAACAGCATCAGAGCAAGCCAAATCGACCCGGAAAAATCTGCTTCCAGCGATGCGAAAAATCAGTATTAAACTATCCGGATTAGAAGTATTATTTTTCTGTTTCGTAATTTCTTTTGGTACCTATTATCTCGCCATCATCACAGAGAATCTGCTACAAGTAGCGGGCATCGGCGCAAATATCGAAAACCTTACGCACTTAACTAATATCACGCTGGTGGTAATTACCGGTCTCTTGATCGCATTTGGTATTCAAAAATTCCTCATCAGTATTTTCCCGATAATTTTGCACCGTTTTTTCAAAAAGCCCCGTCACTATTTAAAACTCAATTATTTCCATACGAAAGAAGTGCAGCTTTCAGCAATTTTCATTTTCGGGATCACTACTGCGATGGTCACCCTTTCGACAACTGCACATATAAACGATTTCCAAGCTGAAATAAATAACGAAAAGTCTGCTCCCTACGATGTAATGTTTACGCAAGACACTGCAGCATCCGCATTTTCGCATCAAATCAGTGAAGCGAATATTTTGCAGCTTTTCAGGCAACAACCCAATATTGCAAAAGTTGCGCAAATTCATACTTTTAACGCACACCTGCTCGCTGACGGAAAACAGTTAATTAATGACGTGCCACTTTCAGTAGCCGATCAGGATTTATTAACTTTTGTTCAAGATGCGAATCCGTCAGCCAATATAGAAGTACCGCAAGGCACCATCGTGCTTCCCAATAGTTACAATTGGATCGCTCCCCAAAAATCCCCGCTAGTTCATATCGAAATACCAGACACACCGTTAAGAAAAACAAAACTCGACTTTCAACTCGAATTTGCTGATGTGAAAAAACCACTCATCGCGCCTGCAGACGCACATAAGATTCTGCAAAATTTGGCGCTCGGTGAAAAAACAGAAAAAGTTGCAAACCTGCAATCGCGCCAAACAAGTGATATTTTGCAGTCCTTTTATTGGATCAGGCTCACCCCGGAAGGAAAGGCAAATTTCGCAGAAAGCTACAAAGACCTGCTAGATTTGCAAACTAAGCTGCCGTCAATGCGGATAGCTATTGCCACGCAAACAGCTATGCCAATCGTGCATAACCATATTGCAACCAGGCTCACCACCCTTTTATTGAGTTTTACACTAGTTTTCGCTTTACTAAATCTTGCAACTAAGTTTGTAACTGCGATCAAATCATCTCGATATCAATTACGTCTCTTTACGAGTCTGGGAATATCACGGCAACGCCTGATCAAATCAGCTATTGTAAATTCACTTGGACTCATTGCACTGACCTCATTTAGCGGAATCGGCGTAGGATTCATCAGCGGTACGATCATTGCAAATAATTTTCTTACTGCGACAACAGAATCATTCTTCCCGCTCCTTCCTTGGAGCTATGCAGCAATTCTTGCACTCATCTCAATCATGATCGTGGGATTAACTATGCGGATTCATCTGGAAACAACACGGCAACTATCTGAGTAACAAAATCAAATTCATGTTCTAAAACTACTCACTATATGCATCAGTGCAAAGATGTTGTAATAACACACTTCATCAAAAGACGTTTCTTTTTTTCACAAAGTCACCTTGCTAATAATCACAGTTTTACCCCTTTACTCATCGCTAAAAACCTGCGAAAGTTAGTAAAGTCGAAAAAATTGGAAAGCGATTAAATCACAAATAATCGCAAATGCATCACGTATCATAATTTCAACAAAAATAGATTTTAGATACGCACCTCAAGGAGATATACGGAGATGGATTGGCGCCACAAAGCAGCATGCTTGGATCAAGACCCAGAACTTTTCTTCCCAATTGGAAGCTCCGGACCAGCAATGGCACAAGCGGAACAAGCAAAGCGCATTTGCCGCACCTGCACTGTAATGGAAACATGCCTAAAGTGGGCGCTTGATACAAACCAGGATGCCGGTGTTTGGGGTGGCATGGGCGAAGAAGAACGGCGCGCAATTAGACGCCGTACTGCACGTCGCCGCGCGTAATCAGATAATTTTGCTCCTCATAACTTTCAGCATCCAAGTAATTTCGTCTGTATGGTGATCGTTTTCAAAACTGAATTTACGATCCAGTAATAAATACGTATTGCGCAACGTCTGATATCGGATTAACGTGATCGAAAATGTTTTCTTTGGCTCCCAATCTTTGCTGGGAGCCAAAACTATTTACGCATCTGCAGTTTTGCTACAACTACTGTGCCGCCGTCATCACCATTTCGCCATGCAATAGTTCCATTCAATTCCGCTCGTACCAAAGTTTGCACGATCTGCGTACCAAGCCCGCTGCCTAAGTTTCCATCACCGATCCCATCACCGTTATCCAACACTTTCAATTCAAGTTTTTCCTCATCACGCCGGGCTTCCAAGATAACTCTGCCCCCATTTGGCACACCATGTTCAATCGCATTTGAAATCAACTCATTAACTACAACTGCGAGCGCCGTCGCTTGCTCAGCTCGGATACGTCCAAAACTTCCTTGAAATTCAAATTCGACCGCATTTTCGGTAACTGCCACATCACGGATCATCCGCAGCAAAGAGCCAAAGACATTATCGAATTCGACTACTTCATCGATTGTCTGCGAAAGTCCTTCATGTACGATCGCGATCATTGCAACGCGCCGCTGCGCTTGTTCCAAAGCCTCTCGGCTTTCGCTATTCGTTGCACGGCGTGCCTGCAGCCGTAAAAGCGCCGATACTGTCTGTAAATTATTCTTCACCCGATGGTTGATTTCGCGAATCGTGGCGTCCTTCGAATGAATTTTCGCCTCTTGACGGCGTAATTCCGTAATATCGCGAGTCAATAACACTGCACCAAGTTTTTCTCCGCGCAATTTCAAAGGAAGCGCACGCATCGAAATAATTACACCATGTGAATCAAATTCACTCACCCATGCAGCACGCCCCATCAACACAAGCGGCAATTGTTCGTCTGGCACTTGATTATCAGTGATCAACTCCGAAACAGTCTGCGCAAGCACTTGCCCGACCAACGGTTTATCGATCCCGAGCCGCCGGAAATGTGAGACTGAATTAGGACTTGCATAGAGCACTTCACCGTCAGCATCCATGCTGATCACACCGTCTGATACTCGTGGAGTACCGTGGCGATAGCTGGAAGGAGTACCTTCCATTGGAAATTCTCCGGTAGTGATCATCGCAAGCAGATTATCTGAAACTTCGCCATAATTTTGGTGCAACTGTGTTGGAGAAAGATCTGGGAAGACGGCAGAAATAACATGCATTACCGCAATCGGGCGTGCAATTATCTCCTTTTGCGGATCGTCTACTTTGCTTCTGCTGCCAGCGCCAAATGCATCGGCAGCGAAATGATCTTGCCCGCTTTCTTCAGTATCGCTGCTGTATCCCTCCGCATTGGGCACAGCGGGATGCTGCAAATCAGCCGCTTTAATCCCCTGAGCTGCTGAATCTTGCTCCGCAAAGCGAGCACCGAGATTTACTGGAACGAATTTATGAGTTACTAAATCTTTTGTGAATTGCGCAATCTCCCCAGTGGAATAAGCAGCCTGCAAGCCGTGATAGATATCGTCACCCAAAATACGTGCATACTCACCAATCACATCATGCTCAAGAAGGGTTGCAGCCGTTGCCGGGCGAGTATGTGCGCCGACAATAAAATCATCATCTTGCGGGATGAATAAAATCAAATCCGCGAATGCAAGATCAGCAATCGCTTGCCAATCACCGATCAGTTGGTGCAGCCATTCATTTGTGTGCTGCTGCGCGTATCCGGCGCTTTCAAGAATATTCGTCAATGTAGGCACGTATTTACTCTAGACGGTTTTGGGTCCAGATGTGAAGACCGTCTGCCAATATTCTCATTTTCTATTTGCGCAAAACACTCATCAGCAAGGGACTTTTACTTTCTGCTGAAATTCATTCGCAAATTTTACAAAAAGTTTTGCAAAATAGAAGATATGAAAATTGAAATCACAGATCATTTTCCACTTACTCGCGTACAGCTTTGCGCAATTCTTGCTTCGCGAGAGTTGATCGATGCTCGCATACAGGCATTACAACAAATTAAAAAAGATCGCACTTCCGCAGCTTCCCTCAGATGCCAGTTCACACAGGATCGTAATGCAGACGGCAATATCTGCGAAACCGTCTTTGCACTAAAACTTGCTCGTCATGATTTGCCGCCTCAAGTGCAGTTACTACTTCGTGATGAGCTGCAATTACAGGTGCGCACAAAATACACTCCGCCAGCGATTCAGCTGAATCAGGTTTCCACTATTCCTCAGCCTGCGACACCTGGAACACTTAATTTTGCGGTACGCATTATCGGTGTTCCGCTCACAATCACCGGATGTGCTGAGATTGAAAATACAGAAAATACGCGTTCTACAGGGAGTCAAGAAAACTTCGTCAATACTGCCGCAGGAATTGCAATATCGGATAGTGAACCGAGAGAAAATCCGGAACATCATGGTAATCAAAATGTTTGTGCACGAAACAAATCGCAACTCCCGCACGTCACAATTAAATATCTCGGTGAGTTTAACGCGCAAATTCCGTTCTTGGGGAAAACGATCGAGACTGCTGCAAGCAAGTTGATTCCAGAAATCTTGCGCGCTGATCATGATTTGATTATGCAGATTGCAAAAAACAAGCTGCCGATTTTCGTTGCACAGCAATAGTTCCCCAGTAATTAAACTCATGATTCAGCAATTCCCCGCATTTATCACCTAAAATGAGCCCATGAGCAAAAAACCAATCAACCGGCAATACGAAGATTTATTGCAAGACGTGCTTGATCACGGAACACAAAAAGGTGATCGTACCGGCACCGGTACACTTTCAGTGTTTGGCAGGCAATTACGCTACGATCTAGCCGCCGAGGGTTTTCCGCGGATCACCACAAAATTTGTGGCAATGAAAGCAATAAAAGGCGAGCTGCTTTGGTTTTTACGTGGCGACACCAACGTAAAATGGCTGCAAGAACGCGGAATCACGATTTGGGATGAATGGGCTGATAAGGACGGCGAACTTGGTCCAGTGTACGGTTACCAGTGGCGTTCCTGGCCTGCACCCGACGGTACACACATTGATCAAATAGCTGGCCTTATTGATACTTTGAAAACTAATCCAGATTCACGACGCATGATCGTATCGGCATGGAATGTGGCAGATTTAGACGAAATGGCACTCATGCCCTGCCATGCCTTTTTCCAGTTTTATGTGGCTGACGGAAAACTTTCCTGCCAGCTTTATCAGCGTTCAGCAGATTTGTTCCTGGGGGTGCCATTCAATATTGCTTCCTATTCACTGCTCACACATATGATCGCGCAACAATGCGGACTGGAAGTTGGCGAATTTATCTGGACGGGTGGCGATTGCCATCTCTATCTGAACCATTTGGGGCAAGTACGTGAGCAACTTTCTCGCGAGCCGTACCCATTTCCAGAGCTCGAATTAAAACGGGCTCCGTCGATCTTTGAATACGAAATGGACGATATTGCAGCATCGCATGGATATCAGCATCATCCGGCGATAACTGCGCCAGTAGCCGTCTGAGCTTTGCTCATGTACGCGCGAAAAGATGCGCTGCTTCCTGCGGTAACTCCAGTGATATACGCATTCCCGTGCTGCACGGTTTGCTTCACCCACAATAATTTTATTTAGGAGAATTTTTACGTTGATTGGCATGATTTGGGCGCAGGGGCACAATCGAATAATCGGAAAAAACGGCGCACTTCCGTGGCATTTACCAGCAGATTTGGCATTGTTTAAGCAAGTTACTGCAGGTAATCCGGTATTGATGGGGCGTAAAACGTGGGATTCGCTTCCGCCGAAGGTACGCCCTTTGCCACAGCGGGTCAATTATGTTCTCACACGGGATCCGAATTTTCATGCAGCGGGAGCCGTCGTTGGGAATCAACTGGAAAAGCTGCTTTCCCGTGCCGGATCTGAAAATCCGGACAAAATTCTGTGGGTGATGGGTGGAGCACAAATTTATGCACAAACACTTGCATACGCTGATGTGTTACTGGTAACGGATGTAGATTATGCTGTTGATCGAGACGCCTCAGCTAGTGAAATGGCGCAAGTGGAAAATAATAAAAAATTTGCGCAGGTTGGATCTGCCCAGTACGCATATGCACCGGATTTTGGGCTTGACTGGGATTTGTGTGTAGCTTCCCCAAATCGGGGATGGCATACGAGCGCTGATGGAATCCAATATCGTTTTTCGCTTTATGCAAATAAGAGTTTCCGGATGTCTCAGCGCGATTTGGCGGCTGGGCGCGCATTCCGCACCGAAACTTCTGTGCGTGGTGCAACTCTTGCAGATACTGCAACTAGTACGGAAACCAAAAACGAAATCCGACAAGCAGCTGGCAAAGATGCTGAGATTGGGCGAAAACTCCAAGTTTCCCAGTTGATTACGCGGCTGCAAGATATCTTTGAGCACATCCAATAACGAGCAATCTTTTCTCCGCCGGCAAACAACAAACCGATTATTCCGCTCGTCCCCAATTTTCGGAGCTTAGCGCATTACTATCTGAGTTTCCCAGAGCGTCTCTATTTGTGATTTTCGCGGGGCTAAGCGCCAAAATGTGGGTCTTATGGCACTTAGCCCGGACGTGCAGGTTGGTCGGTCACTGACCTTGTGAAAACTGCTGCGTTTCTCGATCTCGACATTGAAGATCTCCTACCGAATGAGTCGGTTGCTTTTGAAAAAGCAAAATCCCCGAACTCTTACGAGTCCAGGGATCTTGTATCAGTTGCGGAGACAGGATTTGAACCTGCGACCTCCGGTTTTATTTTTCATACGACACTTATTCTAATTATAAAACTTGCTTATTTAGCACGTTTGGGCGTGGGCAGATGTTACACATCCAAATAATGCCAGCATCTACGGCAGCACCAGCCACGCCAGCAAAGCCAGCAAATATTTTTTCTTTCCGGTTTGCACCGCATGATTACATCATGAGATTACAAATGATGAGTGTCCCAGAGGGCTGGGAAGAAGAATTAAAATTATGGGCAATCTATCTGAATGCTGCTAATAAAGCAGAACGCACTATAGATACGCGAATAAGGAGAATGCGGTATTTCGCCAGAGCGTTTAATTTGCCACCTGCCAAAGTTACTGAAGAAATGATTTTTGATTATTGCGGGCAAAAGACGTGGGCAGCAGAAACCAGGCACTGTGCTTACATTACTTTGCGTGCTTTCTTTGCATGGTATGCAGAAAAATACAAGTGTGAAGATCCTGCTAAACGGCTTCCTTCAGTACGCCGGTTAGTTCCACCCCCTAGACCAACTCCGGAAGATATTTACATTCAAGCATTGGAAAAAGCAGAGAGTCCCCGCACAAAGTTAATTTTACGGCTGGCTGGGAATCTTGGTTTACGGGCAGATGAGATTTCTCGGCTGCATATTGATGATATTGTGCCTGACTTATTTGATTACTCATTAAGGATTAACGGGAAAGGCGGGCGAATAAGACTACTACCGCTAGTTCCTGAAATGCACAGGGCTTTGCTTGTACAAGCAGATCCGATTACCGGCTGGATTTTCACAGGAGGGAAAGATGGGCATCTATCTGCCCGGTGGGTCAGCAAGATTGGCGCAAATGCTTTACCTGGAAAATGGACTTTGCATACTCTCCGGCATCGCTTTGGTACTCAGTCTTATCGAAAAGACCGAGATCTCATCACAGTACAACGCCTACTAGGTCACGCAGATGTGTCTACTACTCAAAGGTATGTGGAGCCACCGAAAGACGCGGTGCGCAATACCGTCATTTCAATTGCCATATAAACAAGCCAGCCATGCCAGCAAAGCCAGCACTACTGGCAGCGTCGTAATTTAGGAGGAAAAATGATCATTTCGATTTGCAACCAAAAAGGCGGGGTCGGTAAAACCACGCTTGCAACTAATCTTGCACAAATGCTTTCTGAAGAAGGTGTGAAGCGAGTGCTTTTAATTGACGCAGACCCACAAGGGAATGCGACTACAACTGTAGGGATTGAGTTAGATTCGCAAGGTCTGACGTTAAATGACGTTCTTGCAGCCATTGCTTCAGGAGCATCTGGAGAGATAGCTTTGCAAGCTATTGAACCGAATGTAAATAACTGGTTTATTGATGTTCTTCCAGCTGATCGCCTACTTGCGTCGCGCGAAACGGATACCTCTCTCGGCAGAGAAAGCCGCATCCGCACCTTGGTAGACGCTCTACGGTTTGATTATGACCATGTAGTCATTGACTGCCCGCCATCTCTTGGCATGTTGACTACTAATGCTCTTGTGGCTTGCGATAAGGCACTTGTGGTGACAACACCGCGTGAAACCAGCTTTGACGGTGTAGCTGAAATTGTTGAGACTATCGCGCAAGTAAGAGCGCATTACAATCCGCAGCTACGGCTAAGCGGAATAGCGGTCAATGCTTATCGTGATGACCGGAAAGACCGCAAGCATTGGCTGGAAAATCTTGAAAAATATTACGGGAAATACATTATAAAACCACCTATTCCAGAACGTGAAGCGATCGCACGCGCAGCAACCAGCCACCAGCCAATCCCGTTTATCGATGAAATTACACAAAACGCTTTTACACAGATATATCAAACAATTCGAAGCAGGTAAGGAAAAAGTAATGAAAATTCCAAATACTAATTTATTAAGCAAAGCCACCGTTAAAGATCCAATCATTGACAGCACAGCCAGCCACGCCAGCAAAGCCAGCACTACTGACTACGCCAGCGAGCAGCAGACTAAGTTTACGATTCGGCTTTCAAAAGATTTGATGGGCAGGATTCGCTCCGCTTATTTAGCCCAATATAAGCCAGGGGCAAAGGCGCAATCTCTTTCTGCATGGGCAGCAGGAATCTTAGAAAGCACTGTCGAGGAAATAGAAAACGCCCACAATAACGGCACACGATTTGAATCACTACCAGCCGGGCATGTACCACGGCTACCGCTAATCTAGAAAATTTAAGGAAAAGAAAAAGGAGTTAAATCATGGGAAAAATTTCTCGAAAAGCACATCTATACCATTATAAAAATGCTGATTCATCCAGAAAAGAAATATATCAAAAATTAGTTAGCCACGACATTATAAACGCTTTTAACTTCATCCGATATAGAGACTATTTAACGATTCAAAAACGCGAAAGCGAAATAGTGAAAAACGTGATTGATTCACAAGATTTTCAAGCAAAACTTGATCTTCTTATCCGCTTGAGTGAGGCAGCACATGCTATTGACCGGCTAGAAAAACACTTCGATAAATTAGAGGGAAAGTAGAGCAGCATGAACTACGACAAAATTTTGACTCTTAGAGAACTCGATCTCATCCTTGAAAAGCTCGCGAAAGAGCGCAAAGCCTATATCGAGGATCAAAAGAAGTACGAAGCTGAAGAAGATTTTAATACAAGTCTACTTGTTCAAGGGGAAATCCTCGGAATCGATTTCGCTACTCTAATCGTTAAGATTTCGAGAGAATCACTTCAAGAAACTTGGAATAAGAAATAAAACTCTTTAAAGAAAAGGAACAGATATTTTAATTCGGAATGCTCTGCCTTATTGAGCAGAGCATTATTTTTCTGAATGTTTTTGTTGTTCCTGCTGGCATTCCATTATTGGCTCTTATGCAGAACGCGCAAACACAAGTGTTGGCATCCGCTGGTTTTGTGACACACATTCACATTCCAACTTCGTTTCCATGTGATGTGCATACACAAAACACTACTGCCACCCTACGGGTTGCACAACCTGCCCACTAGAGCCATTCATTACATTCTCGCCAGCAGGCAAAAACAAATGTCACACAAGACAGGGATCAAGAAGGAGATTAAAAATGGAAAACTTTTTACAAAAATTACGTTCTGGTGAGTGCGTACATTTTGTGCAAATCGTCGCTGGCGGGGGCGGTAGAGAACAGTGGGATACGCTTGAATTTTTTGTTGATTGCGCTAGTGAAGATACTATTTTCGGCTTTGCGGAGCTTATCGATGTATGGGCAGGGGTTGAAATCGATTTTGATGGAAATCTTGTCTACAAATATGGCTCTTACGCAACGCTAGATGAGGCTTTAAATGACGAGTGGGCGTTTGATCGTCATGTATACTAACCCCATAGAAGTCGAAAAATAAAATAAAAGAGATTAAAGGCTGGTGGGTTGAATGATATCTTTCATTGATTTTAATGAATCTAAAAGAATGAGAAATATCTTTTATGGTGGAGATGCTGGCGTAAAATTTGCCATTTTTCACGATAACGACATTTGGATGTTGAAAATGCCTAAATCAACACGAGACTATAAAAAGAGACAACTTTCTTATACAACTAGTCCATTAAGTGAATATTTAGGTTCAAAAATTTATGAGACATTAGGGATTCCTGTTCATGAAACTCTTCTAGGTCAATACAATGGAAAAGTTGTAGTAGCTTGTAAAGATTTCACTTACAAGAATGGTCAAAAAATCGCAAGACTATTTCCATTCAACGAGATAAAGAATGCTTATATGCCATCCGATTTAGCATCTATTAGTGGAACAGGGTCAGAAACATTATTAGAAGAAGTCCTTGACACTATTTCAGGACAAGAAAATTTACAAGAAGTAGGTAATGCTTCTGAATGGTTTTGGGATATGTTTATAGTCGATGCTTTTATTGGCAATAATGACCGCAACAATGGTAATTGGGGTATTTTGATTGACGAAAGTACTGGCAATCAAAAATTAGCTCCTGTTTATGACAATGGGAATGCCTTTTTTAACAAACGCGGAATTATACAAATGGAAAGGCGCATTCACGATGTTAATTTAATTCGTGAAGATGCTTATCATGCTCCTGTTTGTGCCTTCAAATTTTTAGATAACAGGAATGAATCACATAAAATCAATCCTTTTGAATTTATAAAAAGCCAAGTAAATTCAGACTGTAATCTAGCTTTATTACGCTTTGCTGAACGAGTTAATCTTCAAAAGATTGATGATTTAATTGATAGTATTCCCGAAAAATATGGCAATCTTTCTGTTATGCCTTTGGAACAAAAAGAATTTTATAAATCAATTTTGCATATTAGATTAAATGAAGTTCTATATCCTGTAGCAAAAGAAATTCAAAAGAATCAACTCGATAAAGAAAACATATTATCGTTAGAGAATGCAGTGAAGAATGCACGTACAGCATCAAAGCAACTGTCAAAGGATGCAGTACTTAATCATGATGAACTAGAAAGATAATATATCTAAAAACAGATATAGAAACAGAGAGCTATCAATCCATTGATTCGGGAATACCTGTTGTCCATCAATGCTTGTCTGTTTCTACCTTCACACGATTCACCTATGAGGGCAGGTCAATAGCGTGGTGCGTCAGACTCTTTTCCATGTTTCCTCAAACACGGAAAAGAGTCTAAAGAATAGTGAAGTGCTCTCTAGTCTGACTAAATAAAGAACATTCTGCATTAAGTTCCTGCGCAGCACACCGAGCCATGTTAATCTCACCAGCAAGAGAAGTTTTCTCGTCTCTCGCAGGAGACGTTGCTAAACCGTTTTCCTTTTCATGCTCTTTCAGGTAGCTGAGAACATCATGGCGTTTACCAATATCGGTCATAGTAGCAACTCGTGCGCATTGAGAAAACCACGGATATTTTTCTTGCAAACCATAAAAAATACGATATGCTTCAAAATCGTCTAAAAGTTGTGCAGATTCATATCCTGAATACTGTGAATGTTGAAACCCATGTGATTCCATAAATGTTTTAACATCCGACCATGCCCGCTTATATCCAAAAGGACTAGCTGATGGGTAATGCTCTTTTAGCTGGCTTATATCGAAATCAAAGTTAAAAGCCTTACGAGTTATTGCCATCCCTCTACCTTTAACAATATCAATAATGGGTAATCGTTAAACTAATAGTGACTACACAAACTGGTGACGATGCAGCACCTCTAAAAGTTCACTTGTCTGCACACCATCTTCAAAAATTTTCACTTCTTTTACACGTTCCATAAACCACTTAGATTTTTCCAAGGCACACAACGCGAAAGAGTGTGTAGAAAGATCATCAGCCCTAACGCCACGGATCGGAGACCATACACCACGGCTTATTTCCTGCACACCCCAAGGCATAACAATATCAGCTACATCCCCATACCAATCATCAACAGATTCACCACATCGCATAGCTATATTTTCATCAAAAACAATCTCAAAACAATAACCCTTGCTTACCCCATTCACGAAAAACCTCCACCACTAAAATACTTAGTTACAGATTACTGTTTCTTTCACTTCGTCATAACGATCATTGAGATAGGTACGTAATTTTTCAATACCAATGTCTTGATACGAACAGTCGAATACTTCAGTAAAGATACTCGCAATAGCAATCAAACCTTTTTCTTTCTCTATTAATTCCTGCCGCTGCTGGACAAGTGATTGAAGCTGTTTTTTCCCATTTTCAATCTTCATATCAATATCAGCGATCGTTAAAGCCGTCTTCCTGCGGGGCATATGAGTACCTTTCTTTTCTTACATATTGAAGACTATGAACTATTAAAGTATATCGGATTCCATATCGATTCGATATATGAAATGTGAGCAAGAAAAATTGAAAAACAAAAAAGAAAATAATTATTGCAAATTAGTTTGTTAATTCATAACAATTTAATATATCTAATGAAAAAGTATCGTTTAGAAACAAGGGAAATACCACACAATTAATACGCTAATTAAATAAGAGAAGAACTAGATTATGAGGCATAAATTTCAGAAACAAAATCTTAAATTTCATTAAAACTTGAATGCTAATCAAAGTTATTTATTTAATTCTATTCACTGCTTATTTTTCACCATCCCAAGTAAATAAAATTTTATTAATCGTCATAAAAATAGAAATAAGCAAATAAAATAAAAATTCTCTTGTAACTATGGCGACATAGCTACAAGAGAATTTTTCATTTTCCACATTGACTTCATTCTTCTTCATCGGTGACTGATCCGATTGCGTGGTATTTGGACTGAGTGGCGACACTCAACCCAAATACCACGCAATCTCTCGCACGTACCTGAAGGCACGCACTCACTAGCAAGATGTACGAAGCGTCCGTACAAAAGCGGCTATGCCGCATTTGTACGTTCACTTCGATCTTGCTCTGCGAGGCGTGCTAGGGTCGCTTTGTGTAGCTCTTAGGGAGCCTTTTATATAAAGACGAAATAAAAAAACAGCTTGGCATATACGATATTGCCAACAGTTTTTAGTGAACAGTGGCGACACTACTCATGAAATTATTGAAGAATGAGATAAGTGTTTTGGGAATCATACTGACATTATTTTATGAACGTGATTCACTATTTTGATGTCAGGATGAAAATTTTTTCTTGGATAGAAACGAAAACTTTTCAACATTGATCCCGAACAATTCTAAAGAAAAAATGATTAACGTAGATCGTTTCTATTTGTTCCAGGAGCGCACAATAACAGGAAAGATTTTACAACCGCGTGTTCTTTTAATAACAACTGATGCCATAAAATGTTTACAATAAAGACACAAGCGAGGGGTTAGATAGTGTAGCTCTTAGGGAGCCTTTTATATAAAGACGAAATAAAAAAACAGCTTGGCATATACGATATTGCCAACAGTTTTTAGTGAACAGTGGAAGAAAGAAATAGGTTTTTATAGTGAGTAGAACGTATAGATTTGAATTACGTGTCAGTGAAAATGAGAAAAAGATTTTAGAGCAAAAAGCTCATAAATCAGGAATGAGTGTTTCTTCTTTTATCCGTGGAACGTGTATCTATTCTGATGATTCAAACATCAAACTGATTGATGTTAAACCTGTTCGCCAGTTCGTTTACGAACTGACAAAACAAGGAACAAATTTGAATCAGTACATGAAGTTTTTAAACACATATCAGTTATCAAAATTCCATATCAGGGAAGCACAAAAAGTTTTAGATGAGGAAATAAAACTCTTAAAAAAGGGAAACATTATCTTAACCAATCTTCAACAAGAGTTAGAAAAAAATAATCTTCACTTTAAAGAAACGAGCCATCCGAATGACGATTATTAAACAGCGAAGCGTTATAAGTGGAACATCTCATCAGAAAAATTTACGTAACTATATTAATAATGATGAGAAGGTTCTTCTTCGTGAATCACAAAACATGGAAGCCTGCGACAATATAAAACAGTGGACATCATTCATGTCACAGACCAGAGACATGTTCGGTCATAATAAAGCATCACGCAAAGGCAAGGACGGAGAAGAAGCTAAGAATACAATTTTGTATCATCAAATTTTAGGTTTTAATCCTGATGAATGCGATGTTAATGGTGGAAAATTATCTCCAAATGATTGTATGCGTTATGCGAAAGAATATATCCAAACCTATTATCCAAATCAGCAAATCGTGCTTGCTTTACATAACGAATACTGCAAAGAAGATCAAACACATCGCTATGCCGTACACATGGTCATCAATCGCAGTGACCTTGCAACGGGGAAACGTTTACATGAAGGATTAGGTGTTAAAGCGAAAAAAGCAAGAGCTTCAAGAATCCGTAAGATGGACGCAAAATGGGATCTAAAACAGGTACAAGAAGGGAAAATAAATTCTATAGTTCACCATAAGCAAACCTCACAGGTTGAAAAAAATTTAGAGGAAAAAGGGATAGCTTCTTATAAAACAAATTTGCGAGAACTACTTCGCATCGCAGCAAAAAAGGCAGAAGATCTTGTCGATTATCGTACACTTTTAGAAAGCTGGGGCGTAGACACGGAGTTTAGACACGGACGAATGTATGCAACCGATAGAGACAACGCTAACTATTCTTTCTCCGTCATCAAACTTGATGCTGAATTAGCACCCTATGCTTTACGACAAGATAACGGACTTCCGCCTAGCACTTTAGAAGCAATGAGAAACGACTATAAGAACACAATTAAAGAACAATACCTTGCTTATCGTAAACAACTACAAGCACTGAAAACAGATGGAAAAAACATAGATAAGATACCGCAGTTTTCTTTACCAAAACCACCCACAGAAATCGCTAACGATCAACAGATAAAGAAATATATTCTTGCCTACTGGCGAGGCGCAGACGAACTACGAACCAGCCTTACAGGAACACCACACAAGATAAAACTCTCAGGACGACCAGAACGCAAACATAGCTACCAACAACAGCAACGACAAAAGCAAAAGCAACAGAAGATGCTTAATAATAAGGATAAGAAGAAATAAAAAGTTTATAGCTACAATGTTGCTATAAACGCGTAGGGGTGAATTATGGCAGTTGATTCTAAAAAATTAACACACATGAATGAGCAAGATAACGAACAAAAACAGACATCTAAAAATAAACCATCACTGAGTGAGACAACGAAAGAGGCTATCAAGGCACGAGAAAAACTTGCGACAGATGATACACATGGACGAAATGACACTGCCCGGATGGAACATCTTTTGTATGAATATCAAAAACGTCAGGAACAAGTGTTAAGCAGCATAAACAAGATGGTTGAAGAAATCCGTGTCATCAAAAAGGAAATAAGTGATATTGAATCATTTGCACAACAATTGACACTCAACGGTGTAAGTCAAGCACACAAAAAAGCAGAAAAAATGACAATCAGCCATCTGAATAAAGCACAAGAAAAATATGTCACCTATGTTCAAACATTGGTAGAGCAAGCCCAAAAACGCACGGAACGATTAAAAAGAAGCAGTCGCCAGAGTATGTTTATTCCCGTCACAACATGGCTGATGCAACTACTCATCGTCGGCTTACTCATCTACAACTTTAAGTAACAAACAATACCTAAAATGAAGATAATTTCGTATCACAATCACTAAAAAGCATGGGAATACAGCAATATAAATTTACCTAAATAGGAAGCTGATATGTGCTGCAAAGTAGGCATATTACATACAGCTCTATTTAGGTAACAGATACGCGAGGGAATGAATCCCACTGAGATGACATACGCTGTCGGTATCGAATACTATTTCTTTTTCTTTTTACTATCCGATTTGCTAATACCTTCGCTATGTAGTTTCTCAGCATTTTCCTTTCCCTGCACCATACGATGACCACCACCCATATCTAAAATGTTAATGTTATCAACGGTTTTAACCTCTCCGCAGAAGTTTTGTGAAGCACTTATGTACATACACAGTCGCTGATTTTCAATCTTATACTCCCCCTTGTAATAATCATTTTTAGCAAAAATTTCGAATGTCTTATCAGGGTGAAGAGTAAAATGAATTCCATCGGGATCTTCTACAGCATGCCAATCACCTACATAACCGTTGCTCGAACTATTACTATTGCAGGCAGATATAACGCTTGTAGCGAGGAGTAGAGCTGCTAGTTTGATAGATTTTTTCAACATAACCATTATTCCCTTCCTAAGTCTAAGAAAAAGCATACTCTTCAATACCGCCGTTTGTTTCTAAATCGGCGGTATTAGTTTCATTTAGGTCTATCTGTGCTATTTCCGCATCACGGATACGTTCAATAGTTGAAAGAGTGTAACCCATACTCGACGCAATCTGCTCACTAGATTCTTCTGGGTGAGCATTAGTAAGATAATCAAATACGGCAAGAGCACGCTTGTTGATGGATATTACCGAACTGTCTGAGTAGCAGAGCTGTTCCATAGCGAAGAACCGTTCCCCATTGATAAGGTCTTCGCCTTCTCTCCATAAGATTTTCTCACCGTCCTTTTTCAGCCACACAACTTCATTCAGCTCATGTGGCGCGACAAGAAGAATAGCAGAGCCTAAACTACGACGAGCAACGGGAATAGAAAAGCCGTCAATATCCACAGTAGAAACGCTGTTTTTAACGTCATGCCAATGCTCAACAAGCACAATTCCCCGTTCCACCAGTTTGTCTAGATAAAGTATCCAATCAGTTAAAATATTCACCCCCTGCTTGTAGGGTTCTGAGGCAGTGTGAATATTAGAGTCAAACTCTTCATAACAATGATTCTTGTATAAAACTTCAATTCTCATACATCACCCACATAAGCGTATTAAGTAAGGCAGCCCCACTTAAAATTACAATGAAATAGGACTGCCTTTTTATTGAATTATTATGCTACTTTGCCTATCTATCTACTGTTTGACTGTTTTGATCTTTCTGAGTAAGCGCATTAGACGCACTGCGAGCATCTTTCACGGCTGAAGAAAGACTATTAGGTTTAAACTGTTCTTCACTGCGCTCTGTAACTTTACTTTCCTTGTAAGCATCCAGTTGTCGTTTGATTCCTTTGACAAGATCCCAAGGCTTGACATGAAACTGCTTGTACGGATACTGTTCACTATCCTTTTTCCCAATCCAAATAGATACAGGCTCGTTTCCCTTAAAAGAAAGTGTCACAGCCTCACCATTCAACATTTGCTGTTTCATACGGTCGCTCACAAAAACATCACAAGAAAAACTGCCAATATCTACGCCATTAATTTTTGTTCCTTTTGGGAAAGAAACAAATGCTTTATCAAACTCACGCCCATCCTTAGCAGTCATGGTGTGAGGAGTTAAAAAGGCTGCCGGTATTTTTATATGCGCAAAATTATTCTTCTGCCAACCATCTTCCCACGCTTCTAATTCTTCCAGAGAAGAAAAGTCCTGCTGAGAGAGTGCCTCATCATGGGCAATGTTCTGCACTGGTTCTTTTTCTATCATCAATATTCTCCTATTCTATTTATTAAAGTTTGGTGTAAGTTTTCCGTTTCATCTTTCATGACTATTGTTACGATTTTGTGCATTATCTTGTCGTAAACTGTCGGATGCATTTTGTGTTTCCTTGACAAGAGAGCTAAGGCTTTGCGAAATTTTATTGTGGGAAGGAATGTTCTTGTCACGAGCAGCGAGCATTTTCTTCTCATACTCGTTAATGTCAGACAAAGAAAGCCATACTGGTTTTTCATTTTCAGGAAGATTTTCATATATCTCCCGCATCTTGTCTATTTGTCCTTCGATTGTGCCAGCCCACAGATGCTTTTGAGCAATAACCATATCTACCTGATCCTCTACACAAGCACCAAGATAATACTTACAATCAGATTGCAAGCGGTCTAAGAAGTTATAATAATGAATTAAATCTGAAGCATTAATGGCACTGCATCGGTGTTCTATTAGATAGTCTTTCCACTGGTCTTCAAAAGCTTGCTCATAGCCTTTTTCATTGACAATGTTCGCTGTTGCTACGTGCATGACGCAGGGATTGACCATAGTAAAGTTTGAATCAATGACTTTATCAGCCATTTCATATATAAATTCATTCTCTTCGCCATACATTTCTTCAAAATGCTCAATCAACCGGTTACGGATTTCATCCTTGATCGTGTCTACTTCTAAACGATCTGCTTGTTCACCACGCACAGCAAGACTATCTGCTAGATCGTCTGAAAAAATCATGTAAACCCCAGAATCAGCATTCTGTCCACCAAAGTCACCCAAATCAACTTCGATAACCGTGAATCCTTTTGGCACAGTTTCTAGAGTGTCTAAATTAGTCATAATAAATCATTCTCTTTCAATAAGTATTTAGGGAGCGAAGTTAGCTTCCAATAATTTCTTTCGCCCACGCACCTGACCTAACTAACCCGATGCATAAAAGAATGGACATACTAAGCCAAGTCAATAATGAATAAATAGGTGTTTGATCAGTGGCTCCTTGCGCAATACCGTTGAAAGCATCGCTGCCAACGGTTGCGACAGTACTTGCAATAATAATCGGATAAGAAATAAACAAAAACATGATAATCGCACCTGCAAGGCAAAGCGCACAAAAATTCTTCATAAAATTGATGCCAGTTTGCCGCGTTTCTTCAAAACCCAAAAGCGCTACTGGTAACGCCGAAAAAGCTGCAAAAACATAAGCCTGAATGATCCGCGCCATTGAAACCAGCAGGGAAATAACGTAAGCTACAAGCCCTACAAAATAAGACAAAATCCCACATATAACTAACACAAAGCAATTCCCAACAGTCACATCATCTAAATTAATAGATGAAAAATCGACAGAAAGCTTTTGAATTGCAGGGTTACCTTGCAACGAAGTAACAATCTTGTTAAATTCATCAAAAATAGCTGCCATAATCTCAAGCGAATTAACTATCAGCCAATGAAAAATAACGTAAGCAACTGCAAGTATGACGATATCTTTCACCGCAGGCAACGTTGCAGTAGCATCAATCCTCTGACTTATCTTCACAAGCTGTACCAGCATAAAAAGCGCAAGAATTGATTCCGCTAAAGGAATCACGGCAGCAGAATGAACTGTTTCAACAAGACCATAGACGCTTTCTGACCCAAACAAAGTCGAAAAAGTCCCACTTAAATAACTCACGTTCGTCGTGGCAGTAACAAGCTCAAAATACCCATTGAAAACCCACTCAGCCAAATCAAGTAACCATATGCAAACCATATTGCTAATTTTTCCGCCGACGTCCCACCACCACGCCCCGCCATCATAAGCATAAGCAGGTGTGGAAAATAAAAGAAAAAATAAACTGCCACTAAAAATAGCGACCACTGCTTTCGCGCTCTTACTCTTATGCTCACTAATTTTGTTCAAAATATCCATTGAAAACCCTCCTTCCTTTTATTCGTTGTTGTTTTTACATTTTGAATGTGTAAGTATTAGCGGATTTGTCAAAAATAACGGTCACGAGCGGAGCACGTGAGCGTGGATTACTGGCATCATCGGTGGAAACTCCAAGAAAGAAAGCTGTCGTAACTGTCATCGTTTTTTCATTGAAAGAAAGGCTCATATTTTTGTTCCATACCGCTGTTGTCATCGTAGGATAATGCGTTGCACACCATTCACTCAGTTTTGTAGAAAGCTCAGAAATGTTTCCTAAAAGCATGGTGGCTTCGTTATTCAAGCCATTAATCGTTACCTTAGTAAAAGTTTCTACCCGACTATAAGCAGTATTGACTTGCTTAAATAAAGTGTTGGAAAGAAGCGTGGAAACCCCGCTATCGGTGGCACTCTTTGCTTTCATTTGCGTAAAAATAACTACATGAGTTTTCACATCTGTTTCAAAAACGAGAGTGTTAATGAGCGTATCTGACCCGTTACTGCTTTCTTCTATAGCACTAATGGCAAAAGGAACCTTCATAATAGTGCCATTAATAGATTCTTCAAAATAATTGTCATGAAAAGTAATGACATTTTTATTATCCTGACTCACCCACGGTTTCGAAATCAGAATCTGAATAATTTCTTTTGTTTTTCCATCATACTTTTCGATAATGCTTTTTTGCTTATCGGTCAAAGAAACAGCATCTACTTCGAGAGATCCTTCTTTTGTTTTCCTCTCTTGTTTTGATACTTCTACTTCTTTAGCTGTTTCCGCACGATGGTATGACACTTTAATCGCATTAGTTATACTGAATCCGATAAAAATAATAAGAAAAAACAATCCAACCAAAGCAACCTTTTTATTCTTTTTAAGAACAGTAGCTATGTTTTTCATCTAAAATCTGCCTTTCGCGAATTTATAAAGAATTTTGTGAGGCTTTATTGAGATACGGACACGCTTGGCGGAAAACCCCACCCAGCAGGAGAGTATTTCGCAAACGTGTTAATCCAGTCATCAAGACTGGTAATTTCAAGAGAAAGAGAATTATGCATAACTTGCCCATTGCCGATATAGATTCCCACATGACCAAATTTCCACCCTTCAGCTCCACCTGCACTTGAACGCTCCACCGCAACTACCATTCCCACTTTTAGCTGTGACCGATCACTGTTATGGGCAAAGTTCCGATAAAGATCATTAGCATTACCCACAGGTCTAGGCAGCCCTGCATTTTGATAAACATTATTAACCCACATCGCACACCAACCTGCGCCTGTAAAAGGGGTTCGTTTAGTTGCAGCAAGAATAGCTTGCTGAACTTCGGTAGATGCTTCTAATTCACCTCCACCTGTAGTTAATTGGTTATAAAACTTTTGAGCTTCCGCAAATCGCTTCGGGTAAGAAATACCTGCCGCCCAATCTGCTGGACGTTCATAACAGGCAAGAAATGCGTATGTTGCAAGCCCTAAATCAGGCTCTTTCAGCCATGAAGAATAAGAGACACTTTTGCCCGTGTACTGCGGAACATGTAGCGCATAATATCCACTCGCATGAAGACCCGTACTCCACGATGATGGCAATTGATTCATAAAATATTCGGTTTGAGCCGCCGCACTATCCAAAGCTTTACCATTGGCTTCTGCCCATTTTTTATAATTGCTATAGTTTCCAACACCCTGCTTAGTATCAGTGAACTGGAATAAACCATAACCATATTCATACGCCGTATTATTACCTTGCCTATGATACTCGGCAGCGGGATTCCATCCTGACTCACCTGAAATATTGCCCATAATAGCCGCAATCTGCACGTTATCAAGCCCGCCCGCCCGCAATGCTTGAGCAACTTCCAACTGCACACCAGAAAGCTGCCCAAACGAACCAGAACCATATTCTTCATTACTGGGATTACTTATTGCCGCAACTAAAAGCAAAGCACTTAAAAAAGCTAAAATAATCCCGATAAACACTGGCGATGCAATAAATACCAGCTTCCCCATACCTGCTTTCACACCTGGGAAAAACATCTTTTTTACCGCAAACTGCCGCGTTATATTTTGAGTAGCAGCCTGTTTGTAAACACTCTTTTTAAAATAGCGATGCGCTTGCGCACGTACCTGATTTTGCGTTGCACTGGTTGCACTGGCTGCTGTTTTTGTAGCTGATTGTTTACCTGCTACTTTAGCAAGAACAGTTTTTCCCGTGTGTACCGCGCTTTTGAAGGTTCGTGGCGCATGGTAGGCTCGCTTACCCCGATAGTAGGCATCATCAATACCTTCCAATTCGCTGTCATCTAAAGCTTTATGAACACCTTTGCGCATGGTTTGCGCAAAGGATCCATCCAGAGATTTTTTCAGTGCATGTTTACTACTGAATTTTTGCGAGACTTTATTATCAGAAGCAATATGCCCACTACCCTGTTCATAGCCACCGTGGACATTACTCTGTTCATGACCACCGTGGCTTTCTTCCCCACCAACACGATCCGCATCCTTCCTATCCCTTATAACATCAGCATTGCGGGCTTTAGCTTTGTGGCGTGATTGTTGTGCCGATGGGGAATAGCCGTGCCGTGAGGAGCGTGATAATGAACTTTCACCACCTTCGACAATTCCTGAATTGATGGCATCCGTCTTCTCAGTCGAGAGCAAGCTTTCACTTGCCTGATATTTCTCTTCGCCTGTTTTTACAAAGCTTTCTGCTTTCATATATTCAGATACCACCCTTTCTTCGTTGTTATAACTGCTCTATTTGTGTCTACCCGATGCTTTGTCCACGTCTGCCGTAACGGTTTTCTCATTCGGGTTAGTACTGAAAAGTTCATAGAGCACATTCCCTGACGGGAATTTTCCACGGATAGGCACCCGGGCATTTCCTGCGATCAGTAGTCCGTCTCCTGCTTCAGCTGATTCATCAATGCACTCTTCTTCCTGCTGGGAAAGGTTTAACAGTTCTGCCCATCTCATCCGGTCGAGCGGGGACTGCTTTAAAAGCATCAAAAAGTCTGCATTCAGAACAATATTTTGGGCTGCTTCATTGTTCAGCATGGCAACCGCGTTCTGCGTAATACCCGTCAGTAATAGACCAAATTTTCGCCCCTCATTTGAGAAGCGCGAGAAATAGTTGAGCACGGTCGGATAGGCAAAAAGCGACTGCATTTCTTCCACATATAGCCATGTACGCACACCTCGCTTGGCATTGAAATACATACGATTACGCACAGCTTCACACACGTTAATCAGCGCAAAGACCAGCATTGAATCCGGCAAGTCTTTCAAGTTGAAATCAATGATCCGGTTGTTAAAGTCCGTGTTGGATTGATGGTTGAAAAAGTCCATCGCTCCTTTAACAAACCGCTCATAGCGTAAAGCAATGTTTTGGGCTTGGTGCTCTGGCTGTTCTTTAGCAATATCGTAGAAATCCTGCAAGGTTGGCGGCAGATTATCGCCTCTTTCTACTGCACGGTCAAATGCTAGTTCCACACAACGCTGAATAATGGACTGGTCAGCTTCTGAGAGGTTTTGCCCCGCTTCAGCAGCAGATGCTCCAGCTTGAGCAAGCATGGCATCAATCTTGAAAGCTATCTGCTCACTTCTTCCTAGATGCTCAACCGAAACAGTATCGAAAGGGTTAAGATAAGTATTTGTACCAACACCGAAACTATAGGTACCACCCCCATACCGCTCAGTAATACCCGTGTATTCACCTGCACGGTCGATAATGAAGATTTCATCGGTCGGATTGGCAAAAATAGTTCCCGTCATTTCAGTTTTAACAAACATACCTTTACCTGAACCGGTTTTACCGCACACAAATCCCATCGGGCTAGTGAGTTTCTTACGGTTACAGATGACAAGATTTTTCGAATGCTTGTTCTGCCCGTAATAGTTTCCACCTTGATCGTCCAATTCCTGAGTCGCAAACGGCACAAGGATAGCAACCTGAGCAGTAGTGAACATACGACTGATTTCCACATAGTTATGCCCAAGAGGAAGAATCGAATTAAGTCCACGACGCTGCCTATATTCATAGGTGTCTACTTCAATGGAATTTTGACGTGCTGTGGAAATAATACGCAGAACTTGCGAATCCAAGGCTTCTTTAGATTCTGCATACGTATAAATCAACCCTGTAAAAACATAAAGGCGTTGATTTTTATTTTGCAGATGGTCAAGAACATCTTCCGTCTCATCTTTCGAGTATTTTAATTCTTGGGGGAGAATCGAAAAATCATAGCCTTTATTCACAGCCGAACGCTGTTCTTCAATAATTTCTTTATCAATCCATGCACTTCTAGTACGAACAAAATTAATCGCTTTGGATTTTTCCATTGGCTGCACAAACCAGGTCACTGCCATAGGAATAGGCAAATCTACAATATCTGCTAGGGCACGGTCGGAAAGTTCAGAGCCGAACTTTTTCATAACAAGCACTTGCCCATAAATACCGTTATCAAGCTTAAAACAATCATTGAAAATACCATCTGGCTTGAAATCAATTTGTGTTGGCGCGATACAATCCTTTGTAGTCTGCATCGCCCGTGCTGAAATATCGGTTTGGTAATCAAAATAGAACGGCTTATAAGGATTAAGCAGGGAATGAATCACAGATAAACGCTCTGTTCCATTCATTAAATGAGCTTTAGAACCGATAGAAGAAAGAATCCTGCTAGTTTCCGTTTCAATACGCGAAAGCTGCCTAGTCGCAATTTCCGCTGTTTCCGCATTGACGGTATAAGTTAAATAACGATGCCGACGAATATTGGATACACCTTCTAAAACTTTATCGTTGAGAATTTCATTAAATACAGCGGCATCATTTTTAGCAGCGGCAGTGTTCTGTGTTTCTGGTTGGAAGAATCGCCTATTTCCAACCTCTTCCTTCAATAAAGGAGTATTAATAACACTCATTTGCACAAGAGCATCAGCACCAAACTGGTCATACAAACGGGTTAAGCCTGAAAACATCGTTTTTTGCTGCTCATCACGCACAGAATGATAACTGGTATCTTCAAAGGCGATAGAAGCAGAAAACAAACCTTCTTCTACCTCGCAAATACCATCTTGATGCATGGCGTTATAACCAATATAGTCTATGACGTTTTTCGCGCATTCCCGTTTCCTACGAAATTCTTCAGTCTTATTAGAAAGTTCCTTATCACGATCTTTCAACTGTGATTTCACAGATACGTATTTTTGACGAGAGACTTTCCTTTGACGAGCCAGTTCCTTCTTCGCCAATTTTTTCTCTTTACGGGATAGTTTTTCACCAGCAATCTGTGGACGAAAAACAATCGAACCCAACGCCTGAGTATCAATATCATGATCACCAGACGTTTTATAAGAACGCACAAACTCATCAATATTATCAATCATCACTGAGTCGCGTTCCTCTCCAGCATTGTCAAGAGATAACCCGCCGTGCTCTAGGAGAGTAGGCTTCAATTCCTTTAAGAGATCGTTCTTTTCGATAGTATTTTTCATAAACATTTCCTTTCTTCTTACAATGCGAATGCGGCGTTTCGCATACCCCAGCCAAATAAAAAGATGGGGTGTAAAAAATGCGATCATTGCTCAATTTTGCTTTTACCCACAAGGGCGCAAACTTCTCAAACGGCATTCCTTTCGGACGAAAAAACCCGCACAGCCAAAAAGGCAGAGAAATAGCATAAATAATGATCGTGTACTCACCGACATTCAACCCGAGAACAAAATAAATATAGAGTCCCGCAAGGATAGACGACCCAAGCGCACCCGCAAGGGAAATGAGGGTGCGCATGGTCATTTTCCCCACCACTTTGGGCTGATATTCGGCGATGTCTTTATGCACGGTTACCGATAACATAAACGCAGCACCATCGTTTCTTATTAGCCTGCAAAAGAAGTATCTAACGAACCGAAATAGACAGCAGCGCCGATCACAATTGCTCCACCAACAATCATCGCAATAGCTCCAGAAAGTTGACCGCCACCGCCTTGCATACCATCTTTAATCGTCATACCCAGATTTATAAGACCAAAAACGATTAGAATTCCTCCCAGAAATGTGATACCAGTTGTCAAAAGGTTCATAACATTGGCTAACATAATTATTTTCTCCTTAACTTGTTTTTATAATTTTGTAAATCCATATAAGCTTGCGAAACCGACGACTACACCACCAGCAACAATCAAAGCGAGTGCTTTTCTCGTTTCCCCGCCACCGCCAGCTAATCCGTCTCTTAACTGAAGTCCAAGATAAATCAGTCCGACCGTAATGACCGCCATTCCGAAAAAAGCAATCGGTTTTACAGCAAGCCGGACAATTTCTTCCATAAACACCTCCTTTCTTTTGCTCTCTTTTACATGCCATATACTTATTGCTGAATAAGATAGCTTTTCCCTTCACGCACATACCGACCAAAATCAAACGATTCATCATGAAGACGATTAGGATTGCGTTTATCCACGAGATGCCCGTACCTAGGATGAGTGCGGGGGTCATATTTTTTATCCATAAGCGGATTGGTGCCCGCAATCAAAAGGATTGCTTTTTTACGGCTCATTTTCCCGATTTCTGCCGCATCAATAAGATCACGGCTACCAATCTGCGTATTCTTAGACGAACTAGAAGACTGACCCGACGAAGAACCATAGGTTTTTTGCCTGATGGTTTGCTTACCGATCATTTCCGAGATTTCCTTATTGGTCGAGTTAGATTTCCCGCCAAGAAAAAGGGTGGTATCACAGCAGTCAATAATCGTCTTTGCTTTCTTGTCATATTTCGATTCAAGCTGCGCCATTGACTGCAAAATAATCGTGATACCAATATTTCGAGAACGAGTCACCGCGATAGTTTCTTCAATTTGTGGAATCGTGCCAATATTGGCAAACTCATCGAAAATGAAATGAACAGACCTAGGCAGTCGTCCACCATAATCTTTCAATGCTTTACGACAGAGCTGGTCAATGCACTGCCACATCATAATGGCAAAAAGGAAGGATAGGGTTTTATCGGTATCTGATAAAATACCGAAAATGACGCTTTTGGAATCTTTGTCTCCAAGCGTATCTAAATCCATCTCGTCTTTAGTTAAAAGTTCTCGCACACCAGCAGTTGCAATAGGAGCAAGGCGAACATTACAAGAGATAATAATAGATTTAAGAGTCTTCCCGGCAGCTACCTTAAAGTTCTTATAATTCATCAACGCGAAATCTTCATCAGGGGATAAACCACCTTTTTCTGCTGGTTTCACACCATCACTGTTTCTGATAAACAAAGAAGGTTCCCACGAAAAAGAACTTCTTGCTTTTCCACTTGTAAAACTTCTAGACAAGCCTTGAGCCGGAGTAGCATCCGCCGATTGGAGTGCGCCCGCCCCTGTGTCAATATATCGTTTACCATCTTCAATCTGCTTGAAAATCAAATCGAGCGGAGACTTAAAGTTCTCATCATTCTCACTCGCTTCTGCCAACGACAACAACGTAAGAAGACTGGAGAGGTTATAGTCCTCTTTCGGGAACCAATCACGAAGCAGCGCAATAAGAGACGTGTACAGCATTTTCTCTGCGTTTTCCCAAAAAGGATCACCCGCTTTCCCATCCCCATTCGTGTTCACAATGTAACAATTGACAAACGAGAGAATATCCGTATCCGTTTTTACATATTTCAGCGGATTATAATGCATGGAGTCTTCAAGGTTAATCAAGTTAAAAGCTTTAACTCGATACCCGTTATCCGTAAAAAGAAATCCTGCATCATTCAGGAGCGTACCTTTCGGATCAGTAATAAAATACGACGAATTGAGCTGACAAATATTCGGAGTCACATAGTTAAAAGTCTTACCCGAACCAGAACCGCCAACAACAAGAACATTCAAGTTTCGATCCAATTCTTGATCAAACTTAGGACGAGAAAGAGCCAGACCGTAGTTTTCCGTAAAAAGCAGATTGTTATCTTCATTCGTAGTGTCTAAGAATTTTTTGCCTTCTTTTTTCGTCCCCCACCTAGCAGAGCCACTTTCCTCGCCCACCCGAAGAATTTCAAAACTTTGAATGTAATACATCCAAATCAGCCACACGATAATACACAAACCCAATCCGGTTAAAACACAAGGAGATCTCTTATCAATCTGGAACGGGAATTGGCGGATAAGAGTAAACATCCCGCCTGCAGCATCACTCACGTGATTGAATATGTTTCCCTCATAAGATAAAAGCTGTTGAGTATAACGGTTACCAAAATAAAACGCTCCACCAGAACTGATGAGAGTGATGACGGCAGATACCAACATCTTCCTACTCAATTCAGGATTCGAGCTTTGCGATGATTTCCCCATAATTCCACCTTCTTAACGCTGGGGATTCATCTTGTCAGAAATATCTGTGACCCTATCTTCAATACCACGCTCTTTAGACAACTGCTTAGCCGCCACACGTGCAGCCTTTGCTTCTGAGGAAAGAGAATACGGAGAGGACGATGCTCTATCTGCACTCTTTCGCACAACAGACGGGGCGACATCCGACCCTGACTGCTCTCGCTCTATTCGAAGCGTAGAAGTATTAGTATCCATACCATCATGGGATTCAATCCCTTGATTAATATCCGCGGTTTCACCTCTTGCATCGAGCGAACCATCCGAAAACCGCATTTCCAGCCCATCAAAGGTCACATCCGTACCATATTTACCTTTGAGAGTATCCCCACGCACATTCCACGCAAGCATTTCTCCCTGATCATTAGGAAAATCTTTAGTGAAAAGCGCTTCACCCGCCTTGCTCGTATCCATACGAACACCATCTTCAGCAAGAAGGTCACGAAACTCATCCATCGAATCCGCTTGCGATAAAGCACCAGCAACGATTTTCGCAATCGTGTCAGTCTTGTTCACAGTCAAATCATTAACAACATTTTTCGCAGATTCCCGTTCTTTATAAGATGAAAGCTGCAATCCACAATCAATAACATTTAAATTTTTCATCAAATCCTGCTCACTCATATGAGCAATCGTGGCAGTACGATCAAAAAAATCATTCAAATCAATCTTGTTAGCATAGAAAAAGTCAGGAATCAGCTTCTCAACCTTCCCATACCCAATAGAATCAATCAGCAAAAACCCATGCTGTTTCTTATCCTGTAAACCAATAACAGCAACACCCTGTTTCTCACAAATCTGGAGAAACTGCCTTGTATCAGCCACAGTGCCAAACGGAACACACATATAACCCGATAAACGCTCATCAGCCTTAAAACCGGCGCCACCAGTCGGCACCGTTTTCGTTTTAGTCGTTTTACTATGGTTTTCATAATTCGTTTTACTATGGTTTTTGTAATGGTCAAACAGGGATTCACTACAATATTTCGCACCACGTCTCAAAGCACGAAGCACCATATCTCCAGTTTCATCACCAAAATCTTGCATAATGAACTTCCTTATTTTTTCTTAATTTTTTAGACAAGGTAATCCCGTTTTTACGGTTGAAAGCAGCCTTCTAAAACTTAAAAACTTAAACTCCTTGTGGTGGCACACCCACGCATACACGGATATGCCACCACAAGGACAGCAAATATTTAGCCAAAATACTTTCGACCAAAACGCATCGCAGCAACAAAATACGCACCCAAAAGCGTCAAAATCGTTCCCGCAATCACCACACCACCAGGCACACTCGCACCAGTCTTTGCAAGCTGTGGCACAGAAGTATCAACACTCTTTCGCGGCTTGACCCGATCATCACCAGACTGCACAGGCTTAACCGGCTGAGCAGGCTTTGCCGAAGGCGCTGCCGGAGCACTATCCGAAGTCACAGGCACTTCAATATCTTCATAAACCTGAGCAGACTTAACAGGAGCCGGAACCACAGGCTTAACCGGCTGAGCAGGCTTAGCAGCATCCGCAGGCTTAGACACAACAGGAGATTTTTTAGCAGGCGCAGGCTTTGCCGGTTGCGCAGGCGTTACCGGAGCAGCAGGCTTAGGCGCAGGCGTTACCGGAACAGTATCCGCAGGCTTAACCGGAGCCGGAACCGCGGGCTTAGGCGCAGGCGTTACCGGAGTCGGTGTCGCCACAGATGTACTCGTATTAGCAGGTGCTTCTTCCACCGCTAACGCTGGCATTGCTGGCAACGCCAGCGTTAATGTTAGAATTGTTCCAGTCATAAGTTTTCGCTTCATGACTATTTCCTTTCCAATCGTGTGATTGAGTATCAAAAATTCGATTCCACGCGAGATGCGGAAATCTAGCAAAGACTGGAAAGCCAACGCCGGCAAGCTTGAAACTTTCCAGCCCTTGCAAATATCAGATGAAGGAGATGATTTATCTACCCAAAAGCTGAAAGCGACTAAATAGCTTTAGGAAATAAATCATCTTCTTCTCTTTCTCTATTCGTCCCCTTCTTACGAGAACGAAGCATTACAAACCCAGTAATAAATGCTGAAGCAGCAATAGTTGCCAAAACAACCATGCCTGCCGCACCAGTTTTCACAAGGTCAGGGATAAAAGGCTTGAACACGGTTACCGTTTGATCTTCATCTTTCAAATCATGATGCACTGAAACCGTTTGCCCGTTATACAAAACATCTTCAAATACCACAATTTTCCTACCCTCAAACCCGGTAGCATCAAAACTGATTTCGACGGTTGCGCAATCATCACTGCTCTTTGGAATAAACTTGCTTTTAACCACAACAGGCTTACCATTCGCATCTAACACAGGCTTGCCATCATCAAAGACGAGGCTAGTTACGATCTCATATGCCACCCCCGGCTTTAATTGCTTATTCACATCACAAACACGATCCACAATTGTTTGATTAGCCTCGGGTTTAATCTCTTTATCCTCATCAGCCACATCTCTTGCCGTAGTCTTAAGCTTTGAACCTGGCTCGAAACCAATCGTCTGATTTTCATCATTAATATCAGCATGAACCGCGATTTCACGCCCATCAGACTTCAAAGTTTCAAAAGCCACAGTAGTCTTTCCAGCAAACAAGCCTGCATCAACCTCAAAGACGACTTCCACGGAACCGTTCACGCTCTCAGCCTTAAACTCTGCTTTCGACACGATCGGCTTACCCTCACCATTCAATAACGGCTTCCCAGTAGCCTTATCAACCAGCTCACCATCAACCGAATACGGCTTCCCTACTTCAAGATTCGTGTAAGTCACCACGTCAACCAGCTTACGTACACCAAACCCAGGAACCTTCCCACGAGTGTTGTCATACATTAAAGTCGTATGCACACTAGGCTCAGGCTTCACCGTGAATTGCTCAGCCTTATCTTCTACCGAAGTAGTAAGCGACTTTACCCGATCATCACCAGCAAAAGATGAAACAAAAACATAGGTACCAGGAACCAGCTTCCCAGCCTTATCAATTTTTGCCAGCCATGAAGTATCCCCAATGGACGGATAAAAACCATTCTTAGCCGGAATACTTACCGTGTTCCCAATCTTTACCGCCTGCGAAATATTTTCCTCTACCACTTCCACCCCGTGAGGGAAGAAAAGAATAGAATGCTCAATAACTTTCACATCAGCCTTAAAACCGGCACCACCAGCAAAATCAGGATGATTCACAGGCATACCCTTAACCCACACATCATCTACAAAATAAGTGCCAGATTTCGTATCACGCACTGATAACGCCGAATCAATCACAGCCTCATATCTAGCCGATGTCGTCTCTTCAGGAATCCCATAGCCATCAATCCAGCCAGAATCAATCCACTTCACATACTCTTTAGCCTGGTCAGCCTCACGCACTTCCCAAACCCAAGTATAAAAACCATCTTTCGGCGCGCCACCAGCATTAACCTTAAGAACCTGCCCAGGCTTAGAAGCAGTAACCGTCATAGATTTTATTAACTCAGCCTTATCAGGTGCCGCTTTAGATTCTTCTGGCAGCATAGAAGGTGAATGGAAATACACGCTCGCACGATAAGTCACAGGAACATACTCACCCGCATCAAACGAACCATCACCAAGCCGCGTCCACTCACCATCACGGAACCTTGGATCAGCAGACGCAGTAAAAGTATCAGTCAAATCCTGCCCATCAACCACTTTCGCGCTTACAACATTAGACACGCCCATTGGACGGAACGGGAAATTCTCACGCGAAGTCTCAGCATCTAACCCATACTTATCCTTCCAGCCAGAATCAATCCACTTCGCATACTCTTTAGCCTGGTCAGCCTCACGCACTTCCCAAACCCAAGTCACCCAGCCACGCTTGGTCACATTAACCTCAGCATTCAAAACCTGCCCAGGCTTATTCCCAGTAACCAAAACCTCGCCAAGCTTCACCGCACCCTCAGGCACAGCATCCACCGTCTTAGGCTTAACCCGACCAGCCCAATAAGCAGTCGCACGATAAGTCACAGGAACATACTCACCCGCATCAAACGAACCATCACCAAGCCGCGTCCACTCACCATCACGGAAAGCCTTATCAACCATCGTGGTCAAAGAATCCCGAACCTTACCATCCGTATTCACCTCAACCGAATGAGCCTTAGACACACCCATTGGACGGAAAGGAAAATTCTCACGCGAAGTCTCAGCATCCAACCCATACTTATCCTTCCAGCCAGAATCAATCCACTTCGCATACTCTTTAGCCTGGTCAGCCTCACGCACTTCCCAAACCCAAGTCACCCAGCCACGCTTGGTCACATTAACCTCAGCATTCAAAACCTGCCCAGGCTTAGAAGCAGTAACCAAAACCTCGCCAAGCTTCACCGCACCCTCAGGCACACTATCCGAAGTCTTAGGCTTAACCCGACCAGCCCAATAAGCAGTCGCACGATAAGTCACAGGAACATACTCACCCGCATCAAACGAACCATCACCAAGCCGCGTCCACTCACCATCACGGAAAGCCTTATCAACCATCGTGGTCAAAGAATCCCGAACCTTACCATCCGTATTCACCTCAACCGAATGAGCCTTAGACACACCCATTGGACGGAAAGGAAAATTCTCACGCGAAGTCTCAGCATCCAACCCATACTTATCCTTCCAGCCAGAATCAATCCACTTCGCATACTCTTTAGCCTGGTCAGCCTCACGCACTTCCCAAACCCAAGTCACCCAGCCACGCTTGGTCACATTAACCTCAGCATTCAAAACCTGCCCAGGCTTAGAAGCAGTAACCAAAACCTCGCCAAGCTTCACCGCACCCTCAGGCACACTATCCGAAGTCTTAGGCTTAACCCGACCAGCCCAATAAGCAGTCGCACGATAAGTCACAGGAACATACTCACCCGCATCAAACGAACCATCACCAAGCCGCGTCCACTCACCATCACGGAAAGCCTTATCAACCATCGTGGTCAAAGAATCCCGAACCTTACCATCCGTATTCACCTCAACCGAATGAGCCTTAGACACACCCATTGGACGGAAAGGAAAATTCTCACGCGAAGTCTCAGCATCTAACCCATACTTATCCTTCCAGCCAGAATCAATCCACTTCGCATACTCTTTAGCCTGGTCAGCCTCACGCACTTCCCAAACCCAAGTCACCCAGCCACGCTTGGTCACATTAACCTCAGCATTCAAAACCTGCCCAGGCTTAGAAGCAGTAACCAAAACCTCGCCAAGCTTCACCGCACCCTCAGGCACACTATCCGAAGTCTTAGGCTTAACACGACCAGCCCAATAAGCAGTCGCACGATAAGTCACAGGCACATAATCGCCAGCATCAAACGAACCATCACCAAGCCGCGTCCACTCACCATCACGGAAAGCCTTATCAACCATCGTGGTCAAAGAATCCCGAACCTTACCATCCGTATTCACCTCAACCGAATGAGCCTTAGACACACCCATTGGACGGAAAGGAAAATTCTCACGCGAAGTCTCAGCATCTAACCCATACTTATCCTTCCAGCCAGAATCAATCCACTTCGCATACTCTTTAGCCTGGTCAGCCTCACGCACTTCCCAAACCCAAGTCACCCAGCCACGCTTGGTCACATTAACCTCAGCATTCAAAACCTGCCCAGGCTTATTCCCAGTAACCAAAACCTCGCCAAGCTTCACCGCACCCTCAGGCACAGCATCCACCGTCTTAGGCTTAACCCGACCAGCCCAATAAGCAGTCGCACGATAAGTCACAGGAACATAATCGCCAGCATCAAACGAACCATCACCAAGCCGCGTCCACTCACCATCACGGAAAGCCTTATCAACCATCGTGGTCAAAGAATCCCGAACCTTACCATCCGTATTCACCTCAACCGAATGAGCCTTAGACACACCCATTGGACGGAACGGGAAATTCTCACGCGAAGTCTCAGCATCTAACCCATACTTATCCTTCCAGTTTGCATGCACGTAATCGCTGTTAGCGCCTTGTTCAGCTTTGATTACTTCCCAGACCCAGGTAATATATCCGCGTTTGGTGGTTTTTAGCTTAGCGGTGAGGTTTTGACCTTCACCACTTGCTTTTACTTTGACTTCGCCTAGTTTTTCTGCTCCAGCAGGCACACTATCCGCCGTGGCAGGCTTTACCCGACCAGCCCAATACGCGGTAGCTTTATAGGTAACTTCTACGGGGTTACCGCCAACTTCGAGCCATTGCCCAGACCCATAATCCTTATCAACACCAGTGGTAAGGACATCAGAAATTGTGCCATCCGTATTTACTTCTTGACTAACGGCTTTTGATACACCAAGCGGCTGAAAATCATAAATAACATTAAATGCTTCTCCCTCGCGCACTTCAGGATCTGCAGGACCAGCGATTTTACGGGTAATTGTTTTTTGAACCTTCCCATTATGGTCAATAAGCGATAAAGTCTTATGAGTCCCCGCATAAGAAACGTTGTAAGTCACTTTGCCGTTTCCGGTAGATTTCCAGTGCAAGGTAATTGGAGCATTAGTGGTCACGCCAGACCATGTGTTCGTGCCAGATTCAGTAATAATCGCTGGACCATTGAGTTTAACTGTTACTGGCACATTAATCGCCGGTGAACCATCATCGTAAGTAGTATAAATACCACTAATTGTCCCTTCGCGTTTCCCTCCTCCATCTACACTGGAATTTGAATAGCCAATCGCGGCGCTCTTAATAGCTTCAGCACGCAACTCAAGAGCTTTTGCAGCAATTTGCGGGGCATGAGTATTTACTTTTTTCTCCATATCCGCCACAGCTCTATCTGCCTTCACCTTGCCATCAACCTCAAAATTCGCATGGACAAGAAAGCTAATACCAGCAGCAGTGAGAGTGTCTTGCGTATTGTTATACTTTTCCAAAAGATACGCGGTTTGCGGGGTAGTCAGCTCATAGCCACTCAACCGTGGCGTAGAAGAACTCAAATCAGTAACATTAACTACTTCAGCGTTACCAGGATCAGCCATCAGCCACTGAATACAATACCGCGCCCAACCCTGATACGAACCCTCCGTACCAAGCCAGAAACTATAAGCACCCTTATTCCCAATAAGACCAATCCCAACCCCAGTCGGGTTAGTGTGCGGCGGCTGCGTTGTAATTCCAGCAGCGTGTGCTTGCCCAATCGGCGCTAAAATAGCTGTACACGACAGCATTAGCACTGAGAAGAAGACCCACGCATTACGCCAAGGTCTCAAAAAATATTTCTCTTTCATTACTCTCCTTCACCCAATCCTAAGATCGGATATTGCATGATTGACTTTTCGTAAAAACATTTACGAAGACCATTTATTTAAGGGCAAGGAACTTCAACAGGATCAGAACCTAAAACCCCAGAAAAACACTGATCCTTTTCTCCGGTTACTACCCAAGTACCACCACTTGGATCCTTTGACCCCGGCACAATCGAAGACTGATCTGCACTCGGCTTAGCAGGCTTAGCTGGCTGTGCAGGTTTAACCGGTTGCGCAGGCTGAGCAGGCGCTACCGGAGCTGGCTGTGCAGGCTTAACCGGCTGCACAGGCTTTGCTGAAGGCACTGCCGGAGACTTTTTAGCAGGAACAGAAGGCTTAACCGGCTGATCAGGCTTAGGCGCAGGCGTTACCGGAGCAGCAGGCTTAACCGAGCTTGGCTCAATATCTTCATCTGAAGACTTCACCACTTGCTTATATCCCTTAGACGAATCCTCTACACGCACATCTGAATTTGACCAGACCCAAAAAGATATTCCCACTATCAAAGCACACAAACCGATAAGACCACCACCGGCAAGGATCTTAGCCTTTTTAGACATATTCATTAATTTGTTCATTTTCTTGTCGCTTTCTCTTAAGTGAAATTTTTTGATTTATTTCTAATCCCGATCAGGAACCGGATTTATGGATATGGAGTGTCTATCTGGGGAGTATCTTGAAAAACAGCTCCTGACCGGAAGACTAATCAAGCCATACTCGGCTCTATACCCGTTTTATCACAGGCTTCCCCAGATATTTCCTTGCTTTTTGAAAAAGATGGGTGCGATAAGCAAGAAACAACATCCCCTTCCCTGGCTTGCAGCAGCTTTTCACATGCTTGATCTACACTTACAGGAAAAGGCGAAGAAACCATCACCGAATGCTTCTTCCCGTCTTTCACCATCAAGAACCGATACACTAGCCCAGCCCGCTCAAGACGACGCAGCGCCGCACGGCAAGCTTTCTCACCAGCACCGCTACGCCTAGCCAAAGACCTATATCCACCATCTTCTAAATCACCAGAAAGAAGAATAACTAAAATACCTAACTCCACATACGTAAGCTCCTGACGCTGCCATAACTCGATCGGAAGAGACACACACCTTGGAACAAACGAAACAAGATTTCCACTCACAATAAAACCTTCCCATCCAACGAATCAGAATTTGCAGAATCTGATGAAAGCTGCTTTGAAAGCCACCTATCAGCACGAGACACCAAACCCGCATCAGCACGCGGAAAATTATTCAAAAACCCATTCACCACCAAACACTGCTTTTGCCACGGCAGACTAGACCTACCCTCAAGAATCGAGTTCACCAGGTCAAATACTTCACCAGGCGAACGCTCTCGCCTACCAGAAACCGGCACCGGCTTTACCGCAAGCGCATCACGCACACGGTAAATCACCAACCCGCCCCCATTAGCTAAATCCACCGGCAAAGGCTGAGCTGCAAGTTTTAATCGAATCTGGCTCGGCTCCCAACCTTGACCAATCCCAACCCGTAAAACTTCCAAGCACACTTTCGCCGCACTCTCACCAAGAACCGAAAGATAATCCGGCGGAATACACTCTTGCAGCAAAACTTGATCCTCAGACCCGATCCCACCATGCCATGCCACACCAGAAGAATCACTTTTTCCACAAGCTAAGGCTTCCCTGGAATGGTTGGAGGATATTCTTGGAGGTTTACTGTTACATATAGGTGCACGCTCTTGCACCTGTGGAATACCTAAATTTGCACCTGTGGAACCATCCCCACCCTCACAAGTGCAAATATTGCACCTATGGACTTTTTGGCTTTCTGACGCGGTTTTCTCCACAAGTGCAATATTTGCACCTATGGACTTATCCACAGAACCAACAGAAACTGAATCTGAATCTGGCACTACTACATGATCTGGAGCAACAAAATCCCCAATCTCAAGATGCACCCGATAAACCGTGCCAGACCGATGCTTATGAGGCGAGCGAGCCATACACACCTCAGAATCAGAATCACACCACCGGTAAATCCCTTTCCGAGAAATCAACCCCCAACCTTCCAAAGCTTTCAAATGCTTTTTAACTGTCCGCACCTCACACTCACTACGCACAGCAATCTCTTCCTGCGACCGCCAAGTAACATTCTCATCATTAGCAAACTCACACAAAGCCAACAACACCAACTTCGCATTCGCACCAACACCCTTCACCTGATCCAAACACCAAGCAGACGCACGCCAAGACACTACAAACCCCCACCCTCCACACGCACACACTCAACCACTAACGCAATAAGCGCTGACGGCAACCCAACTTCCTTCAAATCACCGTCACCATCAGAATTCAAAATCAATAACGGACGCATTCCAGACACGCAACCATGCTCACCATCAGGCAAACGAACAAGCACAGGCAAATCCCCTTCAGACTTTTCCTCAGCCTGCCTTAAAAGCTGCTTAAACACAGATAAACTCAACGTTTCCATAACCCCGAACCACCCTAAAACCGCGTATGCCACGCCGTGCCAGTCTTAGTCACGTCCACAATCAATTGCTGATTTCGACCAGCAAAATTAGATGCACGAGCCTTATCCGCCATACGCTTACAAACAAGACAATCACGCTCCCAACCCGAACCATGCCGACCATCACGAACCCGATACCGCCAACGAGTAGTACGAGACTGCCAAGGATGCCCATTAGCACAACAAGGCTTACCCTCAATCGTCACCGGATCACGATCAGGCGCAATCAAAGTTTTCAACGTACCACTAGCCATCACGCATCACACTCTTCCATGCCAGGAAAAGGCACATCAGAAAAAGAGCCAAAAGAATCAGATACAGACGGCTGAAACGGGGCGAGTAGTTTTTCAATATCTTCACGCCGAAAAAACCGCCTGCCAGAAGGCAAACGGACAGAAGGAATCTTTCCTTCACGCGCCCACCGCAGCAAAGACTGTGTAGAAGTCTCAGGCAAAATTGCAGCAGCCTCAGCAGAGGAAATTAATTCAGACATATTCAATATCTCTCAATTCGTTTAGTTTTACTCAACTAATTAAGAGAATATTATCGGTGATGAATATTTGTCAATCTCAGCTAATTGATTTTAACTAAACTATATTATATAATATAGACATGATTATTACAGATAATTTCATTCAAACAATGACAGTTGATCAAATCATTAGCGAGCGAGTTAGCCTCTGGCTTCGACGGCGCGGGCTGATGCAAATGCAACTTGCTGACACCCTTGGAATTACGCGCAGTGCTATTTCTCTTAAAATTTCAGGCAGAACAGGTTGGTCGGTCACTGACCTTGTGAAAACTGCTGCGTTTCTCGATCTCGACATTGAAGATCTCTTACCGAATGAGTCGGTTGCTTTTGAAAAAGCAAAATCCCCGAACTCTTACGAGTCCAGGGATCTTGTATCAGTTGCGGAGACAGGATTTGAACCTGCGACCTCCGGGTTATGAGCCCGGCGAGCTACCGAACTGCTCCACTCCGCGTCGGCTCTATTACTTTAATGGTATTCCTCAGCGAAATGCAAGACAGCTCGTGGTGCCTTTCCTCACGTGCTGCGTTTATCATATTTTGCACAACCGCAACACGTGAGGAATACACATCTCAGAGCTCACCCCTTACTTCCCACGCTGAGCTGCTACCGCATCCTTAATTGCCTGCGCTAACTTCTCCTGCGCTTTTCCATACGCAGCCCAATCACCAGTCTTTCTCGCAGCTTCACTCTCAGAAATAGCAGCCTCAGCATTCCGCAACGCCACATCAAGTGAAGAATTCCCGCCAGCAGGAGCCGGCACAGCAGGAGCCGCAGGAGTAGCAGTTCCCTGATCGCCCGCATCACTTCCGGCACTATTTGGAGCCTTCACTGCCCCAGAGCTGCCAGTATCAGCTGCACCGCCAGCATCCGCATTGATCGGAGCTTCCTTATCTCCCGCTATCGCCGCATCGCCAGCTTGCACTCCAGAGTCGCCGCCAAAGACTTTATCAAGTGCCTGATCAAGCGTCGGTGCGAATCCAACCTTATCTCCGAAAAGTGCCAGCACATATTGCAATGTCGGATACTGCGTACCAGTAGCAGCCTGCACATAAATTGGCTGTACATAAAGCAACCCGCCGCCAATTGGCAAGGAAAGCAAATTTCCTTCACGCGTATTCGTACCGCCTTGACGCAGCAAGTTCAGCGCCTGCGAGACATCCGGATTTGCCAACATCGTATTCTTAGCCTGACCCGGTCCTTCAACCGTCAGATCACGTGGAGTCTCAAGAAGCCGTAGTTTCCCATACGAATCAGAAATCTTTCCAGTTTGTGAACCAGCATTAGAATCTGCCGCCAAGAAGCCCGTCATCACATTACGCTTGGTATTTCCACCAGGAATATACGACGTAGTAAGCGAGAATGACGCCTGCTCTTGCCCTGGCATTTGCAAAGTCATGTAATACGGAGGCTGCGCTGGCGCATTTTCCTTTTCCTTACTACCCGAGTTTGGATCGGTCGGAACCTGCCAGAAATCACCACCAGAGTAGAAAGACTTCGCATCCTGCACGTGGTAGCGCGCCAGCAAAGTGCGCTGCACTTTGAATAGATCCTCAGGATAACGCACGTGCGCAATCAAATCTCCCGGCATTTTCGCAAGTTCAGTTACCTGCCCAGGGAAAATCTTCTTCCACGCATTAATAATCGGATCTTCCCGATCCCACTGGAATAACGTCACGGAACCGTCATAAGCATTCACAATCGCTTTCACCGAATTCCGAATATAGTTGATCTGCTTTGGCGCGTTTAAGCTCCGCCCGCCGCGAATACCACCCGAAAGTGAATCCGCAGTGGCTTCTTGCAGTGTCTCACGCGCAGAGTATGGGTAATTATTCGAGGTGGTGTAACCATCAATGATCCACACTAACTCCTTCGGTGTAGCAGGGTCATCATCAAGATCAACTACTGCTGGCACAGCCTTTGAATCCAATGTGAGATAAGGTGCAACCTTTGCTACACGCTGATGCGGATCACGGTCAAAAAGAATCTGAGAACTTGTAGTAACACGATCAGAGAAGAACAATTCTGTGGAGCGGAACTTGATCGCATACATCAGCTTCGCGAAAACATTCGAAATCTTTGGTCCACCGTCTCCCTGATAAGTGGTATTCACCTGCCCATTTGGCGCCTTATCATCTGGATAATCAAGCTCCCACGGTTCGGCCGTCTGCGGTGCCCCCACGATGGAATATGATGGCGAATTTTGCCCGAAATAAATCCGCGGCTCATATTCACCCATCTCGCCAGAACTCGGGATACCAGACTCCCAGAAAGCCGGATCGCCCTTTGTCGTGACGGTATTACCATAAGCCGCTACCACCCCGAAACCATGCGTGTAGACGGTATGATCATTCACCCATGAACGCCGTGAATCGTCCAGACCATCCAGGTTCAATTCACGCATCGCGATCACAGTATCACGCATTCGCCCGTCAATTTCATAACGATCTACAGAAAGCCGATCAGTGAACTGATAATACTGCCGGTTTTGCTGCAATTGATTAAATGATGGTGAAACGATCGATGGATCAAGCAGACGAATCTGCGCTGCCGTCTCGGAATCCTGGCGCAACTGCCCGCTCTGAGCTTCAGTCCGTGCCGCGTACTGCTGAGTTTCAACCTCATCAATGCCATACGCCTTGCGGGTTGCATTGATATTACGCTGAATATACTCAGACTCAAGTTCAGCCGCATTCGGATCAACTTGGAAATTCTGCACTAGGAACGGATATAGCCCAGTAAGCACAAGATTTGCGGCAACAGTAGCCGCCACACCAACCACTGCCGGCTTCCACGAATTGCGGAATGCGGCATAAACAAATAGCGCCGCAACCAACAAAACGGAAATCGTCAAGATCGTTAAGCCCGGCTTTGCAGCATTAATATCGGTAAAGCTTGCTCCTGCAAAACGGGAATTATTGCCGAGCAAAAGATCATAGCGTGCAAGCCAGAATTGCGCACCCACAGCCACTGTAAACAAAGCGGCAAGGATCCCGGTATGGATCGCGGCACGCCGACTCACCCGCAATTTACCTTTTCTAAAATCAATATCTTCTTTTGACCAGTATCCAACCACGGCAACTACCAAAGATAGCGCAAGCGCAATGAATACAAAATAAATCACTTCATGAAGTACTGGCAAAGTGAACACATAAAAGGACACATCTTTCCCAAATTCTGGGTCAATTTCCCCGAAAGGAGTGGAATTAAACCAAAGTAAGAGCTCACGCCATTTCAATCCAAGCTGACCACCAAAAAAGATGCTCAAAACGGAGATCCCGATCCAGATAAATGCGCGGCTGAAAGTACTCTCACCACTCTTGTGTGGCATCTTTGGACGATTCGGAGCAGCAGCACTGAACTGACTTTGAAATTGTGCACTGAGATTAGCGAAGATCGAATCGGCATCATCGATTTTCGCTTCATGCACTTTCGATGCAGACGGCTTATCGTCTGCATCTTTCCGCTTCGGCTTAGTATTGCGCAAATTGGCTTTACCAGCAGCCGTCTTCCCGCTGAAAGCAATTAATACCGAAACCGCAAGAATACAGAAGAGCGTGACGATTCCGATTGCAGCAATTCCGAGGAATGCCCCGTAATGGGTCCAGAAAACCCGTACTGCCTGAATTTGTTCAAACCATTTCAGTTCTGTCCAGAAGCGGGAAAAGAGCACCAGGAACATCAAAATAATGGCGAGCACGCCTAGCATGATGCCAAAGGCGCCACCTTTTAATCCGCCTTTTTGCAACTTTTGGCTATTTTTCTTACCTTTTCCTGAAGGATTTGGTTTTGCAGACGAATGTGATTTATCAGCAGTACCCAATCTCCTGACCTCCTTTGGTTGATCAATTCAAGATGCAATTCGTTTAGCAAAAGGCTATCAGATGCCAAGCATCACAGCAGATTTTGCCAGCTGAAAGCGAATCCCGACCAAGCAAAATACCCACAAATCATTTGTGCGTTGAAATTTGAATCCGTAATCTAGCACCGCAAACCCACATCGCGCGCTCAGCTGCAAAGAGAAATCTTTCAGAATACCTATTCCGCTCTAGATGCGTAGCTAAGATCCACAACTGTGGATTTTCGCTACGCTCCAATTGCACGCGGTGTTAATTTCATGATGTTTGCATCGAAGAGAAAACATCCCAGCCAATTTCGCATCAGGCTAACAGAATTCTTCGCAACAAAGAATCAGCCGCACTAAAAATCCGTGCCGCGCAGAAAGGGCAAAAATGCAATTAAATTCGGGACTCGGCATTTATTGGAGCAGCCTGAGCCATGCACAAATCGGTATCGATCCGCGAATAGCTCAGTGTTTAATCGGATTTTCCAAATCAGAAATCAGATTGATCGAAGCTCTAGTACATACACGCACCCAAGCCGAACTGGCCCTGTTTGCAAAGAAAAATGACGTGAGTGAAAATCGTTTGCATCAAATCCAGAAATGGCTGCACCATTTATCCTTCATTGAGCCAGCAATTCCCGATCAACAGCACCCGCTACTATTCCCCGAATATCAAGCACACTGGCGAATTTATGGGCATCTGCCACACTCACGGCAGCAGATGCAGATCACGATCCCGAAATTAGATTGGATCAGCACAGAGATCACTCTCTCTTTAGCAGCAGCTGGCGTCAGAAATTTCACGCTTCTCGACACTTCGATCTCAGGTCCGCTCTCCCATCCGATCTTTCAGAATGAATGCCTCGGAATGCGGAAAAATCTTGCATTAGCCAGCTATCTGCGCGCAAATTTGCCGCAAATGCAAACAGTTTCACTGACAGAATCAAGTTTGCAAAGCGATTTTCCGCAACGCTCCCTAACACATCTTGCAATTATCACCGGCCACCACGGCATAGATCCGCTCCTGATAAATAGATATCTTGGTGCGCAAATCCCAGTACTGGTCGCAACCATCGGCGAAATTGATATCACTGCCGGTCCTTTTCTGATCCCACAAATAGGCCCGTGCGGAATGTGCTTGGCATACTACCGTCAAGATATCGACGAAAATTGGGCCGCATTAGCACCGCAAGCGGCCGCCTTGAAACGACTCCCAATCCCACTGGCGAGCGCAAAATTAGCAGCCAGCTTCCTCTTCCGCGCTGCCCTTGAATATCTTGACACCTACAATTTCGCAAATTCTGCACGCTCCCGTGATCAAGTGCGCAAAACAGCAGAAAATCCTGACAATCACTGCACGCTCTTTGCAAAAGCTTGGAAGATTCCACCCATTCCCGAACTTCCACAATTGATGCCGCTCACGCGCCATCCAAAGTGTCGCTGTCATTGGTTTGCCTCAAATAACCAGGTGAAAACGATTACTGACATGCCGCGCGATACAGGCGAGAGCGGCTGAAATCGAAAAATAGAAAATCTCAAAAGACCCAAAAATATGCGAAAATAATCAGTATGAATGATTCAAATGATCCCGCCCTCTCCCCGCAGACACAAGCCTTACGTGATGCCACAATTGAAATCGAGCAATATGTAGCAAAAGCTGGTTGGGATGCGCCAATCCGGATCTTTGCCTTAGTCAACGTGCAAAAAGCCCTCGCGGCAAATCCGGAATTAGCAAAAGAGCTGAGCGCAGACGAGAATCTCGCAGCCACACACCTAGCTACAGCGCACACGCTCTTTTCCGTAGAACAAGAAGGTCTGCCTGCTGCAGATTCAATTACAGAATTACTCGGTCAGATTTATTGGCCAGCAGATGTAGACGGAGTGGCGATCAGTGTAGAACGTGTAATTTTACCACCCTCAGCCGAAGTTGAACTGCCAACTGATGAGCAGGCAGCAATGAAAATCCTGCAAGCCCACCCCCAACGGCAAGATGTGCGCATGGTTGCCGCGTTGATGCGCGATGGCGCTACCTGGGGCGCGTTGCGGATGCGTGATCACGATCGGGATGAATTAGTACTTTCCGGCGCTGAGCTGCTTTCAGGTCTTTGTGCTGCTCTTGAAGTTACTTTTACGCAGCTACCTGAAGCGGAGAACCCTGAAAAGTAACCGGCAAGCTTCCGCCGATGAGCGATCTCCTTCTGCCCGGCAAATAATTATTTCGCAGCTTGCGTCACGGCATTTGCTGCTGCCTTAAGATGCACCAGCCACGTCTTTACATGTTCGTAACCCGGCAGTATCGCCTGCAGCGATTGCTTTCACTACTTTGATTGATTCATCTGTAGAACGGACTGCCCAGATGTTTAATCCGCGCGGTTCCATACCAATAGTTTCCCCACAATTTTCTGCGGGCGCGAGAAAATCCGTAGCTCCTGCTTTCGCAGCTCCACGTAGCTTATGCACGATCCCGCCAATCGGCCCAACATCACCATCCCAGGCAACAGTGCCGGTGCCAGCAATTTTTGCTTTTCCGCCCAAACTTCCAGGGGTGAGCAGATCGTACAATGCAAGCGTGAACATATTTCCTGCGCTTGGTCCGCCAATGCCTTCTACAATGTACTCAACTTTCCCCGGAATCTTCACATTTTCGACGGTGATCGCCACACCGAGAAGCGAACCAGGATGCACCCAACCGGTATTATCAGGAGGATATGGAAGCGTCGCAAATTCAACTATTTTACGCTCTCCTGCACGCTCAATTTCCAGTTTGACCCTGCTCTTAGGAGGTGTCCGGTCAAGTATCTGCGCAAGCTCATAATGCGATTTTATTGGCGTGAGCTTCGCATCAGTTACCGTCGCATGCCCCGAGTTTACACCGATCGCCCGAATCACATCCCCCGGCTGGAGTACTTTTCCTGACGGTTTTTTCTGATCCACGCCCACCACAGTGACATCCATCTGCACCGCAAAACCAGCAAGTTCAAAGGCAAGGAGTGCCGCAGAATCCTGCGAATTAGCCATTAGTTGATTATTTTGCGCTGCTACTTCATCCGCACTGACTTCGGGCGGATAAAATGCACGTAATGGAATCAGCTGCCAATCGCCCTTCAGTAGCGCCGCTAAGGCTTGCGCTCCTGGCACACCTTGAGTTGGTGCACCCCAGGCCGAGACGGTAGTCATGAACAGCTTCGTCTCGCTTGGCTCGGTTGGCACACCACTGATCTGCACAATCGGTTTCCCGTCAATATCTGAATTAACATTAATTGCCGGTCCCGCCGTCTGCACTAAAAAACTCGAAGGCAAGAACATTGCAAGCAACACGAAAATACAAAAGCAAATTCCAGCCAGAATCGTGCGCCCAGTGTGTGAGCAAGCCAGTGTACGGAGCGATACCGGATGTGTTTTCCCTACTCCAGCCTTAACTTCCGATACCGACACCGCAAATTGTGCATTTTCTTCCACAGACACCGCAAAATCCTTTTCTGAGTCTGGAATATCGCAAGTTTGCAGCAAATTATTCGACGCAGGTTGCGGCTTTCTAAAATCACGTGAATCTTCTGGCGCAAAACGCCGTCTGCGGAAAAACATTCCTGCTCCTCACTGATCCGCTGCAGCATGAAACTATAGGGCAGCCATAGTTCACTGCATCGCGCTTCGCACATTCATGCAGAAGCGATCCATCTAAACCAATTTTCCAAACTGAGCATAAGAATACATCGCATCACTCCAAACTATGTATCGCTACACATGATGCAGTCGGGAAGATTCGCTAAGTGCTAAACTGTGGGCACATTAGACTTCAGATTGTGGCAGATTCACACAACCCGATACGCTAATGATAAATAATGCAGGAGGATTCGATGAGTGAAGCGCAAAATGGTGCACAAAGAAATGATGACGAAGGCGATTTCGCTGAATTAGAGCAAACTTTACGCTCAATTCTTGGCGATAAAGCTGCTGCGGAAATCATTTCCGCAATGCGTGATAAAGGATTAAATTCTGCTGCTTCCCCGTTCGGTCTGCCCGGAATGCCTTTTCTCCCGGGGATGGATTCGATCCAAGGAATGCCGCATATTTTTACCGGCGAAAATTTCACGGTAATTTCACAGCAAATTCAGTCGATGCTTGGTGCTGACGGCAAAGGCCCCGTAAATTGGAAAATCGCAGAGGAAGTTGCACGGCAGACGGTAGTCCAGAAAAACCTGGATTCACTTTCAAACGCAACAGCTGACGAAGCTCGCAATGCGCTGCGTACTGCTTCACTCTGGCTTGATGCCGCAACCGAATTTGGACCCGTCACCGGCACTAATATGGCATGGAATCGGCTCGACTGGATCGCTCATTCATTACCTACTTTCAAACGTCTGATGGATCCAGTAGGCGCACATATCACTGCCGCGATTTCACGATCGATTAAAAATCAGCTTGCAGATGCCCCTGAAGAAATGCAGCAAATGCTTGGAATGATGGGCGATCCGGCAGCGCTTCTCGGTTCTGCAATTGGTTCAGTTTTGGGGATCCAATACGGCAGCGCATTAGCTCAGCTGGCAAGTAATTCTTTTGGCACATCGGATACCGGGTTGCCATTGATGGAGGCTTCCACAGCGGCTCTCGTGCCGACTAATATTGCAAATTTTGCAAAAGATCTCGAAATTGATGCGAGTGAAGTATTAGCATATATCGCCGTGCGTGAACTTGCTGCTGCCCGACTCTTTACGCATGTGCCTTGGCTGCGTACCCGGATTCTTGACACAGTTGCCGAATATGCACCCGGGATTGAAATCGATACTGAGGCGATCGAGGAAAAGGTCCGCGAGATGACTTTCGAGAACCCACAATCAATGGGGCAAATCGATCTTACCGATATCTTTGCGCTTGAGATTTCACCATCACAACAAGAAGTTTTGAATCGTTTAGAGCATCTCATTTCTTTGGTTGAAGGCTGGGTCAGTGAAGTTTCAGCACGCGCGGTAGCACCGCATTTACCGAACGCAATGGCTTTGCGGGAAATGTTTGCGCGGCGCTACGCTACCGACAATCCGGCAAAGGGTGTGTGGGAGATGCAATTAGGGATGGAATTAACACCCCGAAATATGCGTGCTGCCGTCACTTTCTGGCAGCTTGCTGAAACACACTTAGGAAGCGCTGAGCGGGATGCGCTGTGGAATCACCCCGATTTACTGCCGAGCGCAGCAGCGCTCAACGGAGATATCACAGCATTTTTCCAGGATGCTCCAGCTAACGATATCTCTGCTGAGCTTGATTCTTTCCTGGCTGATTTATTTAACGAATCAGCAAAACCCGCAAATTCGGATCCAGCAGCGGATCCAGACACACAAAAACCGGAAGACGACACCACAACGGATTAATCCACACGTGCCGTTGCACGTACACAAAATTACGTGCAACAAAAATTGCAGGCGCAGTCCACTGCAAAATATCAGCGGACTGTGCCTGCGCTTTTTCGCTCAGCATTTCCACAAACGGGAATCACCCCCGATTGCATAAAAAATGAACCGCTGACCAGATACTATTTGAGCAAGCACTCAAAGTTGTGGGGCAGCAAAATAGAGCTGCATTGACGTGGCCTGGATCCGAGTCACTGCTCCGGCTCGATAAATTGGCAGCTGCTCACGCGGCTCTTCCCAATTTGAATCCCACACAAGACGATAATCCACACCTCGCCCAGGCGCTAAACGCAGTTCTGTATCAGCGATCGACCCATTTACAATTAATAACGCGTCTACGTCTCCGCCCTTCCCGGAGCGAAGCATCTGAATTGTGCGGACACCTCCATCAAACCATTTATAATCAGCAAGCTGGTTCCCAAACGCATCGAACCATTCAAGATCCCGAATCCCGTCTTCCCCGATCTCGCCAGTATAAAAACAGTTCGGACGCAACGTAAGATGCTCCCGACGCAAACGCAAAAGATATGCGACAGTAGCATACATTTGTTGCGAAATCTTTGATCCATCCCATGCAAGATACGAGATTGCACTATTTTGGCAGTAGGCATTGTTATTGCCATGCTGAGTTTTATAAACTTCATCGCCAGCAGTGATCATCGGTGTGCCTGCGGAAAAAATCAATGTGCCAAACAAATTCCGCACACTTTTGCGTCGAGATTTCTCAATTTGCGGGTCAGCTCCGCCTTCCATCCCGTGATTCCATGAAGCATTATTATCTGAGCCGTCACGATTATCTTCCAGATTAGCTTCGTTATGTTTATAGTTATACGAAACCAAATCGCGCATTGTGAATCCGTCATGTGCCGTCACAAAATTGATTGACGCATACATCCCACGTCCACCTGGTGTGATTCCGTGGCTGAAAAGATCTGCAGAACCAGATAGCCGGGTGGCCAAATCGCGCATATCACTACCTGCACCACCATGCATGATCTGCCCTGGCTCGCTGACCCAAAAAGCCCGAACACTATCCCGGAAACGATCATTCCAATCCGCACACGGAGTCGAAAAATTCCCGGTCTGCCAGCCGTTTGGCCCGAGATCCCAAGGCTCATTGATCAGCTTTACACCGCTCAATATCGGATCAGTAGCCATTGCTGCATACAACGGATGATGCTGGTTGAAATTATCCCCTTCGCGCCCAAGCGTGACGGCAAGATCGAATCGGAACCCGTCCACACCAATTATTTCCACCCAATAACGTAAAGAATCGAGCGTTAATTGGAGGACGGGAAGCCTGCGGAAATCTAATGAATTTCCGCACCCGGTAGTATCTACCAATTGCCCAATTTGCCGTGAACTGTGACGGTAATATGAGGTGTTATCAAATCCGCGTAGGGATAGTGTCGGACCGTCCGCACCTGCTTCACAAGTGTGGTTGTAGACTACATCGAGAAGCACTTCAATACCGGCTGCATGCAAATTTTGAATCGCAGTTTTCAATTCCGCAATGACGGCTTGCGGCCCTTCACTCTGGGCTTTTGCGGTAGCATAACTTGATTCTGGCGCAAAGTACGAAAGCGTGTTGTAGCCCCAATAGTTTTCAAGATTCTTCCGCACCAGGAATGGTTCAGAAAATTTTGCATGGATCGGCAGCAGTTCGAGCGCCGTTATTCCGAGATCCTGCAAATACTTGATTGTAGCCGGATGCCCGAGCGCTGCATATGTGCCACGTATTTCTGCTGGCAAAGAGCTAAAATTTCGCGTTAAACCAATCACATGCGCTTCATAAATCACTGTTTTGCGCCACGGTGTGCGCGGGAATGTGGGCGGGGCAGGCGTATCTGCGATTACTACTCCCAGCGCCGCGTATGGAGCAGAATCGCGTTCATCGCGTGCCGCCAGATCAGTGTATTTTCGTTCTTCTAAACTTTCACTGCACATCTCAGTGCTACTTGGGGCAGGATCAGTTTGCACCGTAAGCTGCTCATAATTTTGGTAGGCGTAAATTGCTTGATGCAGCTGCGGCATTTGCCCAATTGCACGCGCATACGGATCAAGCAGCACTTTCGCCGGATTATGCAGCATTGAGATATTGCGATCCCATTTTCCGTGCACCCGGTAGCCGTATATTTGCCCTACTTGTACGCCGGGAATATGCCCAGCCCAGATATTTTGGAAGCCGCGCACAAGCGGATAGCGCTTTTCATGCATTTTTCCAGTTTGTGGGTCTGGATCAAATAGGCACACTTCAACTAGTTGTGCATTTCCAGCACGGACGGCAAAATCTACTCCGTCTCCGATAATCCACGCTCCAAGACGAACTGGCCGAGCCAATGGCCCATTTCGCATCTCGTCATTTGTGTGTTCGGAATAGTGCACAGATGATGGCGCTACGCCGTTAGCATCACTCAGAAAAGCATTTTGCATTTACGAATCAGCCTCGGTCTTTCAGTTTGCGAAGATGCAGATATTCACCTTGCAGGAAGAACATATGATGGCTCATAAAATCGTGCCTCCAGGCGAATCTGCTGGTGAAAGAATTTTTCAAACAGTTTTTCTCCGCTAATTCTGACAGTTTTTACACTTTTTTGCACCCGCATCATGCAAAAATTTTGATTTTGCAAGAAAAATCCATTTTTCTTGCAAATAGCGCGATAATATGTGCCGGAGGGCGAGAAGAAAAATCATCGCCGCAGCTGATGCAAATTTTCCACAGTTGCGAATTTACGTTATTTCGCTTCACAAATCATGTACTATCGCGAAACCGACCGATGCTGCCGATAGAATCAAATGCAGACAAACCACTGCCAGCCAAAAATTTCATGCCATTTTGGCAAATTAGCAGTCGAATCCAAACTAAAGAAATTGGAAGTATCGTGATGACGGATTTTGCACAAGTGCTGCAAACGCAACTCGACCCAGCCCAACTCGCAGTTGCCCATACACTACGCGGCCCGCTATGCGTGCTCGCAGGGGCAGGAGCAGGAAAGACGCGTGCGCTCACATACCGGATCGCCAATGCTGTACATCGTAAAATTGTGACTCCGCAAAATATTTTAGCGCTCACATTCACTACCCGTGCCGCAGGTGAAATGCGTAGTCGGCTAAGGCAAATCGGAGTTACTGGGGTACAAGTAAAAACATTTCATGCCGCTGCTCTCGCGCAACTAAACTATTTTTGGCCCACTGCCATCGGCGGACGCGTGCCAGAGCTGAAGGAAAATACACTGGCTTTAGTCTCACAGGCTGCCGCCAGATTGAATCTTCCCACGGATACACCTACGATTCGTGATTTGCGGGATGCAATCGCCTGGGCAAAGGTGCAGCTGATCACGCCTGATACGTATCCGTCCCGCGCTCTTGCCGCGGGCCGAGACGAAATTGCTGCGCAAAAAAGTGCAGCTATTGCGCGTCTGATGATTGCTTATGAAGAGCTGAAAACTGAACGCGGCGTAATCGATTTTGAAGATGTGATCCTGATCCTGATCGGATTATTGGTAGACCGTCCAGATATCGCCAAACAAATTCGCGCACAATACACGTACTTTGTGGTTGATGAATTTCAAGATGTCTCGCCGATGCAGCACCGGCTCTTACAACTTTGGCTCGGGCAAAATAAAGATCTCTGTGTAGTTGGGGACGTTTCGCAAACCATCTATTCATTTGCCGGAGCAAACTCTGAATATCTCGCAAATTTTGCCGCTTACTGGAGCGGCGCAAAACAAATCGTACTCAACCGCGATTACCGCTCCACACCGCAAATTGTGGAATTAGCCAATAAAACAATCGGTAAATCAACTACCGCTCTTGCCCAATCGCATTCCCAACCGCAGCCGCCAAATCGAAACTCAGCCGCAGCGGGAGCTGTATTTTTAGTATCCGCCCGCGCTGCCGGCCGCCCTGTTAGTTTTCAGGATTATCAAGACGATAATGCGCAAGCCGAAGGAATTGCGCACAAAATCAGCGAACTACACAAAAAGGGTACTCCGCTAAAAGATATTGCAATCCTATATCGCACGAATACTCAATCCGCAGTATTTGAAACTGCGCTCAATGCAGCTGGTATTTCATATACGATCAAAGGTGGGAAACGTTTCTTTGAACGTCCGGAAGTAATTAACGCAATGGTCTCGCTGCGAGCAGGAGCACGCGTAAATCCTGCAGCTGATGTTACCGAATGCCTTAATGACGTGCTCTGGCAGATGGGCTGGCGAAAAGAAGCCCCTGCAAGCCCAGGTGCAAGCCGCGAGCGCTGGGAATCCTTAGATGTACTTCGCCAGATGAGTGAAAAGTTTCGCGCCGAATCCGCGTTGGAACGTAAAAATGATTCCACAACCGCAAATACGAGCGTGCAGGCCTTCATTGATTATCTTGCAGAACATGCAAAATTTGAGATGGAACCACAGCTTGCATCTGTTACTCTCAGTTCACTGCACAGTGCAAAAGGTTTGGAATGGCCAATCGTATTTCTTGCCGGGGTGAATGAGGGGCTTTTACCAATTTCATACGCTAAATCTCCGTCCGAAATCGAGGAAGAAAGACGCCTCTTCTACGTCGGTATCACACGGGCAGCTGATGAACTATATCTCTCTTATTCCAAAGCTAATTTGAATGGAAAGAAGCGAAAAGCTTCGCAGTTTCTCGCTCCGCTTTGGCCACGCGAAGTATCGTCAGCTACGCAAAAGCGGATCACAGCAAAAGTGGATCACCACAAGTTTGTGTCGGAGCATCCCGCAGATCTTGCCCTTTATGAGGAATTGCGGCAATGGCGGGCGCAGCTTGCAAAAACTGCAGAAAAGCCACCGTACACGATTTTTCCCGATACCGTGCTGCGCAGAATTGCGATCAATAAACCCCGTTCGCTCGACGAATTACGCTTGATTAAAGGTATTGGCAGCCTAAAGCTCTCTCGCTACGGATTAGCATTATTAACGCTTGTAAATGATTTCTTGGATCAAAAATCGTCATAAAGCGTTTTTGCTCCGCAGTTAAGGCGGCTAAGATATGAAGGGAATTGCGCGAAATTAGTTTTTCCCCGCGCTTTAACTACAATCATTTAAGAGATACAAAAGGAAGCATGAATCCATGAGTTCTCAGAACGTTCAAGATGCTCTTGAAAATTCCACTTCAGACGCATCACTTGCGCATGCGCGCAAAGTTAGTGCCAAAATCAAGGAAGCCTTAAAAGAAAACGCAAACGAATTCCGAGTGCTTACTGGAGATCGCCCAACTGGGAATCTCCATATTGGGCATTATTTCGGCTCGCTGCGCAATCGTGTCGCGCTGCAAAAAGCCGGGGTAGATACCTGGATTTTGATTGCAGATTATCAAGTCATTACTGACCGCGATAATGCCGATTCAATTCGCACCCGGGCATATTCGCTCCTTGCTGATTATCTTGCAATCGGACTTGATCCGGAAAAAACCACAATCTTCGCACATTCACAAGTGCCCGAATTAAACGAATTGATGTTGCCGTTCCTGTCTTTAGTGACGGATGCGGAACTTCGGCGAAACCCTACAGTAAAAGCAGAATTTGAGGCAACTAACGGCCGTCCAATGTCAGGGCTCTTACTTACGTATCCGGTGCATCAGGCCGCAGATATCCTCTTCTGCAAAGCAAATATTGTGCCCGTCGGAAAGGATCAGTTACCGCATTTAGAGCAAGCGCGAGTTATTGCTGACCGCTTTGAAGCCCGTTATGGTCACGGTTCGCTCCCTGGCCCGATCTTCCGTCGTCCCCAAGCTCTGCTTTCCGAGGCGGAATCTGTGCTTGGTCTCGACGGTACAAAGATGAGCAAATCACGCGGGAATACGATTGAAATCGGGATGAGCGCTGACGATACCGCAAAGCGAATCAAAAAGGCCGTCACTGATTCTGAACGTTTTATTACATACGATCCAGAAAATCGTCCTGAAGTAGCAAACTTGTTGCTGCTTGCAGCAATGGCCACCGGCGGTGATCCAGAAGAAATCGCAGCTGAAATCGGCAATGGCGGGGGCGGTACTTTGAAGAATCTCGTAACGGAAGCGATCAATGAACATTTCGCACCAATTCGGGAACGGCGGGCGGAGCTTACCGCCAATCCAGATTATCTTGCGCAAATCTTGCATCAGGGGATCGCGAAAGCTCGCGCACAAGCGCAAGAAACACTACGTGAAGTACATACTGCGTTAAATATGGCTTACTAAAAGTAAATTTTTCATGCAGAGATTGTATTGCGCGGGTCTGCACCTCCTGATTTTGATGTGCAGACCCGCGTAGTTTTAATTTGCAATCGGATGGTGTGCCGTCAAAGATCCTGGCGTCAGCGGTAAGAACGTGTATCCTTGCGCGAGAGCCCAATCCAAAAATTCTGGAATCGCATCCACTGTATAACCGTGGCTATCGTGGCAAAGCACATTTGAAACCCGCTTCCCCTGCACACCTTGTTTCATTGCCGCCAATACACTTTCTTTCGTAGCTGCAGCCGAAGCATCTCCGCTGGATACATTCCAGTCAAAATAGACGTACCCTTTTTGTGCTGCTTGCTGCACTAAACGGCGCATGATCCCTGGCGAATATTTCCGACTAACGGTATTTGAGCCTCCACCAGCAAAGCGTAATAACCGTGTATCTTTTCCGGTCTGTTCACGAACCACCGCCGCAATTTGCTCGATATCAGCCCAAAACGCAGCATCAGATGCATAAATCTGCGCATAATCATGTGTATATGTGTGTACACCAATTGAGTGCCCTTCACGTGCTGCGCGACCAATCATTTCACGTGGAGCAGTACCGGTAACAAAGAATGTGACGGGCACATTCCGGGCTTTCAAAATATCGAGCAACCGAGCCGTATGCACACTCGGCCCATCGTCAAAGGTCAAATAAATAACTTTATCTTTTCCAGCAGCTGGATCTACCACATCTGATTTCGGAGGAATTACTTTTACTTTCTGGATTTGCGTTGCAGTGTTTCCACTCGCGTCAGTAACTTGATACTTCAATTCATATTCGCCAGGCGCATCTGGATTGACACTACCTGCAATATGCACCTTCGCAGTGAGATCTCCATCAACGTTGTCAGTAGCGGTGAAAGTCTCGCCCCATTTCGCTGCATGCATCAATTCCACCTGCGCACCATGCGCAAGTTTGATCTCCGGAGCCTTCGTATCTTTTACTTCCACGATCCGCTTTGCCGTGCTGCTCATCCCATATGCCTGCGCCGTATATTCGATCTCGTATTCGCCTAGTTTCTCAGCGTCAACTTTTCCGTGCGTAGCGATTGGAAGATCCGTACCGATAAATTTGAAGATTGACCCGCGATAAGCAGCGCTTGCTCCCGGATCATCCCATTTTTCTCCGTATTCCACCGTCATTCGCTGCGCACCATGCAGCTGCACCGTGACGATCCATTTATTGAGGAAAAATACCGCAGCGAGTGCAACAATAAATACAAATATCACACCAAGCAATATCCAAAATATTTTCTTTTGCCGCATTTTCATCTTCGCTCCTGGAAAAGTTTCGACTGTTTTTCGTTATTCCAATCTTTTAAGCAATCTTAGTACGCATCTCATGCGATTAGATATATTCGTCTGAAAATCCTTCTGATCGCAATAAATTTTGCACATTTTTCGGATCCTGCAGCATTGGATCATCCACGATCACTACAGCTAATCCAGCAGCCCATCCGGAAATAATTGCTTGCAAGCAGGCGCTGCTATTACGCACGCTCAGCGCAGTTCGTGCCCGATCAGCGTCGATCGCAAGCAGCATTCCCGCTGGTAAATCATGCAGCTGCGCTACCGGCAGGATAAATTGCATTGCATTTGCATCGTTACAGCATTCCACGGCAAGCATCACATCAGCTTGCCCCAACACTTCCGCTTGCCCGTCTAGCACTCCCGACGGCAGCTCACCGTTCCACGAAAATGCGAGACTATGCAAATTCAGTGCGATGATCTCCCCCGCAAAATCTGTAAGAATTTGTGGGGATAACTCGCTCAACCAAAATTCAGGACGGTCGGTGAGTAATACGTCTACAGATTGCAAAAAATCCTGCGGATCCACAGCCGCAGAGCCGTCAGCAGCAAATGCTTCTGCCGTTCTTGCGGAAATCCGTGTTGGCCAAAACCGCACCTGGGCTCCGATCAGCAAGGCACCCATCGCCCATAATGAGCTCTTCCAGTGTGGCGGCAAATCAATACCGATACATGTATCTGGCCCCAAATCACATTCCATTGCGAGATAATTAGCGATTTTTGCCAGGTGGTTTGCACAGACCTTTCCCGAAAGTTCAATCCGCTCAATACCGCCTTGCATGCCATACCATGTGAGGGCCGGAGCGGTGCCTTTCAAATTGAGAAAGTCAAGTATTTTTGGGGAGTGTGAAGCTTGGTGCAGAAACAATGTAATTTCCTCTTTCGTCTTGACATTGGACGTCTTACACGCGTGTAATTTACATAGTATGTTTTTCTGACGAGAGGTATCCACATGTGGCAAGAAGCTGCGGTCTTTGAGCTTGATGCTCACCGACCCAAAGGCGCTGCGGCGCCGCGCCTTGAGTCTCAAGCCGCTCGTGAGCAGGCGTTAATGCAAGGTATTTTTAACCTTGGCTACGGCACTACGCATGCTGATGATCTCTCATGGATGGAAGATGCGCTCTGCGCACAGACGGATCCAGATATTTTCTATCCAGAAAAAGGCGGATCCACTGCTCCAGCTACTTCTATTTGTCAGGGCTGCGCAGTGCGCGCACAATGCCTCGAATATGCGATCACAAACGATATTCGTCACGGAATCTGGGGTGGCACTTCTGATAATGATCGCAAGCGGATCGCCCGCGAACGTAGGATCGCGCAGGGCGGTCGCCGATAAGGCAGACTCGCCAATCAACGCGAGAGATAAGTCAAGGTAGACGTGGGCAGAAATTCAGACCCGAAGAGTGCAATTGCAAAACAGCACACCGCACCTGATCAAGAAGAAACAGACGGGCAAACACATTTTCGCACGCCTATCGCCGCCCTGAGTAGTGCTCCGTCAGCTACTACAGCAGCATCGGGGATCCCCAGCCTCGAATCCACCAGCAGCAATTACGATTCTGATCCAAGTAAAGACGCTGTTTTTGCAATTGTGGTATACCATGCCGAGCCGATTATGTATCTTGAAGATACGCTCAATGCATTAGCTGCACAAACATCTCCTCTCACACAAGTGACGGTAGCCGTCGCAAAAGATTTTCCTGATTCCAAGCAAGCACAAAAACACGAACTTATTTCGGATATTTGCGCAAATCTTAGTGCCGCAAGTGGGATCGATTTTCGCTGTGTTCACACCCCCGAAGCAAAAAATTTCGGGCAAAGCATCCAAGCTGCAATAACGCAGATCGCACTGCCAGCAGCTGATAACTCCTGGCTCTGGCTGCTGCACACCGATTCTGCTCCACTTCCAGACGCATTAGCACAAATGATCAAAATGGGCTCTGATTCGCGCCGGATTGCTGCCGTCGGGCCAAAACAAATTTTTTGGAATGCGCATCCTGATGGTTCATATGATTTGCTTGCAGTAGGGATCAAAGCCACGCGCAGTGCCCGGCGCGTACCGGAAATCATTCCCGGAGAACGTGATCAGGGGCAGCTTGACCGGCAAGACGATGTGCTCGCAATTGGGTCCGCCGGATCACTTATTCGCGCGGCTGTGTATCACGAATTATCTGGATTCGATCCATCTCTTGGTCCTTTTGGAGATGGTCTGGAGTTTTCGCGCCGGCTGCATGTGGCAGGTTACCGCGTAGTAGTCTGCCCCGCTGCACGGATCCGGCACGCCCAGCTTTCATTGCGTCCAGAGCTGACTAACTTGATTGGGCATACGGCGATCCCGGCAGGTACAAATCTCGATCCTGATGCGCGAATTTCGGCACAGACCGCAGCACAAAGTTTCGGCTCACGGCGTTTTGCACAAATTTTCAATGCGCTGCTAGCTGCGCCGACGATCCTGCTCCCGCTGTTCTGGATTGGGTTTGTGCTACTTTCCTTCCCACGTGCACTGATCCGCTGTGCCTGGCGTGATTTCACCCGCGCTCGCGGAGAGCTCCACGCTGGTCTGAAAATTCTTGGGTATTTTCCAAATATTCTTGCAGGGCGCAAAAATATTGCGAAAATTTCACGCTCCGCAGCAGGCTTACGCGATCTTGAAGCTACAAATCGTGATGTACGCAAGGCAAAACGTGCTCATCGTGAAGCCAATATCGAAGCTCGGAAGATGGCTGGAATGCCTGATCCGCTCACTTTACAGGCACAACAAAGTCTGGCACGTTACCAACGCCGCGGCTGTTATCTTGCGCTGTTTACTGTTTTGCTCATGACGGCTGTGTTGTTTATTCCATATTTCGCATCCGGCACGCTCAGCGGTGGCCAGCTTGCCGGCGATTCTGCCACAGGAATCAAAATCTGGCATACTGCCATGCAATCATGGATGCATACTGGTGACGGCACTACCAATAATCTCGATCCACTATGGTTGTGCTACCTGCCATTTTTATTACTTGGCGCACCTTTCGGAGCGACCCTTGGTCTTACCGTCACGATTTCACTCTATATTACGCCGATTATTGGCGTCCTTGGCGCGTATCTTTTTACCGGGCATTTTACTCGTGCATGGCTCGTACGGTATGTTTTGGCGATTTTCTGGATGCTCGCGCCCGGATTTATTACAGCCTTGCATGACGGGCGCATCGGCCCAGCTCTTTTACACGCTGTGCTTCCGTTTTTTGCTTGGGCTTTCCTTCGAGCACGCGCTGGCCACTCTGGCGGGATCGGAATTTGCGCGATCACACTTGCATTGATTTGTGCAGCTGCGCCAATTTTCCTTCCGCTCAGCGCAGTATTGACGCTTTGGATGCTGCTGAGGCATCGCCGTTGGGCTTGGCTCTGGCTCCCAGTTCCTGCGCTCGTACTCCTCACTCCACAACTAATTCAGCTCCGCGGTGCTGCAGTATTGTCTTATCTTTTTGCAAATCCTGGTGTGCCAATGCCGAATTTCGCTGCTCCCATAGCAGTTTTCGGAGGTTTTCCAGATGCTGATTTATCGCCGGATCTTTGGACGATAGTTGCCTTTTCGTGTTTCGGCGGATTGCTCCTCTCCGCGATTTTTGCGCTTCTGCGCGGTGGAGCACTCGCAAGGCAAGTTCGCTCTGGTTGGGTGATTTATCTTTTCGGCACAATTTTTGCACTTGCTACACTTTATTTGCCGCAAACTGTAACTAGCCGCTTTTCGCAGATCCAACAAGGCTCACCGTGGCATGGCAGCTTTCTCTCCGTGGCTTGGCTGGGATTATTGATCTCACTGGCAGCAGGTACACACGGTTTACGCGCAAGTCTGAAAGCCCGAAATTTTGGCTTTGCGCAAATTCTGAGTGCCTTGGCAATTTTCCTCGTACCGGTATCAATGTGTGGTCTGTTCATAACTGCTCTCGCCTTCCAATTCGCGCCAGAGCAGCGGGTTTTAACTGCCGATAGCGGAGAAAAACTGCCGGCTATCGCAAAAAATCAAAGCACTTCCGCAAACCGCTCACGGCTACTGGCCATATCTGCCGTCCGTGATGCGCAAAACACACCAGATCAGAGCACATACCATGCTGAATTGTGGCGTGCTGACGGTATCGCCTTGCATGAGTTTTCGATGCTGCACAACCGCACCGAGAATAACGGAAAATTGCAAAATCTGGCAAGCGCAGATTTAGCCCAAATTATCGCTGATCTGCTCGTAGCTACTCCAGATTCAGCCGCACGGCTGCAAGAACACGGTGTTGGTGTTGTCTTGGTACCACCAGCTTCAGCACAACAACTCAAGCATATTGCAGGTATTACCAACGATCCCAACGAAAGCAAGCGCATTGATTCACAGCAAAACTCCGCAACCGATATTTTGCTGAAAGATGATCTGATTCAAGGGCAGGATATGATTCAGCTCAGCACGCCAGCACGTGATGAGCTAATTTCAGCCTTGCAACGAGTACCAGGGCTCGAATATGTGACTGAAAACGAAAAGGGGGTCTTCTGGCGCGTGCAGCCTGCAAACGGGCACGATATTTCGGCGCGTGCCTGGATCACCGACGAATCTGGAAAAATCACGGCTATCGCCTCGCGTGAATATGATCTGCAGACGGAAATTAAGCTGCCTGAAAGCGGAATCATTCAAATGGCAGAGCGTGCAGATGATCATTGGCAGGCTTCTTTCAATGGGATCGTCTTATCTCCAACCCAGGCTGCAAATGGCTGGGCACAAGCATGGGAAATTCCGCAATCAGCTGCCAACTCTGTTGGCGAGTTACGAATTTGGCATGATGATCCAATTCATAAATGGCTTTTTGTGATCCAGCTTTTGATCGCTTTGGTGTCAATTGTGGTCGCACTCCCGCTTCGGACAAAGAAAGCAGGTGACTAAAACTGATGCGGATGAAAAACTTTGCCAGCGGGATCTGCATCCTGGCAGCACTTGGGATCACCGCCTATACAGCTATCCGTCTTCCACTGCCAGCTACGCATCAAAGCGCACCACAATCAGTTCCCGGGATCACTGCCAGTGGTGGCACAATGAATCTTGTCTGTACCGGTAATCTCGAACATCTGATCACAGCAGGTGCAGGTTCAGCCGAAGCAGCAGGCATCCAAGATCCAAATACTCGGCATCTCGCCGGAGGCTTCATCTTCCCTGCACGATCTGAGACAAAGACCGCTGCAAATTTGATTCCAAAAGGAATTGTTTGGCATCCGTCAATAGTCAAAGATAGCTCTGCCCCGGAAGGCTCTCCTGCAGCATCGGAAAATGCTGGTGGCGCTACAAACTCAGGCGAGCCGCTAACGAAGCAAGTAATCAGCAGTTTTGCCGCAGAAAGCACTGCTTCTGCTCCGCAACCAGATTTGCGTGGTTTTTTTGCAATTTCTCGCAATGAAGCGAATGCAGATGTGCTTGCTGTGAACAATATTCATCGTGCTGAGGCAGGTGATTTGCGCGGATTGGCAAGCAATCCATGCACTTGGGCCACTAATTCTGCATGGTTTGTAGGTTTGAAAGCCGGAGTGGGAATTTCAAATCAACTCAGGCTGATCAATCCATCAGCCAATCCCTTAGTTGTGCAAATGGAAGCATTTAATGCACTCGGCAAAACTCAGGTGGGGGCAAACGCAAATATTGCACTTGCACCAGGTGCGATGAAGACGGTTTCACTTACCGGGATACTCCAGACGAATGCGCAAATATCGCTCCATTTAAGCAGTTCAACAGGGCTTTTTGGAGCGGCAGTGCAGACTTCTGCACTTGCCGGATTGACGGCACAGGGCATTGATTTTCAAAAACCAGCCGCAACAGGAACTTCACTCATCATTCCCGGGCTATTCTTGCCACCGGCAAAGAATACAATCAACAATGATGGCAAACCACTAGTGGATTTGGGAGATGCACCTCCTCCAGGCCCTGCGCCAAGCGGCAACGCCCCACCCAACCCTCCGGCAGATCCTGCTCCGCAAGCTGAGAAATTGCCGGCTTCACAACTCGTTGAAGCAGATTTTTCCGCAACTTTAAGAATGGTCAACCCTGGCGAAACTTCAAAACATGTAAGTGTATATCTCATCCCTGAATCTGGAGCACCACAGCTCCTGGCAGGTGCTGAAAAAGTTTTACTCGCACCAGGTGTCGTCTTTGATCTGAGCCTGTCCGGCTTACAAGCAGGAGCATATGCGATCCAGCTGATTTCTGACGGCGAAATTACAGGCGGGATCGAAACCATTTCCGGAAAAGATCCAGGTGCCCGCGATATTGCCTGGCTCGCTGCACAAAATCCACTCACCTCATCTGGTGCAGCATTTTCTGGAGGGCACGGTACGCTGATCATCAGCACAGTAAAAAGCTCTCCTGAAAATACACCCCGGCAGAATCCACACAATGCAGCATCAAGCACACACGGCACCTGGATCGCATATGACGCGCTGGGTAAGCAAATTGCGACAGAAAAATTTGCAATTAGCGCAACTGCACTTGCTGCTGACGAAATGCCCCAGCAAGTTGCAACAGAAACGGTCGGCACATTAGCGATTCCGCTTCCCGATCATGCAGCCTTCGTTGCTTTAGAAGCAGATGCGCCAATTTATGCCGCGATCTCAGTAAGCTCGCACGTGGGCGATGCACGATTGCTTGACTGGGTTCCCTTCACTGCTGGAATCGCTGCCACTGCCGAAGTACAAATCAAAGTACGAAACTGATTGGCAAGATAAAGCAAGTATGAAAACACGCCACAGCACTACAGGTAGTCGATTTTCTCCGGTCTTGTTTCAAGCGCAGATGCGATTTGCTGCGTCACTACATCGTGAATAAAAAGTGATGGTATCGGTGTACGGCACGCACTCATCATAATTGGCAACCGATAAAATATGATCCTGCCATGAATTTTCGCTGGTCGTTCAAATGGCAGAAATCTCCCCATCGGGATGCCGTTTTCCCAGGGAGCAAGTTCATTTTGTGGCACATCTAATACTGCGAAATCAAAGCGATTTAGTTTATTTCCCAAATGCTTCCGGTAAGTGCCAATTTCATACGAAATTACGTCATCAAAAATATCAGCTCTAGTGCGCCAGGCAGGCAGAGATGGTGGAATCACCGGACCACGGATCCCACGCCCATGCCGATCACGCTGTTTTCGCCGCAGATCGGCTTTTCCCACGATTCTGGGTTGTGCCAATGCTTTTGTATTGCCTCGAAACTGCTCTTCATTCACTATCCCATCATATCTGACGCTACACAGCCAGCATCCGTGCACCGCGTTCGGAGTAACGAGCATCGCAATGCGGGTGTAAGATACACCTATGGGATATATCCGCCGATGCTCCAGATCTCACTGCCAATCGCCGGCAGTAGCTACAATGACCTCCAGCTACGCCCAAGCTACAGCAGTCATCGGTCCGTTATCCCCTACTCCGCAGGCTGGCACTTTTGATTTCTGCGCTGAGCACGCACTTTCGGTGACGGTACCAATTGGCTGGCAGCTGGTACGTTTAGTCACAGAATTTGCACCTGCCGAGCCGTCACATGATGATCTCACCGCATTAGCTGACGCAATCCGTGAGGCTTCTCGCCGTGACGTACCAGCACCCCAGCCCGCACGGCGTGATGTGCCTCGCCCGAATGCACATTTGAATGTGCGCCCAGAGCTTGCTCGCCAACGCCATTTAGAGCACCCCAGCCAGGTGACGAAAAAGCAGCAAGGACGGCCAAATTTAGAAATTATCGACGGCGGTCAGACCGAATAAAGATCCCCCGGTACTGCAAAACCGTGTTGATCACTAGAATTTCAATGCTTCAACACGCTGCATGATCCGCTCTTGAGTTTGTACATCACGATCATGGTTTTTGCCTTCAATCTGGTAGCGCAAAATTATCAGCGCTTTCAAGAAATCTTCCGGTGGCGTACCCCAAGGAACGGGCGGAGCCACATATTTTTCTGCGCTGGCAGCTAAGGCAAGTGCTTGCTTCTCGCGTGCGTGCAGGGTAAGTTTCTGAGCCATCTGCAAATGATTCTGAATATGCAGACCAAGCTCCACTGGAAGTGCACGTGTTTGCGTAATCTGCGCCCATGTCTGTAACGCTGCCGGCATCTCAAATTGTGGCTCTTCGCGACGATGTTTCACCCACCGCACCACGTATGTACCGGCAAGCATATCGCCGGTTCGCTGTGCCTTTTTAGTGATCAGCACAGTGATCGCGCCTGCCACCCCGAGTGTCATCCATACTTCAAAAATTGCGATTAATGCACGAATAAAAGATTGGCGTGTGCTGATAGTGCCACCATCAAGCCGGACCACCCGGATCCGCAGCAAAAGTTTCCCAAGCGAGAAACCGTGCGTCATCGCCGTCACCGTAGCTGGAATAATCCAAACATATACTGCCGCCATCACGATTTGGACTGCCTGGAATATTTCATAGCTCCATCCGATTTCAAGGTGCAGCAGCAAAAATAGGGATCCGACAAACATTAAGGCGTAAATCAAAAAATCGATCCCGCCAGCCACTATTCTGGAAAAACCAGTAGCGGCAGGCAGTTCCAAAACCACCGCTTCGCCGGTAACGATTTCATCTCCCAGGTAACCTTGCCGGGCAAGTTCACTGGAAGGATCAAGATTCTTGGGCATGCCTTGAGTTTAACGTATATCAGTGAACTCCTCACAAAGATTCTTAGCTTGCGATATTTTGTACACCGGCAAGGAAAATATGGCAAAGTTAAAGCGTGGATTCTTTAGCATATGCAAAATCACGGCAGCAGATCTGGAAACGTCTGGAAGTACTTGCGAAAAAAGGCAGACTTTCGGGCGCGGAAGCAGATGAGTTTTTTCAGCTTTATCAGCGTACAGCTGCTGATTTAGCATTTTTGCGTGCTAATGCTCCTGATCCAGAGTTGATCATGCATCTTTCGGCGATTCTTGGCCGGGCGCGTTCAAAGCTTACAGCACAGCAAACATCAGTTTTTGGCGCCTTGCAAAAACTCTTTTTCGTTACTCTCCCCTACGCCTTTTACCGAATCCGTTGGTGGATTTTCACAACCACATTATGCTGCATCATGCTTTTCGCGATTGTGCTTTTGACCTATCTGCTCAATCCGCAGTTGATTGAAAATCTTGCACCAAAAGATCAACTTGATTATTACGCAAAAGTCGGATTTGAAGCATACTACTCTGCGCATCCGAATTCTGATTTCACACTAATCGTCTGGACGAATAACGCTTGGATCGCCTTGCAATGTATTGCGAGTGGAGTGACGGGAATATATCCGCTGTACGTACTTTGGGCGAATACTATTTCCGTCGGGCAGGCTGGAGCGGTGCTTGCCTCACGAGATTTGCTCAGCGAATTTTTTCAACTCATTTTACCGCATGGGCAACTTGAACTTTTCGCGATTTTCATTGCTGGTGCAGCTGGATTGCGGCTTTTTTGGGCATGGGTACGCCCCCGGAACATGCCCCGCACGCAGGCGCTCGCTGAGGAAGGCCGAAATACTGTAATGGTGGGAATTGGGCTAGTATTCGTACTGCTGCTTTCTGGAGTGATCGAAGGTTTCGTTACTCCTTCCGCCTTACTCTGGCCCGTTAAGATCATCATTGGCACACTCGCATTATTGGCGGTAATTTTCTGGTTTCTTTATTTCGGACGAAAAGCGGCACGGATTTCAGAGTCAAAACAAGAAAGTGTATCTGCAATCGGTTGGACGACTGAATACGCTTGATGCTGAAGAAATTTTTCGCATAACATTTATGATTTATGCGGCAATTATATTTATGCGGCAAATTCAACTTTGCACTTTTTATCTGCATGGACGGATAAACTTTGGGAGGGAAGCAGCCTTCGACTGCTTCCCTCCCAAAAATTTTAGATTTACTTCGATTCTTCAGATCAGCGATCTTTAGCTGCTTCCTTACCTGCCTTTGCGCGCATTGCGTTGTGCTGCTCGCCGCTGCTCACGGTTCATCGGCTGCTTGGTGCCGTCAGCATCAGATGCTTGCACTCCAAAAGCATTCTTTTTTCCACGCGCCGGATCTTCAGCAGCAGCAGAGGAATAATGCATCTGCGCACTGTGATCTTCTTCCTTCACGCCCAACATTTCTTTTGCCATTTCTTTTGCGGTCTTGCTCGGCGCACCGGCTTGCAATGCTGCTTGTGTCTGTGCTTGTAGCTGCGCATTTGCCGCAGCCTGGTTCGCTGCCGCAGCCTCTTGCTCCAGACGCGCTGCACGCTCAGAAGGAAGTTCAAAATTGAAAAGGAATTGTACCGTCTCAGCGCGGATCGCATCATTCATCGATTGGAACATCTGATAACCCTCTTGCTTATATTCGACAAGTGGATTTCGCTGTGCCATCGCACGCAGACCGATGCCTTCCTTCAAATAATCCATCTCATACAGATGCTCACGCCACTTTCGATCCAATACGTTTAGCAGCACCTGACGCTCGACATTACGCATCGTCTCTTCGCCGAGCTCCTCTTCGCGGTCTGCGTAAATCTCATGTGCATCCATACACAATTCTCGCAAGACTTCTCCGCGATCAAGATTTCGTTGTATCCCACCCTGTGCAGCGAGTAATTCCGCAGCCGAGAATGACGGTGCATAGTATCCGCGGATCGCCGTCCACAATGCATCCAAATCCCATTCTTCAGGGCTGCCTGCCGTCTCTGAGCGCACTACATCTTCAACTGTAAAATCAACGAAAGATTGAATTTGTGCTGCAAGATCTTCGCCATCGAGAATCCGCCGACGCTCTTCATAAACCACGGTTCGCTGTTCATTCATCACATCGTCGTATTTCAAAACGTTCTTCCGCATTTCTGCGTTACGTGCCTCGATTGCTGTCTGTGCACGCTGGATCACCTTTGAAAGGAGCTTAAAATCAAGCACTTCATCTTCCGGCCCATTCCGAAATGGTTGAATCGCACGATTATTCGCAAATAACCGAAGCAAATCATCGTCAAGCGAAAGATAGAACCGCGATTCTCCAGGATCGCCCTGACGGCCGGAGCGCCCGCGCAACTGATTATCGATACGCCGTGATTCGTGCCGCTCTGAACCAAGCACATAAAGCCCACCCAGCTCGGTTACCTCATCGTGCTCAGCCTTCACTGTAGCTTTCGCCTGCTCCAGCACCTCTGGCCAGCGGGCCTCATATTCCGCAGAATTTTCTTCAGGATCAAGCCCGAGCTTTTGCATCAACGCCAGTGCGATATGCTCTGCATTACCACCAAGCATGATATCCGTACCACGCCCAGCCATATTCGTAGCGACTGTAACTGCACCCTTTCGACCAGCCATCGCCACGATTGACGCTTCTGATTCGTGGTGTTTCGCATTCAAAACCTCATGCGGCACATGCGCTTTTCTGAGCATCGCTGATAAGCGCTCAGAATTTTCCACTGAAGCCGTACCAACTAAAACTGGTTGCCCTTTCGCGTGGCGTTCCTTAATATCTGCCACGATCGCCCGGAATTTTCCTGCATCTGTAGGGTACACCAGATCGGTTTGATCAATCCGCACCATTGGTCGATTTGTCGGGATCGGAATTACGCCAATATTGTATGTTGAGGCAAATTCTTCAGCTTCTGTTTCAGCTGTACCCGTCATGCCAGAGAGTTTATCGTACATTCTAAAATAGTTCTGCAGCGTGATCGTAGCCAAAGTTTGATTCTCTGCCTGCACTTCCACATGCTCTTTAGCTTCAATTGCCTGATGCATGCCTTCGTTGTAGCGACGGCCAGGCAGCACCCGCCCAGTATGCTCATCAACGATCAGCACTTCACCATCAGCAACGATATAATCCTTATCGCGGGCGAAAAGTTCCTTTGCTTTGAGCGCATTGTTCAAATACCCGATCAGTGGAGTATTTACGGATTCGTATAAATTATCGATACCGAGGTAGTCTTCGATTTTGTCGATCCCTGGCGCAAGCACGCCCACGGTGCGCTTCTTTTCATCAACTTCGTAGTCGATATCGCGCTTCATTTCCAAAACTGCTTCCGAAAAAGCGTGATACCACTTTGTCGCATCTCCTTCAGCTGGACCGGAAATAATCAATGGTGTCCGCGCTTCGTCGATCAGGATTGAATCAACCTCATCGACGATTGCAAAATAATATTCACGCTGCACTAAGCCGGAAACGTCTGTAGCCATGTTATCGCGCAGATAATCAAAGCCGAACTGATTATTTGTGCCATAAGTGATATCGCAAGCATACTCGTGACGGCGCTGCTCCGATGAAAGCCCGTCCGTAATACAGCCGGTGGTCATGCCGAGGAAACGATATACCCGCCCCATCAGCTCAGACTGGTATGACGCAAGATAATCATTGACCGTCACCACGTGCACACCGCGCCCTGGAATCGCATTCAAATAGGCCGCAAGAGTAGCGACGAGAGTCTTTCCTTCACCCGTCTTCATTTCGGCGATATTGCCTAAGTGTAATGCGGCGCCACCCATGATCTGCACATCATAGTGGCGTTGCCCGAGCGTGCGCCAAGATGCTTCACGCACAGCAGCAAACGCCTCTGGAAGCAAATCATCCAAAGATTCACCAGCTACATAACGCTTGCGGAATTCATCGGTGAGTCCACGCAATTCTTCATCACTCAGCTGCTGCATTTCTGGTTCAAGCAGATTTACCTGTTCCGTGATCCGCTGCAATTTTTTCAGCGTCCGACCTTCACCAGCACGAAGAATCTTATTTAATATGTTCCGCACATTTGCTCCTTGGAGATTTTCGGGAAAATATCATTCATAAACCGCTATCGGCATACCATCGATATACGCAAATCAGCGCCAGATACAATCCGAAATTTTCAGACTTCTGGCTAATTCTAAGGCATTCAAGGGCGAATCTTGAATTCCTTCGCCCAGCAGTGAACGCCGACGCAAAAATTGCAAGCCCTTTTGCTGCGCGGGCTATTTTTGGACAGGGTCAGATTCGCTGATTATCTCGTCTCACGCATACTTTCATGCCATGCGATATACCATCGCATGGGCAAAACCAACAAAAGCATCTTTGACACTGCCATCAGGTACGCGCTGCAAATAACTCAAAGCATCCGCTGCCCACTTTGCGGCAAGCTCTTTAGTCTGTGCTACTACTTCATGCTCGCGCAACATTGCTAAAGCACGCTGTAAATTGTCGTCTGCAGCGATTTCACCGCTTTCCAACAGCCGGAGGATCTCTTGCCCAGCAGTGTCTAAAGTTCCTGCTTGCGCGGCTTTCTTGAGCAATAACGTCGGCATCGTATCAACGTTCTCAAGCAAATCAGTGCCTGGCGTTTTTCCAGTGACAAAACCGTCTTCGCTCAGATCAATCACATCATCAGCAAGCTGGAAGGCTACCCCGATCCGCTCCCCATACTCTGCCAAATCAGCAGCAAGCTGGAGATCTCCAGCAGCAGCGCACACACCGTGGCGCGCAGCCAAAGCAATCAGTGAACCCGTTTTCCCAGAAAGCACATCGAGATAATGCGCAATCGGATCGGCTCCGGATTTTGGCCCCGCCGTTTCGCGTAATTGACCAATGCACAAGCGCTCGAAGGCTGCTACATGTGCTTGCACGGCAGCTAACCCAACTCGCAAAATCGTAGCTGAAGCACGCGAAAAAAGTACGTCACCGGCCATGATCGCAGCCGAATTTCCATAAAGCCGCTGCGCAGTAGGCACACCCCGACGCATCGGAGCTTCGTCCATCACATCGTCGTGATACAAGGATGCAAGATGCGTTAGCTCCACTGATAATGCAGCATCAAGCACACGCTCATTTTCCGGTTCAGGGCCAAGCTGTGCAGCCATAAAACAAAGCAATGGACGTAGACGCTTACCACCAGCTAATGCCAGATGCTGTGTAACTTCATCAGTAAATGCATCACTCCCGCGCAGTACCGAGGCAAGTTGAGTTTCTACCTTTTCCATCTGCGCAGTAATTTTTGCTGCAAGCTCCTGATCTTCGGGGAATACCGTCTCTACTATATTCACGCAAATGATCCTTGGATTAATGTCAGTATTGAATTCGGGAAGATCCCCAAGAGCAACACTAAAATCAGACAAATTACAATCGCGCAGATCGTAAAGCCCTCTGATTTGATCGCTGCTGCCCCTGCAGCTGGCTCATTGAAGAACATTAACTGCACGATCCGGAAGTAGAAAAATGCGGTTGCTGCTGAAGCGAGCACTGCAAGTACTACTAGCCAAGCTGATCCGCCCATGATACCTGCCCGGAATACTTCAAATTTTCCGATGAATCCAGCAGTCAATGGAATACCGGCAAAGGAGAACAAGAAGATCGTCATCGAAAATGCAAGCAACGGACTGCGCTTTGCAAGTCCTGCCCAACTTTGCAAATTCGTAGCTTCACCAAGAATATTTCCATTCTGATCTTTCTCACGCAACAAAGTCACAATTGCGAATGCACCAATTGTGGCAATCGCATAAGCCAGGAGATAGAAAATTACTGCAGATACCGTTACTACGTACGTCTCTGGAGTCATCGTGGTGAGCTGAATAACGCTAAAGGCAATCAGCACAAATCCAGCATGTGCAATCGACGAATATGCCAAAAGCCGCTTGATATTTTGTTGGATCAAGCCGCCGACAGTACCAATCACAATCGTTGCCACGATCACGATCAGCATGAACACCTGCAGATTTGCTGCTACTCCACCGGCAATATAAACGTATACGCGAATCAAAGCGAGGAAAGCAGCAGCCTTCGTGCCTGCCGCCATAAAACCAGTAATTGGCGTTGGTGCACCTTGATAAACATCTGGAGTCCAAGCGTGGAATGGAGCTGCACCAACCTTAAACAATAATCCAATCGTGACCAGTACTGCACCGATAGTTAATAGTTGTGTAGCAATTCCAGGGGTGAGTGCCACGGTCACAATTTCGGAAAAACCGATCGCGCCCGTTGCGCCATACACGAATGCTGCACCCATCAAATAAATTGCTGACGAAAATGCACCAAGCAGGAAGTATTTCAATGCTGCTTCCTGCGAAAGAAGCCGCCGACGACGCGCTGTGGCGCACAGGACGTATAACGGCAGTGATAGTACTTCCAGCGCAATGAACAAAGAAAGTAAATCAAATGCGGAGACAAAGGCCATCATACCGCCGGTAGCAAAAAGCGTGAGTGGGAAAATCTCACTCTGCTCGTAGCGTGCGACAGTATATGTATGCTCTTGCCGTGATCCAGGTGTAGTCGCTGCTGAAGCGGCAAAGGCACCTTCGCGCATTTCACTTCGATCTGCAATAACGATTACTGAGAGGAACGCGGCAAGCACAATAATTGCTTGCCCAAGCAGCGTGAATGCATCCTCAACGAAGGAAATACCAGTGGGCGTTTTCCCCATAGTCTGCACGATCGCAAGCGGCGTAGTATTGATTCCTGCTTCACTCTGCGTAACACTCCAACGCCAAATCAAACTAATGAATGCGCTCAACAATACCAGGATTGAAAATCCTACCTGCCATGAGCGACGGAATTTCCGTGGAATAAAAGCTTCAAAAATGGTGGCAAGCACCGCTCCTGAAAAAACGACCAGGAGTGGGACGAGCGGCCCCCAAATAATTTGAGTCAGATTCACTTATTTGCTCCCTCACTCGATTCTGGTGTCTCAAGAGCAGGATCTTCCTGCACTGCACCAGGGTTCATCGAAAAAACACTTGCAGTTTGCGCAGCAACCGGATCGATTACGGTGATCACTGGCTGCGGATAAAAACCGAGCATTAGCATTGCCGCAATTAATATCCCCATCACCGTTTTCTCTCGTAAATTCAGATCAGAGACTTGCTGCTGCGGCTGCGCGCCGGTAAAAATCCGCTGGTATGGCAGAAGAATATAGACGGCAGCAAGCACTACACCGATCACCGCAAAAATCGCTGGGACGGGAGCAACTGCATAAGTCCCCATCAACACCAGATATTCCGGTACGAATCCCGAAAGCCCCGGTAAAGCAATCGTAGCCAGCCCAACTACGAGGAAAATACCTGCAAGCACAGGAGTAACGCGTTGCCAACCGCCATAAGCTGAAATCGCGGGAGAACCACCGCGTAGCTCCAGGAACCGCACAATCAAGAACAAACCAGCAGTACCGACACCATGTGCAACCATGTATAGAATCGCACCCGTTATTGCCAGTGCTGAACCCGAGAAGATCCCCAACACAATGAAACCAAAGTGGGAAACCGAAGTGTATGCCACTAGGCGGTACAGATTATCAGATCCAATCGCCATCAGCGCTCCCCACAGGATCGAAATAATCGCAAGTGCAATAATTATTGGCGCTGCCTGCTTTGCCGCTGCCGGGAAAAGTGGCAGACAAATCGCGATCATCCCATAGGTTCCGAGCTTATCGAGCACTCCAACAAGCAGCGTCGAGGTTCCAGCAGTTGCTTGTGCAGTCGTATCAGGCAACCATGTATGTACTGGCCACATTGGAGCTTTGATTGCAAAAGCAATAAAGAAAGCCACAAAAATCCAGAGTTGTGTTTGCGCAGGCAAATTCAATCCGTCGATCAAGATCTCAAGATGATATCCGCCAGGTCCACCAGGACCTTCTAAGAAAATTGCGATCACTCCCAAAAGCATGATCAGCCCGCCGAAGAGCGAATAAAGCAGGAATTTCATTGCTGCATGCTTCCGCTCTTTTCCACCGTAATTTCCAATTAAGAAATACATTGGCACGATCATTGCCTCAAAAAGAATGTAGAAGAGGAATATATCACGCGCCGCAAAGAGCGCAATCATAATCGATTCCAGTGCAAGGATCCACGCAAAGTAACCGCGTTCCTGAGCTTTATCAAGATCATTCCACGAAGCTCCGATCACTAACGGCACGAGGAATGTGGCAAGGGCAATCATCACTAGCCCCATACCATTTACACCCCAAGCAAGCGAAGCGCCGATTTGCGGAATCCATGCATATTTTTCAATCAGCTGCACACTGCCTGGATCAGCAAAATTGAAAGATCCAAAAATCACCGCACTAAAAACTGCAAAAACAAGTATTGAGCAGACTAAGGCAATCAATTTCGCAGTTTTCGCAAACGGCTTGACTAAGGCAATAATCAGCGCTCCCAAGAGCGGAAGGAGAATGAGGATTGACAGCCACGGGAGGGCTGGCGTTGCAGATTGCATTTTGAACTATCCTTCCGTCTTTATAAGGTCACTGCCACTGCAGCAATCAAAGCAATCACTACGCCGAGAATCATATACCCAGCATAGGAACGAACATAACCATTTTGCATGCTACCGACGATCTTGCCCAGTGCCGGCAAGAGTTTTCCAGTACTTTCGACGGCTCCATCAACAACATATTTATCTACCAGCACTGTGCCATGTGCAAGATTCATCGTTGGATGCACCACGAAAGCTTCATTACACAAATCCTGGTACAAATCTTGCCGAGCTGCGCGGGTAAGAGCCGAACCAATCGGCGCAGCCTTTGGAATCGGCTGAGCTAAATACATTTTCCCTGCAAGCGCAACTCCAAGTACCACAAACGCTAATGTAACACCGGTAATTACTGGAACTGGAAGCACCGGATGCGGATGCTCAGCATGACCAATCACTGGTTCGAGCCACGTTAAGAATCCACCATAATTCATCACTGCACCCAATACCAACGATCCGAGTGCAAGCAACACCATTGGAATCCACATGAATGGGGATGGATCATGCGGATGTTTTGCACCAACTCCATCATGATCCCAACGGGCTGTACCGAAGAAAATCATAAATACCATGCGCGACATGTAGAAAGCGGTAAGCCCAGCAACAAAAACGGTAAGCGAGCCAAAGATCCAAGGCTGCACACCTGATCCTGTAAATGCGACCTCAATGATCTTATCTTTCGAAAAATATCCGGATAGGAATGGGAAACCGATAATTGCCAGATAACCAGCCATGAACGTGCCACAAGTGATCTTCATTTTCTTGCTGAGAGCGCCAAAACCGCGCATATTTACTTCGTCACCCATTGCATGCATGACTGCCCCTGCCCCGAGGAACATATTTGCTTTGAAGAAACCATGCGTAACGAGATGGAAAATCGCAAATCCAGCGCCAACCGGCCCTAGACCAGCAGCGAGCATCATATAACCGATCTGTGACATCGTCGAAGCTGCAAGCACTTTCTTCATATCATCCTTGGCAGCACCCACAATCGCACCAAAAGTAAGCGTGATCGCACCAATAATTGCTACTGCCAGAGCCGCAACCGGAGCAGCAGCATACACTGCACTAGAACGCACCATCAGGTAAACACCTGCAGTAACCATCGTTGCCGCGTGAATCAGTGCAGATACGGGAGTCGGGCCAGCCATTGCATCTCCAAGCCAGGCTTGCAGCGGGAATTGTGCAGACTTACCACATGCAGCAAGCAGCAAAAAGAATCCAATAAAAGTAAGTAAACCTTGCGAATTTTGCGCAGCTACACCCGCATTCACGTCAGTGAATTTCACTGACCCCCAAGCACCCACCATTGCCATCATTGCAATCAGCATTCCCAAATCGCCTACGCGATTCATCACAAAAGCTTTCTTCCCGGCAGCAGCATATTCAGGTACGAAATTCCAGAATGAAATCAACAGATAGGACGCTAAACCAACGCCTTCCCAGCCGAAAAAGAGTACCAGATAAGAATTTCCCAGCACGAGCAGCAGCATTGCAGCAACGAAAAGATTCAGATAAGCAAAAAATCTCCGCCGATCCAGATCATGACTCATATATGCCACGGAATAAATGTGGATCAATGTGCCTACAAAAGTGACAAGCAATACGAAAGTGATCGATAGCGGATCAACACGCGTACCAAAGTCTATCTGTAAGCCAGGTGCAGCAGCCCACGTGAATAATTCACTTTCAAGGATCCGTTTCGCTGGCTCCAAAAACATCAGTTCAAGCGCAGCGGCCGCTCCGATTCCAAAAGAACAAGCAGCAGCTGCAATTGCAAGCCAATGCCCCCATTTATCGGCACGCCGACCAAGTAATAACAGCACACCGCAGCTGAGCAAAGGCACAGCCACTGCAAGCCAGATTAATGCTGCCGCACCACCGGCAGGAGCCGCATTGGCAGAAGTAAGAAGTGTGGAAAGCAATAGACTACACCTGCTTCCTAGTTCTTCATCAGGTTCACACCATCAAGTGATGTTGACCTGCGATTTTGGAAAATAGTTACGATAATTGCGAGGCCTACTACTACTTCCGCAGCTGCTACGACCATGACAAAGAAAGAAAATACTTGCCCGTGCAAGTTTCCCCACATACGCGAAAAAGTAATCAACGCCAGATTGCAGGAATTGAGCATAATTTCCACACCCAGCAGGGCAATCACACCATTTCGCCGGGTGAGTACCGTCGCCCCACCAATTACGAAAAGTACAAGCGCCAATCCGATGTAATACATTAAGTCCATTACTTCTCCTTAGCTGCTTCATAATCAGGTGCCGTCTCGCCTGGCATCCCTGGCACTTGCGCACGACCAACTTTTCCATATGTTTCTGGTCCAGATACGGCCGCACCAGCCGTGATTCGCTGTACCGTAATCGGCGAGATCTCCGCTACCCGCCGTGCTTGCCCACGCACTTTCAAGACGCGGTTCACCGAATTATCGAGCGGTTCACCATGCGCTGTGAGCGACGGATTTGCTGACGAATTAGACTCTGCATAAACACCAGGATTCGGCTTTGCACCAGGGTGTACATTCCGATTTGTAAAAGCCAACATTTTTTCCACTGCCAGCTTCTCCTGAGTACTGCGTTTCCCCATTTTGTCACGATGCGTGAGGGTCATTGCACCAAGCGCGGCAACGATCAACAAAGTACCAGTAAGTTCAAGCGTAAGTACATAGTTTGAAAAAATCAGTTTTGCGACAGCAACCGGATTCGATTCACCATTTGCCAGTTCCAGTCCGGCTGCGCTACTGTGCCCAAGTTCAATCAACACTGCGCCAATCACCGCCAGGATCCCAACCATGCCAATACCAGCAACAACTTTCTGTGATTTGAGCAGCTCGTGGCCGGCATCGGCAGAATCAACACCGATCAGCATCAAGACGAAGAGGAACATCATCAAAATCGCACCAGTATACACAACCACTTGCGCTACGCCCATAAACGGCGCTTCCAGCATAGTGTAGAGGAAAGCAAAACCAACCATCACAAAAATCACTGAAATAATCGTATAAACAGCTTTTCGTGTGATCAGCAGCCCAAAGATTGCAACAAGGATCATCGAGACGGCAAGACAAGCGAAAAGGATCGTCTCTCCCGTCGAGATCGTTAATGGCTGCATTTGAGGCATCATTACGCATTCCTCCCATTAGCTGAATCACGCTGTACATCTTCTGACCGATCCTGCGCATCAGCAAGTATCGCCACATCCGCTAATGATCCATCTTCCGGGCGCTGCTCTTTTACCCATGCTACTTGTGCATTCGTCGGACCAGTAATTCGTCCGCGATAATAATCAGCATCAGTAGTATTAGCCACCATTGGATGTGGCGGCTGGAGCATCCCCTTTGCCAGTGGCACGAGTAGATCATGCTTCTCGTAAATCATTCCTTCACGAGTTTGCCCTGCAATTTCAAACTCATTCGACATTGTGAGTGCACGCGTCGGGCAAGCTTGAATACAATACCCGCAGAAAATACAACGTAAATAATTGATCTGGTAAACACGCCCATAACGCTCACCTGGCGAATACTGTGCCTGCGGAGTATTCGTACCAGCTTCAACATAAATTGCGTCTGCCGGACAAGCCCATGCACAAAGTTCACAACCGATACATTTTTCCAGCCCATCAGCATAGCGGTTCAAACGGTGTAACCCGTGATAACGCGGGCGTGGCGGGACTTTCTGAAATGGGTACTGCTCTGTAACTACCGGTTTGAAAAGTGTCGAAAATGTGACTCCAAATCCAGCTACCGGCGCAAGCAAATTGCCGAGAATTGTGCGTTTCCGCGGCTGATAGAGCTTTGGATCGACACTCTGATTTTGCGTCGTCTGCTCAGACATGATTCGCCTCCAATTCTTGCACACCTGCAGAATCATTCGTGTTTTCAATCGATCTTCGCGCAGCTCGCTCCGATGGCGGAAGATGCTGCCCCGGAAGCGGCGGCACTGGATAGCCATATTCAAAGCCAGTAAATTCTTCTTGCCCGCGTTGCGCAATCAACTCAGCCTGGCTTGGCTTGACGGTATCATCACCAATTGCCCAAATCAGCAGGATCATTGAGAAACCGATTGAAAGGATCAACAGCACATTTGTGGTGTTGATTGGATAGACCATATCAATCCCAATCACAGCAATTACAATAAAGAGCCAGATTAGCGCAGCTGGAATCAAACCTTTCCAACCCAAATGCATAAACTGATCATATCGGAAGCGAAGCAGCGTACCGCGCACCCAAATGAACAGCGCCATGAAAGTCCAAGTCTTTCCAAGGAACCAAAGCATTGGCCACCAGCCCAGGTTCGGATCCCCACCCCATAAGCTGAAAATCCAGCCGGTAATCGGATCTGCACGCCAACCGCCCAGGAAGAGTGTGGTCGCAATCATCGACATATTCAACATATTCACGTATTCAGAAAGGTAATACCAGCCAAATTTCATTGAAGAATATTCAACATGCGGGCCAGCCACAATTTCACCTTCTGCTTCGGGAAGATCGAATGGCAGACGGTTCGTTTCGCCAAACATTGTAACGAGATAAACCAAGAATGCTGGCATTACCAGGAAGATATTCCAAATTGCCTGCTGCCCGGAAACGATCCCAGAAGTAGCCATCGTCTGATTCAAAATAAAAATCGTGACGAGCGAAAGACCTTGTGCTAACTCGTAAGAAATCATCTGGGTAGCTGACCGCACTGAACCATAAAGCGGCAAGGTCGACTTAGCTGACCATCCGCCAAGCACCAAACCATATTCGCCAAGTGCTGCGACTGCCAAAATAAACAGCATCGCCACTGGCGAATCGGTAAGTTGCAATGGAGTGGTGTACCCGAAAAGATTTACCGACGGCCCCATTGGGATCACTGCCATCACAGTAAAAGCACAAAGTGCTGAAAGCGCTGGGGCAAAGAAATAGACAAAGTGATCTGCACCTTTGAGATTGAAATCTTCCTTAAAGAGCAGTTTCACTGCGTCAGGGAAAGACTGCAATAAACCGAAAGGACCAACCGTATTGGGGCCAACACGATTTTGCATTCGCGCAAGCAAACGGCGTTCAAACCAGAGCGCAAAAATCACTGAGAAAATCAGAAACACCACAATAAAAACGGCTTTAATGACCCAAATCCACCAAGTATCTTGGGAGAAATCAGCAACCATATTCACTGCTGCATCGTTCACTATGCCACCTCCGCATTCGCGATTTGCATTGCATCTCCGGCTTTCAAGCCGATCTGTGCCAGCGCTAAACCAACCGCATTTTCTGGCAACCAAACTACCCCTACTGGCATCGGCTGCAGCGCTACCGGAAATTCAAGAGATCCAGCTGGTCCGGTAACTTTTACCCGCTGCCCAATATGATGCGCCTGTGCAGTTTGCTGATCCATTACGGCTACTGCTTTGCGCGCTGTACTTGCAAGGAACGGCTCATGCGATTGCAACGCTCCTCCGTCAAGCATTTGCCGCCAAGTAGCTAGAACCACATCTTCAGGCATAACTTCCCGCGGCGCTTGTGCAGGAACTTGCGGTACATCTGCGCGCTGCCCTTCCCATGTACGCAACTGCGCATACTCATTTACTGCTGCTTGCAAGGAATCCAGCCCCAGCTCAACGCCGAGTTCATGCGCCAAATCATTGAGTACACGCCGGTCTGGTAATTGTGTTGAAGTAAGCACTTGCCCAAAGGGACGCAGACGGCCCTCCCAATTCACAAAAGTGCCGCCTTTTTCAGCAGTCGGAGCTACCGGCAAAAGCACATTAGCGTATGCGGCAACTGCGGTTTCACGTACTTCAAGCTGTACTACAAACGCCTTTTCCAGTGCCTGCGGAGCGTTCGCTGGAAGATCTGCAAGCTCTACGCCTGCCAAAATGAGCGCATCAAGCTCACCCGCCGCGGCTGCATCAAGCATCTGCTGTGTATCTAAACCAGCTTCCGTCGGCAATGCATCAACACCCCACACGGCAGCTACATCAACACACGCCTGCGGATCTGCAACTAGCCGTCCACCAGGTAAAAGTGCCGGTAGTAAACCTGCATCTACACTTCCGCGCGCTCCTGCACGGCGTGGTACCCACGCAAGTTTCGCACCAGTACGCTGTGCGAGTTCGATTGCCTTTGAGAGTGCCCCTGGCGTATCAGCAGCCCGCTCACCCACCAAGATAACGGCACCTGGCTGACATAAATCAGCATAAATTTCGCCGTTCACACCTGCCGCATCCGCATCAATCGCCGCAAGCAGATCCGCTTCTGCACCAGGTACAGCCGGCACAAAGCGGGCAAACATTTTCGTAGTGCCAAGCGTTTCATACGCCGAAATCACACTGAGTGAGGTCGTCTTTGCCAGTGCGCCTTTCCGCAAACGCAAGAACAGTGTGCCACATTCGTCTTCCGCTTCTAAGCCAATCAGCAATACGTGCCCGGCTTTTTCCACATCAGCATAGGTCACACCAAGATCTTGCCCAGCAACCTGTGCGGCAAGGAATTGTGCCTCTTCCACAGATGCTACATCGGTACGGAAATCAACATTATTCGTACCCAAAACAACTCGCGCAAACTTCGCGTACGCGTACGCATCTTCGAGTGTGAGCCGTCCGCCGGTGATCACACCAACGTGCTTTGCCTTACGTAAACCTGCGGCTGCAGCTTCAATCGCAGCAAACCACGAGACATCTGCCCGCTGCTCAACCCGTGGATACTGCAAACGATCCGCGCCATTTTGCCAGCGGAAAGCAAAACGATCTTTATCAGTGATCCAGTCTTCGTTTACTGCCGCATCTTCGGCTGCCAGGCGCCGCACTACCGTGCCACGGCGATAATCTACACGGATCGCAGCGCCCGAAGCATCATGCTCCGTCACTGACGGCACCGATACCAAATCGAATGGGCGAGCGCGGAAACGGTAGGATGCCGAAGTCAAAGCACCAACTGGGCATATCTGGATTACATTACCCGAGAAATAGGAAGCAAAAGGCTTTCCTTCAACATCAGCTTCCGCATTTCCAACTGGCCCGGCCGCAAAACCGACCCTCATTCCAGCCATCCCATTCGCGCCAACATAATCACTAGCTGCTTTTGCCAGATGCGTACCATCAGCCGCAGAAAAATCAAGTGTCCCTGCATCAAAGTTACCAATTTGCGAGCCATGTAAAGCGTGCACTTCATTTCCCGGAGTACCGCCGCCACGGCCTTGCAACTGGATAAAGGCATCCCCCGCAATTTGTGTGGAGAAACGTGTACAACGCTGGCAGAGAATACAACGATCACGATCAAGCAAAATTTGCGCCGAAACCGAAATTGGCTTCGGATAGGTGCGTTTAATATCAATGAACCGCGACTTCGCTCGCCCATCCGTCATCGCCTGATTTTGCAGCGGGCATTCACCGCCCTTATCGCAGACCGGGCAATCCATCGGATGGTTGATCAGCAGGAATTCCATGATTCCCTGCTGCGCCTGTTTTGCGACCTCTGAAGTAGCTCCAGTGTACACTTCCATTTGCGGAGAGACGGTAACCGCACATGCAGGCTGTGGTTTCGGCATTTTTGCCACCACGCCTTCACGATTCGGGCTTGCCACTTCTACTAGGCACTGACGGCACGCTGCCGCAGGCTTCAGCAATGGATGATCACAAAAACGTGGGATGTGTACCCCGGCTTTTTCCGCTGCGCGGATGATCAACGTACCCTTTGGGACGCTCACCTCTTTGCCATCAACTTTTATCGTAATCAAATCTTGTACTGGCGTCGCCGTCATTTCGCACCTACTTTATTGAAAACCGCAGACTTGCCAATCGGGAAGAGTTCAGCAGCTGGCGTATGGTAGCCAAGTTCAAATTCTTCACGGAAATTCTCGATTCCAGAACGCACTGGAGTGGATGCTGCATCACCAAGTGCGCAGAAAGACCGTCCGGCAATATTTCCGGCAATTTCCTGCAAGCGCTCAATATCGCCTGGCTGCCCTTGACCAGCTTCCAGCCGGTGCATGATCTGACGCATCCAGAAAGTACCTTCACGGCAGGGAGTACATTTTCCACACGATTCATGCTGATAGAAATCAATCCATCGCGAAATCACCCGCACTACAGAAACCGTCTCATCAAAAATCTGGATCGCACGGGTAGCAAGCATTGAACCACCTTCCATTACTTCCTCATAACCGAGCGGAATATCCAAATGCGCTGGAGTCCATAGTGGTACGGAAGATCCGCCAACCACGAAGAATTTTAATTCATGCCCAGTACGAATCCCGCCAGCTAGCTCAAGTAACTGACGCATTGTGATCCCAAATGGAGCTTCATATTGCCCCGGATTTTGCACATGCCCCGAGATTGAGAAAATTCCATGCCCGCGAGAATTTTTCGTATCTGCACCCATTGCGGTAAACCACTGCGCACCGTGATTGATAATTCCCGGGATCGAAGCAATCGATTCGACGTTATTTACAACGGTTGGACGGGCATATAAGCCTTCTACGGCAGGGAACGGTGGCTTTAATCGCGGCTGCCCACGATATCCTTCAAGCGAATCAAGCAATGCTGTTTCTTCACCACAAATATATGCGCCGGCACCGGCGTGCACGGTGATGTCAAGATCATAATCACCATTTGGTCCAAGACCTTTGCCCAGCATCCCAGCCTCACGAGCCTCACGCACTGCAGCTAACAGCCGTCGATATACATGCACTACTTCGCCACGCAAATAAATAAATCCATGATTTCCGCCGATTGCGAGCATACAAATTGCCATGCCTTCAACCAACAGGTGTGGGTTCGCCATCAAGAACGGAATATCCTTACAAGTTCCTGGCTCAGATTCGTCAGCATTCACCACCAGGTATCGTTGTCCGCCGTCTGGAGCTGGCAGAAACGACCATTTCAGACCAGTGGGGAAGCCAGCGCCGCCGCGCCCACGCAAACCTGATTCTTTGATCAGATTCGTGATCGCTGATTCATCAGCAGACTTCAACTGCCAGGCTTTCGTCAACGCCTGGTATCCTCCATTTGCTTGATAAGTTTCAAGCTTCCAGGATTTTGGCTGATCCCAAGTGTTGGTAAGTACGGGAGAGAGCAGCCCTGGCTTGGAGAAAGTAGTCACTTTGCGCCACCTTCCGTTCCATTCTCTGCACCATCAGCCATCGGCTGTGGTGCTGTCCAACCTTGTGCACGGGCAATTTGCAAGCCGCGTAAAGACGCTTCACCTGCTCCGACGCCCTCATCTACGTGACCGTCTTCAAAACCGGCAAGCACACGTTCGATCTCCTTGAACGTATGTACTTTCTCCGGGCCACGAGTTGGATGCAGATCTTTTCCTGCGCGAATATCGTCAACTATTTGCTTTGCTGATTCTGGAGTCTGGTTATCAAAAAATTCCCAATTCACCATTACCACGGGCGCATAATCACAACCAGCATTACATTCGAGACGCTCAAGTGTAATCTTTCCATCAGCAGTCGTCTCATCTGAACCTACGCCAACATATTCGGTAAGTTCGTCCCAGATGATATCGCCGCCCATTACTGCACACAATGCATTGGTGCATACGCCAACATTGTATTCGCCATTAGGATGACGGCGATACTGTGAATAGAAAGTGGCGACAGCTGAAACTTGCGCCCGGGTCAGCCCGAGGATCTCTGCTACCAGCACGATTCCGCGCGGTGAACAAAAACCATCGACCGACTGGATCAAGTGCAACAATGGCATGATCGCAGAGCGAGATTGTGGATACCGCGCAAGTACTTTCGCAGCATCTTCCCGTATTTGTGCTTCCACCTCTGGAGCATAAGTATTTTCCAGTGCCATTAACGATCAACCCCTCCCATAACTGGATCGATCATCGCCAAAGCAATGATCATATCCGCGAGCATTCCGCCTTCAGCCATCATGCTCAACGATTGCAGGTTATTAAATCCCGGATCGCGGAAATGAGCACGGTATGGGCGAGTGCCGCCGTCACTGACCAAATGCACACCGAACACTCCCTTCGGGTGTTCAATCATTTGGAACACCTGCCCAGCCGGTACCCGGAAACCTTCGGTCACCAGTTTGAAATGGTGGATCAAAGACTCCATTGATTCGGTCATGATCTCTTGTACATGCTCTAAAGCCTGCCCTTGCCCATCAGAACTCAGCGAAAGCTGTGCCGGCCAGGCAATCTTTTTATCCGCTACCATCACTGGTTCCCCAACGGTGCGCTCAAGCTCGTCAAGTACTTGATAGCAGATTCGCAATGACTGATAGCATTCTTCAAAACGCACCTGCACACGATTGTATGCATCGGCTTTATCTGCCACTGGCACATCAAATTCATACTTCTCATAGCCGCAATACGGCTGCGTTTTACGTAAATCCCACGGCACACCAGCGGCACGTACTGACGGCCCCGTCATGGAAAGTGCCATCATCGCAGATAGCGGGGAGACGGCGACATCCACGTGGCGCAGCTTGAAGATCGGATTTTGCATCGTCAAATCCTGCATATCTTCGAGTGTGCGCTTGATCTTCGGCAGTAGCTCACGGATATATGCCACACCGTTTTCCGGCAAATCTTCAAGTACACCGCCGGGCCGAATAAATTCATGATTCATTCGTAAACCAGTGATATCCTCATAAATTCGCAGGCAGTCTTCACGCCCGCGGAATGCTAAAGTCAGCATTGTGGTTGCGCCAAGCTCATTACCGCCTGAACCAATCGCCACAAGATGCGAGTTGATTCGCCCAATTTCCATCAGCAGCACCCGGATCGCGCTTGCACGCGCAGGAATTTGCGCAGTGATCCCGAGCAATTTCTCCACGGCGAGACAATATGCAACTTCCTGGAAAATCGGCGCAACGTAATCCATTCGGGTGCAGAAAGCAACACCTTGCGTCCAGGTCCGGTATTCCATATTTTTTTCGATACCGGTATGCAAGAAACCAGTAGCTGCCCGGACTTCTTTTACATTTTCGCCGTCAAGCTCAACTTGGCAACGCAAGACACCGTGAGTCGCTGGGTGCACTGGCCCCAGATTTACCACGATATGATCTTCACCGAGTTCTTCAGCTTCCTTCGCAAGGGTCGCCCAATCACCGCCGGCAGCAGAAAATTCCGGATACGAATTCGTTTCAGTTTCGACGAAAGCTTTCGTCGCATGAGGCATTGTCTGTGCCATTAGTTGTACTCCCTCCGCGTATCTGGTGGCGGAATCACTGCACCCTTGTATTCAACTGGAATCCCGCCCAACGGATAATCTTTCCGTTGCGGATGCCCAACCCAATCATCAGGCATTGCCGAACGCGCCAGACCAGGATGCCCGTCAAAAATAATACCCATCAGATCGAAAGCTTCGCGCTCTGGCCAGTCATCGCCCGGATATACCGAAGTCAATGAGGGCATCTGCGGATCGGCTTCCGGAATTGCTACTTCCAATGCGATCATCCGATTGTGTGTAATTGAGAAAAATGGAATATACGCATGTAGTTCTCGTCCACGATCTTGCGGATAATGCACTGCAGATACGCCCAGACACATTTCAAAACGCAAATCACGATCGTCACGTAGATAACGCGCAACATCCAGCACACGTTCGCGTTTCACAAAAATTACAAGCTGACCGTGATCAGTAGTGACTTTTTCGATCACGTCTGCTTCTGTGTAACCATCCTTCGCTGCAAGCTCAAGGATAATATCGACGGCTGTATCAAACCATCCGCCAAAGGGACGTACCGCCGGCTGCGAGATCGCCACTACTTCGCGTTGCTCAGAAAAACCAGTGGTATCAGCAAGATGTTTGACACCCCATAAACCTTTCCGGGTGCCCAGATACTCGCCAGCCAGATAATCTTTGGACTGCGGCATCAGCGCATCATCATGATTTTCACTCATGCGAGGAGTCCTTTCTGTAATTCGATTGGCTCAGCCTTGAGCGCAGCAGCTTCTGCAGCCTTGCACATATCAATTCGGTCTTGCCCCAGCGGAGCTTTCTCGATCAATTGATTACGTAATTCAAATACCGCATTGATCAACATTTCCGGACGCGGCGGGCACCCCGGCAAGTAAATATCTACTGGCACGATATGATCGATCCCCTGCACCAGCGCATAGTTGTTGAACATTCCACCCGATGATGCACACGCACCCATCGAAATGACCCACTTCGGCCCCACCATCTGATCGTAAATATTGCGCACTACCGGAGCCATTTTTTGGCTGACGCGCCCAGATACGATCATCAAATCGGAGTGACGCGGAGACGCCCGAAACACTTCCATTCCAATGCGTGATGCATCAAAGCGGACGGCACCAAAAGCCATCATCTCGATTGCACAGCATGCCAGACCCATCGTGACTGGCCAAGGTGAACGTGCGCGAGCCCAGCCGAGCACGGCTTCCATCGTGGTCAGACCGATACCTTGCGGAATTTTCTCTTCAAGACCCATTGTGTTTATTCACTCCAATCCAAGCCTCCACGACGCCATTCATAAATAAATGGAACCGTGATCAGCGCTACGAATGTAGCCATTGCCAGTAAGCCGAAGAGCCCGAGCTGATCATGCGCAACCGCCCACGGATATAAGAAGACGACTTCAATATCGAAAACGATGAAGGTCATCGCAGTGAGAAAATATTTCACCGGAAAACGCCGTGAGCTTCCACCATTCGGAGTAGCTTCCACGCCGCACTCATAGTTCATTACTTTCACGCGATTATATTTTTTCGGTCCAAAAATCGCAGAAGCAACCAGGCCTCCAAGAGCGATCACGGCTGCTGCTGCAATCATGATCAGGAGTGGCACATACGGGTTCATCTGGCCTCCATCTTTTTTGCATCATTCCAACGCCACATCGGGCACAATTCGTCTCTAATCATATAAGCTTTGAAAATTAAATGTCTTATACGCAAGACTTCTCTCACGCATTTCGCGCTCTGCGCTTTCAAATACAGCTTTGCATTTTGCGCAGACATTTTTGCGTGCTTCAGCTCTCTCTGCATCTATGCTTTTGGCACCACCTTCGTCAATGCCGTAAGCAATTTATCCATCCAATCGCCGTCACGGTGATCATAAGTATCTGAAAGCAGTTTCATCACTAATTTCATCAGTGTCGGGCGTGGAAGCCCGTACTTTACACAAAGATGCATAATTTCAGGACGTTCAATGAGGGACGCAAAAATGCGTCCTAAGGTGTAATAGCCGCCGAGTTCCGCGCGCAGCACTTGTGGATATTGCTGCATCACCCGTTCACTCTGCGCGGTCGTGAGTCGATTCATTGCCTGCAAGATAAAATCGGCAACGATCCTGCCAGAGGCAAGTGCGTATGCGATGCCTTCACCATTGAACGGCGAAACCATCCCGCCTGCATCGCCCACCAGCGCCAGCCCGTCTTGATAATGTGGTTTGCGGTTAAATGCCATTGGCAGTGCAGCTGAGCGCAATGGTCCGCGCTGCGTATCTGCGTTCAGTCCCCATTCTTCTGGCACATTTTCGATCCAAGTTTTGAAGACGGCACGATAATCAATACCGCTCGGTTTCGCTGTTGCAGAAAGTGATCCCAGCCCAACGTTTACTAAGCCGTCGCCTACTGCAAATAGCCACCCGTAGCCAGGCAGCAGTTGAGATTTTCCTGGCTCTCCTGACCAGAGTTCAAGATGAGATTCCATCATATCGGTACTCGCGAGCGGCGATTCGAAGTATGTCCGGATCGCTACCCCCATTGGCCGGCGCGGATTTTTTTCTCTGCCCACGGAAGTAGCAAGGCGAGCTGATACACCGCCAGCATCAATCACGTAGCGTGCCCGCACAGTAAATTCCGCACCTTTTGCGCCTTCCGCAGTTCGTCGAGCTTTCACTCCAATTACTCGCCCGGTACGCTCATCTTGCAAAGCTCCGGTAACGGTAACCCCTTCAAATAACTGGGCCGAAGAATCCACCGCATGTTGGATCAAAAGATGATCAAGTTTGATTCGTGCACATGCTGAACCATAGTTTGGCTGGGAAGCGATATTTGGCCACGGCACTTCAATTTTATGACCGCCGCCATAGGCTCGAACGCCATAATTACGCACCCACCCAGCTGATTCAGGAATTGGCACTCCCATCCGAATCAGCTCAGCGACAGCGCGTGGCGTAAGACCATCCCCACAAACCTTATCGCGTGGAAAAACTGCCTTATCGAGTACTGCTACGTGCACTCCAGAGCGGGCTAAATAGTGGGCTGCTGCGGATCCTCCGGGGCCTGCGCCCACAATTACCACATCCGCTTCGCGCACAATATCCATGCGTATATCGCTCCCAAAACTTTGTGTGCCGCCTGCCAGAAATAATCATCTGCCACTTGCCATGATTGCAAGCCACAATCCGGCACAACACCAGAAAAACCAACCGACCTGCTACTCAATCAAGCATCAGTGTGCGAAAAAAATTATTTCCAACAAAATTTGTTGCACATAATTTCACATACGTATCCGGTCAAATTCTACGCGAGAAAAATCTCGAAGCCCACCTCAAACCTGGACTTTACGCAACAAAAAGTGCGCATAAAATCTGGGTCACACTATTCTGCGCAGCTGCTACACCTGAATTATCTGCACACTCTTCTCACGCACCAAAACAGCAGTTTGCTGATTTAGTTTGGCTTCCGTGCCCGATGAATCGCGACAATCCCACCCGTCAGATTTTTATATTCAACGTTTTCCCAACCAGCTTCCCGCAGCCATTGGCTGAATTTACATTGATCGGGCCAATCAAGGATCGACTCCATCAGATAATCGTAGGCAGGCGCATCAGAAGAAAGAATTTTCGAAGGAATCGGCATTACCCGGTGTAAAAAGAACTTATACAACGCAAAAAAATACTGATTCACCGGACGTGAAAATTCACAAACTACAAGTTTTCCACCGGGTTTTGTCACGCGCAGCATTTCGGAAAGCGCCTTGCGCGGATCGCTCACATTCCGGATCCCGTATGAAATCGTGGTGGCATCAAATGAATTATCAGCAAAATCAAGATCAGTCGCGTCCCCCGTCACAAATTTTAGTTGCGGATGACGGCGCCGTCCTTCCTCGATCATACCCGCAGAAAAATCGCAGCCGATCACATCAGCTCCAGCTGCCGCATACTGCGCAGTAGAGCTTCCGGTGCCAGCAGCAATATCAAGAATTTTCATTCCCGGCTCGATTTCCAGGGCAGCCGTAGTCACTTTTCGCCAGGGAAAGACCAGCCCTCCAGTCAGCACGACGTTCATCAAATCGTATTTACGTGCTACTTCATTAAACATTCGCGATACGTCTTTGGGATTTTTCTCTAAATCAGCTCTACTCATACTACGAATTTAATCACCATTCGGACTATTATCGTTATTTGTGATAAAAACTGTGCAGCTAAATGTTCGTTCCATCCCTTTTGATTTATTTCCAACAGCACAAGATTTGTGTGCACAAATCAATCGGCAAAGTTTCGCCTGGAGGCATGCCGACGATTATCTTTTCGGATTCGGGCAGGCACTAAGATACGATATCGCCGGCTGTGCTCCGCAAAACCATGCCACACATCAGGTGGCTGCAGATAATCGTTTTGCCTTGGCTGATATCTGGTGGAAAGAATTGAGTGCGCAAAGCAATATTGACGACCGCGCGGGTGTGAGCGGCAGCGGACTGATTGCTTTTGGCTCATTTTCTTTCACGGCGCAGTCAAGTGCAGGTTCAGCACTCATCGTGCCACGGTTACTACTTGGTCGCCGGAGTGGGAAAACCTGGCTGACACAGATTTGGCGTGATGGCGAAAATACACCCGAAATTCCAATTTCCGGGGCTGGATTGATTCAGCAGATCGAGCGGATCAAGCACGATGATCCTTGTCTTCGCACCCCCAATGCACAGCCAGCCGCAAAATTTACCGCGCCCCAAACGCCACGCTTACCGAAATTCAAAACGTCCCAGAAGAAAAAATTTTTGCCTGCTCCAACACCGCAAAAGATGCAAATCACCCCACTACCATCCGAAAAGATTTGGATGGAACAGGTAGCGAAAGCGAGTTCGCTGATCCAAAAAGGCGAATTAAACAAGGTCGTCTTAAGCCGCTCAATTGAACTAAATTTCCCGAATCCGCTTTCGCTCCCTGCATTCATTGACCATTTGCATCGCAAGTACCGTGATACATGGGTGTTCGCGATCGACGGTATCGTCGGCGCTTCCCCGGAGATGCTTGCGCAAACAGATTTTTCCAATGATCCTGCAAATCGGATCCATTGCCGTGTCTTAGCAGGCACAAAACCACTTCGCACGACGCTTGCCCCGCTAACTTCAACCAATTCGCATACAGCTGCGGCGCACACCGAATTTGATCTGGAAACTTCTGAAAAAGATATTTCTGAACATCGGATTGCAGTAGATTCTGCGGTTTCCGTATTAAGCGAATTTGGGGCACTAGAAATCGGGGCGCCCTATATTTTACGGCTGCCAAATGTGGAACATTTTGCTACAGATATCTACACTACGCTCGCTCCAGAACATTCGCTTTTCACAGTGATCGCAAAATTACATCCAACAGCCGCGCTAGGTGGAAGCCCACGCGAAAAAGCGCTTGCCGTAATTGCGCGGCTTGAATCACATGACCGCGAGCGCTACGGCGCTCCCGTCGGCTGGATTTCACAAGGAGAAAGCGGAAACTGTGGCCAGTGGGCAATCGCTTTGCGCTGCTGTGGCCTCTCACCACACTTACATTCTGCCACTGCCTGGGCAGGAGGCGGGATTATGGGCGATTCGATTTCCGAGCGCGAACTTGCCGAGACACGCGCAAAGTTTGCGCCGATCTTAAACGCGCTCAGTGCGCAATTTCCGAAATATTCCGACCAATTACACAGCTGCTGATTTTTATTTACATGCAAAGGTGGGGGCGGATGAATCGCTGTTGATTCATCCGCCCCCACCTGTACTACACACAGATGTGCTTCATCCCAGCCAAGGGGTTAGTCTGGACGAGTTGCAAGTACTACATCCAATTCCTGTAATTCACCGTTACGTGCAATCGTCAGCGTAACGGTTTCCCCTGATTGATACTGACGGATATATCCGGTGAGTGATACTGCCGAAACCACATTCCGTCCGTTTACCGCAACTATTACATCGCCTTCACGTAGTTTCGCATTTGCTGCCGGGGTACCTGGCTGCACGGTATCTACCTGGGCTCCGAGCCGCTGCTCCCGGCCATATACTGCGACCCCATCGCGAATCGTGACGCCGAGATAAGCATGCTCTGCTACTCCGTTGCGAATCAATTGCGCGGCAATATTTTTTGCCAAATCAATTGGGATCGCAAAACCTAAACCAATCGAACCACCTGGAGCATGTTCAGTTGCTCGCACTGTTGCGATTGATGAGGCAATTCCAATCACTCTGCCCGCTGCGTCAAATACTGGCCCGCCAGAGTTTCCCGGGTTAACGGCTGCATCAAGCTGGATCGCGTTTGTTACTACACGTGCACTATTGGGATCTTTCGCATCTTTATTGATCGTCTGCACGGGGCGATCAAGGGCAGAAACGATCCCTGAAGTCATTGTGGAGCTCAATCCTAGCGGATTGCCGATCGCCGCAACAGCTTCACCCACCTGTAAATCTTGCGAAGTGCCGAGAGCAGCTACGGTCAAATCTGCAGGCGGATTCTTGAACGAAATCACGGCAAGATCTGTTGCCGGATCAGTTCCATCAAGTTTGGCTTCAAACAAACGCCCGTCAGCAAGTTTGATCCACACCTCTTTCGCTCCGCTGATAACGTGATCATTGGTCAGTACGTGACCTTTTTCGTCGATAATCACTCCTGAGCCTGCTGCCGTACCAGCACTTGATTTTGTATCAATTGCCACGACGGCTGGCCCCACTGCTTTTGCCACCGCTTCCCAATCAGGAGTCTTGCCATTGGCTTGCACCACTGGCGCTACAATTTTTTCTGCCTTTCCCAGCGCCGCTGGCCGTGTACCGTCATAGCGGAGGGTCATTATTCCCACTGCCATTAATGTACTCAGCAAAGAGACAATGATCAGCCCGCTGATAAATGCAAACCAACTCGGATTCCGGCGCTTCCGCCGGGGCTTTTCTAAAACTACAGCAGCGGGATCAAATATCAGCGGCATTGTAGCTTGCTGCGGACTTGCAGGCGCTGTTTCCTGCCACGGGTGTGCGTGATGTGTTTCTGTTGCTGCCGCAAAGATTGGTGCAGTATTTTGGGAAGCAACATCTGGAGTTACCATCGCAGCTGATTCTGGAGCTGGCATCTGACCTGCAGGTATTGCCGGCGGATTGGCAACTGGGGGCTGTGCACCAGCTTGCATCCTTAGCTGACCGCTCGCAATCTCAGCTTCTGCGCCAGGTACCTTATTTTGTTCGGCTTGTTCAGCTTCTGGCTGGAAATCAACTTCTTTTTCTGCGCCTTCTGCAGCTGCTGCACTCGGCTGCCCTGGGTAGTTCTGTACTGCTGGACGCTGGACTACCACCGGATCTGCTGACTCCACTTGGTGATTTGCTTCGGGCGCAGCCGTCATCCCATCATTTTCAAAATTTTCTTCCGAACTCATATTCTCTCACCTTCTGTATTTAACTATTACTAATGATCAAAACATCCTTGCCGAATCTTTTATCGGAGAATGAAAATCTTCCATTGCTCAATAAAACATGTTTCACTCCAAAGAACATTCAGCTTTTCTGAAAATTTGCTGAAAAACAGGCTGAATCGTATGCCCTCAGCAAAATGTACAAACCTGAATTATTTCACCGCTCGGCATTTCCGCTGCACTGCCGCCAGTACTTTTTCACGTAAAGCCACGCGTCGCTGCCGCGTCTGCTGCATCGTTGCTCCGCGCAAATTAAAATAGACAATTTCAATTCCTGCCGGATCACGTTGCAAAAATTCTTGTAATTGCACGTAGTTACCCAAAAATTCGGTAAACTTCACACGATTTCCCAAGCTTTTTGCAAATGCTGCCAAATCAAATTCGCGGGCGGTACGAAATACCCGATTGAAAATCTGTTCATCACCAGTGCCATATTCGAGCGTCGCAAAAAGTGAGCCGCCGCCGTCATCCAACACCACCACCTGCAGATCTAATTCCGCACTTTGCGGCTCAGCTGCCCGCACTAAAGCACCTAAATCATGGATAAATGCGAGATCACCAACAGCTACCCGCACTGGCTCTTGCAGCCCAAAAGCAATCCCAATCGCAGTTGAAACATTCCCGTCGATCCCTGCTAATCCACGATTTACATACACATCCTGATTTGCGCAGCTTCCCCAAAGATTCACTTCGCGAATAATTGACGAAGCCGCATAAAATGTTGGCACTTTACTTGCAGCCAATGCTATTGCGATCTCACTTTGGCTTAGGCGCAACGAAGGCGTTGCGGATTTTTCTGACCCTGAAAATTCTTCTAGATGATTCCAAACTGCCCGGCGCGCAGCTAAAGATGCCTGCTCCCACAAGCGATACCAAGCCAAATCGGCAGTGGCGTACCCGCCAATATCTCCAAGATTGATGATCTCAGCTGCATTTCCACTCACGTCAGTATAGGTAGGCGCTTCATCAACCACGATCACTTCAACTTGCGGATCCGCCAAAAGACCTGCCACTTCCCGGGTCAAAGTAGGATGCCCGATCACAATCACCCGTTCAATTTCCTGCACGAGTGCACTTTGCAGCAATACCGGATGGGCAGGCATTGCCTGCGGCAGACGGCGTAACGCACTCCCCGGCTCAGCCAGGATTGGAATCTGGAAAAGTTCTCGCGCAAGCTGCTGTGCAAAATCTGCTCCATTTCCGCAGCTTGTAGGACCAGCCACCACTACTGTACGTTTCGCCACGCCGATCGAGCTGCACTCTCGCGGCATTATTGCCTGCACGGGTGCCGGGAAATTCACTGCACCACCCGCCGCATTTGCCACTTTATAACCTTGTGCAAACCGCATCGGCTCCCACGAATGGGCAGTCTGCAGCGGAGGCGCAAAAGCAATATTCAACTGCACTGGACCTGGGCCGGATGCGCCAGATATCCCAAATCCGAAACATCTGCGCACAAGCCGCCGCACCTGATTTGCCACAGCTTTTGGCTGCTGCAAATCTGCCGGTAAATCCACAAAATCAACGATCGACCCACGCAAAATCTGGGATTGCAAACTAGTTTGTGACGCCCGCACTCCCCGCATTTCATGCGGCCGATCAGCACTGATCACGCACAATGGCACTGCCGAATAGAATGCTTCCTCTACCGCAGGATGTAGATTTGCCACGGCAGACCCAGACGTAGTGATGACGGCCGCCGGTTTGCCAACCTTGCCCAGACCTAAGGCAATAAAACCAGCCACCCGCTCGTCAGTTTCCACGAATAGTTCAATTGCACCATGCGCCTCTGCCTGCGCTAACGCAATTGCTAATGGTGCAGAACGCGAACCAGGGCAAAGCACAAAATGACGGATCCCAGTTCGCATTGCCGTCTCGATAATTTCGCGTGCAATAAGTGCAGACGGCTCAAGCATTGATTCCTCCGGCAGAGTTTGCGGCATTGAGATGCGCTCCTTAGAATGATTCGATCAGATATATTAGCTACCCTTATTTTTACACGGTTTCTCCCCGCCAAGGGGATACTTGTACAACGCGGTAAGGGCAATGCCACTGGCAACACTGAAATCAAAAGCCAAACTCAGATTTCGCGCAGGTACTGCGGACGAATGAGCTGCACCAAAAGTTTTTCATGCAACCATCCTTGAGCCTGGCAAAATTCCCATGTTTCATGCAGTCGTTTTTCCCATTTGAAAAAAGTTTCCGCCCGCGGAGCAGATACTTCCTGACGCCTAGATTCGCCATTTTTTAATTCAGCCATACAATATCCGTCCCGGTGATAGGCATCAAGCAAGAAATCTGGATCCACTTTCCGCACTGGCAATACCCCCGCACGCGCCAGCAAAGCCTGCGAGCTTACGTCGATATGAAACAACTTTGCTGTGCCCAGCCCGCACGCATACCGCAAATCAGGCAAAGCTGCCGCCAAATACAAACCGCTTACGAGCCCGACAGAACTTTCCAAAGCTGAACTTACAACGGCTGGTAAATCAAGTTCAGTTACAAGCTCAAGCGCTGCGCGCACCCCTAGCAGTGGCTGATTCTTTACCACAACTACATCAGCTGCCGCCAAATCACGTACCAGTAACGGATTTTCTGCTCTCCGCAATGATTCATCTGCAGCGATCTGCACCGACGGGATCCGCTTCCGCAGGCGCGCTAAATCAGCTACATCCGCACACGGCTGTTCCGCATACTCCAAACCGCGTGCCGCTCGATCATATTTTGGCAAATTATCGCAAGCAGTGCGCAGATCCCATTTGCCGTTCACATCGATCCGAATATTAGCCTTTGCACCAAGCGCTGCGCGTACTGCAGCGAGCCTGCTCAGGTCGTCTTGTATCGTCTGACCCGGCTCAGCTACCTTCACTTTTGCCGTGTGTGCCCCCAGCGCTTGTGCAATTTCAGCTGCTTGCGGTGCCGGTACCGCTGGCACCGTCGCATTGATCGGAATTTCACGGCGCTGCTGAGCTGAAAGCGGATATCCGCGCAATACGCTGTCAAGCCCGCCCATCAGCCACCGGGCACTCTCAGCAGTACGATAATCCCAAAATGGTGAAAATTCAGCCCATCCGGCTGGCCCCTGCAGCAATACGCCTTCCCGCATCGTAATTCCGCGAAACTTCACCCGCATCGGAAGTTCGAAAATATATGCTTTTATTTGCCCAGATTCAGCACGCAATGCACGAAAGACGCTGGGCATAAATCCTGCTTTGCTCATAGCTCTAGCATAACTGGCACAATAGAATCATGAACAATACGAAGTTTTCTCCACTACCCAAACAGGTATCGCAAATTTTTGACCCTCACAAATGGCGCAGCGTCACCGGCTTTCCAGATGCCGATATTACTTATCATCGCGGAGTTGCACGCAAATTCAACGCTGCTGGAGAGGTAACTGCTGAACATGATCTCCCCGTCGCCCGAATTGCATTTAATCGCAGCGAGGTGCGCAATGCATTTCGCCCAGAGACGGTCGATCAGCTTTTTCGCGCAATTGACCACGCTCGACTCACTGGCGAAATCGGTACCGTGATCCTCACTGGCAACGGCCCCTCCGCAAAAGATGGCGGTTGGGCTTTCTGCTCTGGAGGTGACCAGCGGATTCGCGGGCGCGACGGCTATCGCTACGATCTCCCGCAATCAGAAAATACAGTTTCAGATGCTGGCGCCAATCCAAGCTCGAATGCTGATGCCGCAGCTTTGCAAATTCAGCAAGCCGAGCTTCGGAAAGCAGCAAACCCGGCACGTGCTGGCCGGCTGCACATTCTTGAAGTACAACGACTAATGCGCACTTCAGGAATGGTGTTTATCGGGGCAATTTCAGGTTGGGCAACCGGTGGCGGGCACTCATTGAATGTGGTCTGCGATCTTTCGATTGCTTCACTTGAACACGCAAGATTCATGCAAGTAGATGCCAATGTGGGCTCATTCGATGCCGGATATGGATCCGCCCTATTGGCTCGGCAGGTTGGTGATAAACGCGCGCGCGAGATTTTCTTCCTTGCACGGGAATATTCAGCGCAGGATGCACAAAATTGGGGTGTGGTAAACGAAGCCGTACCGCACGCGATACTCGAAGAAAAAGCGCTCGAATATGCTAAAATCCTAGCTACAAAATCGCCGCAGGCAATTCGGATGCTAAAATTTGCATTCAATCTGGCTGATGACGGGTTAGCCGGGCAGCAGGTATTTGCGGGCGAAGCCACGCGTTTGGCTTATATGACGGCAGAAGCGCAGGAAGGACGAGATGCCTTCTTAGAAAAGCGCGCACCTAACTGGGATGGATTCCCACATTATGCGTAAAATTTATGCAAACGCATCAAGGATAACGGCAAAAACGATTAATTGATCATGACTACTTCTTTTCACACTCCAAGCTGCACGGTGATCCAGGCTTCACGAAGCGTAGCAGGACGGATGAAAACGGCAGCACAGATCGCGCGGGCTTTCCACACCTGGGAAAGCGGCGCGAAAACAAAACCAGTTTTCCTTATTCCGCCTGAAGCAGATGCCCTAAAAAGCGCTGCTGAAGTAGCAGCCTACGATATCCCGAAAGGCACTGGCGTATTGCTCCGCACTTCCGGATCTACTTCCGGGCAAGGCAAGATCGTTGCACTTTCATGGGAATCACTGGCAGCCGCTGCAGCTGCCACGCATGATCACTTTGGCGGTCCAGGAGCCTGGATCAACGTACTTCCGATCTATCATATTGCCGGTTTCCAAACAATTTTCCGTTCAATTTTTGCTGGTTTTTCGCCAATTATCGGAGATTTTACGAGCTGTGCTGATTTTCGGCAAGCAACCTCGCAAAGCGCTGCCCCGCGCCATTACCTTTCGCAAGTACCGGTTCAACTCACGCGCCTGCTTGCATCAGCGCCTATGGATTCGCTTTTACCGTCAGGCAAAGCAGAAATCCAAAATGAGCATCCTTCGCTCAGCACTTACTGCGGTATAGACGTAAATCTCGTTGGCGGATCTGCGATCCGCACCGACTTACTCCAGCAGGCTCAGCTACTTGGCTTGCGTACCGTCACCAGCTATGGGATGACAGAAACTTGTGGCGGATGCGTCTACGATGGGATCCCGATTGGCGATACAAAACTAGAAGTTGGCGTAAATGGGCAGATTTCGATTGGTTCATCGGTGGTCGCGCTTGGCTATCTCGGGCAGCCCCAAACGCAAGAGTTTTCTCGTGATTCGCAAGGTATACGCTGGCATCATACGCGCGACTGGGGTGAAATTTCAGATGGCATCCTGAAAGTAAATGGGCGCATCGATGATGCAATCATCACTGGCGGTCTAACTGTGATCCCACAACTTTTAGAAGATGCGATTTCCACCGAATTTCAGACACAATGTGTAGTTGTCTCCGTGCCAAGTAAGATCTGGGGTGCAGAAGTAATTGCCGTCAGCGCTCGGAAACTTTCACAAGCGCAAGTGCATAAATTCGTAGAAAATAAATTTGAGCGAGGCTGGGCACCACGGAAAATATATGCGCTTACAGACTTGCCCGATCCGCGGAATGGTTCCCCCTACCGTACCTCGCACTCTGCACAATCTGCACCGACGGAAGGCACTGCCCAGCACACAGCCGATTCACATGGTGAAAATTTAGTGCACGCACCGCAAAGCGAGCCAGCATTCCCGCTGACCGGATCCGGAAAAATAGACCGGCGGAAACTTGCCGCGCTAGTTGCGCAAATACATTCCGACTAAGCTGTATCGTATTGCAAAACACTGCTTCCCTGATTGCTCCCGCAAGTGCACCTATAATTGAGTGATCCAGGCAAAGATCGATTTCTCAAGTACACTTGTCTGAACTAGCATCGGATCGAAGAGAAAGCAGCAAATTATGGCAACTTTCAACGACTGGCTCGAAGGAGCACGGCTGCGCACACTTCCTGCGGCAATCGCGCCAGTGATCGCCGGAGCCGGGATCGCCTATTCAGAAAATGCTTTCTCGATCATCCGCACACTCTTGGCAGCATCTGTGGCGCTACTGCTGCAAATTGGCGTGAACTTCGCAAACGATTATTCTGACGGGATCCGCGGCACAGATACACACCGCGCCGGGCCACCACGCCTAACTGGCGGTGGAAAATCCAATCCGCGAAAAGTGCTTGCTGCAGCGCTTAGCGCTTTTGCACTCGCTGGATTTTTTGGAATAGTCCTCGTGGCACTTTCGGGTGCATGGTGGCTTCTCGCGGTTGGCGCCGCGGCGATTATCGCTGCCTGGTATTACACCGGCGGAAAATACCCTTATGGTTACCACGGGCTCGGTGAACTTTTCGTTTTGATCTTTTTCGGCTATGTGGCTACCGTCGGCACGGTTTACACGCAAAGCCTGACGATGCCTGATCTTGCCTGGATCGCTGGGAGCGGGATCGGGATGATCGCCTGCGCCCTGCTAATGATCAACAATATCCGTGATATCCCAACCGATAAGATTGCAAATAAGCGCACACTCGCCGTCCGACTCGGAGAAAAACGAGCGCGGATCGCTTATCTGTTACTTTTACTGATTCCAATTTTATTTTTAACGATCGGTTTTGCAGGGCACTACCCAATTATGATGTGCGCACTGATATTAGTGCCTTGGGCAACAGAAATCGCGAAGCCGGTAATGCGCGGAGCCACAGGCGCTGCTCTCATCCCTGCTTTGAAACAAACCGGACTCTATGAGATCGGCTACGCTGTATTGATTACAGGCGGGATCATAATTGGTGAGATCACTGGTATCGGAGCTCTGATCGGGATCGCAATCGCTTTGATGGTCTTGATTTTTTGGCTCGCATTTGAATTTACTTCTCGCTCGAAAATAATGCGTACCCGGCGCTCGAAATCAACACGAGTGCAAAGCAGCAATGCGCGAACAAAAGTTTCATATTCCAGCAGCGCAAAGCAACGCGGCAAAAATTCACGTGCGCCAAGATCCAACACACGGGGATCTCGTTCGAAAGCACAAAGGCGACGGAAATAAATTCTTCTGCTCCGATATCGCTTTCTTTTTCCGAATCAGCTTCTTACCGATGGCTTTTACTGATCCTTTCGCTTAAACTCTCTAGTATGCCCCGAGTGATTCTAGTATTAGTTCTCTTAGCCCTCATTATTTATGCACTCATTGATTGTATTCGTACCGATAGTGCCGCAATGCCTGCTCGTGTTGCGAAACCAATCTGGATCATTGGAATCATATTTGTTCCGGTACTCGGGGCGCTCTTGTGGGTTGGGTCTAAATTACAGAAGATCATCCAGGCAGATTCGCAATTTGGTGCCGCTGATTTAGCTGATAAATTCCGCAAAGGAAAAAATCCGCAATCATCTGCCCCCATAGCCCCAGATGATGATCCAGATTTTCTCTCGCGGTTAGAAGCACAAAATCGGCGTCGGCATTATGAACAGAAAAAAGCCGAAGAAAATCCAGATCTTGATGAGCAACGAAAAAATCGGGATGAAGACGACGATACGCCTCGCGGACTTTACGGATCAGGCAGCTTCAGTTGATTGCGTTTGCCGCAGCTGATTTCTTAGTAGCCGCTTGCGAAGTACCTGGCACCATATCTTCTGCTGCCGCTAGTAAATGCGCTACCGGCTCCCAGTAATTTAATGCAATTAACTGATTTTGTGAAAACACCAATGATGTACATGAGGCAAGCGAACATTCTCGCTTACCCGGATGATGCGCAAGCGGCCGTCCTTCAATAAATCTCCGCATCGTCCAAATTGGCAGCTGATGCGAAACTAGTACAGCTTCTCCACCACGAGCAGCATTCAGACCTTGGAATATCGCACGCCGCATCCGCGCCACCACTTCCGTATAAGGCTCTCCCCAAGATGGTGTAAACGGGTTCAGATACCAACTCCAATATTTCGGATGAGCAAGCATTAAACGGTTATTATTTACAGCCAAACCTTCAAATTTATTATCGGCTTCGATCAGGTCAGGAGTATTTTTCAGTTCTAAGCCAAAAGCTTCTGCCGTTGGAGTACCCGTCTCAATTGCGCGCTCTAATGGCGAAGTAATGACGGCACGAATATCATGCCCTCCCGCGATGAAAGCTTTTGCAAGTTCCTGCCCCATCTGCTGCCCGAGCTTAGTGAGATGGAATCCGCTTCGCCTCCCGTACAACACACCATCGGGGTTATCTACTTCGCCGTGGCGTACCAAATGGACAGTAGTGAGGTTCTTTTTATCTAGAGCTTCCAAAGCAGACGGCATCGCACTTCCTTCACTGCAATATTTATGCTTCCGATTCATGCGCCAGTACTGCATCATCTATTTAATAGAATGCTCGTTAGCGGCGTAGTTCTAATGTATCTCTTTCTAGATCAGTTTTTCAGCTAAACGCCCTAATTCGAGAACTTCTTGCGGCTGCAGCCGCGCGAAGAGATGCTCGCGCACCGAAATCACATGCCCAGGTGCGGCGGCTACGAGACGTGCAAATCCAGCATCTGTGAGACAACAGATGATCCCGCGGCGATCTTCATTACATCTACAGCGTTCTACAAGTCCTTCTTTTTCAAGGCGTTTCACGGTGTGTGTCAGCCGTGAGCGCGAATGCACCACTGCATCAGCCAGATCTGACATCCGCATTTTTCGGTCTTCAGCTTCGCTGAGGTTTACGAGAATATCGTATTCATTAATTTGGAGCTGGCTTTCAGTTTCCAGATCAGCACTAATCCGTTCGAGCATCAATGCCGTGCCCCGCAATAAATTGCGCCATGCTTGCTGCTCAGTATCATTTAACCACGGAACGTCCTGGCGATCTTTCATACCAGACCCCTTTCTTTCCACACAGAAAGTTGTATTTGATTTTTATGCACCGTATTACGGGTTAAAAAATCCAAACCTTAAAAACTAGTACCTTAAATCTAACCGCTAATTTCAAAAAATCAGCCAGACTAGAGGATGAAAATTCAATTTAACTTTACGGATACAGTAGGAGACAACATCGAAAGGAAAATTTCGATAGCCCCGATCCGCTACTTTTATTTATTCCACACAATCACACTTTTAGCCGCAGATAGCAAAGTAGCGCGCCTCAAACGAGACCCGCTACTCACTAGCTATTTTCCGAAGCCATCTCCCGGCTGCAGAGCAAGATTTGAGAAATGCTACGCTGCAGCAAAATTCAGCGAAATCGCTTACTTCTTATTCCGACGCTGATGACGTGTCTTGCGCAGGAGCTTACGATGCTTCTTCTTGGACATACGCTTACGGCGCTTCTTGATTACGGAACCCAAGGTTCACCTCCACACTTTTTGCCTGAACAAATCAATTCAAGAGAAATTGACCCTGATCAAAACGATTTTACAACTGGAAATACTACCAAAACTTTGCACACTGTTAAGAATCAAACGCAAACTGTGCGTCTAATCGCTCATTTTACGACCCTGTTTCACCATCACTCGCATAAATTTCGTGCGAAATAAGGATCAACTCCCAGTTGCTTGTTGATAATCCGAATCCGTGCTTGCACCCAGTAGCTGCTCCAGAGCAGAACGCGGCACGCGATATGAGCTTCCAAAGCGAACTGCTGGCAGTTCACCAGCATGAACCATCCGATACACAGTCATGCGAGATACTCTAGTGATCTCAGCAACCTCCGCAACGGTCAAAAATTGCGGTGCTGATGGTGAGCTTTGAGCCATCCGAACCGTCCTCAGGGGCTAGTGCATACAAAATGAAAAGTAAAACAGCGGAAATCCGCACTTCTTTTACATGGTACTACATTTTCCGTAAGGTGCACATTGGAGCCGCGAAATTTGCAGGCAAATTTGGTGCACAAGTTCCAAATCTTCCAGTTCCAATCTTCCAGCGTTTTCATCAATCAGCTTCCGCTCATCGCCACTAAAACTAGCACGTCGCTCAAGCTCACCAGCGCACCAGCCCACAACAAAAACCACAGCGCCGAAAATGCATTAAAGTGGAGTGTGCCAGACTCGGAGCAAATACTGACGCGGAGGGAAGGATCCATGCCATACTCACGCCTGCGCTTGTCCACGCAGTTTCGCGATCGCCTCGATTCTTTCGCAAAGCGTTCTCCTGCCCGTTTTGCAATGCTTGTATTTGCTGGGATCATTGTGATCTTCACACTTTTGCTAATGCTCCCGATCGCTACGCACGGCGCAATTGCTGCTCCTTTTTTAACGGCACTTTTCACAGCCACTTCCGCTGTCTGCGTGACGGGGATAACGGTAGTTGAAACTGCTACTTACTGGAGTCCGTTCGGGAAAGGCGTGCTCGTACTGGCAATGCAGATTGGCGCCCTCGGCGTGATGACACTTGCTTCACTCCTCGGCCTGGCAGTTTCGCGGCACATTGGCTTAACACAGCGGATCCTTACTGCAACGGAAACGAAAAGCCGGTTAGGGGATGTTGGTTCGCTCCTCCGCGCTGTAGTGATCACTTCTTTGACTGTAGAGACGGCACTTTCACTTGGTTTTCTGGCAGTTTTTGCCGATGATGGCAGAGCTTTGATCGAAACTGTTGGGCACGCAATTTTTATGGGCGTTTCCACTTTCAATAATGGCGGTTTTGTCTCTTTGCCTGGCGGTATTGCCCCATACGCAGATTCATGGAGTTTTGGGATTTTAGTGATCACCGGCACGATTATTGGTGCAGTTGGCTTTCCGGTGATTTTAAATATTTCACAGCAGCGCACACGGTTTGCAAAGTGGTCGCTGCACTCAAAACTTACCGTCGTCACCTATTTAATTTTACTTGTCAGCGGCGCTCTGCTTTTCGTGCTGCTTGAATGGCAGAATGAATCCACCCTTGGCACAGTACCTGGAGCAGAAAAAGTACTATTAGCCCTATTTCATTCAACGACGGCCCGCTCATCTGGCTTAGCTACTCTCGATCCGCATAATTTCACCGAAGCTTCGCGGTTCATGATGGATATCCTGATGTTTATCGGTGGTGGTTCAGCTGGCACTGGCGGCGGAATTAAGGTCACTACATTCGCAGTGTTGATGATTGCAATTTTGGCAGAAGCGCGTGGCGATCGCGATACCGAAGCATTTGAGAAACGCATTCCACACGACGTACTGCGACTAGCAATTTCAGCTACCTTCCTCGGCGCACTGCTCGTCGGAGTAGCCACGATGCTACTCCTCCAAATCACTCATTTACCGTTAAATAGCGTCCTTTTTGAAGTGATTTCAGCTTTCGCTACCTGTGGTTTAAGCACTGGGATTACGGCTTCCTTGCCCGCTTCTGCGCAGATCGTATTGATCGTGCTCATGTATCTGGGGCGGGTAGGTACAATGACGATGGCTGCCGCACTTGCATTACGGCATCGGCGCCGGGTGATTCGCTTCCCCGAAGAGCGCCCAGTGATCGGTTAATGCATTGGCAGCCCCCACGCCTTAGAATCTTTTGGAATCTGCTGCTTTCTCGTTAAACTTAAGGAGATCGAAATAGTATTTGCGCAGTGCCGATTTGGGCAAGGATGCATCACAAGCAGTGCAGATATTTCTCGCATAAATCTGATTTAACGGGTGAGGGGGCAGCCATGGCACGAAAAGATACTTCCAAAGATGCAGTGCTCGTAATCGGACTCGGGCGCTTCGGCGCCGCAATTGCTGTTACTCTCGATAAATTAGGCAAAGACGTGCTCGCCGTGGAATCAAATCCAATCCTGGCACAAAAATGGGCGAATCGATTTCGCGTAGTTGAAGCAGATGCCCGCTCTGCGGAAGCCTTAACACAACTTGGTGGGGGCGATTTTTCGATTGCGGTAGTTGGCGTAGGCACCTCATTAGAAGCGTCCGTTTTGATCACGGCGAATCTTGTGGATCTTGGTGTGGAGCAGATTTGGGCAAAGGCAACTTCTCGCGAGCATGGCACAATTTTGCGACGGATTGGCGCGCATCACGTAGTCTACCCAGAGTTCGATGCCGGCCAGCGTGTAGCACATATGGTTTCTGGAAAAATGCTTGATTATATCGAGATGGAAGACCATTTCACGATCGTGAAAATGCTCCCGCCACGCGATATTATCGGTTTCCCTGTTGCACAGTTAAAACTGCGCGAAAAATACGGGATCACTTTGATCGGAGTGAAATCTCCGGGGCAGCCCTTCGAATATACTACTCCGGAGACGATGATCAACGCCGCAGATACTTTGATCGTTTCTGGAGATCCAACGCTTTTGGAAGAATTCGCTGAGCGGATTTAATTTTATTTCTTGCGTGCGCTGTTTTATTGCGCGCAGTTCACTTTCACTTTTCGATGAAGATTCTTCCGTCTGAGCCGATTTCGCTAAACTGCTTTTTCGTATCGATTCAGCTTTTTCATAAAAGCAATGAAATTTCCCAGGAGGGGCACGCTAGGCTATGAGCATGGCAAAAAACAAAACTAATTACGTCTGTACAGAATGCGGCTGGAGCACCACCAAATGGGTTGGGCGGTGTGGCGAATGCCTTGCCTGGGGCACGGTGGAAGAATTTCGTGAATCTCGCAAATCTTCTTTCCTAAAAGGCGGAGCGCTTGCCCCCACCTCTCCAGCACAGCCAATTACTGAGGTCTCCGCCCAGGCTTCTACGAAACATCCCACTGGCGTTCCAGAACTTGATCGCGTACTTGGTGGAGGTTTGGTCGCAGGTGTAGTTGTCTTGATCGCAGGCGAGCCGGGCGTTGGTAAATCAACTTTACTTCTTGATGTTGCAGCTAAGGCAGCAGCGCAGCGCAGCCTGGGCAGAAATGCTCCAGTGCTCTATATCAGCGGTGAGGAATCTGCCGCGCAAGTGCGCTCACGGGCTGAACGGATCGGTGCTTTGAATCCAAATTTACTGCTCGCCTCAGAATCTGATTTAGCTGCTCTTTTTGCACATGTAGCTGCCGTAAATCCCGCTTTGCTGATCATCGATTCAGTGCAGACCATCGCAGATACACAAGTCGAGGGTGCAGCAGGTGGCGTGGCGCAAGTGCGTGCAGTAACGGCAGCACTCGTAAATCTTGCCAAAACCACTGGTCTACCAACGATTTTAGTCGGGCATGTAAATAAAGAAGGTTCAATTGCTGGGCCGCGCGTGCTTGAGCATCTTGTTGATGTAGTTTGTCAGTTTGAAGGAGATCGGCATTCACGTTTGCGTTTAGTGCGCGCAATCAAGAATCGTTATGGCGCCACTGACGAAGTGGGATGTTTCGAGTTGGTAGATGCGGGGATCCGTGGCCTTGCAGATCCTTCCGGGCTGTTTTTATCCGCACGAAATCTGACCGTGCCTGGCACATGCGTTACCGTCACGCTTGAAGGACGGCGGCCAATGCCGGTGGAAATTCAGGCTTTGAGTGTGAATCCTGCCGGTCCGCCACGTCGAGTTAGTGTGGGAGTGGATAATTCGCGGGTGGCGATGATGCTTGCCGTCATTCAATCTCGTCTCGGAGTTGCTTTTGAACGCTGCGATGTATTTGTTTCGACAGTTGGTGGCGCGAGAGCAATTGAACCAGCTGCAGATTTGGCAGTTGCTTTAGCATTAGCTTCCGCATCAGCAAATCAACCATTAGCACCTGGTGTAATTGCCTTAGGTGAAGTCTCACTTACGGGAGAATTACGCCCGGTAATTGGGTTACAGCAACGGTTGAATGAGGCCGGGCGGCTAGGCTTCAAAATCGCACTCGTGCCTCCTTATGCGGATCCGATCAAGGTGCCGCAGGGAATGAAAATCTGGCAGGTGCAGGATTTACGTGACGCAGCTGAGAAAGTACTCGCTTTAGCGTAAAGCAGAGCACTCTTTGATTGATTTTTAGCTGCTATCGATTTACTCAGCCGGAGCGTTCGCTGCAGGAATCGAGATGGTACCGTTTGAGTTGATTATGAATGGATAATTATCTACCACGTTTTTCCCAGCAACACTTAATTGCACCCGGTACGTACCTGGCTGCGCTAAGGATGTGCCCTTACATCCCGAGCCAGCGTGTACCCCATTCCAAATGTATCCTTGCTTTGACGTCACGCCTTTTCCGATGAGCAACTGCTTGTTTTTCACACCCGCTGCGCACACCTGTGAATTCCACACTTGCGCATCACCAGATACTACATTCAACTTCACATTGGAATATCCAGCATCAATCAAACACGGTGCAGTAGTTTTCGGATTCCGAAACAGCACGTTAAATACTGCGCCAGTTTCACCTTTGCGCGCAGCAACCTCCAGCTTTAGCTCAAGATTCTCGTCAGTGCAGGCGATCGGCGTAAATTTAGCTGCCGCTGCAGGGGCTGTTTTCGTCTCACGATATTCATTGATTTGTGATTTCACGTATGAAAAGGCAAAAACAGCTAAGAGCGCCAACACGATCAGCGCCAAAACCAAGATTGTGATTTGGTCTTTCGAAAGGTGCGTGATTTTTTCGAAGAACGAATTCCTGGCAGCCGAACTGCGTTGCTTGCGCGATAATCTTTGCGCTGCAATCTTTGGTTTTTGATTTTTTAATGGCCCCCGACGATTTGCCATTTTACGCGGAGTTTCAGTAACTCCACGCAAAGTTTCAGGTTCACGATTCGGTTTGCCATTAGATCTCACCCGGCTCGTAGCTACTCGCTTCCCTGCCAGCATACGAGCCGATTTGGTGCGCGTTTGCGGCGCAGTTCTTTTTATTTGCGAGACACGGCTTTGCAAATTTTCCGTGTTTTTTGGTACAGCTGTTTCCCGAGCAGTGTGCAGCGATTTATTTCGCACAGATTTTGACTGAAACTTATCCACACGGCGTGAATCAACACCTGCCACACCGTCCTGCCGCGTGCGCTGTTTCCTCATTTTTGCTGCCTCGCGTTGCTGCCTGTCATCTCGTTTTTGTACCACGTTCTTTACCGTATCGGTTTATCGGCAGAAAGCTGAAACACCCACGCCGAGCAATGGATATTCTCTCGCACGACAATCGCTTGTCGGCAAATTATTAGAGCTACACATTTCAATCAGCTGCGGTTAGTTCCTCCAGCTTCGCCGCCGAATCCTCATCAATAATCAAATCCGTCACCACGCCGGCCCGCAATGCCGCAAGCAGTGGACGCGCTTTTTCAACCCCCGAAACCACGCAAACACGCCGCTCAATTTGCCGCAGCAGCTGCGGACTCGGGCCTGAAGCGCGCGCGTTTATTTCCAGATCCTCCCAAGATCCGTCAGCCCGTAACAATACCGTGCAGACATCTCCCACCACGCCCTCACGGCACACTTGCGCTAACTCATCCGGACTCAGATATCCGCCTGCATACACTTGCGAAGGAATCTTTCCATCCAATGCGCCAACACCAAAAACGGCAATATCCGCATCTGCCTGCATTTGGCGCACTGCCGCAACCGAGCGTTCACGCCAAAGATGTTCGCGCGTGGCAGCGTAATCAAAAAAAGCCGGCACCGGAAAATGACAGACGGAAGCACCATACGCTTTTCCAAAACGCGCGATGATTTCACCCGCATACGGGATCCCTGTTGAGTTTTTATTCGCTGCACCATTCAATTGCACCACTACGGATCCGGAAGCAGCACGTGGCACGAGCTGATCGGCTACTGCTGAGACAGTGTTTCCCCAAGCCACGCCAATCACCGTATTTGGTTTAACAAGATCGGAAATGACGATTCCTGCCATCGTCGCTACGGCTTGCAACCGCCGAGCCTCATTTGCCCCAAAAGGCACTGGCACTACATGCGTTTTAATCCCATATCGCTGCGCAATCCGCATTCCCAGCGAGTTTGTGAGCTCTTTTGGAGGATGTAAAGAAATCTGCACATATCCAGCATCGCGAGCACCCTTAACTAACCGGGAAACAGTAGACCTTGAAACGCCAAGGCGGCGTGCAATCGACTCCATCGTCTCGCCTTGCACGAAGTACATCACGGCAGCTTCGTAGGATAGATTTCGCCGCTCACTCACTTTTCTCACCCGAACTTTCAGCAAAAACAAGTATTTACGCAAGCCTCGACGTGCGGAAATACCGATTTACGCAAGATTTTGTGAAATTGTTTCCATAGATTGTGCACGTTGGTGCACATCTGCCCATTTTATCCAGAAAGCCCAAAATCAAGTAACTAATTTTCTCATTATCCTCATACTCTTAGAAATAGCAGTGAACAGAACACTCTCGTTCACCCAATGCGTAAACCAAAAAACTCATGCAAAATCTTCAGAATTTGCTGACACGCAATGCATTTTCAAGAACGATTAACGCAAAGTTTTGCAAACTCCTTCAATGTGGAAGACAGTTCAAATCATGAAACAGCTAAACACAGAAGTCGTAGTAATCGGCGGCGGCGCCACAGGCGCGGGCACAGTTCGCGATCTCGCAATGCGCGGATTCCAAGCTATCCTGCTCGAACGTGCTGATATCGCCCAAGGCACCACCGGCAGATTCCACGGTCTGCTGCACTCCGGTGGGCGTTACGTGATTTCCGATCCGCACTCAGCCACCGAATGTGCTGCAGAAAATGAGATCGTACGCCGAATCCATGCCGATGCCGTGGAAGAAACCGGCGGTTTCTTCGTCGTCACTCCATCCGACTCTGAAGAACACGCCGATAAATTTCTGCAAGCCGCCCACGATACTTTCGTTCCGGCAAGTGAAATCACAGTAGCTGCAGCATTAAAGCGCGAACCGCGACTCCATCCAGGTACAAAACGCGTCTTTGAAGTACGAGATGGCACCGTAGACGGGTGGCGGATGACCTGGGGCGCAATCGAAAGCGCCAAAGCTTACGGCGCAAAAGTGTACCCCTACCACAGAGCGATTGACATTATCGTGCGCGATTCAGCCGTTGAAGCTGTAGTAGCATACAACGAAAAAACCGGCGAACAAGTGCAAATCAACTGCCGCTTCGTGATCAATTGCGGCGGTCCCTGGGCTGGGCAAATTGCTTCACTTGCCGGGATTCAAGGTGTTGATGTAGTTCCTGGCCGCGGGATCATGGTCGCGATGAACCATCGGCTTGTAAATACCGTCATCAATCGCTGTGTTTACCCAGCTGACGGCGATATTATCGTGCCAGCACACACTGTCTGCATTATCGGCACGACTGATGAAGCCGCGAAGGATCCCGATTTCCTGCCGATCAAAGATGCAGAAGTACAGCAAATGCTTGACGCTGGCGAAGCGATGATCCCCGGATTCCGCGATTCCCGTGCAGTACACGTCTGGGCTGGGGCACGCCCACTAGTGAAAGATACTCGCGTAAACGCTACCGATACGCGCCATATGTCGCGTGGAATGTCGATTCTCGAACACGGTGAACGCGACGGAATCCACGGGATGCTCACCATCGCTGGCGGAAAGCTCACCACATACCGGCTAATGGCAAAAAATGTGGTTGACGTAATGTGCGAAGTACTGGGCGAAAAACGCGAATGTATCACCGCCAGCGAAGCCGTCCCAAGTGCACAAAACCGGAAAACTCATCTCGTCAGCGATCGGCTCGCGCAGCGAGAAGCAGACCGCCTTGATGATCAAATCGTCTGCGAATGCGAACTCGTCACGCGTTCAATGATCGAGGCTGAACTATCGCAAGCTCCAGAATCAAATATTGATGATTTGCGCCGGAAATTGCGTATCGGAATGGGGCCATGCCAAGGCGGATTCTGTGCTTTACGCACAGCTGGTATCATGCATGATTTTACGAAGAAAGATGCTGCAAACAACGATCCTGCCGAAACTGTGAGCACAAAATCTTGCGATTCGAGCGCACAAATCGCTGACCGCTCCTCCACGATGCTGCGTTTATTCATTGCAAACCGTGCACAGGGAATCCGCCCGCTGCTCTTCGGGCAGCAACTCCGTGAAGCCGCATTAGATAAATGGATTTTTTCCGGAGCACTCGATATCGACCATCTCCCAAGCCCAAGCTCGACTGCGAAACTCGCAACTGGCGATTTGGGATTAAATCATGGCCGTCATGACGGTATCAGCCCCGTCGGTTTCGAGCCATCAACATCTGATTCACAACTGAAGTACCCGCAGGAGGAAGCACAATGAGCCGCATTTTAATAATCGGAGCTGGACTTTCCGGGATGGCAAGTGCACTGATGCTGCACGAAGCTGGGCATACCGTCACGATTATTTCACGCGGACTGGGCGGAATGCTGCTGGCAAACGGCACAATCGACATCCTTGGCTGGCATGCAAAAAATCCAACCGAATCACCAATCCGCGATCTTACCTCTGGATTCGCGAAGTTTCTCGCAGCGAATCCAGCGCACCCCTACACCCAGATTGGTCTGAAAAATACACTTGCTGGAGCCGCTTGGCTGACGCAAAAATTGAATTTTTTCGATTCACAAACACCAAGCGATTTAAGCACAAATCATCTCGTGCCGACGGCAGTGGGCGCAGTTCGCCCGACTGCCGCACTTCCGAATGCAATGCGCGCATCAGCGCTCACTGACGGAGATAAATTACTCGTCGTCGGCTTAAAACGAATCAAAGATTTCCCGGCGAATTTGATTGCCGATAACCTTTCCCGCTCTCCATTCGTATCCGTACAAGCCCGCGCTTTTGAAGCTGATTTGCCGGTACGCGATGGAAAAGAGACGGATGCAAGTAGCACCACTCATGCAAGGACACTTGACCAATCACTTTCGAGCATCGAAGTGCGTACACTCATTGCGCTACTCCAAAAAGAAGTTCGCCCTGGCGAGAAAATTCTGCTCCCAGCCATACTTGGCATAAAACCAGAAACATTCGCCGATTTTGCAACACAGCTCGGCGTGCCAGTTGGTGAAATCCCGCTTCCGCCTCCTTCCATTCCTGGCAGACGAATCAATGACGCGCTCACGCAGATGTGTCGGGATGCGCGAATCGATATTCAATTAAACTCCGTCGCTACCGGATTTCAGAATTTCGGAAAACGCGTCACCGCAGTGGAAGTACAGCGCGCCGGAAGGAAAACTAACGTAAAAGTAGATTTTGTGATTGACGGCGCGGGAGGATTTGAATCAGGAAATCTTACACGCGATTCACATTTACGAATCCGGGAAAGCGTCTTTAATCTACCGCTGTATACGCCAAAGGCACCCGAGCCAGATTTTGCCGCAGAAAATATTTTCCGTACCGGCGTATTGGTAAATGCAAAGATGAATCCAATCGACGCTGACGGCAAGCTCCAGTACGAAAACTTGTACTGTGTCGGAAGCATTCTGGGCGGAGCCTTAGCGTGGGAAGAAAAAAGTGGTGAAGGAATCAGCCTTGGTAGTGCTTACACTGCTGCGCAGGCAATTATTTCCAGTGCACTGGCGAAGAATCCAGGCACTGCAGCAGAATCAAGCGCAAATGCCGCAAACAAGGAGGACAACTAATGGCATACGATCCTGGTTTAGAGCACGCAAAAGCCTCGCTCGCACGAATCTCACTGGATTCTTGCGTTAAATGCACTATCTGTGAGTCACAATGCCCGGTTATGGAAGCCACTCCGCTCTTTTCAGGGCCAAAATTCGTCGGACCACAAGCAGAACGTTTCCGTCACGGAAAATCTGTTGATCATTCCCTCGACTACTGCTCCGGCTGCTCAATTTGCACCACCGTCTGCCCGCAAGGCGTGAAAATTGCCGAGATAAACGCGCAAGCCCGCGCCGTCGCCAAAGCCGATAAGATGCCACTGCGCGACCGACTGATCACGCAAACAGAACTTGAAGGTAAACTACTTCGCCCCTTTGCACCAATTGCAAATGCGGCTCTCGCAAATCAACCACTGCGCACTGTGGTAGAGAAAGTGGTGGGCGTTCACCGAGATGCTCCCGTGCCGAAAGCGCGTTTTACGACCTTCCCAAAGTGGTTTAAGCAGCATGAGCGGGAGCGCACTGGCCCGTTCCCGAAAGGACCAATCGTATTTTTCCACGGGTGTGCTGGCGGATACTTTGAAGTTGCTACCTCGATCGCCACAGTCGAGGTGCTCGAATTTTTGGGTTATGAAGTGATCGTGCCAAAGCAAGGCTGCTGCGGGCTGGCGCAGCAATCTAACGGTTTATTTGCGCAAGCTACAAAGGCTGTCCGCAAGCTTTGCGCACAGCTGCGAGCGGCAGGCAAAGAATTGACGATTATTTCTTCTTCCGGTTCTTGCGCCGGGATGCTCCGGCATGAAGCCCACGAGATCATGGGAATTGATGATCCAGAGCTGATCGATGTGGGGTCAAGGATGGTTGAGACTTCCGAGTTCCTGCTTGAATTAATTGACAACGGTGAATTTCCGAGAGAAAAATTACAGCGCCGCGAACTCACCATTCCATACCATCAACCGTGCCAGGTGAAATCGCAAGGTATTGGCAAGCCGGCGATCCGGCTGATGGAAACGATCCCTGGTGTGAAAGTTATCGAATCTGGGCGCGCTTGCTGCGGCATTGCCGGAACTTACGGTTTGAAGAAAGAAAAGTATGAGGTAGCTCAAAAAATCGGGAAGCCACTCTTCGATATGGTGAAACAAACAAATCCGGAACTTGCTGCGTGTGAAACCGAAACCTGCCGGTGGCAAATCAGAAAAGGCTCCGGCGCTGAGGTGATTCACCCCGTGCAGCTTTTGCATCATGCTTTCGGTCTTGCCGGCACGAACGAGATCCGTGGCATGCCCTGGGAAGAATTGCGTTAAGCTTTTTACATGGCTACTTCTCTCACTACTGACGGTCTCTTTGACCTTCCTGACGACATCAAGCGCGAACCTCACGCACAGGTAATTTTGATCACTGGCCCGTCAGGTAGTGGGAAGACGCGTTTCGTTTCACGCACTGGGCTACCAGTAGTTTCACTTGATGAGTTTTATTATGACGGCGATAGGCCCGGTTTACCTCGTCGGCATGGGATGGTTGATTGGGATTCGATTCGTACCTGGGATCGCGCAGGTGCGATAAATGCACTCGTCGAATTATGCACCCAAGGCGCTACACAAATCCCGATTTACGATATCCCAAGCAATGCTCGCATCGGCGAACGAGATTTAGATCTTGACGGACGACGCTACGTATTAGCCGAAGGAATTTTTGCAGCAGATATTATTGACGATTTGCGCCGGGAGGGGATTCTTGCTGATGCACTCTGCATTTGCCGTCCACGGATTCAAACTTTCTGGTTCCGTTTGATGCGCGATCTCGATGAAGCCCGTAAGCCTTTACCGAATTTGCTGCGGCGTGGATTTGCGCATTTTATGCGTGAACCAAAAATGTATGCTGCCCTTGAGGCAAAAGGGGCAAGGAAGGTTTCGTATTCTGAAGCTCAGGAAGCTTTGACCCAGGTACTTGCAGCACAACGCTGGGGCAAATTATCGGAGCACTGATTCCATCATAAATTTCAGCCTTCTAAATTAGGTACCCAATATCCGGCTGAGAAATGTGGCTGATCTGCGACGGTGAAATGAAATATCACTGCAAGATGTTTCATTTCACCGCCTTCCTTTTGCACGTTCACCCAAATCTTGCTGTGACGCACCTAATACAACTTCTCTTATGGGATAGTGAGAATAAGCCTGAAGACGCGGTAAAGATGCCGTAATTGGATGATCAAATCCAAAATACTTCAGCGAACACAATACGCCATAGTTAACAAGGAAGTTGAAGGCAAACAGATGTCTCTTGGAGCAATTTTCTTATCAGAATTCATTGGCACAGCTATTCTCATCACCCTCGGTGTGGGCGTAGTAGCCACAAATCTTCTCACCAAATCAAAAGGTCGCGGCACCGGTTGGCTGTTCATCAACTTTGGTTGGGGTTTAGCCGTCTATCTCGGTGTCTACTTCGCCTGGTCCACTGGCGGGCATCTTAATCCTGCCGTCACTTTCGGCATGATCGCCGCTGGAAAAGCAGAATTTATGCCCGGGATCGCAATCACTTTCGCATCAACGATGGTGTACATTGTGGCGCAATTCCTCGGTGCGTTCGTCGGCGCGATCATTGCCTGGCTCGTCTATCATGATCATTACGCAGCTCACGATAATCAGGCAGAAATTCTTGGCACATTTGCTACCGGCCCGGAAATTCGCAACCCACTCTGGAATTGCATTACCGAAGCAATCGCTACATTCGTGCTCGTTGCCTGGGTACTCGTCTCTGGTTACACCCAAAATGTTGCTGTTGGACCACTTGCCGTCGCGCTAGTGATTATTTCGATTGGCGCATCGCTTGGCGGCCCGACGGGATACGCGATCAATCCAGCCCGTGATCTTGGACCGCGTATTGCGCACGCAATTTTGCCAATCAAAGGAAAGGGTGGATCTGATTGGAGCTACGCATGGGTACCGATCGTCGGCCCGATCATCGGCGGTATTCTTGCCGGACTCCTTTTCGGCGAAGGCACCTTGCATCTACTTGCGCCAATAATGTAAAAATTTGCCAGAAAATTTCGTAGATTTTAGAACTTGAAAGGAAGTCAAAGATGACTGAAAAGAAATACGTACTCGCCATCGATCAGGGAACTACATCTTCACGCGCAATCCTCTTTAATCATTCCGGTGAAATCGTATCCATCGGGCAATTAGAGCATGAACAAATTATGCCGAAAGCTGGTTGGGTAGAGCACGACCCAATTGAAATTCGCGATAACGTACGTGAAGTAATTGGTCAGGCATTAGCCAAAGCCGATGTGAATCGTCACGAAATTGCGGCCGTCGGTATCACGAATCAACGCGAAACTGCCGTAGTATGGGATAAAAATACGGGTGAACCGATTTATAATGCGATCGTCTGGCAGGATACGCGCACTGCGAAAATCGTGCGTGAACTTGCTGGCGAAGCTGGCCCAGATAAGTATAAGGATATTTGCGGTCTTGGTCTGGCTACTTACTTCTCAGGGCCGAAAATCAAGTGGATTTTGGACAACGTAGAAGGAGCACGGGAAAAAGCTGAAGCTGGCGATCTCCTCTTCGGTAATACTGATACTTGGGTGATTTGGAATCTTACCGGCGGCGCAAATGGCGGCGTACACGTAACTGATGTCACTAATGCTTCACGCACAATGTTGATGGATGTACGCAAGCTCGCATGGGATGAAAATATTTGTGCAGATATGCAGATTCCAATGCAGATGCTGCCAGAGATTAAATCTTCGTCAGAAATCTACGGTTACGGTGCGAAGAACTCCCTGATTATCGACACGCCGATTGCTGGAGATTTAGGCGACCAACAGGCTGCCACCTTCGGGCAAGCCTGCTTTGAGAAAGGCATGGCGAAAAATACTTACGGCACCGGCTGCTTTATGCTGATCAACACCGGCGAGGAAGCAATCACCTCCCAGAATGGGCTGCTCACCACCGTCTGTTATAAGATTGGCGAGCAAAAAGCCGTATATGCGCTTGAAGGCTCGATCGCAGTGACGGGATCACTCGTGCAATGGCTGCGCGATCAGCTCGGCATTATTTCTACCGCATCAGAAATCGAAACACTGGCTGAAACAGTAGAAGACAATGGCGGGGTATATATTGTGCCAGCATTCTCTGGTTTGTTCGCACCATACTGGAAAGACGATGCACGCGGCGCGATCGTCGGGCTGACCCGTTACAATAATAAAGGCCACTTAGCACGTGCCGTGCTGGAAGCAACCGCATTCCAGACAGCTGAAGTACTCGAAGCAATGAACGCAGATTCGGGAGTAAATCTTTCACAACTGCGCGTAGACGGCGGCATGACCGCAAACTCTGCACTCATGCAATTCCAGGCAGATATTCTCGGCGTGACGGTTGTAAAGCCAAAAGTAGCCGAAACTACTGCACTAGGCGCAGCATACGCGGCTGGTATCGCGGTCGGTTTCTGGGACGGCGAGCAAGATGTGGTCGCAAACTGGTGCGAAGATCGGCGTTGGGAACCGCAAATGGAAAGCGGCGAGCGTGAGCGTCAGATGCGTTTATGGAAGAAAGCCGTCACTCGCACATTCGACTGGGTTGATGAAGACGTGCAAAGTGAATAATTTTAATTTTGCCTGATAATTAACTCAGACTAGAAAACTCTAGTAGAAAGTTTGGCGGCTCACTGAATCTTTCGTAGACACAGTGAGCCGCCAAACTTAGCATTGCCTCAGGATCGCCATTAGCAGCCTCCAACGACTGCAGATTAAGAAAGATTTTATTTGAAATAACACGGATAAAGTTCAGTCTGATCAGATCTAAGAAAACACATCAATATCAGTAATTTATGATTTTCATTACACGCCTTGCGAATAAGTGTCACAATTGTTTTGTCAGGTTTTCGCAATGATCCTAAGGAGGAAAATCATGAAAAACCAAGACAGTCACATTACATCTGCCAATACAGAAAGTAAAAGTGGATCAATAGCTAAGTTTGCGCTTTTATTTTTGCTCATCTGTGCAAGCATCTCTTTCGCGCTAATGCCGATGATCGAAAATTTGTCTGCCACATTTGCCGTATGCGGGCTTACTTCGCTGATAGCTGCACTTTTCCTAGCAGTACACATTGCCGCTAAACACCAAAAAAACTAAAACTACTACATATATCGCCGTCGCTGTATGTACTTCTGCAGGAATGTTTACAAGCAGCTTCGTGATCCCCACAGACGCTTCCGCCAACCCGCCAAAATCAACTAGATATTCAAACATAACCACTACGCCTCTCTATCAAAAAACACAAGAGACAATAGATACAATTAGTTTTTTCCAAGAGCAATTAGAATCTGTTTCTCATGAGAAAGAAGCGGAATCAATTTTATTAGCCAAGAATTCCCAATACCTGCCAAAATCAGCAAACACACTACTTTGGGATGACGCAAAAATTTCCTCATACCAAGCAATACCATAGTTTCTGTACCTTTTAGCGGCAGAGCAGACTTGAAAATTACAAACCGTTTCACATTTTTCATCACCTCTCAAGGTATTAAAACATTTGAAATGTATGTTAAACCGGTAAACTCTCATCATGTACACGTAAAAAGTTGGATAAATGGTATCAAATCTGTAGATCAGATCACCCCTGTTCCTTCCAATTCATCATTCAGTAAAAGCGCTACGCCGATGTGGATAGATTGGGGAAATCTTAATAATTGTCTATCGAAATTAGGTATTTCAAGCTGGGTGCTGGCTGGTCTTGGTCTTGTTTGTGGTGTCGCTTGTGCAGGCACTGCCGGATTAGGATGTATTGGATGCGTTAGTTTCGCAGCAGGATTCGGCGCAGGATCAGTTAAGGCATGCGTTCAGAAGTCTTGGAAATAGCTAGTACTGGAAAATAATTCCCAGTAGTTGGTGAAACAGTTGCATCATAATATACACCAAAAATAGTTGGTCTGCTGTAGGGTAACGAACTTACCTCACAGCAGACCAACTTACAAAATTAACAAATATCGCTCACGAAAAAGTAAACTACCCTCGCTTCACGAATGGGAAGGCAATCGTTTCACGAATCCCAAGCCCTGTCAACGCCATCAACATCCGGTCAATACCCATACCCATACCGCCAGCAGGAGGAAAACCCTGCTCCATCGCCTGAATAAAATCCTCATCCAACTGCATCGCTTCAGGATCACCATTAGCAGCCTCCAACGACTGCGCCGTCAGCCGCTGCCGCTGAATCACCGGATCAGCAAGCTCTGAATAAGCTGTAGCCGTCTCCACACCACGAATATACAAATCCCACTTCTCGGTAAGCCCCGGCTTGGAACGATGCCCACGAGTGAGCGGCGAAGTATCTTCTGGGAAATCACGGACGAAAGTTGGCTTATAAAGATGGTCACCCACGAGTTCTTCCCAAATGTCTTCTACGATTTTGCCATTTACGGCATAGTCCTTAACCTTGATCCCATACTGCTCAGCAATTTCAAGCAACCGTGTACGCGGCGTTTCCACAGTAATTTCTTCGCCTAACTTTTCTGAAAGCGAATCGTAGAGGCAGATTTCATCCCATTCGCCACCCAAATCATATTCGCTTCCGTCAGCCAAAGTGACGGTAGTAGTGCCGAAAATATCCATTGCCGCATTCTGGATCAAATCCTTCGTCAGCTGCGCCATCGTATCATAAGTGGCATACGCCTGATATGCTTCCATCGCCGAAAATTCAGGAGAATGTGAAGAATCAGCGCCTTCATTCCGGAAATTCTTTCCGATCTCGTAAACGCGCTCAACACCGCCCACAACTGCACGCTTCAAATAAAGCTCAGTTGCGATCCGCAAATAAAGATCCTCATCATAAGCATTAATATGCGTAGTGAACGGACGCGCTGCCGCACCACCATGCAGCGTTTGCAAAATCGGAGTTTCGATTTCGATAAATTCACGATCTTCAAAAGTCTTCCGAATTGAGCGCATCATTTTCGCCCGAATTCGGATCATATCGCGAGCACTTTGCCGCGTAATCAAATCAAGATGCCGCTGCCGCACGCGCGTTTCTTCGCCTAAACTCATTTCTTCACCGTCAGCAGTGGTGAAAGTTTTTGGAAGCGGACGAATTGCCTTCGCTGCCATCTGCCAGGAATGCGCAAAAACCGATAACTCACCGCGCTTTGAAGCACCAATATGCCCTGCAGCGAATAAATGATCACCTAAATCTACATTTGCTTTCAAATAATCGAGAGCTTCTTGCCCCACATTTGCAAGCGAAAAAATTACTTGCAGCCGCGTACCGTCTCCAGCTTGTAAAACTACGAATGCGATCTTCCCTGAAGGACGCATAAACATTACTCGCCCTGCAACACCCACTTCATCTACAAGTTCTTCGCCTGGCTCTACGTTAGCGTAATTTGCACGCACTTCCTGAATCGTAGCCGTGATTGGGAGTTCTGCCGGATATGCCTGATAGCCGTCCGCGAGAAGCTTTTCACGCTTAGCACGGCGTACCTGAATCTGCTCGGGGGCATCATCACCAAATACTTCAGAATTAGCTTCCGGATTTTGATTCATCATTCCATCCTATTCGCTTTTAACCGGTTGAAAGCAGCAGCCACTACCTGACTCAAAAACTGCTTACAAGCGCGCAATTTCAACACTTTTCTTGTGCCAATTCTTCCAGATGAGCACGCTACAGTAAAACTCGCCACGCAAAACAGCCCAGCATCACGTTTTCACGTCATGAAATCACTCAGCTACAAGAATTGCGTGAATAAACCGTTCCACATATTCAAAAATTGCTTCATTCTCATAGATTTCTGCACTATCCGAGATTCGCCCTAATTCCGCTTCCGGTAAAGGCACCAAAATTGCGCGGACAGCAGGTTTCAAAAGCGCTTTCGGGTAAAGCCGTTTCAAACGCACCTGCCGGAAATCTGAAAGCTCCACCGGTGCGATTCGCACATTTCGCCCCAGTAGCGAAATCTCTGCTACTCCCACCTGCACAGCTAACTCACGCAAACGCGAAAGCCGGAAGAGCCGCGCTACTTCCGGTGGAATTTCGCCATAACGATCAACCAATTCATGGCGAATATCTTCACGCTCTGCTTCCGTGCGCGCAGCCGAAATCTTAGTGTATATCTCTAGACGCAACCGCTCAGAAGAAACCCAGCCCTGCGGCACATATGCATCCACCGGCAATTCGATGCGGATTTCAGCCTGCTCTGCTGCATTCTCAGCTGCAGCTTGCCCCGTCAGTTTTGCCACAGCTTCCGAAACCATCCGCAAATACAGATCAAATCCCACACCGGCAATATGCCCGGATTGTTCGCCACCAAGCAGATTACCGGCACCACGAATTTCCAAATCTTTCATCGCAACTTGGATTCCCGCACCAAGCTCAGTATGCGCTGCAATCGTGCGTAAGCGTTCAATTGCTGTTTCCGTCATCGCCTTTTCTGGCGGATACAGGAAATATGCGTAAGCTCGTTCACGGCCGCGCCCGACCCGTCCACGCAACTGATGCAATTGCGAAAGCCCAAGTTTTTGCGCATCTTCCACAATCAATGTGTTTGCATTCGAAATATCGAGCCCGGTTTCCACGATTGTGGTACAAACCAGTACATCGATCTCTTTTTCCCAAAATTTTTGAATTACCAGCTCAAGCTGTGATTCGCTCATTTTCCCGTGTGCCACGCCCACACGTGCTTCCGGCACCAATTCAGCTAGACTTGCTGCAGTTTTATTGACCGACTGGGTTCGGTTGTGAATGTAAAAAACCTGCCCGTCACGTAATAGTTCGCGCTTGATCGCCGCGCTCACCTGCTTTGCATCCTGCACCCCGACATACGTCAAAATCGGGTGCCGCTCCTCAGGTGGAGTCGCGAGAGTAGACATTTGCCGAATTCCAGTGACAGCCATTTCCAAAGTACGCGGAATCGGAGTTGCACTCATCGAAAGCACATCTACTTGCGGATACAGCTGTTTTAGCGTCTCTTTATGCTCCACACCGAAGCGCTGCTCTTCATCAATAATTACCAGCCCAAGATCTTTGAATCGCACTTCGCCCGTAATCAACCGATGCGTACCAATCACCACATCAATTTCGCCTTTTGCAATACCGTCTTTCACCGCATCAGATTCACGTCGCGTCTGAAACCGACTCAAGCCTTCCACTCGTGCCGGAAAACCAGCATAACGCTCACGGAAAGTTTCAAGATGCTGCTGCACGAGAAGCGTAGTTGGCACCAGTACAGCCACCTGTTTCCCGTCTTGAATTGCCTTGAATGCAGCGCGGACGGCAATTTCTGTTTTACCGTATCCCACATCACCAGAAATCAGCCGATCCATTGGCTCCAGCGATTCCATATCGCGCTTCACTTCTTCAATCGTGTGCAACTGATCAGGGGTTTCCACGTATTCAAACGCATCTTCAAGTTCACGCTGCCACGGAGTATCTGAGCTGAAGGCATACCCGCGAGTAGCACGCCGTTTTGCATAAAGCCGGATCAGTTCCCGCGCGATTTCCTTCACCGCTGCACGGGCTTTAGCCTTGGTTTTCGCCCAGTCTGCACCGCCCATCTTATTCAATGACGGCGCATCACCGCCAGAATATTTCGAGACGAGATAAAGCTGATCAGTAGGCACCCAAAGTTGATCGCGCGCGCCACCGCGTTTACTTGCCGCATATTCCAACAGCATATATTCACGCGTAGTGCCGCTTGCTCCCCCAAGCTGGCGTTTCACCAATTTCACGAACTGCGCTACGCCATGCCGTTCATGCACCACGTAATCGCCAGGCTTTAAGGTCAGCGGATCTACGGCTTTTTTCCGCCGTGTTGGCATTGCCTGTTTCCCGTTTACAATACCGCGTGTCCGAATCCGTGAAAGAATATCGTGAGCTGAGATAATCGCGAATTTGTTACGCTCGTCAACGAATCCCGTCTTCAACGGTAGTACAGCCAGATGCACTACCGACGGCTCAAGTTCATTTTCTGCTGCGCCGATTCTGGTTTCGCTGATCGTTTCAGTTGCTTTTGCAATATCACAAACCGTCATCATCCGATTCGGCACATCCGCGAGTGAAAGCTGCTCGGCAAGGCGCTTCGAAAGACCGGAAGAATCAGCGGTCAGCAGGATTTGCCAACCGTCATGAATTTTCTGCGCCAAATCAGCAAACGCTTTTTCAGTATCACCACCAAAATTTTTCGGCTCCCGCAATCCAAAACTGAGCGTATCCTCGCCTGCTAATGCAGCAAAATTCCACCAGCTGAAAGAACGATCCAATGCAGCACTGCGCACGCTTTGTAATGAAGCGAATGATGCCGTATCCACATTTACCGGAATTTCCCCTCCAGCAGCCGCATTCGACCACGCTGCCGCCAGAAACTCAGCAGTGGTCTGCGCAAGAGACTGCGCATGTGCCGCGATCCGCTCTGGTTCAATCAAAATCATCCGAGATTTTTCCGGCAATTCGGAAATCACTGAAATCATTTCATCCACAAGAATTGGCGCTAATGATTCCATTCCTTCCACAGCCACACCAGCAGCAATCTGTTCAAGCATTTCCGCCGCACCCGGTAACTTAGTTAAAGCCTTTGCGGCTCGCGAACGTACCGCATCAGTGAGCAAAATTTCCCGACACGGCGGAGCATACAGCTCCGCGACCGAAGCCAAGGAACGCTGATCAGATATCGCGAAAGTGCGGATCTCATCAATTTCATCGCCAAAAAATTCAACCCGCAATGGGTGCTTTTCCGTCGGCGGGAAAATATCTACAATTCCGCCGCGAACCGCGAACTCGCCACGCGATTCAACCATATCTACACGCGTGTATGCGGTATTCGTAAGTGCAGCCTGCAGCCGGGAAAGATCAACACTTTCACCGACAGATAACCGCACTGGCTGTATTTGACCCAAATTTGCCGCGATTGGCTGGAGCAGTGCCCGCACCGGCATCACAACTACTTTCAGCGGTGCAAACTCTTCCGGATGCGCTAGGCGGCGTAACACGTGCAAACGCCGCGCAACCGTGTCTGCCCGCGGTGAAAGGCGCTCATGCGGAAGCGTTTCCCAAGCCGGAAAGACGGCAATCGCATTTTCTGGTAAGAAATATTTTAAGAATGACGCAAGCTCTTCTGCTTCATATTCAGATGCCGTCACAACTACTTGCAGTGAAGATGCCAAATTTTGCTGCCTATTTTCTCCATCAGCTTGCAATATTTTCGCGATTGCAAAAGCTGCCGAACCGCGTGGCAAATCCACATCTATTAGCTTTTCGGCACGGAAGTTTGCCAACTCATCAAAAGCATGGATGGAATTAAGAATCGAATTCGGATTCACAAGCAGCCTCTCATTGTTTTGCTCATCTTTTTCTGCACAAGGAACACGTATCGCTTCGGATATAGCGGCAATCTGGATCAGCTTATTTTTACTACAGCTTTATTTGGTATGCAGCCGCATCTGCGCTTTTTCCAGACCGGAAGTAAGGACGGCTTCAACCGCGTCTGCCGTTTCGCTAATTAATAATGGAAGTTCTTTCTGCTCTTGTGCGTTAAACTTTCCAAGCACAAAATCTGCCGGATCCATCCGCCCTGGCGGACGCCCAATCCCAAAACGCATCCGAATATAGTCTTTCGTACCAAGCGATTTGGTAATCGATTTGAGACCGTTATGACCACCTTCGCCGCCGCCACGTTTTAATTTCAACTCACCAAAGGGTAAATCAAGATCGTCGTGGATCACGATCAGATTTTCTGGGATTTGACCAAAATAGTTGAGCAAAGCACTTACTGGCCCGCCAGAAGTATTCATATACCCATTACTAATACCGGCAATTACCTGCATTCCTGGATTACCTGGAGCTAAACCAAGACGCATTGATGCAGCGTGAGTATTTGACGCTTTATGTGCAGATAAAGTGGTACCCGCGCGATGCACGATTTCGGCAATCACCATTTGACCAATATTGTGCCGAGTATGAGCATATTGTGAGCCAGGATTACCTAATCCAAAAACTGTGTACATCGCATACTCCTGCCTATTTTTCACAACTTATTCCATAAACACCACGCCGATAAACAAAACATATCCATCTTACTAGCATTTTGTATCTTCTCTGGATGTTTCCACTACCGGTGCCGACATCAAACCATTATTTCAGATTGACGTATCCGAAACCATCCAGTTATTTCACACACAAGGCAGCTAATAAACTAAACCCATTGACGAGATTAGTGACACATACTACATCACAGGCAGATAAAATATTCATGATATTTTAATGAAAGTATTCGCTTTTACCTCAAACCCTTTCAAGGAGCTTAAATTTTGTATTCCTCCCGTCAAAAATATGCGCTCATCGGAGGTCTACTAGGTTTTGCCGTGATTTTTATTAGCTGCTTTGCCGGGTATCAATATTTGAAAAAGGATCTAGCTCCCGCAAAATCTAGCGTGCAGCTTATATCAAGCACCCAATTGAGCGAACCACTTTTTATCCAAGGACTTGAGAAACTTGATGAGACACATCTCGCATACAGTTCGGGCCTATACGGCGCATCGACTATCGGGACAATAAACCACAAAACAGGAACTGTAACTAAAAATATGCAGCTTCCTGATCATGTTTTCGCCGAAGGCCTCACCCAGGTTGGCGCACAATGGTGGCAAGGCACTTGGAAAGAAAATAAAATTTACCAATATCCTGCCAACTTCTTTGCAAATAAAGCAGCTTCCACAATATCCACGAATAATCTGAAAATTATTGCATACCCAGGTGATTTTTGGGGAATATGTGCCGATAATATTAGCGGCACCGTATACATCTCGAACGGTTCAGATAAGCTCCTCAAATACGATAAAAATCTGAATAAAAAAGGCGAAATATCTGTCGGAATCAAAAATCTCAACGAGCTGGAATGCGCGAATGGAAAAATTTATGCCAATATTTGGCTCACGAACAAAATTATTGCCCTCGATCCGAAAAGTGAAACCGTCACAAATACTTGGGATTTAACTGATCTGGCGGAGCAGATTAGTGACGAAAATGGCGTTAAAAATCCAGACGCAGTTTTGAACGGTATCGCCCACTCTACAGATAATCTGTTTTATATTACAGGTAAACTTTGGAAGAAAATATACCTTGTAAAACTTCTGAACTGAGAATAATCATTAATGACGATGCACGCTCCCATAAAACTGTTTGCACAGTTTATGTTTGCGCGCATCCCGTCTTTAATTACTTCCGCTACCATATACATCCTACGCATATTGCAACGCAGCAAAATTTACTTACAGCTTCTTGTAAGCACCGCCCCTCCAAGTAAATCCACTTCCCAATTTCACTACTCAAGCAAAACAGAAAACTATCGGCTCACAGACTTAGCTTTCGATTTAAGTTACGCGCCGTGAAAAATATGAATCCAAAAATGAATAAGAAAACTCCCAATACCATCCCGAGTGGTAACTCATGATTTGCTGCGATAAAACCAAATTCTCTGGGTGAAAGCTCAAAACCACTCCAAGAATTACTACTTTCCCTGATCGTCAATGGCACTACAGCAGTTAAAATGACAGCGATTATCTGGGTACAAACCCAAGTTGCAATAGTCATGATCACGAGTCCACCATTCACACCACCAAAGCGACGCATCCGCTGTGTACTACCAATCGTAATAATAAAAGCAAACGCTGCTACGAGACTGATGCTGTAAAATAACGCAAGAATCAGTCCACCGATAATGTATGACGGGTACATTTCAAACTGCAGCTTCAGGAAATCTATTCCATGCATCACGCGCATATCACTACCGCTAAGAGGAACACCATCTGCAAGCATCTGCGCAAATTTACCTCGAAGTTCATGCGCATTTATTTCCACAGTGATAACGATACTAGCAATGATCGCCGTCACTACTGTCAATACAAAAGCCACCCAAGAGTGAAGCATCTTTACGAAAAGATGCACACTTCCACGTACCGGAATACCTGCCGTAAAAAATGCATATTTTCCATGCATCGATTCAAAGTAACTACTTGCTAGCACAACACAAACCAGCACCGCAAAAACATTAATGATGATGATACTTAAAACATAAACAAAAGAAACAGTATTACCGAATAACCCGATCATCCAAGCTGCAGGTAAATATCCAATAAGTAAATTTATGATCAGCAAGCTAAGTTGCACACCAATAAATCCCCAAACTAGCCGACCATTCAAACGCCATTCATGCCGCATTAACGCAGCAAATGAAACTTTATTTCGCAAATTTTTCTTTTCCATCACTATTCCACCCATTTTCTAATTTCCGATAACAAATTCCAGACGCTTTCAGGCTGTCCACTTATACATTTCTCGGAAAAGTTGATCTAAGCCAGTTCCATGCTTTTCACGCAAGCCGTCAGCATCACCGGCAAGTCGAATCTTTCCGTCATTCATAAAAACCGCGTAACTCACAATGGCTTCAATATCTTGAATTAGATGAGTTGAAATTATCATTGTTGATTCTGGGTTGAAATCATTGAGAATCCCGTGCAAAATCTGATCACGCGCAGCTGGATCGACACCCGATAAAGGTTCATCCAAAAGATATAAATCAGCTTTTCGAGACATTGCCATTGCTATTTGCATTTTCTCAACTTGCCCTTTAGAGAGAGTTGCAGCCGCACGATCGATCGGCACTCCAAAATAACGCAATTTTTCAAGCGCTTTTTCTTGATCAAAATCGGAGAAGAAATCCTGATACATTTGTGCCACTTGGATTCCAGTGAGCCGGTTCGGTACCGACAAAGAATCAGATAGAAAACTCGTCCGAGATTTCGTCAGTACTCCAGGGCGTTGAGTATTTAGCAAAACCGTGCCTTCATAATCAAGTACCGCTCCGGCAAGAATTTTTAACAACGTCGTTTTGCCACACCCATTCTCACCCATCAGCCCAACAATCTGACCTTTGGGGATTGCGAGATTCACTTGGTGCAATGCCTGCACATTATTTTTCTTTCGTGAACCACCATAAGATTTACTTAAATTTTCAACATAAATCGCGTTAGACATTTATCATCCTTACACATTCAACCGTTCCATTGTTTCGCTCCCACAACTAAAGCCGGAAACGAAAACGTTTACATTTTCCTTACACAAAGCCCTGTTTTCAGATTGCATAAATTGAAATTTCGCAGATTTCAATTTGCGTTTTCTACCGCGCCGGCATCCCAAAAATCAGACAAATATTCTCTTGCTTGCTTAGACGTAACCCCCAGAGATTGCATCCGTTCCGCAAACTCTTCCACATACATTCGCGCTATCCCCTCAAGAGACTGCGTAACAAGCTCCACATTCTCCGTCACAAATCTTCCAGCCGTACTAGGAGAAACAAGTAAGCCTCGCTCATCGAGAACGCTAAGAGATTTCTGCACAGTATTGGGATTCACTCCAAACTGCACAGCAAGCACACGAACACTTGGAATCTTTTCCCCCGGCTCCCACACCCCCGTAACAATGAGCCGCATACATTCTGCAACAACCTGCTCACTAATCGGCCGATTTGGATCAATTTGAAAACTTTTTAATACCATCACTCCCCTTTTTCTCCAACGCCATTCCGAAAACAGATTTAACACTCAGCTCGAACTGTACTAACACAGTAACACAGATTGTATTAGTGAAGCAATACAATAATAGATTTCTAATCACACCGATAGCTGCTTCAGAAAAGACCGCTCCGTCAAACAATTAACACTGCACACAATATTGACTACTCACCGCTCGCAAAGACGAAAACACTAGCGCAGTTCTGAAACGTACTGGTTTTATTCCTGCCTGTTTTTGCGAGGATTTGAACATGACTCAAAGGTACTCACAGAATTTTCAGAATCCCACGGTGCGGATGGTTAATGATCGTTTAGCCACGGCGATCCTTCGCACAGTTTATGGCAGGCGGCTGGTGCGATTGCATAATTGGTTTTGTCTGAATCGCTTTGCATCTAGGAGCGTGCCGGTGAAATGAACCGCCTATGAGACAGCGAGTTCAGAGTTGTGGCAGTAGTTTTGTGGACTTGTATGAAATTTGGATAAATATTCAGCGTCCTACCAAGACTATGAACTCTTGCAAAGTATGATCACAAAAGCTTTAGCAGAAATTTTCACAAAATTTGCTCGCGACTCGTTCTACAATAAAGACAGAAGAATCTGCTGAGACTAAATTATCTGAGACACTCTCAGCCAACTCCGCTCAAAATTACTCCTATTAGTAAGCAAATAAGCCAAATAAGCAAAGAAAGGCGCAATATGTCTGCTGCACACGATATCCCATTCCTGATCGGCGCCTACGCCTCCACATCTGGAGATCTTGCTTGGCAAGAAGAATATTACGATCTCCTAGCGCAAGAACCTTGGATTGGCGGGCTGGAAATTCCATTTTTCGGCGACGGACTACGCGAAGATCCTCATTGGTTTGCTCAGCAGATGAAGCCCGTCTACGCCGTAAACGTCTTAACCCCAATTCCAGGAGCGATGAAACATATTGGGGATAAATCATGGGGAATTGCTTCCCCCGATGAAGACGGACGCCACGCAGGATTAGCATTCCTACGCGCAGCCGTTGAAACAATGAAAGAAATGAATGACCTGACCGGCAGGCAATTCTTCTCATTCCTCGCCTTACATACTGCGCCTCAAGAGAAAGGCACCCGCGAAGCTCTTCAGCGTTCTCTAGAAGAGCTCGCACAATGGGATCTTGACGGGGCAAAGTTAACAATCGAACACTGCGACGCTTGGACAGAAGAACACGCGGTAGAAAAAGGATTTTTGAGCCTTGACGACGAGCTGGCGGCTATTGAAGCAGTAGGGGCACCGAACATATTCGAGTCACTCAACTGGGGGCGTGACGCCATCGAAGGACGCAGCACCGATCTACCTCTTGAACATATTCAGCAAACGGCAGCCCGTGGACACTTGGGCGGTATGATTCTTTCGGGAGCGCAGAATCAACATGACGGACAATGGGGACCCTGGGTTGACGCCCATATTGGACTGCACGAACACCAACCTGCATCTGTCTTAACCCGCGATCTGGGACGCGCCGCTTTTGAGGCAGCTCTTGAAAGCGCCCCGAAATATATCGGAGGAAAAATATCTCTTTCCTCTGGATCCAATCCAGAACGCATAGCTCTGCTGCGCGAAATAGCAGAATTAGCGAACTACCTGAACTGACGAACTAAATCTCATTTTCAATGAAAATCCTGAAAAAATTGCGGCAAAGTCCGACGTGAAGATGTCGCAATTTTTAACGGCCGGATTGCCCATCATGGCTATTGGTAGTGTTTTCATGATGGTTTTGGTAGAGTGTAGGGGAAGTCACCCCGAGGGGTTCGAGGCGGTTTCCGTGAAGAAGTTTTATTTCCGTTTACGCTTCTTCCTACTACCTACTACCGGGAGTGTATTTTGCTGAGCGAAAAGAGAGTACGTGAGGGTTTCCTATCGGGTGGATTGACATCTGCTGGTGGCGCGCTGCTCTTCTTCATCACTTTTCTTGTGCGAGGAATACAAGGCAAGTCTGTGCTTGAATGGTACATTCCTACAGTCTTATTTACGGCTGTTGCTGCTGTCCTTTTAGTGACGTGGCATGCGGGCAGGAAAGATTTTAAGCAGGCAGAAAAAACGTTTATTGCCACTGTAATTGTCGGGATTTTATCGGCGTTAGTTTCCGTTATCGGCGGATTTTTATTTCTTGGTTAAAGGATTTTTATTTACAGTCTTGGAGATTAAATAAAAATCTTCTGTTGCCGTTCTCGTATTTGGCTGCCATTACTTCACCATTTCGCGACATATGATGCACTGTAATGCAAGATACTTATATTTTGCTGTTACTGGCTCAGAAAGAGGGAACTGGGCATGAAGACCTCACTGGCAAAAGTATTCACTACTGTTGCAACAACAGTCTCGTTATACTTGGGCTGCCGTATGTAGGCGATGTAAGTAAAACCTCTATTGAGAAGATTACTGATTTTGGGGCATTCGCTTTCATTACCGCAGCAGGTTCACATAAGGTTGTAGATTATCTGGACACTGTATACCCAGAGGTAGACCATTCCGGATGGGATATTGACGTTATCCCTAGTCTGGATGGTTTGAGTACCCAAATCGAAGCTGCTAAGAGTGCTACGCTTGCTGCTGCTAAGGCGCAAGAAGCTGCCGCTGCTCAAACTCGCGCAGTAGTGCATAACCTGCTTGCTGCAGGGGTGACTAGTTCTGATGCTGCTGTGATTATGGGTGTAAGCAGGGGGCGTATCTCCCAGCTTGCCAAAAGCTAGCACCCCACACCCCCAAGACAAGTTTTTACCGCATCCAGCAAAGCACTCTGGCTTGTATCCTTACGCTCTAGGGCTGCCATAACTTGCTCATCGATAGTGCCTTTCGCAATCAGATGCGTGATAGTAACCGGACAAGTCTGCCCTTGCCGGTAGAGCCTAGCATTCAACTGCTGGTAAAGCTCTAGCGACCACGTGAGGGAATACCAGCAGATGAGGTGCCCGCCAGTTTGGAGGTTGAGCCCATGCCCTGCCGAGGCTGGATGAATCAACCCAATCCGAATCTTCTGACTATTCCAGTCAGTGAAGTCTTTTGCCACATCCAGGACTCTAGCTTGCGGGAAACGTGATCATCCCCGCATGCGCGGGGCTTACGTTACATTAACCAAAACAGTAAAATCTCATGACGGATCATCCCCGCATGCGCGGGGCTTACAAAGAAGATCAAGAACAAGAACCGCCCGCGTGGGGATCATCCCCGCATGCGCGGGGCTTACTGGCTGTGAGTGTGTCTTTTGTGAAAATCTTTAGGATCATCCCCGCATGCGCGGGGCTTACTGGCTGTGAGTGTGTCTTTTGTGAAAATCTTTAGGATCATCCCCGCATGCGCGGGGCTTACAAAAACAATACGGCAGAAAATATCATCAAATACGGATCATCCCCGCATGCGCGGGGCTTACCCAAAGGGTAGTCGTGCGATTGTGATGGTTAGGGGATCATCCCCGCATGCGCGGGGCTTACGATGGACACCTCAGCCCTGCCTACATCGGAAAGGGATCATCCCCGCATGCGCGGGGCTTACAAAAACAATACGGCAGAAAATATCATCAAATACGGATCATCCCCGCATGCGCGGGGCTTACCTCACCCATGTTGGTTCTGAGCTGTCTTCCCAGGGATCATCCCCGCATGCGCGGGGCTTACTCTTACGCAAATCAGGGCAGCTCGTAATCGGCGGGGGATCATCCCCGCATGCGCGGGGCTTACTCAATATATTCTCCGATTGGGAGTATGTTTATTTTTGCTTTTTCTGGTGCTTTTTCGATTTCGGGGAATAAGGCTAGTGCGTCTTTTACCTGGTCTGGTATTTGGTCAAGGCGGCGTGCCATTGTGAAAAGTCCGTCTATTTCATCGACGGTCACAGTCCACCAATCACATTCACGTGTCGCGCGTGCGGTGTATGTTCCCATTAGTCTGCTCCAATTTGCTTTAAGATTTTTTTCGCAAAGTTATTTGGTATCTCATTGTATCGTGGAAGGGTGGCGTATTTTTCGTTTACCCATATTTTTGTGTGGGGATCATCCCCGCATGCGCGGGGCTTACGCCTCAACAAAACTTTTTGTGCCTTAAGACGAGGGATCATCCCCGCATGCGCGGGGCTTACGCCGTGATTCGGTACTAGCTGGGCGGTGTCTTGGGATCATCCCCGCATGCGCGGGGCTTACGCCGTGATTCGGTACTAGCTGGGCGGTGTCTTGGGATCATCCCCGCATGCGCGGGGCTTACGGATCATTTATCGAGATGAGAAAGCAGAACCAGGGATCATCCCCGCATGCGCGGGGCTTACCCACTCTTTAGAGTGAGTGAGGTCTGCACACAGGGATCATCCCCGCATGCGCGGGGCTTACTAAGAGATATCATGCTTTCAAAGAGCAAATTGGGGATCATCCCCGCATGCGCGGGGCTTACCTACCAGAGCCAAAGGCTTCAACGCCAAATTGGGGATCATCCCCGCATGCGCGGGGCTTACCTACCAGAGCCAAAGGCTTCAACGCCAAATTGGGGATCATCCCCGCATGCGCGGGGCTTACTGCTGCTGAGTAAGAGTCATCATCGAGACAAAGGGATCATCCCCGCATGCGCGGGGCTTACTTTGCGAGATTCTATTCAGATAATATCGGCGGGGGATCATCCCCGCATGCGCGGGGCTTACTTCACGGTTGGAGGGGTTTTCCACCGCCAACCGGGATCATCCCCGCATGCGCGGGGCTTACCAGGTAGTGTGTCAGTGAATTTTAGGGTGCCGGGGATCATCCCCGCATGCGCGGGGCTTACCTGACACCTGTACCAATATTTTCCTTAGTGCCAGGATCATCCCCGCATGCGCGGGGCTTACCCACATGGAGGCAGAATTCCATGTGGACTGAAAGGATCATCCCCGCATGCGCGGGGCTTACGTGTTGATAATGAGCGCTATAAATGAGCAGCAGGGATCATCCCCGCATGCGCGGGGCTTACATTAAGTGACCAGCATTTTCCCGTTAGATCCTTCAATAAAATTATTACTGCAAAAGTAAAACTGCAAGATGCTCAAATAGCTATTAACACCGATTCAGTTTTACATCTGATCCTAATTTTCCTTATCCATAGCTAATCTCAGATCCGCTGTCATCCGCATCCACATTCAATAACACTTTACAATTTTCAAGCAACCTTTTATCCGGAATAGAATCCTTTTCCTAATTAAGCCGTACAAAATGTCGTAATATGTTTCTCTCACGAATCGCAAAAATCAATCCTCAGGATAATGCTCTTGCGCTTGCCGCTCTACGGCAGTACGAAAACGTCTCCGACGCGAAGCAATACTCCATCCTTCCGATTTATCTTGAGTTTTTTCCTTACGAGGAAAACTTTCCATTGCGCTCGATTTTTTTGATTTTTTAGATACGTGCGCCGTATTCGCCCCTCTGCTTGGTTGAAGAATAAGCGTCAGACCCTCTATTTCCATTGGCTGCCAAGTTTGCCCGACCGTACGAAATGCCATTCCTTGCTCGTTACGTTCAGGGTAAACAAGGAGTGCTTTTCCTCGCCCAGCTCCTTCTTCCACTTCGGTCCATAATTCATCACGAACTCTTGCAGATACGTTCCCCACAAATGTCCCAGGCATTAGCTCGAAAAGCCACCGTGTGAGTTTTCCTCGCAAAAGGTTAGGTATCGCTGATGTGACGAGAACTATCATCCTGCCTCCGCCGTCTCAAGCGTCTCTATTCTCTCCATATCCCTCTACTTTTATCTCTTCAACTTGAAACTTTGCTTTCACAGTATTTCGCAAAGTCCTTCTCAAATATCGATACCCATAATTAGAATCCACTGACATTATCGGCATCATAGTTAGCTCCAGCTTCAATTTCTCCACGCTGGAAATCCCAGAGAGTCACCACATCAGTATTGATTTCATCTTTCTTTTTAGCTGCCCCTAAAAGCGTCAAAATATCGCTGACGGCTCGCTGAATTATCTTTCTTTCAAATATTTGATCACGCATTCTTGTACGGATTGCACTCGTAAGATTCACTGGCATTGCAGCAACTACATCAAAAGCTAAAGGAATCGATAATTCTGCCTTATATAAATCAGCAATGTCATACACGAATGATCGCTCATGCCCTGAATGGATGAATCCTAGAGCAGGAGAAGCACCCAAGCCGACAATGACGGAATGAACCACGCCATACAGTGCCGCATTTGCAGCAGATAGTGCCTGATTTATCTGATCTGAGTCATTGAAATCTTCGGGTTTATAGTCTCTCCCTTTCCACGCTACCCCAGTTCTTTCAGCTTCCTCTCGATAGATGGCTTTGATTCTTGCTCCTTCACGCCCTCGTAAACGTTGCATTGTATAGCCAGATGTATCCTCATCGGGAAAACGCATCGCGTACATTTCTCTAGCTACCCGCAGTCGTTCCGTTTTGACGGTGACGAGACGCGCTTGCTGCTGGATCACAAGATTTGATTCCGCCAAGGATCGTCCATGCGCGTAATAGCGAACTCCATTCTCGCCGACCCATACTAAAGTAACTCCGCATTCGGCGATGAGTGTGACTGCCTGATGGCTAACAGAAGTACCAGGACCAAGCATGATGCAGACTAACTGGGCAGCTGGAACGTTGATCGTGCCAGTTTCATTTCTGGCTGTGATCGCGCCATCAGCTCTGTGCACAACGCAATGTTCAAGGTAAAGGAAAGTGATCCGATCTTTTAAGCGCGGAAGACTTATCCTGCTCGTGACATCAAAAATTCCCACAATGCTCTCAATTCACAGTTCTAAAGCAGTACCGCGTTCCCGTATTTCAGCATGTTCTAAGCGCATCCAGTATCAGTACTGCCATTATTCTGGTTTCGCTAACGTCAATAACCCATACCCGTATGCTTTCTCCCGTCCCACTCCTTCGCATAACGCTTTACGTAATAATTCTGGATTGGTGACGGTACACAAGCCTTCAAATACCGCATATGTGATCGGAACTCGCTGGTTTGCTCGTTTGTAAACCAGCTGTTGCCCGCGCCTTGTGATTTGTACAGTAGGATTTTCGCTCTCACTTTCGCCAACGCAGCTAATTCCTAATGCTTCAGTTTTATTTAGAAACCATTGAAGCTGCTGGTGAGCTGTTACGTGGGGAACTCTTTTCCCTCTGCTTCCTGGAATCCATATCGTGCGTGTGGGATTGGCACACAACTTGAATGCATACTGTTGCCCTTTCGTCAGCTGATCTAAAAATGCAGAATAATCAGCTATTTGTGCGGGAGCCGTTTCCCAACCTGCTTGCTCAATCAGACTCGCAGCATCAGGCTTCTTCTCAGATACAAGATAGACATAAAGAGCTTCACGCAAGCGATCTACTCGCCACAGTAATCTTCCCGTTTCTTCTAATGATCTGGGAAAAAGGGAAGACACTGCTGCATGCATCGCTTCAGGATTCCCAAGCAGCTTACGAGTTTGACGCCGAACAGCATTCAGCTCAATTCTGGTAAAGTACATTTTTCTCCTCTAAAGGTTCGGCACAAGCAATTCCATCGGATCATGAGCGGCATAATCTTCAGGCTGATATAGCTTCACCTGAACCCGGCGCACTTTTCTCCACGTATATTCTCTTTTCTCACGTGAATATGAGACGGGAATATCTCGATGCAGTTCTGTAATGGAGTGTGCTTCGTCTGCCCATTCGATACTTGGATCCAGTAATGCTTCAGCCCAATATTCTTCGCCTCTACACGCAATACGTCTCTGATACCATTCAGCTGCTTGCCACGGATACGTCTGCAATGCTCGCAAAAGATCCATCTCCACAATGCCCATAATTAAAGGTTGAGCCGGAGGGCAGGAACGCCTTCCCAAATAGAGTGGATAAACGGGATTCCGCAGCACCCGATCAAAGTGCGTAATTTTTTCCGCTTCCGCTGAGATAAATACGGTATAGACCGCATCTTCTCGGTAGAAGCGTGCAGATAATGGCATGCTTACTTTTCCGTCTAAAGAACGCTCGGTCTGGAAATCTCGCAAGAGCTTCCCTGGCTGATCAATGCGTACTGCTAATTGCAAATCGTTCAGATCACTTATATCAGCTTTCCGATCTCGCCCTTCCGCAGCGCACAGCAGCCCTAAAATTCCAGAACGGGTAGGAGCATCCTGCGTTTCTCGCACACTGTATCGAGAGGAATCTCCCCACGCCTGAAGCGGTGCAGCTAAGCGAAGTATTAATACACTCATTATTGAACCTCGGCTAGCTAAGCGCTTAATACGGCTATGATACGTTCTTCAAGGTCAGCTAGAGCCACGCTTTCTCCGAGTGCAGCAAATTCTTCGCCTTTATCTCCGATAGCCATCGTAAATGCGGCCTTGGGTTTGGAGTACACTTTTTCGAGTTCATGCTCATACTTGGCGAGCGCTTCGATGGAGCGGCTGGAATATCCGCTTGTTTCGTTTGCCGTTATTGGTTTTTCAAATGCCTGCACGAGAGAGACTGGCTGATCATTGCGTACCGCAATATATACTGCTTCAGGGAGAGTGCCGTTTGCGAAGGTATTTTGTTTTCCAGTCGGCATAGATGTAATAAATGCTTTCGCAAATGCAGCGACTGCACGCTTCGCGCTATCTACATCGCCGAGCGATGTTTCTAAAGCCTGCAGATTGATTGTCGCGTAACGGTATAGCGTGGACGATGTGAATTCTACCGTCCCAATCATGCCTGCACCCGCATCTGAAGAAGCGTCAGCAGATTTTACGTCATCAACAGCTGTGAAGTAATCATACTCACGTGCCGCAGCATGTGTGGAAATCGCGTGAGCCACTTGGCAGGAAGCATCCACATTAAGGTCTTTATCGTCTGCAACCATCCTGCCGAAAAGAGCAAGATCGTAAGAATTTAATTGTTTCAATGCATTTTTAGCTGATTTTTTGTCTGGTTTTACATTTTGATCCGCAGAATTGATAGCAATATCAGCTAGAGAATCGATTTGCACATTGGAAAGGAACCACAAAAATTTAGAATCAGGATTTCTTCCTTCCTCACCTTTCTTGGGCTGGTCAAATTTAACTCCACCTGCTTCCAGCACAGCCTGAGCTTTCCCATCAGCCATTTCAGCCAAATCAGCCCGCTTTTCAATAATCCTTTGAGCTACTAAATCAATAACTCGCTTTGTGCGAATACCCGCTTCTGCTTTGGGTAAGTCGCCATTGAAAGCAAGCCGTGCTGCCCGTTTCCAAGATTGGCTGGAAACGCGGTGACGGCGAACACCTCCATACATTGCTGTCTTTGCACTTCCGTTATCATCGCGGTTGATGAGTGACGGTGGAACGGTCTGGATAATGTGAAAATCAATATAAGTAGTCATTGTATTTCCCTTTCAATATCTGCATATCAGAGTTTTATAGATGAGTGATTAAAGTATGCGTGTATTACACCTGATAATCTGTGCCAATCGCTTCTTCTTTATTACCATCGCTATCACCGTCATCCTCTTGCGGCTTGACGCATGAATTAACGTAATCTCGCGCCCAACGCCGGCGAACAGTATCTGCTCCTCCTGGTTGTTGGAATAAAACCAGATCATCATAGAGCTGTACGTAATTAAGCGGAATCTCGTTGCTGCGAAGCTGTGAAATGAGTCCAGACATATGAGCACAGAGGCTATCAAGTGTATCCGCGCTAATTGTTGCTTTGATTCGTCTATTTATCGGGGAATCATCTTGATCATCTGAGTTAGTTAAATTCCTGACGGCTCGTCCAAAAGCTGCACTTTTCTCTTCGGAATGCATTGGCTGGGTTTTTGACTGCTGATGACGGGCATAGAGAACGAAAACCCAGTGTGCCGCTTTTTCTTCCCAGGTAGGCTTATCACTGTGCCATTCCTCAGGAACAGGCATACTCGTGATCTGCCATATTTCAGGAATGCTTCCAGGCTCTTTCCCGATTGCTTCACGAAGATGAGCCAATGTTGCTTTACTCCAAGGCTGACCCGCAAGAAATGCTTTCTGCAGTCGCTCCAGACGAGCCTTTACTATCGCATTACTAACTCGTTTATTATTTACCATCACGCCCGTCCTTTTCTTTCGCGGCGCTGCCTTTTTGGTTATTATGAAGATCAATCAGCAAACTATTTTTTAAGGACTCATTAACGACTCGCCGGTAACGATTTATCGCTCTGCTCGCCGCAAATAAAATATCCGTTGGGAGTGATTCCGTAATCTCTTGTTCCATATCATTTGCAGCTCTGCGCAAGTAGCGAGCTAATTTTTCTTGATCGCTAGGGTCTCTTAATTCTTTGAGCCACTGACGGAAATCACGATCAACATTCGAGTAAAACTTACGCTTATAATCCTCGGCTGGAGCTTTAGCTTCTTCAGTAGATTGCCCTGCTGCTTGAGAAGTCTGAGAAGCCAGCACAAATACTGCTTTAGCTACATTATCTACTAATTTTACGCTGTCTCTCACAAATAACTGCAGATGAGCTCTTTCTGGCTCTAATAATACCTTTGGCAACTCAACTCCATCGTTGAGAATAGTTTCTATGGTAGAAGACTTAGAGTCTGTAAAAATCACACCTACGGTGCGAAGATCGATCAGTGGAGAAACTTCTTTCCACTCAGATACAAGCTCATGGATCCATTCGATAATTAATGCACTTCTGAATTGCCTATATTCGACTCCATTAATATTAACTTTGTTACTCATCGAAATCTGCGGAAGAATAGCAGAAAGACCACGCCATACTTGAATAGCGGGATTATACCGTTTCGGGCGATAAATAGCAGTTTTACTTATTTTCGTATCTTTTTGAGAGATAGCCCATGTTGTCATCGGCTCCAGAAAACGATTCTCCCCTGAAATTAAATAAGGTTTGTGACCAATCGCTACTCCAGATACTCCACTATCGTCACCATCAAGAAAAACCATCCGAGCTTGCCATGTTAGCAATGAGATAATTCCTTGAGGAATACGATCTTGCTTTAATAACCTGTCAGTATCAATGATGTTTCCTTTGCTATCTTTCCAAAAGACTTCATATGTTTCCCAAGAAGGAAAATCTTCTACACCCTGATCAGAAGACGGAAAATAATCAGTAGGAATTAAATTGAAAAAGATCGACTCATAAAGATTTTCTCTATTAATCCACATTCCACCGATTTGCCCTAGCCAGCCACTTTTACCTCTATTGACATAACCGCCAATCTTTTTTCCATCGACAAAAAGATTGCTATGCAGACCACCTACATCAAATTGTTGAACATAGATAAGCCATCTAGCAGCTTCTGCCCAAGTAATCTTTGTTGAGCCATTTAATGCACGATTAACAAAGAAAGGATAAACTTCATTCCCTTGTTTTTTATTATGATAATCAGCAATTAATTTTCTTAATGAAACTCCTGGCTCGCACACAGTACCTTTACCAGGCACCTGATAAAACGGATACTCTGGGTGACGCAAGTCGAATCGGTCATGCATTGCTGCTAGATACTCACGTACATCGCTGCATACCGTTTCAGGATCGTGATAGCACTCAAACCAGTCCGCTTTAGTTTCAATATCAAGTGCACGATAAAAGATCGCAAGGATCGTCCGAAATACTGCAAAATCTTGGGTGGGAAGCTCTCCTGCAATCTGCGCAATATTCTGCATTTGATCGAGAAGCTGCAGCAACGAAACTTCTCCAGTATTTCCGTCAAGATACCGCACCATAATCCATGGCTCATCTACCAAGTTAAAAGACGCAGACGATGTGCTAGATACACCAAAGCCACCATCTTTAGCAATCATTGCGTACCTCCATCAGACCCAGCTCTCTCGAATATCGAAGTGTACATCCCTGTACAATCGTCTCACCGTGTACCAGCGGAAGCACAAGCTGCCCATACACCGGCGTATGGTAATCCCAGCTTGGATGTAGGCTTTCTAACTCTTCCACCGTCCTTTCAAAAGTACCATGATTTGTGAATTTTGCAGGGAGACGCACAATCGAATTCATCAATGCCTGCGCCTGTGCAAACGACGGATTACTATCCGTCGGTATCTCACGCGGGATATCTGGTGAAACACCAGCTACGAGTCGCCACGTAGCCATATTTTCAGCGTCATCAGCATCTACTAAAATGACTTCCAAAGAATCTTCCCCTTCCCGCACACCTGCTCTAATCAGCGAATCTTCATCGCCGTCAATATGCCCCTGCACCCAGCCATCTAGTGACGCTACCGCATATTCATTTCCAGCAGGTTTGGGACGATCTAAACAAAATGTTTGTGCATTCTGTTCAGATGTCCTGCGCTTTTCAAGAAACTTATTTTTAGCCACAGCGTATTTCTGCCCCCATTCACTTGGCAGATTCTGTTCTTCTTTCTCGCTATACACAAAAGACATCAGCGGACGCACATCATCAGGAAGCCGCAGGGTTTTACCGCCGCAAATATAAGGTTGTAGCGCGAAAGCTGTCCGCAATAGCAAGACTTCTCCATACACAGCTGCTGAACCGCGTTCCACATTCGGCTCTTCCCCGGTTTGCGGCATTTCAGCGATCCAGCATATTGGATTTTCCAAACCAACAGGTCTTACGCGCCCTAAATGCCGATGCACTCGCCCTGCACGCTGCAGTAAAACATCAATCGGAGCAAGATCCGATATGAGCAGATCAAAATCAATATCTAAGCTTTGCTCCACTACTTGCGTGGCGACAACAATTTTTCTTCTAGGACGCCGCCCTTCCCGAGCATCCTTTCCAAAATTATCAAGCAGCCACTGATCATTTTCTGTACGGTGAGCACCAATAAATCGCGCATGCATCAACACTACGTCGTCCCCAAAAATCTCCTGAAGCTGCACGTATGTTTCCTGAGCACGTTTCACAGTGTTCCGCACGACGAGCGCGCATCCGCCGTCACGTAATTTCTCTGTAAGAAAATGATTAATTGAATCATCAAGCTGGCGCACATAAACACTTCTATTTTGTGTAGATTCCACGTGCTCAGTAGAAACACCATGAGCAGTCGCCACACTAAGAGCAGGATAAGGTTCCTGCTCTTGTGGAGCAATGACGAAATCAGAAACAAGATTAGCGTCTTGCTTTTTCCACTTTTTTCCTCGGTCTTTACGCGAAAGCTTTGGGCGAGCATAGTTCCGCCCACGCTGGTAAGCATGAAGCAGTTCCTTACGAGAAGCATCATCGAGAGTAGCCGACAAAGCTATCACACTCACTCCATATGCTCCCAGCCATTCAATAGCGCGATAAAGATACTGATTCATAAAGACATCGCAGGCATGAACCTCATCAATAATCACGATTTTTCTGCTCGCCCCAAAATGCCGCAATGCTAAATGTCTGCTTTTTAACGCCACCATCAAAAGCTGATCGATCGTGCTTACGACAAAATCAGCCATCAATGCTTTCTTCCCAGATTCCCAGGGGTGAACGGAGATACGGCTGCTAGACTTTTTATTCGCCCTGTACGAATGAACCGACTGATCTAGTTCTTCATCTCGCCCCACATCGCACGATCTGTTTGGTATCGGAAGAGAATGAGCAGCTTGCCGATATGCTGTTTTTTCCATGTTTCGCTGCAAAACATCAATATCAGATTCCAGCTGTGCTTCGCTGTCAATAGAAAATTTCTTATTATGCAGCGCATAACCACGCCGTTTCAGCTTCTGCACATCGTCGCTGAGATGTGCCCGACCATGCAGTAGCTGTACAGCAAAATCACTGGTGCCGTCACTGCTCTTTTCCATCTCTGCAACCCATGCCAGTAAGCGATTAAACATTGCATTAGCTGTAGTTTGAGTGGGGAGAGTGACCCACACACCCGAAGCTCCTTGCCGCGCAGCCAGAATATGAGCAGCCAAAAGAGCTGCTTCCGTTTTCCCAGACCCCATAACGTCTTCCACAAGCAAAAGAGCAGGCTCATCTGCCGCATTAAGCGCCTCCTGAAAAGCAGCTCTTTGCATTGGGCGGGCAGAAGCCTCTGGCGGTAAAGAAAAATCAGCACGAAGCTGGGCATCAACGTCTGTATCAGAATTCACCTCATACGGGCGCCACGGAATCGGTAAATCAATCAATGCCCACGCGCACCTCAGCCGCTCACGAAAATACACCTCATCGCGGTACCTCAGATCTTTGCGTGATATAAGCGGGAAATAATCGGTATTAGAAGCAATCCAGTCTGCTGTGATCACGATTCCAGAAAGTAAAGCAAGCAATGGCTGAGAAAAATCTACAGTACCCCAATGATTAAAATATGGTTTTGCTCCCGATATACGTATACACCAGGAAAGTAATTCTTCTCGGGCTGCTTCCCATTGGTCTTGACCAAGCTCATGTGCCCGAGAAGAAGCATCGCTAACATCTTTTGCGGTCGGCGGTATGCCATGATGTGCACCAATCACAGAAGCCAAAGACTTAGCTGCACCCTTACTCCACCCCATATCCTGAACGAGCTTTTTAAAGATTACTTCTCCTGCAAGCGCATGCGGAAGCTGTTTTCGTGATTCTGCCGTCATGCCGGAAAATGTGAAACCGTAATTTTCCATGTGTAAGGCAAGATCATCTACTTGAATCGCAAATGCTGGAGTCAACTTTCCAATATCATGCATAGCACATACGAACGAGACTAAAGCTGCTATTTCAGCTTCGCATTCATTAGCACACCTATAGCCAATGCCGCGCGCAAGCATTTCTTTTTGCCTGGGTGCAAGCCACTTTTGCGTAAGCATTCTCCCTACGCCCGCGCTATCGGCACAGTGATAAAAAAGCGGCAGCCATTTAGGCTCAAAGTCACTGTCGTCAGCAATTCCATACCGCTCATAAGGGCTTTTTGCCCAGGCGATGCGGGCTCCTTTTGAAAGAAAAAGCTCGCTCTTTTTCTCCTGCTCAATTGAACTATCTTTCATCAAACCACCTCACAAATGCGTAAGTAAAAAAAATAAGCAGAAGCTGAAGTTGCAAGATTATACGCACCGCAAACTTGGCTATTTGTGTAATGCACACCACGCTATGCATCTTACATATTTCTCAAAAAATATTTCTATACGCACCCGATATTTACATATCCGATAGTTCGAGTATGACGGATTCCCCCCCCCATCACCGCCAAGCGAGATAAACCACCCGCACGTTTGTGCAATTATTTTCTGACGGATAAGAATTTGTACTATGTGAAACACTTGGCAAAATACACTGATCACCACTAGAGTAAGAGCCAAGACACCGGATCGTGAAAGCCCCGGGCTCCAATTATTTGCCGCTACGAGCGGCCTTCGCGCCGACAGGCGCTCTCAGGTTCGGTGTCCTCCAAAATGGGAGCTGTAAATTCTCAGAATTTACAGCTCCCATTCACGTCAGATTAGCCAAGGCCCCAGCCAGATACACAGTCTCACAGCAAAACACAGCGGCATTACACAAAACTTACTGCACCAGCTAAAAGCGCGACCTTCACGCACTCGCCAATACTTTACGCTTGCGCTACACGCACGCCTGCACGCTTCATCTGCGCACGGATCATTGCACCATGCGGAATTTCAACATTGCACGGCAAAGAAAATTCATGCGCAGGATGATTGATTTGCTCCACCGGCTTTCCTTTTTCATCAAGTAAGCCTTCAGCTGGCACACGCATCGCTACCGGCTCTCGCCCAGGTGCCAAAAATTCAATTTCCATTCCAGGCGCAATCTTGTTGCGCGCATAAATCCGCAAACGCCCGGCTTGTGCATCATACTCTCGTACTTCCCCCAGCCAACGCCATTCGTTAATATACCCGCCACTTATCACGTTCTCGGAAGCCGGATTTTCTGGATAATAAAAACCAGTCGAATATTCACGATGCGTCACTTTTTCTGCTTCATCGTGCAACCATTGCGGATAATTTACCTCACCCGCACGCCCTGCAGCTAAATCTGACCGCAAGGATTCCTGCGTAAACTCACGCAATATTTCCCCGTCCGAAGCCTCATATCCACGCTGTTCCAGATAACAGTTCACCGCAGTCTTATAAGCGTTCGCCATCGTCGCCACATAGTAGGCACCTTTTGCGCGCCCTTCAATTTTCAGGCTCGTCACGCCAGCATCAATCACCTCATGCACATGATCAAGCACATTCATATCTTGCGAGTTAAACAAGAATGTGCCACGCTCAGTAATCTCTACCGGAACAAACTGATTTGGCCGCTTTTCTTCCACCACATGATATTTCCACCGACATGACTGCGCGCAATCACCGTGGTTTGCATCACGCCCCGTGGTATGCTGCGAAATCAAGCAACGCCCCGAAAAAGCCATACACATTGAGCCGTGCACAAAAGCTTCGATTTCCAACTCATCCGACACATTTGCACGCACTTGCCCAATCGCATCCAAACTTAGCTCACGTGCCAACACCACGCGTGAGGCGCCAAGCTGATGCAGTGCATTCGCAGCCTGATAATTAGTCACGCCCGCTTGCGTTGAAATATGGATCTCTGTATTTGGCGCTACCTGCCGAGCCGCCATCAGCACGCCAATATCTGACACGATCAGCGCATCCACTCCGATTTCCCCGAGTTGCCCCATGTATTCATTCATGGCTTGCACCTCGTCAGAATTAGGCAGAATATTACAAGTAACGAAAAGGCGCGCCCCGCGCGCATGGGCGTATTCCAAACCTGCAGCAAAATCTTCGAGTGATAAATTCTTCGCCGCTGCTCGCATCCCAAACGCTTTTCCACCGCAATAGACGGCATCCGCGCCAAAATCAATTGCCGTACGCAGAGTCTCTAAACTTCCAGCAGGAGCAAGAACTTCCGGTTTTTGGCGCCGCCGTACAGCTAAGCCGCGATTCACCTGTAGCTTTTCCTGTATATTTCCCAATTTTCCCCTCGCAGCTCATTTTGGATGACCACGTATTAATCTTGACGGCAGCATCCACTTTTATTTGCTTTCCCTGCACATCTTTAATTTTACCGTCTCCAGTATAATCAAGCCCTCACATGGGGATTTAGTCCCAAAATCAAGTGCACTGAGTCTCACACCGCGCCACACACCCCATTCCTGCAAAATTATTTCGGCAAAGTTTTGCGCAGCAAGTACAGATTTACCAAAAGTTAATTTATTGTTTACTTGTAAGTAATTCACATACCAAAGGAATGAACATGGCTAAGTTTGGCGGCGGGAAGGCTGTTTTTCAGCTCATCAGTGAACAGGCAGAGCACCTCGTTTCAGCAGCCGATATTCTCTCGCAGGTGGCTCACGCAGAGCCGACAAAGCGCGCTGAGCTCAATCTCAAACTCCACGACGTTGAGAATCTGGCTGACGAAGCCAACCATAAAGTGCAACGCATGATTAACAACAGCTTTGTACTCCCCTACGACCGTGTAGACCTTTACGCACTTGTATCACTCGTCGATGATTGCATTGATTTAATCGACGAAGCTGGAGACGACATTGTACTCTACGGCGTCCAAGAACTTCCTGAAGAAGCACTAAAACTCGTACAAATCATCAATGACTGCGCACACACCACAACGGATGCGATAAGCAATTTGAAGAAGCTTGACGAGAAAACTCGCGCTTACTGGGTCGGTATCAACCAACTCGAAAATCACGGCGATACGATCTACCGCTCATTGATTTCAAAGCTTTTCAACGCCGAAAATGCGCAGCCAATGGAAGTTTTGAAGATGAAGTTCGTAGTAGACACGCTCGAATCAGCAATTGATTCCTTCGAAAACCTCGCCGGCTTGGTTGAGAGCATCGCAATCAAGGAGTCCTAAAGTATGGACATCTCAATGACTCTTTTCCTGGTGACGCTAGTAGCCATTATTGCATTCGTTTTCGATTTTACAAACGGTTTTCATGATGCTGCGAATGCGATCGCTACTTCCGTCGCTACCCGCGCTCTCACACCGCGCCAGGCGCTAATCATGGCAGCCGTCATGAATTTCATTGGCGCGCTGCTCGGCACCGGTGTAGCCGAGACGATCGGCTCTGGGATTATCGCTCCGCCTGGCGATAATCACGGTCTGATCATTGTACTTTCCGGCTTAGTCGGAGCTATTGTCTGGAATATGATCACCTGGTGGTTTGGGCTTCCTTCCTCATCATCACACGCATTGATCGGTGGTTTGATGGGCGCAGGCATTGCCGCTTCCGTCACCGTGCATTGGGGTGTGATTGGCGAAAAAGTAGTTATTCCGATGTTCATTTCACCGGTAGTGGGATTCTTCCTAGCTTTCTGCCTCATGAAGATCCTGATGTATTCCCTCCGAAACGCCACCTATAAGAAAACGATGCGCCGTTTCCGTCATGCACAAACCATTTCTGCCGCGCTGATGGCACTCGGGCACGGTTTGCAAGACGCACAAAAAACAATGGGAGTAGTAGTACTCGCGCTCGTAGCTGGCGGATATTGGAACGGCAGCGGGATTCCACTATGGGTAAAGCTCGGTGCCGCATTAGCGATTTCACTCGGTACGCTTATCGGCGGTCAACGCATCATGAAAACGCTTGGTTCAAAAATTATTGAGCTCGATCCGGCACACGGATTTGGCGCCGAAGTAGTTGCTGCCAGCGTACTTTACACCACAGCTTTCTTGTGGCATGCTCCAATTTCCACTACTCACACGATCACGGCAGCAATCATGGGTGTCGGCGCTACCACCCGGAAATCTGCAGTGCGCTGGGGTGTGGCAGGGAATATTATTACCGCCTGGTTTTTAACGATTCCAGCCGCAGCAGCCGTCGCAATTGTTACTTACGGGTTACTCCACGGAATTGCCTGACGGATTATCGAATCAAACACAGCATATAAAAATATCCGGGTGATGATATTTCGGAAAATCCATCCACGTCATCACCCGGATATTTTAGATATTAAATTTTAATCGGCTTTCACGATCCTGAAACTTACCCGAAACGACCAGATACGTAATCTTCAGTTTCTTTCTTCTCCGGATTCGAGAAAATCTTTTCAGTATCGTCATATTCAACCAAATGCCCTGGTTTACCAGTACCTTCAATATTGAAGAAGCCCGTCTTTTGCGATACTCGCGCAGCCTGCTGCATATTATGGGTGACGATCACGATGGTGTAATCCTTTTGCAGCTGGTGCATCAAATCTTCAATTGCCAATGTCGAAATCGGATCAAGCGCGGAGCATGGCTCATCCATCAATAGCACTTGCGGACGCACTGCAATTGCACGCGCAATGCAAAGCCGCTGCTGCTGCCCGCCAGAAAGTGATGAACCCGGCCGATCAAGACGGTCTTTCACTTCTTCCCAAAGATTCGCCCCACGCAGCGATTCTTCCACGATCCGCTCAGCTTCAGCTTTTGGCAATTTCTTATTATTCAGCCGCATTCCAGCAAGCACATTATCTGCAATCGACATCGTTGGGAAGGGATTTGGCCGCTGAAAAACCATTCCCACATGGTTCCGCACCTGCACTGGATCAACACCTGGCGCATAAATATCCTCGCCGTCAATAATCACAGAGCCCTGCACATGTGCGCCATTGATCACTTCGTGCATTCGGTTTAGCGAACGCAAGAACGTAGACTTACCACAGCCAGACGGACCAATGAGCGCCGTAATCGAATTTGGTGCGATTTCCACGTTCACATTTTCCACGGCAAGGAAATTGCCGTAATAAATATTTAAGTCTTTGGCTACAATCCCTTGAGACACTTTATTTCCTTTCAACAGCCTTGAGGAGCCTTAAGCTTCACCCTTTGGCGCAAACTTCTTCGCAATCCATCGTGCTGCAAGATTCAGCAACAGCACGATGATGATCAAGAGCAACGCTCCACCCCAAGCGTTTTCCATATTGCCCTGCTTGTACTGGTAGTAAACATACACCGGCATAGTGAGCATCTGACCTTCAAACATATTCATATTGTAAATATCAGTGGTACCTGCGGTGATCATCAGTGGTGCGGATTCACCAATCACACGCGCGATCGCAATTACGACACCTGAAATAATGCCAGAAGCAGAGGTCCGTAATACCACTTTGGTAATTGTGCGCGCCTTGGTCACGCCCAAAGCATACGCAGACTCACGCAATCCGTTCGGAACAAGCCGTAAATGTTCTTCCGTATTGCGCACTACGATCGGGGTCATCAACACCACGAGCGCAATCGAGCCAGAGAAACCCGTCTTAAATTCCGGACTACCAGTAAGTAGCTGCAAAATCAGCGGGAACATCGCTGCCGCAAACAAACCTGCCACAATCGATGGGATACCCGTCATGATATCTACGAGGAAAGTGATCGTTTTGGCAAATGGACCTTTCCCGTATTCCACCAAATACACTGCCGTGAGCACTCCAAGTGGCACGGAAATCAGCGCCGTCACACCAGTAACAATGAAAGTACCAAGAATTGCGTGCCCTACGCCGGTGACGGTCCCTTCAATGGAAGTACCTGCTGTTGTAGCTGTCAGATAGCCGGCATCACTCATCCGGTGCCAGCCCTGCAGCAATACTGTATAGAGCAAGGAAATCAATGGAATGACGGCAAGGATAAACGTTCCGATGATTAGCGATGAAGCTACTCGATCAGCGCCATAACGACGACCTTCAATGGTGTATCCAAAAATTGCTGCCAGCACGAGGAAAATAACTCCAGACCAAATCCCGGCAGCGATCCAATCAGCTTCTGCTGCAATCAATACGTTGAACAGAATACCGATCACGAGTGCAACAGCTACAGCTGCGAGGTTAAACCACGCCGGAAGTTGGCGCTGCTTTGCAAGAAAAGATTGTGCAGCAGCTATCTGCACTTTCGGCTGTGCGCTTTGCGTTCCAGTTTCAGTGTTCAGACTCATTCATTCGCTCCTGAGAATTCGGAATAACGGGCCACGATCGCACGGGCAATAAAGTTGACCGCGAATGTTACAACGAAAAGAATCAAACCGAGCGCGATCAAGAAATCAGATGCTAACCCGGACGATTCAGGGAAACGCAATGCAATTTGCGAGGCAATCGTGGAATGCTGACCCGGCCGGAGTAGATCAAAGTTGATCTTCAAACCAGGCGAAAGCACCATCAGCAAAGCCATTGTCTCGCCAAGTGCACGCCCCAAACCAAGCATTGAAGCAGATACAATGCCTGAGCGCCCATGCGGAAGCACGACCATCTTGATCATTTCCCAGCGAGTTGCCCCAAGCGCAAGCGAAGCTTCTTCCTGCAGGCGTGGCGTCTTGAGGAACACTTCGCGGCAAAGTGAAGTAATAATCGGCAAAATCATGATTGCCAAAATAATGCCGCCCATCAAGATATTCCGTGCAGGCGGTAGGAATTGTGCCGCATCTGGACGGATCGGCCACCAGTCAAAATTTTGTGCCATATAGGAGAATCCGGGCAGACCACCGCTCCACACTTCTTTTTCACCGACGGTTTCAACAGTGCCCGCAAGGAATTCAAATAGGCCCGTCAGCAACTCGGAGATGCGCATAAAGATCGGACGCATCAACGGTTCGAGTGTGAGCATCCCCCAGAGCCCAAATACTACAGATGGAATTGCTGCCAGCAAATCAATTACATAACCGGCAACTGTACCAACCTTCCGAGGTGCATAATGTGAGATAAACAACCCAATACCGACGGCAAATGGGACTGCAACGATCAACGCAATCACTGCCGCCAACAACGTGCCAAAGAGTGCTGCGCCAGCAAATTGCCAGAAGGTGAGATCATCTGCAAAGCCGACTTCTTGCGCAATTGTTTCGTTGCTTGCCAGTAGGGCGTTCTTGGAAGAGAGAATTAAGAATATTGCAACGGCGGCAAGCAATACGAGAATAAACGATGCACTAAGCGTGACCAAGCTCGAAAAAGCTTTATCTTTGCTGCGTGCCTTTTGACCGCCTGTAAGATTCCAATCGGATTTATTCGCCACTTGCTTTGGGCTCCATCCTTTTTCACGGTTTGGGCGTGAGCCCGCTTTCCAGCCTGCCCACGCCCAATTGATTAGTTAAACACATTCAGTGAGCAGCTATTTTAGCCCTTGATCAGGTCAATTGCTGCAGTCACTTTTGCACGAAGCGCATCAGAAATTGGAGCATTACCGCCCTTAGCCTTGGTAGCTACTTCCTGACCTTCCTTCGATGCGATATAGCTCAAGTACGACTTCACAAGCTTGCCGTCATTCGCATCCTTGTAATCGGTACATGCGATCACATAGGAGACGAGCACAATTGGGTACGCACCCTTGATTGAGCCATCACGCTTCAAATCGTATGCGAGCAGACGATCAGTTGCATTCTTCTTCGGCTGGGAACCATCTACGATTGCTGCTGCAGCTTCTGGCGAATATGGAAGGAATTCACCAGCAACTTCCACTGCTGCCGATCCGAGATTCTCGATCTGGGAAGCATCAGCATAGGTGATTGCACCTTCAGTGGACTTTACAAGATTGATCACGCCGGAGGTACCTTCAGCAGACTGCGTATCCTTCACTGGCCACTTATCGGCTGGCTCGTATCCCCAGCTGCCGTTAGAAGCTGCCACCAAGTACTGCTGGAAGTTCTTTGAAGTACCAGAATCGTCTGCGCGGTTCACTGGAATGATTGGCAGATCTGGCAGTTTCGCATCCTTGTTGATATCCGCAATCGCTGCATCATTCCACTTCTTGATCTTGCCATCGAAAATCTTGGCAATAATTTCGCCAGTCATATTCAGATGCTTGATACCTGGGAGATTAAAAGCTACTGCGATCGGTGAAATGTAAAGCGGAAGTTCAAGTGGTTCAGAACCGCAACGCTTGGTTGCTGCCTGAATTTCTTCGTCCTTCAGCAAAGAATCAGTACCCGCATATACTACCTTGCCGGAAATAAATTGTTCGCGGCCAGTGCCAGAACCAGTGCCGTCATAATTCACAACTACGCCTGGATTTGCTTTGGTGAAGTTATCACGCCAAGCCTGCTGCGCCTTTTGCTGTGCGGTTGCGCCAGAACCATTGATCGTGCCAGAAAGACCAGATGCCTTTGCATCAGACTTTCCTGCATTGTCTTCCTTCTTTTCAGGAGTCGAATTGCCACATGCAGCCAGACCGAGAGTGAGTGCGCTTGCTGCTGCAAAGAGTTTCATACCGCGTGTAGTTTTCAAGATTCAGTTTCCTTTGAGTCTCGCACAGGATTTTACTCCCGCGTTCTTGGAGGCTTTTCCCCCAACTATGTGCCAGACTAAACGATAAACTTAAAGCACAAACACACGCGAGGTTAACAATTAGTTAACTCTTCATTTTTACTCGCAAAAGCCTTGATTTTGGCATTAGCAGCATCGGTATTTTATTGCAATCAACTTCTAAAATCGCTGTTCACAATCTCAATTTGCACGATTCGATGTTTTGGCGCAAGCTTTTTTGTAAGATGCAATACAATCATTTGCCCAGGCTCTAGCCAGGGATCTTGCTGCGGAATTTTTACAAACTGCTTTTTTGCCGCCGCCGATTTAATTTGCTGCAAATATCCAGGGATTGTTGGGCGATGAATACAAATCGCCCGGTTCTTCTGCAATCCACCGATCATTTCGCGAAAATAATTGGAGAGCCAATTTGCATCATGTACATAAGAACGCTCAGTCATCCCGTTTTTTCGCCGCAAATTCACGCCAGTAAGCTTTGCATATGGTTCGAGAGTGCTCACACAACGCCGCCACGGAGAAGTGCGCAAGGAATCGATCCCATATGCGGAAAGTTCACTTACGAGCATTTGCGCACGTGCCTCACCTGAGCGAGCTAAGGGCCGCGTATGTTCTGGCCCTTTCCCCTTCTTCCAAGAATCACGCTTGATTGCTTTTGCATGCCGCAATACGATCAGCGTTTGCGTATCAAGCGCATCCGCCTTTTGGAATTTCAACAATTTACGCAGCATCCGCACATCGCGTTCATACGTAAGCTTCCCTAATGCAATCTCAGCGGGGATCCACATGATCTGATCAATCTCATGCTTCGGTGCGGGCTTTACCTTTTTCCGCGCCCGCAACACCGGCGACTTCGCATCAACCACGCGTGCTGCCCAGAAATGAACCGCTTTCTTTTTCCCGTCAGAAAGGAAATAGTTTTGCCACCCAAGAGACACGCCAAGCACTATATCAAGGCGGGTTTCTTCACGAATCTCACGCACCGCGCAGGCACGCATCGTCTCATACGGCTTCAGTTTTCCTTTTGGAAAAGACCAGTCACGCCAGCGCGGACGGTGGACCACCAAGACTTCAAGTCTTTTTGCTCGTGTTGCACCATTTCTGCCGGCTGGATTTTCTCTCCAGATGATTGCTCCAGCTGCCCAGACTCGCGCATCGGTAATTTCTTTTCCCGCCATCGTACACTCTCTTCACTTACGACTGGTTGAAAATGCAGCACGCGCGGAGCCGTCGGAAAACGCTTCTTCTTACGCTTGCTGGAAAGGCTGGAACGTGCGCGCTTCATTAACAGATCTTGCACATGCACAAGCGGTTTACCATTGGCATCATGAGCTACGCGCACCCACCCATCTGGCTCCAGATGCCATGAGGCTGTAGTATCCGCACACGCCACAGCAACTAAATCAATCAGGAAGGATTTCATTTGCGGATCCAGAATTGTAATCAACGCTTCAATCCGCCGATCCAGATTGCGATGCATCAAATCTGCCGAACCAATGAAAACTTTTGGATCTCCGTCATTATGGAATGCGTATACCCGCGAATGCTCTAGGAACCTGCCAAGTACCGAACGCACTTTGATATTTTCCGAAAGCCCAGGAATTCCTGCGCGCAGACAACAAATCCCACGAACCTGGATTTCCACCGGTACGCCTGCCTGCGATGCCCGATAAAGCGCATCAATAATCCGCTCATCGACCACTGCATTTGCTTTGAGCCGAATCCACGCATCTTTACCGGCAAGCTTATTCTTCGTTTCCTGCTTAATGCATTCAATGATCCCGTCACGCACGCCGACGGGAGCTACAAGCAGGCGATGGAAATTTGCTTTCGGGGAGTATCCCGAAAGCTGATTAAACAGACGTGTGAGATCTTGCCCTACTTCCCGGTCAGCAGTGAAATACCCAATATCTTCATAGCCACGTGCCGTCTTTGGATTGTAATTACCAGTACCCACATGGCAGTATCGGCGCAGTCCGTCTTCTTCTTGCCGCACCACCAAGCACAGCTTACAATGTGTTTTTAGCCCAACAATGCCATAAACCACATGCACCCCGGCTTTTTCAAGCTTACGCGCCCATTCGATATTATTTTGTTCGTCAAAGCGGGCTTTGATTTCTACGACGGCAAGTACCTGTTTGCCAGCATTTGCGGCTTTAATTAGCGCATCCACAATTGGCGAATCACCTGATGTACGATACAGAGTTTGCTTGATTGCCAGTACTTTCGGATCTTTTGCTGCCTGCTGGATAAATTGCTGCACGGATGTCGAGAACGAATCATACGGGTGCTGTACAAGGATATCGTGCCGAGCAATCGATTCAAACACATCTTGCGCTGTCGCTGACTCATATTCAGCAAAACCACGCGGCGTGACGGGCACAAATTTCTCGTACTTCAAATGTGGACGGTCAAGATCATGGATTTCATTCAGCCCAGTCAAATCGAGCGGTTCTGGAAGCCGGAAGACATCCGCATCACGCACTTGCAATTCTTTCATTAAGAGTGCAAGCACATGATCGCTCATTGACTGTGCTACTTCCAAACGTACTGCTGGCCCAAATTTGCGTTTCTTCAATTCTTTTTCAAGGGCTTTCAACAGATTTTCAGCATCGTCTTCTTCAACTTCGAGATCTTCGTTTCGCGTAACCCGGAATGTAGAGTAATCAAGCACTTCCATCCCCGGAAAAAGTGTCGAAAGGTGCGCGCCGATCACTTCTTCCAGTGGCACAAATTCAGTGCCACCTGCCGCATTAAGCGGTACTTCTTCCGGGCGGTATGGCCGGCCTTCTGAATCAACAGCAATAAAACGCGGCAGTAGCGAGGGGACTTTCACGCGCGCAAAAAGCTCTTTACCAGTTTTCGGATTCTGCAAAATCACTGCCAAATTCAACGAAAGCCCAGAAATATACGGGAATGGGTGCGCTGGATCAACGGCAAGCGGCGTGAGCACTGGGAAAATTTGTTGCCGATAGAATTTTTGCAACCGTTCTTGCTCAAGTGCCCCAAGCTGATGCCAATGCCGCAGGTGGATCCCCACTTCTGCCAATTTCGGCTGCACATCAGTGGCAAATACTTTTGCGTGACGCTCCATCAGCTCATGCGTACGCTCATTGATCCCGTCCAATACCTGACGCGGTGCAAGCCCAGAAGATTTCGTCATTGCTACGCCGGCCTCAATCCGTGCTTTCAAACCAGCTACCCGCACCATATAGAATTCGTCCAGGTTTGAAGCAAAAATCGCAAGGAACCAAGCACGCTCTAGCAGCGGAAGATCCGGATCTTCCGCTTGTTCAAGCACGCGCTCATTAAATGCCAACCATGAAAGCTCTCGATCAGCAAAACGCCCCTCCGGAAGCGGCATTTTCGTAGACGTTCCCTTCCCGTCTTTCCCATCATTCGCTTTCTTTTCCCGCTTCTGCGCGGCAGCCTGCGCCATTTCCATCAAAGAGCGTGTCGAAACGGCTGAACCGAGACGCGCTTCAGCAAGTTCTAGCTCATCGCGATCACTCTGCTTCCGTCTCTTTTTCGGAGCATAATCGACCGTTTCGGTTGAACTTTTTCCTTTTTCAGCACCGTGCTGATCCTCGCTGTGTAAATCTATTCCAATTCGATCGAGGGTATCTGGAGTACCGGGCTGTGCCCCTGCATCATCACTGACGGCAGGGTTTTCAAAATTTCGCTGATCTTCGCTCATGCTTTCATAATGACAGATTAAACTACCTAATGCTACCGGCTTTTTCTATTTGAGAATTTAGGTAAACACTCGGTTAACTCAAGTTGCGTTCACGCTCTAATCTTCCCGGCAGCATCTTGAAATTCTTGCGCCACCCGCAGCATCGCAGTATCACGCAATGTTACCGAAGTTGCCAGTGGATGTGCTTCATCTGCAATCCACGCCGGCACTACCGAACCAAGAAAATCGCAAAAGCGGGCTGAATCGCGCAATACCAACGCAAAATCTTTCCGATAATCACCCATGAACACTTCATTCCATGCTGCAAGGATTTTCTCCGGGCGCGCGACAAGCTTTACTTTTTCCGCATCTTGCTGTGAAAAATACTTTTCACTTGCCGCATATCGCAGCTGCACTTCCTGCGTAAATCGGCGCACCCATTCACGCAATAAATAACCACGCCATAAAATCCCTGGCAAGGTATCGGCAGGGAGCATCACCCATGTTTCCGCAAGCGCATCTACCCCTTCAGCAGCGATCAGCATTTTTACTCGTTCGATCGTCTGAACATCCAAAAAATGCTCAGACGACAACGGAACAATCGCTTGCGCACTAGCATGAGCAAGCTCAGAACTGAAAGCAGTATCCGCATCTCCCTGGATCAATTCCACCTGTTCAGGCTGCAGCTGCGCCGGACGCCGCGGCTTTTGACCACTCATCATTGCCACCTTTCAAAGATCTTTTCCCTATCCTATCGCCAGCAGTGGAAACTCTCTATATATTAGGCACTTAACAGTTTCTTTCCCGTAGACTTAAACCATGATAAACGAACCACTCCTGCTCGATTTTGCGCATCTGCCCTGGCCCGCAGAAATCCCAACACATTGTGTCTTTGATGTTGACGGCACTCTCGCAAATGAAAAATCGATCCTCACTGCAGAAACGAACGCAGCCCTACGCAATCTTGACGCTGCCGGGATCCCAATTATTATCGCTACTGGCAGACCATTACCGTGGAGTGATTTCTTATTTCACGATGCCAAGGTAAAAGGCTGGATCGTGGCTTCAAATGGAGCCGTGGTCTGGGATGGCTTTCGCGATCAGATCGTAGATGTGCAGCTCCTTCCGGCATCAGTAGCGCAGCGCGTGATTGAAACCGCGCACGAACTGGGAGTTTCATATTTTCTTGAAACCGCAGATGAAATCCTTGTGAGCGCCAACGATCCATATATTCCGCATGTTTCGCAAATTTCGATGCAGACGGCTACTGGCTTAACAGAATTTCCACGAATCGCAGAAGATAACATCCAATGGGATGAGCTCACGAAAGTTTGTTTCGCAGCTGCACCTGCCCGAATTGACGCAATTGAAGCTGAGGTACTTTCACGATTCCCGTCCGCTGTGCGTGGCGGTCCAGAATTTCTTGACGTGACACTACCGCATGTCACAAAACGTACTGGGATCGAATATGTGCATCAGCAGCTTGGCCTGAATGCTGCTACTGGTCTCGGAGCGGGAGATTCTGGAAACGATGTTTCCTGGCTAGCGATGATGGGCATCCCGGTAGCAGCGCCAAACGCCACACCCGATTTACGTGCCGAAGCGAAGTACATTCTGCCTGCAACGGAGAATCCAGTAGCCGATTTGATCAACGCGATTCTTTCACGCCGTTAACGAGTGCTACGGCAGCTGTGATCAGGAATAGCCCGGCGAGCTCTCCCGTCGTTGGTATTTGCCTTAAAACTACGAATCCAACGAGTATTGAGGTAGCCGGGTAAAGTGCCACGAGAAGTGCATAAACGGGGGTGGCAATATAACGCATCACGGTCAATTCCACGAGGAAAGGCAGGATTGAGGAAAAAATCCCCACGAGAAACATCAGCGCAAGATATTTCGGGCTAGTTGCAATTGGCAGAAAACTTTTCGCAGCAAATGGCAGATAGAAAAGCGTGCCCGCACTCATCCCGATCGTCAGTGCGTGTGAGCCTTTTCCGGAAGCTGCAATTTTCCCGCCCAGATACATGTAGATCGCCCAGAAAATGCCTGCAGCAAGCGCAAGCAGCACTCCGATCTGCACATTTCGATTCGCAATATCAACGCCTACCCAAGAGATCATTCCAACGCCGCAAACAGCGAGAACTAGCCCGGTACGCACGCGCCAACCCCGCGCGGTCACTGCGGAAAGGATCACCGGCCCTAAAAATTCAAGTGCGACTGCCGCACCGAGCGGGATATGTGCAATGGCATGATAGAACACCAGATTCATGGAAGTCATTGCAAGACCGAAAAGGATTGGCACCCAAATTCTTTTTAGCTCAATTTTTGGTCGAAAAATGACGATCATGATCAGGGACGCCGTAGCGAATCGCCCCCAGCCTACAGCCGTCACACTAGCCACATCAAAGAGACCGACTGCGAAAGCTGTACCGGCATAGTTCATGATTGCGGCGGCAATCATCGTTAGCGGAGCGAACATGCCAAAAACACGCTCTGAAGCTGCTGCATCGAATTTTTTCACGCTAATCTTTATAACACGGGTGACGGCTATTTTTATTACCCGGTGATTATCTCGCCAGACACAGTTTCGTAGTTTGCGCTCGCCAGGAGTATTTCTGCAGAAAGCTGGAAGCTCACCGCCCCTGCAGCGAATTTCGTATTTACCCTAATTACTTTCGGGCTAACCGCGCACTCTTGCGCTATCCGGCGCCCCATCAGGTTGGAATGTGAGACAAATCGAATTCATACAATAGCGTTTTCCCGTAGGCGTTTGCGGAGCATCGTCAAAAACGTGCCCAAGATGTGAATTGCAGTTCGCGCAACGCACTTCAATTCGTTCATATCCAAGCAGATAGTCTTTCAAATAGCGCACGGCATCATTTTCGTCTGGATCGAAAAAGGACGGCCATCCGCAGAAGGATTCAAATTTCTTTTCCGACCGGAAGAGTTTCGCATTACATGCCTTGCAAAAGTAGGTGCCAGCGCGATTTTCATGCAGTAATACTCCGGTACCCGCACGTTCTGTACCCGCCTCGCGTAAAACGTGATATTCCGGGACGGTCAGTTCTGCTCGCCATTGCGCATCAGTTTTCGTCATTTCACTATTCGCACCCATTTCGCCTCATTTCGTTTTCTGTTCCGGTAAATCAGTTTCGTCTTCCCGCAAACTAGCTTCATGATCTGATTCTATGCGCGCAGCAGATACCTTTTTTCCGTCTGCAGTATTATTCGTAGTGCGGCAACTCGTATCATCACCCGTATCACCTTGCGCACCAGCGCTTTCTAACTGCCCAATTTTCGTTTCTGGTGCTGCAGATCCGTGTGTAGCATTTATTGGTGTTAATTCGCCCGTAGCATTTGTTTGCGCAATTTTCCGGTTCCGTTCTTCATAGACGTCTTCGCCTGGCCCAGAAAATTCACGTTTGCGTTCTTCTGCTTGTGGCGAGCCAGAAAACAGCGAAGATTCGTGCCCTTCACGATATTCATTTTTGCCCGGATTTTCATGCACTGGATCTTGTATCTTCACTTGCCGTTGCGGATCTTGGGGAGCTTTCCGATCCTGATCTTGCCCGGTCAGAATCCCTAATTGCCGCAAATCTTTCACGGTGAAGACGGCAGTTGGATCGCTTTCAACCGCTACATCCGGGGTTTCAAGTATGTGATTTTCCTGCTCTTGTTCACCCACACTTGCCGCTAGCTCACTACCACCGCTAGGAATGAGCCGATCCAAGCGCTGTTCCAGCATTTTCTGCGTAGCTTTTTGTGTCTGAGAAATATCGATTGGCCCGTATTCGCTGTAATGCAGGTGTGGGATCGCCTGTGGTGCCTCCTGCTGGATCCAAAGCACCATTTTCTCACGCAAGTAAAATTTCAAATCCGTGAGCATTGCCGAATCAGCTGCGGATACTACCGCACGTAAGGTGAGCGCATGAGCCTGCGCTTCTTTGATCGAAAGCACACCAGTATTGCCGTCCCAAAGGTCTGTCTCGCTAAGGAGGAATTGAAATTGTTTGCGAGCTGCTTCAATTGGCACCGACCAATCCACTTCCCACGTAACTTCACCGATCATATCTGGTTTGCGCCGTGTCCAATTTTCAAAATCTTCGGTAGTCATCAAAGAAGACGGCACGATAATCCGCCGCCCGTCCCACACTGCAAGCACTACATACGTGAGTGTGATTTCTTCAACCGTCGTGTAATTTCCCTTGTATTGCACGATATCGCCAACGCGAATCGAATCAGAAAAGGCAAGCTGTAAGCCAGCAAAAACATTCCCGAGTGTGGTTTGCGCTGCAAGACCGGCAACCACAGAAACCAGACCTGCAGATGCCAGCAGTGAAGCGCCTGCCGTGCGCGCTGAAGGGAATGTGAGCAGGACTCCAGCAATGCCAAGCACCCAAATCACTACCACTACTACCCGGTGCAGAATTTGCGTTTGTGTACGTACGCGCGCAGCGCGACGCTCGGAAGATTCAAGCATCCGATTATGAATCAGTTCTACTGCTCCATTAATCATGCCAACTACAAGCCATGTGCCCGATACAATCAAGAAGATCAGAAAAAGATGATCCACAACGGAAAACCAGCGCGGATTTGCCGCATCTTTCATTCCTTCAAGAATCCAGAATCCGAATGTGGCACCAAGGACTACACACAATGCCATCACTGGACGAGAGCAGGCTTCAAAGAAGGGTTTCACAAACGGGCGCTGACGCCCCATGAACCTGCCAATCGCAACCGTCACTAAACCAACCGTGATGCCCACAACTATCCCCAGTCCAATAGAGAGGATCAATTGGAGCAAATCGAAAGTAGTTTCGACAGCTTCTTTTGCCGCGTTATCTGTGTTCATCGGGAGGAAATTTTGCATATCATCAGGTTAATTCAGGCAGGGAAAATATGCAGCGAGTCTCTCTCAGAGCGTTATTCAAGTGCATCCTATTGAATACTGTTTGAAAAAACGCGAGATTTCAGTTCATACGCCAATATCGCTAATCGTGACTAAGGGCACATTGCGCGAGTTTTACTTTTCTCAATGTTTCGGGCTAAGCTTTTATCCGTTCGAGAAAAACTTCGGTTAAAACGAACAAAGCCCCCATCGTCTAGTGGCCTAGGACACTGGCCTTTCACGCCTGTAACACCGGTTCGAATCCGGTTGGGGGTACGGTTGAAAAACCGCCTTTGATTCGTTCGCGAATCGCTAAGGCCCTGTAGCGCAGTTGGTTAGCGCGCCGCCCTGTCACGGCGGAGGTCGCGGGTTCAAGTCCCGTCAGGGTCGCTGAGAAGCCCCGGGAAACCGGGTGTTTTTCTATCTGGCTCTGTAGCTCAGTTGGTAGAGCGTTCGACTGAAAATCGAAAGGTCACCGGATCGACGCCGGTCGGAGCCACAAATTCCCCGCCTTGTGCGGGGATTTTGCTTTTCTGCTACTTTCGGGGGCGCAAACGGTATCTAAAAGAAAAGCTGAAAATCCGAAACAGCACCGCCATTTATCAAATCACCAAAATTTCCCAGATCGCCACGAATTTCAATTGTGCCGGTTGTGAAATCGGGACGAATCTTCAATCTGAAGAAAATTAGTTTGCTAGAATAGGAACCACGCAACTAGAGAGATGAGCAGATTCATGAGCTTCAAAGTCGGCGAAACAGTCGTTTACCCACACCATGGTGCTGCCCGGATTGACGATATTTCTGAGCGGACGATTCGCGGGGAAAAGCGCCTCTATTTAACACTTCATATTTTGCAAGGAGATTTGACGATTCAAGTTCCTGCAGATTCGCTTGCAGAAGTTGGAGTGCGTGATGTTTCCAATGATCAGCAACTGGAAGCTGTTTTTGCCGTGCTGCGTGAAGAAAATGTTGAAGAGCCGGTAAATTGGTCGCGCAGATACAAAGCAAATGGCGAAAAACTTACTTCCGGTGATGTCAATAAAGTCGCTGAAGTAGTTCGCGATTTGACGCGTCGCAACCTAGATCGCGGGCTTTCTGCCGGAGAAAAGCGGATGCTTGCACAAGCACGCGGAATCCTCAGCTCGGAAGTAGCATTAGCGCGCGATATCTCTGACGATGAAGCCGGCGAGTTGCTCAATGAGATTCTTGGCGAGTTTAGCGCAGGTTCGGCAGCTTCAGCAGATTCCGCTGAAGAATGCGTAAGTGCCGATTCAGCCGAATAATTATTTTTCTGGAGCTCGGAGCGAAAATGCTGCGAGCTCCATTATTTTCGCAACACCCCAGATCCGCAAATACGTGCGCTTTTCTCAGCCGATCCTGGCACCCGATCCATTCTGATTTTCTTTATCACCGCCCGTCTGCTGCTAAAACGCGCCGTCAAAGTGAAAGGATAAACACCAATGCAAGATATTGCCGCCATTATTGCCGGAGCTGGCGCTGGTACAAGACTCGGAGCAAATCTTCCAAAAGCATTGGTAGAATGCGGTGGTTCGCCACTGATCGTACATGCTGTGCGTGGAATGCGTGTAGCCGGAATTGAAAATATCGTGGTGACGGTGCCGTTATCCTGGCAAACTGAATTTTCCACTGCTTTGCAGCGCGCCGGGTTGGAAGTACAAATTGTAATCGGCGGCAATACTCGGCAAGAATCTGTAGCCAATGCTTTAGCCGTCATCGATACAAAATACGTATTAGTGCATGACGCAGCACGCGCTTTCACCCCACCGGAGTTGATCCGCAGCGTCACAGAAGCACTCAAAGCTGGCACGAATGCCGTCATTCCCGCACTCCCCGTCATTGACACGATCAAACGCGGTCACATCGAAAATGAATCTGGCAGGCGCAAACGCATCGTTGCCACTGCAACACTCAAACGCGAAGAATTATATGCAGTGCAAACTCCGCAAGGATTTTCCCGCGAACTATTGTTATCTGCGCACGCCCACGGAAACGCATTCGCAGCTACCGCAGAAAATGCAGCAACTGACGATGCCGCATTGATCGAACTCCTCGGTGAAAGCGTAGAGATCCTCCCCGGAGATGCGCGCGCATTAAAAATCACTACCCCTTTCGACCTGGAAATAGCCGAACTCCTTGCAAAAAAGACTGCCACACTGAAATAAGGATGCAGATTTCACCAGGTGATCTAGAGCATTTGCGCATTCCCAAATAATTTTGAAAGACACAAAGAAAACAATGGAAATCAAAGATTTACGCACAGCAACAGCAATTGATTTACACGCATTTTCTACCGACCCACAGCGCACCCTCTGGCTGGCTTGCCTCCCGTGGCCCGGAGAGCAAGCTCTGGAAGGGCATTCTGATGCTGATGTGGCTGCTCACGCTGCAGCTGATGCCTTGCTGATGGCAAGCGGAGTAGGCGAACTCGGCAGCGTCTTTGGCACTGATAGACCCGAATGGGCCGGCGCTTCAGGGCAAATACTGCTTAGTGAAGCCGTCCGCCGCACCACGGAAGCTGGCTGGCAAATTGCAAATATTTCGGTGCAGATCATCGGGCAAAAACCGCGTTTTGCAGCACGGAAAGCAGCAGCGGAAACTCTCATGAGCACCATAGTTGGAGCACCAGTATCCGTATCGGCTACTTCGACAGATAAACTCGGCACCGTCGGACGGAAAGAAGGAATTGCCGCAATCGCAACAGCGCTCCTTTGGCGCTGAGGCGAATACCCTGCTTATTCATCCGTCCGAGCGAGATTTCGCTTACCTCGCACATGTGCTTGCTCGGATCTGCCGTCAAGCAGCGAAATTTACCGGAATCCCCAGTATTTTCGGCACAAAATAACCAGGCTGCAGCAACTTCAGCAACTTATTTCCGCACTGACTTGCGCATCCGGAAATCAAACCCAAATCCCACCACGATCGCAATCAAAGTTGGCACTACCCAAGCCATTTGGATCTGCGCCAGCGGAAGTAAATCTAAGAATGGATCAATAAAGCTAAATGCAGTACCAAAAGCAAGCCTGCCAGCTTCCATGAATGAAAGCAGCGCCGCCACTGCTGCCGCAATTTTATAGGTGAAATCAAGACGGAATGGAAGCATCCGCTCAAACAAAGCCAAGGCGATAACTGTAATTGCAAGTGGATACACAAACTGCATCAATGGCCCAACAATCGCGAGAATCTGATTCAATCCAAGATTCGCCAAAGCCACCGAGACAAATACCTGCACACCAAGCAAAACTACGAATGGCACACCCGGCAATATTTTTTTGTAATACTCAGTTGCTGCTGTCAGCAAACCAATTGCTGTGGTGAGGCAAGCCAAAATCGTAATGATTGAGAAAATAATCTGACCAACCGAACCAAAAGCAGCTCCTGATACCGCAGCCAACAGTTCAGCACCATTTTTAAATCCCATGCCAGCTTGCCGTGTACCAACCACCGTTAGCCCGATATATACCAGTGCCAGGCAAACACCTGCCACCAAACCGACTTTCGTCATTTCTTTTACACGCTGCCCCGGCGTATTTGCGCCGAGCTTCTGCAGCGATTGCACGATCACCACACCAAAGACGAATGTCGCGAGCGCATCCATCGTGTTATATCCTTCAATCGCTCCCGCAACGAAGGGAGAGTTCAGCCATTTTTCGCTTGGTTCCCCACCTTGATCGGGCATCGTAAATGCCGTTACGCAAACGAGTAAAGCAAGAAAAACGAGCAATGCCGGGGAAAGATATTTACCGACACGATCCACCACTGCAGACGGGGTGAGCACGAAAAATACCGTCACGGCAAAGAAAACTATCGTAAAGCAAAATAGCTTCGCACCGGCACTGAAATCGACTCCCGCAATTAGCGGCGCAGTAGACATTTCGTAGGCTACCGTTGCTACCCGTGGAACTGCATAAAGCATCCCTGTAGTCAGGAATACGACGAGCGTAAAAATCGTGCCTGGAATTTTTCCGATCCGTGAAGAAACACCGCCTTGCGCTGCTTCACTTGTACTTTCGGTAGCAGCCACAACCATTCCCAAAACTGGAAGCACCACGCTTGTGAGCAGCAAGCCGATAGTTACTGGGACGACATTCGAGCCAGAATCCGCTCCGACCATTACGGGAAAAATCAGATTTCCCGCGCCAAAGAACATTGCAAAAAGCGCAAAGCCGATGACGAGAATTTGACTGAATGGAATCTGCTTTTTTCCGGTATTCTGAGGCAAAACTTGCACCCTTCTCACTCGTGTCGTCACACCAAACAGCCTTCGGCACACACTTCAAACCATCGGTATGCAAAATAACCTGAAATCTATCGAAAATTTACACTGTACGTAAACATGGTCTGCGATCCGTGAAGCGATGTATATCGCAGATATCGTAAACTACAGCACCGCGGTTTAGCTTACCGAAATTGCTCTCCGAGAGAGAAAATGTCCATCTTCCGCCGAGAGGCCGCAAATTTTCTTTTCAGATTCGTAAAACAGCGAATTATCAAGCGTTTATTACTGTTTTGCCTGCGCTTTCACTGGAATAAAGGTAAGCAATCCCACCAAAAGTACTAAGGCGATTCCGAGGATTCCAGCGTATGCTACTTCATCTTTCTGTTGCCCGGTAAGATTTGCAGCAATCACGATCGCATTTGCATACATGAATGGTGCCAGGAACGATACGGCACGACCGGTAGTGGCATATAAGCCAAAAAGCTCTCCTTCCTCGCCGGCAGGTGCAATCCGGGCAAGATATGTGCGGGATGCAGATTGGGTTGGCCCAACGAATACGCATAGTGCAAGACCAAAAATCCAGTAAACCTGCTTGCCGTTGAGTGTTCCCATGCCGTTATGAAAGAAAAATACGATCATCCCAAATAACACCATCATTGCAACTGAGAAGATGATCACGGCGCGGGAACCGAGCTTGTCATCCAGCACCCCGAATGCGATCGTTGCAATCCCAGCCACCACATTTGCAGCCACACCAAAAATGATTACTTCACTTGAAGTAAATCCGAATGCAGCAGAAGCGAGCACTGCGCCAAAAGTAAATACGCCCGCCAGCCCATCGCGATAAATTGCAGAAGAAATCAGGAACCAGACTACCGAACGATCCTCACGCCAGAGCTTGGCAACAGAACGGAAAAGCTGTTTATATGCCCCGATCAGCCCATCTACCACGATCTCTGTACGCCGTGGCTTATTGCGTGCAGTTAGGAGCAGCGGGAGGGAGAAAAGCAGGAGCCATGCAGCAGCAAAAAGCATTGCCACCCGCACGTTGAGCCCGTTTGCGCTCGTCACTCCAAACCAGCCGACTTCGGGGGAGATGAATCCAATGAACAGGATCAGTAGCAGCACGATACCGCCAACATACCCTAATCCCCAGCCGAAACCAGAAACTTTCCCGACATTTGACGGAGAGGAAATATCGCTGATCATTGCGTTATAGATCACCGAACCCGTCTCGAAAAGAATATTGCCCGCAGCAAGCAGGAATAATCCCAGCAGCAGCCCGTTTTGCCCGGGAGTGACGAAAAAAAGACCTGCCGTGACCACTACTGTCAATAGCGTAGTAAAGGTGAGCACAGATGCAGATTTACCAGAACGATCAACGCTTTGCCCAAGTGCTGGCGCTACGATCGCGATGATCAAACCAGCAACCGTCAGTGCGTATCCCAGCCAGAAATTTGCATCATTGCCGAAGAGCTCATCGTTCGTCAGGTAGACGGTGAAAACAAAGGTAGTGACGACCGCGTTGAAAGCCGCCGATGCCCAATCCCACAGCCCCCAATACCATACACGTTTATTGAAAACTCGCGTACCTTCCGGGCGGAGTTGTGTAGCTGACGGAATGTAATCTCCGGGCACTGGAATGATCGGGTGCTGGATATTTTGCGAAACCTGCTTGCCAGATGTAGATTCGCGTGCTTCTGCTGCTGAATTTTCTGGGCTTTCCGCTTTTATTTCGTTCATACCAGAAACACTACCGCGCTTCCTTCCCGATTTCAGAATAATCGTGCGAGTGAGAGATTTGGTCAGATTTAATTCATCCAGTGTTTACGAAAGCCTGCTTGTAAACACTCAAACGCAGCCCATTACGGATGCGAAAAAGGTGAATTAATGCGCCGATTTACGCCAACTGCGGTAGTTTCGTGATACTCCTTGCTAAGCTAGATCCGTGAGTTTACGTATCTATGATTCAGCTGCCCGCGCACTGCGCGAATTTAAGCCGCTCCAGCCAGGCAAAGTTGGGATTTACTTATGCGGCGCCACCGTCCAAGGTTCTCCGCATATCGGGCATATGCGTTCGGCTCTTGCCTTCGATGTGCTCGTGCGCTGGCTGATGCGCAGCGGATACACCGTCACGATGGTGCGCAATGTGACCGATATTGACGATAAAATCTTGCATAAATCAGCCGCAGCGAACTCACCGTGGTGGGCTTGGGCATCTCAGTTTGAGCAGGAATTTACTGCTGCCTATGATGCGCTTGGCGTACTCCGCCCGACCTATGAGCCGCGCGCAACAGGGCATATCCCGCAAATGATCGAGCTGATCCAAAAAATCATTGCTGCCGGCCATGCTTATGTGGGTGCGCCTGGAAATGTTTATTTCGATGTGGCTTCACTGAAAGACTACGGCTCACTTACCCGTCAATCCCTCAATGAGCTACACACCGACGATTCAGAGATTGAGCCAGACAAGCGTTCCGGGCAAGATTTTGCGCTCTGGAAAGCTGCAAAGCCAACAGAACCCGAAACCGCCAGCTGGGATACTCCCTGGGGGCGCGGACGGCCAGGCTGGCATCTTGAGTGTTCTGCGATGAGCTCGCGCTATCTCGGCGAAAGCTTCGATATTCACGGCGGCGGGATTGATCTGCGGTTCCCGCATCACGAAAACGAGCAGGCGCAATCACACGCAGCCGGATTTGGTTTTGCACAATACTGGATGCATAACGCCTGGGTGACTATCGACGGCGAAAAAATGAGCAAATCACTGGGGAACTCGCTCACTGTGGCAAATATTTTACGCGAGCACCCAGCAGTGGTCGTGCGGCTCGCACTTGGCACAGTGCATTACCGTTCTACTGTGGCGTATTCCGAAAAGACGCTCATGGAAGCAGCAGCCGTCTGGGAGCGGCTATCTGGATTTATTGAACGCGCCGTCAGCATTGCTGGTGAAGTGCCGCTTGCCGAGGTGGAATCCGTGACGGCAGCAGATTATCCGGCTGATTTTACGGCTGCACTTGATGACGATTTGAATGTGTCCGCTGCGCTTGCCGTGATTCACGAGCATCTAAAACTCGGGAATGCGGCAATCACCGCAAAAGATACTGCAAGCATCCGCCGTGAACAGCTACTTGTCCGCGCAATGCTTGATGTGCTCGGGCTTGATCCGCTTTCCCCGCTCTGGCGCAAAGGCGCTGACGGTGCAGGGAAACTGTATGATGCGCTCGATTCGCTGGTGCAGGGGATCCTCGCCGAGCGGGCACAAGCGCGTGCCGCTAAAGATTGGGCACGCGCCGATGCGCTGCGTGATGCGCTGACGGCAGCGGGGATCACCGTGGAAGATGCGCCAGAGGGCGCGAACTGGAAAGTCTCCTGATCCTGATTTTCCACTCACTTTGCACTTTCATCGTGGTAACCCTGACAGATCGGCGAAATTTATCACGATGCAGATTTGTACAGTTAGGGAAATCGGATTTCAAGGCTTAAACTTCAGGAAAGAAACGTTCAAAATTCAAAGGCAGGTATTATGGCTGGGCATTTTGGTCATCCGGGAGCTACCCGCAAAGGGCCGAAAAAAGGTTCACGGGTCGGCTCTGGTGGGCAGCGGCGGGCGCGTTTAGAAGGTAAAGGCCCGACCCCGAAGGCGGAAGATCGCACATATCATCCAGCATATAAGCGGAAGAAAGCCGCAGAAGCACTCGCCGCGAAAAAAGCCGGCCCGAAATTGCGGAGCTTTTTGCAGCTTCCGGAAGGGCATGAGCTGATCGCTGGCCGTAACCCGGTATCCGAAGCCGTCAGTTCAGGTTTGCCATATACGCGGGTATTTCTCGTTGGTGCGCTTGCAAATGACGAGCGGGTGGCGGCAATCATCCGCGCAGCCACTGAAACGGGCGTGCCGCTAGTGGAGGTGAGCCGCGCAGAGCTTGATAAAATGACTGACGGCGCCGTCCATCAAGGGGTGGCGATTGAAGTGCCACCGTATGAGTATGTGGAACTTTCTGAGCTGATCGAAGCAGGTTTGTATGGCACGCGCAAAGGTTTGATCGTTGCGCTTGATTCGATTACTGACCCGCATAATCTTGGCGCTGTGGTGCGTTCTGCCTCAGCTTTTCATGTAGATGGGGTGCTGTTGCCTGAACGCCGGTCAGCTGGCGTGAATGCAACAGTTTGGAAAGTCTCTGCTGGCGCGATGGCGCGCGTACCCGTCGCACGTGAAAAGAATCTTGTCCGGGCACTTACTGAGCTGAAAGAGTGTGGCTATTTTATCGTCGGATTGGCGGGCGAAGGTACAACCACTATCGACACTTTAGATTTGGCAGATTTGCCGCTCGTAATCGTGACAGGTTCAGAGGGGAAGGGGCTTTCACGGCTCGTGCGGGAAACTTGTGATGTGCTTGCAGCGATTCCGATCGCTTCCGAAATGGAATCCCTAAACGCGGCGGTAGCTACCGGTATTGCGCTCTATCAGGTAGATCGCTTCCGCACGGCAGCTGAGCAGTGATCTGCTGCTAATTCTCGATTCCACTATTTGCCTCGTGATCTGTCAGGTTTCTTTGTGTATGCTTAATACCAGGATCAATGACGATAAGCAGCTTAAATCCAGCTTCAAAGTGTGCGTTGATCTTTTCGGAGTATTACTTCTGCCAGCAACGGAAAGGCAAAGCAATGGTTTCTTGGCGTACCGTCACCGGTAAAATTGAATTACTTGATCCGCAACTCACTTCGCCTGCCCAAATCCAGGAGTTTTTCGCTGCTGAGCGCCTGCTCGGGCGCGGCGATTTCATCACTGCTGACGGCGATATTGACGGCGCTGCTGAAGATGCGCCGCGAGTATTCCATTTTGAATTAGCAATGGCTGGGCGCCGGCGCAGAGTAGCTACTTTGGATGAAGAAGGCGAAGTGATCCTCGGGCATACCACTACGGAAGTGCTCGAAAGCCTCTCGCGTTCACTGCGGAAAGTGGCGATTGAAATCGATGGTAAAACGATTCACGGGCCGCTCGATATTGGTGCGGTTGGTGTAGCTGAAGCAGATTTGCTGATGGCGGATCTTCCCAACGCGGATGCTGGCGATGCGCCAAAACCAGCTGCTGCCGATGCGCCTGCCGATCCGGCAAATCAGGAAAATGAAATTCCACCCGTTGCCGATCCGCAAGGAGCGCCTTTGATCACTGGTGCGCAAGCCCCGACAATGGCTGCTGGGCCGACGCTCCTCGTCGGCGATTTCCCAGTTTCTGAATTACCGTTCCTGGCAAATAGTGAAGATGCAAAGCTGCTGAATTTCAAACTTGGCTCACTGCAGGCGATCACACTCGGAAAATCGCTACAACGTACCCGCCGCATTTTCCCACGCCCAGAATTGGTAATCGAGCTTTCGCTCGGAAAATCTGATTTTATCAGCCCAACGCTCGTGGTGCTACGCAATTCCCGCCGTTTCGTGTGGGAATGGAAAGGTGAGCTGCCTTGTTTCAGCTGGTTTGAAGACGCAGAAAAGGGTATTCGCTTTGTGCGTGATGAGCTTGGAGCTGGCGCGATTGCCCGTGCCGCTGTTGCCGATATTGTAGATACCTCATTTGAGGAAGTGCGCCAGGCATTGCTTGCTGCTCCTGCCACTGGCGCACGTAAATTTGCCGAATTGCTTGGGGTGCCCGTCAGTGCACTGCTTTTCCTTGGCGGAAATATTGATATTGCAACAGCTCATGCACGGATCCCTAATTCGCGCGTATTTCAGCCTGGTTCCCGGCATGAAACCTTCCGGCAAACGATTGCTTGGGAAGTAGCCGGTGAAGGCATTGTAGATTCTGATTTGGCTGGGGTATACCGTTGGATGTATCTCAAGCGACCCTGGCTCGTCTCACTTGTGGCTGCGGGGCAAGCAGCTGTTGGAGGTGCTTTGATCAGTGCGGCGCTGCTTGGTGGACGCAAATCAAAGCTCGTAGCGGGGATCGGCGGAGTGCTCATATTGAATGCTGCTTCACGTATCGTCACTACCGAATATGTGCAAAATGCCATCGCGCGAAATAATCTGCATGCCAACGACTCATCCGCAAGCTCCTGATTGCTGCACGGGGTACTTGGGAAGTTGCACTCCGTCGCTCGCGATGCCAGGAGGCGCTTGAACGGTAGTGATCGCCACTGACAGACGGCGGGGCTACGCTGTGCAGCTCCGTCAAAACCTATCTCCAAGATCTGATTTATGTTACGAAATACAACCGAAAGGAGCTGTGAAATGTCAGAAATTAAAGCGCCCCGCGCAGATTATTTGGATGCATTTTGGACACGTGCAATCAACGCTGCCCGGCTGAATCCTGCCGAAGCATTCATGGCACAAGATGATTTACTCTCACTTCGCCCTGCCGCATTCGCTTTTGGGGATACTGCCGAAATGGCTAATATGCTTTGTGATTTGGTGATTTCTGGAAAAAAGACTGCCACTACCAGCTATGGCCCAGCATATTTAACCGAAGGTGCGGAATATCCAAAAGTTGGTGAACTCGCGATCCTCTGTGATGGTGCAGGGTACCCGCAGGCGCTTTTGCGGAATACAAAGGTTGAAGTGTATGCCTTTAATGATGTGCCTGCCGAGATTGCGCAGCTGGAGGGAGAATATGCAGCTGCTTCCGATCTTGAATCTGCCTATGCACAGTGGAAAAGTGATCACGAAGATTTTTTCCGACGCGAATTTGCTTTGATTGGCGGCGATTTTGATCCGCAAGACGATCTGATCGTGGAACATTTCGAGGTGCTTTACAAGCACTCTGAACCATACTAGAGGTGAAAACTTTAACACTCGATCAGTTTCACATCTGCTCCGAAACGCACTACGATTACGGAGAACAAAAATTCAGAGCCGAGATTTTGCACTAATCTCGGCTCTGTTTCTGGAATCGGTAATCAGGGAGCGAAAATGGCAAATATTTTCAGCTGGCAATTGCACGGCGATGGCACACATATTGGTCCAGGTGAGGTGGTTTCACCACAAGAGCGAATGCGCTGGCCGCTCACGATAGGCATCGGGGCACAGCATGTAGTGGCAATGTTTGGCGCTACATTCCTCGTTCCATTACTTACTGGTTTCGATCCGGCAACTACGTTGTTTTTCACCGGCATCGGAACCATTATTTTTATGCTGATCACCGCCGGACGGCTCCCCTCATATCTTGGCTCATCTTTCGCATTGATTGCCCCGATTGGTGCCGTCACTGGATATGTGGCAGGCGGTGGCGGTGTGCTTGATGCGCAGAAGGCCGCGCTGGCACAAGGCGGAGTCATTGCTGTTGGCACTACGCTTGCTGCGATCGGCTTGATCGTACATTTTGCCGGTGCGCAGTGGATCGATAAATTGATGCCTCCGATCGTTACCGGGGCAATCGTTTCACTGATTGGTTTCAATCTTGCACCTGCCGCATGGAACAACGTGAAGCAGGCACCGATTACCGCCGTCAGCACGATTCTCGCAATCGTCTTGGTGACGGTGCTTTTCAAAGGAATCATTGGCCGACTCTCAATCCTGATCGGTGTGCTCGTTGGCTATATTGTGGCAATTGCACGCGGCGAAGTAGATTTCGGGGCGATCGCTCATGCCGGCTGGGTTGGGTTCCCGCAATTCCGGGCACCTGCATTTGATCTTTCGCTCCTGGGACTCTTCGTGCCGGTGGTGTTAGTATTGATTGCCGAAAATGTTGGGCACGTGAAATCTGTGGCTGCGATGACCGGGCAAGATTTGGATGACGTTACTGGCCGTGCACTTTTTGCTGACGGTATTTCGACGATGTTTGCTGGTAGCGGTGGCGGATCTGGCACAACTACTTATGCGGAAAATATTGGCGTGATGGCTGCTACCCGCGTTTACTCCACAGCGGCTTATCTTGTAGCTGCCGTGATCGCGCTCGTTCTTTCAATGCTGCCAAAGTTTGGGCAATTGATTGCCACCATTCCGCCGGGAGTGCTCGGGGGCGCAGCGACAGTACTTTATGGCATGATCGGAATGCTGGGTGTGCGGATTTGGGTGCAAAATAAAGTAGATTTTTCTGATCCGGTGAATCTCAATACTGCCGCGATTTCAATGGTGCTGGCAATCGCAAATTACACTTGGGTGGTAAATGGGATGGTGTTTGAAGGAATCGCCTTGGGATCTTTTGCGGCGATCATTCTTTACCATGCGATGCGCACGATTTCACGGTGGCGTGGCACCACGATCGAGCCAGCCACGCCTGCGTCAGCGCCTGCGGGTGCCGAGCTTGAGCCAGGAGCTTTGCATCGCGAACCATAAATTACAGCTCGTGGACGGAAGCTGTGATTATCACGAGTGCCCTTTGCATGATGATTCTTGCAAAGGGCACTCTTAGGTATTTTATTGTGATTTACCAGCCTGTTTTCACCGGTATCCGCATAAATCCGGATTTACACCATTGTGTTTGCGTGCTTGAAGAGTATAAAAATACTGCGATTAATCAGCTGGACGGCAATCTTTGATCGCTTCCATCGCCTTCTGAAAATCTTCTTCCACTGGCACGTTCTGCATCGTATTCCAACCTTTTCCAAGCACTACATCAACCACGCCGTCCTGTGCGCTTTCATCAAGTACTACTTTTGCTTCAGGGAAAAATGCGCGCAAAGTGTAAGCAGCATCGATGGAATCTTTCTTCGTCAGCAAACGTACAGACTCGTTTACTGGTTCTTTCGATTCCCAATTTGCCGGACTACCTACCTGCACGCCTTGATCTGCAAGCTTTGAATTTACTTCCTGCGCTAAACCGGAACGGCTACTGGCGTTGAATACGCGCGCCTTCACTTGGGAAAGCTCCACCGGCTTTGCACCTGCTAGCGGGCAAACCGCCACTTTTTCCGGAACTTTATTGGTGGCAAACTCTTTATTAAATGGGAAAGGCACGATCCCCGCCCAAAAAAGCGTATTCACCAAAAGCAGCACAGCAAGCACGATCCCGATCGTGCCAAAAAGAATGATCTGCCGTTGGGCGAGTCGTTGCCGGTATGCGCGGCGGGCATTGTCATTGTAGGTATTCACGTTTCTTAATTTAGCTTAGCCAGACGGGATTTTGGTAGTTTTCGGCACCGAAATATTTTCCTGACCGCGACTTCAATCATTTTGTTCACGTTTATTTACGCTTAACACGAAATTGCCTTCGCACAAATGCGGGCTGAGCGTGATAACCGCGCTTTCCCCTACAGCCTGCTGCGCAAGTACCCGGTAGACGCGTCCGGAAAAACCAGGGATCTCATCTTCGATCTCAGAATACTGCTCTGGAGCAATAATGATATTTTTACCCGAAACTTGCACATTCACCTCGTGTGCTTTCAGAAAATCTGCGAGCGCCTGCACTAAATCCGGCTCGTGTGCAATACATCCTTCATATTTCCCGCTGATCAGCGATTCAATGATTTCTTTTTCGATCTCAGTAGCGTGCTCGATAGAACGGAATGCGTCATGTAGGACGTTAAATTTCCCAGTGCGGGAACGGAACATCAGCCGCGGACGCCCTTTTGCACCATCACGCATCTCGATCCGTTCAATTAGCGTCGCATTCGTTAATTTCGTGACGGCAAGCCGCGCCGAATTCGGATGCACGTCAAGTTCTTTCGCGATATCGCGAATCGAGCACCAATCATCAGCGCGCTGTAAGTAATCCAAGACTGATTTTTGAATATCTGAAAGCCGCATTAATGCGTTTCCTCTACTTTTCCGTACTCCATTCACTGTGATCGTAGCTGTGAATTAAGAGCACTGACCCGATTCTTTCCCACGATCACAATCCGGATCGCGAATTGCAACTAGTCGTTATGCAACAACGCAACTCAGTTCAATTTCCACCGGAGAATCTAATGGCAATACGCTCACTCCTACTGCGGAACGGGTATGCCGCCCACGCTCTGCAAAAATTTCTTGCAGTAAAAGCGAGGCTCCATTCACCACAGCTGGTTGCGCATAAAAATCGGGGGCAGATGCAACAAACCCGGTGAGGTGCGAGATTTGTAAAATCTGATCGATTCCGCCCGCAGCAGCTGCCGCAGCTGCTAATGCGTTCAAAGCCGCTATGCGCGCTAATTTTTGCGCCTGCTCAGGGCTGACCTCTGCGCCTACTTTTCCAGTCAGCGGCAATTGCCCGGAAACGAACGGCAACTGCCCGGAAGTACGTACCTGCACGCCAATCTTCTGCGCCGGCACATAAGCAGCTAATGGAGCTGCTACCTGCGGCAGCTCGATCCCGAGTTCAATCAACTTTTCGCTAGGTTTCATTTTGCTCTTCCTTCGTTTTATCCCGAATACCGACACATTGGCGGGAATCAGCGCAGAGTCTGAGCTGGTTAGCTACTTTTCATCGTCAGCATTGTAATCAGCGAAACTGATCACAATACCGTCAACACCGATCGCAATCTACAACTTTTCACGCTTCATATACGCAACTGGATTCGTACCATCTGGCCCGGGTAGTACTGCAACCAGCTCCCAGCCATCACTTCCCCAGTTATCAAGAATTGCCTTCGTATTGTGGATTAACAACGGCACCGTAACATATTCCCAAGTTTTCATGCATCAAAGCTATGCTATGTTGACCTGAGAAGTCAATGATCTAGCTGACATTTTTGCAAGTCAATAATGATCAGGACGGAATCCGCGGCACACGCCCAGCACGCAGCTCGCTTGCAAAAGGTTCATCGGATGTGCGAAGCCGTTCATACCAGCGGCTTTCGTTGGGATAACGCCGAAGTATTGCACGGCGCTCACGCTCAGTAAGACCACCCCACACACCAAAAGCCATCTTTGATTCAAGCGCATCAGCTAAACATTCGATCCGCACCGGGCAGGAAAAACACACTTGCCGGGCTTGCCGTTGCGCCGATCCGCGCACAAAAAGCGAATCTGGATCAACATTCGCACAAGCCGCCTGCGCTGCCCATGCTTGATTTTGGTATATCAACGTCATTGTTGAACTCTCCTTATTTTTGGCTGCACTAGTTTCGTTTGCTAATGCCGTTTGCCAAATTAGTGATCTTCCCTGTGTTTCATGTTACAAATTATTTTCCAAAAATGCACATCAGATCCACTATCGCCATCACAGATTCGATTATTGCCGCTACAAGCGCGTTCTTTTGTTGCGAAAATTTCGGATAAGTCACGCGCAAATCTGTGCCAAACAAAGTATCCTAGCTAGTATGCAAAGCGTAAAGAATTCTCATCGCACCACTGCCACAAGCACATTTTCTGCAGTGATTGCTTTTTTCGTGTTTTCATTGGCCGGCGGGCTTGCACTCGCCGGTGCGATCCTTCCCGTTGCAGCCAGCGCAGGTACTGCAAGTAACGCCGTGATGAAACTTTTCGACGATCTCCCAACCTCGATCGATTTCACGAAACCGTCAGAGCAATCGTCGATTCGTGCAGCTGACGGCACGGTACTGGCAAATTTTTATGCTGAAAACCGGATCGTGGTCGCTTCCGATCAGATTTCACAGCATTTGAAAAATGCTGCCGTCGCGATCGAAGATGAACGCTTCTTTGAACACGCTGGGATTGATGCAAAAGGCATCCTTGGCGCTGCATTCAATAATTTTACCGGCGGGGCGCTTGCCGGTGGTTCCACTATTACCCAACAGTATGTGAAGAATTCCCTGATTGAAGAAGGGCGTTTGGCAAACGATAATGAGCAGATTAAGGCGGCTACTGAAACTTCGATCGGGCGCAAATTAAACGAGGCCCGCTACGCGCTCGCGATTGAAAAGCAGATGAGCAAAGATGAAATCCTCACTGCTTACTTAAATATCGCACAATTTGGCCCTTCACAATGGGGTGTTGAATCAGCTTCCCGCTTTTTCTTCTCAAAGCCCGCAAAGGACGTCACAATTGCTGAAGCGGCAATGATTGCCGGTAATACGCAAGCACCGAATCGGTGGAATCCGCTTACCGATCCGGAAGCAACACAGCACCGTCGTGATTCCGTATTGGGCAAAATGAAACAGCTGGGATATATCTCCCAGGAAGAATATGATGCAGCAATTGCCACGAATGTGAAAGATCTGCTGAAAATATCGCCTGCAAGCAATGGTTGCGCAATGGCAGGCAATGCCGCATACTTCTGTGAAACCGTGATTAGCGATATCCTCGCATCGGATTCTTGGGGGAAGAATCGCGCTGATCGGATTCAAAAGCTCTATCGCGGCGGGCTTGATATTATTACGACGCTTGATTTGCAGGCACAAAATTCTGCATATGCAGCACTCGTTTCGGAAGTACCAGTAGCTGATCCTTCTGATGTTGATGCTGCAACCTCGATTGTTGAGCCGGGCACCGGTAAGGTTCTTGCAATGGCGCAAAATACTGATTTTGGGAAGCCGAGTAAAGAGCACCCTGATTACACGCAAGTGAATGCAAATGTAGACGAAGGTCGTGGGGGTGGCATTGGCTACCAGCCAGGATCAACTTTTAAGGTATTTACACTTGCCGAATGGATCCGCACCGGGCATTCGCCAAACCAGTTAGTGAATACTAATCCGCGTCGTTTTACCGCAAAAGATTTTCACATTTCATGTGCACCGGAGATGAATATTAGCACCTGGGAGCCACAGAACTCTTTCAATCGCCGTGCCGGAATGCAGACCGTCACCGAGAATACTGTGCAATCGTACAATATCGGCTTCCTGGAGATGGCTGGCGATTTAGATTTATGTAATATGACGAAACTTGCCGGGGCAATGGGCGCACACCAGGGTACTGTCGGTACGGAGAAGAATATTAAGGGTCTGGAAAAGCTGGATGCGAAAGTTGGGAAGCCGCTTCCGGTACGGCCAAATCCGGCTACGATTATCGGTGGCGATCCCGTCACTCCGCTTTCGATGGCAAATGCTGCAGCTACTTTTGCCGCAGAAGGTAAGGCTTGTAAACCGATCACTTTCACTGAGATCAAAGATAAATCAGGGAAAGTGCTCTCAAAGCAGGAGCCAGATTGTAAGCAGGTGCTTCCGGAAGAAGCTGCACGCACCGCCAATCTTGTAATGCAGCATGTAGTAACTCGTGGCGGTGGGTCACGTGCTGCGATCCCAGGGCGTAATGTGGCAGGCAAGACGGGCACGTCTAACGATTCAACAAATACTTGGTTCTTTGGGCTTACGCCAAATATGGGTGCTGCTGTTTGGGTTGGGCATCTTGATGCAGTGAAGCCGATGCAAAATATTACGATCAATGGCGTCTACTATCGTGAGCTCTTTGGTGAAGCAATCGCTGCCCGGATTTTCCGCAAAGCTGGGCAGGGTGCGCTCAAAGATAAGCCGGTAATGCGGTTTAAGGCTCCGCGCGGTCGGGTTTTGCTCCATACGCAGAGTGAAGAAGAAAAGAAGCGAGAGGCTGAAGAGGAAGCGCGGAAGAAGCGGGAGGCGGAGGAAGCTGGCCAGCATAAAATCCCAAATGTGAGCGGGGTAGAAATGAATTCTGCTGCACGTATTCTCCGGGAGAGAGGTTATGCTGTAGTGGCTGCTGGCGTATGGTCGAATGCCCCGAAGAATACGGTGGTTTCGACTGAACCGGCGGCGGGCACAGTACTCGCGCCAGGGGGAAGGATCACGTTGAATATTTCAGCCGGGCCAGCCCCTTACTAGGATGCAGCACTTGTTTGGCGAATTAATTTTTTTGCAGGCATTGGCAAAGTGCAGCAAGATCAAGATCGTGAAGTGACGAGGTCAAATTAGCAATATGAAATGGAAAACTGCCGCATGGCTGAGTCCGATGGTGCTCGGTGCCGGTTTTTTTGCGAGTGCATTGGTTCAGGCTCATGCCTATAAGTTGCGCCGTCGTGCCGTAATTATTCCTGATGGTGTTGCCGGTACTCCTTCTCCGGATGCTTCGCTGCGAATTTTGCATATTTCTGATACGCATTTGATTCGGACTCAACTTCGCCGGAAAAGTTTTTTGCGGAATCTTTCGGCGCAGAATCCTGATTTGATTGTTTTGACGGGTGATTTGATTGCCGAGAATGGCGCGATTGAGCCACTGTTGCAGGCGTTATCGGCATTTCGTGGCGTTCCCGGAGTGTATGTTTATGGGTCGAATGATTATTATGCACCGAAACCGAAGAATCCGTTGAGTTATCTCTGGCGAAATTCGCAGCCGGTTAAGAAGGCGGTTCCTCGCCGCTTAGATACTGCCCGGCTTACTGCTGGGCTTGATCAGCTTGGGTTCATTAATCTGAATAATGCTACTGCGAAGATTACTGTCGGTACTTGGGAGCTGGAATTTATTGGGGTGGATGATCCGCATATTGGGCGGGCAAGATTCCCTGAGCTTTCATTCTTGAATGAAAGTAGTGTAAATGCAGCAAGGCATTTGCCGCCAGAGGAGCTGCAGACTGTGCGGATTGGTTTAACGCACGCTCCATATCGACGGATTCTAGATCAGATGCAGGAAGCTGGCTGCCAGATCGTATTTGCCGGGCATACGCATGGCGGGCAGGTGTGCTTGCCGGTGCATCGTGCGCTTGTTACGAATTGTGATTTGCCTGCTACTCATGCTTCCGGTTTATTCTCTTGGCCGATTAGTAGTGCGGGCGGTAGCGATATGGATCAGTTAGATCTGCCTTTGCATCAGGATGGCACAGTGATTGGCTGGAGTTGTGAAAATGGTGTTGAGGCAGAGGCTGCTGCCAGTGCACGTGATTTTTTGCTGCAAGGAGTGTCGGAAAAATTATCGGATGCTCATGCGCGAAATATGCTCGTGCAAGTATCAGCAGGAATCGGTACTTCTCCGTTTGCGCAGATTCGTACTTTCTGCCCGCCGGAGGCAATTCAAATCGATATCATGCGGATTTAGGCGTGATCCTCGTGGTAGCGGTGTGGAATGATTCTCACGGTTTGTGTCTCAATTTTTCCGTAGCGAAGAAAAGCGTTAAGATATAGAGGCTGCTCGGTTTGAGTTTGAGTCTGATAATTTTCTGGTTTTGTTCTAGATGTGTTCAGGTTTAATATTCAGCCGCGTGTTTCGGGGTGTGGCGCAGTTTGGTAGCGCGCTTCGTTCGGGACGAAGAGGTCGCAGGTTCAAATCCTGTCACCCCGACCATTTAATTTCCTCGGCAGATGTTCGCGTCTGCCGGGGATTTTCTGTGTTTTGGGTTGATTAGCGAAGATGCGTCGGTGTGCATTTGTTTGGCGTGCCGGATGCCGAAGTATTTATGGTGAGTGCTGTAGATCTGCGTGGGCAGATCTACAGCACTCACTTTTATCCTACTTGGCCTTGTACTGTGTGGCGCAACCACAGTACGGAAGCTGCCAAGAAGATTCCGGTAATGAATAGGTGCGTACCGAACCCTGATCCTCCTGTAAGTGGGAATGATCCTGGGATTTCGACGGTTTGCCTATTCAAAACTGTCAGCTCGAATGTGTGGGTATCCGCGTTGTACTTAAGCTTAGCAGATTCTCCGATTTTGATTTCGCTACTTAATGTTTTAGGTAATTCAAACTCAATTGGATCTGCCAGCTTTTCGTATCCTGCAGGAGCCTTCTCCTCGGTAAGGCGGTACTTGCCTTCCGTAATGTCGCGATCAAGCAAAATGCCGTCATTATGACGATTTGGATCAGCTGTCCAGAACGCAGCCCAGCCCTGATCATAGAATTTAGTGTCTACCTTGCCATCTGCGGTTAGTTTTTCCAGCTTGAACCGGGCATTGAGCGGCTCAGTGTTGCTGGTATTAGCATCGCGTTTCAGGATTCTTAGATACGGTTGACGCTTATTTACTACAGTAACTTCGTCAGTCTTGATATTGGTGACGGTAGCGTAGTTGCTTCCGTAATCGTATTCGGTGCGGTAATCTTTGGGATCCACCGGTGCACCTGCGAGTGCGGTTTCTTCCACCGAGTAAACAATCCGGTCACCACTAGGCCCGTAATAAGGCAGCCCAGTGAACTTTGTTTCAAAGTTATTACTTGCATTAAGCGTGGCTAGAGTATTTTCAACCCCCAGGCTGGAAAGTGCTAACTCCGCGCCACCTGCACGTGCCTTAAGCATTACCTGTACGTCTTTACGCTTGCCTACTGGGGTGTTCTCCCAGATTTTACGCACTAAGAAATTAGTTTTCTTAACACCAGTCACAACCGTGATGGTGGCGTTACCGCGTTTCACCCCGGTATAGCTGGCGTTATTGTTGTAGCGAATCTCGGATGTCAGCTTGTCAGTAAGCCCAGATTCGCTGGCCTGGTAAACCAGGGTTTGCCCATTCGAGTTGAACACTGGCACCGGTTTGAAGGTGAGGTTATTTTCACCGGCCAGGGTTTTGCGTTCCACCAGTTTGGCTGGCGCACCAGCCTGACCTTCTGGGGCCACCAGCAGTGAGATGGACGAGGAGGTGCCTTGTAGGTTTTGCGGCACGCCTGGCTCCCAGCTGCGGGCCAGCGTGTAGGTGGCACCTGGCACTTTCACTTGCGGTATCGGCAGGTCGAAGCTAGTCGCAGAGCTTAGGTCTGGCTGGTAGTTGGCTGCCGCGTTGATTGGCTCGAAAGTGTCAAGTTTGGCGGCGGCGACGTTGGAGCGCACATGGTAGCTAAAGTTCAACGCTGGGTTGACGGCATCTCCACTGAACCGCAGATTACTGCCGTGAATTGCTTTACTCTGTGCATCCCAAACCAGCGTCGCTGGCTGCTGCCCGCCCAATACTGGCGCGTCACCCATAGTTTGGAAAGAAATATTTGAGCTGCCCGGCGTAAGGGTTTCTTTTTCGTCGAGGGTGACGTTGTCACTCAAGTTAATGCCAAGACTTCCTTCACGCGCACCAATTTGATTCACCAAGTTAGAGAGCACATTGACATAGAAACCGTCAAGATATCTACTTTGTACCTGGGGCAGAGAGTTAGCAACTGTTCCCACATGGCTTTGATCAAGGCCAAGTTCCACAAATTCTGAACCTAAATCAGAGAATTTATTGGCATCTGAAAGATCTTTATAAACAGCTTCATTAAAGAGATAGAAGTCATATTTACCTAACATATCTGTCAAGCGCTGCCGGTTATCTGTAAAGTTAATTTTTTCGTTTCTGTTCCAGTCTTTTATTTTACTGTCGTTTAAGCCCAAACCGGCAAGGGTTAGCACTACCTTACGGGCATCACGATCGGCATCAGACATACCGTTATCGACTAATGCTGGGAAGTCTTTCTTTTGATCTCTCTCGTAGCCAAAGTGACGAGTGTCCCACCCTTCGCCTGTTCTTAACTTGCTATAGTTATCGCGCAATGCTTGCGCAGCTTGACCCAGTGGGGTGAAATCGATCACTTCACCTTGAGTTGAGTTTGTTGCCCACTTCCAGATCGAGATCCGTGAACCCTCCGGTAACAACGACTTCAGTGGGGTAATCACATCGTTGATAATTCGGTCGCGATAGAAATCCCCAGAATCTCCACCGTACATATAGCTGTTGTTGCGTCTCTCCAGCATGACCAGTACGTCAGTCTTGGGTGCTGAGTTCTTCAAACCTGCGCCTGAGATCGAAACATCAACGCGATATTTACCTAGCTCGCTGGTGGCAGAAATCTTTTGGCTGACTTCAACGCCAGTCGCTTGGTGCACACCGTTGGGGTGCTTAGGATCTTGACGCTGCAGTTCACCGAAACTTCCGTTGACATCCAAAATCTGGGTATTTGAAGCGTTGGCTGCTCTACCAGTTCCACCGCCAGGAAAAATTACCGAAGTGCTAGCACTAGCGGCACCGGTTTGGCCCTGCTCCACTAAGGTCTTGCCCTCGGCGGTAACCACGATTTTCAGCGGCGCGGAGGCAACATAGCCATGCGGCACTTTTGTTTCTTTTAGCCAATAGGTGCCTTGGTCAAGATTCTCGAAATACAGCACACCGGTTTTCCCGGTGATTTGTTGCTCAACCACTACGTCGCTGAAGTTCGCATCCCGATAAAGGGTGAACCCAGCGCCTGGCAGTGGTTGTGGGTTAGCCGCATCGTTGGTCTTGAGTAGTTTGAATTTGCCGCGCGGGTGGTTAGTGATCTGCAGCTTATTGTCTGCTGCATCTGAGATCACAGTTTGCCCGCTGACTTTGAAAGTCGCCACCGGGTACTTCGGCAAGATATACCCTGCCGGGGCTACCTCTTCGATCAAGTAATAGGTGCCGTCAGCTAGATTCTGGTAATTAAAGCTCGGCGAAGCGTCAATTTTACGCACCCCATCAGGCGCGGGCAACACATGCACCTGCTGCCCACTCGCCAAAGCTATGTCTTTTCCACCTTGGGTACCAGGGGTAACCAATTTATACAGCCTAAATTGGGCCTTGGCCTCAGTTATCACCTGGCCGGAAACGTCAGCCTTAGTAAAGGCAATCTTATTGCTACGCTTATTTTCAAGTTGGTAGGTGAATACGTCACCCTCAAGATCTAGCTTAGTACCTTGAGCAACATTATCTGGGTTTACCTCTTCATAGCTGTAGCTGCCTGTTTTCTCTTTCACCAACTTGATATAGAACTTATGAGGATGCAGGTCATAGCCAGAAGGTGCTTTGACTTCTTGAAATTCGTAGATGTGGTCCACCTTAGCGGACGGAACACGAAATTCATCGGCATTTACGGTGACACAATCAGCCAACTCACCTGTGGAGTCCTCGCAGCCTAGTAAGATGCTCCGCTTCGGGGCAACGGGGTTAGCCAGGTTGAAGTCAGCAAGTGGGTATTCGTTCAATTTAAATACGGCGCCACGCAGCGGAGCTTTCGATATGCTATCTATCTTCTTGATCGCAACGCTCGGGATTTTCTGGTTCTTAAACTGGAAAAGCCCTTGTTGACCATTGAGCTTCAATGAAGCAGGGAAAGTCTTACCACGAAGCTCAGGTTCAACATCCCACTCTTTAGTAACAATCTGAGTACCTTGCACCTTTTGCTCAATGTACTTCAGCACCTCGATGTGCGGCACTTTCTTCCCATCCACTATTTTTGTGGTGACCTTAATCCGCATGCTCGTGCCTTTTACGTAACCCTGCGGCGGAACAGCCTCGATCAAATTATAAATACCGTTGGAACCATCGAACGGGCCACTAGCGTGCACACCTTCAGGGATAACGTCCCTGAAGGTAATAACACCATTCTCGTCTGCCTGCACCTTTGTGCTATAAACACCGGTGTCGTGATACAGCCGGAAGCTAGCTGGATTATTCCTAATTGGGTGACCTGCTTCATCCACCTTCATGAAGCTAATATCAACCAATTTTCCATAGTTTGCCGCACCTACACCCTGAGTTGGCTGATAGCTACTCTGGTTGGTGTCTAGGTTTAACCCGCGTCCCGCAACATAAGCCTGGTTGTGGTAGAAGCCTTCGGTGTGTGGCTGTAACTTTTTAGCTTTGACGTCCAACACCATAGTTTGATCGCGGTGTCCGGACATCTCTACGATGACTTTATAGTTCAGACGCACGTCCTTGTGACCAGGTCGAGCAGCAGGAATATATTGATTATGTGGCTTGGTATATACTTTTTTAACTTCCAAACCTGCGGGAGCTAACGGAGAACGATTTGGCCATAGTTCAACTAGAGAATCATTTCTGACACCACCGTTCAAAAGCCCCACGCCAGTGTAGACTTTCACGTCTTGACGTAACGATGCATCGCTATTTCCGTGATATAGCTGAATAGTTTCCGATAAGTTATCTTCATATCGAGGATCGTACGTCGCTATACCTCGCGCATTAAAAACTGACCGGTAATGTAAAGCGTCATCAGTCTCTTTAGTGACGTACTTATTTATCTGCCCAGCAAGTTGATTAATCCCATTATCTTGATAGTGGAAGGTAGTCCATTTCGATAGCGAATATTTGCAAGGTTCAGCACTACCATTTAGCCCGATATAGGTGCCTTGGTATTCGAGATTCTTTACTACAACATTGGCCTTAGGGTCAGCCGGGTTGTAAACAAGATCCGGGTTTTCCCTCAACCCCCAGTAGTATTTTTCACCCTGCTTTGGCCTGCCGCTGCCATTGACGGTTTGGATTCGTTCATGGGGAAGCTCACGCCCGATAGTAAACCAACCCTCATAGTCCTGGTCATGTGTGGCATTATCCCACAGCACAAATTTAACCTGGTTGCCTCCGATGTAATACATCTGCCCGATAAGGCCGCCCCATCCGGGTTTTCCGTTAATCTGGCCAAGCGGGTAAGTACCGTCACCAGAATACTCAAGCTTCAACTCGGGTGGCAGTTTCAAAATGAAATGGTCACCGCCAGTAGCGTTGGCAGGAACCCTGAATTTCCCTTTTAGTCCTGACCCGGTCGCATAGCGTTGAGCTGTTAGCCAGTACTGGTTGATATCGGTAGTTTCCAGTTCAAAAACACCATATACTTTGGTGCTACACGATCCACTGATAGGAGTCACGGCATCGTCAGCTGCACGCTTGCGATTAAAGAAACTGTAGGTGTAGGTTTCACTGTCGGTCAGCTGATTGTAAAGGATCATCCCCGGCACCGGGTTTTCCGAAACGAAATAACGTATCTTCTGGAAGTTAGTATCGTAACTGTCCATGCCAGGCAAGACTGCACTGTTTCCGCCTTTCGGAATAGTCAAATCCCATGTTTTACCGTTCGCATCTTCAACACTGTATGTAGTTTCAACCTTTTCGGCGTCAAGCACCTCTTTATGCCAGAACTTTTTAACTGTCATATCAGCTTTAAGTGCGCTGACTGTCGCGCCAGAAAAGGTGTGCGGCACTTTATTGTCAGTAACAGTGCTAGTAGTGACCAGCTGCACTCGCCAGCCTGGCTTTAACGTTACGGGCACCGTCGAGGTGTCGGCAGGAACATCTCTGGTTTTTACTAACTCGTAACCACTTACCCCTGGCTGATATACATATACTTTTGCAGACCCATTTCGTCTATGAGACTCATCCAAATTAATCGCGATATTGTGATCTTGAGTACTATTCGTGGTGTTGATGTAGGAGTATTCCCAATGTATTTGATCAGGGCTTGTGTAATACCCGGCAACGTTCACTCCACCTGCGGCCACATCTGTTCGCTGCGGAGTAGGGTTGACGTAACCAGAAAGCACTGGATTACGTCCAGCTTCCAAGCTGAAGTTCAAGAAAGAATACCCGGTAACTACTTCATCTTTATCCAAGGTGCGGGTGTTACCGTCAACCGTAACCGTGGTTCCTTGGATTAACTTGGTTGTCATCCGGTTCGCCACATTCAGCACATAATGTTTACGCGGCTCCAAAATCGGGGTTTTGATGGTGTAAACATAGGTGCCGGTAGCGAGTTGAGTTTTATCAGTGCGAGTGTCTTTCGCGGAATAAAGTAATTTACCGTTAGCAGAAGTGGTGATAGTCCCATTGTCTTTAGCACCATTTTTAGTAACCGACACAATGGTGGGCTGACCCAAACCAGACTCCGCAGAAGTAGTGAAGAACCGCTCAAGTTTCTGGTTTTGCGCAGTTAATTCGTTGGTCACATTGGCAGTGTAAACCCAAGTGATTACCGGCCTTTTAGTTTTCGAGTCAAGCTCGATGCTTTTAACGTCAAGACCCTCATCCTGCTTAAACTTCCCCAAATTCAGCGGAAATTTAACCGGCTCAAGCGGGATAACTTCGGTGCTGTCTTCCACTACTGTCCAGCCGTCGTTGGGTGCCGCAATGGCTTGAGTGGAAGCGCCCACGCCAGAAACGACTGCCACAGCTATCGCGCTCAACAGCATCAGCAATGCAATGAATGCCGATACGATCCGCTTACCAATCAGCGCCGGTAGGGTACTTTTCATTTATGCCTCAATTATTTATCCGTGCGGATTTATCTCACTACGTTCCGTATCGCTGCTCTACACTATTGCCGCATAGCCACTTGATTCTTCTCATCCCTGCATTTGTGCAATTTGCACCGCAGCGGTAAGCGAAAAGCAATCTTCAACGGAGATAAGCACCCGTAACTGGGCGCCCAATTTGCTGCATAAATTCATCTTTCGGATTAACTCATGAGCCTATCAACAATAACACTACCTTTAGTCCCACTTCAAATATTTGTCTAAAAATATATTTATTTCATATTTTTCTCGCGCCTCCCCTTTGAGCAGGGGAAATAAACACAAAAACCGAGTAAGAAAAATAAATATTTTCTCCTCGCTTCAGGCAATCTGTTCAGGACCATCAGAGTTGGGGCAAAGCATAACATTTCATCAACATTACTCAGCTCGATAGCCGTCTTGAACCCCACCCAGCATTGGCGCAATGAAAATAAAAGAACCTCTCGCTGCAGCCTCCTTTTCGGGTTCACATAATTCTTCAGCTTTCTTTAACACTTCTTAACCTGCGAGATCACTTTCTGTCCATCTTGAAACTTTAGATTGTTAGGTGTGTGCATGAAGAGAAAATTGCTCTGCACATTCTAATCACGCTCTAGTACAAGGATTTGAGATGAAAACTCGTAAATACGCTGCGGCAACTGCTGCTGCCATCGTTGGCGTTTCACTTATTGGAACACCTGCTTTCGCAGCCAACGCAGACACTCCCGCTGGTGAACCAGCTGCAGCTCCAGAAGCTGCAGCTACCGCTGCAACATCAGCCCAACCAGCAGCGTTACCTGCTCAAGCCACCCCTGCAGAAGATCCACTCAAAGCATCTGAAAAGCCTGCAGCACACACTGCTGCAGCAGATCATGCACTAGCAGCCACCACAGCCCCCGAAGCTGCATCTGAAACTACAACTGCACCGGTAAAATCCGCCGATAGTGCCGATAATGCCGATAGCAACGAGCCCCTCGCAACGATCAAAGTAAACGAAATTCAAACACCGAAGATTTCTCCACGGGCAGCCACCCCCACCGAAAAGCAGGCAAGCACTGACTCCCCCGCCCTGGTTTCAACCAATGAAAAACCAGCAGTTGTTGCTGGCGCAACCGTTCCTCCCACCGCTAAAAAAGGTTTCCGCGTGCTTCCCTACCTCCAGCAACCACGCTCAGATTCCATGACGGTGAATTTCTTCTCCGAAACAGGTTCCAATGCCAAAATCACAGTTAAAGGGCCCGGCCTGCCAAAGGACGGAGTGACGCTCGACGTGAAAGGCGTTCGCAACCCCGTCTCGAAGTACCAAGATAGCGAACTCAAGCTTGGTGATCGCACACAGCCAGGCGGGGCTACTAATCCCCTCACCGCCAAGCAAGGCAGCTGGATTCGCGCATCTGAGCCATACAAGTACTCGCAGCAGATCAAAGGTCTACTTCCAGGTAGTAAATACACCTACACGGTAGAATTAGACGGCTACACTCACAAAGCCACTTTCAAGACGAATCCGCCTCTCGGCAAAGGATTCATTGAAAAGATCAAACTCATCGCCTTTTCCGATACCGAAACTGACCCAGTTGGTCGAGTAACCTTCCGCGAATGGGTTAAGAGCCCACTCACCAAAGGATCCGAAGCCCGCCCAGATGCAGCCGATTCCGCATGGGCCAAAAAGTTCGGCACAAATAAGCGCGACGGTGAAAACCAGCTTCGCTATGCAATGACCGAAGATATGGGGCAAAAATACAATAATCTGCTGATCAAGAAAGCCCAGCCAGATCTCCTCTTAATCCCTGGAGATATTGCAGAGCGGGCTTCATTCCAAACCCACTGGGATGAATGGTTCCGCTACTTCGCTGGCGACGAAGCTGCAATCCTCGACACAATTCCTACCATCACCTCACTTGGCAACCACGAAGTTTATGGCTACTGCAAGAATGCGGACGACTGCACCGACGTAATCCGCGCTCGCGCTCAATACAACTGGAACTTCGATACCAATCATCCGGAAAACTCCCAATACCGTGACGCATTCCATCGCACAGACTACGGGCCGGTTACGGTGATCTCCATTGATTCCACAAATGGAACAGATCAAACCCCACGTGGAAAGAACGCACCAAACCATACTGGAAATGATGCGACACTCACCCCGGATAAGTACGGTACCGACACCCAAAATGCATTCAATATCGAACAGTACAAGCGCGACTACCCCAAGGCTGTAGCAAACGGCTGGTGGGGCGAAGGCGCCGACCCGAACAAGCCAGACCAGCCAAACTTCATGCCAGGCTCAGATCAGTACAAGTGGCTCGAAGCACAGCTTGCTGATGCGAGAGCCAAGGGGCAGGCTATTTTCGTGCAGTGGCATCACGTGGCATACTCGAACGGCACACATGGAACGACGATGCACCATGCGTACTCCGATGCTCAGCCAGGTACGCCGATGCGTCACCTCCAACCGCTGCTGGAGAAGTACAACGTAGTATCCGTCTTCTCAGGGCACGATGAAACCTTCCAAGCTTCTTATGTAGACGAAGCGAAGGACGGCACAGGCGTATACCATTGGGATGTCGGCGTTGCATCTGACGGTCTGCGCGGCGAGAAGATGATTAAGAACCCAGCAGATCCAAACGGGCCTTATGTGCCACTCGCCTTCAATACACATTCAATCTGGATGGCGCAACGCGATGAGCCAGAAACATGGCGCACCAACGAAGCGGGTGTAAAGCACCTTGTTTCCGGTGGCAAGCACTACGGATATCTTGACATTCAGGTTGAGCCCTACACTGGGAAAGCGCTAGCCTCTGGCGTAATGCCAGCAGCCATCGTCACAATGACTCCTATTTCAGCATTCCCAATCCTGAATGACAACTACGACCTTGTTGAGGTTCAGGCGCGTAAGCTCACCTCTGGAATTCAGATTGTTTATCTGGATGCGCAAGGGCGCCCGCTTAACCCGAATGCTCAGCCGGGCAACGTAGTGGTCACCCCGCTGCCAACTGAAAACGGTGGAAAGAAGCCGCAACCGTCTGCCGATGGCAAGACCACGGTTCCTGCCCACAAGGCGGAGGCGGGAACAATAAATCTGCCGGAAGGGATTATTAATGCTGCCGCTACGGGCAAGAAAGCACACGTGATTGTTGAACTTGACGCAGCAAAAGCAAACGCCATGAAGGATCCTGCTTCTACTGTTACCACTACAAAAGCTGATGTGAAGAAGGATTCTGCTGCTACTGTAACCACCGGAAAGGAGCTCGCGAATACGGGTGCTTCCATTGGAGATTCAGTTGAACTTGCAGCTCTTCTGCTTGGTCTTGGTGGTGTAGCTGTTGCAGCTCGCCGCAAGAAGGCCTAAGCGCTGTTAAATATAATGATTTGGTCCTGCCAGATGGCAGGACCAAATCTGTTATTCAGGCATCTGGCGATGCTTTAGCGAAGGCGACACTTTGCATATTTTTTGTTTCCTCTTCGGCATTACACATCCGCACACAGGTTTGTATACCGACATTTGTCGGTATACAAACGCACCGCAAATATGCTTAACTCAGCTTGAATAACAAAGATGCTTCTCCCCTAAGTTAGATTCACAGCAGGGCAACAATCATGAAACTTCAAAAAATCACTAAACTAGCAGCCGCAAGTATCTGCGCACTTGTGCTACCATTTTCATCTGCTAGAATCGCACAAGCAGATGAAAATTACAATTCAGAATCAGTCACCGTGGCTGATAGTCTCACAGCACGTAAAGCAGTTACGATCGAATCCGATACACTTAACCAGCTTATCGAACCAACTACTACGGTTGCGGAAAATCTTGCCTTTTCCTTTGAATCAAGCGTAATCACTGCACTTCCAACCGCACAAGATATTGCTATACAGACAATGGCAAATGATGAGTCCATTGAGCTTTCACTTCCAGATTTTGGATGGGGAGGAGTTGAAGACACACTTCCAAAATTGATTAATAAAACACAAGAAGTTTTACCTAACCCGACAGATAACGGTATCCAATTGTTGTGGACCATTAAGGAAGGTAAAGGAACAGAAATACTTCGCATCGATTCTGAGATTCCTCAAGGAAGCAAATGGGTGATAGAAGTTGATGGATCACTCTCGTTAGTTCGTCAGTCGGAGAGTGGTGTCACTGAAGTGCTTATTAGTTCAGGGACCCCTTGGGCAATAGATGCCAATGGAAAGAATCTTCCCACACACTACGAAATTCATGATGGAGATATTTTTCAACTTGTAAATACGGACGGGGCAGTATTTCCGATTGTCGCTGACCCAAATTGGGCATGGTGGGGAAGTTTAGCATTATGTGTAGCAGATATTGTGACAATCTTTGTTCCTGGAACACAAATCATTAAAGCAGCAAAGGCAAGTAAAGCAGCTGCTTTCATTGCAAAATCTCCTCAACTCAAAAAAGCAATTGATTCATTGGGCGGATTGAATGCAGCGATGTCTAAGCTCTTAGGTAAACTACGTGGAGCAAAATACGGACAAGCAACAGAGCGGGCTATCACAAAAATTTTGGATATTGGAAAAGAGAGATTCTTCGATATTCTTGGTATTGGTGGATGCTACGGCGTCTACGCTAACTGGGGCAGGTGAATATCATGCAGTATCTCATCATCTTATTTCTCATAATTCTTGAAAGTTTCTTCCAGGTTATGAGAATTAAACTAAAGAAATTCATCCCTAAATCGATAGAACGCCTAGGTTTCCTCACTGCGTATGTAGCTTTCGCAATCTACTACAACAACCTGCCGCTAGCTATCACCGGATATATTCTTAGTTTTCTTCTCTTCTCCTTAGTTTCTTTATTCCTCAGCGAGAGTCGCGAAGAGTCATGTTAAAGCGGCAAACATTCTCAGTGAATTGCTGACAGACCAATCTATTACCGCTTTGAGACACACATCCGAACTATCGGACAGGCATTCTCAAGGTCGTAATAAAACATATGACGGAGAAGTTGTTTGAAGCAGAGATTATCTCACACTCGCTCTATATAACAGATTTGGTCCTGCCAGATGGCAGGACCAAATCTGTTATTCAGGCATCTGGCGATGCTTTAGCGAAGGCGACGGTAAGTTGCAGCAACAGCCACGCCGGCAAGCAAGATCAACATCGCAACCCCACCCAAGGTGATGATCTCGCTAGCGCCCGTCTTACTAAGTGTTTTGACGGTATTGACTTGGTTGTAATCTGCATTCGCTGCGGTTTGCTTTGCAGATTTCACCTTAGACTCACCCTGAATATTCACCTTAGACTCACCCTTCACGATGTTGTGCTGATGAGCATCTCCTGGAGACTGCTGATCCTTGATTGCCGTCTTACCTTCTGCGCTCTGCACCATCTCAGGCTGTGAAACTTCAGGCACCCGGCTCCCGTCAGCCTTATTGCCGTTCAACTTCAGAGCGATATCCTGCTTTGCCGTATCAAGCTGTGCTTGCAATTCATCAAGCCGTGCTTGCAGCTCGGCAATCTTCTTATCAGCAGCCTGCTGAGCTGCAGTAGCAGTGCTCTTGAGCTTCGTAAGTTCGAGCTTACCTGCTTTGAGTTGATTCTCAAGCCCCAAAGCCAGCTGCTTCACCTTATCGCGTTCCTGCATCAGCGCTTCATTCTTAGCAGTTTCGGCATTCTTCTGCCCAATCACCGCAGTGAGCTGTTTTTGTAAGACAACACGCTGTGCTTCAGCATTTTTGATTTTTTGTTCAAGCACCTTAATCGCCACAGCATGTTGCTCGGCTGCTTCTTGTGCAGCTTGATTTGCGGCAGCCAACTGATTTTCTGCCTCATCGAGCCTAGATTGCGCATCAGCTAGTTTCTTTGCAGCTACCTGTGCGGCAGCTTTGTGCTCTTTATTCGCAGCATCGAGCGCAGCTTGCTTTGCCGCATCAGCTTCTTTACGTGCCTGTTCAAGATCTTTGACAGCTTTCGCCTGAGCTGCTTCTAGCTGCTTTTTTACAGTGTTCGTCTGCACAGTTGCAGCATTTAACTGTTTTTGCAAATCTGCAGTTCTCACTTGCTCGGTTTGAAACTTATTTTTCAGTTCAGCTAGCTCCACTTGTGCAGCAGCCAATTTCTCTGCCGTATCATTAGCAGCAAGCACTGCAGTGATTGCCTGCCTTTCTGAGTTCAGCACTTCATCAGCAACCGGCTTCTGCCCAGCATCAGGAAGGCAACGCTTCAGTTCATGATAGAGATAGAAATGTGAACCTGGCTTGATTGGCTGGCAATCCCAACCGAAAGTGGCAGGCATTTCGTTATGCTGCATCCGCACCAGCTTGAGGCCGTCAGCATTGGTAAACAGATCCCATTCGATATTTCCAGCCATCGGGTCAGATTCAGCTTCGTTAAACTTGAAATCCTCGAAATTGTAAACCTGCCCATGCTTTGCTGTTTCATTTGCCCCGATCTCTGGAATTCCCATTACTGCATTGAGCGGGGTCAGAATCTCGTTGTGCGAGAAAATCAGCGTCCCAACCGTGTTGCCCGGATCGTCAATGGCAGAGAAAAACTTAGCCAATGGCTTCAAACCTGCCCGGAACGAGAACAACTGTGGCTGCCCGTCAGCCGTCTGCGCAAAACCACGACCCCGCTTATACCATTCGTCGATAGCACGACAGCGGCCAATCATCATTGACGCATCGCGATCAAGCTCAGGGAAATCGCCAGGACGGAGCTCGCCAGCAGGCTGTTCATCCAACGAAAGATTCTGATCCATTGCATGTAACTCGACGATATCGCGTGCCACACCACCACAGTAGCCAGAGAGTGAACCAACTCGATTAAACTGTGGATCATCAACAAAATCACCGATAAATGGACGGAACAGCTCTTTTGCGGCAGATACGTAGTCAAGTCCAACACCAGGGCTATGCTTTTGCCAGCGTTTCGCCTTCAGATATTCGGCATCCTGCTTCAGATACTGATCGCGCTGAGCATCACTCATATCAGAATCAGCAATCGTCTTGTTCACGTCCTGCGTTGGAGCTGCTGGGAACAGCTGCGGATAATCACTCTTTAACGTGTCGATAAATTCTTGACCAGAATCAATCGCACGCTGCTTCTTTGAAGAATAAACGTCAATAATCTTCTTTGCATCATTGCCGCTCTGGTAAAGATCACCCAAACGCTCTTTGGAACGGGCTGCAATATCATGCCACTCTTTGTGCCCGAGAGTAGAAAGATTGCCATTACCACGAGCACTTTCCTGACCGGAGCGATACACCGTATCAATGTAGCGCAGTAGTTTTTCGCCTTCCGCATTGAGTTTATTTTCATTTTTCGCAGCGCGAAGTACTTTCATCACGTTGTTTGCATGGCTCATGCTTGAAGAACCGCGAGCGCCGTGGCGGCCAAACAGCGTAACGTAACTGAGATCGAAACCTTTCGGAGCTGCCTCCAGCGGCTTGCCGAAACGAGCGGAAGCCTTGCGTGAAGCCTCATAAGAGGTATCAGCGTTAGTCCAGCGCGGCGTGAGTAAATCGCCAAATAGCTTGTGCGGATCATTCGTATTGTGCCCGGTAGCGCCAGTGTGGTCGCCGGTATTAGTGTCTTGTGCAGCGGATGCAGTAATCGGCTGATTGAGCACGAATGTTGGAGCAGCAACAGTGAAACCAACCGTCATCATCATGCTGCTTGCAACCGCTACACCTCGATTCAGCAGTTTGGTCTTTGTAACCATGAGTATCCCTCTCCTATTCGCAGGACTTTGGTTTGACAGATTCATATATAGATCTGAAAGGAAAACCGCGTTTCACACGGCAACGACGCCAAACTACAGGAGCGCAGAAAACAGGATGAAACACTCTGGTTATCACGAGGTAAATATATGCGGATGAGATTCGGATATGCGGAGATCTTGCGTTCGCGTTTTTAGAGTTTTCGTTGTTGTGGAGCGGAAAACTATATTCGGAAAAGCTGCTTCACGTTTTCTGATGCTGTGTGCAGAAAACTGCAAGGATCTTACATATTTGGTATCTTTTCCCTATCAAGACCAGTTCCGCCCGCGAAACTTCAGGGTCGGTTCTCAACTTCTCCAGCGATCTGATGAGCTAGATTGGAACGACACCTTGCAACTTGTGAGTAATTCCCCCATCGGAAAACTGCAGATAGTTACGGATGACGATGCGTTGATCGGCATCTGGCACGAAAACCAGCACCCCGTACTGATCCCCGCAGGTGGTGCGGCTTTGGCGGAAGAGGTCGCACGCCAGCTTAACGAGTATTTTGCCGGAAGCAGACGGGAGTTCGATCTACCACTCCGCTTCACGGGAACCGATTTCCAAATTCAAGTCTGGGAATATTTGAGATCCGTTAGATTTGGAACGACAACCACTTACGCTGCCACGGCAGCAGGCATTGGGCGCCCAAATGCAGTCCGTGCAGTGGCTAACGCTATTAGCAGAAACCCTATCAGCATCGTCGTGGGCTGCCACCGCATTATCGGGACGAATCGGAAACTGACCGGGTATGCAGGAGGTATAGATAAGAAGCGCTGGTTATTGCAGCACGAAGCGAGACTAACCTGCCTCGCCCTAGCGGAATGAGCTTCGCAAACTGGCGCAAGCATTCGCGAGCCGCACTCACTTCCATCCTTCTCGCTCGTTTTGAATACAAAAGGATGGAAAACAGGATTCAACAGTTCAGTTACCGCAAGGTAAATAAATATACCGTCGAATAATAGTAAATAGCTGAAAAATAAATTGACAGACTACGATGATTGATGAGGGGAAAAATAAAGGAAAAAGCGATCTCGAAACGAGGTTCAGTATGCAAGAAGAAAACCAGAAAAATACCAAAGATGTCCAATTTTCCGACATTTTGGCATCTGAGCATAAAGAACTTTTTAGCCAATTTATTCACGATTATGAGGCAGCTTTAGAGCGAGGCGAACAAGCAAAAAGCGGCAATCAGGACGTACAATATTTTCTTTCACTGCAGAAAAAACGCTTAGCAGCACACGGTGTTGAATGTGATATAGATATTGAACCATACGGATATATTGCATCCACTGATAAATTTCTCGATCTCGTTTCTAGTTTCAACTTTCGCTCAGCAAAATTTGCCAAAGCTCTCAATAGCCAGACGGTGCTACGTTCCCTTCGCTTTTGTAAAAATTCCCGCACGGTTTACAAAGAAAAGAAAAAAGATTACGCCTTATATGAGGCCATAGTCAGCCCCGCTGAAGAAGAAATCGAAAATATTCACGACACGACTTACGTGTGCAGTAGTTGTGGGAATATTACAACTGTGGAAAATTTATTGACGGCGTGCCCCTACTGCAGGACACGTTATCTCATCAAAGACCTATTTCCGAAAGTTAACAACTTCTATTTTCAAGAAGATTTAGGAAAAAAAGAAGTTGCCAGCATAAAAAATTTTGTAATTTTCGTCGGTTTAATTTGCCTTGCAGCGCTATCAACATGGAGATTCATGCAAGAAGGTTTTTCCTTTCTCCTACTGCTAAATATGCTGGCGGTTTCTATCCCTATTTTCTTCTTCGTTTATTTAGCACGCGCAATATTTACCCTTTTCCGGCTGATAAAGTTAGGGATAAAACAACAAAAATTACTCAACCGCGGTAAACGCAACCGCGAATGGGTGACTTCTCAGCTATGGTCACTAGATCCTTCTTTTAATTACGAGTATTTCGTTTCCAAAACACTCACCTTGCTCCGGATTCTTTTATTTCACCCGAATGTGCAACAATTCCCACAATTTGCCGCTAATGCTTTTCCCGCTTGGGGAGAGCAGATAGTTCACCTCGATTATCAAGGCGTTGTGGAATTTAAAAACCTCCATATAAATAACGGATATTTGGAACTAGAACTAGCAGTTCCGCTTATTCTGTACTTTCATGATGGAAAACGCATCATCCGTCGTAAACAAGATGTTAATTTGAAAATCGTGCACAAACACGGTGTACTAGCAAAACCAGACTACTCCGTAAAGAAAGTAACATGCCATTATTGCGCAGGCAGCTTTGACGCTTCATCGCTGAAACGATGCCCATACTGCAGAAAAGAGCACGATTTCGCCGCCGAAGACTGGCTTGTCACAGAAATACGTTAAAGATCTGACTATAAACCGCGAGCTAAATAAGCAAATTTACAGCACTTCCCAATTGCAGGGTTGCTGGAGCCATTCGCAAATAACTCCAGCAACCCTATTCCAATTTTCCAGTTGTTGTATTGTACTCAGCCAAGTACGAATCATGATTGTGATGCGTACCGGCAAAAAATCAGCGCAGTGAACTATTTACTCGGAATCTCTTTGCTCTGCACCTCAGACTGCGCAAAGGCTTCAGACTGCGGCAATAGACGCACAGCAGTGGGTGAAAGCTCTAGTTTTGCCGCGTTTGGGTCAGATTTTTTCAAACGTTTGATGTAGCGTAGATAAATCAGATAAGCACCGCCAATGAACACTACAACACCGCCAATATTGTATACAAGAGTCATCCAAACTTCTTGACCATAGGGCAAGGTTCCAGTGATAAAGACAAATGCGAACACTGACATCATAAATGCAGACATAATCATGCCGAATTTGCGTGACCCAACACGGAATGACCTTGGTACATTATCGAAATTCTTGCGGAAGAAGAAATATGCCAAGTAAATAAACAAGGGTGGAATGAGCGCAGTTGCTGCGGTCATATTAATAACAATCTGCAGCATTCCATCAATTGATTCTGAACCCAAAGCAGGGATTAACAAAATTGGTACCACGATAATAAACTGCAGCCAAGCAGCGCGCACGGGAATTCCTTTATCGTTGAGGGTGACGAGTTTCTTACCAAAAATTCCAGCTGGAATTTCAGAAAAGAAAATTTTCACTGGAGTAGCCGTCCACATCAATAATGAACCAAGTGTTGCAGCCAACATCACTAATCCAACAATGCGATTTACAATTTCGGTTCCGACACCAAAGTATGCACCTAAACCACCCATCGTCTGGAAAATACCATCAGAGTACGTTAGTTCTCCGGCAGGAACGAACACCGTCATCAGTAATGAAGCTATCGCGTAGAGCAGACCAATCATTAAACCTGCAAAAATAATTGTGCGAATGAAAGTCTTTACTCCCCCGCGAATATCGTTAATATATACACCTACTGATTCGGCACCGCCTACACCTTGAATAATCCAAGCCAAAGTACCGAAAAATGCCCACATTGCAGCAAATGAAGTGGTGTCGGGTTTCATAGCACCTAAAGTTATTGGCGTAGCTGGTTCTAAACCGCCGAGCAGCGCACCCGCAGTAAGAATAATAAAAGCAAGTGCCATGACCATCATCAGCGTCGCTCCGACACTAGTGACCTTACCGATCCAGGTAGCTCCTTTTGTGGATACCCATGTGGCGAGAGCAAATATCGCAATTGAGATTACCGCAATCGTAGTTTGTGAAAATACTTTCTCTTGACCCCAAAAAGTATAAGAAGCATACACCAAAATAATTGGCAGTAAAGACGCAAAATAGAAAAGATTCACGAACCAGTATGAGAAAGCGCCAAGGAATGCCCACCTACCGCCAAGTGAAGTCTTCACCCATTGGTAATCACCTGATTCAGAATTCTTATTGAGTGCCACAAGTTCTGCAATAATCAAGGTGTAAGGTAAAAAGTAGAGAAGTGTCGCAAAGAAAAATGCTGGCGCCGATGCCAAACCGATTGACACAGAATTGTTGATTACATTTCTGAAATTAAAAACCGCTGCTACGGTCATTGTGAGAAGCGCATATGTTCCTACACGCGCTCTAGTATTGGTATTCATGATTTAACCTTCGCTTGAGTGAATCCAATGTTTACTTATTGTGGAAGCTGATTCCTTCTACAGTTACCCGCAGTTGGACTCCCGAAAAGTCTCTTGAGGTGAACAACTGTGTTGCCTCAGGAGCATCAAAAATGACCAGATTTCCTGGTTGAATTGAAATTTTTATTACTTCCGGCGCTTTTCCGAAACTGTTTGCGCGCTGGCTTTGAACTTCTACAAGCATTCGATCGGTAAGGTCAGAATAGGGCTCCTTCATCTGACCTCCGCGCAAAACTGCAATCTCAGCAGTTCCTGATGCACAATACAGCACGCGCAAATAGCGAATACTTTGGATAAAATCCGGATCGGAATTTTCTCCGTCTATTCTTCGCCAAGTCAGTGAATCTCCTACGGAAAATGTAATTCCCGACGGAAGGGATTCTGCTGCTGCGATTGCTTCAAATGTGCGGTCCCACTTCTTTGTTCCTGCAAGAACCTGCCGTGCCGACGTGAGATTTGAGTACCTTAACATATCATTGTTCCGTTCCTGTGCAGAGGAAAAAACCGAGCGAAAAAGCAAAATCTTGCCAGTGGGTACGATAGCTTTGTAAAACCTCCGAACCCCAAGAATTAGAACCTAATCCAAGTAGTGCAAAATCAATATTGACTTCGTTTGTTTGCTCTTGCCTGAGTTCACTCAAGTGAGCAGCTCGTGAAATTTGTTCGTCAGAATAGGGCAATATGCGGAAGCTGAACGGCAGCTGCTGAGCAAGAATGGTGATTCCCCGTTCTTGACTATCGCAAATCGTAACGTCAGTTGTTTCGCAACGATTTCCCATTGCTTGCGGCACAACATAAGGAGTTACCATCTGTCGAGGGGTAGTTTCATAGCTTCCGAAAAGATTTGCACGCTTTGAATCCGGATAGTTTTCTCCCGGTCCGCAACCAGAATAATTTATTTGGGAAAATTCTTTCGGTAGAGCGAAACTTACCCCAATTCGCGGGATAATATCGGCATATTCTCCGTAAGGGCTTCCCGATATGTGCAATGTGATTTTGCCGCAATTATCGAAAGTCCACTGATATCCACAACGCATTCCAAAATCAAAAGTTGGCGGAGCGACGACGGCTTCCACATTCACAGTTACACCGTCGTCATGTTCTTGATAAGTAAATCCACGAGTGGATTCTTGCAGATGATCAAGCAGACGCGGTTTCCAGATTTCATCGTATTCCTGTTGATGATTATCGATAAGCGGCTGGAAAAAACGTATCTCAGGCGCACTGCTGAAGATGTTTTCCGTTTCACTGCCAAGGAAGATCAACTTGCCAGTAATCTGATCGAATCGCGCGATAAAAGATGGATGGCAAATACTGAGGATATGATTCTTTGAATCAACTGTGATTTTTCCTGCCTGCGAAAGTCTTTTCGGGGCAGGCTTGATGAATTGATCCGCTGCTAATGTAAACTGATCCTGCGCAAATATTGCGTCAGGGAGATGCCAGCGATCTCCGCCTGACGATACGGCTTGCACTGACAAATCGAATCTACACATTTCCGGATTGTTGATTTGTTTCTGCGGCGCTGCCTGCGCTTCTGAAATGAGTTCAGCTAAGGAAAAATTGTGCGTTTCTCCTGGGCTAAGAATAGGTAAAACAAGTTTGCAAGCAGCTAATTCAATTCCGTTACAAGTAATCTTGCAACGAATATCGATGCCTGAAATCTCTGTAAACCATTTTCGGGAAGTAACCCGCAATTGATTATCAGAAAATGTAAAACTAAGCGGGGCAATCACAAACGAGTACTCTGTTAGCCCAGGTGAAGGCTCTTGCCACGGGAATACAAGACCGTCAACGCAGAAATTTCCATTGTTTGGGTAGTCTCCAAAGTCTCCACCGTAGCAATACGTTTCCTGACCGTGCTCGTTTTTTACCAGCACGCCATGATCTGCCCACTCCCAAACGAAATGTCCTTGGATGTGATCCCACTTTTGAAAAACTTCCTGATATTCACTTAAACCACCCGGACCATTTCCCATCGAATGTGCATATTCGCAAATAATACGCGGTTTCGGATGGGGAAATTCACCAAAATCATTCATTTGCGATACACGAGAGTACATTGTTGAAATTACGTCTACAACTTCTGCGTTTCGATCTTCTTCATAATGAACTGGACGAATAGCATCAAGTTCTTTACAACGGCGGTACATTGCGCGGATATTGCACCCATAGCCAGATTCATTTCCCAACGACCACATTACGATAGCGGAATGATTTCGCTGCGCCAGAACGTGACGTTCGATGCGGTCAACATATGCTTTTTCCCAGGCTGGATAGATACGGCAAATTTTCAATCCCCTTCGATTCTATCCTGTGTGCATAAAATGGAGCATACCGTTATGTACACACTCCGAGCCGGTTTGAAATAAGGGGCTAATACTCAAAAATCCCGCTCAGATAACCCGATCCCTATGAGCACACCGAGGGTCTCCCTCCCCCTATCGGAAGTGTTTCAGGTGGAATTGCAGGGAGCGTTGCTGGAGCTATTGGAGATGGACGGGTACGAATGCAGCTACTATCGCGAGGAGTAGGGTTTAGAAGCTGCGGTTCCAGTTTTCTGGTATTCCCATACTGGCCGGGGTAACAAGAGGATTTACTAAAAATTCATGATTGATGAGATTCGTGATTTTGTCTGGCCATGTTGTTCCAGGTGATGTGATGCGAATAAGGCCGGCCATGACAGTAAGAACCCCGAACATCTGCTCGCTTTGCCCTGCTGGTAGGTTCTGGAATTGAGGAAGTGTTCGCAAAGCTGCAGTAGGCGCAGGGGCGAAGGATTTATTCCACAGTCTTGCGTGGTGTGCACAAAAATTACGGACAATGGTCAATTGTTCCATCCAGCGCACGAGCGGTGATTGTAGTTTGGCTTTACGCTGCTGATTTTTCGATAAAGCTGCTAGGTCAATGGTAATGCCCATATTCTCAGCAATTGAACGCTGGTCAGATGCAGGTAACCCCTCGTAGAGACGTGAGATGTCAGCAAAATCAAGCACCTCAGCTAGCACCCAAAACGGATACTGCCCATCATAGTTATCGCGATAATGCTTAATAGCTTCATTATTCCTACCTGCACGCGCGATGCGTTTATTGATTACCATAATCCACTGTTGATGGTTAAACGTTAGGCGAAAACGTTGTGAATCCATATAGGCAAAAGGATCAGTGGCGATTAAGGCTTCTCCGAGACGGGTACGCATAGCAATCTCGATACGTTCCATACCGTCATGGACGAGTGCCCGCAGTTTCCGGTCTGCCTCATATAACTCGACCGCGTCACTAAAACGCGTACCCGAACAGAAACTATCGTCTCTATTCCCGTCGTGTGTAAGTACTCGGGCAGGATACCAATATGCTGATAGGCGGTAGTAGCTGACGTAAGTCAGCCATTGGCTTGCAAAGTCGGCATCAACATCCATCCCGCGAGAGCGCAACAGCTCAATATGCCAAGCGGTTGTGGCTGCTTGCTTGACCGGTCTACCCAACACAACCACCCATCCTGTAAAGAGATCCAGCCCACTCCCGACCAAAGGTCGAGGCGGGCTGAACGGTTAGCACCATCATACCCCGACAGTGCATGGGGATGTCAAACAACTGGCAATCCGCATCCTGCTCATTTCCCGCCGATACTCGCAGCATCCGCTAAACTACGCCGGACAAGGATGGCGATCTGCTCGTCAACACTGACCCACGGCTTATCAACCGCTCACCCGCCAATCTTGCCTCATACCGGCGGGAATTTAGAGTAGGGTTCTCGTGCCGTTGACATAGTGTTTGAGGAACAGTCCTTGACTGCCAGCGAGTAGTTTCAGGTGGTTGAGAAATTGACTGTTCGCGCCGTAGACGGCATTTTGGAAACCACCCGAGATGTCAATAAGCACCTTCAAATCCTCGACAATAATGGTGATAGTGCCGCACATGCTTACGATCACATCTACAATGATGCGCTCAATCAACGCAGGATCTAATGCCGTGATGTTCTGATTCGCCCGTAACTGTGGGTGGGTGTCGAGGAAACATGAGGCATCACCGATATAGATCTGCCCGCCATATTCGAACGCCAGTCCTAGGTAAACGAATGCCACCTTACGAGCAAAACGATCGAGGTGCTCGCCAGATTCAAGATGATCGACGTAGGCGATGCTTGCGGGGTTGGTAAACGTGAAAGGCACGATATCGAGATAATGCCATTCATGCTCAACGATCAGAACTTCAACCGCATCAGCATCAAACAACGTGTTGTCGCTAGGCGTCATCTACCGTGTCCTTTCGGGGTGGCGTCGGTAATAGTAGTCAGAAAGGAAGATGCCAAAGAATCCAATGAACACGCCGTTGAAGAACATCGACCATCCCCATTCGGTGACGGGAAGAACGAACTCTTTTGCTGCGAACAACATTCCCAACGGCACACTCAGCACAGCGTCAAGGCCGTAGCCACCCACGCCCGTCACCTTCTGAGCAAGGGATCGCACACCCAGTTAAGCGGCCACATAGATCACGCATGCTAGGGCGAGAAACCACCTCAAAAATCCAATATTTTACTATAATCATTTCCACCACTCCGGAAAAGGAAATCTTCGTTTACCTATCAAAAGACGAATCAGGTTCTTGGTGGGCGAACGTTCCGTAATCTTAAGTCGATTAAACACGAACTTTTAGGTGCTGCTTTTTGAATCCAGGAAGCAATTTCTAACCAAAACATACAGAAAGTGCACCTACCGACTAACGAAAGTTGAGTACAATGTTTATCGATCTTCCTTCATGTATCCGAGTCCCAATTGGTTTCCCTTGGGATAATTATTGCAAGTTAGAGAGAGCCTTCTCGGTGAGTCTTCCCTTACGTCAACGAACTGCTTGAATTGTCCCACCAAGAATAGTGCCTGACCGTTTTTTGAGGGAAGATTGAAATGCGTATCAATCTTGCTCAAGATGGTTGAGCCCACGCGACATTGTTCGAAGTCGTAGGAACTTCGAATTGCATCGTTGGTGCTGAAAAGATAAAGGGTGTCCTTGGATAGATAATCGGCCGATAGTTCATCGCCGTTGTTGATATCCTGATAAATCCATTCCTTCTCGGCGTTTCTCTCTTGGAAGTCATCGGCCATATTTGTGATGATGAAAAACCAAACGCCACATGCTATGGAAGCTATGGCCACAGTGCTGACGCCTAATAGGAGCCACTTTTTCCTGGAGATCATACTAACCTCGTTTCTATCAGCAAACCGCAATCGACACCGAGCTCATCGGCATGAGCATAGTCCAGACGCATCCGAAGACGGAGATTGTCGAGAAAATTGATGCGGGCTTTGTTGCCCCCCGCAACCTTCAGTGCCTGTAGCTCTAGAACGTTGCTCATGGTAGTCTCCTTTGGCTGGATAGATAACCCTACACATCGATGTTAATATTGTCACTTTTTATGTGCAATAGGATTATGGCTCTCACTCGCCTGCGTACTAGGACGACGGACACTTTTCCGGGGGAGCGATTGCGGGTTAATACCGTAAATGTGTGCCAGGTCGGTGACGATCACTCATCTCCACAGAGTCGATGGCGTTCTTGGCTGTCAGAAGGTCGGCACCGGTTCGTTCACGGTAAGTCTTGATAGCCGCTACTGTGTGTCCCGAGGCAACAAGGCGCCGCTCCTCAGTCGACACACCGTACAGATCAAAACCGTCTGCTTCTTCACCGAGACGAGCCTGCAACTGCGCTAAGAGCGCCACGAGGCGTTGGTTTTCACGGCGTAATCGCTCGATTTCTTGCGCTTGATGTATCCACTTACCCATCGTTAGTTCCTCTCGATGATGACAAAGTGCTTTTTCGATTATCCCGGAGAGAGTAGGAGGATGGCAATCTCTACCGCGCTCGGGTTCCTCAGCGGGCTGGACCCCTTGCGTGCAAAAACGCCGATTCAAACAAGGTAATTGACCCATCTGATCAGTGAACGCCGTGCACTGTGGGCTTTGTCGTTGCTCTCTGCGATCAGATTGTGCGGTTGACGACGCGGTAGGCGTCTTGACCAACTCGGAACTTCTTGTCCACACGGTGACTGAGTTCTTCGGCGATGACGGCCTCTGGTGTCACGGTTGCAAGGAGTTGACGATTCTTTTCCTCGACGAGGTAATAGCGCTCATTAAGCTTTTCTAGACGGTCTCTAAGATCGAAAATTCCGAAGACGTCGATTATGAAATAGTTCAAAGCGGAAATGATCCATTCAATCACTGACTCAGATTTCGTATTCTTGCGCCTGTGTCGCAGTGGCTTGATGATTGCGGTTGGGAACACTTGACGAACTGCTACGTCGTACTTGGCATGTTTTGCTCCGGTGGAAGTGTGCTCGGCAGTCAAATTGTCCAGATCAATGGGTACGCGCATCTTCGCGTCGGTAATTGGGCCGGGTTCTTCGTCAAGCAGGTAGTCAACGCTGACGGCAAACAACACTGACATGGCTTTGAGGTTATCGATATCTGGATATCCCTTGCCGGATTCCCATTTCGTGACCGCTTGCCTTGAGACATGAATTCTCTCGGCGAGTTCCGCCTGCGAAAACCCGAGGTTAGTGCGGCATTCTCTAATGCGATCTGCCAGTGCCATAGTCAGCCCTCCCTTAATCGGTTTGATGTTATTAGCATCTAAAGATCCGGCGGTAGGCGCAACCGACTACACGGCTACGCGGGGTTTCCTACCTGCTACGGACGGTTGCCACGCGTGTGACTAGCACAAATATACTGCAACATGGTGAGGTCTCAATGTCCAACGATGGCACTCATCAACTCCGATAGTGCCATTGCTATTGAGGTGCGTCTTAAGGGTGAGACAGTGTGGTTAACTCAGACGCAGATGACCGAGCTGTTCCAGTCCTCTCGAACAAACATCGTTGACCACATTCGCAACATCTACGACGAGGCAGAGCTAGACGAGCAGGCAACCTGTCGGAATTTCCGACAGGTTCGAATCGAAGGTGCCCGTTCAGGGTCGTGATCTAGGCCAGTAGACACGCCAAAGAAAGCGCCTATGTACCATTCGCCCTAAAAAACTAATGACCGTAAGCTTTATCAGCTTACGAGTATTAGTTGCTAACACAACTTCATATCGAGGGTGAAGCTCTGAAGTCCGCAAATAAACACCTTTTAGCCTTAAATACGCTTTTTCTATATACAACCATTGAGTGTCAGCGCAACGATTATCAAAAGTGCGCGAGCGATTAAAAAACGCATAGCTTACTACAATTGACATTAGGGTAATAACTAGCGCAAATCTATTTCCACATAGAAACACTAACATTAAAAACGCTCCCGACGTGGCCGCAGCAAAAACCATTAAGCGCATTAAGTATGTCCACTTCCCACGATGAAAACTAAAATCGTTAACGTTAAAAACAGCTAGAATCTCTTGTAGCTGAGCATACTTTACAAAAGTAGCAATCCGCCCCGAAGAATAATCCTTTGATGCAAAGTTAAAACCCAGTACTGCGACATTAAATCGACCTAGTAGAGCCATCAGGGGGTTTTGGGAGATAGTAATCACTTCCACTTCATCGATAGGGATAGACTGAACGCCGCTTGCCACTAGCCCTTTCGAGTATCGGATTTGCCGTCCTTCAATCTCAGATCGAGCGTTTGAAAAGCCCAGCCACACGATCACCGATTCCAATACAATCGCAATAGCAACTACCAAACACACCACCGCAAATTGCTCTACGATAGAAAAATGTCCGAAGAAGATGCGGACACTAGCCAGCATATCCGGCGAATACTGCTCGCCCAGAAAAAAGAACTGAAAACACCCAAATACCAAAGACAGTAATGGTAAGAAATACAGATGGCTAAACGTAATGCCTACACATTCCCATGGCGTTAAACCAGCCGTTAATACTCGACAGGAATCAGACTTTGGCGCAAGATCGTTAGGATCACTGTCCCACGCTCTCATTAGACAAGAGCGTTGCCATTCATCAATAATCTGCGCAATATTGGAATCCACTCCATAGATGCATATTGGCTCTACGCCACTGCCTTTAGCTGAAATCTCGATTCGCACAATGTTGCACAAGCGAAGGATTAAATCATTAGATATTGAAATAGACGCAACATCTTGCCATCGAATACATGCGCTGCTCTTAGCAACAAAACTACGAATAGACCGAACTCCTACCTCATCAACTTCGTAGCTATACGCACACCAATCATAAAAAATGACGTACACACGCGTGAATAAATAGTAGATTAGTAACACAGATAGCCACTTATCAACACTCGGTGGGCAAGCTAGCATAAGAGTTAGAATCGTGACAGAAACAGGCACCCCAGTTTTACAGGCTTGTAGCAAATTTCCGACAATGAGTCGCCGAGAGTTCCTAAACTTTAAACTATTCATCATCCAGAAGCGATCTCGTCAGCAATTTGTTGAGCATCTGCGAGGCTGAGAATAGGTAAATCTATCACGGCAGTCGTGGCTGTCACGACCAGCCTAGCGTGTGAGTATTTTCGAGATAACAGCGATTGGGATAGTCGCACGGAGTTAATCCGTTTTCTTGGAATCCGAGTAACTCTCAACCAAGTCTTACCTCGATTAATCGAGAGCTCAGCATCACTAATGTAAACCGTGGTATGTCTCATGGCCATCGGAGTTAGCACAAATACGTCACAGCACGAAAGTAGCACAATTAAGGAATAAACAAGCGTGCACAAAAGTGAATACCGAGATGTAGTCGGCCACAAAGATACGCACCCAAGCACAATTGAAAAAACAAGGATACCAACGAGGTTTCGCGCAAGAGAGCGGCGGTGCCAATTATCGGGGATGCGATACAGCCGTATCGCGGCGTTCATAACGATTCCTTTCCTTCTTCTACCAAGCTGAAGTAACTCTCCTCAAGGGAACGAAATACGGGGGTAAGACTAGTGAGCACTATGCCTCGCTTTGCTGCAATAGTGAATACCTCTTGCGAAGAAAACCCCTGCACAGTCACGCTTTTATCGTCAATAGAAAAATGAAGATCACGCCTCAACGATTGTAAGGCACCCAATAATTGCTCATTGGCACTCTGGCTTGTAGCACTAAACTGAGCAGCCGCTCTATCTTGCTCAAGAGCTTCTACCGGTCCGCAATAACGCAAACTACCCGCGCTAATCACTGCTATATGAGTAGCGATTAGCTGAACTTCAGAGATCAGATGTGAAGAGATGAGCACAGTGCCACCACTCTCACGAAAATTCATCAACAAAGAACGAATCCACTTCACACCCTGCGGGTCGAGTCCATTCACAGGTTCGTCTAGGATCAAAAGCTGCGGATCGCCTAGTAGTGCAGCAGCAAGTGCGAGCCTTTGCTTCATCCCCAAAGATAGATCTCCTACCTGCTTACGAGCCACACCAGGCAAACCCACCTTGTCGAGCATCCTCGCCACGCTCGCTTGGCTGTCGGCAATCCCCAATAGCGATGATTGGATTCTCAAAAACTGCGCACAGCTTAGTCGTGGATCGAGCCAAGTGGGATCCAGCATTGCCCCTATCTGCTGCACCGGGCGTTTCAACTTATTTAAGGCTTCGCCCGCTATCGAAACCGTGCCCGAATCGGGATTTTCCAGCCCGCAAATTATGCGCATGAGGGTACTTTTGCCAGCACCATTCGGGCCAAGTAGCGCAGTAATAGAGCCATGCGGTACAGCAAAGTTCACATCACTTAGTGCTTGGGTACTTCCATACGCTTTACTCACACTTTTCACAGCAATCATGTGCAATTACCGCTCCTTTTGGAATCTAATAGCCCCCAGGGCAAGAGCTGCCAACGCCCACAGTGCGAAAATTGCCGTAGCGGAAAGCAAAGATACTGATGCTGCTGCCTGTATTTTGATAGTGAGAAAAGCGAGCGAATATTGGGAGAGGAGATCTCCCAAGCCGTCTTTAAGTAGCGAAAAACTCACCAAAAGCACCGGCATGAGCCACACAAGCAGCACATAAAGCATCGTGGAAGCTGCCACAGATTTGCCGCAAAATCCTATGCCTGCTGCAAAAAACGCAAACAGCCCCACCAAGAGCAGTAACCGCAGCAACGCCTGAATTAGCGTCATCGCCGAAAAAGATTCGCCTAGCACCAAGGAAATGAGAAATGCTTCAGTTGCTGAGAGTGCAAAGACGGCAATGGCAGCGGCCTCGGCATAAATGACCGCAGCCAGCACCACCTTCGCGAATACCTGATTTCCGCTTGGATACCGCAACAGATAATAATTCAGCGAGCCAGCGCTCCACACCCCTGACACCACGACGACCACCATCAACCCCAGCAGCATGGGCGTAGTGTCAACTACGGCAAGTAGCGATCGTGCTTCCCATCGATCACTAGCTCGGAAAGCAGTGACGCCCAGTGAGATGAGAGCAATGAGCAGCAAGAAGGCTCTCTGGCTGCGAAGCGACGCGTAGTAATCAATTAACGATCTCATAACCGTGATTTCCTGCGTTTGCTCAGAGTCCTGAATCAGTGCCTTCGAGATGTGCACTCCTGCGCCCAGCCAGATACGCTACGAGGAGCAGCACGATTGCACCGGCCACCAAAGCTGTTCCAATCGTGAAGATCCACAAAGCGATGAGTCCCTCGCTGGCCGTAGCATTGACCTCAGCTATTACTGATGCTGATACCTGATTAGCCACATAATAGGTAAATAAGCCAGTTGCAATAGCCACGAATCCCGCAAGCGCCCACGCGAGCTTTGATCTAAAGTTCATCTTGTTCCTTTCATGATTCCAAGCACGCAACTGCATAAGTTTGCTATCAGCAACCACGGCGCGCAATGAATATATTCGAATGTTTTGCAAAGAAAAGCGCTACTCGAAATGGCAGGTGGAATGCGCACAGCATCTTGTTCGCACACCACCTGCCATACTGCGGAAGCTATTTTGCACCCACGATTCCTTTAATCTTCTCAACTATCCATTCGATAGCTTCGCCTCTTGCCAGCCAATCGAGAATCGTTGCAAGATGATCCCAAGCCCACTTAACGGCGGTCTTACCGTATTTGGCAAGTAGCTGTATTACTTTGAACGCAGCACCCATGTGCGCTACCGCTTTCTGCTCATGCAATAGCTCATCAACGGGAAATCAGACATCCCTTATTGATAGAGCCGTACCATTTAGCTGTGATTTTCAACAGCCACTTCTATACAACCATTTAGCATAAGCGGAATGTAATCGCAAAATGTAAGCATATTCGTATCGATCTTTGTTGATATATGGGTCTGCGAAGGTGATTCTGTCCGGTATACTCGTGAGAACAGTGGCTATACGATTTGGAGGATGATGGTTTATGGTGAGGAGAATATCGATAGCCGTAATTGTCGCGCTCATGTTGCTACTGGAAATACCGAAGGTGCTATCTCCAAATCGCATTGAAGACTCTCCACCTAGCACGACTGAGCTTTATGAACGCTTCTTCGAACCTGATACCAATCTAGCAATGAATTTATTTATATGTAAGCTAATTTCTTCTATGCCATTCTGTGGGAATAATTAGTCTATGACCTCAGCAGAGCCTACTACATACAAGGGGTGGGTGCGATCAATCCCACTGACGAAAAGAACGCCTAGAACCATTACATATTTTGGCGCTGCTGTTGCTGTCTTCGCACTGGAGCTAAGCATCTGGCTTGCAGGTGAATACCGCAGTGATTACTCCATACTTATAGCAGGCTTAATGATAGGCACGCTCATTGCTGGCGGACGCTACGGATTCGCCTTCGAAATCGTGTACCTATCGGAGTTCATTATTTGTGCCGTGACCCCAGTGGGAAATGACTTTTCTTTCCTAATCTTTGGCATATACATAATTGCCGTGAGCTGGGTGGTACACGGGTGGATTTTGCCCGCTTTTGCGATTTATATAACCGCAGAAATAGCGCTTGCTTATTCAGCAGCTGTTTTCTCTTCTGCTTCGCTTGCCGAACAGCTGATTTCCGCAGTAACTGGCGCGATTATAGTGTTCGGTCTGGGCTTCTGGCTTCGAGCAGAGCACGCCAAAAATACCCGTTATGCAGAGGAAGCACAAAAAGCGCATGAAGAAGCTGCAGCAGCAAGTGCCCATGTGCGCAGAGAGCTAGCTACTCTTTTGCATGACACAGTAGCCAAAGATCTCGTGCGAATCACGCTTTCAGCGCAGAATTTAGCAGATAAGCATACGGATCTTCAGTCTGAGCTCCAAGACCTTGCAGAGATCGCTTCTCAAGCATCTCAGCGAGTCCGCCCTGTAATTCTGGACATGCGCCAACCTCCCGCAGCCAGTGCACATCTCGCCTCCACAATCGAATTGGCGCAACGAATGCTCAATACGCGGGAAATAACACTCGAAGTGGAGATGCCGGACAATCTCGATAGCGAGCTTAGCGACCAACAAAAGGCTTTGCTTAGGCTACTTATTAGTGAAGGAGTGACAAACATCCTTAAATACGCCCCTGTGGGAGCCTGCGCATCAATGTTGATCTCTGTAGGCGAGCAAAGCGCCGTGAGCGCTACCCTAAGTAATCCCATTGCAGATAATCCGGAACCCAGTATTATCGGTGGCTTTGGCCTGCAAAACCTCGAATTTCATTTCAAGGAATCAGGAGGCATGGTGCAATATATGCGTTTCAAAAATCGATGGCTTTTATACGGCGAGATTCCAGCACAGGAGGAGCGATGATGAACTCTGCTGTCCGTGTGCTTCTCGCAGATGACGATCAGATTGTGCTCGAACACCTTGGGGCGCTACTTGGCCGTGATCCGCGAGTAGACCTTGTGGCTACGGTAACCAGCGGCGCTGAAGCGTTGAGTATCCTCGCCAAAAAGCCCGTAGATGTGGCGCTGTTAGATGTAAATATGCCTGTATTAGACGGAGTGAGCACAGCGCGAATATTGAAAGCTTCGTTTCCTACGATTACTATCGTGATGCTCACCGCTTTTGAAAGGGAAAGCTCTTTAGCCGAGTCATTAGAGTTAGGAGTTCGTGGTTTTCTGACTAAAGACACTCGATTCTCTCGTCTAATTGAACAAATACTACAAGCGCACGAAGGGGCTACCGTGCTTGGACCGCGTCCTATTCAACTAGTGACGGCTAACTACCTTGCACACAAACATCGCCAGGAAGAATTCTCTGAGTTCGTTAAAGCAGTCCATAACTTGCCGGATCGACATCGGCCTATATTTGAGCTGATAGCACAAGGCTTCACTAATAAGGCCATTGCGCGCCAGCTGGGGCTCACTGAAAACTCGGTACGCACATATGCCTCCGAGATATTGACCGCCACGGGATGCGCGAATCGCTGCGAGTTAGCTTTTACGGCAGCAAAATCTGGTGTAGTGCAAGACGATTCCGAACTGCCTCAATTAAGCATTTAGCTGCGCTAGCGGCAACCATACCTTTGCATCAATGTAATAACACAGCTGCGCAGTTTTAACCGCTTTCTCTCACGAGACATGCCAAAAAGCCATGCTGCTATCGTACATGAAGCCGAAGGTGTCAACGCCATCTTCCCCTCGAATCAAGCTCAGCCATCTAGGCTTGAAACTAGCGAGTTCTTCACGCGCCTGACGCTCAATGCTCAATTGCCGCTCACCTTAGTAGCGCTCGCCACACCCGTATCTTACTCACTTGTTGCGGGCTAAGCGCCAATATTCGTTGCTTAAGATTGGATTTTCCGTTGCCGTGTCAGGGTAAAGTCGTGGTCTTTTAGGTTACGGGGTTAAAAGTGTTACCTTTCTTGACATTGCGTGGTGTATGTACTTGGGGTGAAAACTCGTAGTCAACGCGCTCGCACATGCCCTTTATGCGGGGAGTCGATGAAGAAAAACGGGAAGAACAAATCAGGTACCAGGCGCTGGTATTGCCCCGATTGCCGCTACAGTTCAACATCGCGCGATCACCGGCAACAACACCAGGGCCAGTTCCGCCAGTTCCTTGCCTATGTCACTGACACCGCGCCCAGGCGAGTCTAAGGACAGTCCTTAACCACGTGGGAAAGTGAACACGCTTGGTGTTGGGACACCTGCCCGATCTGGCAGGTTACTGGCGAGGTTTATGATTAGGTCTTTCTCGACGGCACATACACCGCTTACGGTTGGTGCGTCCTGATCGCTTCCACTACTGAGGGCGTGATCGCTTATCAACTATGCCAACGAGAAAACAAAGCCTCCTACACGGCTCTACTTTCACGTACTCCCGCCCCCGATCATAGTCGTTACTGATGGGGCTAAAGGAGCACTAGGAGCGATTAGACAATGCTGGCCGCAGGCACATATTCAACGCTGCCTAGTCCATATCCAACGCAATATTCGACGCGTGACAACCATCAACCCGAAAACCGATCAACACAAGGCTCTACGCCAACTCGGCCTTGACCTAACCCGAATCACCACCACCGAAGAAGCGATCACCTGGGAAAAGAAACTCGCCGCATTCCACCACTCTATGATGAATGGTTAGAAGAGAAAACCTACCGCAGCGACGTATCCGCTAGTGATATTCCTGCTTTCGCAAGAAACAATAAGAAATGGTGGTAAACACACTACGAGACCAGACGCATCATAAAATCTCTCGATACATACATCAAAAGCGGTGTTCTATTCACCTTTCTTGACCCTGATCTTGACGTGACAAGCACACTCGCTGCAACAACAAACCCGCTCGAAGGAGGCATCAACTCGCCCTTAAAAGCCTTCCTCCATGCTCACCGAGGCTTGTCACAAGAACGTATGCTCACCGCCATCGACTACTGGCTCTACCACCACTCAATCGACCCACAACCCTTAGAAACCTTCGAGAACAACACCATCACACCGGTTGTGAAACCCACCCCACAAGACTCTGACAGACCCGTAGAAATCGACACCACCATCAACACCCACACACCCTGGAAAGACGGCCTCCACATCCAAAAAGGCTGGGCACGACAATCAACATAAACCACGACACGCCGCCATAAGCAACGATTTTTGGCACTTAGCGCGTGCTTGGTCAACGATGCTCATGCCGCGTGAACACAGCAGGTCAACTTGCTCTGAGTACGTTTTGAATTGTTTGGCCTGCACCACCGGCTGAACTCCGTAATCGGCATCTAAAACAGACGAAGACCGGCCCTGGACTCCCACCGTGATGGGTAGCGGAACCGGTCATGTTGGCACCTAGGTTACTCCATAAGTGCAGGCTCTCGCAACCTCAGTTTTCTGGGTGTGGTTATAAATATGGCTGCTCGAAGTCCTCTTGGGCGGGTTTTCTTTTTCGCCTAAAATCGGCATCTGACTAGGCAAAACATGAACTCGCCAACGCTCGCCGATTTTTAGACTCCCAAGGGCATACTCGCCAAACGCAACAGTGACCTTATCAAATGCGAGGTGATAGTGTTCCTCGGACGCACAGCGCCCTCGTCAACAATTTCCTTTGCCTCGGAAATGTGAGCCACGCTCCCGTTTCGCTCGGCCTGCGTCATTGTGGAGCAAATGGAAAAACTGTGCTCAAGGTTCGCGTCAATATGAAGCTTGGGAATGTTGCAATTACTAGCGAAATTAACCCTAATGAAAAGCTTATTGTTGTGAAAATTTTTAGCAAAAATAATCTAGTGTGCGAGTTGCTGTTAATAGTCCGTCGAGGCTCAGCTTGCATGGTGATATTGTAGCTTCGCTGTTAGCTGGCATGAGCATTTCTATCCACAACTCAGCTCGCAAGCATGGAATAGCAGATCAAGATTCCTTGCAAGCAGCAACATGGCCATTTTCGAGTATTCGTACTCCAAATGCGGGAAGCACAAGTTTTACGCCTGCCAGGAATTTTTCTCGATGAGCACGTCCATGCGCTCTAGCTCGTCACTGTTGATCAGTGGATTCTTCACTCACAGGCTGGGGTGCTGATGGGTGGCGTTTGTAGAAATATCCCGACACGACGAAAAACATGACGCCCACAAGAATAAAACGCCAAATCCTCACGCCCAACATGTTGTTGGCGACGTGTTCTTGTATCGCCATGCAAGTAAAACCGATCAGCACGGATACGGCTAAATCGACGAGATACGCCCACGGGGCACTCACGCCCGCCATTCTCTTTCCTGCGAATGCGCACCCTGCGATGAGGAATAAGAAAGCCACGGAAACTGACCATAGCGGTAACACTGGCTGGTTCAGGGCTTCGAATGTGCCAATAGCCGTGGCGAGAGCGCCTGCAATGAAAATCATCAAGGTTGCCACTTTAGAAAGCACACTGTGCTGATCCTGTAATTGCTTCATTGCCTTCCAACCCCTCATATCCACACGCATTATTTCATATCCACACGCATAGGACATACCGATCTAGGTGTGCTCGTTGCGTGCTTGATCGACGATGCTCATGCCGCGTGAGCGCAGTAGGTCAACTTGCTCTGAATACGTTTTGAATTGTTTGGCCTGCACCACCGGCTGAACTCCGTGATCGGTATCTGAGATAGACGAAGACCGGCCCTGGACTCCCACCTTGATGGGTAGCGGAATCGGTCATGTTGGCACCTAGGCTACTCCATAAGTACAGGCTCTCAAAACCTCAATTTCCTGGGTGTGGTTATAAATGTGGCCGCTCGAAGTCCGTAGGAAGCAATAACTTTACAAAATTTAACGGTTAACACCAGTCTTCGGTAATTTACCCTTAACGATCTTCTTATCAGCAGACTTCTTATCAGTAGCTTTCTGCTTACCATCATTCTTAGGTTGTTCAGGAGTTGGTTGTTCAGGAGCCGCAACCGACTTCACCGCACCAGGAACAACCAAACTAGCTGCCAACAATGCAGCACTAGCAATAGCAACAGTTTTCTTAGACATAAAAACCCACCTCGCCTTTCAAAAAATAGACCGATGGCAAGAACGCTATCCCCCCCCGCTCCTTGTCAATTAGCCGGGCGGCAGGCTGAACTAGAAACAGCGTTCACCGCAATGGTGGCTCACAACCAACACGTCGCTACCGACCAAGACGAATACGCCAAGCAGATCCAACGAATCGAGCAAGACTACAACCAGGCTGCCGACCGATTGAAGACCCTGGAGGCGCAGATTACAGAACGCCAAGCAAAACACCATGCACTACTGGCCACATTCGATCAGCTTGCCAGCCAACCGATCAGTGAGTTTCAGCCAACCCAGTGGACGGCCCTGATCGACCACGCCATTGTTGGCACCGGAAGTATCGAGTTCTTCTTCCGTGACGGCCGCCGGGTCACCATCAACCTGTAGACCTGTTTCGTGTCGCCATGCCCGCCTCACTTGAGGGCGGGTTTTCTTATGCCGCCAAAACTAGATCCAGTCAAGAAACATGAACCCGCCAACGCTCTGACTAGGCAAAATGTGAACTCGCCAACGCTCGCCGATTTTTAGACCCCCCAAGGGCATACTCGCCAAACGCAACGCCGACCTTATCAAATGCGACGTGATAGTGGAGACTTAGACGTTCATTTTAATACAAAGCGGGTTGCTTGGTGCAAAGGCTTGCTGGGTGATGCAAATTTCTCTAGGCTGGCGCATTTGGGTGCATGCTTGGTGTATTTTCTTCGTGCCTGGTGCAAATGGTGCTTATTACTTCGGCGGGATAGATAAAATGAATGGATCATCGGAGCCAACCTTATCAGTGGTGAGGGTATCTTGTAATGGTGCACCCCAAGTGCCAAAGACAAGGAATACTTTCTGGGTAACACACCTGGCACTTAACCGCTTGAATGATATGTATGATAGTGTAGGTAACATTAATAGCTAGGTCAGACGAAGGAAAATGCATGACTGAAATATACTCCACGGACACAGACTCTGGAACCTTGTCGGTCTTTGAAGACGCGAATGGAACTGTGCGTAAGATTGCAACTATCCGATTGAGCAAATTGAAGTCGCAGGAGGAGTTTCTGTTGAAAACTCTGCACGGGCTGTCGGAAAAAGTCAGGTTTGGACTCGTGGAGACGCAACAATAGCTCTCGATCCCCCGCCATGGTTAAATTCATATGAGTTTGAAAGCGATGCAGGTCGACAATCGATGTTCCTTCCCAATGCTCTTGGCACTATCGAGTGGAGGCAGGGATGGACTGTTGAAAAATGGGATGACGTAGGAGTCCTTATTATCCCTTCACCGCTGATGCCGGATCTTGGAGTTGAGATAGGACTATTATCGCCAGCTACGCTTAAGCGAATTGCGCCTAAAGGCATAAGTATCGCTATCGCTCCAAAACGCCGAGTTGAGATTAAAAGAGGGGATGAGGTTGCGCGTCTGATTCCAATAAGCCGTGAGTGTATGAGACTATGATCGAAGGCCAGCCAGTAAAATATGCTGTGAATATTGATCTGCGGATGGCGCGTAAAGTGGCGGTGTTGGCGCAGGGGTTGGCTCCAGCGCAGCTTGAGTCGGTCAATTCTTTGGACTCGGTGGTGAAGCGGTTGGGCTGCGTACAGGTTGATTCGATTCAGGCGGTGCGGCGTTCGCAAGAAATTGTGCTTCTTTCCCGGGGAGTGCAGCGGTCTGAAGTTGATGGTCTTTACAACGCAGCGGCGGGCTTATATGAAACTTGGGGACATGCACATTCGCTGCTCCCTCAGTCTTCGTGGCCTATTTTTCACTGGCGTCGCAGTTTAATTCGTAAAAATGGTCTTACTGGGCCTCCATATAATCGGAAAGTGGGTGCTGAGGTTTTGCAGCGGATTCGCGACGAGGGGCCTGCCACCCAGGCGATGTTGAGCAAAACTCACGGCACCGGCTGGGATCGTAGTAGTGAAGTGAAAGTCGCCTGCGAATGGTTATTGAGCTTTGGCGACTTGGCTGTGGTAAGCCGGGATGAACGTTGGCAAAGAATTTACAGCACCCCTGAACAAGCAAATTTGCCAGCTGGTGAGGTTTTGAGCGTTGAGGAAAGTCTACGAAAAACAGTAGATATCGCATTGGATGCTCTGGGCATCGCAACGCTCAAAGATGTTTATGATTACTTTCGATTCCCGAAAGACCCACGAATTGCCGAATACTGCTATGAAAAAGGTTTTATTCCGGTCAGTATTGAAGGGATTAAAGATACCTGGCTGGTTAGTGAACACTTGCTCAATGCAGTTGACGAACTTGATTGGACCAGTTCTCAGATTGTGGTGCTCTCACCTTTTGATTCACTCATTTGGCATCGCCCACGGCAGCTTGCCCTGTTTGGCAAGGACTATCGGCTCGAAGTTTACAAGCCAGCGCATAAACGCGAATTTGGCTACTTTTCCATGCCCCTGCTGAGCAATGAAGACATTATCGGACGGATAGCTGCCAGAGTTTCAAATGGCAACGTAACGGTGGAAAATCTGGAAATTGTCGATAGCGTCAATCCAGGTTTTGTCGAAAGCAAAGTTAGAGATATCCTCCAACTTTGGACAGCTCCTCTTGAAAGCGTAAAGTGAGCAGATAATGTACAAAGAGATTCTTTCCGATCGTGAAGCTTCACCACTGCTTCTAGCGATCAATTTCAGTCGTTTAGCTGCAGGTTTGGTGCCATTCGGTCTAATCGCTTTATATGCCAGCAAACATGAGTACATGTTTGCTGGCATTGCATCATCGCTGCTGATGGCAGCAGGTGCACTCACTGCGCCATATAAAGGCAGGCTGATCATGAGGTTTTCACCGCTCAGGACAATTGTTCCTATGTCTGTCGGATATTGTTCATTCATGGCGCTTGGCGCATTTCTTAGTTATGTTGATCAGCCATTTCATATTGCCGTAGTTTTTTTGTTTATTGGAACATTGTTAGTCCCGCCAACTCCTGCCCTCGTACGAACGTTATGGACACGCATTGCTCAAAACGACGATTTTAATCGCGCACTTCATGCACTTGATTCTGTGGCTGAAGAACTCGTGTTTGCTATAACTCCGTTGATTACTGCTCTTCTATGGTCTACTGTCGGAGCATTTTGGGCTATTCCGCTCGGTCTATTATGCGGATTCATGGGCACGACAGCGCTGATTATTTTAGCTGGGAGAAAGGAGGTATCTACTCGTGATCTGATAATTAATCAATCAAGAGTCGATACAGCAATGGCTCCCAAATCTCCAAAAAGTAATTTCCGCTCGATTTACCTCAATCGAGCTACCTGGGGAATTCTTGGTCCAATTCTTGGTCTTGGCTCTGCGATGGGTGCTTTAAGTATTCTACTCACCAAGTGGTCTGAAGCATCGCTAGGTGAACAATCCGCTTCTGGCATCTTTCTCAGTATAATCAGTTTTTCTGGATTTTTCGCAGGCTTATTCTTCGGAAAAATAAAACCCAGGTCACTTAGCATCAGCTCTCAATACCAAATTGCATCACTTTCTATCGCAGTCGGAGTAGTATTTATATCACTCGGATCCAGGCTACTATTTGTTGTTATTGGCTCAATAGTTTTGGGTTCTGCTATGACGATCATGTTCATCATTTCTTTCGTGCTTATAGGTGAACATTATAGAGAAGCGCAACAAACAGAGATGAATGCCGCTATCGGAGCATCATATGATATTAGTAGTGGTCTTTCGAATCTGTCCGCAGGTTTTTTACTGTCACAAGTCGGTTTGACCTCTTCGCTTAATGCCTTAAGTATAATCCTTGTGCTGCTGACAGCAATGTCTTTTCTTATAGAAACTCCGAATAGTCACAGGGAGTGAGATACATGTTTGATTCTGTACTCTCGCCATCTTATATGCTGAATAATTGCTACGATTCCTTTCCTTTGGTTCCATGTTCAGAATTGAACGACATGGTTGAATTAATTAATCTCAACGATGTCTTCTTCTGTTCACGTGAGGAAGAAGCTATTGCTATTGGTGCTGGATTGTATATAGCAAGACGTCGTCCTCTTGTGATGATGCAATCTTCTGGTCTAATGTCTTCTTTGAACACATTAGGCTCTCTTGTTATTGCATACGGTATTCCACTCGTAATCGCTGTAGCGTTGAGAGGTGGTCGCGGTGAGTGCAACCCAACGCAAATTCCTGCGGGTTTTGCGGTTAAGTCAACTCTTGCAACTATGGGTTGTAAAATAGTGACTGCTTCGTCAAGTGAGGGGATCGATGTTTTATGCAAAATATCATCTAAGCCCTTACCTGCACGTTTTGGATCTGCTCCAACTGCTGTTCTCATTGAGGGATAGTAATGAATCAGAAACCAATTGATATAAAATACTTGTTTACTAAGCTAAACACCCACTCCACGACCTTGCAGGTTGTATGTCACCTGGGGCCTACAGCTTTTCTTGCAATGGATCTTTTTCCTGAGGGAGTAGTTTTGCCTTTATATGGTTCTATGGGCATGGTGTTACCTGTCAGCCTTGGTTTGGCCCTTGGGTCAAAATGTAAGATTGTCGCTGTTGAGGGAGACGGTAGTCTGCTAATGAATCTTGGAGCTGTTGCAACAGTCGCGACAGCTTCCCCTCCAAATATGCTTTGCCTTATTTTAGATAATGGAGGATATCAGACAACCGGTGGACAGCCTACAGCTTTTTCTGGAACACAAGGCATCTTCAGCGTACTTGAAGCCTCTGGATTTAAGCATTTGAGGGAAGCTACACAAGATAATATTGATGACGCTTTGGCATGGGGACTCGAGCCCGGACTGAGAGCCGTAATTTGTAAAACACTTCCACTAGATTACCCATTTAGGGATCGTCTCATTTCCCCTATTGATTCCATCGTCGCTTTCCAGAACATTAATGAGTTTAACGCCAATGAGAATCTTCACTAATGAGCCATTACGTTTTAAATTGAAAAGTTTGTGAGTCTTATGGTAGCTAGTCTGGGATCGGCTGGCAAGATTGGTGTTGGCTGTTATTGCTCGTGACTGAAGTGGTCTGGGTTTTGTTTTGTTTGAGTGGATGGGAAGATCTGGGTTGTGTTAGAGAAGTTTGATTGAGGTGTGAAGGATTGTGTGGTTCGTTTGGTTGAGGATTGGATCTTTGCTGAGGGGGCGTCGATTCAGGTCGCGTGTGAGGTTGTTGTTCCTAAGTTTGGGGTCTGTTGGCATACGGCTAGGTAGTGGGTTCAACAAGCCCGATGTTCAGGTACGTTCAGGATAGTAGAAGAATATGTGATCGCTGAAAACGCTAGGTTACGACGTGAGAGTCAAGAGTTACGTGACAGTAACGAGATTTTGAAATTGGCGTCGGCTTTTTTCGTTTCCGCACTTGACTCGAAACGTCGTAAATGATCGTGTTTATTGATGGATATCGTGATCGTTTTCTGGTCGAGTTCATTTGTGCGACGTTAAACTAGGAGCGTGAGGGAGGTTTCATTACTTCGCGTGGGTATCGCGGGTGAAGGCCTGTCAGTTCTCGGCTCGAGTCAAGCGTGATTGGCAACTCATCGAGTTCGTCTGCAAAACCCCATAAAGAGAACTACGCGGTCTATGGGTTGCTGATATTACGTGCGTTAAAACTCGTGCTGGTTTCGTCTACGCGGTTTTTGTTACCGACGTTCTTTTCAAGGAGAATTGTGGGATGGGTTTTATCGAACTTGATGCGGACCGAAGCTCTGTCCTTGCAGGTGTTGAATCAAGCAATCCGTAATGCTCACTCAACCACTAATCTAATCCATCACAGTGACCATGGCTCTCGGTACGTCTCGTTGGTCTACCATGAGCGTCTCACACGGGCTGGTATTGGTGAGTCAACGGGCAGTGTAGGGGATTCGTGGGATAACGCGTTAGCTGAAAATGTTAACGGCTCGTACAAATAACGAGCTTATCCATGCTTGCTTGTGGGACAATGTCCTTGAGGTCGGGATCGCGACCTTTGAGTGGGTGACCTGGTGGAACACGTGCTCCTACACGAGAACCTTGACTCCCGCACGCCGCAGGAAATCGAGGAAGAGTACTGGTGCCGACATAAATCGCCATCGATAACGGAAAACAAGGTAAACACCTAGAAAGAAAACCCAGACTACTTCAGGCCAAGGGTTTAAGAATGATGCGATTAGCCTTGTGGAGTCGGGTATCGCGGTTAAGTAGGTTGCTAGGGATCTGGGGGTAGGCCGGGGAACATTGTAGGCCTGGTTGCGTTATCATCGTCTATCTGAGCATGGTTTGCCGTTATCATCAGCTTCGGTTGATGGTGGGGATTTAAGTAAGGCTTTGAAGCGGATTCGTGAGTTGGAGATGGGAAACGAGGTGTTGCGTCGGGCGGCGGCGTATTTAAGCCAGGCGAATCTGCCCCAAAATGATTTACCCGCTTGTACGTGAGCTAGCCGCCCAGCGTTTCCTGTTCCATATCCTGGTACGGTTTTCTTGCCGGGTGTTAAAGATTAGCTGGCAGGACTACTACAAGTGGGTTAAACAACCAATATCTAGACTCGAAATGCAAAATCGGGCGCTTATTGAGCGGCTGGCCTATTTCCATGGTGAAGATCCTTATGTCGGGTATCGGATACTTGCCGATGATCTTAACGATGAACACCAATCCCAAGGCCGGCCAATGGTTTGTGAGCGTCGGGTATGGAGATTGTGTAACAAGGCAGGGGTCGCATCACAGATAATTCGCCGTAAGGGAGGCTACCGTAAGGCTGGTATCCGGTTCATGATGACCTACTTAAGCGTGATTTCACAGCTTCTGGTCCGAACCAAGTGTGGGTAACAGATATTACCGAGCATCACACTAGGGAAGGGAAAGATGTATATATGTGCGTTCAAGGATCTGTGGTCGAATCGGATCGTTGGCTTATAGTATCGACAAGCGTATGAAAGCACGTATCGCGGTTAACGCTCTAGAAATGGCGCTCCAGCATCGCGGCTACCCCCCCCAAGGCGTGATTATTCATTCGGATCGAGGAAGCCAGTTCATCTCTAAATCCTTTACCCGCACGCTGGAAACCAACCAGCTGCAAGGATCTATAGGGTGGGTCGGGGCTTGCGGCGGTAATGCGGCAATGGAATCATTTTGGTACTTACTGCAAAAGAACGTCCTAGACTCTAAGACCTGGCAAACCCGTCAAGAACTACGCCTAGCGATCATTTCCTGGATTGAAGGCAAATACCATCGCAAACGCCGCCAACGCAGACTCGCCAAACTCACACCCATCGAATACGAAACAACATACAATCAAAACGCGAGCAACCAGCTCGCAACATAACCATACAAACCGTCAACCAAACCCGTATTATGAAAATCTGCCTGTAATAGCTAGTTTGTAAAGTGGAACAAAACCTAGCCCACTCCACCTTCACGTTTCGAGACGCGAGCCGTTGTCGCTCGATTCGGAGGTCTAACGAGGCATGATAGTCGCGCTACGTTAGCAATCCATTTGGCCAATGCTTCTCGTGGTTCTTCCGCAGCTTGCGGAGATCCCCAAACACCACCTTGAGATCAGCTGAAGATGGCACATCGTTGTCGTGGTTGCCAGGATTTAGCAGGCTCTTCCAGCGTCTCCAACGTCCGGGCTCATCGGGCGACAAAGCATACGGGCGCACCTCATTTTCTAGTTCTCCAAGTGTTTTCTCCCTGACTTCCGAAACTCGGGTTGGGGCGCCGTCTTCGGTCCGGTTCGTTGCGATGATTTGCTTAGCTAATCGCTCTGCCGCGCAGCGCAGGTGAAGGGAAGCGTTTTTGCGTCCGCCAAGGGTTCTGCTGCCAATCAAGTCCTGTGCAGTGGCCATGTAGTTACCAAAGACGTCGCCCTCGTCCGTTGTCTCTGTCCCCTCGCATGGCTCAGTGAGAGAGAGTCGATAGTGCTGGATGCCCATGTGCGCATACCGTTCCCTCACGGCGACTTGGAGCTTTGGGTTGTGGGTCAGAAGTATCACCTGGATTTCTGAATCGATCAGCTGCCCGAGAGTCAAGTCCGCGAATGTTTCCGTATGGTCTGGGTCAAAACCGGGTAGAGGGTCGTCGAGCATAACAATGGGGATCCCAGCAAGTACTTGACGTGCCAAGAAGGCCGATAGGCCGAGCGCATTCAACTGGCTGTCGCTAAACACGCCGATGGCTGATCGTTCCTCGGGTGCTTCACCTTCTGCAGGAGACATCGTTGCGGATAGGTTAACAAATCGGCGTCCTGACGCCCTGCGCTCCACCCCGCCAAAACCGATCAGCTCGGAAGGTCGAAGTGAAGACCACCACCGCTCGATCTCTGCTCCCATCTGATCGAATCGACGATCGATCAGAGATTTCTCGGCACTGCTTAGCGTTCGCGAGACCTTCGATAGGCGTCGCTTAGCGTCTGTCCTACGCGCTTCGCAGGAAAGCTGGCTCCATAACATGTCCACATTTGCTCCGAGCCGCAGAAGTTCACGCGTTCCTCCCGGCAACTTGACGGCCAGCAACTTATCGCCAAGTTCATCGCGAAGCCGCGAAACAACACCTTCGGATTCAGCGCACATTGCAGCCAGCTTCTCTGCCACCGCGCGCACTTTCAGTAAATCATCGCTCAACGAACGCCCCAGCTGCTTCCTAGCGGCCACGAGGACCAACAAGTCCTCGGCACGGGTCAGCATGTCCTTGCATTCGGTCCTCAGTGACTTCAGAAGGCTCTTGAACGACTGAAAGCGCTCGCGAACACCGTTCGTCCCTAGAAGGGAGACTGAGTGCTGACTTCCAGAAAGGAGCTCACGCAGTCGATTCTCGTTCGCTTCCCACTGTTCGTCGCTCCAGTTCAGGCAGTCGGGCGCTATCCCTGACCACGCATTGGAGTACGCCCTGATGTCGCGTTCAAGAGCACGAATATCTGTGGCCAGATTTTCGGAAGCCTCATTCAGTTCAGATTGTCCCTTGAGGGAGGCTTTGATCTCGTCAATCCGAGAGACCGTGAGTCGGCCATCTTCGCATACAGGGCAAATCGTCGGCTTGGAGATCCCCGAGTACCGCTCGTTGTGAACCAGGGCCTGAAATAGTGTTGCCAGTTCCGCTGTGCTTTCACCAGATTCAGCCAGCCTCGTCTCGTACTCAGTTGCGGCTGCCGAGTATGTGTCTACCGAAGGCAGCTCCGTAAGCTCTTCTACAGGCAAGCTAATGGAACGCAAAGGGAAGACGTCCTCCTCTGCCTTTCTCTTTCGCTCCGCCAGTGTCGCCAAGGAGTCGTCAAGATTTTCAGTCGCGACACCGAGAAACGAGATCGTCGTCTGATGCATCGCCTTTCGGAGAGAGTCTTTCGTCTTTGATTTCAGCGCTACCTTCACATCAGGTGCCAGTTCTGGAGCTATGTTTGCGAGTTCCCTCAACGTCGACGGTAGTTCGAGGGTAGGAAGGTTTTCCAGATGCTGCTTGGCTTCCCGGAGAGCGGTAGACGCGACCTTGAGGTCGTCCAATGAGAGAACTGCACTGAAGTACTCTGCGCGTTTCTGAGGTTCGGTGCTAAGCGCGTATCTCAAGTTGTGCTGAAGCAGAACAGGGGCTTGCATTGGCTGCGGACTCAACAGACTGCCGAATGCGTCGAAGGTTTCGACTGACTCTCCATCGATCGTTATGCGGCTTTCGCAGTCTTTCGATTGGTCAAAGTCCTTCAAGAGAGAGCGCCTCACAGTTCTTACGGAGCCATCGCCATACCTAAAGTCGCCCTCTACCCACACGTCCTCCACTGGATCGAGGTGGACGTTTGTTAGCACTCTGTCGTACTCCGATTTCGCCCCACCGAACATGCTACGACGGCTTATTTGGCCAGAAACCAAGAACTCGAAGGCTTCCGCCGTGGCGGTCTTCCCTTGGCTGTTCTCGGCGCTGATAAGGGTGATTGGCGAATCTGTGTTGATCTCACGAACTTCGGTCCCATACGACCTGAAGCCGTGGATTCTGAGCCGAAGAAGCCAAACAGGAGCGGCTGGGGTTTTGGAAAGCTCAGCCATTTCCTTAGTCTCCATCTACCCAGCCATCAACGACAGCTACTACTCCGGAAACTGCGTCCTCAGGGGTTTTGGCTGCACCGATGGCAGCGAGGACACTGTTGAGGTCATCGGTCCTGTCAGACTCAATGACCTCTGCCTCTAAAGCCTCCAGGTTCGGAACTAGGTCACTCACTCAACAATCACTCTCCTAGCTCGGCTTCCACAAACCTGCCCGCAATGACAAAAGCCCGCGGAGAATATCCGTCGTCCGTAGAAAAGCCACGACCCGGTCTCTTCAGTTGAACCACTACCTCTCATTTTAAACCAGTCAGGCCACAAGCGCAAAGCCAGCGCTGAAATGTATCCAATCCGGTCGGCTAGTTTCCAGCACACGTCCTTCGAATGGTTGCAGCATTTCCACGAGCGTTTGGACGACAGAACGCGGCGTGTAGAAGGCTCCGCCTTCCTTACCTGTTTCTTTTCCTGCAAACTGTCCGAGAAAGTATTCGTAGACCGAGCCGAGCACGTCGTCGGAACCATGATCAGCGTCCGAGCCGAACCCGATTGTGCCGATGAGATCGACTAACCCGCCGAGGCGTTTCTTGTCTAAACCTTCGCGACTGTAGTTGCGTGGGAGGACGCCTCGCAGCGTCGGGTTTTCCCGTTCAATCAGCTGCATCGCTTCATCGATGAGCTGGCCGATCTCTGGTTGCTTGGCTTGATCTTGTAGATGGTGCCAGCGTGCTCCTTCAGGTACCCAGAAAACGTTGTGTCCCGCGTATTCGTCACGGTCTTCGAGGAAGTCTTCGAACTGGGCCTCGTCGATGCCATCTTCGCGTAGTTCATCTTTGAGCGCTGCGCGACGTTCCTAGAAACGGTCAGAGACATACTTGAGGAACACCAGACCCAACACGACGTGCTTGTATTCTGAGGGCTCTTGGTTACCACGAAGCTTGTCGGCCGCGTCCCACAGTTTTTGTTCTAGGGTTTTCTTACTTTTAGCGGCCATTCGCTTCTCCTTGTTGTTCGAGGGCTGTTACGTCTTGTGTGTTATCGGTCGGGATGGTTTCGAGGATGTCGAACAGGTCGCAGTCGAGAGCGTTGCAGATCTTGATCAGGACATCGGTGGTGATGTTTTCATCTTTGCCAAGCTTCGCAATGGAACCCGCGCTGATCTTGGCGGCGACTTGCAGGTCTTGCTTCCTCATGCTTTTATCGATGAGGAGCTTCCACAATGGTTTGTAGCTGATCTTCATCGCGCGCCTTCCTCTTGTTTGGGGTTCCTGCTGGGTTTCTTGTTCCATGTCCATCCGTAGAGTGCTTCGTGTTCTTTGCCTAGTTCGATCACTGCTGTTTGGGTGACGATTGTGTTGACTTCGGGCGCTTCTGCATAGTGCTCGTCTTTATCGAAGGCGATGAATATCTGCTTGTTGGTGAAGCGCTGGTAGAGCTCAAGGATTCGACCGACGGTTGCGTCTTCGATGCTTTGGTGCAGCGGGTGATCGTGGATCACGTATGGCAGCGCGGTCAGCTCCAGCATGGCTAGGTCGAACAGGATCAGGTTCTTTCCGGTTGTGCCGGTTCCATCGTCAACTTCGGAGCCGTAGGTGTAGCTCTTGCCGGTGTCGGAGAATGTGAACACTGGCGGGTACCAGTCGCCTGAGCCTTCATGAATGAAGCGGTCGAGGCGTGCGATCTCAGCGTTGAGTTTCGTTTCGATCTCACGGTCGTAGCTCTTACGGGTCTCATTCAGGCGGGCTTCAGCGTCTTTCTTCTCTGATTTGAGGTCTTGGGTTGCTTCCCAGGCTTCTACTTGTTCCTTGACGAGTGCAAGCTGCCCGCCGATTTCGGCGTTGCGGCGCAGTTCTTTCTCTGAGACGTGGATGGGCACATTCAGATCTCGGAGCTGTTGTTCGGCCTCACCGATGAAGGTGGTCAGCGAGCCCAGTTCTTGCTGGTAGGCGGTGATCTGGTCTTCTACTTCGTCGGAGACGATCTCGGTGATAGTTCGGTGGAAGAGTTGGACGTCTTCGATTCGTTCGAGGTCCGCGTCGGGGAAGAATACGTGTAGTTGTGCGAGGTCTGGGTCGGTGATGGTGGGGAAATCTTCGTTTAGGGACTGTGTGAGGCGCTGAATTTTTGCTTTCAGTCTGCCGCGTGCAATTCGTAGCCCGTGCAGATGGCTCTTGATCGTTGCAGCCTGGTCGGAGTGCTCGACGTCGAGTTCAAGCATTGCTTGATCGGTGCCTTTGATGTGTGCGTCGAGTTCTGATTCGAGTTGGTGAACGTGCTTGACCGCTTGCGTGTATTCCCTCTTCAACCGCAGTTTTTGTGCTTGGAACACACCAATCTTTTGGGTTCTTTGCACGGCCTTGAGATTTTCCGTTGCCGTGGTGAGAGCTTGTTCGAGTTCTTTGAGGTAGTCATAGACACCGAAAAGCTGGCGCATCACAGCCAGCCCAGTGGCTACTGGTTCACGGCCGGGGCCTTGTAATGGGGTCTCAACGTTGCTCAGTGCTTTTTGCTGGATGCGGGCAAATCTTGTCATGATCTGCCGGAAGGAAGCATCCATGCCTGACAATCCGTATTGGCGTTTGAGCCAGCCTACGTATTCATCGAACTCCCACCGCTCAGCGGGGTTCTTGTATTCGGGATCCTCATAGGTTTGGACGAACCCTGGCACGTTAGTGGTGCGCGAGAAGTAATAGTCCACGTCGTTGAAGCGGAAGGTGAAGTAGATCGTGTGAGCACCTTCAGCTTTCGCGCTGACGGCTTTGGATTTTGCGAATGTTGAACCGCCGAACGCGTAGTCCACGATGAACAGCAAGGTGGACTTACCGATCGAGTTTTGGGCGCTTTGCCCGCCACGCACCGTGTTCAATCCGGGATGGAACACGATCGGTGGACGAACCTGACCGTTATTGCGGAACTTGTCTGACCAGACGCTAACGAGCACGGACAATCACCCCTGTCGTGGAGTCGACGTTGATCTGTTTGAGAGCAAACAAGGCAGTGAGCGCATCGAGAACGTCCTCGATCGCAGGATTATCGAGCCGCACGCGAAGCTCGCTGATGCTGACGGGTTCGGCTTCGAGGATGGTCAGAATTGGCGCGAATAGTGAGAGCGTGGATTCGCCGAACGGGTAGAGCTTGTTAGGAAAGCGCATACTGAGGCTCCTTCCCACTGGTGACAGGCGGATACGGTGCTTCGAACACGTCACATTTTTGGATGAAGTAGGACACCACTGCCTGGCACGCGACGAGTTTGCCACCGGTGGTGGTGTGCAACCATTGCGAAAGCTGAGTAAACACGTCGTCCTGGGGTATTCCAAGGCGTTTGAGTCTGCGGTATTGAGAGTTGATCGAGTGCCGGACTTCGTCGAAATCCCAGCCGTCGCTGTAGTCAAGCTGTTTCAACGTCGATTCGATGAAGACATACCACGCAGCGACGTGTGCCAATACAGCCTGCTGCAATATGACGTCATTTGGGATTTTTGTTTCGACCGCCAGTGGTTCTGTGATCGGTTGATGTAAATCGCCTTGGCCAGCGCCGCCCATCTTCTCCAACACTTGCCGTATCCACTGCTCCATGCCTTCTGGGGATATGGCCAGGCGAGATTTGAACTGCGAAACGAGTTGATCCTTTATTGCCTTGAGCTCTTGGACGGCTTGTGGATTAGCGCCTGTGTGCATCGCATGATGATGGGGACACAGCGCGATCAGATTCGCAGGATCTCGCGGATCGTCTGCGGGGTCGATGACGGTCACCTCGAAGCTTGGGACTGCCACGCCTTGATCGTTGACTTGAAGAAGCTGATTCATACAGCCTAAGGCTGGGCAGGTTGCTCCAGCTTCCATCTGCAAAGCAGATCCCAAACGCTTGTGTGCTGCGGCCGTTTGGATACGCCGAGCTTTTTCTTGAGCGTCCTCCACGAGTTGCTGGTTCGTTGTCGCCGCAGTTAAGACTCGGGTGAAGTAATCAGCACACCATTCAGGGACACGCTCCCACGTGATTGACGGTTCAAAGGGGCGAATTGCTTCCGCCATGCGTTCCAGCTGGGGTTGGCTACGCTCCTGCAACGTCGCAACGAGTCCGTAGGGCTCGAAATTGTGTCGCAAGATCGGCTCAGCAATATCTGAGTTGAAGGACCTGTTGCCGCTGGCGATGTGGTTCAACGACGCAGCCGGAGGGGCCATCACCGGATCATCCTCAGTGCCTTCAAAACCTGGGTTTGCCTCACACACCAAAGACAACAGGTTACGCATCCGTTCTTCCCGGTTGGAGCCAAGGTCAAGGTTCAAACTCAGCAGCTTAAAGAAGTCCTTAAACTCCACCAGCGCCTCCTCGTCTCAACCCTGTCTCAAATCGTGTCTCAGTTCGTCTCAAGTGGCTCCGTAACGTCATTGGCAGTGGCAGCGAGCTAACTGAGTAGAACAACCACTCTCACTGATTCTACCGAAATAATCTCGCGGGTGCGAAGAATTATTGGCCCGAATCTGTGAGGAGGTGAAGCACATGGGAAGGAACCGTAAGCAGACGTCTGCGAAGGTGGCGTCCAAGGCGTCGAAGATTCTGACCGATGGCCGTTATGGCAAGGACTCGAAGTCTGTTGCCGCCTCGGCGTTGGCGCAGACTAAGCCGTCCAAGCGCGGCAAGTAGTCGTACACAGCCCACTCGGTTTCGACACAGTGCGGGCCGGGTGGGTGGGGACGGTAGTGCTGGTGGCCACCGGCACTGACGTTCTCCAAGCCTGAGCGTGATTGTTCGGGAGCTCATCTGGCGGATGAGCGACCTCCACAGCGAGTGCTGGCTGTGGTTGTAGACAAACAAATCACTAGTGAGACCTGCTCTGGGAGCGCTCGGCGGGTCACCGCACCCAACCCCTCTTTGCTGAGGGCTGGGTGGGGTGGCTCGCCTTTGTCGTCTTCCTAGCAGTTCTCACCAGTGATCTGAGTTAAACAGATCAGGTCTCCAAATCACCGGGATTCCCGGAGAAATGGAGATCCTTCGATGAAGGTCACCTTCAAGCACGAAGCAGACAACAACAAGAACGAGTCCATCACCGACACTTTCGACATTGACCCTGGGGAGTTCGCTCTCATGATCGCTACCGACCGCCAGCAACGCGCCGCAGCTACGGGTGTTCCGCTCGATCAGGTCAAGCCCTGCACACCGCAGAAGATTCTGGACGAGCTGTGGAACGCAGAGGAAGCTGCCACGCATAAAGCGGTCCGTGGAGATCGCGGCAAGGGTAAGAAGAAATGCATGTGCGGGGCTGGGTGCGGTCCTCGACGTGGATGCCGCGTCCCGAACAACGCACCGTTTTCGTATGAGCAGATGCTCGAAATCGATCTTGATCCAGCTTCACCAGGTATCAGCGCTGAAGACCAGGTCATCGAACGTGAGAACAGTGTCCAGCGTGCCCGTGAGATCGCAGCACTTTGGAATGTCATCGACGGGTTGGATCCCCAGCATCGTGAGGTGATGGTGCGCCTTCTCGCAACCGACAAGCTCAATCAGGCAGCGGTGGCGCGCGATATGGGGTTGACCCGTGCTCGGGTATCGCAGCTGGTGGCAGAGGTAAAACCACTGATTCGACAGGCGGTGGAGGCTGCTCGGTTTAACACTTTCGCTGGTGTCGGCAGTGGGGTGAAGGGAGAAGCCAACCGGGCTACTCCCATAAATGAGGAAGAAAGGTAAGCCCGATGGCTCGACATAGTCTCAAGCTTCATATAGCCCGGCATATCCCTGACGACCCAGGAATCATCGCCACCAAAAACGTGAGGCTGCGTGAACGGCTCATGCGCCTGCTGCTTGGTACCCCGCGCAAAGTCATGATCCTTGTCCCCGGTGATTCGGTCAAGCAGATCGACATCACCGAAAACACCGATGACGACCTCATGGCACTGGCTGATGCTCTCAAGGCGGGTGAGTCCAAATGATGATGCCGGAAATTAACGCCTTCATTCGTGATGGAAACCAGACGATGCGGTCGCTCGCCGATTTGCTTGCGCGGGCTCAGCAGATTGTTGAGGAGAGCTTCGAAGACCACGCAGGAATGCCTGGTGAACGCCCGGAGCTTGCCCTGCAGATCAAGGAACCCTGCGAAACCGTCCCAGCCACGCACGCCCAGCCAGAACTACTCGCGGACGAGCCGGAGGTTGAACCTGAACCGGTGGTGACGCTCGAAGAAGTACGTGCTTTTCTTTCCGAGCTCTCAGCGCAAGGCCACACTGCAAAGGTTCGTGAGCTGATCGTCGAGGCTGGTGCGGACAAGCTCTCAGCGGTGGATCCGTCAAAGTTCGGCTGGCTTCTTGAGCGGGCGAAGGAGATTGCTAATGGCACCGTCTGACCACGCACTCCTCTCGGCATCTGGAGCGCACAGGTGGCTCAACTGCACGCCCTCCGCCCGTCTGGAATCCGATGAGCCAGAATCCACGTCTGCTGCTGCCGAGCAAGGCACCGTCGCCCATGCACTGGCTGAGCACAAACTTCGCAGGGCTCTCAAGCAGCGCTCGAAGCGTCCGGTCTCGTCTTGGATTGATGACGAGATGGAAACCTTGGCCGACGACTACGTCGCCTTTGTCCAGGAACACATCTCGATCGCCCAGGAGACCTGTGGTGATCCGCAGGTGCTGATCGAGCAGCGCCTGGATTTTAGCCATATTGTGCCCGGAGGTTTTGGCACTGGGGACTGCGTCATTATCGCCGAACCCGTACTGCAGATCATTGATCTTAAGTACGGGCAAGGCGTCCTCGTCGAGGCCGCGAACAATCCGCAGTTGATGTTGTATGCGCTCGGAGCGCTTCACGCCTTCGGGAGCCTGTACGACATCGAGCGCGTAGCAGTCACGATCTACCAGCCACGCCGGGCGAACGTCGACACCTGGGAAATTTCTGTTGCCGAGCTCGAACAGTGGGCTGAAGCAGAGGTCAAACCTAAAGCCGAGCTCGCCGCTGCAGGTAAGGGTGAGTTTTGTCCGGGGTCGTGGTGTCAGTTCTGCAAGCTCACTCCCACCTGCCGGGCAAGAGCAGAAGCCAATCTTGCGCTGGCCAAGCTCGAGTTCGCCCCACCAGCAGAACTGAGTGATGCGGAGATCGCTGACGTACTAGCGAAGATTCCGAATCTGAAGTCCTGGGCATCCGACGTGGAAGCCTACGCGCTCTCCAAGGCCGTCAACCAGGGCGTGGTCTTTGACGGGTTCAAAGTCGTCGCAGGTCGTTCGGTACGCAAATACACCTCCGAAACCGACGTCGCTGCAGCGGCTGAGGCGGCTGGCTATAGGGACATCTATGACCGCAAGCTCATCACCCTCACAGCCATGGAAAAGCTGATGGGTAAACCCGCCTTCAACGAGATTCTTGGCGATCTCGTGACCAAACCTGCAGGCAAACCCACCCTGGTTCCTGCATCCGATAAACGGCCAGCGCTTGACCTGGTGAGCGCGACCACCGATTTTCAACCAAACAAGTAACGAACAGAAAGAAGAACAAGATTATGACTACTCAGAATCCGACCCGTATTGTGACCGGCGAAGTCCGCCTATCCTACGCACACGTGTGGGAGCCGAACTCCATCCAAGGCGGCAAACCCAAATACTCCGTCTCACTGATCATCCCCAAATCTGATACCGCCACGATCGCGGCGATCGAGCGCGCGGTGGATGCAGCCATCGATGCCGGAACGGCCAAGTTTGGTGGGAAGCGCCCGAACAAGGCAGCCCTCAAGCTCCCGCTGCGCGATGGCGATATTGAGCGTGACGACGAAGCCTACAAGGGCGCCTACTTCCTCAACGCCAACTCGCTGACCGCTCCGCAAATCGTCGACATGAATGTCGCACCGATCCTGGACCGCGCCGAAGTCTACTCAGGCTGCTACGCACGAGTATCCCTATCCTTCTACGCGTTCAACACAAACGGCAACCGTGGCATCGCCTGCGCACTAGGTAACATTCAAAAAACCCGCGACGGTGAGAGCCTAGGTGGTGGGCGCGTGTCGGCTGAGACCGACTTCGGTACCTTCGCTGCTGATGACGACTTCTTGAACTAACTATCCCCAAGCGTGGAGGGAACCAGCCTATCTTGTTGGTTCCCTCCACTTTTAACCCTGAAGTGAAAGGAACCCCGTCATGCGAACACTCTTCTGCGATATCGAATCTTTCAGCCCCGCCCAACTCGCCAAGACAGGCGTCTACCCGTATGCCGAGCACCCCGACTTCGACCTGCTCCTCTTCGGATATTCGGTCGACGGCGGTCCAGTTAAGGTTGTGGATCTCGCAAGCGGACAAACCATTCCAAACAATGTGCTGACGGCACTGGTAGATCCATCCGTGGTCAAGTGGGCGCATAACGCCGCCTTCGAACGAGTCTGCTTGTCCGCCTGGCTACGCACGCATCACCCCGAACTGCTGGATGGCGGGTTTCTTGACCCAAGACAGTGGCGCTGCACGATGATCTGGTCTGCTTATCTGGGTTTGCCGATGAGTTTGGACGCGGTTGCCACCGTCCTTAAACTTGACGTTCAAAAAGATGCTGCGGGGCGCAAGCTGATTAAGCAGTTTTGCACACCCGCCACACCCTCAGTCTTGAATGGCGGCAAACGGCGGAACCTGCCGTCGGCTGATCCGACCGGATGGGCACATTTCATTGACTACAACCGTCGTGACGTCGAAGTCGAACAAGCCATCCACGACAGACTGGCGTTTTTTCCGATGCCAGAGTCCGAATGGGACACCTATGCTCTCGATCAGACCATTAACGATGCTGGGATTCTTCTCGACCACACGCTGGTTGATAACGCTGTCGGGGTGGATGAGCACTATCGCAACACCGCACTCGTTCGGGCGCAGAAGCTCACGGGGTTGGACAATCCGAACTCGCCGATCCAGCTCAAACAATGGCTTGCCACCAGAGGTTGCGAACTCGAATCGCTAGCGAAAGCCGATGTTAATGCCGCCCTCGATACCGCGACTGGCGAGGTGAAAGAAGTCCTCGAACTGCGCGGTGATCTAGCGAAATCCTCGGTGAAGAAATATCAGGCGATGCAAAACGTTACAGGCAGTGACGGCCGGGCACGTGGGCTGATCCAATTCTATGGAGCAGGGCGTACCGGGCGTTTCGCCGGACGCCTCGTTCAAGTCCAAAACCTGCCAAGGAATTACCTGCCTGATCTCGACCAAGCACGCACGCTCGTTAGAACGGGCAAGCTGGACGCACTTGAGCTGCTCTACGACTCCGTGCCCGACACGCTCAGCCAGCTCATCCGCACCGCCTTCATCCCTTCACCTGGGCATAGGTTTATCGTTGCGGACTTTTCTGCGATTGAAGCGCGTGTGATCGCCTGGGTTGCTGGAGAAACCACCACCCTGGACGCTTTCCGTGAGGGTAAAGACCTCTACTGTGAAACCGCGTCGCGCATGTTTGGCGTCCCAGTCGAGAAACACGGCGTCAATGGCGAGCTACGGCAGAAAGGGAAGATTGCGGTGCTCGCCTGTGGTTATGGCGGCTCCGTCGGAGCGCTTAAAGCCATGGGAGCACTGGGTATGGGGCTAGCTGAGCACGAGCTCAAACCGATTGTGGACGCATGGAGGGCCGCTAACCCGCACATCGTTGAGTTGTGGGCAGATGTTGAAGAAGCCGCGATCGCTGCGATCACCTCACGCCAGCCGATCCGGCTGCGGAATCTGCAATTCAGCGTCGAAGCCGGAATCTTGTTTATTGAGCTGCCCTCGGGTAGGCGGTTGGCGTATGTGCAGCCGCGTCTGGGTGAAAATCGTTGGGGTGGCACGTCCATCACCTATATCGGTACCACCACTGGGCGTAAGTGGGGTCGTTTAGAAACTTACGGTGGGAAACTCACAGAGAATATTGTGCAAGCAATCGCTCGTGACCTGCTCGTCACTGGTATGCACGCCGTCGCCAAGGCGGGGCATCGGATTGTGATGCATGTTCACGACGAGATCGTCATCGACGAACCCATGAACTCTGGCTTCACCGTCGCCGATGCATGTGCTCTTATGTCGACCCTCCCAGTATGGGCCGAAGGCCTGCCGTTGGACGCTGACGGGTATGAATGCGACTACTACCGCAAGGACTAGCTGTTGATTGTCCAGATGGGATCTTGTTTCCAGCTGGGGCTGGCACCTATGTGCGTTAGGTCGACGCCAGGAATTTCGGTGGGGAAACTGTCTAGGACGTCGCTGATGGCCTGTATTTCAGCGGTGAAATTTCCTCGTCGCAAGAGGAATGCGGTGAGCACCAACGCGGTGTACATACGTCCTGAAGAATGTGTCACGGCCGATAGCGTTTGGTCGCTGTGGCGGTGTTTGACCAGTGGACGGATAACGAGTTGCCTATTCCATAGTCTGGCGTGGTGAGCGCATATGTTACGAATGTAATTCACTGTGCGCATCCACGATTCCAACTCGTCGGCACGTGCCAAGTACTTGTCAGCAATGCGACGACGCTGTTCGAAGGGAGCCAACGAAAACAGGGTCACGAGTTGTCCGAATTCGAGGATCTCGGTGGCCACCCACACGGGCAAACGCCCATCGTGGGTCTGGTTGTAATGCTTGACGAAATCTTCTGTAGAGCGCGACTGTGTTTGGGTGAGCTTCTGCGTAAAGAATGCTGCTCTGTGATTCATCGCCCCCGACGGCCAAATCCGTTCGAGGTCGAGGTGAATGAACGGATCGATCTCACCCAGCACGTGCCCCACGTCAACTCGCAGGCACACCTCCAGCTTGCATAGCGCCTGCCACACAGCCAAGCGTAGCCGCTCATCAAACTCGTACAGCTCTACCACATGCCCCATACGTGCACCGAGAACGAAATGGTCCAAACGCCGCTGCGGAGAATCAGATGGAGCGATCTGACGCAACGGGTAGGAGTATCCCGAAAGCCGGTAATAGCCGACAGTAGATAACTCGCGGCGGTAATCACCGGCATCCAATAGGCCACGACGAGTGAGAATATTAATCTGCTCATCGATACTGGCCCACGGTTTATCGACCACCAGCCCACCTGCTTCCAAAAACATGAAGACCGGCTCTGACCTGTCTCGGAAACCGATACAAGCGAGCCGGTACTAGTGGTAATCACTATACCGCGAAAACAGCGACAGAATCAAGAACTCGGCGAAGTATCACCATCAGAGAAGAAAGCTTATCCAAGACCGCTAAGAAACGAGAACCGACCCTGCGCTCCCACCGAGGCGGGCAGCGGAACCGGTCATGTTGTCTAAAAGACCACCGTGTCGGCACCGCTGTAGCAAGAGAATGATGGTTCTTCCACACAGAGCACTCGAGAAATTTGTCTATGCCCCGGCGAGAATACCTGCCAGATTGCTCTAACAGATAGCGCTCCACCGGGGCTTCAACACCAATCGTGCCAGAACGAGAAGCGATTGAGTACCCGTGATTTAACACTTTCGGGCTCGTCGGCAGTGGGGTGAGGCCCTTAACCCTTGTGCCGACCGGCACGACTTTTTCTCGACGGGGTCTCGGGAAGGAACCCCGCCATGGGAAACCAGATTCAAACATTCACCAACGACGTGTTCGGCACCATCCGCACCATCACCACTGATGGCCAGATCCTTTTCTGCGGCAAGGACGTCGCCACCGCGCTCGGCTACCAGGATCCGACGAACGCGGTGAAGCTGCACTGCAAGGGGGTGGCAAATTACCACCCCCTTGAGACCGCTGGTGGAATCCAGCAGGTCCGCTTCATTACCGAGGGCAACCTGTATCGGCTGATCATCTCCTCAAAGCTCCCGGCAGCGCAGAAGTTCGAAGCCTGGGTGTTCGATGAGGTGTTGCCGACGATTCGCCGCCACGGCATGTACGCATACGACGAACTGCTCGCTGATGATGAGTTCCTCGAGCATGCCATCGCCACGCTGCGTGCCGAGCGGGCCAAGCGCCTGGCAGCAGAGCAAGCCTTGTTGGAGGCGGCACCGAAAGTCTCGTACTACGACGTCGTGCTGCAGTCCGATTCGTTGTTGACGACGACGGCGATTGCGAAGGACTACGGACTTTCCGCGAAGAAGCTCAACCGGATCCTGCGTGATGCTCACGTGCAGTTCCATCAGTCGGACCGGTGGTTCCTGTACGCGAAGTACGCCGAGCAGGGATACACCCAGTCCAAGACCCACGAATACGGCGAGGGGCAGACCCGCACCCACATGTACTGGACGCAAAAGGGGCGTCTGTTCATCTACGACCTGCTCAAGAACCAGCTCGGCATTCTGCCTGTCATCGAGCGTCAAGGTCAGGTGCAAGCATGACCGCCACGACACTCGATATTGGGTTTTCGAAGAAGAACACCGAAGGCTACCTGGACCTAACCAGCTACCACGCGCTCAAAAAGCTGCAGCGCGAACAATTCGGCTACCGGCCCTTGATTTATATCTGCTCGCCCTACTCAGGCGACGTGCAAGCGAACGTTGAGCTCGCCCGCCAATTCTGCTCCTTCGCAGTGAGCGCGGGCAAAATCCCATTCGCCCCACACCTGTTGTTCCCGCAGTTCATGGATGACGCCGATCCTGATCAGCGGGAGCTGGCGATGTTTTTCAACAGGGTGCTGCTCGCCAAGTGCGAAGCGCTGTGGGCATATGTCGGTCACGTCAGCCCTGGTATGCGCCTGGAGATCGGGTGGGCACGTGGCCTCGACCTGCCCATTAAGTATTTCGATTCTGATTTCAAGGAGGTCACGCCATGACCACGCCCTTCACTCTGTTTGCTGCCACCGTGAGCGGCGTGCAGAACAATAACCACTACCCGAACCAGCACCTCATCACTGACGTGGCATCGTTGACGGCGGCAGCGGGCTTTGATCACGTGGCTGCCTCCTATGTGAATGATCGCCGCTCAACCGCAGCGTTCATAGCCTCGGATTGCGTGGTGATGGATATCGATAACGATCACACCGAAACCCAAACCGACTGGATCACGCCTGAGAAGCTTGACGAGCTCATGTCCGGGGTGGAGTTTATGACCGCCACGTCTCGTAATCACATGAAGGCGAAGGGTGTGCTCTCCGCCCGGCCGCGTTTCCACGTCTACTTCCCAGTCCGAGAAGTACAAGGCGCAGACGAATACGCAGGATTGAAGCATCGCCTCGCTAGCCGGTTTGGGTTCTTCGATCGTAACGCTCTGGACGCAGGCAGGTTCATTTACGGCACCACCAACCCACAGGTCACGGTGCATGAGGGCGACCAGTTGCTCGATGCGTGGCTCGATGCGGCTGACGAGATCGACGTGTTCGCCGCCTTCGATCAAAGCACTCTCGTGATTGGTGAAGGCTCGCGCAACGCCACCTTGTCGCGCTTCGCTGGGCGGGTCCTCATCCGCTACGGGCAGACCGATCAGGCGCGTGACCTGTTTGACCGGAAGGCGAATCTGTGCGAACCACCGCTCAGCGAGGGTGAACTGCAGACGATCTGGAACTCGGCGTGCAGGTTTGCTTCGAAGGTCGCTGCTGATCCAGGCTATTTACCTCCTGAGGCTTATGAGGCGTTGGCGGGTTTGCGCCCGGATGATTTTTCCGATGTCGGTCAGGCAGACACATTAGCTGGCGAGTATGCGAACAAGATCCGCTACTCGCTCGCCACCAAGTGGCTTGTCTACGACCATGGCGTGTGGGATGAGAACGACCTGTCCGCACAAGGCGTCGTTCAAGAGCTAACTTCCCGCCAGCTCGAAGAAGCCGACCGCCTGATCGCGTCCACGTGGGAGACCATGACGGCAACCGGCGCAGATCTAGTCATGGCATCCGCTTCGTCGAAAGCACGCGGCATCGCCAAGCTCACGCCTGTGCAAGCGACCGCGTTTCGAGCCTGGGATGAGGCAAAGAACTACCACAAGTTCGTTCTCTCCAGGCGTTTGTCACGCAACATCACGGCCACGTTGAAAGAAGCCGGGCCGATCTTGCAGGTACGTATCCGTGACCTTGACGTCGACCCCTACCAGCTCAACACCCCGTCAGGTACCTGGGATCTGCGCGACGGCACAAGCCGTGAGCACAACCCGGCCGATCTGCTGACCAAGCAGACCGCTGTCAGCCCCAGCGATGAGGGCGCACAGATTTGGGCCGATGCGCTCGACGTGTTCTTCCAAGGAGATCCTGAGCTGATTGGTTACGTGCAGCGCATTGTCGGCCTGGCGGCTATCGGCCAGGTTTTCGTCGAAGCGCTCGTCATAGCTTACGGGGACGGGCGAAACGGCAAATCCACCTTCTGGAACACGATCGCCCGCGTGTTGGGGACGTATTCGGGCACGATTTCAGCCGACGCGCTCACTGTCGGGGTGCGTCGCAACGTCAAACCCGAACTCGCCGAAGCCAGAGGCAAACGTCTCTTGATCGCGGCTGAAACCGAGGAAGGTATGCGCCTATCAACCTCGAACGTTAAACAGCTTGCCTCGACCGATCAGATCTCGGCAGAGAAAAAGTTCAAGGACCCCTTCGCCTTCACCCCCTCCCACACCCTCGTGCTCTACACGAACCATCTACCGCGTGTGGGAGCCATGGACGCAGGCATCTGGCGCAGGCTCATCGTCATCCCGTTCAACGCCACCATCGAAGGCGATACGGACGTGAAGAACTACGCCGACCACCTGTTCGAAAAAGCGGGCGGAGCAATCCTTACGTGGATTATGGAGGGCGCGCGTCTCATCCACTCCGAGGGCTACAAGCTCAAAGCCCCGCCTCAGGTGGTTCAAGCCTCGCAAGCATATAAGGAGGACAACGACTGGTTCTCGCAGTTCCTTGAGGACTCATGCGACATCGAGGACGGATTATCGGAGAGGGCTGGCGACCTCTACCAGACGTATCGGGCGTGGGCGCAAAACACCTCAGGATGGGCGCGCCCGATGGTCGACTTCAACGCTGCGGTCGAACAAGCCGGATTCGTGCGGAAAAAGACCAAGCACGGCATGTATGTCTACGGGCTCGCGATTGCATCCGAGTTCGGCAACTAACCCCATGGTGACGAGCTGTGACGAGCCATTCCCTACCTTACGCATGTGAAATTACATGGTGTTTTTCTCTATATAAAAGGTTAGGAACGACTCGTCACATGCCGTCACCCCTGAATTGAATTCAAGGAGTGACCATGAACGAGAAAACAATCGAAGCTCAGCTTAAAAAAGCCGTTGAAGAACATGGCGGCTTGTGCTGGAAGCTCGTCTGCCCTGGAACCAGCGGCGTACCTGACCGGATATGCCTGATGAGAAACCGCGTAGTTTTCGTTGAACTCAAAGCACCAGGCAAACAGCCACGCCCAATCCAAGCATGTCGGATGAACCAACTGCGCGACCAGGGATTCCAGACCTTCGTTGTCGATTCGATGGACGGCATACGGGAGGTGCTTGATGCACTATCAGCCGCATAACTACCAGCGGCAGGCGACCCAGTTCATCATCGACCACGACGAGGCCGCGATTCTCCTTGGGATGGGTTTAGGTAAATCAGTGATCACGTTGACGGCGATCTGGCAGCTCATGCTCGACTACTTCACCATCTCCCGCGTGCTGGTGGTTGCCCCGCTGCGAGTGGCGCGCGATACCTGGCCCGCTGAGGTGAAGAAATGGGATAACCTGCGAGGTTTGACGGTCGCGGTTGCTGTCGGAACCAAGCGAGACCGGCTGGCGGCGTTAGCCAAGTCTGCGATGGTGACCATTATTAACCGTGAAAACATCCCATGGCTCGTGAACCAACTCGGGGGTAGCTGGCCGTTCGACATGGTCGTCATCGACGAACTCTCCAGCTTTAAAAACCATCGAGCCAAAAGGTTCACTGCGCTGGTGAAAATGCGGCCCTTCGTTAAACGCTGGGTCGGGCTCACCGGCACGCCCGCGTCGAATGGGCTGATGGATGTGTGGGCGCAATTCCGTCTCCTCGACGGCGGCGAGCGTTTGGGTAGGTTCATTACCCGTTACCGCGAGCGCTGGTTCGTGCCCGACAAAAGGAACGGGATGCAGGTGTTCACCTATAAGCCCCGTGTGGGTGCTGAGGACGAGATCTATGCGGCGATTGGTGACATGACGTTGTCGATGCGAACCACCGACCACCTGCAACTCCCGGAATTTACGGTGACGACAATGCCCGTGACGTTGGAGCCGAAAGAGCGCAAGGTCTACGAACAGTTGAAAGCCGACCTCGTTCTCCAACTTGGTGACGAGACGATTGATGCCGCGAATGCCGCTGCACTCTCCGGCAAGCTACTCCAACTCGCGAGCGGCGCGATCTACACCGGCGACGATCAGTGGGCTCCCGTGCATGAGCGGAAGCTCGACGCTCTCGAAGACCTCATCGAGGCAGCCAACGGCAACCCACTGCTCGTGGCCTACTGGTTTACCCATGACCGCGAACGCATCACCTCCCGCTTCCCACAGGCTCGCGAACTCAAAACGAGCGTTGATATCGAGGCTTGGAACCAGGGCGAGATTGCGCTTGGGCTGCTTCACCCCGCATCTGCGGGTCACGGTCTGAACCTCCAGAGCGGTGGGCATCTGCTGGTGTGGTTCTCGTTGACGTGGAGTCTCGAGCTCTATCAACAGACGAACGCCAGGCTTTATCGGCAAGGGCAATCCGAACCTGTGACGATCACGCACCTGATCTCTGAAGGGACGCTCGATGAAGTCGTGCTCAAAGCCCTTGATGCGAAAGACGCTACGCAGGCTGCGTTGATCGACGCGGTCGCACAAGAAATCCACACAACCACTGAAAGGACACGCTCATGCATGTGATGACGAAATACCTCGACACAAGGAAAGCCGCGATCGCCGCTCTGCAGGATTATGCGGTGATGGAACAGATCATCGAGAGTACCGACGAGCAGATCAAGGTGGCTTATGCTGATGCAGCTAGCCCCGCATCCCCACGCATGGACGGCACACCACCATCAGGCGACCTCCACGCTTCGGAGAACCGGATCGTCGCGAGCATTGAGCGAATAGATGCGTACAAGGCTCGCTACCTGCAGGCCCGCCAGTACATGGACTGGTTCTTGCCTGCGTGGGAAGTCATCGCTGAAGACGACCGCTTCATCCTCGAAGGCTTCTTCCTCAGCGAGGGCACGCAAGATGAGAAGGTGTCGATGATAGCCGATCACTTCTACGTCGAACGTGACACGGTCTATCGGCGCAAGAACCGCGCCCTCGACAGGTTCGCCACCGCCTTGTACGGACAGCTCTAGCGTTAGCGGGTATCCGAAACATGCGATAGAAAACCACATATCAGTGTGAGAACATATAAGTGGTTGAAAACTAGAAGAAGCCCCAAGAACCCACACACGGGAATCTTGGGGCTTCACCACATCCAGGGGGAAGGGAGCCAGCGATGCCGGTCAAACCAGCCCGCCCATGCTCCCACCCTGGTTGCCCCGAGCTCACCCGTGAACGCTACTGCGAGGCCCACGCCAAGGCAGAGGACGCACGCTACCGGCGCTACCAAAGGGATCCGAAGATCAACGCCCGCTACGGCGCGCGCTGGCGCAAGATTCGCGCCGCCTACATCGCACAACATCCTTTGTGTGAGGACTGCCTAGAGGCGGGCCGGTATACGCCTGTCCAAGAGGTCCACCACGTGCTCCCGCTCGAGCACGGTGGCACCCACGACTTTGATAACCTTCGCTCACTGTGCAAGCCCTGCCACTCCAGGCAGACCGCGCTTGATGATGATCGGTGGAGGCAACAACCTCGGGTCTACTCGTATTGACGAGTCCACACGTTGCCTGCTGTCGCGTCGATCATCTGGAACCTCAAAGATGCTCACCTAAGTCTCGTTTGCCCAACACGAGCCAACGTCGAAAGCCTGGCGAGGGGTAGGGGAGGTCGAATCTCTCACGCCTTGTCGGAGGTCAGCGGGCGGGGCCAACCATACACAAAAAGACCGAATCAAACAGGGTATTAACACTTCGGGCTTCGTCGGCAATACCAGTGAGGGGTGAAATACCGCTGAGTGTTGCTCGGTTTTCTTGCGCTTTGTCCGTCCGGATTTGGGTTTCCCAGGGACGTACAGGTGAGGGCAAAAAACTCGGAGCTTCTCATCCGGTGTTCTGGATCCCTCCCTGGCAGGTGTTTACCTGTCTTGAATTAACAAACTGGTTTCCAAAAAAGGAGGAATCATGACAGATCAAATGGTACTAAAAACACAGCAATGGTTGAACGCTACCTACAAAAATAAAACGGGATTCGGTTCAGTCGAAGAAACAGGGAAAACAGGATGGGACACGATCAATGCTTTGATTCGTGCCCTGCAAATCGAACTAGGAATCACGGCAACCGCGAACAATTTCGGTTCTGGAACACAATCACGTTTTAAGAACCGCTGGCCGAACGGTATTCGCCAAAACACGGCACAAAGTAACGTGCACGGGATCATCCAAGGAGCGCTCTGGTGCAAAGGTTATCCTGCTGTATATGGCGGTATCACGAACGAATTCACTAACGGCATGGTTTCCTCAATTAAAGTCTTGAAGCAAGACATAGGCATGACAAGCACTGAGGCTACCATTGACCTTGAGCTAATGATGGCACTGCTATCAATGAAGCAGTTCAAACTGTTGTCTGCCTATGGCGGCAAGAGCGAGATCCGCGCTATACAGCAAGAGATTAACCGTCGCTACAAAGCCTACAGTGGTATTGTTCCCACTGACGGCCTATATGGGCGCGAAATGAATAAAGCGCTGATTCAAGTATTGCAGGCTATCGAAGGTTTCACTCCATCCCAGGCTACCGGTAACTTCGGGACAGGAACCAAGGCGCGCCTGAAGACAATTAGCGGAGGCACCAGCGAATGGGTATGGATTGGTACAGCTGCACTCGTATGTAATGGAATTGGGCAGCGTGTAGTTACAGCGTGGGATCCTTCAATCCCCGCTGCGATTAAAAGTTTTCAGAACAGGTACAAGATCCCACAAACCGGCAAGTTTGACCCAACGACTTGGATGAGCCTTTTGACCTCGAAAGGTGATCCCAACCGTCCGTGCGTCGCTTGCGACACGCGCTTCGAGATTACGGCTGAGCGACTCAACCTACTTAAGGCGAACGGCTATGAGATCGTAGGACGTTACCTGACTGAGCCGAATCAGGATTCAAAAGATCCGTCTGACTATTTCAAAGCTATTCGCCCCGGAGAACTTGAACGCATCACCAACGGAGGGATGAAGTTCTTCCCGATTTTCCAGGAGTACTCAACCAAGCTTCGACACTTCACGCGGGAAAACGGCGCTCGGCACGCGACGCTCGCAAGGCAAGCAGCCCAAAGACTTGGCATTCCGGGAACGTATATCTATTTCGCAGTTGATTTCGACGCGACCGACCCCGAGGTCACAAGTCACATTCTTCCGTATTTCCAGGGTGTGCGAGGAAGCCTGGGAGGCGGATACAAAGTAGGCATCTACGCCTCGCGTAACATTTGTAGCCGCATCATTAAAGCCGGCTACGCTGGAAGCGCGTTCGTCTCGGACATGTCTACAGGATTCTCCGGCAACCTCGGCTTCCCTATTCCTGACGATTGGAACTATGACCAGTTCACTGAAATCAGTGACTACAAGGGTGCTGGTTTTGACCTAGACAGGGTCGCCTATTCAGGACAAGCAGCGGCAGTGGATCATGTTGCTCCTTCGAGTGCCGGTGACGCTGCGCCCGACACCAGCATTGACTACAATAAGCTGGCTCCGATTGATCTGATCTGGCATTTAGAAAAACGCTTCGAAGAACTTCGTGCCAGTGGCAAGGTTGGAAAAGACTACGTTGCAGGATCTCATGGTGGAGGAACATGGGTCACTGTTCCAACTTGGCGTTGCATACTCAACTATTTAGCAAAAGCCTACCTGCGTGACGGTGGTAGCGGCTCTGCAGTGAATTGGTCCGTGTCTGCAGAAAGTTTCAGGAGCGCTGACGCAAACGTGCTCGAGAAGGACGCTGTAGGCAAGAAGATTATCGCAGCCTTGAATCGCTATATTGATAAAACTTGGCGGCAATCCATGACCGACAAGACCGGAGAATCGGTTGACCTTGCGCATCTGGCGGCAACAACACTTGGATACACCAACTGGAACCTAATCCCAGACGCGTGGACTGGCTGGGCCGGAGATCTAGCCACAGCGATGGAAAACATTCAGAAAACGCTTGAGTGGAATCCCAGTGCGAACCTGGATCAGGTGGCCACAGCTCTAGTCGGTCAAGGTAACGATTACCGTCAGCATCCTGGCTTGAAGGGGCTAGTACTTGACAAGAAAAATGACAAGGGACAGTGGGATTCGGTAGGAAACAACTGTAACCGTGACGATCTCTGCTGTGATGGAGACGCCATTATCATCGCCAACACGCTAGAAAACGGCAACGACTCCAACGCTCATCTTCTGTCAGCAACATTGCGAGAATACTACAACAATTCCAGCAAACTTGCCAACAGATTCAAGCAGATTGGCTGGAGCTTGGGGGCGAATAATTCCACTGAGGCATATCAGAAAATAAGTGAATATGCCGACTTGGATAGCGCCGTTTTAGGATGGTTCTTGGCTGGATACGTCAAGGAAGAGATTCGTTTGACAGCTTGCCGAAAGCTAGCTGAATTCATCTACTGATAATTGATTTGGTCTTTTCCTTGGTGTGGCGCTTGGGTAAAAACGCTAAACCCAAGCGCTACACCACCAACAACAAGAGCGCCGATGGCGGGAACGGAAAACTGGCTCAGCAGTTGAAAAAAAGAATCACTATGAACTAACGAGCCAACACCATCGAGCGAAAACAGAAAAGCTGAGAGTCCGATAAAGGCTCCTGCTGAAAGTTGCAACACGCGGGCAGATTGAATACCGATGATATGCTTATTGAAAAGCAGAAGAAGAATCGTGAAACACACATACATGATTGGCATCAAAAAGAAGACCACAAAAAATCTCTGATCCTGATCCTTGCACCGTTGAAAGATGGCGATGAAAAGCCACGCGCCGACAAAATATGCCAGAGCGGATACAAGAAACACAGATATTTTTTTGATGACCAGTCCCTTCAACTTTTCGCTACACATTTTGATACGGCAACGGCATCAGGAGTTGTATGCCCCAATAGGTTTTCATTCTACAAGAAGGTTTCCCTGCATTGCTAAGGGTAGTGCTGATCGGGCGGATGTCGCGTGAATGCGGGCACGAGGCCTGGTGCGTTGAACCCGACAGTCATGAAAAGACGCACAGGAGCGCCTATACCAGAGGCTCCCGAGTATCTGTCTGTGGTGTACAGCGTGGTAAGAAGCTACTGGGGGGCTTGGTTATGGGGTTGTTCTGGCGGCTTTCTGGTGAATGCACGGAGCTTTTTGATTGCCCATTCGTAGCGGCTTGATGTGGCTGACACGCAGTAGGAGCCGAGCGAGGTTGTGCCCGTCCAAGGGAAATGCGCCTTGGTGAATAGCTCCCCGTTGGTGAACTTGCCAATGAGAGCCACTACTGCGGTGTGGCTGTCGGCGAGGTTTTCGCCGACAGCCACAAGCTCAGTGCCCTGATATTGAGTCCAGATCTTTTGGTTGAGCGTTGGCGTGGTTCGCCACGTGTGAGGAAACGGAAGAAACGGCCGAGGTTGACCGTGGGGGTTGGCGTCGACGAAGCCAAGCAGCATGCGCTGCCACTCGTGCAGGTGGGCTAGTACGTCGCGCAGGTTTTTATCCCGCGCCCAGTGGGCTTCTTTACCGATTTGGGTGATGCTGGGATCAAAATGCGTATGCTGATCGTCGGAACTCATGCCCTCAATGAGGCTGTCCAGTTTCACATACTGCGCCTCGGCGGCATCCAATAGTTCAGTTTTCGTCTTCGGTCTCGGCACGCCACTAATTATCTCAAAGCAGGAAAGCAGATGAAAACCCATGGCCAAAGACGGAACGAACCGTGGCGGACGCCGCGTACGCGCAGGCGCGAAACCTGATCCGCTGAATGAGAAGCTCGCCGCAGGCCGCCCAGCCACGCGGCTTGATGATCCGCTGGGTGAGCCGTTTGACTTCGAAGGCAGCGATATTGGGGACGGTGCGGTGCTCGCTGGTGAGACCATGCCCGAACCATCGGGTTATCTTTCCGACATTCAGCGTGATGGTAAACCACTCGGCGCTGATCTCGTCTACCGAGAAACGTGGCAGTGGCTCGACCAACGCGGCTGTTCCCAGTTCGTGGCACCCAGGCTGATTGAATCCTATGCGCAGGCGTTCGCGCGCTATGTGCAATGTGAACAGGCGATCTCCAAGTTCGGCCTGCTCGGCAAGCATCCAACCACGGGCGCTGCGATCGCCAGCCCTTTTGTGGCCATGTCCCAGTCTTTTGGTAAGCAAGCGAACGTGTACTGGTACGAGATTTACGAGATCGTGCGCGCCACCTGCACCACCGACTACTCGGGCGCAGCTCCTGGTGATGACGTGATGGAGCAACTGCTCAAAGCCCGCTCCTAACCCTTTTTTCTTGCGCCTGCCTGTGTTTTACGGGTGGGCGTTTTGTTTCGCCCCTTTTGATCTGAAAGTGAGTGTGTGTATGTCTGTTACGAAGACTGCTGAGGCCGTGTGTGTCGGCCATCCCGATAAGCTCTGCGATCTGATCGCAGACACAATCCTTGATGACATCCTCTATGAGGATCCTGCTGCCCGCGTTGCAGTAGAAGTGATGGCCTCTGGCCACAGGATCATTGTGACTGGCGAGATAACTTCGAAGGTTCGTCCGCGTATTCGTGAGTCGGTGCGTTACGCGTTGGTGGAGGCGGGTTATGTGCCGTGGAAGTTCTTCGTCTTCCTCTTCACACGTCGCCAATCCCCAGACATCAATGCCGGAGTCTCCAAGTCCTTAGAGGCACGTTTCGGTGATGACACCGAGTTCGCACTCCAAGGAGCGGGTGATCAGGGCACTGTTTATGGTTATGCCACTCGTGAGACTCCGGAGCGTTTGCCATTGCCGCTTGTGCTCTCACATGAGATCTGCGCCCGGCTCGACAAAGCCCGCAAGGACGGCACGATCACCGGCATCAAGTCCGATGGTAAGGCGCAGGTGACAGTTCGCTACGACGCTGCTGGTAGACCCGTGGCGGTTGAGACCGTGGTGGTGTCGATCCAACACGAGAAGATCAAGGATCTGGATGAGCTTGCGGCAGAGGTCAAAACCCTCATCGTCGCATCCGCCTGTAAGCCGTACCTGCCGATCAACGCTGACACCGAGATCCTGGTGAATCCCTCGGGCCTGTTTACGGTGGGTGGTCCAAAGGCCGACACGGGACTCACTGGTCGCAAGCTGATGGTCGACACCTACGGCGGTCTCGCCCCACACGGCGGTGGAGCGTTCTCGGGTAAGGACGCCTCGAAGGTTGACCGCTCGGGTGCGTATATGGCGCGCCTGATCGCGAAAACGATCGTCGACGCACGGCTCGCACACGAATGCCAGGTGAGCATTTCTTATGCGATTGGGAAGGCTGACCCGCTCGCCTTCACCATTGACACGCTCGGCAGTGGTGAGCACTCCGACGAGATCCTCACTGCTGCTGCACGCGAAGTGTTCCCGCTGCGCCCAGGAGCAATCATCGATGCCTTGAATCTTCGAAAGCCTGGCTTTACACAGTATTCAACCTATGGGCACTTCGGCCATCCCGGTCTGCATTGGGAGAACTCGTTCACTCACGTCGACACGCTACGAGAGGCGGTGAAGAAGCATGCTGATCAAGCAGCTACCGATAGCTGAACTGAAACCTGCCGCATATAACCCGCGTAAGGAACTCAAGCCTGGCGATGCTGAGTTTGAAAAACTCAAGCGCTCCATCGACGAGTTCGGCTACGTCGAGCTAGTGGTGGTTAACGCGGCGAACGACAACACCGTCATCTCTGGTCATCAGCGACTGTCCGTTCTCAAACACTTGGGACAAGAAACCGTGGACTGCGTCGTCGTTAAGCTTGACGAAATGCGTGAAAAGGCGCTGAACGTTGCTATGAACAAGATCAGTGGCGAATGGGACGAGTCCAAACTCGCCCTCCTCATCGCCGACCTTGACGCTTCGTATTTCGATGCTGAACTGACCGGTTTTGACGATGCTGAGATCGCGCAGCTTATCGGCTCATTGGATGAGGGTGAGGTGGAGGATGATGATTTCGACCTCACCGCCGCCCTCGAAGCTGCCGCGTTCGTCCAGCGTGGGGATGTGTGGACGGTCGGCCGTCACCGACTGGTGTGCGGCGATGCTACCAGCGCCGAGGACGTCGAGTTGTTGATGGATGGTAAGCGTGCGAATCTCGTGCTCACCGATCCGCCATATAATGTCGACTTCGAATCAGGGTCGGGTTTGTCGATCAAGAACGACAAAATGGCTGGCGATAAGTTCTACGACTTCCTGCTATCAGCGTTTACGAACATGGCGAGCGTGTGTGAAAAAGGCGCATCCGCCTACGTTTTTCACGCTGACACCGAAGGCTTGAACTTCCGCCGCGCCTTCGCCGAGGCTGGATTCTATCTTTCGGGGTGTTGCATCTGGGTCAAAGATTCCCTCGTCCTGGGCCGCTCCCCGTATCAGTGGCAGCACGAGCCGGTGCTCTTTGGCTGGGTGAAGACCGGTAAGCATCGCTGGTATGCCGACCGGAAGCAAACCACCATCTGGCGGTTTGACAAGCCGCGTCGTAACGCTGATCACCCGACCAGCAAGCCGTTGGATTTGTTGGCGTATCCGATTCGTAACTCCACTCAGGCGAACGCGATCATACTTGACACTTTCGCAGGCTCAGGCTCCACACTCATGGCAGCTGAGGCAACTGACCGCATCTGTTATGCGATGGAGCTTGACGAGAAATACGCCTCCGTGATTTTGCGCCGTTATGCCGAACACACCGGGGACGCTGCCGGGATTACTTGCCTGCGAGGCGGCAAAGAATACGCGTATTTGGATTTGGTGCGCGATGTTGAGAGGGGTGAACCGTGAGTGAGTTGACGTTGGGTTCCTTGTTTGATGGCTCGGGTGGTTTCCCTCTCGCAGGTATTCAGGCGGATATTCGTCCTGTGTGGGCGAGTGAAATCGAACCATTCCCGATTCTCGTTACGACCCGCCGCCTGCCGCAGCTCACTCATGTGGGTGATGTGACCACGGTCAACGGAGCTGATGTTGATGCGGTGGATGTGATCACGTTTGGTTCTCCCTGCCAAGACCTATCCGTTGCAGGTAAACAAGCAGGCCTGGCGGGTGAACGCTCGGGCCTGTTCTTTCATGCTGTACGAATTATTGACCAGATGAGGAAAGCAACCCATGGAATGTTTCCACGCTACGCGATCTGGGAGAACGTCCCTGGCGCGTTCTCCTCACACAAAGGAGCCGATTTCGCCACCGTCCTTACCACGCTCACGCGCATCGTCGACCCGAGCACGCCTGATATGCCTGTCCCTGAGGGTGGATGGCCGTACGCGGGATGTGTCATGGGTGAGGGATTCTCACTGGCATGGCGAGTACTCGACGCACAATATTTCGGCGTGGCCCAACGACGCCGCCGCATCTACCTTGTCGCAGATTTTGCAGGCCGATCCGCACCCGAGATTCTATTTGAGCCCGCGAGCAGCTCAGGGCATTCTGAATCGTGCGGCACGCAAGAACAAGACCATGCCCACACCCCTGAAGCAAGCCTTGGAGGCCGTAGCAGCTCGGTGATATTGATGGATCATCATCCGCAGGACTCGAGGTTGACCGTTAACTCCTCGGGGGTGGTGCAGACGCTGACTGCTCGGATGGGCAACTCACCCACCAACGTCCCCATCCTCCTCGACGCCCCAGAGGAACGCAGGGTGTTTGGCCTGAATTCGATCCACCAGTCCCGCAACGGTGGCGGCCACTACGGCTACGAAGCGGAAGTGTCGAAAACCCTCGACCTGAAAGGCGGAGAGCCGACCTGCAACCAGGGCGGCATGGTCATCTTGGAGCCCGTCTATGCCACATCCAAAGCCGACTATTTCACCCGCGCCACCAAGAACCAAGCAGGTGCGCTGCTGGCCACGGATTACACCGACCCGCCCATGGTCGCCAGCTCGTCGCTGCGCCCCAGACGGTTGACGCCGGTCGAGTGCGCCCGGTTGCAGGGGTTTCCTGACGATTGGTGTGACGGTCTTGCTATCGAGGATCCGACAAGCGAAGACATCGAGTATTGGATGGGCATTTGGGCTACCTGGAACTGGGCGCGCGGCGTGAAACCACGAACCGCACGCCAAGTCACAACTTGGTTGAAGAATCCAACCAGTGATAGTGCCCAATACAAGTTGTGGGGTAACGCGATCGCTTTGCCCGTGGCTCGCCACGTCCTTGAAAGACTGAAAAATTTTGCTCGCGCAGGGACTGGATAAGCACCCACACCTATGGCTGACGCTTCTATATTTGTCAAGCTGCGAGAGTGACTTGTTTGCGGGTTAGTTCTTTGGTGAGGTGCCGGTAGATTTTGCGTGCGAGGTAACGTTTTATCAGCCGAATAGTCTCGCGTTTGGTTTTTCCTTCGGCTAGTCGTTTTTTCATGTAGGCGCGGGTCTGGTCATCGTTTCTCAGGCGTACGAGAGCCACGGTATGTAGAGCGTTATTGAGTGCTCGGTCTCCGCCTCTGTTGAGCCGGTAGCGTACCTTGTTTCCTGACGATGCTGGTATTGGGCTTGTCCCCGCTAGGGCAGCGAAAGCCGCTTCGCTTTTGACCCTGCCCACGTGGGAGTAAGAGATAATCATTTGCGCGGCGGTGACAGGGCCTACTCCTGGCATTTCAAGTAGTGTTGGGGCTACTAGTTCAACGAGCATTGCCAGTTGTGCTTGGTTTTCTGCCAGTTGTGTTCGAGCGTCAATGATGGTTTTGGCTAGGCGTTTTGCTTCTTGTTTGGCAACGAGTACGTCGATAGCGTCACCGGGTTGTGCCTCAAGTGCGGCGATTTGGTGGATCTGTTTTACCGACAGTGCTCGTCTGGCATCAATGCCAAGGTCTGTACAGCGGGTCAGAGCTGTCAACGAGTTGATGTTAACGGTTGTGGCACGTGTGAGCTGTTTCCTAGCAGCAACCAGGATACGCAGAGCCTCACGATAATCTCCTTGTTTTGGGATAGTCAGCTCGGTTTCATCTTTACCAAGAGTCCTAGCGGCGATCTGAAAGGCGTCAATTACATCGTTTTTAGCGAGTTTCTTACGACCCCTTACTAACAGGCGTGGGGCTTCAACCACGCGGTAACCTGCCTGCTCTAAAGCAACACGGAACCTAGTGCCATAGGAGGCTGTGCCTTCCATAGATACTAAAACCTCACGTAAATCAGCTCTTGTGTGTTTGGTGATCCATTCTTGCGCGCGGACGTGTCCTTGAGAAGTGTTGGCGAACGTCTGACAGACGATTTCAGCACCTGTGGCGCACTCTAGGATCGATAGCACATGGTTTCTGGCGTGTGTATCGATGCCTACGATGAAACGGTAGAGGTGTGCGACAATTGCCATATGGATTCAACCTCCTTGGTTATTGAAAACAGCGGGTTGTTTCTTACCTTGAGGTCTGATCCGGCATCGTGTTCTTAGAGTCGTGTCTAGGACTTGGTTTGCTGGCAATACTGTGACGAGTCACGCCAACGAAAACTGGCGGACATGCTTCTAATCAAGCCAATACATACCGGCCGGGTCAGACCACAACCCTCGCAGCGGACATGTCAGCCAAAAAGCACCAGAAACTTTGCTCCCCTTACAGGGAGATCAATATCTCTGCGCCGGTATATACACGAGTCACGCCACCAGAGCTATGGTCTAATCCTGCCAGCCGATCCCAGACCAGCCACACCCAAAAGTCTCACAGTATGTACATGACCAAACAAGAGAAGGAGAGATGGTCATGAACAGCTTCGAACGCGACCAGCTAGCAATTCAGAACGGCGATTCAGTTCAGGTGATGAAGCGTCGTAAGGCTGAAATCACCGCCCTAGAAGCAAAACTTGGACGGGAGAAGAACGGCTTCCGAGCATCCATCATCGCCCACCAGCTCGAGGAGCGTCGCACCGAATACCCGCCCTCGACGCCCTGATCTAAACCCCGCACACTACGCCTAAGCCCTCACGGTTTAGGCGCAGTGCTCTGAGAACTTTTCGCCCCGCTGGTTGGGGCTTTTCTTATGCCATTGGAGAGGAGGTGAATTACGATGCGTCAACTACACGCCTATACACCAACAAGGTTCATGGCCGACGGCTCGACCTATGACAAGCGCAAGGCTGACTATGCGGTCGCCTTTATCCAGGCTTTGAAGCATACGAAGGGCCGCTGGTCAGGCAAACCCTTCCATTTGATTGACTGGCAAGAACAAATCATCCGCGACCTGTTCGGAACCGTCAAGGCTGACGGGTTTAGACAGTTCACGACCGCCTACGTCGAGATACCCAAGAAGATGGGCAAAAGTGAGCTCGCCGCCGCAGTCGCGCTCCTGCTCACCTGCGGGGATGGTGAAGAACGCGCCGAAGTCTATGGGTGTGCAGCCGACCGCCAGCAAGCGAGCATCGTGTTCGAGGTAGCTGCCGACATGATCCGCATGAGCCCAGCCCTCTCGAAGCGAGTAAAGATTCTTTCTTCACAAAAGCGCATTATTTACAAGCCCACTAACTCCTTCTATCAAGTCTTGAGTGCAGAGGCGTATTCGAAGCACGGGTTTAATATCTCCGGTGTTGTCTTCGACGAACTGCACACCCAACCGGGGCGTGCCTTGTTCGACGTCATGACCAAAGGTTCTGGTGATGCCCGCACCCAGCCGTTGTACTTCCTGATTACGACGGCTGGCACTGATACGCATAGTATTTGTTATGAGCAGCATGAGAAAGCCGAAGACATCCTCGCAGGCAAAAAGCACGATCCGACGTTCTATCCAGTGATTTACGGGGCTGGCCGTGAGGACGACTGGACCGACGAAGCCGTGTGGTATAAGGCTAATCCTTCTCTAGGGATCACGGTTCCGATTGAGAAAGTCCGCCAAGCCTGCACAAGCGCGAAACAAAACCCTGCTGAAGAAAACACGTTCAGGCAGTTGCGTTTGAATCAGTGGGTGAAGCAGTCGGTGCGGTGGATGCCCATGCACGTGTGGAACCAAAACTCAGCACCCGTTGACCTGAGCGATTTGGAGGGGCGTGTGTGTTACGGCGGGCTTGATCTAGCCTCGACGACGGATATCACAGCGTTCGTGCTCGTCTTCCCACCCCAAACTGGTGACGACAAATACGTTATCGCGCCCTGGTTTTGGATCCCTGAGGACAACCTCAAACTCCGCGTCGCGCGCGACCATGTGCCATACGACCTGTGGGAGCAGCAAGGCTTCCTGCAAACCACGGAAGGTAACGTCGTCCACTACGGCGCGATCGAAACCTTCATCGAAGAACTAGGGACTCGGTTCGATATCAGGGAGATTGCTTTCGACCGTTGGGGCGCAGTCCAAATGAGCCAAAACCTCGAAGCCTCAGGTTTCACCGTTGTCCCGTTCGGGCAAGGCTTCAAAGACATGAGCCCGCCCTCGAAAGAGCTGATGAAACTCGCACTCGAAGGACGCCTAGCGCACGGCGGGCACCCAGTTCTGTCGTGGATGGTGGACAACATTCACATCCGCCAAGACCCTGCAGGTAACATCAAACCCGACAAACAAAAGAGCACCGAGAAGATCGACGGCGTGGTCGCAACCATCATGGCACTCGACCGCGCCATCCGAAACGGCACCGGACACATCAGCGGAAGTGTTTATGACGAGCGCGGATTGTTAGTATTTTGAATTCCAAATCAATATGCTTGTTGACTGTGCGAATGAAGAGTGTGTTAGAATAACGCTAACACTTTAAGCAACAAGGAAGTTGTGTAATAGTGTGTTGTTCCGTGGCGGACATCAATACTCACTGTGGGGCAGATGTTGCCAGAGCAAAATCGTGTAATGAAGCATGCTAAGGAGAAATATTATGACAGCTAAAACAGCGATTATAGCAGCTATCACGAGTGCTACCCTCTCTATGTCAAGCGTAGGAGTCGCAACAGCTGCAGATATAAATACTGTAGGTGGAGGAAATACTGAAGTCTCTGTAATGAACTCCGATATAGCTTCGAGCCAGGAATTAGAGCAACTTGCGCAAGAGCTAGAAAATATTTTTGCTACATATTTGTCTCAGAATGATGCAGGACGTTGGTATGTCACTGAGGCGGGGTATATGTCGCATGTCAATAAAGCGGATCTTGAAGTGATAGCAGCAAGATTGAATGGCGAGCCATTTGTCAATAATACTGCTATTCAAACTAGATCCAGCGATTACACAAAATGCGTAATTGATGTTACAGGGCTTGGAGCTATTGCGGGATTATTTACTGGAGCTTTTACCAAGCTAATCGAAAGGCAACTTTGGAAGGAAGCTGCTCTTTATATCGTTAAAATTGTAGGGAAAAATGCAATTAAAGGCGGCGTTGTAGGTCTTGCTGCATCATTGGCTGCATCTGCTATTTGGTGTGCGACTCCGTGGTCGCGGTAGTGAAACGGGAGGGAGGAAGATTCTCATGTCACAGAAGCTCCGATACGTTTTACAGGCGGTTGTATGTACAGCATTGATCGGTCTCTTATTTTTTATTGGTACCTTGACTTCTGAGTTTTTTAACGACATAGTGCACGAGAATATGGCTGCAGTTGTGGTGATCTCGGTGGTATTTCCCGCAGTTACCATGTATTTAAAGTACGACTCCGAGAAACAAAAGTAGTATTTTCTTCCAGTTGCGTTCCTGGTGCGACGCAGGCAAGTTTGGTGAAAACCATCCTCGCTCATAAGACCGTGATTGCACAAGCGCTTAAAATGTTTGGTCTTGGGGCTGCTGCAGGGGCTCTTCTCGAAAGCGATAGTGTGAAATAGGGGAAATATGTTCTGCCAAAGGTCAGAATCAGACGGTGCGGACAATGTGGGTAGTTGGAGAATTTTTCTTACTTCTATCGTCTACACCGTTTGGTTCGCTCTAGCTACGCATCTAGCTCTGGGGTATGCTAAAAATGCGTCAATCACCTTTATTGTTTTCAGTTACAGTTGGCTTTTGGCGCTTGTGATGTGTTTTAAGAGGCAACAGTTTTTGGGGATGAGAACAGCAGCGGTTTTGTTAATCGGCGGGCTTTGCATGTTCCCTTTTTCTATATATGTAAATATAAGATGGGCGCAAATTGTTTCAACAATAGTAACAATTTTAATTATTGTTAGCCTTTCGGTTTTTTCGTCTTGCACAAGATGCTCGATATTTTCCAGATAAAATATCAGTAACGTCTGGTTAATAGATAACGTCCGTATCCTCCAAGATCCGGCAGGCAACATCAAGCCCGACAAGCAAAAGACACTGAGAAGATCGACGGCGTCGTCGCCACAATCATGGCACTCGACCGCGCCATCCGCTGCGGACAAGGAACCGAAACCGGAAGCGTTTACGACCAACGAGGACTACTCGTACTGTAAAAAGAATTTTCTCTTGACAACATAATGTGAGATATATCTACACTGTAGATAACAGTATTTAGCCAACAAAGTTGTTGCGCAAATACTGTTTTACCTGCAGTAAGCATCGACGCTACTGCGGAACAGAGGTTGCCGACATGGTGCCGACAACGTGACAAATAAGGAGAAAAAATGAAAATCCACAATATGGTCATTGGAGCCTCTGTAAGTTTGGCACTCGGATTAGCGGGTACAGGTGTAGCTGCTGCTAGCGTGAGTGAGGGGAACGGTAGAGGTGTTTCGACACCAGCAGTCTCGACATCGGTTAACCTAAACTCGATTTCACCTTCGCTGAGTGACGCGGAACTTGACCGTCTTATTCAGGCATTAGAGAGAGTTCCAGAAAACTTAAGGAATGCAAACCCGAGGACAACGCCGAATTATGAAGCCGAGCTTTCTCGAGCGCTAAACGGAATACGTGTTGGAGGGATAGCTACGCGAGCATCGTGGTGGCAGTGCGGTGCTGAGGTAGCAAGTGTAATTGTTCAATATGGTCTTCCTGTGGGCAAAATACTCAAATGGCTGAAGGAAGCGCGGAAAATTTGGGGTGGTGTAAGCGGCATTTGGAGAGCCATTAAAAGCGGAGCAGCTTTTGCTGAGATTGGCGAGGAAGGTGTCCAAGCTCTCGAGATGATTCTCGGATTCGATGGGGTGATTTCCGCTTGCTTCGGGTGAGAGCGGAGAAGTGATATGAGTACGACTTGGAAGCCCATCTCGTTTTCTTACGCCTGGTGGGGGCACATAATCACTGGTTTTATTATTGGTATATGTGTTTTCATAGCCTCTAACATTGTGTTTTGGCTGATACCCCACAAGGCGACCGTGTATCTATTGATAACTATTGTGGGAGTAAGTGTGGTTGTTTGCGAAACACTATCGACCATATTTGATCAGTATTACGCAAGAAAAAAGAAACATAATTCTCCAGGTGGTTGGCGACCCATCTTTGTGAAGCTTTTTCTTTTAGCAATTACTTATTTCTCCTCGTCGTACGCGCTACTTAACTCCCTGTTGTCGGCAGGAATCATGGCAGCGCTCGCAATAGCTGTGGAGCTGGTTTCTATTACCTTACTGAGGTCTTGGGAACCAGGAATGAATGATGAAGAAGTGCGTGAAGCGTGGCGAAATACCGCAGAGGCCGCTAAACGGGTGATAACGGAAGACTGAGATGTGGACGTTATAACAAAAAAGGTAGAGGAATTGAACCTTGATTGATGGGAAGCAGCAATGGACGTATGTGACATAGGGGATTAAATGCGTGTAACCAATGTGGCAGGTTGGCTGCTTTGCATAGCTGGCATCGTTCTTCTGTGGCTGGATATTTCTCATGCCGAGTTCTTGTGCTTGGCTGGTTTTTTAGTGGCTCTTGCTGGGGTGGTCTGCTCGAAAGCAACATCGAAGAACCGTGATGTTTCTGATAGATGATCTTATTTTTCTAGATTTTTCTATAGGTTCGATTTTTCATATCTGATGGGCATCTGTCTTGTGGCAGGTGCCCATCTTCATGCCTGCTCTTCTAGGAGGTGAGAAATGGGTTTTCTGAATTGGCTGCGTGGCAGCTCTGCTCGCAAATCTGACGATCATGCGATTGGCTCGGGTTATAGCTTTTTCTTCGGGGCTGCGTCGTCTGGTCGTCCGGTGACTGAGCGTAGCGCGATGCAGTTGACTGCCGTGTATTCGTGTGTGCGGATTTTGGCTGAGGCGGTCGCGGGTTTGCCGTTGCATGTTTACCGGCAGAGTGCTGATGGGGCGAAGGTGAAGGCGCTCGATCATCCGCTCTATAGGTTGTTGCATGATGAGCCGAACCTGGAGATGACGTCCTTCGTGTTCCGTGAAACGTTGATGACTCACTTGTTGTTGTGGGGTAATGCGTTTGCTCAGGTGATTCGTAATGGTCGTGATGAGGTTATCGGCTTGTATCCGCTGATGCCAAACAGAATGACCGTGGGCAGAGATGAGCAAGGTCGTTTGTATTATGAGTATCAGCGTACATGGGATGAACCAAGTGGCAGGTTCGAAACTGTACGCCTGTCACCGCATGAAGTGTTACATATTCCAGGGTTGGGTTTTGACGGCCTGGTCGGCTACAGCCCGATTGCGATGGCAAAAAACGCTATCGGCTTGGCTCAAGCGACGGAGGATTATGGTGCGAGCTTTTTCGCGAATGGTGCGGCTCCCGGTGGCGTGTTGGAGCATCCAGGAACAATCAAAGACCCAGCTCGCGTCCGCGAATCATGGCAGTCGACGTTCGGCGGAGCGAGGAACGGCAACAAGATCGCCGTGCTGGAAGAGGGCATGAAATACACGCCCATCAGCGTCTCACCTGAGCAGGCCCAGTTTTTGGAGACGAGAAAGTTTCAGATCAACGAAATTGCTCGAATCTTCCGTATTCCGCCGCACATGATTGGCGACCTCGAAAAATCCTCGTTTTCCAATATTGAGCAGCAATCGCTCGAGTTCGTGAAGTACACGCTGGATCCGTGGGTGATCCGCTTCGAACAAGCCATCAGCAAAACCCTCCTTGCTGAGCGTGAGAAACCACAGGTGTATGTGAAGTTTAATCTTGAAGGCTTGCTGCGTGGGGATTATAAGTCGCGGATGGATGGGTATGCGGTGGCGCGGCAGAACGGGTGGATGAGCGCTAACGATATCCGCGAGTTAGAAAACCTCGACCGCATCAGCATCGAGGCAGGCGGTGACCTCTATTTGGTGAACGGGAACATGCTCCCGCTCGGGCTTGCTGGAGCCTACGCGCAGACAACCGCATCTGAACCAGAGCCTGAACTGGCCCAGGAACCTTCGAGTAACGAGCTTCCCTTAAGGAGGAGGATATGAGACGTTTTTGGAACTGGCTCACCCCCGAGCCAAACAATTCTGACCCGGACGCGACAAGTGTCCGGGTTTTGCGTATCAGCGGCACGATCGCTGAAGAATCCTGGTTCGATGACGACATCACACCCAGTATCTTCGCCCAAGAACTGAACGCCGGTTCTGGTCCGGTGACGATCTGGCTCAACAGCCCCGGAGGGGACGTGGTGGCTGCGGCGCAGATCTACAACATGCTCATCGACTACCCAGGCCACGTGACCGTCAATATCGACGGCATCGCCGCATCCGCCGCGTCCGTGATCGCGATGGCCGCCACGAAGGTCGCCATGAGCCCCGTGTCGATGTTGATGATTCACAACCCGGCCACCATGGCGGTCGGTGACAAGGACGAACTCGCACGTGCAATGAACATGCTTGATTCGGTTAAAGAATCGATTCTGAATGCATATCAGGAGAAGACGAACCTGAGTCGGGCGAAGCTGTCCAAGCTCATGGACGCTGAGACCTGGATGGATGCTCGGGCCGCGATTGACATGGGTTTCGCCGACGAACTCCTGACCGGCGAACGTAGCCCGGCCTTCAACGCTAAGCCGGACGAAGAACTAGAAGACGATGAGGACGATGTGGAGTCGCCTGACGAGCCTGACAAGGACGACGGCGAGGAGCCGAAGCGCCCTCCGTTCCAACCCAAGAACGTGGGACAAGGCACGGTGTTTTCACGCCGAGCAGCCGAGCAAAAACTCGTCGCGCACCTGACCGCCACATCACCACCGTCGTCGTCGAAGCTTGTGCGACCACCACGCCCCACCACTACACCCGCTGCACCTGTTGGTCGGCGGGTTCTTGATTTGTACGCCGAATTGATCAATCAACCCCACTGAAAGGACCAATATCCATGTCTACTTCACTTTCTGTTTCTGACCTTCGTACCAAGCGCGCAGATGTTTGGGAGAAGGCGAAGGCCTTCCTTGATGAGCGCCGCGACACCAGCACAGGTTGCCTATCTGCTGAAGATGATCAGGCTTACGCGAAGATGGAAGCCGAGATCGACCAACTCACTAACGAGATCGCGCGTTCTGAACGCGCGTTGCGCCGCGACGCCGACCTCGCCAAGGCAACCAACATGCCGCTCACCTCCATGCCCGGTATGAGCCCTGATGATGAAGCCAAGCCGACTGCACCTCGAGCAACCGCCTCGTACAAACGGGCGTTTTGGGATGCGATGCGGCTCAACGCTTCTCCGATGGAGGTGCGCAACGCCCTGTCCGAAGGCGTCGACACTGAAGGCGGATATTTGGTGCCTGATGAGTTTGAACGCACGCTGATCTCCTCACTGGAGGATCAGAACATCATGCGTTCTTTGGCGAAGGTTATCCAAACCACTAGCGGGGACCGTAAAATCCCCGTGGTTTCCACGCACGGCACTGCAGGCTGGTTGGACGAGGGCAAGCCTTATACCGAATCGGACGAAGCCTTCACCCAGGTGACACTGTCGGCGTTTAAGCTCGGCACCTTCCTCAAAATCAGCGAAGAGCTGCTCAACGATGCGGCGTTTAATGTTGAGCAGTATCTGGCTGTGGAGTTTGCTCGCCGTATTGGCGCTGCTGAAGAAGAAGCCTTCCTCACCGGGGATGGCAAGGGTAAGCCCACCGGCATCTTCACTGCATCTGGCGGTGGTGAGAAGGCGGTGACCACAGCTAAAGCAACGGATATTACGGCTGATGAGCTTATCGACCTGCACTATAGCCTGCGCGGCCCGTATCGGAAGAACGCGGTGTGGCTGATGAACGATTCGACCGTCAAGACCGTGCGCAAGCTTAAGGATGGTAATGGCCAGTATTTGTGGCAGCCAGCCCTGACCGCAGGAACCCCTGATCTGGTTCTCGGCCGCCCGGTCCATACGTCCACGTTTGTTCCGGAGATTAAGGCTGGTGCGTCGACGGTGGCCTTCGGTGACTTGTCGTATTACTGGATCGCCGACCGACAGGGCCGCTCGTTTAAGCGGCTCAACGAATTGTTCGCCACCACCGGGCAGGTCGGATTCCTGGCTTCCCAGCGTCTGGACGGCAAGCTCGTCCTACCCGAAGCAGTCAAGCTGCTGACCCAGAAGGCCGGAGCATAACAAACCCCGCACATGGAGAGGAGGTGGCCGCAATGACCACAACAGAGCTTATCGATCAGGTGAAGGCGAATCTGCTCATCGGCTTCGATGATGACGACAGACTGATTGCTGCGTTGATCAATGCGGCCACCTCCTACGCCTGCGCTTTCCAGCACCTGCCTGAAAACCACTACGGAACACACGAGATGTCTGGGGCAACCAGGCAGGGCATTGTCATGCTCGCCTCCCATTTCTATGAGTCGCGTGATGGTTCGACGGCAGGCTTTTGGGCAGATAAACCGGATGCCGCTAAAGCGGTGTGGAACGCGGTGAACAACCTGCTGCGTCTGGATCGTGAATGGAAAGTCTAAGAAAAGGAACATTCATGGCTTCTCTTGGATCCATGCGCACCACGATCGACCTCATCACCCCGGTTACGGTGCGTGATAAGGCAGGGTTCACCACCACACGCGATGAAGTGCGGGCAACCGTGCGGGCGCAGGTCGAGGTGCGGCACGCGAGTGCTGCGTGGGTGAACCGGGCAGCGTACTCACAGGCTGACGTCCTCTTCCGCATCCGCAACCTCCCAAACCTGCCCGTCACGACGGATATGCAGATCAGTAGCCCAGACGGGCGGTATGTGATCGACACGGTCGAAGTGATCGGCAGGTATGTTGAGATTCTTGCTCACCACACCAGCCCTGAAGGGAGCAACTAATGGCTCGAGTGCAGATCCGCTTGCCGAACGCGTTCATTGACTCCCTCAACGCCGCCAGCCGTGTACTGGAGTATTCAGCTGATGAGGTACTCAAGGCGGGAGCCGCCGTAGTCGAGCCGCGTATGCGAGCAAACCTCACGAGCGTAATCGGCCGGAACACCAAACAGACATCACGCTCGACAGGGCAACTACTCGCAGCACTGGGCACAACGAGCGTGAAGGTGAACAGTCGAGGTGATCACAATATTAAGGTCGGCTTCGCTGAAAACCGGCGTGACAGCAAAGCGAATGCGTTGATCGCCAACGTCCTCGAACACGGCCGGTCTAATCAGCCTGCACGCCCATTCCTTGCACCCACCAGGGCACAAACCAGGCGTGGTGCGATCGAGGCTATGAAAACGACGCTCACGGCGCGGATCGAGCAGGTGAGACAATGACCGCATTACTAGAACAGCTCACGAATATTGCTGACAAGCTCGACCTACCATTCGAAATCGGCTTGTTTACTACAACACCAGCACCAGATACGTATCTGGTAACAACACCACTGGCTGACGTGTTAGACGTGTTCGCCGACAACCAGCCCAGCGTTGAGATCGAAGAAGTCCGCCTCGCTTTATTCACACGCAGCAATTATCTCGACCTGCGCAACCGGATTACCCGCGCACTGCTCGACGCAGGACTAACCATCACAGCACGCCGGTATGTCGGCTTCGAAACCAACACCGGATTCCACCATTACGCGATAGACGTCGCGGCCCACCACACACTCTGAAAGGAACACACCCATGGCAACGATTGGTTTAGACAAACTCTACTACGCCACCATCACCGAAAACCCCGATACGGGTGAGGAAACCTACGCCAAACCCAAACCGCTGGCCAAAGCTATCTCCGCAGAACTCTCCGTCGAGGTGGCTGAAGCAATCCTCTATGCCGATGACGGGCCAAGTGAGATCGTGAAAGAATTCAAATCCGGCACCCTCACCCTCGGTATTGACGATCTGGGTGGTGAAGCAGCGGCCGCCTTGACGGGTGCGAGCGTGGATTCTAACGGCGTCCTCATCTCCGCCTCCGAAGACGGCGGCAGCCCGGTGGCGATCGGCTTCCGCGCCGCACGCTCCAACGGGAAGTATCAATATTTCTGGCTTTATCGGGTTAAGTTTGCCCTGCCCACCGAAACGCTGGCCACCAAAGCCGACTCGATCACGTTCTCCACACCCTCGATTGAGGGCACGATTCTACGGCGTAACAAACCCGATAGTAAGGGGCGGCATCCGTGGAAAGCTGAAGTGCTCGAGGGTGGGACTGGTGTGAAACAAGAAACGATTACCAACTGGTACAACCAAGTCTACGAGCCTGCCAAAAACTAACAAGCAAGGAACATTAAACGATGACCACCAAAAAGAAAAACTCTGTTGTTGAACCGAGGCGCTCTGCAACCGTCAGCATCGGCGGGGAGGACTACGAGCTTGTGCTTACGACGAAAGCCACTAGGCTGATCGCCGAGCGCTATGGCGGGCTCGAACATTTAGGCGACACCCTCGAAACCTCCGAGGACCTGGGTAAAACATTAGGTGAGGTGATTTGGTTGATCACGCTACTGGCCAACCAATCAGTTCAGATCCACAACCACCATCACCCTGATGATAAACGCCCAGAATTGAGCGAGGACGAGGTCGAACTGCTCACCGTCCCTGCCGATCTGGCAGACTATCGTAGCGCAATCGCTGAGGCTTTACAGCGAGGCACTAGGCGTGATGTGCTCACCGAGCCAGTCCCAAAAGCACCAGTGGCGGACGCATAGTCGAAAACGACCATGCTGTGTTCACACGGCTTACCTATATTGGCATAGCCCACCTCCACATGACACGCGTGGAGGTGGGTCTGACCGTGTTCGGCGAACTTTTGGATCTCGTCGACTGTTGGCGGTTAGAAACCGGCAGAGCGCAGCCGCTGCGTCAATGGTTCATCGACGACGTGATTCCCGCTGGAATCTAGGAAATTTTGATGTCACTTCCGTTATGACACTTGAGGAAAAGACCGTTTTGTTGAACAAGTAGACGTAATGTCTCGAGGAAACTACCACAAGCGTTGTAGAGCGTTACCTGAAGTGCTCCATCAATGCTTAGTAGAACATTTTCATCTGTGAAAAAAATTTGTAATGATGATAGATCATTAACGATTACTTCCTTTATAATCTCATCTAACTTTTGATACGGAAGCTCACGTATATTATGGAGCGGTTTAAGATCTGGATGAAGCTTAAAGAAAGTCTCATTCTCAGTAAGGTAAAGCTTTGCCTCATATTCAGCTATCAGAGTCAAAGAAATGAAACAAATTCGACGAGCAAAGTCCTGCACATAGTTACCTGTTTCTAAGAATTGTTCATAGTGAAGAAAATCTGGATTTTTGGGCTGAAAAGGGATGAAGTCCAACACATGCCACGATGAACTTTCTTGGATCTGGTCAATATGACTTAGAAAATCGTTCATCCTATCAGTTTCCTCATTACTAGTCACCAAGTACCTCGCCATTCTCGCCTAGAGATGCAACTCTCTTACCCTGTTTGTTCTTTAACTTCCATTTCCTTCCACCGTGTCCTGCTGTATCTTTGTCAATGCTCCAGCCATTATCAGCCTTCCATTCTTGACGTCCCTTTTGCTTCTTAGTAAATTTCCCAAGATTCACATCACCGTTAGATTTCTTTAGCTGAGAAGGGATAGAAGCCCGAATACGAGCTATAGATTGTGAATGTGAATCAGCTAGCCATGACGTAATAGTATTCCATAACCAACTACCAACTGAAATGGTCACTCCTGCAACAACAATAGCTCCTGTTGCTGCGATGGCTACTTGCCCAATACCTGGAATAAAATAGAGACCTGGAAGAGCAGCAACCGCTGCTCTTGGCATGATCCCAGAGTTATAAGTGGAACACAACATTACTGCCTGATCGAGAGCACTGCGAAACTCTTGTTGTGTGTAGAAAACACCATTTATAGAAACCCCTTGAGCTGTCACAACAACATTGGAATTGTGCGTGTGCATGATTGAACTGAATGCGAAATCCGAATTCGTAAGCGAGGAATTCTCTGCTGCTAATGCTGTTCCTGTGCTAGTAGTAAGAGCGAGAGCCACAGTGAATCCAATACTTCTGATGATTGACTTTTTCATACCTACATCTTTCATTGAGGAAAACTAGATAACTGTTTACTTAACCCAGGATTATAGGAAACCTCCTAAAAGCACATAAATACATTCGTATCCGTCATTGTTTTTATTTATCTATGTAGGGAATACAGACTTATGGCTGATTCCAGTTTTGGTTTGAAGATTGGTTTGGAGGGTGAGCGTGAGTTTAAGCGCGCGATCACCGAGATTAACCGTGAAATGCGGGTGCTTGGCAGCGAGATGAAGCTGGTGGCGTCCTCGTTTGATAAGAACGACAAGTCCGCTGAAGCTCTCACCGCCCGTAACCAAGTGTTGGGTAAAGAGATTGAGGCGCAGAAAGCTAAGATTGAGACTTTGCGTGCGGCGCTTGAAAACAGCGCTTCCTCGTTTGGGGAGAATGATGCTCGGACGAAGAATTGGCAGATCCAGCTTAATAACGCGGGCGCGCAGCTCAACCAGCTCGAGGGTGAACTCAAATCGAATAATGATGCCCTGTCGGATTTTGGGGACGAGGCTGACGATGCGGGCGATGATGCCAAAGGGGCGGCAAAAGATGCGGGCAGGCTCGAAGGGGCGGTCGATGATCTCGGCAACGAGATGGATTCCACTTCCGGTAAGACCCGTGTTTTCGGTGACGTGCTCAAAGCCAACCTTGCTTCTGAAGCGATCATCGCAGGCGTGAAAGGTATTGGGCATGCGATCGCTTCTATTGGGCGTGGCATGGCAGGTGCCCTTAAAGAGGGCGTGGAGTATAACGCTCGCATGGAGCAATACTCCACAAGCTTTACGACGATGCTCGGCGATCAGGCGAAGGCTCAACAGCTGGTTAATGATTTGAAGGTTCAGGCGGCGAAGACTCCGTTTGGTATGCAGGATTTAGCTTCCAACATGCAAACCCTGCTCTCGTTTGGCATGTCGTTGGAGGATGCGAAGAAACACTTGAATGAGATCGGTGATATTTCCCAGGGGGATGCAGTGAAGATGGAGTCTTTGACGCTCGCCTTCGCTCAAATGTCTTCGACTGGCAAGCTTACGGGTCAGGACTTGTTGCAGATGATTAACGCTGGATTTAACCCGCTCGAGGAAATCTCGCGTAAGACTGGCAAGTCGATTGGTGAGTTGAAAGAAGAGATGGCCAAGGGTGCTATATTTGCGGATATGGTCGCGGACGCGTTCGCTTCGGCTACGAGCGAGGGTGGCAGGTTTTACGGGGCTATGGACGCCCAATCCAAAACGTTTTCTGGTCAGCTTGCGACAATGCACGACGGGGTGGAAAACCTCAAAGTCGTGCTAGCTGGCGGACTGAGTGATACTCTGGCTGGGTCGGTGTTACCGATGGTGAACGGGTGGATTGATGAACTGACCGCAGCGTTTGAAGAAGGCGGCACACCCGCCCTCATCGACATCCTCGGTCAAGTCTTACAGGAGGCTCTCGGGTTTATTGCTGACCAGTTACCGATGGTGGTTGAAACCGGCATGTCTATCCTCACCGCACTGCTCGAAGGGATTATTGAAGTCCTCCCACAAGTAGCCAAGACGGCGGTGACGTTGATTGTTGCGTTAGTGGAAGCCATTATCGAAGCTCTCCCGTCCTTGTTGGAGGCGGCGATACAGATTATTGCCACTTTGGTTTCTGGGATTGGTGAAGCCTTACCGGAGCTTGTTCCAGCGGCGGTGCAGATGCTTGTGGCGCTCGTGCAGGGTTTGGTGGATAATTTGCCGCTTTTGTTGGACGCGGCACTACAGTTGATTACTGGACTTGCAGAAGGTCTGATCGCAGCGATCCCTGTGATTATTGAAGCATTGCCGCAGATCATCACTGGGATTGTCACGTTTCTTGTGGGTGCGATCCCGCAAATCATCGAAGCAGGAATCCAACTGCTCACTGCGTTGATTGGGGCTATGCCGCAGATTATCACTTCGATTGTGGCTGCTTTGCCGCAGATTATTACCGCTATCGTGTCCGGCGTGGTCGGTGCTATCCCGCAGCTTATCGACGCTGGTATCCAACTGTTGACCGCGTTGATTGACGCACTACCGCAAATCATCACGACGATCGTGGCAGCCTTGCCGCAGATCATTGCCGCGATTGTCTCTGCTATTGGTGGGGCGATCCCGCAACTCGTCCAAGCTGGTATTCATTTACTTACCGCGCTGGTTCGGGCGATGCCTCGAATCATCTCAACCATCGTGTCAAATATTCCAGCAATTATTTCTGGTATCGTCCGCGCGGTCGGGCAGGGTGTTTCAGCGATGGCTGATGCGGGTAAGAACCTGGTTTACGGCCTGTGGAACGGTATCCAAGGCTTGGCGGGCTGGTTGTGGAATCGGGTCTCGAATTGGGCACGCGGGATTTGGGACTCGATCACCGGCTTTTTCGGTATCCACAGTCCTTCTCGGAAGATGGCTTGGGCTGGACGGATGCTCGTCGAAGGCCTAGCAGGCTCCATCAAAACCGATGGGAACAAAGCCATCAGCGCTGCTACTGGTTTGGCTAAGGACACGATGGACGCATTCGCTGACCTTGGAAACGGGCTGAGTGTCCCGATCGACGCGGTTACAGATCTGCAAGTGCCGAGTGTTGATCTTACCCCGCAACCCAAGGCTGTATCTCAGCGAAGCAGTGAGAGCGCGAATGAGCGTGTGGATGTGGCTGGGATTGTGGATGCGACTGCGAAACGTATCCTGTCCTCACTGGACATCAGCGTGACGCTCTCGGATGGGACGCTGGTAGGCAAACTCGCACCCGCTCTCGACAAACAACTTGCACGCCTTGACCGCAGACAGGCCGTGATGGCAGGAGGCTACTAATGTACGGCTTCACCCTGGGCGACCAGACCACTTCGGCTTCGCTTGGGCTGCGGCTTACCGCACCAGTCGCGCTGCCAGTTGCAATAAGAGCTGTTGACGATATTAAGGTCGAAGGCCGTGCAGGCACGTTGACCAGGTTCACGGGCTGGGAGGACGCTGAATTTGAGCTTGAGCTTGCGATTCCTATCCGCGACAGGCTCGAGAACTACAGGAAAGCCGTCTACGAGCTCACGAATGCTTCTACGATCGCGTTCACTGCCGATCCTGGTGTTTACCGCAAGGTTAAGCACTGCGAAGTGAGCGAACTTCGGAGGGAGTTGTCGGGGTGGGGGTTCTTCACTGCGTGGCTCACCTGCCAGCCCTTCAGCTATTTGTCTGAGGGCTTGAAGCCCGTAACGATGTTGGAGTCGGGGACGCTCACCAACCCTAGCCTGTTGGATGCTGATCCGATCATCACCGTTACTGGCACCGGAGCGTTGTCTTTGACGATCAATGCGCGCGTCTATCACGTGAATTCGCCAGCAGGCTCCGTCACGCTCGACAGCGAACGCCTCGTCGCACACGCCCACGGGAAAGTCCAGACCGATGCGTTAACAGGATCGTTCCCAGTGTTAAAACCTGGTTTAAATCAGATCACTCTTGGCGCGGGCATATCAAAAGTGGTCATCATACCGAATTGGCGGGGTCTTTAAAATCATCCTTACTCATGCATTTATCTGTGTTTCGTCAAATTAAACTAAGCCATTTGGGGTACGGAAAAACGTCCGCACCCTATTTGTGCATTTATTTTTGAGCCGTTTGTGCACTGGCTGGCCGTCTTGTCTTGTTTGGAAAGGGGTCTTCAATGATTACAGTTCATGCCCGCACTAGCACTATTTTCACCACCACCGGACTCGGCGTGCTCGACCGGGAGATTATCAACCCGATCGTGAGCGAAGAGCTTGGCGGTGAATTCTCACTGATCTTCACCTATCCGGCAGATGGGCCTGCAGCACAGCACCTCGTACTTGAGAACATTGTGGCAGCGCCCGTGCCAGGGCTGGAGCAACGTCAGGGTTTTCGGATTAGCGAGGTTACTACCACCCTTGACGGCTTGCTCGAGGTGAGCGCGTTTCACGTCTTCTATGATCTGGCTGCGAATTTGGTCGCCGACACCTACGTTGTCAACAAGACTGCGAAAGACGCACTGACCCAGATTCTTGGCGCGGCGAACACCAAACACGGTTTCACTGCGACATCCTCGGATACGGTGACGCGCTCGTCGGCGCGGATGGTGCGCATGCCCGTCGCCCAAGCTTTGATGGATGCGGGTGAGGATAATTCGTTTGCTTCGCGTTGGGGTGGTGAACTGGCCCGCGATAATTGGCTGATCCACCACACCCCACGGCGTGGAGCTGATCATGGGATGGTTATCCGTGAGCGGAAGAATCTCACCGGGTTTGAATCGACTATTGATTTTTCGACGGTGATGACGCGGATTTTGCCAGTCGGTTATGATGGGCTACTTTTGCCTGAACTGTATGTTGATAGCTCGAGACTGGGTGATTATGTGGTGCCACGCATCCGCGTCATCCGCTACGGGCAGGTTAAAGCCATCACCGACACTGACAATCCACGTGAGAGCGAACTTCCACTCGATCAGGCACACGCGCAGCTGCGCCGTCTCGCGGCAGCAGAATTTAGCGTCAAGCATGTGGATGAGCCGTCTGGGTCGTATAAGGTGCGGTTCGTCGACCTCGCCACCATCAAGGAATACGCAGACCTCGCCCAGCTCGAAACCGTCGAAATTGGCGACACCGTGACCGTCCGCCACGGCGATCTTGGGATTGCGCTCACGGCGCGGGTGGTGGCATACGAATACAACCCGCTCACATGTAACTATATTTCGGTCGAACTCGGCTCTGCTGCTCGGAAGTTCACCTCCGTCACCCAGCAAGTGAAGTCTGCGATGAGCACGGCGGTATCGGCATCGGATGTGGCAGGGTTTGCGTTGGCTAGTGCGGATGGGAAAAACACCAACCACTACGGCAGCGCCCAACCTGAGAAAGCTCAACTAGGTGACACATGGTTTAAAAGCAATGGTGAGACAACCGAAATCTGGATCTACCAGCTCACTGACACTGGGCAACCAGGCTGGGTCGCCCTCGCCACCGATCTGAACCATGCACAGGTGCAGGCCGAACTCGACGCCGCCCGCACGCAAGTCGGCCACGCCCTCGCCGCCGCACACGACGCACAAACCGCCGCCGATGCTGTCGCCACTCAGATGGCTTCGGCGCAGATGGAGATCGACGAGGCCAAGGCTGCTGCCGCTGGTGCTATCCAGTTGGCGCAAGACGCCCACGATATTGCGGTTACCTCGGATGGACGGCTCACGGTTGCGAGCCTCGATCCGACTGTGGCGGACGCGACCAGCAGGCCAGAGGGCGCGCTGTGGCAAGTGCGCGTAGACGGAGTGATCGCCCGCCAATATATTCTCTCCCACAACCAATGGGAACCAACACCAGTTGGGGCTGCGATGATCGGGTCGAAAGCGATCAGCCAAGCACACATCGCAGATGCCGCAATCGGCACCGCACACATCGCCAACACTTCAATCACAGATGCGAAAATCAGCTCACTGTCCGCCGCGAAAATCACCACCGGCTACCTGGCAGCGGCACGCATTCAGGCTGGATCAATCACCTCCGACAAGCTCACAATCGCCAACGGGTTTATTACGAACGCGATGATCGCGAACGCCGCGATCACCGACGCGAAAATCGGCTCCCTGTCAGCCGGTAAAATCACTAGTGGTACTCTTGCCGCAGCTAGGATCGCTGCAGGAAGTATTACCTCTGATAAGCTCACGATCGCTAACGGGTTTATTACTAATGCGATGATTAAAAACGCTGCGGTCACGAGCGCGAAGATCGCTTCGCTGGATGCTGGCAAGATCACCACCGGCTATCTCAACGCAGGCAGGATCGCCGCTAGGTCGATTACAGGCGACAAGCTTTCTACTAACGCAATCCAAGTAGGGCTGGCAGACTGGAGGCAATCTATCAGGATTAGCCCATATCAAATCGCTTGGTATAACGGGGACACGCTGGAAGGCAAGATCACGAGTGCTGGGATGCAGTTTTGGTACGGCACCCGCTATATCGGCGAGTTCGCACGCAGAGCCCATAAGGACAAGCCCGATGTGCAAGGCATCGTAGGCCAGCTCGCCTATAAAGGCGACTACGTTGCCTGGACCTACCAAGACACCGAAGGCGGCAACTACTACACGTGCCTGACCCTTGACCCGAAAGGCTTGTTTTACGGCAAAGCCGGAATCCACCTCGGCTCCGACCTGCGTACTGGTGGGTATAAGTTCTACACCACCGGTTCACGCTACGTCACCTTGCAAGACTGCACGCTCACAGGCAGCGGCACGCACTCGGGCTGGGTGGGACAAAGCGGGCTGTCGAAAATCGTCTTCCACACCTACGACCTGATGGTCGTCACCAACGGTTCGTATTACAACATGACCCGCCTGTTCGATCGCACCAAGGATTTGATGAGCCGAGTGAATTCACTGATCTCGCTCCTTAACCACGGATGGATCACCACCATTTCACGCTCAGGAACAAACATTACTTGGCAGTACTACTCCAACACCGGCCTATCTACCATGTCTACCAACCTCGCATAAGGAAAGGAAACATCCATGGAAATCATGATCGCCAACCAACACCTCCAACCTATCGCAGAGCTACTCACCAGCATGCCCTTGAAGACCGCACAGTCTCGTGCCCGCTCGAAACTGCTCACCTTGGTGAAGGAGGCGATTGCCCGGTTCGGGGAAGACGAATACGACCTCGTCACCGCCTACGCCACGCTCGACGAGCACGGCCGCCCAGTATTCGCAGAAGACGGAACCTTCGCCCTCGCCAACCCCGAGAAAGCTGGTGAGTTCCTCGATGCCCGCCAAGCACTACTCGCCTCGGTCGCTGAAGTCTCTGGCCCGACCTACGACGGCCACGAAGCAGACATCCGCCAGCTTCTGGACGGGTACGAGGGTGAGCTTTCTGGCGTGGCAGCCGAAGCCTACGACGTCCTCTACGACGCCATTGCCAAGGACAACCAATGAAGGCCAAGGAAGAAAAGGACACAGAACTGACCGAAGTTTCCGTCGATGAGTCATCACCAGATGAGGTGCAGTTGCCGATCGTCCCGGTCGAATCTGATGCCACGCCCGCACTACCAGCAGATGACGTTCAAACTACTGCGATCCTAGAGCCAGCAAGCGCTTCACTCGACCTAACCATGCCAATTCTGGAAGTGCTCACCGACCCGACCATGTAAGTCGCTGCGACGCCGGATTCTTTGTTGCCTTCACCCGATGTGGGTGTAGGCAATTTTTTATGCCCAATAGATAAGGAAAACTCTCATGTCTCTACACGCCATCTGGCACGCCACCCAAACCACAATCGCCGGTATCGGTGCGTGGCTCGCCGCCTACCTTGGAGGCCTCGACGGCCTCGTCTACGCGTTGATCATCTTCGCTATCGCTGACTACATCACCGGCGTCCTGGCAGCCATCAACGAGCGCCGCCTCTCCAGCTCGGTGGGCTTTAGGGGTATCAGCCGCAAGATTCTCATCTTCACCCTCGTCGGCCTCGCCCACCTGATCGACGTCCACGTCCTCGACACCCCAGGAGTGCTACGGGCGGCGGTCATTTTCTTCTACCTATCCAACGAAGGCATCTCCCTAATCGAAAATGCCACCCGACTCGGCCTGCCTGTCCCGGCGCAGATGCGTGGGGCGCTCGATGCGATCGCTAACCGAGCCGAAACCAGACCCCCACTAACCAAACCCTCAACCGCTAACAACCCAACAGAAAAGGAGAACCAGTCATGAAGAATTGGAACACGCTTGAGGCTGATATCGACCTCATCATGAACAAACACTACACGCCAGGGCGTAACGGGCGGCGGATCGATAAGGTCATCATCCACCACAACGCAGGCAACCTCACCATTAAAGGCTGCTACGACGTGTGGCAAACCCGCCCAGCCTCAGCCCACTACCAAGTCCAAACCGACGGACGCATAGGCCAGCTCGTATGGGATCGCGATACTGCATGGCATGCAGGAAACTGGGACGCTAACACCACCTCCATTAGTATTGAACACGCAGATGTTTCTTCCGATCCTTGGTCTGTATCCGAGGCGTGCCTCGACAATGGAGCACACCTCGTCGCCGCAATCTGTAAGTTCTACGGTCTTGGACGTCCAGTCTGGGGTAAAAACGTCTTCGGGCACAAAGACTTTTCTGCCACCTCCTGCCCAGCATCGCTTGCTGGTTCCCAGCATGCCACCTACATGGCACGCGCCCAGTACTGGTACGACCAAATGACAGGCAACACGCCAGCACCAGCTCCTGCACCAGCTCCGAATCCTGCACCTGCTCCTGTGGCACCGAATATTGACGCGTTGGCTGACGCGGTAATCCGCGGTGAATACGGCAACGGTGAAGAACGTAAACGTCGACTCGGAGCCAACTACACCGCCGTCCAGCAGCGCGTAAACGAAAAGCTCGCGGGCCGTGCGCCTGCTGCCAATCCTGCCGGACCCAACATTGATGCCCTCGCCGACGCCGTGATCCGTGGCGACTATGGCAATGGTGAGGAACGTAAGCGCCGCCTCGGAAACCTCTACAATGCCGTGCAGGCGCGAGTGAACGCCAAGCTCGGCTACTAAACACCCGCGCCACGTCGAAGTGACTGAGCCCCGTCACCACTGTGACTTCCCAATCCTCGGGGAGCCGGTGGTGGCGGGGCTTTTCGTCGTTTCATGGACGGATTTAACAATCGGGGGTTTGTCGGCAGTGGGGTGAAGGGAGTGACCCCACTGTGAATGATCTTGATGAACAACGTATTCGTAACCTGCGCACGGCGGGCTGGGGGTATAAAGCGATTGCCGAGTTTTGCGCCCTGACTCGTGACCAGGTCCGCTCGTACTGCACCAGCCGAAACCTTGACGCCGCTCCGGTGATGGCCTGGCAGGTATGCCACTGGTGTGCCAGCCCTATACAGGGAGCAGCTCGGGCTCGGTTTTGCTCGCCCGCCTGCAAGCATAAAGCGTGGCGGCATCGACAGAAAACCGAGCCGGTGCGCGAGCAGACCTGTACGCACTGCGGACGCCGCTTCGCGATCGTGGACAAGCTAGGTCAAAAGTTTTGCTGTCACGCCTGCTATGTACGTGCTCGCTTCGGCACCCGTGGCGGACGACCATGAACACGCTCGCCGTTCCTAGTGATCAACTGGCCCAACCTGACGTGTTCGCCCGAGAACTCGCCTTCATCACGGACGCTCACATCTTGAGCATGCTGGCAGGTCGAGGAGTGCTCACACCCGCAGAGTATCAGCGTGCTCACCGGTTGTTGTTCCAGGCGTGGAGCCCGATCTATCAACCACAGATTGTGGGCAAAACGACTGGATAAACACCGCCTTTAGAGCGTGTATAGACCTAACGCGAAAGGAGAAAACGTGGCACACATCAGTGTGGTGACACCGGTTCGGCCGCCTGCCCCGAAACTGGTCAACGTAGCAGCATACGCGAGGGTCTCAACCAACGGCACAGAGCAGTTAGCATCCCTATCGGCGCAAGTGTCGTATTACTCGCGCCTGATCCAATCCACGCCCGGCTGGTCCTACGTCGGTGTGTTCACGGACGAGGGTATTACGGGTACGTCAACGAAATCACGGCAAGGCTTAGCCGACCTGATGGAAACCGCCAGGGACGGCGGTGTTGATATTGTGTTGTGTAAATCGATCTCACGCCTTGCCCGTAACACTGTCGACCTGCTCGCTACAGTCCGTGAACTGAAAAACCTTGGTGTGGCCATACGCTTCGAACGCGAACGCATCGACACCTTGAGCGTTGATGGGGAACTGTTGTTGACTTTGTTGGCGTCTTTTGCTCAAGAAGAATCCCGTTCACTATCCCACAACGTCAAATGGGCAATCCGTAACCGGTACAAGAACGGTGGCACAAACTCCTTCGTCATCTACGGCTATCACTGGGCAGACGGCCAGTTCACCATCGTCGAAGAAGAAGCCAAGATTGTGCGCTTACTGTTTGCCAATTATCTCGATGGGATCAGCCCAGAGAAAACCGCGACCATGCTCAATGATCAAGGTGTGCGTTCGCGCGGTGGAGGACGGTTTTACGGGTCAGTGTTTCGTCGCATGCTCGAAAACGAGCGGTACAAGGGCTGTCAAATGCTGCAGAAAATGTACCGCCCCGCGATCCAAGCACCCACACGTGCTCTCAATGACGGGGAGCTGCCGCGATATTGGGTTGAGCAAGCCCTCCCGCCAATCATTGATGAGGTGATGTTTGATGCGGTGCAGGCAGAAATCGCGCACAGGCGTAAGATCGGCCCGGCTGGGACCCCGTCAAAGAACACGGGCGTATTCACCGGGCGGATCTGCTGCGCGGCGTGTGGGAAGAATTATCAACGCAAAACCCGCACCTACAAGTCTGGAACCTCGTATAAGTTTTGGCGCTGCTGGAGCGCCTGCATTGGGAACGGAAACCCCTGTAGTGGGCACAACCTGCGAGAAAGTCTCCTCGAACACGCCTGCACGGACGTGCTCGGCACCCAAGGGTTCGACTCTGTGTCGGTTGGCGAGCAGGTCGTGATGATCGAGGCCTTCGAGCATCAGCTCACATTCCACCTCGCGGATGGAACCATGGCACCAGTGGGGTTAACCAGTGAGGGGAGGTTGGCATGAACCGCACCGTCACCGCGATACCCGCAACAAAGAAGCTTCGATCTGCCGCAGCCTCATCTGGGGTACCGGCACGCAGAAGGGTCGCCGCCTACGCTCGCGTCTCTACCGAGATGGAAGAACAAACCTCCTCGTATGAGGCACAGATCGACTACTACACCACCTACATTCGCTCCCGTAATGATTGGCAGTTCGCGGGAATGTACTGCGATGAAGGGATCTCTGGCACCTCCATGAAACGCCGTGAGGGATTCCAAACCATGATCGATGACGCCCTGGCAGGAAAAATCGACCTGATCCTGACCAAGTCCGTCTCCCGATTCGCACGCAACACCGTCGACTCGCTCACCACCGTACGCAAGCTCAAAGACGCAGGCGTGGAAGTGTATTTTCAGAAGGAGAATATTTACACCTTTGACGCCAAAGGCGAATTGCTCATCACGATCATGTCGAGCCTGGCGCAAGAAGAATCCCGCTCCATCTCCGAAAACGTGACCTGGGGGCACAGGAAGCGTTTTGCCGATGGGAAGATTATGGTGCCCTACAAATCGCTGCTCGGATACAAGAAAGGCGAGGACGGCAACCTCGTCATCGACGAGACCCAGGCACCAACCGTGAGGTTGATCTACCAACTTTTCCTTGACGGGATGGCGATCAGCGAGATCAAAACCGAACTCGCTGCCCGCAAGATTCTCACCCCGCGTGGGAAAGAAGTGTGGTCAACCTCCACGGTGCGCTCAATCTTGTCCAACGAGAAATACAAGGGCGACGCCCTCCTGCAAAAGACGTTCACCACTGATTTTTTAACCAAACGTATGAAAGTCAACGCCGGTGAAGTGCCTCAATATTATGTGTCGGGCAACCATGACCCGATTATTGCTCCGCGTATTTGGGATCAAGTCCAATACGAACTAGCTACCCGCCATGGCAACACTTCAACGGCGAAAGTCGGCTTGTTCTCCACCCGGCTCAAATGCTTTCAGTGTGGAGCATGGTATGGGCGTAAAACGTGGGCGTCGAACACGAAATACAAATACACGGTCTGGCAATGCAACCACAAATACACAGACGAACATCCCTGCAGCAGCGCGACGGTGAAAGACGAGCAAATCAAGAATGCCTTCGTCCAAGCACTCAACCAACTGATCGCCTGCCAGTCACGGCACAGCTGTCTGCCGCAGGTTTTTGATGGCATGTTTGATACGAGTCGTTTGGAAGAACAAACCGTAGCGTGCCAGGCCACACTCGTGGAGCTCACCGAGCGGATCAAGGCGCTGATTAATGAGAATCAGCAACGCGCGCTCGATCAAGACGCCTACCAAAACAAGTACACCGAGCTCGATACTGCCTACCGTAAGATACTCGCATGCAAAGCGAGCCTAGAAGCGGATATTGCAGCGAACGCTGCCAAGCACGCTGCCATCACCACAACTCTAGGCGATCTGGCAGGGGAGCCAGTGAGCGAGTTTCACCCTGCGCAGTGGAGCGCACTCATCGACCACGCTGTGGTTAGTGAGGATGCGATCCGGTTCGTGTTCCGGGTTGGCGAGGAAGTGAGCATCCGGCTTTAGATCTGAAATGAAGATTCTGACCCGTTCGTGCATAAGTGCGCGGACGGGCTTTTCTCATGCCCAGAAAACCTCACAAGGGCGAGGCGCTGGCGATTGGAAAGTATTTCCGCAGGTCAAGGCTAACGCGCTAAACACTCGCTAACGTTTTGACCCCCTTGGGGCATACTCGCTAACGCAACCGGGGACTTATCATTTTCGACGTCATAGTGGAGCGGGTGACGGGAATCGAACCCGCCTCTGCAGCTTGGGAAGCTGCCATTCTACCGATGAACTACACCCGCGAACCCTCTAAGTGTAGCTCGAAACCAAAATACGAGCAAATACATGTATGGGTAATTTCGGGAAATCTCACAAATTTAGCTGTTGATCAGCTATTCAGCATTTGCTTCAAGCTTCAAAAAAACACGTACAGCATACGAGCAAAGCCGCAAAACTGTTCGCTTGCAAATACGAGTTACTTTTCACGACGAAGCCGAAATCTGCGCAACAATGCGCCAAGTACTGCGCCAAAAGTTCCCACTCCCGCAGAAAACAAGGCATAACACCAAGCCGAATCATTGTAGAAAACATAAATCGTCGAAATGAAAATCAACGGCGCCACCCAAAATAGCACCGTCATCCATAAAATCTCACCAAGGGAACGCCGATCTGGCACTCGATTCCACGTTTTCCCCGCCTCATTTTCCATAGCTCAATACTAAATAAGACCCCCTGAGCAGAAGGAAAAATTGCCAAATCCATTCTTGGAACATTCAAAACGCATCAAAGGCACGCAAATCTCTTTCCATAAACATCACATGAATAAAAGCAAGTAAAGTAAAGCAAATTCAAAATACAGGTTGCGCATTTCAAAACAGATTCATATTTTCACTGCGCTGCCCGTTAAAAGGGCATAAAATTTTAACGACACTTGCTCTCACGTCAGGTGACTTAGTAAATCACAGACCATCACAAATCTCACGCAAGATTTTACGTCTGACGATTTACGGCTCATCTCAGAATTACATAAATTACCAAAGCTAGGAAGAGATTAATGAAGATTCCAATGAAGCGGCTTACAATTTCTGCCATCGCCGCACTCTCTTTGCTTTTAGCGCCACAATCAGCGCTTGCCGCAACAGATACGCCCGGTGCCGGCACTAACACTGGCACGGCTGCCACCGGAGCAACAGCCACCGCCCCAACTTCACCTACCACTGGCACCGAAACAGCGAATCCGAGCACCCCAAGTGCCGCCGCTGACTCCACCCCCGCCGCTGGCTCCGCCGCTGCTTCTACCTCAGCAGACCAAACAAACCCGAATCTCGTCACAATCGATCTTTATAACCTCACCGATATTCATGGTCATATCGAGAAAAAGGTTGACAAGAAGAAGAATAAGGTCACTGAGGCTGGTCTTTCTGCAATGGCATGTTATATCAATAAAGCACGCCAATCTAACCCCAATTCTCAATTCACCCTTCTTGGAGATAATATCGGCGCTTCCCCTTTCACTTCAGGATCGCAAAATGATAACCCTACAATTGCCGCTCTCAATGAGATGAATGTGTTCGCATCCACGATCGGCAACCATGAATTCGATAAAGGAATTTCTGCTTTGAAAGATCGTTTCGAGGGGCGCAACGGGTTCACAAAAATCAAGTTCCCATATTTGGGTGCAAATGTGAAAGGCCTCGATCCTTACCTGCAGCCGTATCAGATTTGGACTTCCCCGTCAGGCGTGAAAGTAGCGTTCATTGGCGCAATCGAAGATGACGTGGCGACCAAGCTCGCACCAGGCACCGTCGATGAGCTCACCTTTGAAAAGCCAGCTCCGGTAATCAACAAGATCGCAGCAGAGCTAAAAACTAGTAAGCAAGCAGATATCGTGATCGCAATGTTTGATAATGACGTAGAACGCTCCTACCCTTTGATGGGTGAGCATGTGGACGGCATTATGGGCGGAGATACGCACAAGCCATACTATTTCACACAAGTAAAGGCGAGTGACGGCCACACCCTTTCAGCAACCGCTTCTGGCTCCTTCACTGACAATCTCTCGAATCTCCAATTCGTTTACGATCGGCAAAGCGGTAAAGTGGTTTCTTCAAAGGCAATTCAGATTTCAGCCGACACGGTAGCTGCATGCGGTACCGATCCAAAAGTTGAAGCAATTGTCTCCGCCGCCACCAAGAAAGCAGAAGCAAAGAAATCCGAAGTAGTAGCAAGAAATTTTGCAAACTTCTACCGTGGTGTGCAGGCTCAGGGCGAAAACCGCGGCACCGAATCCACTCTTGGCGGCTTGATTGCCGATTCAATGAAGCACTCCTTCAAACAGCTTGACGGCAAGCCGATCGATATTGGCATTATCAATGCCGGTGGGATTCGCGCTGACCTCACTCCGCAAGATGGCAATCTCACCGTCGGCGACATTTTCGCAACCCAGCCTTTCTCCAACGAAGTAGGTTATGTGAAGATGACGGGCGCACAGTTCAAGACTCTGCTTGAACAGCAGTGGAAGAAGTTAGGTAAGAACTCTTCACGCCCGATGCTGAAGCTCGGACTCTCTGCGAACGTAAAGTACACTTTCGACCCAGCAAAGCCGATGGGCGAGCGGATCACATCGATTTTGATCGACGGAAAGCAAATTGACCCAGCGAAAGTTTACTCGGTAGGTTCAGTCACCTTCCTCCTCGCAGGCGGCGACTCCTTTGACATCTTGAAAGATCCGGCAATCGCAAAGACGCTTACCCCGATTGCAGAAAACCTTGATCGTGATTCGTTCCAGAAATATCTTGCAGCTAATCCTCAGGTGCAGCCACGCTCAGCAGTTTCTTCTGTAGGCGTTACTTTGAATCATAAGATTGACGGGTTGAATGTGACGGCAAGCGTCGATTTGCGCGGTCTTTCTTTCTCTCACGAAAGCGAAGCACAAACCAAGAAAGTTACCGTAAAGCTCGGTACCGCAAGTGCAACCGCAGATGTAAACAATACGCTTGAAGATGCAAACGCAGCAAAAGAAAAAGCAATCGTTACAGCCGACGGCGTAGGATACTTGAATAAGCCGATAGAGCTGACAACCACAGCAAAATGTGCTGCCAATGCAAAATCAGTATTTATTCCGCTAACGGTTTTGAACGAGAAGGGTGTCGAGCTTGTTTCGGCAGCTGCCGGGATTGGGGTACACGTACCTTGCCCACATGCAGCAGCAAAACCAGGTACCAGCTCAGGTAATGCAAATATTGTTGGAATTACGAACAACGCTGGTGCTACCAGCGCTGTAGTTGATGCCAATGCCAATAATGGGCAAGCAAAAGCCACAAATCCACGGTTAGCAAAGACTGGTAGCGAAGCTGCTGGTCTGCTTGCGCTTGCGTTACTCGCAGGGATCCTCGGCCTTGCAGGTGTTGCTGCGGCTCGCCGGAAAAACGCCTAATACACAAATCAGCAATGCTGCAAGCAGGATTTCGGATAAGATCTTTCACGATCAGGATCAATCTGCTTGTTCGAACTAGTCGGTTTTCTCCATCGACTGGCAGCGAACTGTGAGCAGCGGCTTGATGTGTAAAACAATTTAATCCAGATTGCCTCGTAGTTGCGAATCTCTTCCAGCTGCGAGGCAATCATTTTCCAGCAAATTGCATAAAAGCGGAAGCATGAATCAGCGCTGCGCTGCAAGATTCATCGGTTACGCATCGAAACAAGCAGAAATACGCACGAATCTGGGAAAGTTTACCGAAAATTATGCATTTAGCCTCTAGCGCTATTCGCACTACTCTGAAAGAATAGTGGCATGAATGAAAAAACATCCCGTAAGTTAACTGTTGTTGGTGCTGGCTCTGTAGGTACTGCCACCGCCTATGCCGCGCTGATTCGTGGATCAGCTTCAACCGTGAGTTTATACGATATCAATGCGCAGAAAGTCGATGCTGAAGTACTTGATTTAGCACATGGATCACAGTTCATGCTCGCGTCAAAAGTGATGGGCGGAGCAGATCTCGCCGTCACAGAAAATTCGGACGTGATCATCATTACGGCTGGTGCTAAGCAAAATCCAGGGCAAACCCGGCTTGCTCTGGCCGCGAAGAATGTGTCTATTTTAGAAAGCATGCTTCCACAGCTTGCCGAGCGTTCACCGAACGCAGTATTCGTTCTCGTCACTAATCCAGTGGATGTACTTACCTACGTGGCTACAAAAATTCTTGCTCTTCCGCAAGGTCGGATTTTTGGCTCGGGCACAGTTCTTGATTCATCGCGTTTGCGTTGGCTGATTGGTCAGCATACTGGCGTGTCGCCGCGTTCAGTACATGCAATGATCGTAGGCGAACACGGCGATTCCGAGTTTGCCTTGTGGTCTTCCGCCACAGTCGGGCAAGTGCCAATCCGCGAATGGCACGATGAAGACGGCACGCTTGCTTTCCCGGAAGAAAAGCTTGTCTCGATCGAACAAGAAGTAATCAATGCAGCATACCGGATCATTGAAGGTAAAGGGGCCACGAATTACGCGATCGGCGTCTCTTCTGCGCGGATCGTGGAAGCAATTTTAGGTAACCATAATGCGGTACTGCCAGTTACTTCTGTGGCTGACGGTGTATCAATATCAGTCCCATCGCTTGTAGGGCGCAATGGCGTTACCCGGCGACTCGATGTCGCTTTCGACACCGCAGAACAAATCAGGCTCGATAAGTCGATCGCTACTTTGCAAGAATCGATCAAGTCTGTGGGGTACTGAATTATTTGATGCAAAAAATTCAACCGAAGTAGGATTTTCAAATCCGATTCGATTTACAGCATAAAATTTTCTGAAACGTGTAAATGCCAGGTGACATGCCTAGCATTTACACGTTTTACTTTCCTGGCAATAAGCCGAGGGGTCGCACAAGGCTAATTTCCAAGAGATCGTAAACAAAGTAAAATCGCCGAATACACAAGGCAACGAGGAACTTAACGCATAAGAAAACTGTTGCAGTAAGACAATGCCAAAACTTAACATGAAAGTGTGAAAATTAAAAATAATATCGCAACCGGAGCAGCGATTGCACTCGCATTACTCCTCGCCGCGTGTGGCGGTGCACCCGCAACAGAAAGCACTGGCGAAACAGAAACCTCCACGCAATCTACTCAACGCGATTCTGCGGAAACTGCGAAAGAAAGCACTGACGAAGCTACTGCCAGATCTACCGAACCAACTGGCAAAGAAACAGCGAAATCGAGTACGGAATCGGGCGAAGCTAATTTCCACGTCACTTTCGGAGAAACAATCAAGTGGCGAAATGGTCATGAAGTGACCGTCAAGGCGCCTGAACCTTACCCTTTGGGCGCAGCATATAAAGATTCGTATACTGGTGTGCCTGTGGTGGTTGAGATCATCCACAAGAATGGCTCTGACAAACCTTACTATGCCTTAATGCCGTCAGTGTTTATGACTTCCGGCGGGCAGAAAGCCGAAGAAATAATGATCGGTGGCGTCACGTTTGAAATTGACAATATCACTACCAAAGACATTCAACCTGGAGAAACGCTTACCCGCCGAATGGCTTTTGCGGCAGTAGACCCTGCCGATATTAAACTTTCGTACGATATCAATTTGGGAACGGATACCGGCTACTTTCAGACTGCAAAGTAACAGATTTGCCGTCAGCACGGCTCTGATCCGGGATAATAAATTCAATCAGCACAGCTTTTGTTTCCCGAAAATAATCGATTTTCAAATGTCGGGGTGTGGTTCATATCTGCGCAATATGAACCACACCCCGACATCTTTTACAAAATCAGTGCGCCCGACGCTGGAGCCGTGCCACCTGAATCAGCAGCACTGCGCGCCCTTCAAGGCGAATCCAGCCGCGAGACGTGAAATCAGCCAACGACTTATTCACTGTTTCACGTGAAGCACCCACGAGATGCGCCAGCTCTTCCTGGGTTAAATCGTGTGCCACATAAATGCCTTCAGGCGTGCGCTCGCCAAAGCGCTCAGCCAAATCAAGCAAAGCCTTCGCTACACGCCCTGGCACATCTGAGAACACCAAATCAGCCATCTGCTGATTTGTGTTCCGCAGACGATACGCTAACTGACGCAGCATTGAAATTGCCAACTTTGGATGATTCTCGATGTATTCACGCATTTCCGCGTGCGAAAGCGTATACAGTTTTGTCGGAGCAATCGCCGTAACGGTTGAAGATCGCGGTTCTAAATCGAAAAGTGAAAGCTCGCCAATAATTTCGCCCGGGCCAAGCACAGCAATCAGATTCTCACGGCCATCATCTGCCGTGTGGGAAAGCTTCACTTTTCCTTCCACCACAAGATACAAACGGTCACCAGAATCACCCTCCTGGAACAGTGATTCGCCTCGCTTAAGTGAGGTCACGTCCATCAATACCGCGAGCGCTGCGCGGTCTTCATCCGTCAAACCCTTGAAAAGTTCAACATTTGCGAGCACATTGGAATCCATCGGAATTCCTTTCTTCCTAATATAACTACCTACTTGTGCAAGGTTCACACGATTACTCGACCCGCGCCACGCTTTCTGGCACGAAATCATTACTTGAATTTCCGTGCACTGTTGTGCTTGAGGTCATATCGATTTCAATTCTGCCACGTTGCGGCGCATTTGGCACGTGGATTGCACGGTATTTCGCGAAACTTACTGCAAATTCGATTCATTCAAGAAAATTTCAGGCGCTGTACAATGATTTCAACTGTTCTTTCATCCACACACTAAGCGAAAACGCTAAAGCCATTAGCGCTTCAACGAGTCCTTGATTTTTTAGCATTTGGAAGGATTTTTATGCCGCATAAATCGCAGCTTCCATCCCGTCCGCGCTCGCTTCAGGCACGTCGCGCTCAAGCCAAAATCCTTACCGATCGTCTCGCTCAAATCTATCCTGATGCGAAATGCGCACTTATCCATCGAAATGCTTTTGAGCTGCTCGTAGCGACCGTGCTCTCTGCGCAAACCACCGACGAACGCGTAAACTCGGTCACTCCGCTACTGTTCAGCGAATTTCCGACTCCGCAGGCAATGGCTGGCGCAGATTTTGCCGAGCTGGAAAAAATTCTCCGGCCACTCGGATTTTATCGCACGAAAGCGAAGTCGGTGAAAGCACTCTCAATATCTCTTCTGGAAGATTTTTCTGGAGAAGTGCCGCGCACACTCGAAGAACTGATCACCTTGCGAGGTGTCGGGCGAAAAACTGCGAATGTAGTGCTCGGAAATATATTCGGAGTGCCGGGGATCACCGTTGATACACATGTTGGCCGGACGGCGCGGCGTTGGGCTTGGACTCGTGAAACTGATCCAGTGAAAGCCGAAATGGAATTGAATAAACTTTTACCTGCAGAGATCTGGACCGTCACTTGCCATCGAATTATTGCACACGGACGGGCAATCTGCCATTCGCGTGCACCTGAGTGTACCCGCTGCCCGATGGCAGATATTTGCCCGTCCTACGAAATTCTTGGTATTTAGTTTTCGTTATTGTGCTGTTTCACTCCTGCGGCTTGCACGCTTACGGGAGAAAATTTTCAGCTTTCCTCACTCGTCAAGCCCGAGTGCCTTGCGGCGCTCATAAATCGTGGCCCGCTCAGCTCCTGAACGCCGTGCAAAATGTGCCGTCAGCCCGGAGGCAAGCAATACTAAACCGAAGATCGCGATCCGCCCCGAGCCAAAGTCGAGATCCAAATGATGCACCACATTCGCAGTGAACGCATTGAAATCACCGATTGCTTGATCTAAATCAGTGAACCAGGATTTTACGGTATTTGGCACGATCAAAGCTGCCATGCCTCCTACCGTCAGGATGAAGCCGAAAATCTGGGCACCAAGCGAAGATGCCCGTGCAAGCAAAATCAACAGCAGCATCCCCACCAAGCCGCCAAATAATTCCAGAATTGCAGCGAAGGAAACCACGCCGGTATCCCACGGATTATTTTCCACTAAATTCAGGCGAACAGAAGCGTCAGAAAGCAAATACCAAGTTATTGGAATCAAAAGCAAAGTGAGGAAGAAGATCCCCACATGCGTCCAAGCACGACCGCCTGGTGCTTCAAGATCAATATCTTCATCGTTGAGATATGCTGACGGACCTTGCTCCCAACGGGCACGCCGCTGCGCATCATCATCGGCAGAGATCCCCGGATGCATAAACCCGCCAAGTGAAGTTGGCTGTGTGGAAACCGCCGGGGCAGCTTGCGGGGCAGTTGCGTCTACCGCTCCGAGCGCACCCGCAGCTGCAACTGCAGGGGCTCCGCTTGCTCCGATACCAATATTTTCTGCTGATCCGCTTGCTACGAAACCTGGCACAAATTCATCTTGTGTTGCATCATAGCGAGCTTCATCCGCTGAATGCGCGGAGAGCACATCGCCCAATCCAGCATTAGCTCGCTGTTCAGCAGGCAAGGTATTAAAGCCTTCGCCGAAGCTGAAATCATTGTGGGATGACGGCGAGTTTGCACTGGTAGCTAGCTTTTCTGATGCCGCATTTTCCGTTACCGACGGCGCAACTGCCGCATTTTCCGTTAAAGCATTTGAATCTGCAGTGAAAGAATCGATCGTGTCTTCTTGTGCCGAAACCGGTTCATCCGTTTCGCCTGCAACTGCCGCGCTCTGGGCAGTAAAAACCTTATCCCAGGCAAGCGCTTCTGCATCGCCATACTCCAAAACTCCCGATTCTCCACGATCAAGCCCTGAAGTTTCGGAATTTTCAGCATGATCAGACACTTCTTCGATTGGCGCGAGCACTTCGTCATCATCTTCAAATGGACGACGATTTGCTGAATTATATGGATCAGTTGGTGTATGCAAGGTACTCTCCTAAAGTTATTCCTGCACAAAACGCTACTTGATTCCGTCGCATGATTCTCGCTTTTCTTCGGCGTTTCGCACTTTTCATATTTACAAAAACCACAGTTTGATCATTTCAGGTTCGCTTCGCCACACTTCATTTAATAAAATTCACCCTATTCGCACGTGGAAAACTATCGTCTTTCCACAATCAGATATTTTTGCAGTCGAGATTTGCGTGAGCTTGCAATACTCGCAACTATGAACACATTTAATCCTCGATTCAACACACACGATTTGAAAAATCTCGCATCGGCAGCTTATTACGGTACAAACCAGCAGATTTATCAAGAACTCAGCGAATTATCTGAACTGGTGGGGATCCAGATAATTTCACTTCCCAATCCCTCCGTCCACACAAGCGCATCGCACCGCTATCCCGAAAAATCACTCCTGCTTCCAGCAAAACAATCAGTAGCTGTGCTATCTTCTGCCGTCCTAAATTTCACTGATACTGATTGCGCTGAAGGACGCGTACGTGCAGCTTTCCATCAAGCTTTTGCACCTTATTTTGCTGACGGCAGTGTGGATCTCGATTTACGCGCTGATGCTGCTGAAATTTTGGAACTCATGGCGGCAGTTGGAGCAACGATCCGTGGGCAAGTATTGGGAGTGATCGGCGCGCAAGGAGGCATCGGCACAAGTACCACTTCCCTCTGGATCGCACGCGAGTTTGCGCGGCGAAATTACTCGGTCGCGCTAATCGATCTCGATCCCAACTCCCCCGGGATTGACCTGATTATTTCGCAGGTAAATACACCAGGAAAACGCTGGCGAGATATTCATGGTTCGGGGGCGATGCTCGCAAATCGGCTGACGCATTCACTCCCGAAATGGGAGGGTGTTCGTTTTCTTTCTGCAGATTCCCGCGGCGGTGTGGAGCCTGACGCTGGAAGTGGAGAAAATGCAATATCGGCACTTTCGCAAGTACACGAATGGACGATTCTTGATTTACCAACATCCGTATTGCATCCCGCAAGTCCGACACATCAATGGCTGCCGTGGTGTGATGCGATTTTGCTTCTCAGCGGTGTGGATACTGTGAGTTTGGCGAATACACAAACACGGATCTCCCAGCTTCCCCCTGAAACAAATTTTGCAATAGTCGCCGTCGGAGCAAACAATCGCGGGCATTTAGCCGATATCGCAAATCAGCTCGGATGCGGCGCGATCTTTGGTTTACGCCAGCAAAAGAGCCTTCGCGCCGATCGTGAGCATGGGTTGGCTCCTGGGGATAAACCGCGCAGCAGCACCAGCCGCGATGTGCGCAAAATATGCGCAGCACTATTAGAAGCTGCCGAGATTAGCGAAGCAAATACCCAAATCTGATTTTAGAAAAATCGCACTAACCAAAGAATGGGATCACGATGAAAAATGACGAGATCACAGCTGGGGGAAAGGAAAATCTAGCTTCCGCCGGGTATCGAGAAAAACAGCAACTGCTCCGTGATATCCGGCGCGATATGTCTGCTGGCCGCAGTTTTGGAGAGGCACAAACAAATTCTTTGATTTACACTTCACAACTCGCAGCTTTGAAAACTTCGGTCGCAAATGTAATTTTCGGTGCTGGAGAAACTCTCACTCCGCTCCTGGAAGATCCTGCCGTCACGGATGTACTTGTGAACGGCACTGCAGGCGTGTGGGTAGATCGCGGAAGTGGGCTCACCCGGCTGCCTGATTCACAAATTGAACCAGAACTGCAAACTGAACCCGGAATTCGCGCATTAGCAGTACGTCTGGCTGCTACTTGCGGGCAACGTCTTGACGATGCAGCACCCATTGTGGACGGCACTTTTCCTTCTGGCGTGCGGCTGCATGCCGTGCTTCCGCCTTTATCCGCAGAAGGTCCGCTTATTTCTTTGCGCACGCATCGTCGAAAATCTTTGAGCCTTCCGCAACTTATCGCAAATGGATCAATCCATCCACAGTTTGCGCAAATCCTGCAAGCCTTCATCACGAAGAAAGCAAATGTGATCATTTCGGGCGCTACTGGCGCTGGCAAAACTACCTTCCTCAGTGCAATGCTGCAGCTCGTGCCACACACAGAGCGAATCTTAGTAATTGAAGAATCTGCCGAGCTGCGCCCACCGCATCCGCATGTGATCCATCTGCAAGAACGACGGGCGAATGTGCAGGGTATTGGGAAGATTTCGATGAGTGAGCTCGTGCGTGCCGCGATGCGGATGCGTCCAGACCGGATCGTGCTTGGAGAATGCCGTGGAGCCGAAGTGCGTGATGTGCTCTCTGCCCTGAATACTGGCCATGACGGCGGATGGGCAACGATTCACGCAAATTCTGCGGCTGACGTACCAGCACGGCTGGTGGCGCTCGGCGCGCTCGCTGGGATGCAGGAATCAGCAGTGGCCGCACAAGCAGCCTCCGCGCTTGATGCTGTAGTACATATTCGCCGCAGCGGGAGCCTGCGTTATGTGAGCGAAATCGGGGTATTACAACGAGTTGGCAGCGAATTACAATGCCACCTGGCGTGGCAGATCAGTCTTGGAAAATCAGGCTCTACCGAGCTTTCCAACGCAAAAATCACGGAATTTCCGGCAGCCAAGCAATTACGTGAAAACTTCACAAGATGAGTTCTGCAGGTCTGCGGGTCTGCAAGATGAAATTTCAGGAAACCACATGTTACTCACTCTTGAACTGCTTACATTGGCATGGGCGATCTTTATATTGCAGCGCCGCCCAAAACGCAGCAAAAAATTACGGCAGCAAAATCCACACACCCGAAAAGGAGTAGCCAGCGCTGACTGGCAAGCACACACAGCAGGCAAAGCACACTTTTGGGGCACGCAAAAAATACGAAAATTTCGCGCACATAATTTTCGGTTCCTGGATCTGGGAATGATCCTGACGGAGGTCTCTACCCGGTTACGCTCTGGAGCAATGCTGGAATCTGCATGGGAGAAAACACTTGCGCACACCGGGCTACTTGGGCTGCCGTTAAAGCAAACTCCCGAGATCGCTCACACTTCCGACGATCAGCCAAAAATGCAGGCGGAGAGCATGCAGATCCGAAATTTTTCCGCATCCTTCCATGCACACCCACCCGTGCTCGATGCTGACGGTGTACCGCAGGCGTTACGTGCGATCTGGTCCGCAAATCGTTTTCAGCGGATCCGTTTTGGTATTCCAAGACACGTTATTGAAGCACTTCCAGCCACATTCGCTGTCTGCCGTCTTGGATATCGCGCTGGGGCCCCGATGGCGCAAGTACTTGATTCTTGTGCACGCGGAGTAACCGAAGCAAGTGAAGCAAGAGCTGCACGGCGCACAGCACTGGCCGGACCAGTAGCTTCCGCCCGGATGCTTGCGGCACTGCCAGTGATCGGGATCTTTTTCGGACTTGCGCTCGGGATCAACGTACCAGACTTTTTAGTTCACAGTTTTCTGGGAAATATCTGCCTCAGCATCGGCATCATATTTGAGCTCGCCGGTATCTGTTACGTCCGGTTTTTGATTGCACAAGCCCTGACGGGAGAACACTAAAGACACATTACTGTAACTATCTAGATAAGGAACCCGTCATGCTTGAGCAACTCTTCATTTCATTAGTAGCAATTTTCGCTGCGCTGGCCTACGCCCCGCCAATTGCACTCACTTATTTTCACGCATTTCGCGCATGGTTTTTCCGCACCCGATTTGGAAAATTGTTTCTGCCAAAATCAGAACGCAGCGCGATCGAACAGGTCACAATTGTCGATTTGACGGCTGCCGCGCTAAATACCGGGATGGCAATCCCAGCCGCATTGCGCGCAGTAGAGATGAGTTTAGGCGCTCCACATAATTCGCTCAGTGAGCAGCAAAATGCACAAAATAATCGTTTTCGGCAAACTCCCTCACGTCTCGGAAACAAGCGCTCACGCAGTGCTCTTCGCTTGCAAAACAAGCAGGAACGCACTTTAGATCAAGTAGCAAAAAGTCTTTTGATGGGCGCTACTTGGGCTGAAGCGTGGGAAGGAGTGAGCAAGAAATATGCGATCCTTTCTGACATACTTGCACCAGCATGGGAAGACGGTGCCGCTCCAGTACCACTTCTTGAACGCACGAGCGCGATCCTGCGTTTAACTCAGCAAAGCCGGGCAAATGAAGCAGCAGCCCGGCTTGGTGCACGCCTGGTAGCGCCACTTGCACTTTGCTTTTTGCCAGCATTCATTTTTATTGGCATCGTACCGATCGTAGTAATAGCTGCGAAGCACCTTTTTTAAGCGGGAACTTTAAGCTGGAATGCCCATTTCATTCAACTACCGAAAATGTTGCTGCCAGAAAATGATTTTCACTTTTCCACTTCGGAAAAACGTAACCTGTACTTCCACAGGCAGGCTTCAGATCTAAACGTAGATTTGCATAATGCGAGATTCTTAAAAAGTCATCGCCGATGACGCCGCAGAGTCTTTCGAAATAGCAGCGGATCACGTTTTTGGAAAACAAAATCAACTGCATTTTCGAGATTCCTGGCAAATAGACACCAACTGACCCAAAAGGGTCACAATAAAAAGGAGAACACACTATGTCTATTCGTAAGTTACGCGCATTTATTGGCAAGCACACTGGCAAAGTGAATCGACAGGATTTAACGCTTGATCGAAATTTTGAACACGGCATGGTGACGGCAGAATACGCTCTGGGAACCGTTGCCACTACTGGTATTGCCGGCATTCTGATTTGGCTCTCACAACAAGAATGGCTGCAAGACCTCATCGGTAATCTATTCAAGGAACTAATTTCCAGCTACCTCTAATCGTGGATTTTCATAATTAGCTTCTCTCGCGCCGAAAAATAGCAGTCCACAAATCCTCCCAATCGTCAGCTGATTCCATAACTATTTGACAGCTGATTCACATCAAACAGCACAATATCGGTCTTGCAGTGAGAAGTAACCACAAAATACAGCGTTCGTTTTGCTGCGGGTGAAGGGCTCCTGGTGATTCTCATTTCACGAACTCTTTGCCCGTAGTAAAACCACGCAATTACTACCCATCTTTAGCTACTTCCAATGAAAGGAAACCAAATGCTGAATCTAGATCAGCTTCGGAAAAAATCTGAATCAGGAATGGTCTCAGCAGAATTTGCGCTCACGCTCCCGGTGTTCTTAGGTATTGGCCTGCTGATGATGAGCGCTGTGATCCAATCTGTCAATATTGGCCTCGTCAGTGATGGCGCCCGTGAAGCAGCACGCGCTTATGCTCTTGGTAAACAACCACAAGAGGCGATTAAAATCGCGCAAGAAAGCGCTGGAGCTGAGGCAAAAGTGATAATTGAAAAACATGGCGATACCGCATCAATCTCCGTCACCAAACCAGGCACCGGAATCTTTGCACTCATTGATTGGGATTTCACTGCAAAACATTCGGTGGTATTAGAACCATGAACCATTACCGATCATGCAATAGTTTGGCACGCAAAAATATCGTCTGGGCAAAATTGGAAAGCGGAATGGCCACACTTACCGTCGCGGTTGCGATCTTGATCATTGCTTTCCTTGGAATCCTTACAACCGAATATCTCAGCATTCCCAGCCAACTTTCACGCACCCAAAACTACGCCGACCTGGCAGCTATTTCTGGCGCACAATTGATCCAAAACGGTGCAGAACTAACACAAATTTGCAGCCGTGTAAAAACTCTTGTAAGTGCAGATGCGGAACAGAGCGTGAAAATCAGCAGCTGTAAAATCATGGAAGAAGATGTACTGATCAAAGCCGAATATCAGCAACTATTACCTTTTCTCACACGAAGAATCACTGCAGACTCACGCGCCGGCCCTGTCGAAAAATAGTACTCACCAATACTCGCCAAGCACACATCTTCCAGCTGATATACCAAAGCTACAGCTGAGAAAATTCGGGCAGCAAAATTTCTAAAACCTGTTGTGCTCCTGATTTCGATAATGGTTCATTGTTATTTCCGCATTTTGGAGACTGGACACATCTTGGGCAGCCATATTTACATGGGCAATTCTGAAGTAACTCGATCGTTGCCGCTACCCATTCTTCGCAAATAGCAAAGCCGCGCAAGGCACACCCAGATCCACCCGCAAGCGAATCATGAATAATCACCGTCGGCGCATTCGTATCTGGATGCAAAGCCGTCGAGAGCCCGCCGAGATCCGATCGATCGCAGGCAGCGAATAAAGGCAATAAACCAATCATTGCATGCTCGGCAGCATGCAAAGCACCCGGCAGATTTGCAGCTGGCAAACCTTGTGCGAATAATGCATTTTCATTCACGGTAAACCAGGTGCCACTAGTAGTGAATTCACGAATCGGTAGATCTAAAGGCACGTATCCCAGATACATCCCATCTCGCGTGCGGCGCACGTCATAACCAATGACCTGAGTTTCCACACGTACAGAGCCAGTACAAAGCGTCCCGAGAGAAAACTCTCGCGCTATAGCCACCTGTTCAATGCGCACGCTTGTCCGCTTGCGCGCATAGGTGCGAATCTCTTCTTCGCGATGTTGATGCACCACAGCGATTTCCCCATCAAGCGCATCCACCTTAAATGGCTGCCCCTGATGCACATAGATCGCGCCGGGATAAACGGTGGTATCTGCTTGCGCCTGCGATACAGTACCAAGCAAAGCCCCTGATTCCCCGTCAATAATCGAAATGGTATGTGATTGTGAACGCAAATCTACCAAATCGTGTGCACGCACTTTCAAAGACATATTCCAATACCATCCTTGCGGACGAGATTTCAGTAATTCCTGGCTCGTCAGCTGCGTGAAAAGTTTTTGATCAGCAAGACCGAACACAACTAAATCAGTTTCCGATAGCGGCAACTCAGCTGCCGCTGCACACAGATGTGAAGGGAGGATCCATGGATTATTTGGATCAAATACATTCATCTCCGTAGGCGTTTGAGCAAGTAATTGTGAATGATCTAAAAGATATTGATCAAGTGGATCATCTCGACCGATAAACACAGCTACCCCAGCTGCACCAGCACGGCCAGTACGCCCGATCTGCTGCTGAAATGATGCCATTGTGCCGGGCCATCCCGTAACAATCACAGCATCAAGCCCAGAAATATCGATCCCCAGCTCCAGCGCGGATGTAGTTGCCAATGCCCGAATATCTCCACTGCGCAAGCCCATCTCCAAGGCACGCCGTTCCTCAGGAAGATAACCTCCCCGATATGCGCCAACACTGCCAACCAAGTGCGGAGCGTTTTCACCCAAAAAAGATTGCGCCATTTCAGCCACTCTCTCCGCAGCTGCCCGGGAGCGTACGAAGGTAAGCGTCTGCGCCCCTGCTGCCACTAAGACGGCAGTGAGCTCACCTGCCTCAACAATTGCATCACGTCGCTTTACCTGATCAGGCTTCGCATCGTGCAGGATCGGCTCAGAAAATCCTTGCTCCCACTGCGATGGCAAAACCGCTTCAGTTTCTTGAACTTGCGGAATCTGACGGCAACGTAAAGTATAAATATCTCTTTGCCCGCGCGGACTTCCGTCATCACTGACGGCAAATACCGGCCCAAATGCAGAACCGAGAAACCGCTGCGCCACAGCTTCCGGATCTGGCGAAGTAGCAGAAAGGAAGACAACTTTTGGAGATGCCCCATAGTAGTATGCAATCCGCATCAGCCGGCGCAGAATCAATGCCACATTTGCACCGAAGTTACCACGATAGTGATGAAATTCGTCGATAACTATCGTCGATAACGAACGGAAAAAACGCGCCCATTTCTCATGATTTGGAAGGATCGCAAAATGTAGAAAATCGGGATTAGAAAAAATCACATCAGCGTAGTCGCGCGCCCAGGCACGCAATTGCGAATCAGCATCCCCATCAATGGTCGCCAGTAACGGCAAATTTACTTTTCCATCATGATGCTCACGCACACTTTGCACAATATTCTGCAGCGCATTCTCCTGATCTTTCCCAAGCGCCTTTGTTGGTGCCAAATATAACGTAGTTGGTCTGCGAGCGATTTGCTGCAAGGAAGTATTTTCATGATTTTGCTGCATCATTTGTGCCAATATTGGCACCCAAACTGCCAAGGATTTACCTGAACCAGTACCAGTGGCAAGTGCCGTATGCTGCCCCATTTGCAGCAGTTCACCGAAAAGTACCTGATGCGTCCAAAGCTTTTCCACACCTTCAGCGATCAACGCTGTACGCAATTGCGTTGGCACCCATTGCGGCCAATCAGCATGGCATCCAGCACGCGGAGGAATCACGAGATGCTCGGCAATCTGTGCAGCACCGTATTGTTCGATGAGTTTTATGTAACTTACCATCAACTATCCTTCGTCGCCGATATTTATTTTCATCTTTGCGATGATGCAAACAAAGCTTTCGGAAACTGTGAAAACATCTCTGATCAAAGCAAATAGATATTGCAAAAGTAAGAAAAAATCACTTCTGTTTGCTTTTCGCTCAGCACACATATATTAATACGGTATAGGCAGATATATTTGTACGGTATTGAGATGAGCTCCCGAAAGGAGTTAAATCTCTTTTGGTGAATCATGGATTGATGCAAAAACACCGTTTATCAACGAATAAATCTACTATACAACAGCTAAAAATCTAAAGAATAAGTAAAATCAAGGAATACAACGTGAGTAAATTAGTGATAGTGGAGTCTCCTGCGAAGGCTCGCACAATCTCGAATTACCTTGGCGAAGATTACAAGGTAGAAGCCAGCATTGGGCACATCCGCGATTTGCCCAAGCCTTCAGATCTGCCTCCAGAAATGAAAAAAGGGCCCTTCGGGAAATTTGCCGTCAATATCGAAGACGGATTCACCCCATATTATGTTGTTTCCCCTGATAAAAAGAAGAAAGTCAGCGAATTAAAAAAGCTCCTGAAAGACGCCGACACACTCTATCTGGCTACTGACGAGGACCGCGAAGGAGAAGCAATTGCCTGGCATCTCCTCGCGGCTTTGAAACCAAAAGTGCCAGTGAAGCGAATGGTCTTTCATGAAATCACGCGAGAAGCAATCAACCGTGCACTGGAAAACACCCGAGAACTTGATACACAGCTTGTAGACGCCCAAGAATCTCGCAGAATTCTTGACCGGCTCGTCGGATATGAGGTTTCCCCACTTTTGTGGCGGAAGATCGCGCCATCTCTTTCAGCTGGGCGAGTGCAATCAGTAACTACACGTCTCGTAGTCGAACGCGAGCGCGAACGGATGGCTTTCACAGCAGCAAACTATTGGGACGTGACGGCTACTTTCCAGAAAGAAAATACTGATTTCACAGCCAAACTCACCGCGCTTAGCGATACATCTGGGCAGACTCAGCGCATTGCCGTCGGCAAAGATTTTGATGACGCTGGAAAGCTGAAAGAGAAGGCTGAAAAAGACGGCGTAATTATTCTTGACGCCCACCTGGCGAAAGAGATCGCGACAGCCCTGCAGGGAACGCCTGCGCACATCAACTCCCTCGAAACGAAACCCTACCGTCGCCGGCCAGCAGCCCCGTTTACTACTTCCACTTTGCAGCAGGAAGCCTCACGGAAGCTCCGACTCAGTTCGCGTGACACGATGCGCTTCGCCCAGTCGCTCTACGAAAACGGGTACATTACTTATATGCGTACTGATTCTGTGAATCTAAGTACGCAAGCTATCGCAGCAGCACGGGCACAAATTAAAGAACTTTACGGATCTGCTTCACTGCCGGAAAAGCCACGGATTTACGCGACAAAATCGAAAGGTGCGCAAGAAGCCCACGAAGCGATTCGCCCTGCTGGCGATCATTTCCGGACACCAGCAGAAGTGCAAGGAGCGCTTACCGGAAGAGAATTTGACCTCTATGAACTGATCTGGAAACGCACAATCGCATCTCAGATGGAAGATGCCACAGGCATGACGGCATCAGTAAAAATTTCTACTGAAGTGGCAAATATACAAGTTGCTCCAGATAGTTCCCGCGCATTAAGCGCAGCCGTATTCTCCGCATCAGGCACAGTAATTACTTTTCCAGGTTTCCTTGCTGCCTATGAAGAAGGCAAAGACGTAAAGCGCTATGAAGAGAAGACCGAATCGCGGCTGCCCGAATTAACGCAAGGTGAGCTGATCAACGCAGTTTCTGGCACAGCTGAAGGGCATGAGACGGCACCACCGCCAAGATACACTGAAGCTTCACTGGTAAAAACTTTGGAAGAACGTGGAATTGGGCGTCCATCCACTTATGCTGCCACAATTTCCACGATCACTGATCGTGGGTACGTGCATCGGCGCGGGCAGGCATTAGTCCCCACCTGGCTGGCTTTCTCTGTCGTGCGGTTGCTGGAAGAGAATCTGCCAGATTTGGTTGATTACGATTTTACTGCCGATATGGAACATGATCTTGACCGTGTTGCCGCCGGGCAGCTTGACCGCAAAGAATACTTGCAAGACTTCTATTTCGGGGTGAATGCTGACGGCGTAGTAACCGGCAAAGGGCTTTCCGAGCAAGTTGAGGGACTTGGCGATATTGATGCCCGCGCACTGAATACGATTGAGATTGGCAACGGGATCGCCGTCCGTAATGGCAGATATGGGCCATATCTTTCAGAAACTAACGCTGACGGCAGCGAAGGCCGGCGCGCATCAGTACCAGACGATATTGCTCCAGATGAGCTGACTGCTGCAAAAGCAGCAGAAATTTTGGCTGATTCGCTGCAAGACGATCGCGTGCTTGGGCAAGATCCTGCAACAGGATATGATCTGGTGGTGAAAGACGGACGGTTTGGCCCTTATATTTCCGAGGTTCTTCCTGCGGATGCAGTGCAGCTCACCCCCACCGGGAAAGTCTCAAAAACGAAGCCAAAGCCACGTACCGCTTCACTTTTCAACACTATGGATCCGAAAACAGTGACGCTCCAAGACGCTCTTCGACTGCTCTCATTGCCGCGCGAAGTTGGCGAATCTGAGGGAGAGATGATCACCGCGCAAAATGGTCGTTATGGCCCATATTTGAAGCGCGGATCAGACTCACGCTCATTGGAAAGCGAAGCACAAATTTTTGAAATCACGCTTGCTCAGGCAGAAGAAATTTTCCGGCAGCCAAAACAGCGTGGGCGTGCAGCTGCTAAACCGCCGCTTGCAGAATTTGGCGACGATCCAGTATCCGGCAAACCGATCTTGTTGAAAGACGGCAGGTTTGGCCCATACGTCACAGACGGGATCACGAATGCTTCTGTGCCACGTTCAGACGATATCAATCAACTGACAGCACAACGCGCGCAGGAGTTGCTTGTAGCGCGGCGAATAAAGATCGCCGAGCAAGGCGGGCCAAAGAAACGCAACGGCGCAAAACGCACTGTAAAGGCTGGCACACGAAAAAAGACTGCCACAAAAAAGACAGTCGCGAAAAAGCAGCGCACAAAGAAATCAGCAAGCACAGATTAAAGCGGAAAATCGGAAGCTGCAAGGCGGTTCCCCGCCCGTAATTCTGGACGAAAACTGCAGGTGCGAATGTGCTCATGAATGAATAACTAAATAATCAAAGTTAAAACTAGATGTGAGGCGAAATCGAAGATGGCAGGCTTGTTCATTTCCTTTGAAGGCGGAGACGGGGCTGGTAAATCAACGCAGGTGCGCGCACTTGCCGACTGGCTCAGCGCGCACGGATATAGCGTGGAAATAACCCGTGAACCAGGTGGTACTGATCTCGGCACACAGATTCGGCAAATGCTCCTCCACGGAGGAAGTGTCACTGCGCGTGCTGAGGCTTTGCTCTACGCCGCTGACCGCGCACACCATGTAGCTACGAAAATTCGTCCAGCACTCGCGCGCGGCTCGATCGTCATCTCTGATCGTTATCTTGATTCATCAGTCGCCTATCAAGGTGCAGCTCGCGCTCTCCCGAAAGAGCAAATCCGCGCACTTTCACTTTGGGCAGTAGAAGACCTCCTCCCGGATCTGACTATTTTGCTTGATTTGCCGGTAGCGCAGGGCGCTCAGCGGGTTGGAGCAGTGCAAGACCGGCTCGAAGCGGAAGGGGAAACCTTCCATCAGCGGGTACGCGCAGAATTCAAGCAACTTGCCGATGCGGATCCGCAACGTATCAAAATCCTTGATGGTCAGCAGAGTATTGCGCAAATCTCAGCGCAAATCCATGCGCTTGTTGCACCATTATTAGCAGGTTTACCGAAAGCTGGCGAAAATTCTTCCGAACTACCAGGGCAGGCAGAATGAGCGCAGAAGTATTTACTGATTTGGTTGATCAAGATGCAGCTATCGCCGAATTTCTGCGTGCTGCTCATGCCGCACGGCTCCGCTCAGCACAGCAGCACACAAATCACCTCCGAGAAAGCCGGTTACACCAAGCATCAGCTGACGCTCCCGCAAAGGCACCAGCCAATCCCCAATCTACACTCTCCGTCGATGCTGCAACTGCCGCCGGAGCAGCAGTAAACCTCGCCGCGATGAGCCACGCCTGGTTGATCACCGGCCCGCCCGGATCAGGGCGCTCGCTGGCGGCACGGGCTTTCGCTGCTGCGCTTGAATGCACTGATCCGGATACGCCTGGATGTGGAAAATGTAATAGTTGTAAGGCTGTGATGGCGGGGAACCATCCAGATGTCGAAATCAAATCCACTAATGCCGTCACGATCAGCGCGAAAGAGGTCCGCGATTTAGTAGCGCAAGCCTATCTTTCTCCCGCATCAGGAAGCTGGCGGATTTTCATTATCGAAGATGCCGATAGGATGCTCACAAACACCACGAATGTGCTCTTAAAAGCAATCGAAGAGCCAGCGAATCAGACTGTGTGGATGCTTTGCACTACTGCACCTGCTGATGTGCTTCCTACGATTCGTTCGCGTTGCCGGAATATTAATCTTGCTACCCCGAGTCCGAAAGCCGTCGCCCAGCTGCTTGCGCAGCGTGACGGGATCGATTTTGAAACTGCCCTGGTAGCCGCGCAAGCTGCGCAATCACATATTGGTGTTGCGCGCGCATTGCTCCACGATGAAAGCGCAAAAGCGCTCCGATTTCGCACACTTTCGGCACTTGCATCGATTCGTGGTATCGGAGATGCCGTGATCACTGCAAAAGCTTTCACCGATGCCAACTATATGCTTGCTCAGGCTGAGTCTGCTGCAGCTGCTGCCACAGACACAAATACGAGTACAACGGCATTGGCAAAACAGGGAAGAAAGAAATCGAGCCATGAAGCAAGCGAAGAAGCTGCAGTAGCAGCAGCCCGGATCGCAAAAATGGAAGCTCTTGGTCTTGATCCAAATGGCAAGATCCCAGCGGCGGTGCGCGCTCAAATCAGTAATGCCGCTGAGGATGAGAAACGCCGTAAAACCCGTCTCCAACATGACATGATCGATCGTGAACTCACATATTTGCTGAGTTATTTCCGCGATGTGCTGATGATCCAGCTCGGCGCTTCTGCAATGCTGATTAATCCTGATTTTCAAGATTCGATTGCGAAACGCGCGAATGCTACCAAATCTACCCAAACGCTCAAAGTATTGGATGCGATCGCTACTGCACGTGAACGTCTCACCAGCTATGTAAACCCACTGCTACTTCTCGAATCTGCGTTGATCGAAAGCTATCTTGCCACTCAGCCAGAATGATCAACCAAAATAAACAAGAACTCTCCAACACGAAAAACCACCCAAATTATCCACAACTCAGATTTCGCACTAGCCAAGAAAGCGCGAACTAGCATACGGTAGGAATATGCAAAACTCTCCCAATCAAGAAAAATATTTACACCGCACGTCAAAACGTGCACTCACTGGCGTAATCGTGAGTGCTCTTACGCTCTCACTAATGACGGCCTGCGCTACGCCAAATAAAGGTGCCGAGCAGCAAAATATGCAAAGCGAAATTTCCGTCGCGGCACCGCGGGCGATCGAAGCAAAAATGCCTGCTATCCCTGATACGTTAAGCGAATTTTATACGCAAAAAGTTGCTTGGGAGGATTGTAAAAAATTTCAGTGCAGCAAAATTAAAGTTCCGCTTGATTATGCTAATCCGCAGCAAGAATCTGTGGAAATTGCGTTAAAGAAACGGTCAGCTGATCAGGAAGCTATCGGCACGCTCCTAGTAAATCCCGGTGGTCCAGGTGCTTCTGGGTTGGAAATGATGGACGCAGCGAATTTTTATTTCCCAGCTGCGATTCGGAACCACTTTGATATTATCGGCTTTGATCCACGTGGTGTTGGCGATTCTACGCCAATCCAGTGTGTATCGGATGCCGAACTCGCCACCCTGCTCGAAGCATCTTATCCAGATACTCCGGAAGGTGAAGCAAAAAGCCATGAAGATACGATTAAACTAGCTAATGGCTGCAAGCAAGAATCAGGGAAGCTGCTCCCGTTTGTGGGCACTGCGAGCGCCGCGCGTGATATGGATATAATTCGGCATCTTTCTGGAGATCCGCGCCTCTACTATCTGGGTTATTCTTACGGCACTTCATTGGGCGGCATGTATGCTGAGCTCTTCCCGGAAAATGTGGGAAGAATGGTGCTCGATGGTGCTGTTTCTTCCGAGGCATCAAATTTTGAGCAGAGCCTGGCACAAATGAAAGGTTTTGAGAAATCACTTGACGCATATTTGAAATCATGCCTTGAAAATCATGACGGGAATTGTCCTTTTACTGGCAGCGTGGAAGATGCGCGAAAACAGATCAGCTATATTTTGAAGCAGACTCTCACCCAGCCGGTACCTGCCGCAGAATCTGAACGTGTACTTACGCAGTCCGCACTAATTTATGGGATTATTGCGGCGCTCTATGATGACGCTACCTGGCCAGCATTGTCAAAAGCGTTCCATTTCCTGATTAATGAGCAGAATCCGGAATTGTTCTTGCTGCTTTTCGATTCCTACACTGGGCGAGCAGGCGATGAATTTAAGAATAATTCGATGGAAGCAAATTGGGCGATCAACTGCGCTGACTACGGATTCTCAGGCGATCAGGCTACCTGGAAGAAAATGAGTTCGCAGATGGCGCAAGAATCGCCAATCTTTGGAGCTACAGCCCAATACGATGAGGCACTCTGCGCAGCCTGGGCGTACCAGCCAAAAGAAAAAATCAAACCTTTCACAGCGAAAGGCTCCGCACCGATCGTGGTTGTTGGCACGACGGGAGATCCAGCGACTCCTTATGCTTGGGCACAAGAATTTGCGCAAACTCTTGATAATGGGTATCTCGTCACCTGGGAAGGTGAAGGGCATACCGCGTATGGGCATTCAACGTCTTGCGTAGATGATGCAATCAACTCTTATCTGCTTACAGGCGCGGTGCCAAAAGAAAATCTCACTTGCCCGGCAAAATAAAAATCCGGTTAAGCAGCCTGCTCATCCAGCGAGCTGCTGCCGAAGCAGGGCATGGTGCCTCTAACGATTGATAGCTGTGCAGCGCGATCTGCGCTATTGAGAAAAGTAAAGACGCGGGGTGTATGAGCAACTAAACCGTAAATTCCTAGTTGCTCATGCACCCCGCAGGCTATTTTCGGTACAAATCCGATACGCGGGAAATATTGCACCGCAATACGCTCTCCAATGCCAGATCAGACCCGTTAATTAGTAGGTCAAACCGTGTCCGAGACGGTACACATTTCCGTCAGCATCGGTATATGCATAGCTCATCCCCACAGGCAGATATTGATCTTTATCGTAACCTGGCACATCATTTGGTGAGATACAGACCCCTTGCTCATCTACCGCAATTACGGCTTCCGAAGCCGGAGGCGTAATGGGGAGTTTACCTTGCGGTTTGAACTTACCTGCAATCACTTCACCTTGTGCGTCAAAGAAACTATGGAACGAGCCAATCAGGGCATCAGCCAACGGCTCGATATCATCAATGATCCACGCCAGAGAGTAATTTATCGAAATGATCACTTTCTGCCCACGCGCGCGCCCGTCGCGTGCCATTTGCCGGAATTCTTCCGCCCCAGAAACAGTGGTTTCAGTATATTCGGTGCCATCGACTGCCTTCAATGGCTTATTTTCACAAATCGTAAGTTCCAACAAGCCCGGCGTAGCGTTAAAGTAATCGCCCGATTGCGGATCGACCATTAAGAACAAAGCGTCTGCATCCTCAGGCTGATCAACAATTACTAATCCTGGCACTGCTCCAATTTGCTCGCGTGCTTCAGCCGTCTTTGCCGCGGATGTTTCTGGCTTCTTATGCCACATTTGCACATAAACTTTCGTGCCTTCAGCAAGTGGCAATGTTTGATTTGAATTTTTCATCAACACGACGGACTTGCGATGTACTTCCTTCGCCTTTTCCCAGCCCGGCGAATTTGCCACAATTTCATCTGCTGCTTCGGCATCTACATAGGTGCGCTCATCAAATAGCCCAAGCTGGAACATTTCAAGCAGTAGCCGCGAATTAGCTTCGTCCACGCGTTCCATTGAAATCCAGCCTTTTTCGATTGCCGTCTTCAAATCTGGAGCATTATTCGTATCCGCCACAATATCAGTGCCAGCATTGATTGCTTTCGCAAAACGCTCAGGGATACTCAGCTCTTCCACACCCCAGCACATATTATCGGTAATCCCCGAATCGGAATTAACGTATCCCTTGAAACCGAAACGGCGCCGGAGAACTTCTTCAAGCAAATACCAGTTAAATGCGAAACCGACTTCCTCAAATGGCACATCCTGCCCGGCAATCTTTTGCACTACTGATTTCGAGATTGACGGCGCCGAGTAATACGGCATAAACGATCCAGATTTCAATGCCGCAAGAAAACCTGGCAAATGGTACTTTTCAAGACTGCCAGGGGTAAGGTAGCAGTTCCATTTGCCTTCCTTATAGTGTGGATCGAAACCATTTTCGCGCGGCCCGCCACCTGGGAAATGCTTCGTAGTTAAAGAAATTGATTCTGCGCTAAGTTCGTCACCTTGGAAGCCGTCAACAAAACGTTCCATTGCATCAGCGATCAATTCTGGGTCTTCACCAAAAGTACCGTAGGTCCGCTGCCATCGCGGATCAGTAACTACGTCAGCCATATACATATAGCCTTTGCGAATACCTGCAGCATTCCATTCGATCCGTGCAGCCTGCGCAAAATCTGAGAAAATCTGCCCATCTTTGCCCAGCGCTTTTTCACCGAGCACTGCTGCAGCAATCCCCATTGTGGCTGGGAATGTGGAAAATACGCCCATCGCATCGTTCATTCCGAATACGAATTCCGCATTTTCATTGCGCGGATTGGAAGTAGAAATACAAGGGATCCCGAGGCGTGAGGCTTCGCAAATTTCATTCATTGCATTGTTCCAACGGGCAAGTTTAGTTGGTGAATAGTTATCACGAAGAATAAAATGCCGCAGGTGCAGCTCATTGATGGTATGGGTAGTTGGCCAAATCTTGCGTTTCGCAAAAATATTCGTGCCTTCTTCGATCACCCGTTCATCAATAATGCCATCGTGTGAAGTAGGCTCCCCTGCAGGCACCTGATATCCGGTGAAGCGCGTATTGATCAGCATCATCCCAACTTTTTCGTCGAGATTCATCTGTGACACAAGATCTTTTACCCGCTCCGCATATGGAAGCCGCCAATCCTCATACGGATCAAGTTTTCCATTGCCATTGAGATCTTTGAATTTCAGCCCGTCAACTTCAATCAACTGTTTTGCACGAACTTCCAATTTTGGTTGCTTCATCGCATTCTCCAATCAAGATACATACGTTTCTATTCTCTCAGTTTTGACGGCCATATCGCTATATCTCACAGATGTTTGCAACAAAATGCAATTTCGGCTTCATCCATATCTACATACGTAAATTTGCCAGGCTTACATCGAGTTGCGCCGAGTGTAAGCGCAGGATTCAAATGAACGCCACGCAGAGCCGAGTGAAGCCGACGTTTTTTGGGAGGGGCAAGAATGGATCTGGCACCTTGCGGACTGGAGGGATTCTATCCTTCGAAAGATAGTTCCTGCATTTTCCGAGCGGCAAATAATGCCATTACTGCAGCCATAACAAGAGTGCCAAGGCAGACGAACGCTGGGAGCATTTCGATCTGCCCGTAGGTGGCACCGCGTACCAAGTGAACCTGATATGTGAGCGGATTGATGAGCGCCAACATCTTGAGTGCAAGCGGCGCACTATCAAGGGGATAGAATACGGGAGCCGCAAAAGTGAGCGGCATGATCGTGATGGTCAGAATGAAATCGCGAGTCTGATAATTACGCACTGCAGACGCCACTACGAAACTCAACAGACTCCACGTGAGCGCGCCCAGCACGGCAGCGAACATCATCACCGCAATCGTCAGCAGACTGTAACGCACCCCGAGAATCGCCGCAAAGACCAATAAGATGAGAGCTTGCACCGCAAATATCGCGATTCCAGGAAAAATCAGACCAAACAGATAAGCCGATTTAGGAACGCCTGATTGCAGTTTGAATGCGGCAAGACCCCAGCGCCGTTCAGTGACCGTCCGCGCCACAACTCTATTCAGACCGCTGAGAGCTTGCATGACGATTGCGCCAGGAACAACGAAATTGAGGTAGGTGCCGTCCCCAAAGGCGGAGGCAAGCCCAACACCGAGCAGTCCAAGATATGTCATCGGCAATACCGCCAGGGACACCCAACGCTGCCAGGTGTGCAGTTCGGCTCCGAGCCATTCCAGCCGCATCATAATCGCGAGCGAGTGGAACCAAGATGCCACGGATCGCGAATCAGCATTGGTTTCAGATTTATATGCGCGCTGGCTCATCGGCTCTGCTCCTTCTGCTCGCCTGCGGTCGCTGCTAAAAATGCTTCGCCCAAGGTCACTCCGCGGCGTACCACATCTTTCACAATGCCTCCTTCGGCTTCGATACTGCGCAACAAACCGCCGAAAGGAGTCCCAGTCGGAACTGTGAGTGTGAGATGCCGCCCGTCATCATCAATAGTGATGTTGTAATCATGAGGAAGAGCGAGGTGGCGAAGATCTGCTACCGGATCTGCCAGCTCGATCGCGATGTTTTCATGCTGCGCAAACCGTGTCACGAATTCTTGTTTAGTCCCCATAAAGCGTAAGATGCCGCCATCCAATAGCAATACGTCATCGATCAGAGACTCAATCGCAGTAAAATCATGCGAAGAAATCACGACCAGGTTCCCTTGGTCACGGCTGGCATGTATCGCTTGCGACAAACGTGCGATGTGCCCCAAGTCCAAACCAACTGTTGGTTCATCAAGCAGCATAATCTGCGGGCGCATTGCGAGCACTCGCGCGATCATGAGGCGCTGCTGCTGACCGCCAGACAAAATCTCGGGAGTTTCATGGATCGGTTCATTTTCGAGCCCGACACTTGCCAACGCCTCATCAGCTCGTTTCCAGGCTTCAGCTCCGCGTAAACCGGCGAGGGAGGCTCCCATCCATACATTGGTGCGAATGCTCACGAACCAATCGATCATCAGTTGTTGGGCACACCAACCTAGCGGCCCTCCCTTTACTGTGACACTCCCAGAGGTTGGCGTGCGCACACCTGCACTCACGTTAATCAGCGTGGTTTTACCTGCGCCATTCGCCCCGAGCAAACCAATAACACGGCCGCCGTGCAAGTTTACCGTGATCTCCGACAAGGCCGGGCGTGTGCCGCCATAATCAACAGAAACATGCTCAAGTTTAAGAAAAATGCCAGCATTATTCACAACTATTCACCCCGCCCAGCTCCGCAACATTCAGAAAATCAATTTTGAATTCGTCCAAAATTGGTTCTCGCAAGAAGTTTAAGTCCGTCTGGAAAATAATACCCCTGGCACTGCCCTCCCCCGGGAAGACAGTCTCAACATCCGAAAAGGACGGATCAAAAACTAACGAAACACCGCCATCAGACCCAATTTCTGGGCATTAACCCGGTATTAGCCCCGTTTGGCGCTTAGCCCGCCCGGACATCCCAGCGCAAAAACAAAGAAAATCCCGCGACACAGGCGAACCTATCTCGCGGGACATCACATTTGAGCCGCCTGTGGGAATCGAACCCACGACCTTCTCATTACGAGTGAGACGCTCTGCCGACTGAGCTAAGGCGGCATGCCTTGCACTACCAAAATTTGGTTAGTACCAGATTCCAATCAACCAGCAGATGCTGCGGGCGAGGAAACTAATCAGCTTGATAAATGTACCGAATTTTGCACACTAATTTCAAATAATCAGAGCGCGAAAGCCGTCACAAATCAAAACCTTCACTTCCTCACCCGCCCACATCTTCTCACTCACTCAATTCCGAGATCGCACAGATTAACAGGTTAAATGGAAATCTTGATGGATCAACTCTGCTTCCGTTTTTGCATCAAACGCACTCCAGAGAGAGCAGCATTCACAAGCAGCAGTGCAATAATCACACCAAGAAGAGTATTTGTATTCCACCACGACCCGCTTGCACTTACATCAAACGAATCTTTGAAATTGCCTTTCTGCGAACCACGCAATGCCTTCGCACCAACGCCAGACTGCCCATTCAACGGATCACTACTTGCACTCAATCCACTTCCGTTACTGAGGGAAGGTACATTTGCCTTTGCAGCCAACACACCGCCTTTAGCACCACCCAAGTTGGTAGTACCCGAAGCCCCCACAAGTGCCTGCCCGATTTCAGCTCCAAGATCAAAGTGCCCATTCGTCACCCCGTTCGCACTGCCCACATTGAAAGTAAGCACGGTACGATTCGAGATATTTTGCCCATTCTTTAAGGTTGCAGAGACGGTGACGCCCACACGATACGTACCTGCCTTCGAGAAGACCCAGTTTGGATGCGCATGCACATTCGGATTCAATACGATCGCACCTCCAGCAGTACCGTTTCCACCAGAGAAAATCCGCTGCCCTGCACCGCCGAAATTACTGGAGTAGAACACTTCCATTGCGCCAGGCCCGGAGAACGATGTAAGCGCAAGGCGCAAGTGCCCTGTAGTCTTTGCCAGCAGAGTTGGATGCTGCGAATTTACACCAAGCCACGGCACACCCTGCACCTGACTGCTTGAAATCATCCACACATCACTACCTGCCGGGATTCGCCCAACGGTTTCCACCATTTTTGCTCTCCCTGCATTCCCGATTGCAAATGGCAACGAAGTTGGATCAACCCACTTTGCTGGCTGCGTACGATCATCCTTTATCCTTGCATAAATTGCATCCACATAACGCTGCTGCGCGGCTTGCTTTGGCGCGCTGCCATTGCCTCCCGCGTTCACACCATTTTGCGGAAGCGCACTTCCAGCGCCGCCATTTTGCCCGCTCGGCAACCCTTCGTTTGAAAGTTCAGCTGGATCTTTCTTGCCTGAATCTTCACTTGCAGGATTCTCCACAACATTGTCGTTATTATCTACTGGGTGATCCACCACTGGGCACCCATCAATCAATTCCTGCGGAACATTACTTCCCACATACCAAGTGTAAGTAGCAATATTTGACGCACCGGCACCCGGAGTATACAGCGCCCCTGCAGCTACTGGGAGATCTGTAAGTGCACTATTACTTGCATCAGCTGCCCGCATTTGCATGGTATAAACACCTGGCTTGGTAAAAATCCAGTTTGTATGCACGTGAGCTGGAAATGCCTGATGGATTTTTTCTCCTGAGCGCACTGCAAAACTTTGCGAAGCAAGTTGCGCACTTGGCGCGCCCAAGCCCGCAGTGTACATATACACTTCTCCAGGCCCTTGTACTTTCATAAATTCAATATCGATCGCGCCAAAGTCTGGACGCACCCCGCTCGTATCCCAGCCTGGGAATGGAACTTTACCTTGATCGTCACCGTTTTCACCAAGGAAGTAGATCGGAGCAGTGAAATCTGCATTAGCTTTCCGTCCAAGCAGATTCGCAAAACCAGTCGGAAGAGTTAGCTTCGCATGTGAATTTACATGCACAATCACCTCTTCTGGCTGACGCTCAATTGGACCACGTCCGCTAGTGTCATCTTTCGCATTCAAAACCAATTTTCCGTTTTGCGAAACCACATTAAACAGATCAATATGCCCCCGACTGAGCACAATGCGCTTATTTCCCGACGGCACACACTTCTGGAGCTGATCGTCGCGTGGATCAGGCTGATCTGCGTCTAATATGCTTGAACCATCTTCGCCCATCGTGTTTTCGTCAGCAGTTTCGCCAGGGGCAGGATCTACCGGATCTAACTGCGCACCTGGAGACACATCGCCACTTTCGGGTTTCTCCGGACTATCTGCAGCGCTTCCATTTCCCGAATTTACACCATCATCCTCGGCGTCACCTGGAGTGCTACCTGGAACCTCAGCCCCCGGCTGCGCATCTGGCTCAGTTGGCGCATCTGAATGCGGATTTTCCGGTTCGCTACCCGAGTTTCCCGCAGCAATCGTGTCTGGAATTTCAGAAAGCACTCGTGTCTGCGGCGTTTCACGCTGATCAAGCTTATTTTTCCGAACCAGGTATGTGAGCGTGAATGGGTCGGATACTGAACGGGAGCCGTCTTTCTTCGTCACAATCGCACGGCCAGTAAGGTGATAGTACCCAGCATATTCAAAATACCAGTGCCCATGCTGATGCCCTGGGATTTTTAATACGTCACCGGCTTCAATATAGAAATTCCCATTCTCCATGAATGGCAAAATCGCATCTGAACCATCTTCAGCTTCCGCCATCTGATTATTATTATAGAAACTGATCTTGCCTGGGCCTTCCACTTTCGTGAATTGTATCTGCACCGTCGCCCCAAGCTCTTCTTGCCCAGGAGCGCTCATGCCTGGCGCTGCACTAGCATCACCACACGCACCGTAATAACCGTTTTTCCCTGCTTCACCCAGTTGCGGAAGGTAACTATTATCAAAATATGCGAAGTAATCCTCTTGACAATGTTCACTTAGCACATACGAGTAATCTGCAATATGAATTTCAGTTGAATCCATATTGTAAAGATCGTTCCTAATCCCATTGCGAATCATTACACGAGGTTTAGCGCCAGTAATATCGACGTAAAAACCATCTGTATGACCACTATCGATAACGCGCTTTTCCGCAGCTTGCGCGGTAAGCGGCGCAAAAGCGAGGACGAGCGCAGCAAATAAGGAGAGGAAGATTTTGCCAGCGGCGCGCTTTTGCTCGCTGCCATGCGTTTTTACTAGTGCGGTTGCAAAGCTCATGTGAATCTTTCCAGTGTTCCAAAGTATCCAAAGCGGATAGTTTTCCATTTCAATAATCAATACTATCTTATTGGGACTCTTTCTCAACAAGAAGCTTTGTGGGATTCGTTTCTTTTTTAAGAACAGATCTCATTAAAACTGTATTGCGCCAGTTTTCCTCCCAACTCAAACCTGATAATAAGAAAATGATTCCCCTTCGTCCTTTAGCTAAACCAGCCAACACGATAGAATGTTCTTAAGTGCGCTATATCAAGGCGCATTCCCACTACGAAATACTCAAGGGAAGTGAATATGACTTATAAACTCGTGCTTCTTCGCCACGGACAAAGCGAATGGAATGCAAAGAATCTTTTCACCGGCTGGGTGGATGTACCACTTTCAGAAACTGGGCGCGCCGAAGCCACACACGGCGGCGAGTTAATGAAGGAAGCTGGCGTATTCCCAGATCTGCTTTTCACCTCAATGCTGCGCCGCGCAATCATGACCGCAAATCTTGCACTTGACGCTGCTGACCGGCATTGGATCCCAGTCGAGCGCGATTGGCGTTTAAACGAACGTCACTACGGTGCCCTTCAGGGGAAGAACAAGAAAGAAATTCGCGACGAATACGGTGAAGATCAGTTCATGCAGTGGCGTCGTTCCTACGATGTTCCACCGCCAGCAATCGAAGCTGGCAGCGAATTCTCGCAAGATTCCGATCCACGCTATGCAGGCGAACCAATCCCAGCTACCGAATGCTTGAAAGACGTACTGGAGCGCCTCCTCCCTTACTGGGAAGAAACCATCGTACCGGCAATTAAGACCGGCAAGACGGTAATGATTGCTGCTCATGGTAATTCACTGCGCGCAATTGTCAAGCACCTCGACGAGATTTCCGACGACGATATCGCTGGCGTAAACATCCCAACCGGCGTACCGCTCGTATATGAACTAGATGAAGAAACCCTCAAGCCAGTCAAAAAGGGCGGCACCTATCTCGATCCGGAAGCTGAAGCAAAGATTGCTGCAGTTGCCAATCAAGGTAAGTAAATTAATAAGTCACGATGAGTAATCATCGCAATATCCAGAGTGCTGCTGATAGCTAAAACTATCGGCAGCACTCTGTTTTATCGGCTCTTCGTATTACATACACCCGCAGCTCGAACAAAATGTGCGGAACCTTTTTAGTTGGGTCGATTTTGGCCGGTTCGCCACACTCTACCCAGTTCACACACGCTGCAGCTGCACAGATTAGACCACGCCGCTCGCTGTAAGATATGCAAGCACAGCGCGCACCCGCCGATTTTCTTCTCCCGGAGCAAGTCCCAACTTGAGGAATACGTTCGCCACATGTTTTGAAACAGCAGCTCCGGAAAGATAAAGCTGCTCAGCAATATCAGTATTGGAAAGCCCCTGCGCCATCAACTCCAACACCTCACGTTCACGCGGAGAAAGCTTTCCCAAAGCACCGCTTTTCCCCTGCACCAATCCTGCAGCAATTTCCGGATCAACAACCACCCCGCCAGCAGCCACAATCCCCAGAGATCTGATAAAGTCTCCAACGCGCGCCACGCGGTCTTTCAGCAAATATCCCAGTCCGCCTTGCGCACCATACGGAAAAGATCCAGGAAAACGCGAAAAACTGCTGCTTCCCCCTGCCGAACTTATTCCGTCATGAAAAAGCACACTCGCATATGCCGGAGCAACATATTGTGAAAGAACCATCACTCCCAACTGCGGAAAATCACGACGGATATCCGCTGCAGCCCGCAGTCCGTCATCCCGCATTTCCGGCGGCATTCGCACATCGGTAACCAACACATCAATCTCTTCACCAGCGTTCAGCAGTGCGCCAATCCGCGAGCGCAGCTGCACCGCATCTTGCGCATGTCCAACAACCTCATGTCCCGTCCGCTCAAGAATTCCGCTCAAACCCTCACGAATCAGAGCCGCATCATCTGCAATAAAAAGCTTCACCGTACAATCCCGCTTTCTCCCGGTTCAAGTAACAACGGAATTGATGCCGCCACTGTGGTCGGTCCGCCCTGCGGGGAATCACAGCGTAAATCTCCGCCGAAAGCAGCTAAACGCTCACGCAAACCAGCAAGACCATGCCCAGGCGAGATTTTCGCTCCGCCCGGTCCGTCATCAACCACGGAAACATGCAAAGTTTTATCTGCAGCAAGCAGAATCGTTGCGCGGGCCGAAGGAGCATATTTCGCAACATTAGTAAGAGCTTCACAAACAAAGAAATAAGCAGCCGCAGCTACCCCGTCGGGCATTAACGGCAGCGGATGCGGTGCAACCACCTGCGCCGCCGCCGGACTCGATTCTGCTGCCGCACGTACCGCCACTTCAAGCCCAACATTCGATAACACATGCGGATGAATATTGTTCACAGCAGCCCGCAGGCTCCGCAAACCTTCTTCGCCAGCATCCTGCGCCCGGAACAAAATACGTGAAAGCTCATGCAATTGCGCATTAACCGCATCAACCGCATTAACCGAATCACCAGAAGAATCTGGAACAGTACCGGAATCCGCCAGCACTTTCTCCGTCTTTTCCAGACACATCTGCAAGATTAGCTGCGCCTCCCCCAATGCCATATTCGCCGCTACAATGTACTGCTGTGCTCCGTCGTGCAAATCACGTTCGATACGGCGGCGTTCAATCTCAAAAGCACGCACTATTTCCCTCCGTGAAGCACGAAGTTCACTAATCTGCTCTGCTGTTGTTTTCCGTTGAAAAAGCATATCGCACTCTGTATCTACTACATCTAATATATTTACTGCATCTAACACATCTGCTGCATTGAAACGCGAGGAGATCGGCCCCTTTTGTCTGCAAGTACTTTATCCGCAAGCACCCGCGGCTGCCAATCCAAGTTTATCCGCATCCGTATCTCTTCGGCACTGCAATAAACAGTGCGGATACAAAAGGTAGACCCAGCTCTACCCAAATTCGGGAGACAGCACCAGCATTATCACCAAATCAACACGGTTAAATAGAAGTATGAACGATTCAATACAGGTAAACAGTATTCATAATTCAGATGCAAACTCTGCTGCAGAAAATTCTGCCGTCGGCAATCATGAAACATCTTCCGTGCTCCTGCAAGCTGTTGGTGTGACAAAAAATTTCGGTATGGTGCACGCACTTGCCGGGATTGACTTATCGATTCGTAAAGGGGAACAAGTGGCGATTATGGGGCCGTCCGGCTCTGGAAAATCTACACTTCTCCACACTCTTTCCGGAATTTTAACTCCCAGTTCCGGAAGAGTTTCTTTTAACGGAACCGCCATCAGTTCCCTCCGCGATAGCGCTCGTTCCCGAATCCGGATGCAGCATTTCGGTTTCGTTTTCCAAGACGGACAGCTTGTACCAGAGCTGACAGCGCGCGAAAATGCCGCACTTCCGCTGCTGTTAAACGGCGCAAACAGAAATTCCGCAAACAAAACGGCTGCAGATTGGTTAAACCGCCTCGGAGTGGGCGAGCAAAGCAGAAAACGCCCTGGTGAAATGAGCGGCGGGCAAGCGCAGCGTGTGGCTATTGCCCGCGCTTTAGCATGTTCTCCAGCCGTAGTTTTCGCCGATGAACCGACGGGCGCCCTCGATCAGGCTACCGGTCATGAAGTAATGCAGATTCTCACCACCGCTGCCAAAATGAGCGGCGCCACTCTGATCGTTATTACACACGATATTAAAGTGGCCGCATGGTGCCAGCGCCTAGTGGAGATTCGTGATGGTTTAGTACACACCGACCGCCCAGTGAATGAGGTGACGGCTTAATGAAGACGATTGGTTTTGCTGCTCAGCTCACCGCAGCTCGGCTGCGGATGCACCAAGGCGCCGCCCTGCTTGATTCCTTTGCAGTAATCGCTTTTGCCGCGGCAAGCTTGCTCACACTGACTACTTTTGGCGGCATGTGGATGTTTTGGCAGCGGATGCCGTCTGCCAATCACAGTATCGCCCAGGCACTAGACATCCCGAGCAGCACAATAAGCGGTATCGGGGAAACATATGTACTTTTGTCCTGTATTGCCTTTGGGCTGTTAGTCGTACCGCTTCTTTCACTCGGCATGGATGCAGCCCGCCTTGGCGCACAAGGCCGCGTAAAGCGTTTAGCATCATTGCGCCTGATTGGAATGTCGGCATGGCGAATCCAGAAACTCTCACTCATTGAGACGATGGTGCAATACTTAATCGGTTTCACGATTGGCTTCGCAATATATTTAGCTACACTGCCGGCATGGCATTTAATTTCTTTCCAAGGTAAACATATTGGCACATTTGAGATGCTGCTTCCCTGGTGGGGAATCTTTGCCACTTTATTTTTCTTAGCACTTCTTGCGGCTCTTTCCACCTTTCTTGGTTTAGTGCGCGTATCCATTTCTCCGCTCGGTGTGGCCCGCCGTTTTTCTCCCCGCAGTTTGCGCTGGTGGCGGTTCGGGGTACTGGCTGCCGCATTAGCTTTTGCAATTACTGTGTTTATGAGCATAAACGCCAGATATTTGGCCAATACCAGAGACACTATTCTCGCCATCGCTGCCGCAATGGTTTTGATAATCGTCGGCGTGAGCGTGGCTGGGCCGCTTTTCATTCAGCTCACGGCACGTTTCGGTCTGCTCACAAAACGGGCAGCGAAACTCCTTGCTGCCCGTCGGATAATTGACGACCCGCGTGCCGCATGGCGCAATGTGAGCGCCGTATCGCTAATTGGATTAGTGACTGCACTCGTAGTATCCGGAGGTTTTATTTCACTGGAAGCTTCGAACATCACAGACAACACGATGAAAACAATGGCAGCATTGGCGAAACATGATATAACTATCGGAATTTTAATCGTCTTTGTTTTCACTCTCCTGCTGGGAGCGGTAAGCACATTGATTCAGCAAGCTTCCGATGTATTTGACCGCGCCCCGGAACAGCGGGCACTGATAAATACCGGCGTACCGTTTGGGGTTTTTGCAGCAGCCCGTCTCCGTCAAGTTATCTGGCCGTACACAGTTACTACACTGCTCGGAGTTGCGGTTGGAATCTTGCCGGGTTTCAGTTATCGGCTCATGAAGAACCAGCAAATCGGCAGCGATATGATTATCCTGCTTGTGATGGTCGGGCTGGGCACTGCAATTACCTTTGCCGCCGCCGCACTAACCATCCCAATTGAACGGCAGGTACTCACAGCGCAAAGCCGACGCAACGATTAACCACGGCGCCGACCAGCCGCAACGATACTTATTCCGCGGTAAAACCAAACAATCCCGGCAGCTGGCAGCGGCATATATTCCATTCCGGTGAAACATGCCGCTGCTTTCGCTGCCAACTGCAGCGAAGCGCTAATTACCGACGGATATCTCCGACTGGTATTGAACCAAATTTCCAACACAGACCAAACTCACACTTCTTCACAGAGCGATTCGTGCAAGAATAGAAGTATGGAAAATTTTGCACAAATCACACCCCAAATTGCTCTCGGTCCGCTCGATGGTCGCTATCGGAAAACGACGGAACCTCTCGTGAACTACTTCTCCGAAGCCGCACTCAACCGCGCCCGAATTAAGGTTGAAGTTGAATGGCTGATTTTCCTCTCCCGCAACCAAATTTTGCCTGGTGCCCCGAAATTAACGGACGCAGAAATTACCTATTTACGCGCACTGCCGGAAAACTTTAATGCTGCGGATATCGCGGAACTGGCAGAAATTGAAGCTGAAACCCGCCACGATGTAAAAGCCGTGGAATACTATATTAAACGACGGCTCGATGCTGCACCGGAAGTTCTTGGTACATCCACAGAGCTGCCAAAAATGCATGAAATCGTGCACATCTTCTGCACCTCCGAAGATATCAACAACCTCGCCTACGGCATCACCGTAAAGGAAGCCGTCGCCGAAGTCTGGCTCCCGCAGGCACAGGAGTTCTGCACACAGCTGAACGAACTTGCCCATGCCCAGGCAAAGCAGCCAATGCTTTCCCGCACCCACGGGCAAACCGCCAGCCCAACCACACTCGGGAAAGAAATCGCTGTTTTCGCATGGCGCTTATCCCGCCAAATCAAACGAATTGCGCAAACCGAATATCTCGGCAAGTTCAGCGGCGCTACTGGCACTTTTGGCGCACATCTTGCAGCTTTACCCGATGCAGATTGGCCCGCAATCTCAAAACAGTTCGTAGAGAGTCTTGGACTCACATGGAATCCGCTCACGACACAGATCGAATCACACGATTGGGCAGCCGAGCTTTTCAGCGCCGTCACCCATTTCAATCGGATTGCACACAATCTCGCCACTGATTTTTGGACTTATATCTCACTAGGCTATTTCAAGCAGAACCTTTCCGCGCAAGGCTCCACCGGTTCTTCCACAATGCCGCACAAGGTAAACCCGATTCGTTTCGAGAATGCCGAAGCTAATCTCGAAATTTCCTGCGCCTTGTTTGATACTCTCACCGCCACCCTGGTTACGTCCCGCCTGCAGCGCGATCTCACCGATTCAACCACACAACGCAATATCGGCGTAGCTTTCGGGCACTCACTGCTTGCGCTTGATAATCTCCAACGCGGCGTAGCTGGGCTGGATGCAGACCCGGAACGAATGGCAGAAGATCTTGATCATGCCTGGGAAGTGCTTGGAGAGCCGATTCAGCAGGCAATGCGCGCAGCCGAAATTGCCGGAGTAAAAGGTATGGAGAATCCGTACGAACGCCTGAAAGCGCTAACTCGCGGTCATCGTGTTAATGCTGCAGCAATGCGAAACTTCATTTCTGAGTTAAAGCTTCCCCCGGAACTAGAGGCTCGAATGCTTGCTCTTTCGCCAGCAGATTACACCGGTATTGCAAGCGAACTAGTAAACTACCTCAGCAACTAAAGGCACAGCGATGCATAAAATCATTCCTCTCACAACGGCACTTTCCCCGATTCTGGCTACGGCTTCCGCCACAAACAGTAATGACGGTGGAATCTTTGGGAAAATTGCTGAATTAGCCGTCACCATCATTGAATCTCTCGGCGGGATCGGCATTGCAATCCTCATCGCATTAGAAAATATCTTTCCGCCCATTCCTTCAGAGGCGATTCTCCCACTAGCCGGTTTCACCGCCTCGAAAGGCACTAGCTTCAGCTTATTTGAAGCGATTGCCTGGGCAACGGCTGGATCATTGATCGGCGCATTTGCGCTTTACGGGATTGCGCGGCTTTTTGGCCGGAAACGCACGCGCTGGTTCCTCGGCAAACTGCCTTTTATGGAAACTTCCGATATCGATAAGACTGAAGCTTTCTTTGAAAAACATGAGCGCAGCGCCGTATTTTTTGGGCGGATGCTCCCAATTTTCCGCTCACTGATTTCACTTCCTGCCGGCGTAGTAAAAATGAGTCTCCCACTTTTTACCGTTTTCACTGCGATCGGTTCAGCGATCTGGAATACCGTATTGATCGGAGCCGGATACGCACTAGGTGAAAACTGGAACGAAGTAGCGGTTTATCTCGGCGTATTCTCAAAAATCGTGCTGGGCGTAATACTTATTGCAGCTATCGTCTGGATCGTGAAGAAAATACAGGCAAGAAAGCAGCGGAAAATTAGCACTGATTCCCCAGACGCTGATTTAGGTTAAACCTTTTCAGCCATTGGCTAAGCACTCTCGTTACTTATTTTCCAGGTATTAAAATTGTCAACTACCGGGGCGTTGTAAGAAAGCTACCTGCACCGGCAAAACAATGAAAGGAATCACTCATGGCGCAAAATGCGATCAAACTCAAAGTTTCTGGAATGACATGTGGAAACTGTGCGAAACACGTAACGGAAGAATTAAAAGAAGTCAGCGGCATTGATCGTGTGAGCGTGCTCCTCAATTCGGGTGGAGTATCTACCGTCGATATGTTTATTAGCAAAGATATTTCCGATGCGGCAATTCAGGAAGCAGTAGCCGAAGCTGGAGATTACGCAATCGAAGAAATCACTCGCTATTCAAACTAATTTTAAGCAAAAGCTATTCGCGCGAATCAGTATCGCCACCAGCACGCTGATTCACTCCGCAGCACCTTGCATCATACTTACACCACGCTATTTCTTTTCAATTCCAATTGAGGCATATTTTCCGTGAACGAAACACCAGCGATCGATCCGCTTTTTTCGCGCGCAAATACGCACGAATCAGATTCCTGCCAGTACAGCAATAGCTTGGGCGACGATCCTCAATCTTCATCAATGCCCACGATCGCGGAAGTCGATCTCGCAATTACCGGAATGACGTGTGCTTCCTGCGTGGCACGGGTGGAGAAGAAACTAAATAAACTTGCTGGCATAAATGCCGTCGTCAATCTTGCAACCGAACGTGCACATATCGAAATTACCCAGGCAGCTGCCACTCTGCGTGATGCAGATTTGATTCAGACCGTGGAAAAAGCCGGATACGGCGCAAAGCTCCTCACCCGCACCGATATTGATCCTGACGGCGGCCGAAATTCAGCCAGCGATACGGATATTGCCGCGCTTGAGGCAGACGTAAAAGCAGCCGGAATGAAACGAGTGCGCGATTTGCGCACAAAATTTTGGATCGCACTGTTTCTCAGTACGCCAATCATCATCTTCTCGATGTTTCCGGCTTTGCAATTCACTGGCTGGCAATGGGTCATCGGCGTGCTCTGCCTTCCGCTTGGGGTCTGGTGCGCCTTACCATTCCATCGCGCCGCCTTTCGTGCTGCCCGGCACGGCTCAACCACAATGGACACGCTTGTTTCTTTAGGTGTGGTCGCTGCTCTCGGCTGGTCATATTGGGCATTATTTTTCACGGGAGCCGGAAAACTCGGCTACACGATGCAGATGAGTGGGATCCATCGCCTTGGAGCACACGGCACTGCGGGCGCCGCACCCGGAATCATGGCTCCACACATTTATTTTGAATCAGCAGCAATGATCGTAACGTTTTTACTTCTTGGACGCTGGCTTGAGGCGCGAAGCCGTCGGAATGCGGGGAGTGCGCTGCGCGCGCTGCTGGAGCTTGCCGCGGATACTGCTTTCTTAGTGCGTGATGCGCAGGGAAATCTGGTGGAGCAGAAAATCCCGGCCGCACAGCTTACTGTCGGTGCAATTTTTCGCGTAAATCCAGGTGAAAAAATCGCTACCGACGGTGTAGTGATCGCAGGTACTTCTGCTATCGATGCATCACTTTTAACCGGCGAATCCGTGCCGGTAGAAGTTGCACCTGGCGATAGTGTAACAGGCGCAACGATAAATACCTCAGGTTCGCTACTCGTACGCGCCACTCGCGTAGGCGAGGATACACAGTTGGCGCAAATGGGGCGGCTACTGACTCAAGCACAAACCGGAAAAGCCAATGTACAACGGCTTGCAGACAAGATTTCTTCCATTTTCGTGCCGTGCATAATTTTAATTTCACTACTTACTTTTGCTGCCTGGCTCGCTTTTGGCAGTACTTTTGAAGCAGCTCTCATCCCTGCAATCACCGTATTGGTGGTGGCTTGCCCCTGCGCCCTCGGGCTTGCTACCCCCACGGCATTACTCGTAGGATCAGGCGCGGCGTCCCGCAGCGGAATCCTGATCTCCGGCCCGGAAGTATTAGAGCGTGCTCACGCAATAAATACGATCGTATTAGATAAAACCGGTACTTTGACTACCGGAGAAATGCAAGTGAGCAGTATTCGCTGGCTTTCCACGCAACAAAATTTGCCACGCGATTTAGTGCTGCAAATTGCTGCCAGCTTAGAGGCACACAGCTCACATCCGATTGCACAGGCGATCGTGCGTTATGTAGATCAAACTTTGCCGCCGCCAGCAGCACGCCCAATAATCACGGAAGTTGATTCCGGTTCAGGGCTTGGAGTACATGGATTTTACGAGCCTACTCAGGGCCTTGATTTTCCATCAGAGCGAGCCGAAAAATTGCCTATTGCAATTGGAAATATCGACTGGCTCGCGAAATTCATTGCAACTGATTTTCGCGAAATACGCATCCTTACCGAAGAAATCAACATTAAAGCAGGTGCGACGGCAGTAGTCTGCACCTTCGCAAATGAACCAATTGCAATATTCAGCGTGAAAGATACTCTCCGCCCAGAAACCCCACAACTGCTGGCAGATCTGAAAGCACAAAAGATCGAGCCGATCATGATCAGCGGAGATGCGCCAGAAATTGCTGCAGCCGTCGGTGCTGAACTGAAGATCCAAGCGCAAGGCGGAGTGCGTCCAGAAGGGAAAGTGGCTGTCGTAAAAGCATTACAAGCAGCAGGAAAATCTGTCGGCATGTTTGGTGACGGCGTAAACGACGGGCCAGCATTGGCAGCAGCAGATCTTTCGATTGCCGTCGGCTCTGGGTCTGATGTGGCAAAAGCTGCCGCAGATATTACGGTACTTTCCGGTCTGCCAGCCGTCACCAAAGCGATTCAGATTTCGCGCCGTACACTGCGTATTATCAGGGAAAATCTTGCCTGGGCATTCGGGTATAACTTGCTCGCGATCCCCTTAGCCATATTTGGAGTGATCATTCCAGGTATCGCTGCTGCCGCAATGGCTGCCAGTTCTGTAATCGTGGTGGCAAATTCACTGCGACTCTACCGAGACTGAAAATTATGCAGCCAAACTCGTACACTTATTCTGAAACGGGTTTAGATCCGAAAATAAAAACCAAAAACTATCCAGAAACCGCAGAAAGAAAGCTCACAGATTTTGGCGTGGAAAATCCGCATTTTTCAGTTAAGACACTAATTATCACGGCTGTTGCTATGATTGCAATGATTTTTGCCTTCGTCTCAATAGATTTCGCAAACTTATCTGCAATATTTACAAACGCGAATCCATTATGGATGGCAGCTTCGTTTACTGCTGCCCTTTTCACTTATCTTGGTGGAGCGATCACACTAAATGCTTACGTGCAAGAACCAATAAAGCTTGGAGATTCGGTGCTGATCCAAGCAGCTGCTTCGCTAATTACGATCATTACTCCCGCCGGGATCGGCCCGGCTACCTTAAATTTTCGGTTTCTGCAAAAGCGCGGAATGCCCTCCGCTCCGGCTTTAGCGACGGTCACGCTAGTGCAGCTTGCTCAGTTAACCACGACGTTATTCCTGTTATTGGCATTATCTTTTACTTCCGGAGATTTTTCCGTCCAAAAACTGCCGAGCGGAAATACGCTAACCACGCTGGTGTTCATCGCCGTAATTATTGTTTTGATTAGCGCAATTCCACACTTCCGCCGGTTTATTTGGAAGAAAATTGAACCCACTTATCTGCAGGTTTCCCCACGCCTACTTTGGCTTTTTACCCATCCGAAACGGTTACTTCTCGGATTTTTCGGAACTCTGATCAGCGCAGCTAGTTTTACTGCTTGTTTTACTTTCGCCCTGTTTTCTTTCGGCGATACACTTCCGCTTGAGACGCTTGCATTCACTTATCTGGCAGCAAATATGCTCGGCTCTACGATTCCTACGCCTGGCGGTATCGGCCCAGTGGAAGCCGCACTCACCGGAGGTTTGGTAATCGCCGGAGTACCGTACTCAATCGCTTTTTCGACGGCAATACTCTATCGGCTTTTCACGTTCTGGGGGCGCGCGCCGCTTGGCTGGATTGCACTGCAAATCGCCGGAAAAAAGAATCTCGTATGACTGCCCGCAATCGGGTATCTGCGCGATTTTCATTATTTTTCAGGATAAATACCTAAACGAATACTCTGAAAACTGCTGCTATTTATTTCTAATTCGTGCTCTTTTTTCTAATGCCCGATCTCGGGTTTCAAAGATCGTTTTCGCGACAAAGAACACGGCGCTAAGCAGGCTCATCAGAAAGAGAATTCCCGCTGCGCCTAGGCTTGGTCCGAAATAAGTACTGGAGCGAATTTGGAATGCAATCCCAGTGAGCAGATAAGAAAGACAAGCTGCTCCGGCTGCCATAAATAACGGCACCCCAATCACCAGTGCGATTAATTGAATATGTTTCCTGCGCGGCCAGTCGAAAACTGTGCGTAACTGCAAGATTCCAAATTCAGAAAGTGCTTTTGCCGCATTGAGTGCCATCACGCCGCAAGTTATTAGTGCCGCGATGATTACCCCAAAGAATAAGAGCCATCGCGAATAGTATTCCTGACCCCGTACTCCTCCAAGATATGAATCATTCGGAGTTGATACCGCGTATCCGTGTGCAGTTACCTGAGCTTGAATTCGCGTATGATTTCCCTCCTGATCAATCACATAACACCCAATTAATTGCGCATTATTTGGAACCGCAGTAACAATTTGCTCTGCTGGCACGCCGAGCATAGCTGCCATTTTTTCAAAATTTAGCTGTTTTCCCGGTGCAGAATTAATCCTATGCAAGCCTGCCGCATCCATAACTAAATATGCGGGATTTTGACCCTCAGGCGTAGATTCTAAATATAGCCGCGCAATACCGCCGTATGGCTGTAAGAGATTCGCCAGTTCAGTATCTGCAGAAATTTCTTCACTGCATCTGAAATCAGTTACCGATGACTGCATTTGCTTCGCCGCTGAAGCCAGCATTTCTACAGATGTATCCACTTGCGCAAAGTACACACTCGCAGTTCCGAGGAGCGAAAAAGCGACGAATACAGCGGCAACGAGTTTCTCCAAGGCGCCTGCACATTTATCAGTTTTTGCGGCAGCAGTAATCGTAACCGGATTTGGGCGAATCTGAACAATGATTTTATAGAGATAATTAATGCCAATTATCAGCGCACGCGGAATTAGGATAAAGAATACGATTAACGCTCCAACAAGCGCGACGGCGGCTTCTTCACTGCGTAAATCTGGGCGCAACGCAAGGTAAATCGCTGCAAAGAATGCGATCAATCCTGCCGCGCTTCGCAGCGGTTTCAATTTTGCATAAATTGTTTTAATCAAAGCTGTTATTTTCAGCGTAGATTTTCCACGCGAAATATAGAGTGCCGCACTGCCACTGATAAGCAGGCAAATACCTACGGCACTGCCAATTCCTCCGAATAGCCACGGCATCGCTCGGAAAACATCCACCCGCAGCAAGACTAAATCTACAAATGGCAAATATATTTGCGGAAATATCATCAAAATCAGGAGCATTAACAAGATTACTGCAAGGGATAAGATTAGCGGTAAAAGCGCGAAACAGACGCCATACCAGAAAATACTCTTCCGGCTTGCAGATAGGTCTCTAAGCAGTAAAACCCTGCCGCGAAAGGCTTCTGCTGCAAAAAGTCCGGCAACCATAATTACGATTCCTGGGATTACCGAAAAGAACATAAACTGCCAGAATATGTAAATAAATTCGGGAAGATTCCAGCTTTCACCGCTCGCACTATCGTCATTGCCATAACCAATAGTTTCTCCCCATGTCTCATAATCGGCTATCGGGATGCGTTTCACTGCTGAAATGAAAAAATGTTCTGTTGGCAAAGAAAGAATCTCGTCAGGAAGCACTCCTGCCACTTTCCCCCACGGAGAAATTTCGCCAAGCTGGTACACCTGCGCAAGCGGTGCAGAAACAAAAACTTCTCCTGGATCAGGGTATTTTCTAATCCCTGGATGGGGCGGAGCAGCAGCTGGGTCTGCCACATAAACCATCAGCCCGTACACATCTGCATTTGCCATGCTTCCCAGTCTCGGACGTGTATATAAAGCTCCAGAGTGATCCTGTGCAGATTCTGGCGCAGCTAACACTATCTGCGCGCGCGCAGCTTCCCGCTCATACATTCCCGTTCTCACGCCCTGCATTAGCGAAAGTGCAAGTATCGCAAAGAAAACCAGCAGAAAACCAAAAGAAAGCGCAAACTTTGCTGAAGGAACTTTCCGTGCGCTGGTGAAAAGTGAAGCATAAAATCGCGGCATCTATGAACCTGCTAAACTGAATAAATCTTTAACTATTTTGCTTATGTGAAATTATTTCATCGAGATTTACCACTAATTCACACATATTTGCAATCATTTCATCGTGGGTTACGAGCAATACGCTTTTCGCTTTTGGAGATTTTAAAAGCAGCTGCACAATATTCCGCGCTGTCGGTACATCTAGCGCAGCAGATGGCTCATCGGCGAGAATCAGCTCTGGTTCGGTGATTAAACTGCGACACACAGCCACGCGTCCGCGTTCGCCGCCGGATAAGGTGGGAACTGGCTGCGTTGGATCTACCCCACATTTAAGGAGCATTGTTCGCGCCTGCCGCATTGCTTTATCCATTGGCGTACCGGAAATTGCAGCAGAAATTGCAACATTCGTTTGTGCATCTAACTCGTCAATAAAAGTTGGGATTTGCGGCACGATTCCAAGGTGTTCACGGCGAAAAGCCGAAATTTTTGTGTATGAGCGAAAATCTGCAAGATTATAACCAAGAACCTTTATTTTTCCTGTCTCTGGGCGGAGTCTGCCTTGCAGCAGCTGCAGCAATGTAGATTTTCCCGCGCCAGATTTTCCCATAATCGCAATCGACTGAGCAGAAAAACTTGCGGTGAGCCGATCAAAAATCGGCTCACCTTTCCGATATCCGAAAGTCAAGTTCTGTATTTCAATCATGAACTAATACTTCCACTTACTGCATGTATCTGTAAACCAATCATCCACACAAGCTTTCAGCGCGTTTATCGTAGTTGCATCCGTTTTTGAAACCGTAGTTCCCACACCGCTGCTGTTATACAGCGTATATACGGTTTTAATTCCTGCACGTTTATAAAGCGCATATACACTATTGCCGTCTTCTGAAATATCTTGCACAGATACCGTGCGCCCAAAAGTATAAGCGGCAACCCCGTATTCCGATGCCCTGATTGCAAACGCAGGCAAGGCAGCAAATGAGAGTGCCGCTACAGTAATCACGGCAAGATATTTTGCTAATGACTTCTTCGTCATCACAATCACTTCTTAAATTAATTGTATTACCCGGTAACGCCGTATCTAGCGTTACCTGAATCATACACTGCCGCTAAATCGAAAGAAGCTTTTTCGAAAAATAATCCGCACGCTTTTCGCTACCCCGCGGGCATATTTTTTGGCATGATGGAACTATGAACGAACGCGCAGGCACAAAAGCCACCCCAGCAGATTTAATTGATGTCGATGCTCTCATTTCGGCATACTATGAACTCGAACCAAATCCGGAAGATCCAAATCAGATGGTTGTCTTTGGCACTTCTGGGCATCGCGGATCAGCATTTGATGCCGCATTCAACGAAGCACATATCGTAGCCACCACGCAAGCGATTGTGGAATACCGTGCAGCGCAAGGAATCACCGGCCCGCTCTATATTGGGCGTGATACACATGCGCTTTCCGAACCAGCACAGCGCACTGCGCTTGAAGTACTCGCAGCTAACAATATCGAAGTGCGCATTGACGCACGCGATTCGTATACTCCCACTCCCGCCGTCTCACTCGCAATTTTGACGGCAAACGGTGCAGGCACAGCAAGCGGCGTCCGCACCCAGGGCCCAGGTCTAGCTGACGGTATCGTGATCACCCCGTCACACAATCCTCCGCGCGACGGCGGATTCAAATACAATCCTCCGCACGGCGGTCCAGCCGATTCAGACGCCACGAAAGTAATCGCAGCCCGAGCAAACGAGATTTTGCGCGACGGCTGGCGCAAGGTCAAGCGCGTTTCTTACACGGATGCTTTAGCAGCTGAAAGCACACGCCGTCATGATTATCTTTCAGCGTATGTTACCGATCTTGAGTCGATGATCGATTTTTCCGCAATTCGGGATGCTGGCGTGCGCATCGGCGCAGACCCAATGGGTGGTGCTTCGGCACACTATTGGGGTGAAATTGGTGAACGTTACGGGCTTGATCTCACCGTCGTCAATCCTGAAGTAGATCCGGCTTGGCCATTTATGACCCTCGATTGGGACGGCAAGATCCGCATGGATTGTTCTTCCCCGTACGCGATGGCTTCACTGCTTGCGCGGATGAAACCGGGAGCAGACGGCAAGGCTCCATTCGATATTGCCACCGGTAATGATGCAGATGCTGACCGCCACGGTATCGTCACCCCAGATGCGGGCTTGATGAATCCGAATCATTATTTGGCAGTAGCCATCCAATATTTGTACACGCATCGTCCGAATTGGCGCACAAACGCGGTAGGGAAAACACTCGTTTCTTCCTCGTTAATCGACCGCGTGGTTGCCGGCATGGACAAGCAGCTGATGGAAGTACCAGTTGGTTTCAAATGGTTCGTACCGGGGCTGCTTTCCGGCACTGCCGGTTTCGGAGGTGAAGAATCTGCGGGAGCTTCTTTCTTGCGGAAAGACGGCACTGTGTGGACCACCGATAAAGACGGATTGATTATGGATTTGCTGGCTGCGGAAATTATTGCCGTTACCGGAAAGTCGCCGTCGCAATTACATCGTGAACTAACTGCCCAGTATGGAACTTCAGCATATGCACGAATTGACGCACCCGCCACAAAGGAGCAGAAGGCAAAGCTTGCCGCGCTCTCGCCAGAAGCTGTGACGGCTACCGAACTGGCAGGTGAGGAAATCACTGCACGCCTGGTAAATGCCCCCGGCAACGGTGCAGCAATCGGCGGTTTGAAAGTGACTACCGAAAATGCGTGGTTTGCTGCCCGCCCGTCCGGCACTGAAGATGTTTATAAGATTTATGCAGAATCTTTCAAAGGTGCAGAGCATTTACAGCAGGTACAAGAAGCGGCGAAGGAAGTTGTGGCAACAGCTCTTGATGCTTAGCATCGAAAAACGATTAATCATGAGTGAGACGAAGCAGATTCAGATGTGCCAGGCAGGATCGTCTCGGCGCATCCACTGCTGCTCGCTTTAATATTCGCAGTATTATTAGCCAAATGCCCCGTTAAGCCTGCCGCGCACGTATTGCAGTGGGCTTATTCGGAGAACAGGAAAGCATGTCTTTAGCAAACTTTGCCCGATCACTTGAGGACGGGATCAACCGGCGCGGGATCTTGCGCCGGCGCAAGCAAGGTTGGGTGCCGCAAATTATCCCGTATTCTGGTTACGGATCAACTACCCAGTTGCGGATTCTTGCACGTGCAGTAATGGCCGAGCCTGATCATCTGCGCACGCATCTGAATCTTGATTTTCTGCGGAATACGCGCATTCCAGGAAAAAACACTACGCGTGCCGTCCGCGATTTTGCAGAGTTAGCGATCACCACTGGAGCCGAAGCGCAACGCGGCTGGCGTCAGTTTTTCACTACTCAAGTTGGGTTTTTACCCGTCACGATCGAAGTGAATGGACACACGATCCATACTCGGACCGACCGCAACGGTTACATTGAGCTAAATGTAGAAAATCATGGATTCTCCCCTGGATGGCATGAAGTAAAAATTACGCCGATCCAGGGTGAAGTGGCTTTTGCGCCAGTGATGATCGTGTCTGAAACTGCATGTACTGGGCTGATTTCTGATATCGACGATACGATTTTGGTTACCTGGCTACCGCGAGTCACTCTCGCTGCCTGGAATTCTTTCGTGAAGCCCACAAATTCGCGGCAGGTTGTGCCCGGAATGTCGGATCTTTATCGTGAATTATTAGCGTGCGATCCGGAAGCTCCCGTCTTTTACCTATCTACCGGCGCCTGGAACACTTATTCCACTTTGCTTGCGTTTATCCGCAAATATCGTTTCCCGATCGGGCCGCTTTTGATGACGGATTGGGGGCCGACTCCCACTGGCTTGTTCCGTTCTGGGCAGGAGCATAAGAAGAGCCAGCTGCGAAATTTACTGATTATGTTTCCGCATATCAAATGGTATCTTGTCGGCGATGACGGGCAGCACGATCCGCTAATTTACGATGATCTCACCCGTGACCATCCAAGCCGTGTGAAAATGATTTTGTTGCGCGAACTAAATCCAGTAGAGCAACTGCTTTCACACGGTACACCGGATGCAAGCGAAGGGATCCGCAAAGATTCTGATATTGAACGGCACGGCACGCAAATAGTACGTGGACGCGACGGCTTTGAACTCGCCGCGCAAGCACTGAACTGACCTAGCAGTAAATAATAAATACCGTCAGCGGCGCTCTCTAAAATCCTCGATCGGCTCGACGATAATCTCATCCGCCATTGGAGTTTTTGCGTTTGCCACGCTTTCAGCACTACCAAATGCGGCATCCTTTACGCTCGCTGCAGCGCCTTTCGCATTTGCAATTGCAGCATCCGTGGCACGCTGAAATGTTTGCGAAGCAGTCTCCTTCGCCTTCTTACGTCCTTTTTGCACTGGCGCTGAATTCCACAGCTTTTTTGCTTGCTTTTTGATTTGTTCATAGCGTTCGCGCCCAGCACGCGCACCTAAAACATAGCCTAAACCAAGTACTGTTACCGTCCGTAGAAAAGCCATTTATTTGCTCCTTTGCCGATCTTACCCAACTGATCCATTGCTTTCAGTGTAGACCGAATCTATGAAAAACTCAGCTCATACTTAATTTTTAGTAACGCGCAGCAGCCGTCGCAAACTCATGCGCACGCAATTGCACCACAATTCCCGCATGATCAGAGGCGCCAGCTTTCACAATTTTTGCTTGTGCTCCACGATAGTTATTCCCGCCAGTCAAAACGCGATCAATGGGCGCACTAAGCCACACCGGGAACTTTGCCGGCCACGTACCCAAGCCGCCCATTCTTGCTTCCTTTACCGCATCGCGGCAGCTAATCTCAAGTGCTGCCTGATGGTCTGCCGTTGAGTTAAAATCTCCTGCCAGCACAAAATTTTCTCCACTTTTACATAAACTGTAAGTTTTAGTAATTTCAGCTTTCCAACGCTGCATCAAAGACGGCAGTGGCGCAATTGGATGCACTCCATAAAATCGCGGGAGTTTTGATTGCGTATCTGCCGGAGCCACCCCAACAATTGAAAATGGTGCAGCTACTCCCGTTTTCTCCGTCGGTGCATTTTCTAGATTACCTGCCGACTGATCGGCTGCTTTTTTCCCGCTGATCGCGCTCAGATCAAGTTGCCGGTACTCGCCAAGTTTGCCAGAAACTAAAATCACTGTAGAAGAAAAATCCGGCTCCCATTGACTCGTTTGCGTATCAAACCGCTGGAAATTTACCCCTGCAGCCGCGAGCGCTTGCTGGATTTCTTCGCCTTGCTGCGTGGATGTTTCCGGCAGTACTGCTACGTCAATCGCGTCGTGAAGCATTATTTTTACAATATCGGAAGTGGTTGTTGCACCGCCTTTAGTGTTATAGGTAAGCACGTTTAGATGCGGAGTTTCAGATTTTGCGTCGCCTTCAATTTGTGCAAGATTATCGTAGAAATATAATCCGCGTGAGATCACTGTCATTCCGTGTGCCGCACCGGAGGTGAGTAGGCAAATTGCCGCTATTGATGCGATTATGCGGCGAAGCTTATTGCGTGAGAGAAATGCTGGTAGCAGATAGCAGATCCCAATTCCGAGGAAGAACACCGTCAGAATTGAACGGAATGAAATGAGCTGTGCGAGCGGTAAGGAAAGTAAGAGCTCGAACACCCCGAAAATACCGGGAATCACGGTGAAGATCGCAAAAGCACAAAGCGCTACTGCAATAGCGGCAAGAAACAGTGTCATGTGCTTTATCTTAGCCGGGAAGTGACGCAATATTATGCTTCTGCAATGAAAAATGAGAGCTGCTTAATTCATGTGTTTCACACAGTGAAAGATTATGCCTACTCCTTCCACAGTTTTGCGCTGCGCTGCTGCTTCTATTTCCGAAACGATACAGACTGAACTTTGCCAAAGAATTATTTCAAAGGAGAACAACGTGATTTTGATCAGCAGACGAATAATTGCCGGATGCATCGCTTTTTTCTGCGCATGTTTCGGCTTGCTACCACACGCAATAGCTGACGAAACCGGCTATAAAGTGTACCGGCAAAGCGAAGATAAACAGCTCGGATATTTGATTGAACCGATTCCTGGAAACAAATTTTCGACATATCTTGGACGGCACCCCGACCTGAACAATTCAGAGGGCATCCCGACCTGGTGTGTAAATGTAACGCAAGCTGACCCGAAGGCTGAAGATGTGCTTTCCGTCGCCACACTCACTAAACCAACCGTCACTGCTCCCGCAGGACTGCAAGTAACTACTGCTCAAATGGCTTATCTGATGGAAAAATATCAGCATTCAACAGACCCTAATGTGCTTGCCGGAGTTTCTTATCTTGCGCATCTTAACTTTGAAGATGAACCTGCTCCCGGTGCCGTACGCGCGCTCTACCCGAATACTACGGCACAGGAAAATATCCAGCATCTGCGTGCAGCTGTCTTAAAATATGCAAGTTTCATCGAAGCACAAGCACGAATTTATGTTGCAGAAGCAATTGCTGCCGCTCCTGTCGGATATCAAAAAGGAACTATCGCCGGTGCAGGAAAACGCCACGGACTAATTCACTCGCTTGGCGTAACGAATCATGCGGGAATGTATTTGCCAGGAAAGTCGATCACCGTTACCCTCACCGGACCTGCAATCTTTCCAGAAACTGGTACGAATACGTGGAATGGTACCACCGCAGCTGAACCGATTTCCTTGGCATGGAAAGCTACTGGAAATGGAACTGTGAGCGTAAGTTCACGGATCGCAAGCGGACGGACTACGCTTACTTTGCTTGAGACTAATGGCAAATCGCAAAATACGATTACAATCGGGAATCGTCCGAAAATCGATTTAACTGAGATTACCACTCCTGGCCCAACTTGGAAAGTAATTTACGATTTCCAGCCAATCGGCACCTCGCAGGTACAAAAAATCACTGATGACGGCACTTTCACGGACACGTTCCAGGCTGCTGCAGACCCGAATTATGCGGATGGAAATTGGCTTTCGCTCGATCGTGAATCTGCAAAAGATTATGGCGTCGAGCCAGGATATGTGCCTGTGCAATACCGCGCTACCGCATATTTCATTGGGGCTATTCCTGCCGCGCAATCTTCCAAAATACCGTCTGACGCAAAGAAAATCGGCAGCGTAGTGGTAAAAGCTGATGGTCCAAAAGAAATTCAAGCAAAGTTTCAAGCTGCTGAGCCAGGATTTGTGACGGTTGTTTGGAGTGTCGAAAAATCAGCTCAGGGAAAGCTTGCTGAACTGATACACGCTGATTGGGCAGACGGTTTTGGAATCCCGGCAGAAACTATTTCTCACCGTCATGAAATTGCTATCGACACTGCCTTGAGCATTCGTAATACAAAATCTGGCACATATCTTGTAGATGATGTTTTCATTACCGGGTTCCCCCGCGATCATGGAATATTTGCCGGCAATCAACGTTTCCAGAAAGATTTGCCCCATATTGAGCAGCGTCTATATTTCTTCCCGGAAGGGATGGCAGTACTTGATGAGAATATCGGAAAAGCCGCACAAATCGGCAGTGTGATAAACATTCCGGCAAATAATGGTTTCTTCCCAAGTATTGGTGCCACAGATTTTCGTGCCAAACAAAGCGCGGATGGAATATTAACGCCAGGCACTTACGTATTCGTTACATCCTTTCCAGGAGATGACCGCGTTAAACCATACACCAGTTCAGTAACGGATAAAACCGAACAATTTACCGTTTCACATCAACCAGATTTACATACCACACTTACTTATGAAGGGAAGAAAACGGCACCCGCATCAGGAATCGTAGAATTAGTCGATAATATTTGCTACACCAATTTGCAAGCAGGTAAAGAGTATGAAATTCGCGGTCAGCTCATGGAATTACCGTCAGGAAAACCATTACTTAGTGCTGACGAAAAACAAATCACTGCACACAAAAAATTCACACCCAAAACTGCAAATGGATGCAGTGAAGTAAGATTCAAGGTTGATGCTGCCCGATTTGCCGGTATCCGCACTGTGGCATTTGAAAAACTCTTTGCTGATGGAAAAGAAATCGCTGTGCACACAGATCTTACAGATAAAAATCAGACAATCGAATTTGCACCAAAACCGGAGGAACCTAAACCAGAACCAGAACCGGATCCAGAACCAGAACCAGAACCGAAGGATCCAGGAGATCAACCAAAACTGGCAGCTACTGGAGCAGGAAATATTATCTTCCCCGCATTATTTGCTGCAATCACTATCGGCAGTGGTGGCGCACTTCTATGGATTCGCCGGAATCGGAAAGAATAACGTTTTCGCTTTCCGAATCACCAAAATGATCAGCAAAAGTAAATAGTTAGCAGCTATTTTCGGAACGCCGGTGAACTGAAGCTTGAAAGATTTACCTGAAAGCTACAATTACAGGTGAATCATTCGTAAATCTTCAGTTCGCCGGTATGTAAATCAATAATATTTTGGTTTGTTGAACCCCGATACGGAAGATTTCGCACGAATAATGATTGGATAAACGGTCCATCCACAAGCACATCACACAGTTCAAGAAGTTCTGTTTTATCTGGCTCTTGCTGTAGCTGGGCAAGAGTATAGCCAGACCAAATCCAGATGTTCTTCGTCATGCCGAAACGTTCCCGCACCTGCCGCACCAACGGCAACAAAATATTTGTATTCAAGAACGGTTCTCCACCAAGCAGCGATAGTCCTGCCACATACGGCTGGGCAAGATCCTGCAAAATCTGTTCTTCAAGCTCAGCAGTATACGGTTTTCCGTAACGAAAACTTTGGGCAGCTTTGTTGTAACATCCAGGGCAGCGAAATGGGCAGCCAGAAACATACAATGAGCAGCGCACACCTTCACCATCTACAAAATTAAACGGCTTATAGTCTGCAATATACCCAGCAGAAAGTGCGCCCGCCTGCCATTCACCAGGTGCAGGCTGACGCACTCCAGATTCATCTAAATTTGCCATTTCAGCATTTTCACGATTTTGTGTATTGGTTATTCAGCTGCATCCAGATGCTTCACACGGCGTGAAATTTCTACATGCCGCCCATGCACCATCGGGCGTTTTTGCGGATTACCCAAATACCCACAAGTACGCTTCACCACATCGCAAGTTGCCGGATCCTCATTACCGCAATCGGGGCAGATAAACCCTTCTGCCGTCGGCTCAAATTCGCCATCAAAACCACACTTATAACAGTGATCGATTGGCGTATTCGTACCCAGATAAGCCACTTTATCGTACGCATAATCCCATACTGCTTCGAGTGCCGCCTGATTATGCGTCAATTTTGGATATTCACAATAATGAATAAACCCGCCCTTCGTGTATTGCGCATACGGAGCCTCAAAATCAATCTTTTCAAAAGGAGTAATCTTTTTCCGCACATCATAATGGAAAGAATTTGTATAGTAATCCTTATCCGTAACATCCGGAATCAAACCAAATTTCGCTTGATCAAGACGGCAGAAACGGTCAGTTAATGATTCACTTGGAGTGGAATAAATCGAGAACCAATACGGATATTCTGCTTTCCACGCTTCGGCATATTCGTTGAGTTTACGTAAAATATCGAGCGTGAATTCCTTTGCTTCCGGATCCGTCTCCCAATCTGGACCATAAAAACTGGTCGCAGCTTCATAGAGCCCAAGGTACCCAATCGAAACTGTCGAACGATGCTGACGGAAGAACTGCAGCACATCGGTTTCACCTTCCGCTGCACGGATCCCAAATGCTCCATGCTTATAAAGGATCGGCGCATTTTCCGGGGTCGCATCTTCGCACCTCTGAGCACGGAAGAGCAAGGCTTCCTTCACGATCTCCATGCGTTCAGCAAAAATCTTCCAAAACTTTTCTTTCTCCCCATGCGCTTCGATTGCGATCCGCGGAATATTTAACGTAACTACACCAAGATTATTCCGCCCCGCATTTACCGCTTCACCAGTTTGTGGATCAACCCATTTTGGCAGGAACGAACGGCAACCCATCGGCGCTTTATAATCCCCTTCAAGCTCTACAATCCGTCGGTACGAAAGCACATCTGGGTACATCCGCTTTGTTGAGCATTCAAGCGCAAGCTGTTTAAGATCATAGTTTGGATCTTCCGGACGCAAATTCACACCATCGCGCAAACCAAATACAAGTTTCGGGAAAATTGCTGTGTGCCGATCCTTCCCGATCCCGCGAATCCGTACACGTAAAATTGCAGACTGGATTTCCCGTTCAAATTCCGAAGTACCAAGACCAAAGCCGAGAGTTACAAACGGAGTCTGCCCATTCGAGGAATACAAGGTATTGATTTCATATTCGAGCGATTGCATCGCATCGTAAATATCTTTCCGTGTCTTTTCCCAGCAGTACTCTTCCTGCAGTTCAGGCGCCACCCATTTTTCTGCATCCCGCAGATGCTTGCGGAAATTCAGCTCAGCATACGGCGCGAGCACTTCGTCTGTGCGATCTACCGAGCAGCCACCGTACTGTGAAGAAGCCACATTCGCGATAATTTGGGCAATCTGCGCCGTGGCAGTATTAATCGACTTCGGCGATTCAACACGCGCATTTCCGATTTGGAATCCGTCTTTCAGCATTCCTGCAACATCAATCAGGCAGCAGTTCGTCATTGCTTGAAACGGACTATAGTCTAGATCGTGGAAGTGAATCTCGCCTTTGATATGCGCATTCGCTACAGAACGCGGCAACATTGAACGCAATGCATAAGCCTTCGCCACAGAACCGGCAGTAAGATCACGTTGCGTATTGAATACTTTGGAATCCTTATTCGCATTTTCGTTTACCACAGTTTTATCACGCTGCAGCAGACGACCCACAGAATAGGTAACATCCGTAGCTTGCTCACGCATCAAATCACGCTCATGGCGATACTCAATATATGCACGTGCCACATTCGGATATTTTGTAGCCATCAAATAGTTCTCGATCTCCGTCTCGATCTCCGGGATTGAAAGATCGCGAGCAGGAAGCTTTTCAATGACGGCATGCACTGCCTGCATCACAAATGGATGATCTTCGATGCCGTTCGCGTTCAGCGCAAGATAAATTGCACGGTAGATTTTCGAGGCGTCAAAATGAACTTTTCGCCCGTCACGCTTCTCTACGCAAATATCCTGAGAAACAATATTATCCAACAACATCTTGTGGCTCCTTAGTTTTGAAACAACTAGATATAGAGTTTAGAGCTTCCTTAAGCATTATTTCCAATCGACACACGCAAAGATTTCACAGATTCCGAAAATCACATTTTTGCCCTCCCATCTTCCAATATCAAACACCGAAACCCGGAAAAAGATCGCTCATGCAAACGATGCAGCACCGATCACGTTCTCAAGATCACTCACGGAAAAATGCTGATAAAAATCAAACTTGTGAAACATAAAAAATAAACATCCCTAAAATCATGCCAGCTGCTACTCACGCATTAAGATAGACACAGGAAAATAGCCCGGTGCCGGCAGATCGGCAAATTCCAGGAATGATTTGGAGAGATATTAGTGACGGAGAATCAGCATAGCAACCCGCACAATAAAAGCCGACGGCAGAAAAATCGCCGTCAGCCACGAAATAGCTACAAACCATTCACCCCGGCAGAATTAGCAGCCCGCAAGGCCAGTCTGCCGCACATCAACTACCCTGCCGAGCTACCCGTAAGCGCACAGCGTGAAAATATCGCACAAGCCATCCGCACACATCAAGTAGTCATCCTCGCCGGTGAAACAGGCTCAGGCAAAACTACTCAACTGCCAAAAATCTGCCTAGAGATTGGGCGTGGGATAAACGGCATGATCGGGCACACCCAACCCCGCCGCATCGCAGCCCGCTCCGTCGCCGAAAGAATCTCCAAAGAGCTTGGGATCAATCTCGGAGGCACAATCGGCTATCAGGTGCGTTTTACCGAAATTGTCTCCCGCGATACGCTCGTCAAACTCATGACGGACGGGATCCTACTCGCTGAAATCCAAGCTGATCCGCTACTCCAAAAATACGACACCATCATTATCGACGAAGCCCACGAGCGCTCACTGAACATCGATTTTCTTCTCGGCTATTTGGCGCAACTCCTCCCAAGCCGGCCAGATCTAAAATTAATTATCACTTCAGCCACCATTGACTCCCAACGTTTCGCAGCACATTTTGCGAAATACACACAGTCAGCATCCCAGAATGTGCCAATAATTGAAGTCTCCGGCCGCACGTATCCGGTAGAGATCCGCTACCGTCCGCTTGACGGCAGCTGCAAACAGGGCACACTTTCGCCCTTCACTCCTGCAACCCCTGCAAAGATCAACACGCCCAATCACGAAACAGACTTTGCCGCAAGCGAATATCTCGATGCTGAACCGCAAGATCAAATCTCAGGAATCCTCAACGCAGCATCGGAACTCATGCAAGAAGGTGCCGGAGATATTCTCGTCTTCCTCTCCGGCGAAGGCGAAATCCGCGAAACACAAAAAGCTTTTCACGACGAATTAGGCTCGCGATATATCGCACCTGGCGGAAGCTCAAAGATTCCTGGCGCAGTGGAAGTATTACCACTTTTCGCACGCCTTTCCGCAGGCGAACAACACCGGATCTTTGAGCCGCACAATCATCGGCGGATCATCCTATCTACCAATATCGCTGAAACTTCACTCACAGTACCAGGGATTCGTTACGTGATCGACCCTGGCACAGCACGCATCTCTCGTTATTCAAACAAAACTAAAGTGCAGCGCCTGCCAATTGAGCCAATTTCACAAGCGTCTGCAAATCAACGCTCCGGCCGTTGCGGGCGCATTGCTGACGGGATCGCGATCCGGCTCTATTCTGCTGACGATTTTGCCAGCCGCCCAGAATTTACTGAACCGGAAATCCAGCGCACTTCATTGGCAGCCGTAATCCTCCAAATGGCAGCATTAAATCTCGGCACAGTAGCAGATTTCCCATTCATTGACCCGCCAGATTTACGTGCCGTGCGCGCCGGGGCGCAGCTCCTTGAAGAAATCGGAGCATTGGAAATTGGGGTACGGCAACCAAAACTCACAAAGATTGGTCGCAAACTTGCGCGCCTCCCAATCGATCCGAGATTAGGCCGAATGCTGCTGGCAGCAAATGAAAACGGCTGCGCTGCAGAAGTGCTGATACTTGTGGCAGCGATGAGTGTCCAAGATGTACGCGAGCGCCCGCTTGAATTTAAAACACAGGCAGACCAGCTCCACGCCCGCTTCACCGAAGCAAGTTCTGATTTTCTCGCCTACCTGAATCTTTGGCGTTATCTGCGCACACAGCAGCGCGAACTTTCCGGATCGGGATTCCGGAAAATGTGTCGGGCAGAATATTTACATTGGCTTCGTTTCCGTGAATGGGAAGATGTAGTGCTCCAGCTTCGGCAGCTTGCGAAACCGCTTGGGATTACATTGAACGAGATTTCCATCCCTGACCAGCAGCAACTACAGGAGGCTGCACGGGCACTCGCCGATGAGGGCAAAGATTCGACGCACCACCGCGATATAGTTACTGCCGTCAAAACACTTGCAAATTCTGCTGACGTACCCGCTGCTGAAGCGATCCATCAGTCACTGCTTGTTGGGATGCTTTCAAATCTTGGCAATTGGGATGAACGTAAGCGTGATTATGCTGGTGCTCGCGGCACGCATTTCGTGATTTGGCCTGGTTCTGGTTTATATCGGCGCACTCCCGCGTGGGTAATGGCGGCCGAGCTTGTCGAAACTTCCCGGCTCTTTGCCCGCACTGTCGCGCGGATAGATTCGGATTGGATTGAAAAAGTTGCCGGGCATCTGATCAAACATCAATACTCAGAACCCTACTGGTCTACGCGCAACGGTGCTGCAATGGCGCACGAAAAAATCACGCTTTATGGGATGACGATAGTTGCCGACCGGCCAGTATTGCTTTCAAAAGTTGGCACACCAGATGCACGCGAATTGGCACGTGAACTTTTCATCCGGCATGGTCTTGTTGAAAACCAGTGGCGTGCACACCATAAGTTCATGAAGCATAATCTGCGCGAGCTTGCACAAGCTCAGGAAGTTGCAACTCGACTGCGGCAATATGGGCTAGTAGCCGACGAAAATGCCCAATTTACCTTCTTTGATGAGCGAATCCCTGAAGATATCGTCTCTGGAAGGCATTTTGATACGTGGTGGAAAAAAGAGCTGCGCCGGCAGCCAGATTTACTCAATTTCACGCAGGATTTCCTCCTTGGCACGACTGCTTATCATGCTGAAGATTTTCCACAAATATGGCGGCAGGGCGAAATCGAATTGCCACTCAAATATGGTTTCGAGCCAGGTGCTTATGCTGACGGGTTGCGGATCGAAGTGCCCATTACGGTATTGCCACAACTGCAGGATCTTGGATTCGATTGGCTTGTGCCGGGGATGTTGCCTGAGCTGGTGCAGGCAACGATCCGTGCCCTGCCAAAGTCGATCCGCCGGAATCTCGTACCTGCCCCCGATGTCGCGCGCGAAATTTTGCAGATTCTCCCGTCATGGCATGAAGCCACTGGAAATCTGGGAAAGCGTGCGGATACTTCAAATCAAAATGCTACAAATACAGATGAGGCTGCGCCGGATTTCAAAAATAACGAGAACTCTCCGCGGCTGCAAAGCTTTTCAGAAGCTTTCACCGATGCTGTGAAAATATTGCGGAATATCGAGATTCCTCCTGAAACCTGGAATACCTTGACGCTTCCAGCGCATCTGGAAATAAAATTTATCGTACGTTCTGAACGGGGAGCAGTGCTTGATGAAGGGCACTCACTGACGAAACTCCAACGTGATCTTGCACCACAAACACACAATGCTGTGGAAAGTGTAGTAAAAGGAGCCGTCGCGCAAGCTTTAGACGCCGCCCGGGCACAAATAATCGTCGGTGGGGCAGCTCGGCAAACACAGCAGAATATGCATCCAAACGGTCAAATGACAGCAGCGCATGCACAGAAAATAACTGCGAACGGAACTACTGCAAAAGCAGATGCAGCAGATTTAACCGCAGATTTTGAAGATTTGCAGACCTGGCCCAAGCTGCGCGATGGAAAATTGCCGGAACTGGTTGAAACTGTTGGCGCAAACGGAACTGTGGTCCGCGGTTATCCTGCGCTAAGCGAAGTCCCGAACACAGGCACCACGCAGCAAGGAGCGAATCCCAGCAAGGTGAGCGTCTCCTTGCGCGTGCTGGCTGATCCTGCCTTGCAAGTACGAGATCACAAGCAAGGTATCATCCGGCTCTTGGCAAATGAACTGCTGCTTCCTGAAGGCAGAATCACTTCACGCTGGAACAGTACAGAATCACTTTTACTCGCCGGATCCCCATATCCGAATACTGCTACTTTTGTGCAGGATTTACATCTTGCCGCTGTGCGAAATATTGGAACGAAGTGGGCAAAACAGCATAAATGCCCGCTCGGACGGCTCCGCAGCGAAGCAGAGTATCGTGCTTTGCATAAATTCCTGAAAGACCGGATCGAAGATGAAATTTATCGTCTCGCACAAATTTGTACTCGTATTTTCACCGCATGGAGTGAAGTGCAAGGTTCATACACCACTCCGGCAGCAAAATCTCCAGCGATGATCAACACGATCGAAGATGTGCGCACCCAGATCAGCGGATTGATTTATGACGGCTTTGTTGCAAATACGCCGGATGCAGCCTTGCTTGATTTGATTCGTTATTTGAACGGGGCGAAGTATCGGATCGAGAAGGCACCAGAAAATCTTGCCGGCGATGATGGAAATGCGGAAATTATTGCCGAAGTGGAAGATTTACTTACAGCGGAGAAAGAAGCTTTCAGCAGCGAAAAATACGATCCCGTTCGCGCTTCCACATTGGAGCAGGCAAAATGGATGCTCCAAGAACTGCGGGTATCTCTTTTTGCACAGCCGCTAGGTACGAAAATGAAAGTTTCTCCGCAGCGAATCCAAAAACTTCTCTCTTCTTGATCACGCGGACTACGATATAGCGGACGCGGGCAGCCGAAATCAGCATATTGAAACAATGTTTTCCACGTAACAGTCAAAGTAGCTGATTGTAGTTTATTTCAACGCAGTGTGATCGCTAGACTCGTAATCGAAGAAAAGGAAGCGGAAGCGGAAGGAAGCTTCCCCCCCCGGCACGAATTGGTGATACGTGATAAATCTCCGATTAGTGATATCTTTCAACAAAGAAAATCGAAAACTCGTTTATGGATCTGATATCAGCCGCTGAACTGGCTTGGGAATTATTAGCAGAGTATCAATTGCACGATTGGAGCTTCGGCTTTGATCGTGCACGCCGTCGTGCCGGAGCTACAAATTTTAGCAAACGAAAAATTACCCTCTCGCGCGAGCTCACAACGGCGTATTCAGAAACCCAAGTCAGAGAGATCATCCTGCATGAAATCGCGCACGCACTCGTCGGCGCAGCGCATGGGCATAATCAAATTTGGCGTGCAAAATGCATCGAAATTGGCGCAAAACCGATCGCTTACCTCCGTGAAGATGCCACAAATGAAATCCATAATGCTGCTCGCCCGAAACCATTATGGATTGGCACCTGCCCTGCAAAGCACAAAATTGACCGCTATCGCCGTCCGCGCACTCCGCAGTCTTGCGCCAGATGCTCCCGGACTTTTTCTCCCAAACATCTAATTTCATGGCGCAATACTCGTACCGGCGAGGTGATTTCGTAAATGCCAGCGCAATCCGATGATCCTGGGAAGTTTCGCGATTTTATTGAGTATCTCGCTGTTTAGAGTTTATAAATTCGCAAATCCCTTCAGCACCGCGCTCAATTATGGCGAGCGTGTCATAGAATCCTGCTTGCCCGCCGTACCAGGGATCAGGAACATCATATGCACCGTCAGAAACTGTGAAATCCGCATATCGTGAGCGTTTTTGGTTTTGCTCGCTGGGGCTAGAAAGTATTCCGCCTGCACCGAATACGCCGTGTACAGCATATTCGCAAGTGCCATCAAATTCGCGCCAGAGATGCAGTTTCGTTAAATCTGTGAGCATCATTGTACGTAGTCTGCGCGCGTGCCCGGCTGTCATTGCCAGAATTAAATCAAATTCTTGCAGTTCTTTTCGGGTCACTTGATGTGCGCGATGGTTTGGGACACAATATCCAGCTTCTCGTAATACTCGCGCCGCACGTGTATCAATTTGGTTTCCTTGCTCTTCAGCCGAGACGGCTGCGGAAGCTACTGCTACATCAGTAATTTTTGCTTGTGAAAGTTTCTCCCGCAGCACGATTTCACCCATTGGTGAACGGCAGATATTTCCAGTGCAGACTATAAGTATGCGATAAGGCATACTCATAATTTTAGAAATCCCAATCATCGTCTTCAGTTGCTTCAGCAGTGCCAATCACATACGAAGAACCTGAACCGGAGAAGAAATCATGATTTTCATCAGCATTCGGGGATAGTGCAGCGAGAATTGCCGGGTTCACTGCCGTCTGATCTGATGGGAAAAGTGCCTCGTATCCGAGATTCATTAAGGCTTTGTTTGCATTGTAACGCAAGAACATCTTGACATCTTCGGTCAGGCCCATTTCGTCATATAAAGATTCTGTGTAGCCTTCTTCGTTTTCGTATAAATCGTAGAGTAAATCGAAAGTGTAGTCTTTTAATTCCTGCTGGCGTTCTGGCGATGCTTTTTTCACTGCCTGCTGGTATTTGTAGCCAATATAGTAGCCATGTACTGCTTCGTCGCGGATGATCAGGCGAATCAAATCGGCTGTGTTTGTGAGTTTTGCGTGTGCAGACCAATACATTGGAGCATAAAATCCGGAATAGAAGAGGAATGATTCGAGCATTGTAGATGCTACTTTTCGCTTTTCGGGATCATCTCCGCGGTAGTAGCTGAGCACGATTTCAGCCTTCTTCTGCAGGTATTCATTTTCTTCTGACCAGCGGAATGTTTCCTCGATTTCTTCACTTGAGATCAGTGTGGAGAATATTGAGGAATATGATTTCGCGTGCACTGATTCCATGAATGCAATATTCGTATACACTGCTTCTTCATGCGGGGTGATGGCATCAGGAATCAGTGATACTGCTCCGACGGTGCCTTGAATCGTATCGAGAAGCGTCAAGCCGGTAAAGACGCGGGTGGTCATGAGCTGTTCGTGTGGCTTAAGCGTATTCCACGATTGGATATCGTTTGAGAGTGGGATCTTCTCTGGTAGCCAGAAATTACCCGTCAGGCGCTCCCAGACTTCCTGATCTTTTTCGTCCTCAATTTTGTTCCAGTTGATTGCCTGCACTGCAGAAACCAGCTTAATTTTTTCGCCTGCCATAGCGCCTCCTTGATCCTGAGAGCAATTTCGTAAAATTTATGATCTGTTAATTCTTTGACGGATTTCCAGGCTGATGTAGCCTGGAAATTTTCCGCTTATTTTCCCGCAGGTAATTATCATCCGAATTATTGCTGCCACTGTTTATTCTGCAGTGTTTTGCTGAACGCCAATTTGCTCAATGTGAAAAACATCTGCAAATCTCAATTTACCTGCTTTTGTCTGCATTAGAGCATACACGAAACACAGCCTTCGACTTCTGTGCCCTCCAAAGCTGCCTGACGAATTCGCATATAGTAAAGGGTCTTGATTCCTTTCCGCCACGCATAAATATAATTCTTGTTTACATCGCGCGTAGTGACGGTATCTGGATAGAAGAGCGTTAATGAGAGCCCTTGGTCTACGTGCTGGGTAGCGACGGCATAAGTGTCGATGATCGCTTGTGGACCAATTGCATACGCATCTTGATAGTATTCGCGATTCTCGTTCGTCATATATGGAGCCGGATAATAAACGCGACCGATTTTGCCTTCTTTGCGGATTTCGATTTGTGAAACGATTGGGTGGATTGAAGATGTGGAATTATTGATATAAGAAATTGAACCAGTGGGCGGAACGGCTTGTAAGTTTTGATTGTACATGCCGTATTTTTGCACATCTTCCTTTAGCTTGCTCCAATCTTCTTGTGTCGGGATCTGGATCTTTGCGAAGAGCTCTTTTACACGCGCTGTTTCAGGCAGCCATTCCTGATCAATGTATTTATCAAAATAGGTGCCTTTAGCGTAATCGGAATTTTCAAAATTCTCGAATTTTTCTCCGCGTTCTTTTGCGAGCTGCATTGAGGAACGAATCGCATGGTAAACCACTGTATAGAAGTAAATATTTGTAAAATCGAGAGCTTCTGGTGAACCATAATGAATTCGCTCGCGCCCAAGGAAACCGTGTAAATTCATCTGCCCTAAACCGATTGCGTGTGACATCTTATTTCCACGCTCGATTGACGGCACAGCAGAATTATCTGCCCGATCCGAGACGGCTGTCAGTGCACGAACCGCCGTCTCGACGGTCTTCCCGAAATCTGGTGAATCCATCGTCTTGGCAATATTTAATGAGCCAAGATTACATGAGACGTCTTTTCCAATTTTTGTGTAGCTAAGATCTGAACTAAATTCAGATGCTTCGGAAACTTGTAAGATTTCCGAGCAAAGATTCGACATCGTAACTCGCCCGGCGATCGGGTTCGCTTTATTAACGGTATCTTCAAACATAATGTAGGGATAGCCGGATTCAAACTGAATTTCGGCAAGTGTCTGGAAGAAGTGGCGGGCATTGATCTTTGATTTACGAATCCGCTTATCGTTAACCATTTCTTCATATTTTTCCGTCACTGAAATATCGGTAAATGGTTTTCCATAAACACGCTCGATATCGTATGGCGAGAAAAGATACATATCAGCATTGCGCTTTGCCAGCTCAAAGGTAATATCGGGGATAATCACTCCGAGTGAGAGGGTCTTGATTCGGATCTTTTCATCTGCATTTTCCCGCTTCGTATCAAGGAATCGCAGAATATCTGGATGATGCGCATGGAGATAGACGGCGCCCGCTCCTTGGCGTGCACCAAGCTGATTTGCATAGGAGAAAGCATCTTCAAGCAGCTTCATTACTGGATTCACACCTGAAGATTGGTTTTGGATCTTCTTAATTGGCGCGCCTAGTTCACGCAGGTTTGAAAGATTCAAAGCTACGCCGCCGCCGCGCTTGGAAAGCTGCAATGACGAGTTGATCGCACGAGCAATTGATTCCATATTGTCTTCAATGCGTAATAGGAAGCAGGAAACGAGCTCACCCCGAGCTGCTTTACCAGCGTTCAGGAAGGTAGGAGTTGCTGGCTGGAAGCGCCCGGAAATAATTTCTTCCATTAATTCCATCGCGGATGCTTCATTTCCATTTGCCAGCGTTAAAGCGACCATGCAAACGCGATCTTCATAGCGTTCAAGGTAACGTGTACCATCGAAAGTCTTTAAGGTGTACGAGGTGTAATACTTGAATGCGCCAAGGAATGTAGGGAACCGGAACTTATGCGCATAGCAGGCTTTGAATAGCTCTTTTATGAAAGCAAAATCGTAGGCTTCGATCACGTCTTTTTCGTAGTATCCCTCAGTAATCAGATAATCTATCTTCTCTTCAAGATCATGAAAATAGACGGTGTTTTTATTTACATGCTGCAAAAAGTACTGCCGCGCCGCCATCCGATCTGCATCAAACTGAATTTTTCCGTCAGCATCATACAGATTCAACTGCGCATTGAGCGCATGATAATCCAAACCTGGAGCAGTGATTTCTTCACCAATATCGGTTAAAGTCGTGTCCAAAATTCTTCCAATCCTATTTGTACTTTTTTCACATCATCTGGGGTGCCAAGAAGTTCAAACCGATACATATGCGGCACTTTCGTCTTGGCACTAATAATATCGCCAGCTAAGCAATAGGCTTCGCCGAAATTTGTGTTACCACTCGAAATCACTCCGCGAAGTAAACTGCGATTGTGCTCGTCATTCAAAAATTTTATGACTTGCTTTGGGACGGCACCTTTTAGATTTCCTCCACCATAGGTTGGCACAATGAGCACGTATGGCTGATTGATCTGCACCTCTGGATCTGTTTTGCGGAGTGGAATCCGCTGCGCCGGAAATCCCAATTTTTCCACAAACCGCTGCGTATTATTCGTAGCAGATGAGAAATAAACGATCTGCACCATTCTCATCCACTCCTTTCTGAGACTACTTTTGAAAACTGACGCTACGCCAAGCTACTGCAATTTCGTTGTGATATTCTTCAAACCGCTTAGTATTTGAAACAAACTTACAAAGATACCGTCAGCCAAAATATAGCGCTTATATTGCTGCCAATAAAGCATTACAGAACCTGCTGCAGATAAGCACCACCACGAAGAAATGATGCATCCAGAGCGCTTATTCATTTGCAAAATAAACGCTCCAGACTGCATCTTCAAAGATCAAGCAGAAACAGCTTCCGCTGAAACTTTCACTAAAGCCTTGATCTTATCTGGACGGAATCCAGCCCAATGATCACCATCGGCAAAAATGACTGGTGCCTGCTGATAGCCAAGTGCTTTCACTGTAGCGAGAGCAGCTTCGTCTTGTGTTAAATCAACTTCTGAAAACTCCAGACCGTTCTTCTGTAATGCACGCTTCGTAGCATTGCACTGCACACAATTGGGTTTGGTGTAAACAGTAATACTCATTTTTTCCATGCTCCTCTCTGCTAGTTTTACTAGCTAATTTTCTTTCAAACAGCTCAATTTTGCGGTTTTATCAACCCTGAGAACTACAGATATAAACACTACACCTAGTGGCGCGATTTTCGCTGCACCACTACATAGTGTGCCTTGTGTGATATCTCGCGCTCGTTATTTCCGATTTCAATTTGACTGTGGAAAGCTTTCGCTAAAAGGTGGAGCAACTGCCAAAATAAGACATTTGCCAAAAGGAGAACCACACACTTGCTCCACCTAAAGCGAAATTTTCCATTGCATAAAGTAATGGAAAAACCAGCACTATTTGGGACATTTTCAGGATCGCATCACCTTCCCCAGAAATTTCTTTGCTTTTTCATTCCACGCACACTTTGCCCCGAAATTACGCCAAAAAATTCACTTCCTAAGAAAAATTTCAAAAAAATTTTCCACTTAACCACAGCCTGTGGAAAATAATTTTCCACCCTTTCCACACTCACCCCTGGAAATTATCCACAATGGTGGAAAATTTCATGCTTTCCGCTTCGGAACAGCAGTAAAATTTTCCCAATATGCGGCGTGGCGGAAAATCCGGGCGTGTCGTAAATTGACAGCGCCACCAATAAAACCAGCACACCCCTCCACCAAAATCACAATAAATCTGCACAACACGGCTAAAAAGTCCCAAAACAAACATCAAAAACCCATCAAACAAAAACTAATTAGCCGCATTTTCACCCTTCACGTTGCTTACACACCAAGAGTCCGGAAAGATAGGAACGTGCAATCTTTTTTTGAAAAATACATCAGAAATGCCGGTCTCCGCGTTACCAAACCGCGCCTGGCAATCTTGCTTGAATTAGCAGAGCATCCGCATTTAACTGCGGAAGAAGTAAAAAATGGCGTTACGCAACGTCTTGGATCTATTTCCACACAAGCCGTCTATGATGTGCTCCACACACTCACCGAAAAAGATTTGCTCCGTTGCATCGCGCCAAAAGGCTCAGTACCGCGCTACGAATTACAACGTAACCGCAACCATCACCATTTAGTCTGCCGCAATTGTTGCAAAATCATTGACGTGAAATGTAAAAACCCGAACCCGCCCTGCCTCGATATCGATAATGCTTACGATTTCATAATTGACGAAGCCGAAGTAACATTCTGGGGAATCTGCCCAAAATGTCAAGAACTGGATCCGAGCCACTTGAAATCGGAAAAAGCCCCCGTCCGTAAAGGATAAAAGGTATGCACAATCACCAAGACCAAATCCTAGAACCACCCAGCAAATTAACACCTCGCACGATATCGCGGATCCCGATCACCGCACTCTTCATTTCAGCGATGCCAGCAGAAAGTACGGAACTCCGAAATGCGCTCATCGCGCGACTCAAAAAAATAAACCAGTCTAAAATAATCGACCACACACAGATAAAAACGGAATTTGGTGCAACCGAACTGATCACGTGCCCGATCCGTCTATCCGTGGAAGAAAACGCACAAACAAAACCGAATTTTTCCTATTTGCTCGCCACCAGCGGCATCGGCATGGTAAACGCAGCCGCCACGCTCAGCTCACTACTGACACAATACGCACCAGAAATCATCGTCTGTACCGGTTCAGCCGGTGGTTTGCATCCAAATTCGCGCGTGCGTGATGTAGTGATCGGCACCGAATATCTCAATTCACGTGCCGACGCCACTGCTTTTGGCTACGCTCCTGGTCAGGTACCAGGAAATCCAGCGAGCATCTCAATCACCGACGATGTACGTACAGCAATCGCAGCCGCCCTGACAAAAACCGCCAGCAGCGAAGCAGGAGCAGCAGGCTTGAAGATAACCGCATATTCTGGTCAGATGCTCAGCTCAGACGCCTTCGTAACGGACGCAAACGTGGAAACAACCCGCGAATTATTTCCAGATGGTCTGACGGCAGACATGGAATCACAAGCTTTCGCCCAAGTAGCAGCAAAGTATGCAAATACTCCGTTCGTGGCCGTGCGTGGAATATCTGATCTTTGCAGCACCCCAGAAGACCAGTCAATCTCCTTTCATGCCGAGCTTTCCGAAGTAGCTGCACAGGCAGCACAGATCGCACTCGATATTGTGGAAAATTTTGCGCCCAAATCATTGTAAAACTGCAAAAAAACCGTGGCTGTGCAAGCCCGCATTTGCAAAACTGCAAAATCCAGATCCGCACAGCCACTCTGGTCCTTGGAAAAATCTGAATCTTTATGAAAGACCCAGCTGATCAAGGATGAAAGCATATTCACTGGCACGGTTTTCCCAACGCTGATACCGCCCAGATCCGCCCGCATGCCCAGCAACCATTTCCGTCTTCAAGAAAATCGGACGGGCAATATCAGTTCCATTTTCCGCATCCGCATAATTCAGCGTCTGATCACGCAAAGCAGCCACCCATTTTGTAGGTTCAAGGAAACTCACCCGCACATCATTGATCGAAGTAGCCGCTAAAATCGCAGGATACTCCACCGCAGAAATGTTTTCATACGGGGAATAGCTCCGCATATATTCATATACTTCCAGTGATTCCAACGGATTACCCCACTCTTCCCATTCACCAACAGTGAGCGGTAATTCCGGTTTCAAAATCGTGGTGAGCGCATCTACGAACGGAACGCCTGCAAGCACCACACGATAAAGTTCCGGCGCAAGATTCGCGATCGCCCCCATCAAAAGTCCGCCTGCAGAGCGCCCTTCAGCTGCAATTCGCTGTGGATCAAGCAACCCAAGATCCACCAGATACCGCGTCGAATCAATGAAATCAGTGAAGGTATTCCGTTTTTCAAGCAATTTCCCATGCTCATACCAGGCGCGCCCAAATTCTCCACCGCCACGCACATGTGTAAAAGCCACTACCACCCCGCGGTCAAGCAGTGAAATCAGCAGATTGTTAAACCACACGTCATTCGTGATTTCATAAGAACCATACCCATTTACGTATCCCGGATTTTTCCCATCACGCCGCAAATCTGCCCGATGTGCAATCGTGACTGGGATTTGCGTACCATCCCGGGCAGTAACCCATTCCACGTATTCTACATAGTCGCTCTGAGAAAAATTCGGCACAGGCGTAACTTTCAAATCCTGCAATTGCCGCGAATCGAGATCATATTCGCTGACGGTAAGCGGCGTAATGAGTGCCTCACGCGTAAATTGCAAAGAACGTAAATCCCACTCGGCGTTCACGCCAAGTTCAAGTGTTTCACCGGGTCGCGTGGGAATTAATTCCGCCATTTCCCAGCAAATCTGAGCAGTATTTGCAAAATCAGAGCAGGCAGACTCAGATGAGAGATCAGCCGAAAGTGAATCCTGCCGTTGGCGCAAAATCCGAATCTGCGGCATCCCCGCAACACGCATCTGGACGGCAGCAAAACTGGCAAAACCGGCAAGCTCCACAACACGCTCACCTGGTTGCGGAGAAAAAATTACCGGAAGTTGCGTCAAATCAAATGGCGCTACTTCATTTGCAACCGCAATCTCAAAATCGGGATGATGCAAATTGTGGCTGACAAGGATCCCATTTGCAACCAGCTCAGCATAATATTCCACACCTTCGCGTCTGCCGCCGATCGAGAACGGTGCAGGCTGATGCAAATCTTGAGCTACCCTAGTTTCTAGATAGCTTGCAGTTATTTCGCGATCCTGCTCGCCGCTAACATTACTCTTTGCTGCCACTCCTGCTATATCACCAGCTTTGGCCACCCGTAAATCAAGCAAATACACTTCACTCGTAGTACGTGATGAAGTATTGAGAACCAGCCAATCTCCATTGCGCGAAGCTTCGATCCAGACCTCGAATCGCGCGTCATTTTCCCGCCAAAGCAGCACATCTTGCATCGCAGAAGCACCTACCTGATGAACCCACAATTCGCAGGTACGCCAGGCATCATCGGCGCGCAAATAATAAATGCGCGATGCATCAGCATTGAAAATCAAACCGTAAGTGATCCCAACAACCACATCATCTATCACTGCGCCGCTTGCGATTTCATGGATCCGCAACCGGAAAGTTTCACCGCCAGAGGTGTCGATCGCGAGCGCACACAGTCTGCCGTCACGCGAAATCGCGCGTGATCCAATTGCAAAAAATTCTTCACCAGCAGCAAGTAAATTTGCGTCATAAACTAGCTGTGCCTGCTTGACCACAGCTGCATTGCCAACGGCAGGACGGCTCGGAAAATCTGTGCGCGGCAAACGCCACAACAGTGGATACGCTGCTCCTTTACGAGTCTCACTCCAATACCAGTAATCACCTTGCAGCGTAGGCACACCCAAATCGTCTTCCTGTGTATGCGCCGCATACTCGCTCACAAGTTGTTTGCGTAAATCTTCCAGATGCGCTGTTTGTGTAGTGTAATAATTATTTTCTGCACGAATATGCGAATATACTTCGGATTCTGACGCATTCCGCAACCATTCGTAGTTATCTACAAATTCATCACCGTGAAAAATTCGGGTAATTGGACGCTTTTCAAGCATTGGAATTTTAGTTGCCAGATTTGGATCTATTTCTTCAGCCATGCCCTTCATTATACGGATTTACGCAATCCGATCCGGAATCATGGCTGCTTCGCTGGGAAAACACCTCATAATGTGTTCATGATTAAATTACGATTCCCATATCGCGCAGCTAAATTCCAAATGTTGCCAGCAAAATTTGTAAAATGTGGGATTTTTTCACGTTTCTCGCTAAGGTGGAATGCATGGAACACGAAATTGTGGTGCACGCATGGGCTGACGTCGCCTGCCCGTGGTGTTGGCTTGGGAAACGCCGTCTAGAAAAAGGAATTGCACTTTCGGGCGCAAAAGTGGCTGTTGAATATCACTCTTATCAGTTGCGCGCCGATGCTCCTGCAAGCACGAACGAGACTTTGGCAAAACATTTGGCGAATTCTCATGCAATTCCATTGACGGAAGTATCTGCAAGCTTTGCAAAAATCACTGAGTTGGGTGCGGAGTATGGAATTTCCTATGACTGGAATGCAGTACAGCCGGTGAACACTTTCCTCGCACATCAGCTGATTTATGCGGCGAAAGCTACTGGGCAAAATTCGGAAGAAGCGGCTGTAAAAGGCGGGGAAATGTTTGAACGCCTTTGGAAAGCCTACTTTTCTGAGGGCGCAAATATCGCAGACTCAGATACGCTAATCGATATTGCGGAAGAATTGGGGATGGATCGCGAGCACACCGAAGCTGAACTTGAATCTGGCGAGCACGCCGATTCGGTCCGTGCCGATATCCGTGATGCTGCGCGGATTAACATCACTGGTGTACCGTTTTACGTGATTGGCGGAAAACTCGGTGTTTCCGGCTGCCAAACAGCTGAAATTTTCGCCGACGGAATCAAACAGGCACTTACGCAAATGCGTGCAGAACCGCAGCTCTAAGTTTCAAAAGTGATAGATTAACGGCAGCAAACACCCCGACTTCCGCCATTTAGCAAAATTTTACCGCTTTCAAGCCCGCCTGAATATACTGCTTGAAATGCCGGAAAATGGCGGAGGTTGAAGAAACCGGCGGAAGTCGAGGGAAACCGGCGGAAGTCGAGGGAAACCGGCACTTATCACGCTGTACAGACAACCAATTCAAACCGTTTACTCATACACCCCGAAATCGCACACACGAAAATATCTCATCGGGCAAAATCGTTATTTTAAATTCGTAATCTTCTTCCGAAAATTAGATATTTTGCTAGACAAGTCACATCAACTAAAGATACGATAGTAACACAGGTCACGATTAAAACAAGTTTAATACCCTGTCTATCACTTCCGTAAAGCAAGCTCACGAAAGCATAATGTGCGTTTGTCTCCGCAACGGCCAGGCTTAGCAGATTCTCCCCTGCAGGCTGTTTAATCTGCAACTTCAACTTAAAGATTGGCTGAAATATCGCAATGCCGCAATATTTCAGCACAGTTAATCAGACAAATATAGATACGCCGCTGCATGCAAAGGATTGAAATGTTAAAAAATCGAACGAAAATCGTACTTCTCTTTACCCTTTTGACTATTCAGCCCCTAATCTGCATCGTCAGCATTTCCTGGTATCACCAATTTTTCCTTCCAAGTTATCTGCGCGGCGATTCTTTTCTGAATTTACATATCGCCGCTTTCGTAGCCATCACAATCTGGTCACTATTACTCGCATTTGAATTGAAATTGTTATCGTCTCCCGATCTAAATCGGAAATTTCAAATTGCACTGCCGCTGCTCACAATTTCCCTGTATGCGTGTATCACACTCGTGTTTTTTGAAAGTTTATTCAGCCAATACTCCGTAATATTCCTCGGCTCCTGGATTATTCCAGTAGTTACTCTCTGCTCGTATTCAATTTTAATTAAGGAGAAATGATTATTATCCGCCGCTAATACGCAGCTCGCTACTGCTGATATATAGCCTGCTACTGCTGGTGTGCGGCAGTTTGCGCTACAGCCAACCGATCTACAAACTCGTTCGCCACATCACCGTTATGGCCGCGCACCCACTCAACTTCCGTCCGCCCAATCCGGCTTTCATAAAGATTTAACAGCCGTTCGATAAGCTCGCGGTTCAGCACTGGTTTACCGTCAGATTTACGCCAGCCGCGCTTGCGCCAACCGGGCGCCCACTTCGTCATTGAGTTAATGACATATGAAGAGTCTGCACGAATTAGCAGCGATCCTTGTGCGCCCACATATTCGAGTGCTTTAATCATTGCGGTAAGCTCCATAATATTATTCGTGGTCTGATGCGCACCGCCGCTTTCATGATAACCAGTCTTTTGCTCCACGAACGCCCACCCGCCAGGCCCAGGATTACCCGAACACGAACCGTCTGTAGCCACAATAAAATCAAACCCTGGCTTAATTACGCCAACTGGCCCGCTCGTTTCCATCTGATACTCCCTCATGATTCCTGTATTTCTGAACTTATCTCTGCCTGTTTACCGCTTTCTATTCTGGCATATAACCACGCCAAGGCAACTATCAGTATGATTGACTTTTATTCGCAGCTCGGGCGGAAGCCAAGCGGCAGCAGCGATACTCAAACAAATTATCTATACAGAATGGCTACATACTGCTTTTGGAATCATTAATCATTAAATTCTGGAAAACCACAAGGGATTATTCCCATCGCCACTTCCAGTGCAGGATCAACACCCATCATTTCCTCCCACATTTCATCACGCTGCATAAGGGAAAAACAACTTCCCAAATTTAAAGCCGCTGCACACATTTGTATAACCTGCGCCATGTGACCAGCATCAAGGAATAAGCAACGATAAGAACGGGCAGTTTGATATTTCCATTTAAGGGCAGCAACATTTCCAGTAAGAAAAATAATAAATGCAGCGTTTAACATCCATTTTTGACCAGAGACAGCTTCAAGTAGAAAATCATCTGAAACGCTCGAAGAACACCACTCCAGAGCATTACTTTCAGGCAAATAACGATAACTACCTGGCATCAAACCATCCACATTACGCACATAAACATAAAGTTCTGTTGAAGCACGCCCACCACCGGATGCCGCTGCTCTAAAATAATTTCCCGAAAAAATATCATCCTCTGTCCGTATTCGTGACTCTGAAACGCCAGCACAGTATTTAAGAAATTCACTGAATATCTTAAGAGAAACCGCATTTACTGAAAAACTTCTTATACTACGACGCGACTCTAATATTTCAATAAAAGAAACTTCATTAATTGTCTCTACTCGCGGTAGAGAAACTACTTTAGCGACACTATCTTCTATTGATTCTAGCGACCAAAACCTTTCCGGCGGAGGAAGTATTTCAATTTTCTCTGCTAAGCGCTTTCTATCTTCTTCTACCGTAAGAACACGTGTTTCACGATTCGTCCGTGTGGAAAAATTAAACAATCTTGCAAGACTACCCCAACCTGACCAAGTAGTTAAGTAATCCAATTCGCGACTGTATCTTTCACTAGTAATATCAAGTAAAATCTGCAATTGTAAAAACTGCTGAACTCTGTACATACCAATATCATGTCTAGCTAATTCAATTAACAGTTCATCATTCACTTCACGTACACGTTTAAAAATTCCAAGCAAAGGAAGATCGGAATTATTGATTGGAATCTGTTTATGATTAAGCACATCATCCCATATAAGCAATCCGTCCCTTACCATCAACACCCCGAACTTAGATGCAGCTATCTTCACTTCTAAACCTTTCTAAAATATATTTAGTTACCGCACATGTAACTCGATGATCATTAGCTGATTTTTCAAAATATTTCCAATCTCCTAATAAATTTACTTCTAGAAATATATGGTCACCTTCCTCTGTGACAAGAAAATCAAAGGCACCAAATTCAATTGATGCCTTCCTCTGGAAGTCATATATTAGTTTTCGGAGTTCAATTCCCACATCTATCGGCGCTATTTTCAGATTTTCACCACAATCCCATAAAGAATCGGCATTACTCTTACCAGTCACTGAATATCCAATAATGTCAGTCCCAATTAAATAAACTCGTATTTCATAAGCATGTTCTATAAACGGCTGAACCATAACAGGTACTGGCTCTTCTTCCGCGTTAATGATCTCATCACGCAAAACTATTTTCGGAAAAATTCCCTTGAGCGAACAAGGTGGCCAATGAATCCAATGAGATCCAATCGGTTTGACAATATATTTCTTAATCCCATCACCAAAAATATTTATAGCTTCTAAAAGGTTAGTCACAACTACAGATTGCACTGTACACATACCGACGCAAGAAGCAATTTCAACCTGCCGCATTCTACTTCTACAAACAGATTTCGCATTAATACTAATAGAAGAAACTTCTGATATATACTCCATTAACGCATCACTCTGTGAGCCAATATAAACATCCCTATCTTTCACCATTCCAGACGAAGATAAATAATCGACGCATGTAAAATGTCGCCTCCAAAATAATAATGGTCTAAGCTTTTCACCCTGCTTTGTATAAATAATTCCGTTCAGAATTGTCGATATTTTATTGTCGGTAATATCAGAATCAAAACGAAGCATCCTTATTCCGTATTTTGCTAAATACAACGATAAATGACTTATTTCACTATCATCACTACTCGTCGCGACAATAATGCAATTCACCACATTTTTAACGTCAGGCGCGACACCAAGATTAAACATTTTTGATTGAAAATCTACATCTTTTGTTTTTCTTGAATAAACATAGGGAGAAGTTCTAAAAAGAATCGGTTCCACTTAACACCTCAAAAGTTAGAGATAAAAAAAGGCTGTACCAAAAAATTCGAACAGAACATTCCCGGATAATCTAAAACGATATATTAGATTTGGAAAATTCTAATCGAAACTTTTGATACAGCCCATAAAAATAAATTAGTTATCTTTCTTGATAATCCAAGCGGAATCCATAAAACAGTAGTCGTCGACAAAATTACTAATACGTTCATCTGCAGTAACTGTTGTTTGAGATTCCACTAGCTCGCTAATTTGATTGGCTAGTTCTACCATCGAAGACATATTTCACCTCCTTTAAAATTTCGTTTATAATCAACTCTGCACCGTAAGTCAAACATATCAAAAGCAGCCTTGAATAAAACATGTGTTCAAATTTCGAGATACACAAATAAAAATAAATTTTTAGAAGTAGATATATAGATATGAAAATCTCAAATAAGCGTGACTACGGGCTTTGGCTTGGCGCCACCACCGCAGATATGTTTGGGCGCTCAGCTCAAGATTTAGCGCTCCCATTCATCATTATTTCCTTTACTGGTTCTGCCGCGATCTCCGGAAATATCCAAACAGCAGGGAAAATAGCCACACTCGCAGTAATTCTTTTTGGCGGTGTACTAATTGACCGGATCGACCGGCGGATCGGCATGTACCTGCGCAGTTTCAGCGGCGCAATCTTATGGGCATTACTTGGGACGCTAATCCTGATCGGAATTATTCCCGTCTGGGCGATTCTCGCAATCGTGCTGCTCACCAGTATCACCGACGGCTTATTTGGCGAAGCCGATAACGCCGCACTACGTTCAATTATTCAAAGCAACGAAGAGTTCATCGCTGTCCGCAGTATCAATCAAGGACGCGCTGCCGCAATTCAGCTTACCGGAGGACCAATTGGAGCCTTCCTCTATCATCTTGGGCACGCGATTCCATTTTTCTTCTCTTCCCTCTGCCTTGCAATTCTTGGAATTTGCGCAAAACTAATCCGTGCAGATTTACGCCCTAAATCCGATCTGCAAGAATCGGCGCAGCAAATCGCCGGATCACAGAAAAATAAAGATCATACTGCGGAAAAAGAAAGTATTATCCGAAACTTCTTTGCCGACCTGAAAACCGGGTTTAAATTTATTTTCACTCATTCCCGGATTCGCCCGCTGCTGATTGCAAACATTTTTATCGGCAGCGGAATGATGATGATTATTTTCACCGCAGATTATGCGCTGATTACCCGCGGGCATACGCCACTGGAAATATCACTTTTAAGTACCTTATTTGCATTGATTATGATGGGCGGAGCAGCGCTCTCTGCAAAATTTTCCGCGCGGATTCCTGCCGGAAAAGGCTTAATCATTTTGCTTCTTGGAATGGCATTAATCGCTGCAGCCACAATTTTCTGGAACCAATACTTTCAGCTCCTGCTCATTTTAAGTCTCTACGGTGCGATTGTCCCATTCATCGGCGCCCTGCTCGGCGGATATTGTTTTTCTGCTACCCCCAGCGATTTCCAAGCCCGAGTCGGTTCAGCAAGCAATATCATGGAATTCGGATTAACAGCTTTCGTTCCGTTCATTGCCGGAAATCTCGTAAATCACGGGCTTGCCGCTTATGGATTTGCTCTCGGTGCGATAATCAATCTCATCGCACTGTTAATTCTCGCAAGCAGCAAAGCAATCCGCAGCCTTGGTAATTCAAGCACCTGGACCCCAGTCAATAGCACCGAAACTGCTGCGGATAGCCCAGACAGTCCAAATAACCCAAATAACCCAAGCAGCAAATGAGAAACACCAGCAGCTGAAGGAGTGCACAGAAAAACTTTCTGCGCCGCCAAACATCCGCTAGAACCTTTCCTTTTGGAATATTTACCGCACACCCCCTGATATAAAACACCGGGACGTAAAATATATTTGAAAATCTAATATTTGTATCAGAAAGTGGAACTCCTCAAAGCTGCGGTTCTCACCTTTCGCCGGCTCCGGTTTGCACGATAGGCTATAGGGAGACAACAACTGCGAAACGTCGTGCAAATAACTGAGTCCAGCTCACCGCATCACGGATCGTAGTCATTCCCCTGAAAGCCCGCAAATCCCGCTTAATGAAAGGCTGAAAATGCTCAAGCTTGCTGATTATCGCGATGCGATTCGGTTAGACGAAGAATTTCCTGCACCGATGAATGATCGCCGCTCGAATTATGATCTTTTAATGACGGCACTCTCCGGATTGAAAGATAAACATTATACCGGCGCATCATCAATGGCTCATCTTTCGACCGATGACGGCTTGCTGCGTTGGCTCCTTGCCGAGCTTGCAATCCGGAAGGCCAGCCCGATCGATCCAATCACTTCACGCGCAATCAACACCCTGCTCTACCGGCAAATTGGGAAGCGCGGTCGGGTAGAAGTATTGAATTTGCGCCGCATTTCGGATCAGCTTCCAAATTGCGATTTCGTAAACGCGAACGATGTGGTGCTCTACCGCGGCGATATCCTTGAAGTGGTGGTAGATGCCGTAGTAAATACCTCGCTTGACGACCTCTCCGGCTGCCCGATCCCGCTGCACGGCTGCCTTGATTCGGTGATCCACTCACAAGCCGGCCCGTGGCTGAAGAATGACGCAGCTAAGATCATGGAGCTACAAGGAAAGCCGGAAACTCCAGGGTCAGCAAAGATCACCCGCGGATATCGGCTGCCAGCGAAGTATATTATTCATACGCATATGCCGCGCTTTGCTGGCGAATTTACTGATGAACACAAGCAAATACTTGCTGATTGTTATCGAAATTCACTGAATCTCGCACTCGAAAAGGGAGATATCAAGACGATTGCATTCCCGGCTATCGGCACCGGCATGAACGGCTTCCCGAAAGATGTAGCATGCAAGATTGCGCTTGACACAGTTGAAGAATGGTGGCGGATCCATCCAGACGCCTTGGATTTGATTGTCTTTTCAGTGCATTCAGATGTAGATTCGGAAGTCTACTCACACACTCTCTCCACTTGGGTATCCGATTGATCCAAACATACGTTTGCTAATTTCAGTCAGCTTTTACGCTGCTTTCGGATTCGTTCATTGACTTTGATCGGCTCATCCCGCCAGGTTCCTGAAAGATACGGATTCAAATGGATTCAGAAACTATTTTTCGCATCGTTGACGTGACGGGTGTGATTGCAAACGGCCTACTTGGCGCTACTCTCGCACGTAAATACGGTTTCGACATCGTCGGATTCTTCATTCTGGCAATGATGGCAGCACTCGGCGGAGGAATCCTCCGCGATGTGATGCTCGGCATCGGTTTCCCCGTCGCCCTTACTGACCCCTGGTATTTAGGCGGTGTAGTATTTTCGGCTACGATCGCGTTCTTCCTGCCTTTGGATTCTCGCCGCTGGCAAACCGTCATGATTTTAGGGGATCTGCTCTGCCTGGGATGCTGGTCGGCTACTGGTGCTTCCAAAGGACTTTCTGCCGGGCTTGGCCCGATCCCTGCAATTTTCCTAGGTGTAGTGACGGCAATCGGCGGCGGAATGATTCGCGATATCACACTCAATAAAGTACCGACGGTTTTCGGCGGGGCACCGCTTTACGCCACATTTTCCATTTTTGCCTCTGCGCAGATGGTCTTCTTCCAGCGTCAGGGGCATTACACACTCGGCATGGCATTGGCAATCATCTCCGTCGCCGTCTTTGGCTCTCTCGCCCGGAAATACAAATGGATTCTACCCACCGCTTACGACATCACTAAAGTCAGGCTGCGCAGACCGCGGATCATCGGCGCCGGAAGCATTGCTGGGATATCTGAGAAATTACACCACACCAATTCGCATTCCACCCCACCAGCAAACGCTAAGGACGGACGGCGAAATCTGCGCAAAATCAAACGTCAGCATGATGAGCAGAATACTGAGTAAAAACTCGGCGCAAGCCCCCACCACCCACAACACTATCCAAAATATGGACAAAATTCTCACCAAGTGAATTTTCCGCCTAAATTTGCCATATCTTTTCAGATTTCAAATCAGCACTAATTGTCGAATTGATCGATTTGATCACCGACGCGATTTTCGATTTTTCAAAGGTAGGGCACTATGGCTAAAACAGCTCATTCAAGTGGCGGTAAGGCAACCGCCGCCGGGCGCGAGCAATGGTCTGGTCAATTCGGCTTCATCATGGCTGCCGTCGGCTCGGCAATCGGCTTAGGCAATATCTGGCGTTTCCCAGGCATAGCTTATACTAACGGTGGCGGAGCATTCTTAATCCCATACTTGGTGGCATTACTGACAGCAGGTGTTCCAATCCTGCTTCTCGACTACTCTCTGGGGCACCGTTTCCGTGGTTCACCGCCAGCCGTATTCCGCCGGATCAACTATAAATTTGAAGCGCTCGGCTGGTTCCATGTACTTATCTGCTTAGTGATCATGGCTTACTATGCCGTGATTCTGGCTTGGGCTGCACGCTATATGATTTTCTCGATCGACCTCTCATGGGGTGAAGATACGATGGCTTTCTTCACCGGAGAATTTCTGAAAGTTTCAGATCCAGGGTTTAACGCCGAAATCGTACCAGGCGTATTTTGGCCGCTTGTTGCAGTGTGGGCTGGAATCGCATTCGTCATTGCACTTGGCGTGACGCGCGGGATCGAATCCCTAAACAAGATTTTCGTGCCACTCCTCGTAGTAATTTTCTTGGCACTCGTAGTGCGCGCACTTTTCCTTGCAGGAGCAGCAGAAGGTCTGACGGCACTTTTCACCCCGAACTGGGAAGCTTTGGCAAACCCATCCGTTTGGATTGCTGCATATTCGCAGATTTTCTTCTCACTCTCAGTAGCTTTCGGGATCATGATCACCTATTCGAGCTATTTGAAGAAAAAGTCTGATATCACCTCTACGGCACTCGTCACCGGCTTTGCAAACTCTTCTTTCGAGATTCTTGCCGGAATCGGAGTATTTGCTACTTTGGGCTACATGGCTGCTCAACGCGGTGTCGGACTAAACGAAATTGAAGGCATTACTGGCCCGATTCTGTCATTCGTCACTTTCCCGCAAACGATTTCACTGATGCCTGGCGGTCCACTTTTCGGCTTCATTTTCTTTGCGTCGCTCACAATTGCCGGTTTCACTTCCCTGCTCTCGCTCGTGCAAGTATCGGCTGCTGCTTTCCAGGATAAATTCGGGCTTACCCGCAAGGTAGCGTCTTTTGTATCTGTCGGTATTGCAGGCACCGCATCCATTATTTTCTTCTCCAGCACAAACGGCTTAAATGCGCTTGACGTGGTTGATAAGTACATCAACGAAATCGGTATCGTTTCCTCCGCGCTGATCATGATCGTATTAGTTTGCTATCAGGCAAAGAAACTGCCTGCCCTGCGAAACCATCTCAACCACTACTCATCATTCAAGCTCGGCAAATGGTGGTACATCCTGGTGGCTGTAGTTTCCCCGATCGTGCTTGGCGTCAGTTTTGTACTTACCATCTATTCACTGTTAATCGATGGATACGGTGGATACCCAACTGAATTTATCTACCAGTTCGGTTGGCTGATGATTGCGCTAGTGGTCTATATGGCATTCGCGTTCGCTGTAGCCCGCTGGAAAACTCCAATAGATAAATATGAAGCAGTAGACTTCCACGATCCAGAAGCCACAATTCCAACAGAGCGAGCTGCAGTGCAGAAAGCACGCGAAGCTCTCGAAACACACAAGGCAGAGCGCGCCCGTGCACTTGCCGGAGAGGATTTATCATGACGACACCAGCGATTGTAATGCTTGGAGTATCCCTTGTGACAGTCTGGGGTGGGCTGATCACCTCCGTCGTACACTTGATGCGACACACGAAAGAATATGCTGAATAAAATTCTTCAGCACACAGATGCATATTCATTAATATCTCGAATGGGTTTGCGGAATCGTCAAGATCTATGGCGAGCCGCAAACCCATTTATCTTTTTCAACTGCGCTACGCATGTGCAACTCACCTGACACACGGCTTTTGCCTACATGCAGTTTTTCGCACAACGCTTTCCACACCAAGACGATCCAGCATGATCCGAATATAATGAGCGAGTAGATTTATTTCGTGCAAAAATCAGATATTTTTGCATCTGCAAAATTTCGCAAAACTTAATTTGAAGGAGATCCTGCGATGGCTGTAGGTTTAGCCGCACTTCTTGACGATATTGCTGCAATTGCGAAAACGGCTGCCGCATCTCTCGACGATATTGCGGGCGCTGCCAGCAAAGCTTCCACAAAAGCGATCGGCGTAGTGGTAGACGATACTGCCGTCACCCCACAATATGTGCAAGGCTTGAACCCAGCACGCGAACTGCCAGTGATCGGACGGATCGCGAAAGGCTCCTTGATCAATAAATTGCTGATCATTGTGGCAGTTTTGGCGATCAACTATTGGGCAGCATGGCTGCTTACGCCACTGCTGATGCTCGGTGGCACCTATTTATGCTTCGAAGGCGCAGAGAAAGTAATCGAATGGCTGCTTGGGCAGCGTGCACATAAAGAAACACCTGCCGTCGATCAAGATGCGCAAACTTCAGCCACGGCAAGTGCCACACACACCACAGCAGCAGAAGACCAGCTCGCGAAAGGCGCTATCCGCACAGATTTCATTCTTTCTGCAGAGATCATGGTGATTGCGTTAAACGAAATCAAAGATCAATCCTTTGGGCTGCTTGTAGCGGCAATGATCGCGACCGCGCTGCTCATCACTGCACTCGTCTACGGTTCAGTTGCCGTATTGGTGAAGATGGATGATTTCGGCATCCGAATGATGCACGGCGCCTCAAAGCAGACAGATTTCAAGTATCGTTTTGGATTCGGGCTAGTACAGGCGATGCCAAAGGTAATGGCTTGCATCTCCGTAGTTGGGACGCTTGCCATGATGTGGGTAGGTGGGCACCTAGTAGTGCAAGGTTTCGCCGATTTAGGCTTCTCACCGATTTTAGATTTCATTCACTACTTGGCACATTCACCTGCAGCCGTACCAGGAATTGGCGGGTTCCTCAGCTGGCTTACAGATACGATCGGCTCAATGATTTGTGGTTTTATCTGGGGTTCGCTTTTTGCAATTCCAGTACTCGCTGCTCATCGCCGGCAGCACTGATCGAGAAATTTTATTTCCACCAGGTTTCCCAAGGGGTCACAGGCATCGTGCGCTTATGCCGTGAGCGCACGAAAAACTGCTCGATCCGCGCAGCAATTTCCGGGGGAACGATCTTTCCTTCAAGGTAGTCATCAATGTCGTCGTAGCGCAAACCGAGTTCGTCCTCATCCGTACGTCCAGGGTTGCCGTCAAGCAAATCTGCCGTTGGCACTTTACCTACAAGCGCCGCTCCGCCGCCTAAATACTTCACGAAGCCACGCACTTGCCGTTTATTTAAGCCGGAAAGCGGAGTGAGATCCGCTCCACCGTCACCATATTTGGTATAAAATCCAGTGACGGCTTCGGCTGCATGATCCGTGCCGACCACCAGCATGCCAAGATCGCCAGCAATTGCGTATTGTGCAGTCATGCGTAAACGAGCTTTGATATTGCCCTTATTGAAATCACTGATTTTTACGCCAATGGATTGCGCATATTCTGCTTCCATCGCGTCAGCTGTAGCGCCGATATTGTAGGTAATCAACCGATCCGGATTGATAAATTCGAGAGCAGCCTGCGCATCAGCTTCGTCACGTTGGATATGATGCGGAAGCCGGACGGCGATAAACTCGGCAGCGCCTCCTGCTGCCCGCACACGTTCTGCAGCCAGCTGGGCAAGCCGTCCGCCAAGCGTGGAATCTACACCGCCGGAAATACCCAAGACATACCCTTTTGCGCGGGTAGCTTGCAAGTATTCGACCAAAAAATTGACGCGCTGTGCAAGCTCGATTTCGTAATTGACTGTAGGCTTCACGCCGAGTTCGGAGATAATTTGATGCTGTAACATATCTCGATTCTACTGCCTCCAAGCGACTATCGTGGAGGAGGATGTTGCTAGTGGTAGTTCACGAAAGTTTCCTACCAGCAGTTTTGCTTGGTGCTCGAGGGGGGAGTTGAACCCCCACGCCCTTGCGGGCACACGGACCTGAACCGTGCGCGTCTGCCATTCCGCCACTCGAGCAAAGCTACCAACCACTCACGCACTGCCACAGAAAACCGTGTACCGTGCTCATCGCGTCGTGTAACTGAGAAAAGCTTACACGCAAAGTATTCCTTCACGCAAAATAAATCCACAACTCACCCCTGAAAACCCTGATTTCCACCCCTGAAACTATCTTTGCTCCAATGCAATAGAGTAAAATCTGGAAGTAATAGCCAAGATAGCGGGAGAAATTTGCGCTCTCCCGCCAGATTTGGTGTGAGGAAGTGAGGTACGGAGCGCATGAGCGCATTTGAAAAGTTTGAAAAAGGCGTAGAAAACGCGGTGAATAGCTTGTTCTCACGCGCTTTTTCTGCGAACCTCCAGCCCGTTGAATTAGCCACTGGGATTAAAAAGGCGATGGACGACCGTGCAAGCTCGATCACCCGCGAACGCATAGTGGTACCGAATTCCTTCACTATTGCTTTAACTCCAGGCGATTTTGGCAAAATCGCTGAATGGGGTGAAGCCGAGCTCATCACAGAGCTCACGAAAGTAGCCCAAGGGCATGCGCGCGAGCAGCGCTACACCTTCCTCGGCCCGATTTCAATCAACTTCGAAGAGCGCGATTCGCTCGCAAAAGGAAAGTTTATCGTAGCAGCCACTGCAAAACGCGGCGCCGTCATTCCTGCTACCTACACCTCTGCTTCCGATCAAAACCCGATCATTGAAATCGGCGCTGATCGTTATATTCTTGCCGGTGCCCGCACCACTATCGGGCGCGGTTCAAGCTGCGATATCGTACTTGATGATGCTGGCGTTTCGCGCAAACATCTTGAATTACGAGTAACACCAAACGGCGTGATTGCAAAAGATTTAGACACCACCAACGGTAGCTTTGTAGAGGGGCATCGAATCACTGCCGCCACATTGGTTGACGGCAATACGATCACCATTGGACGCACCAAAATCATGTTTTGGACTTCCCCGGAGGCGCAATGAGCGCGTTAGTAGTAACTATTGCTCGGTTCGGGCTCCTCATTTTGCTATGGCTTTTCGTCATCTTCGCACTCGCAACCGTGCGCAATGACGTCTATGGTGGAAGTCTGCCAGCTCGGAAACGCGCAAACTCCCGTGCCCAGCGGCAAATCAGCCACAGCAATACCGCAGCTCAGCCTGGATCCTCAGCACAGCTAAGCCCGCAAACACTTGCAGCGCCAAGTCTCTACGTCTTGCAAGGCGCACTTGCCGGCACCACTATCCGTATCAGTAATTCCCCGATTATCGTCGGGCGTTCCCCAGATTCGGCACTCGTCCTTGATGACGGTTACGCCTCAGCCCGGCATGCGCGTTTTTACCTGCAAGATGGGAAAGTCATTCTCGAAGATTTAAGCTCTACAAACGGTACTTGGGTGAACGATCAGCAGGTTCATGGTGCGATCACCTTACCGCCAGGCGTGCGGGTAACGATTGGAAAAACCATTATGGAGGTACGTTAATGGCGATTCAACTACGTTTCGCTGCTGCCTCCGATGTGGGGTTAGTGCGAAAAAATAACCAAGATTCTGGATATGCTTCACCTAATTTGTTTGCCGTGGCAGATGGGATGGGTGGAGCAGCAGCCGGTGATTTAGCCTCTGCCGTCACCATCGCGCATCTCGCAGAGATTGACGGCACCTATCAGCCAGAGGAACTTTTACCGCGTTTACGTATGGCGCTCAACAATGCCCATACTGAGCTCGTGCTCCGCACTGCAAAAAATCCTGAACTTGCCGGCATGGGCACCACTTGCGTGGCAGTGTTACGCAGCGGCAATAAACTCGCAATGGCGCATATTGGCGATTCCCGCGCCTATCTTTTACGCGGCGGAAAACTCACGCAAATCACACACGATCATACGCTTGTGCAATATCTGGTAGATACTGGGCAGATTACCGCCGAAGAGGCGAAAACCCATCCGAAGCGAAATGTGATCATGCGCGCGCTTGGTGATGACCCCGAAGAACGGGAAATTGCGATTGATGAATCTGTGCGTGAAGCAATTCCGGGAGATCGCTGGCTGCTCTGTTCTGACGGCTTATATGGGCCAGTCTCGATGGAATTAATCCATGCCACGCTTGCTGGCATTGCAGATCTGGAAGATTGCGCTGAAACTTTGCTCGGGCACGCGCTCACTGGTGGCGCGCCAGATAATATCACTGTCGTAGTGGTAGACGTGATCGAAGTGCCTGATACTGCTGCAAACGCTGATTCACACGATACCGGCGAAGCCCCAATCCCTGAAACGAATACAACTAAGGTTGAGAATATTGGATTCACCCAGCCGCAAATCGTTGGCGCAGCAGAAACTCGAAAGATTTCAATTCTTCACGCCGCAGAAATTCAGGCAATACAAGCTGCATTGATCCCCACTCCTGGTGATGGCGGATCGGGGCAAATCGGCGGGAGTGCCTTAGTGAATTTACCTGACGATCCGGCGCTGATTGCCTTACCTACTCCGGATTCCGTTGCCTTGCCGCAGCATGAAACCGAAAATTCTGCACTGCTCACACCAGAAAGAGATTTTGCTAATTCACAGGCATCTACACCGATTCCAAGAAAACGCCATCGCGGAGCGAAAATCGCTGCTTTTTTCGCGATTTTACTTCTGGTTTCTGGTGGTTTGTTTGCTGCCTACACATGGTCGCAGACGAAATATTATGTAGCTCCAGCTGACGGATATGTGGCAATTTACCGCGGGATCCCTACCGAAATTGGCCCGATCAAGCTCAGCCACCTGCTTGAACGCAGCGATACGCGGATCAATGATCTTTCCGAATTTGTGCAAACTCGCCTCGAAACTCCAATTACCCGTGATTCATTAAACGCTGCCCGGGAAGTCGTAAAAAATCTTTCCACACATCAGAAAGCCGCAACAGAATGAGTTACACCAGTTCACATTCGCACCGCACGGCAGAACAGCGCCGCGATCCCGGGATGCCCGTTGCGCGGACGGGAAGACGGCAAGAATTTGGTTTGCTCATTATCGTGTGTGCATTTCTCGAATTGGGTTGGTTTCTTACCGATTACGCATTTGCTCCAGATCCAGCAAGTTATTTAGCGCCGTCTGGGTTCCTCATCATTTCGATAATCGGCGCATGCATAATTTTTGGTGGGCACTTTCTAATTCGCTATTTTGCAAAATGGGCTGATCCCATAATTTACCCCAGTACCGTCTTACTCACCGGGCTTGGATTCGTGATGATTCATCGAATCGATTTTTCACTTCTCGCTGCCGGAGCGAAAAGTAGCGAAGTACGCGGGCAGATGCTGCTCGGGATGCTCGGATTCACTGCGATGCTCGCCACTCTTGTAATTATTCGCGATCATCGAAAACTCCGGCGGTTCACTTATATTTCACTAATCCTCGGTATTTTTCTCTTGTTAATGCCGATATTGCCGGGGATCGGCAGGCAATTCCAGGGGGCGCGAATCTGGATTTCGCTTGCTGGTTTCTCCTTTCAGCCCGCAGAGATCGGAAAGATTTGTATCGTAATTTTCTTCGCCGGATATCTCGTCGTACAGCGTGATAATCTCGCACTTGCCGGGAAAAAAATTCTCGGACTACAACTACCACAAATTCGCCATTTTGCGCCGATTTTACTGGCTTGGATTTTCAGCCTCGGCGTACTTGCTTTTGAAAACGATTTTGGTACCGCGTTGCTTGTCTTTGGGCTTTTCGTGGTGATGCTTTACATTTCTACCGAGCGTATTTCATGGATCTTGATTGGCGGGATCCTTTCCGCAGCCGGGGTGTGGGTGATCGTGCAGCTCCGTCCGCATATCCTGGCCCGTTTCAGAATCTGGCTGCATGCTTTCGATCAGGAAGTTTATGACGCTAAAGCCGGCTCATATCAAATTGTGCAAGGCTGGTTTGGAATGGCTTCTGGTGGTCTAACTGGCACAGGTTTGGGTAAGGGTTATCCCACTCGTGCCTATGCTGCAAATTCCGATATGATCATCGCTTCCCTCGCCGAAGAACTCGGTCTTGTAGGTGCCATCGCGATTCTCTTGATTTATTTATTGATCGTATTCCGCGCATTAAAGACGGGGATTCACCTCCGTGACGGGTTCGGGAAGCTGCTTGCTGGCGGGCTTGGTGCCGTACTTGCGATCCAAGTATTTTTAATTGTTGGCGGGATCACCCGCGTAATCCCACTTACTGGTTTGGCAATGCCTTTCCTCGCTCTTGGCGGGTCAGCGCTGCTTTCAAATTGGATCATCATTGGATTATTGCTGCGGATGTCTGACGCAGCAAGGCGCCCTGTAGATTTGGAAGATCAGCCGCTTTCCCTGCTTTCTACCGAACAACTTGCCACGATCCTTAGCGATTCAGCAGAAAATAATGATGCTGTAAAAACTGCATCCGATGGAGATTTTGATCATGAATATCAGACGGAGGTGGTACAGCTATGAACCGTCCGTTACGCCGAATCGGGCTCGTCATCACGATCATGTTTCTCACGTTAATGATCGCATTCACCTATATTCAATTCTTCGCCGCCCCAAAATTGAATGCAGATTCGCGGAATGTGCGAACCCTCTATAAAGAATTTGGTGTGAAACGCGGAGCAATGATCGCCGGTGGGCAAGAAATTGTAAACTCTGTGCCCGCTCAGGGGCCGTATAAATTCCAGCGCCAATATGCAAATGGTCCGCTCTATTCAGCACTCACCGGATATTTTTCGGTCGCCTATGCGTCAATGACGGGTTTAGAACGCGCAAGTAATGCAATTCTTGGCGGTTCTGCGGATTCTCTCGCCTCGCAAAGATTGCAAGAGTTGCTCACTGGCAACCCACCAAAAGGCGGATCGCTCGCGCTCACGATCAATCCTCGTGTACAACAAGCCGCATTTGCTGGTCTGGCTGGTCGGCGCGGAGCCGTCATCGCCCTAGAGCCTGCCACCGGGAAAATCCTGGCGCTCGTCTCTACACCCGGTTTTGATCCAAACAGTTTAGCTTCGCTTGACGGCAGTGTTGCGAAAAATGCGTGGGATACGCTCAATAAAGACCCACACAAACCGCTCTTAAATCGCGCTATCGGCGCAGACCTTTACGCGCCCGGATCGGTTTTCAAAATCGTAACAGCGGCAGCGATGCTCGAAAACGGGATCACTGCTGAGGAACTTCTCGAAGCTCCCACCCGTTGGACGCCTCCTGGCACAAATATCGAAATCACCAATACTTCTGGCGCTTGCGGGAATGGCTCAGGAAAAGCCGATTTACGTACTGCGCTGAAGCTTTCCTGCAATACTCCATTCGCGATTGCCGGAATGAATCTCGGCGCAAAAAAGATGATTGCCACAGCCGAGAAATTTGGTTTCCATCAGCCGCTGCAAATCCCACTCGATGTGCGCCCTTCACGCTTCCCAAATACTGCTGATCCCGTGGCATTGGCAATGGATTCTTTCGGGCAGCGCGATATCCAGGTCAGCCCGTTGCAGATGGCAATGGTGGCTGCTGCCGTGGCAAATGACGGCAAATTAATGAAACCCTACCTGATAGATCAGGTGCTTAGTGCAGATTTGGAAGTGCTCAAAGAAAATTCGCCGGAAGAATTTTCGACCCCACTTTCGCAGGAAAATGCGCAAATCCTGCAGTCGATAATGGGTGATGTAATGAAATCTAATCGGATGAGTCGCACAGCTTCCGGGATCGAAGTAGCGGGCAAAACCGGTACTGCTGAAATCAGTGCCAATATTGATCCGCACGCATGGTTTATTGGATTTGATTCTGGCGAAAATCCAAAAGTGGCAGTGGCCGTCTTTCTTGAGAATGGCGGGTGGGGTTTTCGTGAGGCTGCACCGATTGGAATGGCTGTGATTAATGCCGCGGGGAGTAAATAATAAGTGAAATAATCTTTATTGTAACGAAATCGCAACCTTTCAGAATGTTATTTCCTGTTGAGATTTGGCAGGATTGAAAAAGATATTGATGCAAGATATCGGAAAAGATGTCATAAGGAGTTTTCATCATGACGGATATCCCAAAGTTACTCGGGCTACGCTATGAGGTCGGTGATTTGATTGGCCGCGGCGGGATGGCACAAGTACATATTGGCTACGATACCCGCCTCTCGCGCACTGTCGCGATCAAAGTTTTACGTTCAGATCTTGCCTCTGACCCAACTTTCGTAGCTCGTTTCCGGCGGGAAGCCCAATCAGCGGCAGCTCTGAATCATCCGTCAATTGTGGCTGTCTATGATACTGGCGAAGAAAAAGTTCTCAATCAGCTCGGAAAGTCTGTGCCGCTGCCATATATCGTGATGGAGTATGTGCGCGGGCGCACCGTCGCAAAGCTGCTGAGTAGCGGCGAAGCATTGCCGATCAAAGAAGCCGTGGAAATTATCGTGGGTGTGCTTTCTGCACTTGAGTATTCACATCATGAAGGAATCGTACATCGCGATATTAAGCCTGGAAATATCATGCTTACCAAAGACGGTAAAGTGAAGGTGATGGATTTCGGAATTGCCCGTGCCGTAGCCGATTCTGCCGCAACCATGACCTCCACCAACTCTGTGGTTGGTACGGCACAATATCTTTCTCCCGAGCAGGCGAGAGGTGAAGTGGTAGATGCACGTTCTGATTTATACTCAGCTGGATGTCTGCTTTATGAATTGCTCACGGGGCGTCCGCCATTTCAAGGCGATTCGGCTGTTTCTGTGGCTTATCAGCATGTTTCCGAAGCCCCAAAACCAGCGTCCACGATTGCTTCGGATATTCCCAATGCGCTTGATCGCGTAGTGATGAAATCATTGGCGAAGCGGCGCGAAGATCGTTATCAGGATGCGGCGCAGATGCGTTCCGATTTGCTTTCGGTAATTCGTGGCGAGGATATTGACGCTCCAAGTATCAGCGCATGGCAAACACGCGTAATGCCGCACCGCACTCCTCCGCGTCCGTCAGATATGGTAACGCAAGTGGCTCCAGGAGCCGCCCTATCCGCACCGCCAACGACTTCCATCTTCCCCGGCAGTCCAATATCTGATCCAAATACGCTCAGCGGAAATACACAAAATTCGCTTTCTCCAGTGCAGGTGGAACAAAAATCTCGTGCAGGTTTATGGGCCTTCCTGATTTTCCTGGTAATTGCGGCTATCGGAACTACGCTTTGGTTTACCTTTGCACAGAATTCTGCTGTTGAGAAAGCCGTGGTGGCAGTGCCAAATCTGAAAGATAGTAATCAGGTACGGGCACGGCAATTGCTTGAAGACGCTGGGCTGGTATTCGTGCAGGGTGAGCCGGTAGAAGATCCAAAAATCCCAGCTGGTTTATTTGTGTCTTCCGACCCGAAAGTCGGGGCAGAAGTAAAGCGTGGCACGGAAGTGACGGTACATTTTTCTTCTGGCGCAGGTGAGGTTGCGATTCCAGATTTAACTAGCGGAAACGTGACGGAAGAAGCGGCAATTAGGCAGTTAAAAGCACTCGGGCTTGAGATAGGTACTGTAAAGCGAGATGATCACGCGGGTACGGCAGAAGGAATTGTATTTGCTACCGAGCCTTCCGCCGGATCGAAAGTCTCACGCGGATCTGCAGTACAGCTGATTGTAGCCAGTGGCGAAGTTTCTCTGCCGAACTTAGTGGGCAAGACACTCGAAAACGCACAGAACGAACTGAATCAACTAAAGCTGAACTTTGATTCGAATCGAGAACACAATGAGGCTCCGCAAGGCACTGTGCTGCGTCAGGAGCCGTTAGCTGGGAAGGTTCCATACAATACGCGAATCACTTTAGTGATTTCGGATGGTCCGCAACCAGCTCCGCAAGTGCCTTCTTCGCCGAATCCTGAGTCTGAGGATAATCCGAATAATAATTCAGGCGAAAATTCCAGTGGATCTGGCAATAACGGTGGTTATGACGGTACCGGCAACGGCACTGGTGCCGGTGGCAATAATTCCACTCCGTGAGATCAGCAGCGCCAGCTAATAATATCTCAGCCCTGCTCGGTTCAAGACCGGCAGGGCTGAGATATTATTAAGGCAATTTTACTTGTTGCTGAATAAAATAAACGGAGTAAATTGTGCATCTAAACCTTGCACCGTATTTACATGTAGCAGCTGCCTTTTTGCAAAATATTCCGTTTTAATCCACTGTTACTGAACCGAGATTTGTATTTTCGCTGATCCACGGGAATCCATAGAAGAAAAGGAATGCCACAATTCCAACGATCATAATCAGTGCTTCAATGAATTTTAGCCATGTTGGACCAGGCAAATGCCGCCAAATAAATCCATACATCTTAGTTCTCCTTCACTGCCACTGGGCGGAATGTCGAAAATTCTTGCTTCAATGCTTCTTTTACCCCACTCATTGCAAGCACCTGTGGTTTTACAACTGCAGCGTCTGCGCCTTGCGCACCAAGCTTTTGCAAAGCGTTATTATCAAGCAGTTCCTTCGGTAAACCATCTGCACGTTTGGTCCAATAATCAAACTCAGCGTAAACAATATAGCGATGTGAGGCAACCATGATTGGATCGCATGTAGTAAGCGTGAGTAAGCGACGCGTTGGATGCTGTGCTGGAACAGTACCACTGCTCTGCCAAGACTTTTTTGCTGCAAAAGGATCTGGCGCAATCGTATATACATCTTTTGGCGTGACGATTTCATAACTGAGAATCTTATATACCAAGAATGCATCTTGCGTCTCAACGATCACGGGCATGCCAGCTTCAAGCTTGTGTACGTCACGTAAACGGGAACCGTAAATATCGCGGTGTGCAGCCGTCGCAAAATTACCGATCTCGCCCGGCATGGCTGTTTCTTCATAGTGTGAGAATACACCTTGATCAAGAATCCACTTATCGACGCCTTCTTTGATCGGAGTTTGATTATCCAGACCGAATGCAGGAATCCGGATAATCCCAATCGTTTTTCCATTGCCCACTGGCGCCACTTTCGGCGGCTCGCCTGCCTGAGCTGGTGCTGCTTTGACTGGCGGCAACTCACCGAATTGCTCTTGAATCTCGATTGTTTCTTGTTCCAGCGCATGATTACTGACGACGTTCGTCCACCAGATAGTCCAAACCACAAACAATCCGATTACGATCCCGGCAGTCATCAAAAGTTCACCAATAATAAGTAAAAGTGTTGAAAAGAAACCGCGTTTTCTCCGCTGTGGATTACGGGCATGGCGCGGCTCACTGCGCACCGGTAGCGGCTTCTTCTCAGTTCCATCTGGATATTCTGAAGCAGCATCTCTCGGCAGCTGCAATACTAATTGCGAATTACCGACCATATTATCTGAGTTCACTACGTGATTCCTTTCAAATACCCTGATTCTTGGGTGATGCGCTATAAAGCATTTTTGATCGTTAGCGGCAAGTCTACTCTGGGAAATTCTAGCGTGAAATGATTTATCGCCGATAGTTGAAAATCTAAATGCAGCAGAATCTGCGTTTTGGCGCACTAGATACGGATTTCATTTCGCTAATTCGCATAATGCCGATATTCTAAAGATAAATAGACACAATTATCCCGATCTTGTAATTAAGGATTTGAGATGCCTGAATCTAAAAAGCGGAAAAAGGTAGTAGCAGCCGAAAAAATAAAGGCTCGTCGCACTACGGAAACACAACACACCCAGTTACCGGCGCAATCACCGCGCTGGTGGGCGCCGGTCATGGTGGCGTTTGCAATTATTGGTTTACTCGTGATTGTGACGGCGTACGTCACGAATGGCGCATGGCCAATTCCTGGTCTTACCAATGGAAATATTAATCTGTTTGTAGGGATTGGTTTAATGCTCGTTGGTTTCCTGATGACGATGGGCTGGAAGTAAATCCATCTTGGGTTAACAACAGTCAATCGATTAGTGATTCGTTTCTGCACATCGCTGGTTTCTCCACAGATTCCGGCGATGTGTTTTTATTCGTAATGATGAAGCCGAAATAAATTATCGTAAATTGCGATCACCAACCCGAAATTACATCATTGTAATTCTCCACAGCTGTGAATTTACTTGTGGATAATTACATCGGTGTAATTCCTTTGACCTGCGGAAATATCCATATTTCTGGATGCCAGAAAGAGCTTTCGCTGTGGATCAACTTTCCACCGGCTGCGATCATCCACAGCGCGCAAATAACTAAAACAAATTGTTAAATCAGCGCTCTAGTAGTTTCGAGCATTCCGCTGCAACATTTTCAGCTCAAGCAAACACCACGTATAGAATGCGCCCCCAAGAAACCCTCCCAGATGTGCTTGCCACGAAATTTGAGGATTAAGCAAGCCAATTAATAGATTGATTCCGAGTAAAATCATGATCCCGGTGGAGTTCCCTTTTACGTGCCGCGTTAAGATCAGCATCGCCCCAAAAAGACCAAAAATCGCACCGGAAGCACCCACTAAAGCTATTTGCATCTGCCCAAAAAGCAAGGCATAGCCATATACGAAGAAACTACCGATAATCGCACTGAAAAGATAGAGCCCCGCAAACTTAAATTTGCCAAATATCGGCTCAACTACACTACCAAGCAGCCACAGTGAGTAGAGATTGAAGAAAATATGCATAAAATCAGCATGTAAAAGCGCAGAAGTGAGAAACCGCCACGGTTCAATGAATGCAAGTGGCGGATAAAAGAGCAAATCTAAATACACCCACTTAAACACCATCGTAAGTAAATAGAAAGCAATCGTCACAACAATAATAATTTGCGTAACGTTAGCCGCTTTTCCCGAAGACGCTCCAAAGATTCCAGCCAATTTTCGACGCCAAGAATTAGCACCATTATTAAATCGGAAATCATCATAATTACGCATTCATGCTCCGTTCATTTCAGCTTGTCACAATTCTCGCCGTACAAAAAATCATCTACCGCAAATTTTCGAACGAATCGATCTCACACAAATCCGCCTGGCAGAAAACATCTGCGGAATAACTCTACTGTTTAGTAGTCAATTTAGCCCTGATAAATGCTTTGGAATGAGACGAAAGGCGAGCCTGCTTGCAGACCCGCCTTCGATAAAATCGAAAAAGAAATTATTCGTCAATTGTAATTGTTTCGATCACGACGTTCTCAAGTGGACGATCCATTGCGCCCGTTGGCGTGGTGGCAATCTGATCCACAACTGCCTGTGAAGCTTCGTCAGTGACCTTACCAAAGATAGTGTGATGATTTTGCAACCAGGTAGTTGGCGCGACAGTAATGAAGAACTGTGAACCATTCGTACCCGGGCCAGCATTTGCCATTGCCAACATATAAGGCGCAGTAAAGTTAACTTCTGGCGAGAATTCATCACCAAAACGATAACCTGGACCACCAGTACCAGTACCAAGCGGATCGCCGCCCTGAATCATGAAACCATCAATCACCCGATGGAAAATCGTACCGTCATACAGTGGACGCATCGTCTTTTCACGAGTTTGCGGATCAATCCATTCACGCTTTCCCGTTGCAAGCTCAGCAAAGTTTGCGACAGTTTGCGGAGCATACTGCGGGTATAGCTCTACTTCAATATTGCCAAAATTGGTCTTTAATGTAGCTTTCATAAACATCATTTTTCCACACTCAACACACTTGGCGCGAATCCTTCCAAAATCCTATTACCACTTTCGCTATCGGCAATCGCGAACTTCCATTGCAACACAAAGATCGAAACAAATCCTTTCGCGCACCGAAAAGATTGCTTGCCATTAGCTGAATTTACGTAAAAGCATGCAGATCAAAGAAAAAATCACATAGTCTTATGTATAAGCGAAATTTCTGACGGGGAAAGCTGTGGAGAAATTAGGAAACAATTTTTCTCGCTGCAAAATTCTCTCCTCGCAAGTAACCGTCACCTTGAGTCGGCACGTTGTGCCGAAGATATGGAGGCCAAAATGGCAAAAGTATGTGATTTGCTTACCTCCCGCAAAGCTAAAAAACAGGCCACGGTAGCGGATTTGAAAGATACTGCCCAGGAGGTCTTTGCAGGAGCACTCGAAACTGCCCTGAGCAGCGCAGAGACGGGCGTAGCAAAGCTTCGTGATTGGGCTGGGCCGAAAATTGAAGAAGTCGGCAAGGCCGTCACTCCAGTAGCGCAGGAAATTAAAGAAAAAATTACTCCAGTAACACAGGATTTGAAAGAGAAGGTTTCTCCTATGGCACAAGATTTGAAAGAAAAAGTAGCGCCGATTGCGCAAAGTCTCAGCGAAAAAGTTGCAGAGGGCAAGGATAAGCTTGTAGAAAGTGCTACTGCAGGTGTAAAAACTGCCGCTGCTGCTGCATCTGAATCACTTACTCCGTTAGCCGAAGAAGGCAAGAAGCTTTCTCGCCGCGCTCGGAAGAAGGCGGAAAAGAAGGCAAAGAAAGCAGCAAAGCGTTACCGAAAAGACGCGAAAAAGTTAGCAAAATCTACAAAGAAGCTGTCAGCTTCAGCATCGCAAGATATTCAAAAAGCGCTTGCCGGTACTGAGCTTGCCAAGTTCTTCCCGCAGCAGGAAAAGAAGAGCCGCAAAGGGGTATTCTTTGTGTTGATTGCCGGCGCAGCCGCAGCCGCTGGGTATTACGCATGGAAGCGGAGCGAGCCAGAAGAAGATCCCTGGGCTGAAGCATACTGGGATGATGCTGAAGGGCTTGATACCGAAGCTGTGAAAGAAGATTTAGCACAGCAGGCTGAGGATGTAAAAGAGGCTGCTGAAGAAAAAGTATCCCAGGCGAAGCATGCTGCTGAAAAACTAGCCGAAGACGCTGGTGAAAAAGCTGCCGAACTGAAGGAAGCCGCTGAAGAAAAAGTAGCAGCAGCGAAGGAAGCAGTAGAAAAGTAAAATCTGCGAATTTAGGCGCAACAGGGTTTGATTAAAATCAGACGAGCAGCGCGGGAGTAAATATCGAAAAACCGCCAATGCGGGTTTCGCCCCCCCCTCTCCCGTGCTGCTCGTTTTTACATCATTTGGATCAAAATAATTTGCCGCCTATCGTCCGCAAATTCACGCATACACAGTATCAAGCCACATCGTTTTCGCGATTCATCGCAGAATCCAGCAAGCTACTGATTTCGTGTGCACGAAAATTTGGTACACGAACGAGCTCAAAGCCATCCGTTATCGCGCGCGGTTCGCGCTGCACCAGCCGAATTTTGTGCACCCGTTTTGGAAATCGCATTTGAAAGATAATTCTTTACTGTGCCTGCACTTAAATGTACTGCTCCGGCAATATCTTTTATCCGCATCCCTTTTTCAACTGCCCGCAATACTTCGATTTCTCGCTCAGTTAACGGATTATCGCCTTCAAAAAGAGATTGTGCAGCGAGTTTCACATCCACCTGCGTGCCACCGCTGGCGATTTTGCGTACCGCTTGCGCTAATTCCGCTGCCGGAGTCTCTTTTCCCAGAAAACCCTTCGCCCCCGCAGCAAGAGCGCGTTTCAAATATCCAGGACGCCCAAATGTGGTCAAAATCAGTATTTTTGTATCTGTAGCGATCCCGCTTTGCTGTGCCTGCATAATTTTCTTTGTTGCCGTGATTCCGTCCATATCAGGCATTTCAATATCTACAACGGCTACCTGCGGCATAACTTCACGTATTACTGCCAGCAATTCTCGACCGTTACTTGCTTGCCCGACGATTTCAATATCGTCTTCTAATTCGAGAAGTGCAGCAATCGCTCCGCGCACTAATGCCTGATCATCAGCTAAAACCACCCGGATTTTTTCACTACTCAAAAGCTCACCTCAACAATTGTGCCCGAATCTGGGATGTTACACAGTCCAATTACTGTTTCCAGTTTTTGTTGTGCCTGCTGAATATTTATGATTTTCACAATTCCTCCCACACGTGATACTCGGTCTTTCAAACCTGCCAGCCCTTGACCGCCTACCGTGTTAGATGAAATTCCTTTTCCATCATCTGCTATCAGCAATGTTTTTTCGTCCCATTTAATCATCGCATTAGCTGCGTTTGCGTGGCGAATAATATTCGTCGTTGCTTCTCGAACCACCCAGGCAAAAATAACGCTCTTTTGCGGAGTTAGCTTCGTCACCTCCACACCTTGCTGAATTACCTTGACCCCTGCAGTCTCCAAAGCATAGGTTGCGGATTTTAGTTCAGAACTAAAATCATGCACTTTCAATCCGAGCACGGTAGAACGAACTTCTTCAATCGATTCTCGCGCCAATTGATTTATTTCACGCAACTCAGCCTGTGCCCGCTGCGGATCTTTTCCGGCAATTTTCGCTACCAATTCGGTTTTTAACGCGATGACGGTAAGCGTGTGCCCTAATACATCATGCACATCTTCTGCAAGCCGATTTCGCTCTTCCAGAATTGCTGTTTTCAGTTTCCGCTGCTCACTTTCCACTGAGGCACGAACCGAAAACGCAATTCCACTCACAAGAAGAAACACAAATAACGTCGAGAAAAATGAGTCTGAAATGTAGGGTTTTGTCGGATCAAATAAATATGGAATTAGAAAAGAAACTGCCACCATTCCGATTCCGGTAATACCTGCAGTCAGCTGCGGAAGTGCGAATGTAGCAGCAGCCACCAAGAATGGGAGAAAATTCAGACTTTGCATGATTCCCAGAAATGGCATCTGTGCCGCCACGAGTACTACCTGTATCAGAAAAGAAATCAAAGTATCGTACCGAAGTGCATGTTTTCCGTCAAAATATTGATAATTTTTCTCACCAACTGATGCATCAATCCACGAAAATGCAAGTGTGCAAATATCCGCCAATGCAAACAGACCAGTGAGAATCAGGGAAATTATCCGGAAGCTGACTGGCAATTCCAGCGCTGCCATAATTGGATTGTAGAGAAAAATAAGCCAAATGTAACTCATTAAGCTACTGAAAATAATTTCTTTTCGCGTATATGACATTACTTTTCCAGTTCTTTCACTTCCGTGTGTATTGTGTGCTATTCAAAGCCGATCATCGACGTGTTCTTGCGCGCCTCCACGCGAAAAGCGCAAGCAACAGGAAAATTATCGTCCACGCAGCAAAATTAATCATCCCAACCGTGAGACTTTCCGTATATGAATTTCCATTCATCGTGATTTGGGTACCTTCACTTGCCAGGTACCGCACACATACACCATATCCGTATCCTGGGAAAAACCTTGCCAGATCAAGTAAAAAACCCTCAAGAGGAGTGAATAAGTTTCCGCCAAATGCAAACAGTGTAGTTAACCCGGTAGCAATCGAAACGGCGTTTTGAGAGCGAAAGATCAAACTTGCTGCAATTCCGTAAAAGCCAAAAGAAAACGCTCCAATAAAAAGCACTAATGCAGTCATAAACCAGTCTTTTAGCTCTGCTTGCGCCGTCGTACTTGCACCAATAATGAAAATCGCTGTGATCGGCAGTAGTGAAATTGCAGCCCCCAAACTTACCTTCATTTTGATGAAGCTGCTGCTTTTCAGCGGAGTGAGCGCAATCTGCCGCCCCCATCCCTGGATCCATTCAACTGCCGCATCAGCTGCTACTGATGTAGTTGCGAGGATCGCGCCATAAGCAGCGATGTTTGCCATAATGATAAACGACCAATTAGTTTCGGTATCTCCTACCGGAAGTTTTCCATAATTCGCTAAAGCACCAAATATCAGATACATCACTGACGGAAGCGCGATCGTATAAAACAGGAACTCGGGAGCGCGAAAGGTTCGCTTCAGTTCTAAACTAAAGATTTTCGTTGTCAGTGAGCGGTTCATGATGCATCTCCGTTTACGGTCTGATCTTGTGCAATTTTTGCGTTTTGCTGATTTTTATTGTGTTTCTGGATACTGCTTTCCGTTTTGTTTTCGCTTTCGTCTTGCTTTTGTGTATCTGTGCGGGTAAGCGTGAAGAATGCTGTTTCTAGCGACGGCGCAGCAATTTCCAAATTTGAAACTGCGGGTATTTGTAAAAGCTCACGTGCAAATTCGTCAGAATTTTGTGTTTCGATCATCAGTCGCCAATCACCAATTTGCGTGATCTTCAGTTCTGGGAAGCGCACAGTAAGAGCATGTATCGTGGGATCAATTTCCGCAGGCGGTACTGTGAAAGTAATTTTTCGCTGTTGCTGTGCAGTAATCTCGCCGACGGTGCCATCTGCGATAATTTTTCCGTGTTGCATTAACACGATCCGATCGGCATAATCTTGCGCTTCTTGCAAATAGTGTGTAGCAAAAATTATCGTTTTCCCTTTTGCCGCTTGTGCTTGCATTACTTTCCAGAATTCATGCCGTGCATTTGCATCCATGCCTGCTGTCGGCTCGTCGAGTACAAGGATTTCAGGATCAGAAAGCAAGCTGAGTGCAAATTTTATGCGCTGCTGTTCACCGCCGGAGCATTTGCCAATTTTTCGATCACGAAGTTCAGTGATTTTTGCGATCTGCATTACACGTTCGCAATTTTCTTTATTCGCTATCTGCTTTCCGAAAGTACTTGCGATCCACCAGATGACTTCACCGACACACATATCATTTAGGAGCCCACCCGTTTGCAGTACTGCAGCAATTTCACCTGCGGCAATTGCTTCTTTCGGCCGCCTACCGAGGACACGAATTTCACCTGCATCTGGTTTATTCAGATGCAGGATCAAATCCAGTGTAGTTGTTTTTCCTGCACCGTTTGCACCTAATAATGCCAGCACAGTACCTGCCTGCACATCGAGTGAGATACCATCGACGGCACGAATTTTTCCGAAATGTTTCTTAACTGAAACTAGTTCGAGAGCTTTTCTTGTTTTATCCATATTTCGATTATGAATAAACTTTTCCGCACTTTGCAGTGCGTGCAGTCATCTATTTGCAATGACTTTCGTCAATTTTGGAAACGTAAATTTCTCGACCTTCTGATCTGCGCAAGGATCACAGTTGCAACTACGCCAATTTAGCTTAGTAACTCCCGAAAATCATGATCTTTCCGGAACAATCGCAATCGCTCCATTACCATGTGGGATTACACGAATCGGCCAATCATAAACAAAGCTCAATTGCTCACTTGTCAATACTTCACTTGGCGTCCCACACGCAACCACCCTTCCGGATTTCAGCAAAGAAATTCGATCACAGTATGCTGCCGCAAGCTGAATATCATGCATAATTGCAATCACTGCGTCACCATTTTTCGCCATATTCCGGCACAATTGCATTGTACGTTCCTGGTGTGCAATATCGAGTGCAGCCGTCGGCTCATCAAGAAACACTACCCGCGCCTCCTGTGCCACCACCCGCGCTAAGGTGACGCGCGCTGCTTCACCACCAGAAAGAGTCATGATATCCCGATCTTCCATCTTTGCAACATCAGTACATTGCATCGCATTTCGGACGATCTGCGCATTTTCCGCTTCAGATGTGCCCCAAGCTGAACGCCCCATCGAAACAACATCATAAACCAAATAAGAAAATGGAAACTCGCTTGCCTGCGGCATTACCGAACGTGTGCGTGCAAGCTCTTGGCGCGTGTACTCCTGCAAGGATTTCCCACCAATTTGAACCACGCCGTGCTGCACTGAAAGATCACCAGTGAGCACTCCCAGCAAAGTAGATTTACCTGTGCCATTTGGTCCAAGCACACCAATAATTTCTCCAGAATACACATCTAGCGAAACTTCATGCAGAATTTCACGAGTGCCGTAAGAAAAAGAAACATTATCTGCGCGAAGCATCGGCTGATTATTTATTCTCGTATCGCTCATAGACACATCAGATTCTAAAGTATTAAGATTATGACTCATCAGTTTGCTTTCCTCGCTCCGCGCAAGTTCCGGCGAAGCAATACAAAGAATACTGGACCGCCGACAAGCGCAGTGAAAATCCCAATCGGCAGGTCAGAAAAAGGAATAATTGTGCGCGCTAAAAGATCCGCACCGGTAAGCAGTACTGCTCCGCCAAGCAAAGCAGCTGGGAGCAGATAACTATTTAACGGCCCCATTGCAAGACGTAATACGTGTGGAACAATTAAACCCACAAAAGCAATCACGCCAGCATAGCTTACTGCAGCAGAAGTAAGCAAAGCAGTGAGTACGATTGCGCAGGTACGTAAACCTTGCACATTCAAACCAATATGCCCTGCTGCACGTTCACCAAGTGCAAGCAGGTCAAGCTTGCGTGCAATCAACACACTCCAGATCAGACCCGTAAGCACTACTGCCCCAACTACTCCTACCTGCATCCAGTTTGCGGCACCGAAGGATCCCATTTGCCAAAACACGATTTGATCACGTGCAGTAGCAGGAGCAATATATGTTGCAATCGAAGTCAGTGCCGTCGCAACCGCAGTAACAGCAATTCCGGTCAGGATTAGTGTCAGCGGCTCGGTTTTTCCAGCTGAGAAAGAAAGCATATAGACGGTAAAAGCAGCCAGGAGTCCAGTCAAAAACGCTGCTCCCGGCACAGAAAATCCGCCAAAGGCATAGGGCGCAAAGACGATTGCCATTGATGCACCGACGGCGCTGCCGGCTGAAACGCCAATCACACCTGGTTCAGCAAGCGGATTAGAGAAAATTGCTTGCATTACCGCTCCTGCCACTGCCAGCGCAGCACCAACAAGAATCGCTAACGCAATTCGCGGGAAACGAATATTCCATAAAGTTGCCATAATCAACGGATCTTTCGGTGGCTCCGTAAAACCGAAGTACGCGAAAAATCCGCGCAGCACATTACTTGGAGAAATCGCAAATTGCCCAATTCCAGCTGAAAGAAATACGAGCAGCACAAGAGATAATGTCAGGATCAAAAAAGTGATTGCCCGCCGACGCTTACGCCGAGATAAGCCACTTGTAAGAGTTTGCGCGCCGCAGGTTACATTTTCCGAATCCGCTTGTATTTTTTCCACGCCTACTTGCGGCTCTCCAACTGTTTTACCCTTAGCGATATTCGGTTGATTCACTTATTTCACCCCATACAATGCACGTGCAACTGCAAGCAGCACATCGCCTGTTTGCGGACCGAAAGCTAATGACAGACCGTCCGGAATCGTCACAACTCGCTGTTTCTTACCCGCAATCGTAGAAGAAACACCAGGTCTTGCTAAAAGACCTTCCATACCTTTTGTTGATTCCAAACCTCCAGTCATTGTGAAAATAACTTCCGGATTCATTGCAAGTAAAGATTCCGCATTTGCTGGTGTAAGCCCTGTAATTCCAGTTTTCGCTGCAATATCAACTCCGCCAACACCTTCAATGAGATCAATTGCCCCGTATTCTTCACCGCCAAAAATAAAGAACACTCCAGCTGTACCGCGCACATAAAGAAACGCAATTTTTAATGGATCTTTCGGCGCCCATTTCGCAATCTGCTCTTTTGCAGCAGTAATTTCCTGCTCGGCACGCTTTGACAGAGCCTTACCAGCTTCGGGCACACCAAGAGCGGATGCTACCGCCTCAATTTCAGTTCCAACCGTATCAACAGAATGATCTGATTCAGTAATGACTACGGGAATCCCGGCAGCTTGAATTTGTGAAATAACTTCTGGCGGCCCAAGAGTGCGGTCGGTAAAAACAACCGTCGGATGCAGATTCAAGATTGCTTCAGCGTTCAATGCTATCCCGTCAGAACTTACTACCGGCAAATCTGCCAGCATTGTTTCTGTAGAAGACACTGACCGTCCCACAATCGAATCACCAAAGCCAAGTGCAATAATTGTGCGTGAAAGAGTGGCCGTAATATCAAGAGCCAGAATGCGTGAAGTATCGGTAATTGTTACTGACCTTCCTTCTACATCAGTGACGGTTACCGGAAGCTTTTGTGAGAACTCACCCTCAATTACCGCCGGATCAGGTATTCCTTCCACAGCAGATAGACCCGTAATTTCCCGCGGGTCAGGAAGTGAAGTTGCTTTTTTCTCGACACTGACCGACTTATCTTTACTTGCTACTGTCTCTTTTTCCTCTTTCACATGAGCAGAACATGCACTGGCTAAAGTAATAATTGCGACTAGGAGTACTGCGAATCTTTTCACTATATTCTCCAAACAGATTGTTTTATTAACATAATTTCGGTAGGTGTGCAGTGCATTATATTGCTACTGCACACCTACCCTTTTCACCCAACTAAATGTCGGTTTTAATTAGTGGATATTTATGCGCTTTTTAGCGAGTAATGCCAAAGCACCAAGACCGACAAGAAGCAAAGCAATAGTCACAGCAGGCAATACTGCGCCACCTGTTTGGCTCAGGGTTTTAACGTTTTGCCCCTGAGATACTACAGCACCATTAGCTCCATACTGTACGATTGTGCAAACACCGTCTGCACTCTTTTGAATCTGATACTGTGCACTCAATGTTCCCTTTCCGCTGAGGCTATTCAATGGCTCACCCACTGGATAGAAGCCACCGAATCCAGCAGTTCCAGCACTTGTAAGAGTTGCATTCTTAACCGTAAAGGAGAAAGAGTTGCCTGCAGCAGTTACCGAAATTCCACTGAGAGTAGCGAGATTTACGCGCCCGTTTTGCACTAATTTTCCTTCTACGTTAGTTGCTTTCAAATAAGCGGACAGCGTACCTGTACCACCGTTGATCGTAACAATCGGAGCAGAAATAGTTACATCAAGGATTCCATTGTGCCCAGTAAAATGTGCGGTGCCGCCATACTTAAAAGTACCGCTCTTCGTAGCAGTATCATAGGTTCCGCCGGCGCTTGGCCAAATAAACGTAGTACCGTTCCAGATCGAGCTTTCAATCTTTCCTTTCGCGATAGCACCACGGATATAAGCAGTGAAAGAGTCACGCACGCCCCAATTAAGTGAACCATTAGCGACGATCTTTTTGGTAGAACGCTGTGCTACTTGCGCTGCTAAATCGCGGCACTGCGCCGCATTAATCTCGGCTTGAGTTTTTCCGGGATTAACTGCCGGAGCCGGAGCTGGTGTGGAAGTTTCTCCCGGCTGCACTACTTTTTCCGGGAACACAGCTGCGAACTGTTCTGCGCTGACGGCCAGCGGAGCTGCCGCAAGCAGCCGCGCATCATTCAGCATTCCGTGTGCTCTCCACGCTACTACGGTGTATTCTTTCGTAGAATCAATTTTCGCTGCCGGAACTTTGATCGTAGCTTCTGCTGTCGTCCCTTTCAGCATCTTCTTAGATACGAAAGCGACACCGGCTGCGGCCTTTGGATTGCTCCGCAAAGAATCAAGATCGTTTTTCGCGATTACTGCGAAATATACGCCGGCATCATCTTTCTTTGTGTCCGGTACGTTAGCAGCTGCTCGTAAAGTTACATTGGTAACTGCTGCTTTTACGTTCAAACCCGCTTTAGTTGCACTCGTAACTTGGGCTGTTAATGCCGGTTTTCCGGTTGTTTCAGATTTTGGTTCATCTTTCCCAGGCTGCGGATTATTCGGGGTTGCAGGATTTTCCGAAGCACCTGCACTTGGTGCAGGCTTTTCGTTTGCTGATTCCGTAGTCAGATTCACTGTGAAACCATTAATTGGATCTCCCACTTGATAGAAGACTTCGCCAAAAGCTATTTTTCCCTGTGTCGTAATCTCGCCCGTACCTGCGGTAATAGTGACGTTATTTCCGTCTTGCACTACTTTCACATCAGCATATTCAGCAATAGTCATCCGTCCGTAATCTTTAATTTCCATCTTTGTGAAGGGGTCTTTATAAGGACGTCCCTTTACTGCTACCGAAAGCTTTGCTGTGGAGCCTTCAATTGTAATCTGTGGGTCAGAGAAAGTTGTCTCTAAAATACTTTTATGCGAGTTGAAATAAAGTGAGCCAGAGAACTTCAAAGTACCTGAATTTTTTGCATCGAATCCGCCAGTAGAAGCTCCTGGCCAATTGAATGTCAAATCTTTACCAGCTTTTCCACCGTTATCTGTTACACCATCCTTCTTTTCATAGTATCCACCAAAGGCTTTGAAGTTAACGATGTAATTGAGAAAGCTGTTCTTCACTCCCCATTCGAGAGTGGAAGATTTAATATTTTGCTGTTGCTCAGCTGCGTTTGCCACCGGCTGTGCAATAAAAGCTGCACAGCACAGCACTGCTAAAGCCAGCAGCGCTGAGTATGATTTCCGAAGCGTGGATGCCATTTGGCGATCCTTTCCGTTGATTTACTTTTATGTGTTTTATGTGTTGATTTAATTTATTTTCAGTTTTTCGCGAAAGACACCAGCATCAAACTGGATCTCACTCTGATTTCAGCGCAGCACGATTCCGTGCAGATATCCAGGCCACGCAAATTCCGCCCATTGCAAGGAAGGAAAGTGCGATTCCGCCAGCGATTGCAGCTGAACTGCCCGTCTTTGAAAGCTGCGCGATCTTTGCATCAGCACCAGCAGCTACATTGTTTGCCGGTAAATCTTGCTTAACTTTCGCAGTCACATTTTGCTTATTCGTAGAGTCGGCAGCGTTATTGTGATTTTGCACCGTACTGGAGTTTGGCAAAGTTTGCGGCTTTCCATCTGCGGGTGCTGGAACTTCTGCTGCAGGCTGTTCAGAATTTGGCGGCTGTGCATTCGGATTTCCGCGATCTACATACGGATCAAGTTCAGTACCAAGAACCTGCTCTGCAACTGGTTCAACATAGTTTGCAGATCGTTGGAATTTGCCAATCTTAAATTTTCCATCTGTTCCCAGCATTGGCACATATAAAATACCACTCGCTGAATCAAATATTGCGCTTCCTTGATGCTGAATAGATGTCGCAGAAAATGTTCCACCTGGGATATCTTGTTCTGCTACTACACGCCCAGAAGGTGCAATTTGCACTAATTTTCCGCGCCGTGTATCAAGTGTAATCACACCAATGCCCCAGCTTGCCGGATCAATTGCGGCAGTCGCAGTGCCAATAGCATTACCGAAACGGCTCTCTGGAATAAGCGTAGTCAGCTTGCCGTCACTATATTTCAAAACCTGCATCCGCGATAAACCGGCTTTTTCAGTGTTGTACCGAACCAGATTTACTCCATCAAAAGCAAAGAACGGCATTGCCTGATCGGCATAACTGCGCGGAGTATCTGATCCTTCCAGGTAAGTTGCAGTTCCATCGGAAGTAATTCGATACAACAAATTATTGTGGTTATGATTCGAGTAAGCATCAGCTCGTCCGACTACCGTGTACTTTGATTTTGGATCGGTATCTTTCACATTTTGTGCCGCATAGTAAATCCATGAACCATCAGCGGCGGCAAGCAGTACTGCATTCCCCACATAGCTCGTCTTTCCAAAAACCGTTTCCTTCATCGTATGCGGGAACTTTGTCAAAACTTCCTTATTTAGCGGGAGACGCTTTTCTACTACAACAGTTTTATCTGCTTTAATTGCGGTGAAATACCCGTAACTCTTTTGACCGTCTTTATCGTTCTTGGCGGCTTTTTCCACCGAAACTACACCTACCAGTTTCGTTTTCGGGTTATAAGCTAAGCCAGTAATTACTCCATGAACACTCTTTACAAGCTCTTCTTTACCGAAAGCTGCACCACTTACCGGAACACGATAAACCTCAGAGCCAGCTGCTTTCGTGAAATCATACATGGGGTCGTTGTTTTTCGGGGGCTTACTCGTCTTTGCAAAATAGACGTAATTCTCAGCGACGGTGAATACTGGATTATATGGCAGCATCGCCGAATGTTTCGATTTTTCACCGCCCTCTTGCAGCTTACTATTCAGCAATGTAAAACCAGTATAAGGAGTAGCTACAATAATTTCGGATCCAATCTTGCCAATTCGACGAGGCAAGATTTTCGACAACTTTTCTGGAGCTTTATCTGAGTACGAATCAGCCGGTGCGAACTTTTTATCTTTCGCGGAAAGATCTGCTTCTTTTTCAATAACCCCGCCAGGATTGTATGAGAAGGTAACTTTCTCCATGGGCTGATCATATCCATACTGCCAGCCCATCATCGCGTTTCCGCCTTCAAGAAGATAGGTAGGTACGTCGCGATAAATAATTGTGCCGTCTTGTGCTTTTTCTGGCTTAATTCCTTTTAGGTCAAGCCGCACTAGCGGCTCAGGCCCTTTGGAAACCAGTTTCCCTTCCGGTGCCCATTTTTCAACTGCGGAAGACTCAGGTCTATTTTGTGAAGCGAACGGAGTATAGGGGGGATTGCCCATTCCAGAGATGAATTCGCCTTGAATATAGGCACAATTCGGTTCTTCGATTGTGGACCATTTTTTGGTATCTTTATCAAACTTTTGATATTTGCAGTTTTGATCTGCAAGACCATTACCTTCGTTTAGCACTACACTAAGGTTCCACATATCTGTTTTTAAGATACAAGACTCTTCCGCGTCCGAACCGCAGTGTGCACGGAATTTTGTGCCACCACGGTATGAAGCCACAGTCCGCCCATTTTCAGACTTAACTGCGGTAAGCGGAAAACGATAACCTTTGTCTGGAGCACTTTCAGTAGCTCCGTCAATGAATTCTCGTGATCCTCCCGCATACTTAGTAAATGATCTACGCAAGGACCAGTTTAACTGCCCGCCTTTCACTGGAAGTGATGCAATATCTACTTTCGCACCAGAGTCGGACTTTGGCGCAGATGTCTCTGCTGCCGCAGGATAGGTACTAGCAACGACGAACCCGAACGCTGCCAATGTTGCTAATGCGCAACGGCTTAACTTGCCATGAAGAAAAGAAGTTGAAGTCACTGAAGTTTCTTCCTCTGTAATAGTTTAAGTGCGGACTGAATCACAGCAGGTGTGAATCGGGCGTCCAAATCACTTAGGCAGCACGGAAATTAGGCTACCCTAAGTAATCTATCGCTTACAGAGGAAAATTTGAAGTATCAACAATAAGTATTTTTAAGTCATTCCAAAAAACAAGGTTGTAGCTGCAGATGAAATTAACCACTAACCCACCAGAAAGTTAATGTTAAATTATTATCCCAGAAAGACAAAATCACACTTTGCAGCGTGCAGTAGGATCGAAATATTTATGTTGCAAAACCCAATAATAAGCGAAAAATACCTCGATACTAGGCAAATCTAAAGTTTCGCATTACCAACACAGAAGCAATAAACCTGAAACTCGCACAGCAAAACGCAAAACAACAAAAGGTCCATATTCGAAATATTTAGTGTGAAATTTTACACTAAACGCAAAGTGGTAGTTTCCAAGCTTTCCCACTTTTCGACGAGCTGACGAAAACCACAATCCGTGAGGAGCTGGATACGACTCATTATGCTTTGCGGAGATGCTTTAATTTCAAGCATCTCCGCAAAGCATTTGTAATTTAGTTTTAGCTATTGAGAAAAGAAATTACTTCTTTGGCAGCTTGTTTACGTTACGCAAAGCAGCGTCCTTGGCTTTTGTCAAAGCAAGGTCAAGATTAGCCATCGTCGTCTTCACTTCAGCATAGGTAGCGCTAACCCGGAACCATACGCCAACAGCCTTGGTGATTTCTTTGTTCAACGCATTGTAATCAGCAAACTTTGCCTTGCCCAAGACGTGACGATCACGCTCGAAACGAGTATTCCAAATCACCTTGTTCAAAGCAGACTTGTCGTAAATATTAGCGCGGTCATTATCGCCACGATCAGCAGCTGCAAGACCTTCTTGCATATCCTTTGCCAGTTCTTCGAGAGACTTTTGGATATCACCAGTAGAAGCAAGTGGGTTCAGAATCCGGATGCTTGCTTTCGTTATTGCCAAACCTACGGACCATTGCACCCACTGTGGCTTGTTCCGCAGACCGTTTTCATCCGCAATAGCCCGCTTCACTGTATCAATCGCAGCCTTCAACAATTGGATCCGCGCTGGAATTGTGAAAACGAAATCAGTGATTTGTGCCGGATCCACCAACAGCTCACCAGAAATAGCAGCCGTGATAGTGCCTTTGAGCTCAAAAGCAGTATTCATAAGTTCTTTGAGTTCATTCGCGTAATTAGGCAGTTTTTCGCTGCTCCGCGAAGAGATGCTCGCCTGCATAATTGCCTGAGCATTTTCAGCCTCAAAGTTCTGAACGTCTTGCACCAGTGCATCAAGTTCACGAATCTGTGCATTAGCATCAGCCGAAACAGCGGCAACAACAGGAGCTTTAGTTGTGACGGGAGCAGCATTTGCAACAATGCTTGGAGAAACCAAGCCAGCCACTACTGCAGGAACAATAGCAATCTTTGCTAATTTAGTACGCTTCATAATAAAATATTTCCTTCCTGAAATTATCCACACGGATTGATCTATACGAATAATTTCCTGATATCGAAAAATCCGACAAGACTAAAGTCACACACGCTATTGGGCGCTGTCAAGCGTTTTCTTGAAATTAAAACAATCGTTTACACTGATTTCTCAATTAATTTCCACAGACTTTACACCGAGTTTTAAGCAAACTTTTCAAAACCATCCTAATACTCGGCACTTAAGACCCGCATGCCGCGAGACACTCGACCCAAGCCAGATGCTGTCCACTAAGCCAAAAATACCGATAATAAGCGATAAAAGAGATGGAGCAAGATTCTTGCTCCATCTCTTTCGGTTTTAATCGAACTCGTTGATTTCAGAAAATACTTGAGTTCTCTGCATTAATCCTCTCGACGCTTTCGTGATCCAAAGATTGCAAGAAGTCCAACTAGGCCCAGAGCCATTGCTCCAAGCAAAACGTTCTTTTGAGTTGAACCAGTTTCTGACAATTTCGCAACCTTCAAAGATTCACGCTCATCCACCAGCAGCGGCGCAGCCTTACCCGGCTGACCTGGTACCCCTGGCTTACTTGGCGGATCCAGATCAGGTTGACCTGGTACCCCTGGCTTACCCGGCGTATCCTTACCCGGCTGACCTGGCACCTCTGGCTTACCCGGCGTATCGGTACCCGGCTGGTCGCCGCCCGGTTCAGTGCCCGGCTCAGTGCCCGGTTCGCCACCAGATTCGCCACCCGGTTCGGTACTAGGCTGGCACGGATCAGAGATCAGAACTAAAGCAGCAAGAGCATTTTCAAGATTTTCTTTCGCTAATGCTACGTCATAAGCTGCAGGAGTTTCAGAAACAGCAGTTTCTTTCGCTGCTTTCAATGCTTTCCGCAAAATCTCCCAGCTTTCAGGAGTATAGCTAGCTTCCTTCAGCTTCTCTGCCTTTGCAATGACGCCCTTAAAGGAATCCACATCTACCTCGATTGCAGGTCTTTCCACATTACGCACAGTGGTGATACGAAGCTCAGCAGCGGAAGCAAATTGATTTGCCTGAGACGCGTTACTTCCTGCGGTGGTAAGCGCATGAACACGCACCTTAGTCACATCCTCAACAGCAGCAAAAGTGACTTTTTGCCATCTTGCATTATCCTCAAAGGTGTGATCCACGGTGGTAACAGTGCCGTCCTTCTTCGTAATCAGGATCTTCACCTGATGAAGTTTCCCGTTTGCGGCTCCACCACCCGGGCGCGGAAGATAACGTACACCGTCAACCGTTGTTGGCTTGTGCAAATTGAACTCATACCAAGCTGCAGAATTGGTAGTGCCATCCACAGTATCCTTACCCCAAGCAGTATGCCAATATGTGCTTGGATCATTATCGCTAGCTAATTCCTTTGGACCTTCGTTACCGCTTCGCGATTGCGCACTTCCTGCATTCACAGTGTAATTCTCAGCAGCAATATCCCAGGCAGGACTGTCGTCATTACCAGGAGCATGCTGCATATACTCAGCTAATGCTTCGAGCAAAGCAAACGCATTTGCCGCATCTTTCTCACCGGAACCATCCTTATTGATAAGCACTTGCGCCTTCACGATACTGCTAGCAAAAACACGCACTGCCTCATCGGATACGCCTGCAAAATTTGCATACTTACTCTTCAGCGCTTCAATCTTCTCTTTCACCTCTGCCACAGTATGCGTTGCAGGATCGATCCGTTCAATCACAAGATTATCTAGCACCAAATCCATATAGCCGCCAAAATTTCCGGCATTAGTAGGACGTCCCTTCTTATTCACGTTACCTTGCAGATCAGGTGGAGTAGTTGTGGAGAAAATACCAAACCAGCTCTGCCCATCAGCAGCACCCTTGAGTGTGAACTCTTTGTGAGCATCTGTCCCTAAGGCTTTTTCCAACGGATCAAGATCCGTCTGGGCTGATGCGAATTCTCCATTACCCACGGCTACTGCATAAATTCCTGCTGAACCACTCTGATAATCGAAAGAAATCTTGTATTCAACACCTGGCTCAAAACGCACATTTTGCGGAATCGTCTGATAAACTAGCGTGCCTTTTTGCACGAGCCCATTGATTTTCAGTGACCAGGTACCATCAAGCACATCATCCATCTTCTTCACATCCCAGCCAGCCTGAGTGAATGGCTCATGTAGTTCAGATAGATGCACACGGTTGTCTTCCACACCTTCAGATCCTGAGACAACGAATGGCCAAATACCTTGCGCATTGTTTTCAAAATCATTCGACAGCTTGGAAAGCAGACCATGACTATCATATTCAATGCCGTCATAGCCATTTTCCACTATCCGGACATCATCCCAATACACATCGCCTGCACCCTCATGTGAAAGGGTCAAAGCAACATCCCCACATTCAGGAGCTGTGAACCACACATACAAATTCTGGAAATAGCTGGTTCCATCCACAGTTGCAGATCTTGTGCTGTGTGTATAAGCCTTGATGTAATTCTTCGCAGCGCTTCGCTCAGTGTAATTACTGCCCAATACACGATTTCCGGCAAGTACGCGCATCGCAGCAGCACCATTGCTCCGATTGTCTACGCCCACATATACGGCATACCGTTTGCCAGGAACTAGACCAGTAATCTTTTGTGATGCTGCAACAGAACCAGACTGTTTCAACATCGGGTTGCTGTACTGGCTCTTCGCAATCACAGCTGTACCTGTTCCTGCAATATTCCAGTTCTGCTTCAGGCTTTCTGCTCCGCCATTGAAGCCAACATCCACAAGATGCGTACCTTCACTCCATTTCACCGTCAATGGAGTAGGGGCTGCAGCGCCTTTATAAATCACGTAAGGAATCTCTTTTTCAGCATTGATCGTGATCTGCCCATTACTTACTGGAATAATGCGCTCATTCGCTTTACCCAAGTCAGTCAGCTGGTAGAGCTTCACATTTTGCACTCCACTCCACGTATCTGGAAGCTGCCAAGTAGTAGTTCCACCTTGAGCGTTCCAGTGATAGAGCTTCTCATTATCCGGTGAAACAAATTCTCCTGTTTGCGTATCCCAATTCCACGGAAGCAAATATGATTCAGAACCAACACCCCGATCATTGTTTCCAGGACGCACAGCTCCGCGGGCAATTACTTTACCATTGAGAGTCATCGTCCGATTACGATACTGAGCATCACTCATGGTATTCGATCCGCGAGCCAAAACTAGCTGATCACCACGAGAATTAGACAATTCGATCTGCTCGTTTCCATTATTCGTATTTGGATCCTGTACAGAAGTCGCACTCAGCGGATTATTAACCCAGCGATCAATAGTAAAGTGTTGAATAAACTTAGTAGACACATCGTGCGTGAAAAGATTTGAAATATAGGCATCGTAATCGTTACGCCCCTGCCAACCTTCAAAATCCTTCATATTATAGCCGCCAAGCAAAGGAGCTTGTGCAGCTGGCCCGTATGCAGGCCAATCGCCCACCCAAGAATCTTTCTGATGGTTTCGCAGGAAGCGCATCACCTGAGAGTTCGCGCCCTTCATCCCACTTCCACCATAGGAAAGGTCAGTAGCCCAGTGCTGGAATGTAGAATCGTATTCATTTCCGACTCCCCATTCTGTAGACATACGCCACCCGTTATCGGTGATCATCTTCGAAAGCTTGCGGGTTTCCCACGAGTCTTCCGGACCAGATGTATTGTTGCCCCAGACATCCACATAAACGAAGTCCAGATTCTCGCCGACAAGCTTTTTCAGCTGCGCGAAACGCTTTTCACGTTCACCGGATGCCAAATCGTAAATGCCGTCAATACCGATTCCTTGATCCAACCAGTTCCAGCCGTAGCTAAGGTTTTTGCCATTACGCTTCACCATATTCTCGCTAAAAGCTTTTGCCTCAGGATACATTTCAGACGCATTCACGTGAATACCGAAACGAGCACCATAAGGAACACCTTTTTCCATCATGGTGTTCATATCTTTTGGACCGCCGATTCGTTTCCCGATGTCGGCATAATCTGGGTGTCCAGAATCGTGCCCTTCATTTGCATAGCCTTTCAGCAAAACTCCTTGCCCAAGACCGTCAGTATGAAGAGCCACTTTCTTCACATTATCAAGAGTAGTTAGGAAAGGATTTTGTGCTTGCCCACCAAAGTTCATTGCAATACGATATGCCACAATTTCTGGCACTTCTTCAGCTTTCACTGGATTATTCATGATCGCACGATAAGCGATTGCACCATCTTCCCAGTTGATCGCACCATCCTTGTTGGCGTCTTCAGTAAGCGCCACAGCCATCTTCGGCATCTCGGTTTCAGCAACAGTATAGGTATGCCCTTTGGTATCCCGCACAATCCGCTTGTAATACCACGGCGCGCTGGAAAGCCCCAGTGATTTAGCTGCACCAACACTCTGAGTATCAGCAATCACTCTCGTATTCCTAGCACCACCAGCAACCACATCCACCGCAGTCGTGCCGTCATGCTCAGAATTGCTCCACAAACCAGCACTCACGCCACCGCCAGAAACGAATGCATAAATCCAATCTTCCCCAAGCACATTAGTGTTTTTCTCAACAGCAAAACTTGTATCGCCAAATTTGCTGGTATCACTCGACATACGAGCCCCGGTAAACTGTGCATTTTCAGCATCGGAGGTCACAGACACAAGACTTTGATTCGGGAATTGAATCGTCTGCACTGGATTTTCGGCTCCAGCATTATTTTCGATCTTCGTAATATTGAGCGCAAGCGTATTATCTTTCGCAACGATCTTTACCGTCAGCCGTGCATCAATATTTTGCGCTATATTTTTTATGGTTAATACATATTCAGCTTGTGTATCACTCAGTTTCTGAAACGAAACATCGCTGTCTTTCAGCGTCACCGTAGTGCCATTAATGGCTACTTGGCGTACATCTCGCAGCTGACCATTCATCACCTTCCCCGACTTCAGCGTATAGTTCAGCACAGCCGGGAAATTTTCTTTTACTTTCACGGTCATCGCAGGAGTGCGCAGAGTCTGGGTCGGAGATTCTGCTTCTTTCGTCAAAGTGAAATTGATATCAGCAATATCCTCATTTTCCATAGTGACGGTCTTGGTACCATCTGTATATCCCAGTTTTGCAGCAGTAACTACGTGTTCGCCTTTATTGACTTCAATACTGTAAACACCATTATTACCGGTAACAGCACTTTTCTCTCCGATCTGAATCGTTACACCCGGCAACGCTGCACCATCAGCGTCCGTTACTTTCCCGCCAATGGTGTGAAGTCTCGGAGCTACGTATCCCGTTACTGTGGAGGCGTTAAATTCTGCAAGAGACGAAGCCGTCTTCTCAGAACCGTCGCCGCCATAGGAATTCTTGTAAACAACCATAACGCAGCGGGCAGCTGCCGGAGCGAAATCGAGATTGATATCGTCGAAACGATGCTGCGTATCATCACGTGGCACAGTATCTTCAGCAACAGTGTTCCAGTCTGACTCTTGTACCTTGGTAAAAGTAGCAGCATTAGCACACTGCTCATTGCTAGTGACCATCACTACATAATCACGCAGCCGCCCAGAACTGTTCACCTGCCGAGGTGTAAGCGTCACGCGCCCAAGATTCGCTACCTTACTACCAAGGTCATAAACCAAGATGTGCGGAGGCTGCTGTTCGTTTGGACTCCATTTTGAATGCCAGAACGTATTTTTGTTGCCATCAAGGGTATGTTCCTTCATCCCATTAGGATTTTCAGCAGGTTCCTCCGAAGAAGCTAACACAGCTTTTATCTTGCTTTGATCTAGCTTTTCGTATGTCGCCTTGGCAAACGCGGAAGGAGTGAATAAACCTGCACTTATCAGCGCAGCAGCCCCGATGCCCGCAACTATCTTTCTTAATCTCATGTATTTCTCCGTCACATGTATATCAAACGGTGTATGTGCTGCATTTACGTCCGCACACTGCCTTGTGCGCCGCGTTATGAGTCAACATCGTTGTTGATAAGAAATATTGGTTGTTTGTGAGTTTTCATTCTACTGCTAAAACAAAACGCGCAAGTAGGATTTTAGCACCAATTAGGGTTCAGAAATATTAATAGTTGTTGCTGATTTGGTTCATAATTATTACAACAGCGCGCGGTGGCGCAAGAATTTTCAATAAAGTCAACGATACAAGACACTGCAAATATCCCGTATGGGTAAAGAGTAAGCCTTCGTGGTTGAAGCATAAGATGCCAATCGAGCCGATATCGAAAAGATCGTCACCAGCCTTATGTCGTACTTGAATGGATGTTAGTATCCTGCTTTGATGGCGGTGATGGTGAGCTCACCTCGGTTGGTAAAGCCCGTGGCGGTGAAGAGTTCAGAAATATAAGAACGCACAGTAGCTTCAGTGATCCCGAGCTGACGGGCGATGGTCTTATTCGGCAGGGCTTGGATCAGTAGATCGAATACCCCGCGCAGATAGTCTGGTAACTGATCTACCTTTTGGCGGAAGTCATCGTATGCGGAATCATTTTTACCTGAAGCAAGATAGGCTTCTGTAAGTATTTGGGTGGGGCGCGACCCGAACACGCGCTGGCCGTTGGAGGCTTGTTTGATCAATTGGGCAAGCTCAGGAGCGGGTATATCTTTGGTGAGAAACCCCCGCACGTTGCTAGCTAGAGATTGCGCAAGAGAATCCTCATGCTCGAATGCGGTGAGCATCACTACCACAATATCTGGATACAATCTTTTAATTTCTTTCGCGGTAGTAATACCGTCAAGAATAGGCATATCCACATCCAACAGAGCCACATCCACGCTTTGGTCTGCCAGCATCCGCAGCGCTGAACTCCCGTCCGCTACAGCTGCTACCACGGTAAGACCTTCTTGCAGGTTCAATAAGTTAGCAAGGCCTTCACGAATAATCTGATCGTCATCAGCGATCAGGATTCGAATACTCTCACTCATCGGCATCTCCTTCGATACTGGCTTTGCGGTTCGGAATAGTGGCGTTAATAACCCACCGTGAGCCGGTAGAAGCGAAACTCATACACCCGCCCTCACTTTCAATCCGTGATCGCAAATTTGCTATCCCGAATCCACCCCTAAAGGTTTGATTAATTGGCTCAGTACCTATCTGGTTATTCATCATCAACGCCACCTCACTGCCTTCAAGATCCACGTAAAGTTCTACCGCGGTTGACGCTTGCCCATATTTCAACGCGTTCGTTGCAGCCTCACGAACAAACAACGATGCCGTGAGCAAAGCCTTCCAAGACAGTAACTGGTCAATATCGGCAACCATCTCCGCGTTTAACACCATGGATCGTGTGCGTAGCATCGCTGCGGATTCTTTCACCGTCGCGCGCAAGCTCGGCTCAGCCATGGACAGGTTTAATTCCATAATCGTCGGGCGTAATCGGCGAGAAGCATTCTGAGCAATGGCCATGAGCGGGTCAATCTCGTCAGCGAGCTCGGGGTGAACCAATCATCTCTCATTTGAACCACTCACGCAGCCAACGCATACGAGCCGCCAATTTGTATCAATTGTGGGTGGCAAGCTTCAATGAGGCGGGTGCGAGCGAGGTTCCGGTCAGGGATGTATCCGATGAGGTCGAGCATGGTCTCTACGACCTACTGGCGAGTGAAGACCTCACCATATGAAATCTCGGTCAAATCCTCAGCACTCACCATAAACTCCCCTACCTGCTAGAGCATTGTGCAGCGCCCAGCGCGAAACTCCGATCTTGGGTGAACAAGGTAATAGAACTAACTGCAGAGTTGTTGGTAAAACTTTACCAAAATATAATTCACCGTTCTACGCGAGTACGCTTGTGTATCGATACAGTCCCGTTGTTAATGCCTTACACGCCGCCACCAGCCGTAAAAATATTCGTGGAGCTGGTGTTGAATTGGTTGCGTAGCTCTTCCAGCTCCTGCTTGACTTTGTCCAGCGAGGCTTTCGTCTCCGACCACGTGGTGTTTCGGAACTGCTCTCCCCTTGCCCCTCAAGAACAAGGTAGACACCTACTGCTAGGGCAAGAATACCAAGCAGGAACATGAACAGCTTTGATTCCTTCGGGTAGGTTTGGACAACCCTAGACGCCTTCGTCTTACGCGTGGCTATCGCGATTGCCGCCCCCAACCGGCACAAGCAAAGACGCCGCTATCCAACCTATAGTCGAGGGATTCAACATAAATCTGCTCATTTCAATCGCAAATACACCACCGATAAATAATAAGAAAAGTCTACAATCTTCATCCTAATTGCAGCATCGGGTGAGTCTGGATTGCTAGACGAAATTAGTGAGAGTATGAACTTGTTCTCGCAAGACGCGCCCCAGCCAAGTGCATTCTTTCGTTTATTTGCGCAACCGGCGTGTTCATAAGCAACAATTTTGACGCTTAACCCCAAAAACAAGTTTTCGCAGCTCAGCCTGCGTCACTGCATCAACACCCCCGACACAACAAAAGACGCTCATTTTGATACAAGGCTCTAGGTGGGTGCACTGAACGGCTAGGTGTGTGCAAAGGGCACGAGGGTGGGTGCATAACGATGCAGGGTGGGTGCATTTCGTCCTGACAGGAGTCCCGAGTGAGTTCCGGGTGACTACCAGCAGCGTATTCGGTATGATGGAGGCTAGTTACCAAGTAGCGTTCGTTCCAATTCCTGGGAGTGTGTTAATTCCGATGGTCCTGTGATCTCCACTCAGCTACGCCGAGAAGCAACCAAATGTTTCGACGACTATGGAGATCAATATGTCTACTATCGAGGTAACCAATCTTTCTTTTGCATTTTCCGCCCAGCCACTCCTAGATGGCATCTCATTCACCGTTGGCGACGGTGAGCGCGCAGTACTTGTTGGCCCTAATGGCTCTGGTAAAACCACGCTGCTGCGCCTGATACGAGGAGAACTCACCCCCGACCAAGGCCACATCACCGTCGTTGATGCAGGGGGCGCGGGTTCTTGTCGCTTCCCGTACGTTCTTGATTCCGCCGGTAAGGTTCAAGACTATCTGGATGACGTATTGACTGACCCACGGGAGTTGCTCACTCGCTTCGACCACGTGACGAAGCAACTAGCAGTTGCCCAAAGCTCAGCGCGACTCGTTAAAGAGTACGATCACTTACTCACCAAGCTAAATCTAACTGACGCCTGGTCGCTCGGAGCTCGAATCGACGAAGTGCTATCAGGTTTAGGTCTAGGTCAGCTAACTGGATGTGGGCGACAACGCGAACTCAGCACACTATCCCCCGGCCAAGCTGGAAGGCTCGAACTGGCAGGCATCTTGTTGGCTAGACCAGTAATTTTAGTCTTGGATGAGCCCACCAATCATCTCGATGACGAAGCCGTAGCCCTTCTGATTAAACGGATAAAAGACTGGCCAGGACCAGTGCTCATGACCAGCCATAATCGTGCGTTTATTGAAAAGACAGCCACGGTCATCTATGACCTCGATATTGCTCCGTGGCAGGAACTGGCCACAGCCGAAGGAGAAGAGGCCGTGTCGGGCGTGTACCGATGCTCCGGAACGTACAGTAATTATCTTGCCGCCAAACAACAAGCCCGCATGGAACATCAACAGCTTCACACCATCCAGCAACATGAAAAGCGTGCGATTCGGATTCATCGCCGTCGCAGCGAAGATATTGCTCGTGGTGGAGTGAAATTAACGACGGCTCAGGGTAAGGCGCGTAAGTTCTTTTCTGACCGAGCAGAAAAGACCGCACTGCGACGCACCCGTAATGACGATCAACGCCTAGAAGAGCTTGCTGAACATGAGGTGCGGAAACCCCGCAACTACCAGCTCAAGCTCAACCTTCCGACAGTCGGCTCACGTGGTGGATTGGCCGTCACAGCACGAAGTGCCACGGTTACTGGCAGGCTTCTACCTATCACGTTTGACCTTGCCGCAGGCGAACGCTTATTACTAACTGGCTCGAACGGATCAGGAAAAACTACACTTCTCACGTGGATCGCAAATGGGAAACCACCAAGCGACTCTAGTGGCGAAGCCAGCGGCACCATCTGGGCCAGTGGGCAGCGTGCTTACGTCCCACAACGACTACCACGCACAACAGATTCCTACTTTCGCCCAGAACACTGGGCCAACGGGATCGGAGAACTCGGCACAGGAATACTCCACCCATCCATGTGGGCCACTCCGGTCGGTCAACTTTCAGATGGGAACCAGCGTCGAGCCCAGATCGCATTGGCCGTGGCGCAGAAACCCGAGATTCTCATCATTGACGAACCAACCAACTACCTCGACCTAGCCGCAATTGAAGAACTAGAGGACGCATTACGTCAATGGAACGGCACACTCATCATCGCCAGTCACGACCGCTGGCTCATCAACCACTGGCAAGGAACACAACTCGAGCTAAACCCAGCAGATCCACTGCTCGGAACGCAAGACCTGCGCTAACTCTCAACTTTCGCTAGTTGAAGTTCTGTTTAATGGTTATAAATCTTATCCCTTCGACCTATTGAGAAGATTTCAATCGTGATGGTATCGTCACGGATGAGTGCAAGGATCCGATATGAGCCAACGCGGTAGCGCCACTCACCCGACCGATTGGCAGTCAAGCCCTTTCCAAAGACGCGCGGATCAGCACAACCGTCGAGATTGTTCTTAATCCACGTCGCAAGAATCCTCGCGTCGAACCGATCCATCTTCTTCAATTGCTTGCGCGCACGCGCAGTAAGCTCAACACGCCACACAGTGCCCTGCGATGCCGTCATGCAATCTCAGACAACACATCATCAATGCTGAAACGTTCACCAGAATCTTGAGCAATCGCCTCGCGCAACTCCTGGAGATCGTAGACATCCTCGATTTTCTCCAAGATCGCATTGCGGGCGAAGTCAGAAATCGTGAGTCCTTCGAACTGTGCGAACCTGCGCACTAATTCCGCATCGTGTTCGTTCATCCGGATACTCATCGTAGTCATGACACCTTCCTCCCCTTGAATACAGTGTATTCAAACAGCTGGTTGGTCAGCAAGGAGAAAAACAAAAGGACGCCCACTTTGTATCAAAATGAGCGTCTTAACGGTGGAGGTAAGGGGACTCGAACCCCTAACCCCCTGCTTGCAAAGCAGGTGCGCTACCAATTGCGCCATACCCCCGAAGGTTCGCAATCACAATGTGATCACTTGGAAGATTCTACATCATCTGTAGCTTGCTGCCAAATCGACTGAATCCCGCGCCTTTCTGAAATCTTCAGAAAGCCGAGATAGCCAATCACGGCTGCAACAACAAAGAAAACTACTTTCTTCATTTTTCCTCCTTGTGGAGATGAAAACCATCTCACAGTGGGCCTAGATGGACTCGAACCATCGACCTCCACATTATCAGTGTGGCGCTCTAACCGACTGAGCTATAGGCCCATTTGCGAACCGCATTCAGAATTCAAAACTAAATTCATCATTGCGTGCCGAACTAGATTAACTCACTTCACGCAAACTTTTCAAATTGTTTTGCCACTATCAAGATTTAAGCAATGCAGCTCACATATTTTTTGCCGATAGCTACCATTCGGATCCTGCAAAACATATCCAGATCCTCACCTTCACTCACGAACCCGCAAACGAAAAGCAAAGCTCAATAATACGCCTCCCAGTACAAATAACAGTACCGTCAGCAATTTCTAGTTATTCATCCGTAACAGTGATCTTAAATCCACCTACAAGCATCGCCACCACATTAAAGACGAGCGCAAAAATCCCGCCAAGTAATGTAAACATGATCACCTGCAACACAGCCACCACAACCACAAACGGAATCATCCGCCCAAATTCCAGGAATTGCGCCAACTGCAGCATCGCCGAATTCTTTAATGTAACTAAGAAATCATTGATACTCGACCAAACATACATCGCATCCAGTACAAACCAGAGCACTGTTGCGGCAACCACAATCATGATTCCAATCGCTACAGATACAAGGAAACAAATTTTAATCGCCGAAAATGGATCGATCCGCGATACCGTCATTTTTACGGTGCGCACCCCAACTGTCCGCCGTCGCACTACAGGCTGACTTTCCGCAACTGAATTAACCTGCATTTCTTGCGTCTGGTTCTCAGTGATGTTCATATTTTTGCTCCAAATTCTCCAATATCGTGCAAAAGAAATCATCACACACGATAGTACCGCTTTTATTCAGTTTCTTCCGCACTTTTTGCAGATTCTGCCGCTGCTGCCGCATCAACTTCCGCCACATTACCGACAGCATCTGTTTCTACTTCAGCTACTTCATCTTCATCTTTTTCCAGATTTAATGCGATTGAAATCACGCCGTCGCCATTATCCGGCCGGGCAAATGTGACACCTTGCGTATTTCTCCCCGTGAGATTTACTTCATCGACGGAAGAACGTACCACCTTGCCAGAAGCCATAATCAACAGCACTTCATCACCCGGCTGCGTGATCAAAGCTCCCACAAGATCACCGCGTGCTGCAACCAAGTTCGCCACCTTGATCCCAAGCCCGCCACGGCCTTGTACACGGTACTGATCCACGCTCGTACGCTTTGCAAATCCGCCTTCCGTCACTACAAAAACTTCAGAATCTTCCCGCACTACATCAAGAGCCAGCAAAGAATCATCCTCACGGAATTTCATTCCCGTCACGCCAGAAGTTGCGCGACCCATTGGCCGCAGTGCATCATTCGTAGCGGTGAAACGTAAAGATTGCCCTTTGCGCGAGACGAGAATCAGATCATCGCCCTCATCTGCAAGCCGTGCTGCTACTACTTGATCTGTCGTACCGTCTTCATGCTCACGCAGTTTGATTCCAATCAATCCGCCTGCACGCGGTGAATCATAATCCTGCAAGCGTGTCTTCTTCACTAAACCATCACGAGTGGCAAGTACCAGATATTCCGCCTGCTCATAGTCCTTGATCGAGATCACTGAAGCAATCGTCTCCTCTGGCTGGAATGCAAGCAGATTCGCTACATGCTGCCCCTTCGATTCACGCGAACCTTCTGGGATCTCATAGCCCTTGATTCGATACACCCGACCCATATTGGTAAAGAACAAATGCCAATCATGCGTTGAAGCAATACCAAAATGCTCCACTACATCGTCACCGCGCAACGTCGTACCTTTGATCCCTTTTCCGCCGCGATGCTGGGCACGGTATTCGCTTACCTTTGTGCGCTTAATAAAACCAGAACGGGTAATGGTGACTACCACGTCTTCTTCTGGGATCAAATCTTCTACGCTCATTTCACCGTCAAAAGGAAGGATCTTCGTGCGCCGTTCATCACCAAATTTCGCTACGATTTCACCCAATTCTTCAGAAATGATCGTGCGCTGACGTTCTGGCTTTGCCAAAATATCACGATACTCTACACAAAGTGCTTCTTTTTCCCGCTTCTCATCGAGAATCTTTTGATGTTCCAAAGCTGCCAGACGGCGCAACTGCATTGCCAGAATATGATCAGCTTGCACTTCGTTGATATCAAGCAGCTGGATCAATCCAGTACGTGCCTCTTCAGGGGTTTGCGAACGCCGAATCAAAGCGATCACTTCATCAATCGCATCAAGTGCCTTCGCAAGACCTTCCAAAATCATCAGGCGTTCTTCGGTTTTACGTAAACGATATGCGGTACGCCGTTGGATCACCTGCATTTGATGCTGTACCCAGTGATATACAAACCCGTCTAGAGAAAGTGTGCGCGGCACACCATCAACCAAGGCAAGCATATTTGCCGGGAAATTATTTTGCAGCTGTGTATGCTTATAAAGATTATTCAACACTACTTTTGCGACGGCATCACGTTTTAAGACGACGACGATCCGCTGCCCAGCACGCCCTGAAGATTCATCACGGATATCTGCAATTCCAGGCAGACGGCCGTCTTTAATGCCTTCAACCATTCGATCAAGGAGCCGGTCTGGATTTACTTGATACGGTAAATCTGAAACCACCAAGCACTGCCGTCCGTTGATCTCATCCACTTCTACCACTGCACGCTGAGTAATCGATCCATGCCCTGTGCGGTACATTTCTTCGATTCCTTTTGTCCCGAGAATCGTGGCACCCGTCGGAAAATCTGGTCCTTTCACACGTAACATTAGCTGGGCAAGCAGTTCATCACGTGAAGCTTCCGGATTTTCCAGATACCATTGCACACCCGCAGCAACTTCCCGCAAATTATGCGGCGGAATCCGCGTAGCCATGCCGACGGCGATTCCTTCTGAACCGTTAACGAGCAGATTTGGGAAACGTGCCGTAAGAATTGTGGGTTCTTGCACTGAGCCGTCGAAGTTCGGCTGAAAATCAACCGTATCTTCGTGAATATCACGAACCATTTCGACAGCTAACGGAGCCATCCGCGCCTCAGTGTATCGCGCTGCTGCCGCACCAAGATCACCGGCAGTACCAAAATTACCTTGCCCCGAAACAAGCGGGTAACGCATATTCCACGGCTGTACCAGACGCACCATCGTGTCATAAATCGCGGCATCGCCGTGTGGGTGGAAATTACCCATTACATCGCCCACTACCTTCACTGATTTTGAGAAGGAAGAATCGGGCCGGTATCCGCCGTCCCACATCGCATAAATTACGCGACGATGCACTGGTTTGAGTCCATCGCGCACATCTGGAAGTGCGCGACCAACAATGACCGACATTGCATAATCAAGATATGAGTTCTCCATTTCGCGCTGGAGATCAACCTCTTTGATCGCTCCGTGATCATAGGTGCTTACTTCGTTTTTTTCGTTATCTTTACTCACGATTTCCCTTTAGCTGCCAAAGTTTTGAAGTCTTTTCCAGGTGCCGTATCTGTGCTGTGCCCTTGGATTGATACTTAGATTTCCAAATTCTAGATATCTAGGAAGCGCACATCGTGTGCATTGCGTTGGATAAATGAACGCCGTGATTGCACATCTTCACCCATTAATACTGCGAAAGTCTCGTCAGTAGCTGCTGCTTCACCAATTGACACTTGTTTCAATGTACGCGTCTTCGGATCCATTGTGGTCTCCCACAACTCGTGATCATTCATTTCACCAAGACCTTTATACCGTTGAATTCCTTGCCCGTCTGCTTTCGGCAATCTTTTTCCGGCAGCAATACCCGCAGCAAGCACCTCATCGCGCTCTCTATCTGAGAACACATAATCGTGCGGAGAATTCGTCCATTTGATTCGGTAAAGCGGCGGCATCGCAAGATAAATATTTCCATGCTCAATCAGCGGACGCATATAGCGATAGACCAAAGTAAGCAGCAGTGTTGCGATATGCTGCCCGTCCACATCCGCATCTGCCATAAATACGATCTTGTGGTAGCGCAATTTACTAATATCGAAATCTTCCCCCACACCAGTTCCAAACGCTGTGATTAAGCTTTGAATTGTATCGGAGGAAAGTGCGCGGTCGAGACGGGCTTTTTCCACATTCAAAATTTTGCCGCGAATCGGCATAATTGCCTGATGCTCCGGATCGCGCCCACTAACTGCCGATCCACCTGCGGAATCACCCTCAACGATAAAGATTTCACATTCTTCTGGCTTCCGGGATGTGCAATCTTTCAACTTTCCTGGCATTGATGCCGTTTCCAGCACGCTCTTGCGCCGGGTTGCTTCACGTGCTTTCCGCGCTGCGAGCCGAGCGCTGTATGCCTGCGTAGCTTTCCGAATAATCTCACGCCCCTCCGAGGGATGCATATCGAGCCAGTCGGTGAGTTGGGCGTAGGTTTGCTGCTGCACAAATGTGCGCACTTCCGTATTGCCAAGTTTTGTTTTGGTTTGCCCTTCAAACTGTGGCTCACCAATTTTCACTGAAATGACGGAAGTTAATCCTTCGCGAATATCATCGCCAGAAAGATTCGGATCTTTATCTTTTAATAAATTCTTCTCACGTGCATATTTATTGATCACTGAAGTGAGTGCGGTGCGGAAACCTTCTTCATGTGTACCGCCTTCAGTAGTGTTGATCGTATTCGCGAAGGTGTGCATTGATTCGGAGTATGCACTCGTCCATTGCATTGCAATTTCGACGGAAATATGTTTTTCAGTATCTTCGGCCTCAAAATAAATCGGCTCTGGATGAATTCGTTCTACTTTCTTTGTGCGCACCAAATGTGATACATAATCATGCAATCCATTATCGTAACGATAAGTAACTTCAGCATGCCCCGGTTTTGGATTATCTTCGATTCCAGCTTCGTCGCCAGTTACTTCGTCCCCTTCGCTGACGGCTTCGGCACGCTCATCAATTAACGTGATCTGCAATCCTTTATTCAAGAAACACATTTGATGGAAGCGCTTGCGCAGAGTTTCAAAATCAAAATGTGTAGTTTCAAAAATTTCCGGATTTGGCCAGAACGTTTGGGTAGTACCTGTTTCGGTAGTTGCTTCGCCCTTTTCAAGCGGAGCTAATGGCACACCATTTTCGTAGGAAATTCGCCAGACATATCCTTGCCGACGCACTTGCGTTTCCATCCGGGTAGAGAGCGCATTTACGACGGAAATACCCACACCATGCAAACCACCGGAAACTGCATACGAACCATTACCAAATTTACCGCCCGCATGAAGTACCGTCATTACCACTTGTACAGCTGAAACACCTTCCGTTGGGTGTAAATCAACAGGGATTCCACGACCATCATCACTTACACGCACCGCACCGTTATCTAAAAGTGTAACTTCAATATGCGAACAGTAACCGGCCAAAGCTTCATCAACGGAATTATCCACTACCTCATAAACAAGATGGTGTAATCCACGCTCACCGGTAGAACCGATATACATGCCAGGACGTTTGCGGACTGCTTCGAGACCTTCAAGGACAGTAATATCTGATGCTCCATATGTCGGCTTTTGTTCTTCAGCCACGCTTTGCAATCTCCTTTATATCTACATCATCGCGTTCACGAAATGTAATCCGAACCTGGCGCCATGCCATTTCGGAAACAGGCTTATGTGTGGGGTAGCTCTCAAAATAACATGGTAACGTTTATTTTCGTTTCTACCGTTCTTTGAGTAGGTGCCTACACAACCGATAATCAAATCAATTGTACCGCGAAATAGACAATAAATCGAAGATACACATTCTCCGTGCAAGATATTTACACTTTTCCCTTTACGGAAAGCTAAGGATTTTTCTGTTCTTAAATTCTTGCATTTTCCCAAAATCTGGCACAGTACTTTTATTAAACTCTTTAATCGTAGGTATCGCGCGGACCACGACCGGGTACTGAAAGCCTGCCGTGCTTCCAAGAACGCTGATGCGGTCCGAGAATTTTGATTTCTTTCACCACTCCCTCACCCAAAAATTGTGCCAGCCGTGCATCTAACTGCGCCGCAAGTGCACGCAGCTGCGTCTGCCACGAAACTGTGCGCGCCCGAATAGTGAGGACACCAGCCGCATCAAATTCTTCAATTTGCGCATTTGCCGCCACATTTTTTCCAACAATTACCGTCCATTGCCCATGCAATTTCGCTACTTCCAGTTGTGCACCCCAACCACGTTCAAGCAGAGTATGCCCGAGCATCAAGCCCAAAGATTTTGGATCACGCACTGACGGCCGTGCCCCTGAGCCTACTTCCTGCCCAGGAAGTGGGATAAATACAGGATCGCCAATTGGTTCATTTTTCGACTCGATCTGTTTTGTTTCTTTTCTCCGACGCACCCAGCCATGCATTTCTGCCATCAGCCGTGCACGCGCAAGCAACTGCAACGGAAGCGCATCTCCATGCTGCCAAGCAGCAGCCTTTTTTGCTGCAGCAACTACATTTCTTTCCTCAGCTTGCATCTTATCTTGCAGAAAATCTTGCTCTGAATATTGATCGATTTCTTCCTCATTACTGATGAAACTCATGAGATATCACCTCCGGACTCTGCCGATAGCTGCTCAGCTATCTGCAAGAAAGGAGATTCTTCTGCAAATGGAGTCACTTCCCCGTCTGCCACTAAAAACTTTGTGCCGAAAAGTTCTGCTGGCAGATCATCACCTACAGCTGCCGTTACAAATACTTGCTCAGCAGGAGCAATTATTTTTGCCAGCCGCGTGCGCCTGCGTGAATCCAATTCTGCAAATACATCATCAAGAATCAAAATCGGTTCACTCTCGTCTGCCCACACATCTGATTCGTGTGAACGCAATAAATCCCACGAGGCCAAGCGCAATGCTAACGCATATGACCATGATTCACCGTGTGAGGCATATCCTTTCGCAGGTAAAGCTCCCAGCACGAGACGCAAATCGTCCCGATGCGGGCCGACGAGATTTACTCCCCGCTCAATTTCTTTGCTACGTACTTGCTGTAGTGCCAAAAGCAGCATTTCCTGGCATTGCTCTCGATCACGCATTTGCGTTTCACGATCTTGGATTTCTTCTCGTGCCAGCATCCCTTCAGCAGCGTTGATCAACTCCGCATTTGGCAGCTCAAATCCGAACGCACGCTGCAAACTCGCATCATAATCAATGCGCGCCACCCCTTTTCCGCCAGAAACTTCCGCATAATATTTCTTTACAAATCCGCGTAAATTAGAAATGATTTTTGTTCTTGCCACGATTATCTGTGCACCCAAAGTAGCAAGCTGCAAATCCCAGACATCCAGCGCATTTTCGTAAAAAATTCCACCCCGGTTGCGCGTTTTCATTGCTGTTTTCAAAAGTGCTGCACGCTGACGTAAAACTTTTTCATATTCACTTTTAATTCCAGCCATTTTCGGCTGAATTTGAATCATCAAAAGATCAAGAAATTTCCGCCGTGCACTAGGATCTCCTTTTACGAGTTCTAAATCTTCCGGCGCAAAAAGTACCGTTTTCACAATTCCAAGCAAATCCCGCGGACGAGCTTTCCCGCGATTGATCCGGGCACGATTTGCTTTCCCAGCAAGGATTTCTACTTCCAGCATTGTGGGAGATTCTCCGTGCAAAACTTTTGCACGCACTACTCCGGCTTTTGCACCCAACCGCACTAAAGCACTATCAGCACCAACTCGATGTGATTCAAAAGTAGCAAGATAGTTGATCCCCTCAACGAGATTCGTTTTTCCTTGCCCGTTTTCGCCAATAAAAATATTCATTCCAGGATTTAGTTGCAATACAACTTCGCGGTACGAGCGAAAATCATGCAAGGCTAAATTTGAAATATACACTTCTACCTGCGACTAAATACTATTGCCGAAATAAAATTCCGATTTTTCTTTAATTTTCTACACACGATCTGGCGTTTGCACAGAGCTGATGAAGCTGCCTCACCGTCCACCGAATGTGCGCACTGGCATCAGGAGAATCTTAAAACTTTCATCCACTTCACCCTGATCATTTTCTGGGCTGATAACAGCTGGTTTCGCTGGCTGTGTGTATGAGAAACGGAAATTTTGTGCATTCATTGTACTTAATCCGTCAGAGAGGAAGTTCGGATTGAACGCAAGCGAAATATCTTCACCATTCAATTCAGCTGGAAGAGCTTCAGAAGCTTGCGCCATATCACCTTGACCTGCTTCAATCACCAATTCGCCTTCAGTAAATGAAAGACGCACCGAAGAATTCTTCTCTACCACCACTTTTGATCGTTTGATTGCATCAGCCATCAACTGCCGATCAACTACGGCATAGCCCGTAACTTCAGTCGGGAAAAGTGTGCGTACTTGTGGATATTCACCATCAATTAGCTGCACGGTATTTTGTTTGCCACCGCCACTGAAGCCGATGAGTGACGGACTTTCTAAATTATCCAAAGAAATTTCGATTGTGCCTACTGTACCCAAAGATTTTGCAATATCAAGTAACCGGGAAGCACGTACTAAAATCCGTTGTTGAATCTTTTCGTCTGCTGGCTTCCAGTTGATTTCACGCAACGCCAGACGGTACCTGTCTGTAGCCATAAGTGAAATTTCTGCACCATCAATTTCTAAACATACTGATACAAGCATTGGCAAAGTTTCATCATTTGATGCAGCTACCGTGACTTGCGAAACTGCTTCTTGCCACTCATTTCCATCAACTGTGCCAATTACGGGAGGAAGTGGTGGAATTTCTGAATAGTCATCCATTGACATCGTTTTAAGTGTGAAGCGAGCCGAACCACATTCGAGCTCAACTTGAGTTCCGTCAAGTTCCAAATTGATTGGTTTATTCGGCAGATTCCGACACACTTCAGCGAGTAATCGCCCATTTACTAATACTTCACCTGGCTCATCGACCGCAGCTTCAATATCGACATGTGAGGTGATATCTGAATCTCGGGAAATAAGCGAAATCGTACCTTCCTGCGAAGCACGCAATTTCAAACCAGCAAGTACTGGCATTGCTGGACGGCTTGGAATCGTCTTGGCTACCCAAGATACAGCTTCTGTGAAAACATCACGCATTACCTGAATCTTCACGACGTACCTCTTTCTCAAATCTGATTCGATTTTACGCGAGAATTTCCGGAATAGACACTCGTTGGCAAATTCTCAAATTTGTAATTATTTATTTAGTAATAGTAATAGGGCTTGTGGATTCTGTGGAAAAGTAGCTTTTTCGTTTTCAGAAAGCCATTTTCGACTGTGAATTTTTGGTTGATAAGAATTTGGATGAATTCTTCACGGTTGTGGATGAGCCATTTTCAAATAGTTTTTCTCCACAGCTTTTGGGTTTTCATTCAACATCTGAATCACAATTTTTGACAACTTATTCGCTGGCGTTGTGGAAAACAACTTTTATTCGCTTTTATTCACCGCAATCAGCCTTTGAATATTCATTAGTGCTGGCATTTGAATTAACTTTGTGCTTGCTCTTTTGCTGCATTACGGATCCGCGTAGTGAGCTCTGTAACCTGATTAAAGATAGTTTGTTTTTCCGTCATCTGCTTTTCTACTTTCCGCAGTGCGTTGAGCACGGTGGTGTGATCACGACGATCAAAGAGTTCAGCGATTTTTGGTAGGGAATAATCTGTCATTTCACGGCACAAATACATTGCAATATGGCGTGGCATCGTAAATGAGCGCGTGCGCACTGGCGATTTCAGATCTTCTAAAGAAATATTGAAATAGCTTGCCGTTTGCGCCATGATAATTCCTGCCGTGACCTGTATTAAATCAGAATCTGTGAGCATATCTTTAAGTACCAGTTGCGCCATATCTAATGAGACGGGTTGGCTAGAAAGATCAGCGAAAGCCGCGATACGGCGCAAAGCACCTTCCATTTCACGCACATTCGTCGTCATTTTTGATGCAATAAATTCTAGCACCTGGCGTGGTACGTGCAGCTGTTCAGCGGCAGATTTCTTTTCCAGGATCGCAATGCGTGTTTCCAAATTTGGCAAATCAATAGATGCAGTAATTCCCGATGCGAAGCGTGAAATCATGCGTTCTTCAAATCCTTGTAAGAATTTTGGTGCTACGTCAGAGGTAATCACAATCTGCTTATTTGCATTCGAGAGCGCATTAAAGGTGTGAAAAAATTCCTCGATCGTCGAATCACGGTTTGAAATGAATTGGATATCGTCGATCAAAAGTACATCCACATTCCGGAATTGATCTTTGAAGGAATAAATCTTGTTATCACGAAGTGCATTAATAAATGCATTTGTGAATTCTTCTGAGGAAATATAAAGCACTTTTTTATTCGGATAAAGGCTGACGGTGTAATTCCCAATCGCATGGAGCAGGTGAGTTTTTCCCATTCCGGAATCAGAATATAAGAATAGTGGGTTGTATGTAGAGCCGGGTGCCTCAGAAACGGCTAAGGCAGTGGCGTGTGCAAAACGATTTGACTCGCCAATCACGAAATTGTCGAAAATGTAGCGCGGATTGAGCCGTGCTTGCGCTTGGAGTGTAGTTATTGACGGCATTTGTGGGAGCGTCAAGGCAGGAAATTCTGGTGCAAAATTGGGTTCACGTGAGTTTGTAAAACGAATTTCAGCTTCTGTAGTTATTGGTGTTTCGCGGTAAGGAGGCTCGTCATAAGAATTTAGTGCTTCAGGAGTGGGGAAATTTTCTGTTTCCGTGAAATCGGGGGCGTCAAAAAATGAATTTGCGGAAGTATTCGTGCGAGAAAAGTGTGAATCTTCGGCATAGATATTGTTTGGGGTAATGGTTTGGGCAGTGAAGTGTGAATCGAGATCTTCAGCAGTGTAATTTTTAGTATCTGGATATGTACTTTGAACTGGCATATTTGTTTTTCCACCAGCATTTTCATATCTGTCTGTATTATTTTCATGATGGTTTGCATCGTGATTTTGTTGCTCGCTAAATGCCGAATCAACAGAAATCTGCAGTTTGATTGGACGACCCAGAATTTCTGATAGTTGCGTTGTCATTACTGCGGAAACGTGTTCCAGCAGCCAGTTTTTCACAAATTCGGAACCAGCACCGAGGAGAAAGAGATCCTCACTGAGTGCCAGTGGCTGTGCAAGGCGAACGAAGGCAATTTGCGAATCGGATAGTTTACCTTCAGCGCGCAGCAATTCAGTGGCTGCTTTCCAAGTATCGACGGCAAATGAATTTCCGTGCATGTGTAGTTTCGTCCAATCATAAAGAAAATGAGCATAAAAATATTTACTTTTTTACTTTTATTTCGCATATTTCGCGCGAACGAGAAATAGTACGATTTCAGAAAATTTGAGTACATATCACATTGCTTCATAATGATAAAACAGAAATTGTGGAAATGCATAAGTTTATCCACAGCAATATTCACACCTGTGGAAATTACACTTGTGTAATTTCATTGTTGTTTTGGCTAAATTATTTAGAAAAATGTATTCACAAAATTTATCAACAGATGTGGATGAATCGAGAAAGTGAAATTCGGAATTTTTTTGCTCTGAGATATCGCTCACGCAGGTGTGTAAAGTATTGACCCGTCAAGGAAAAACAACGTAAAGTGCTAAGGTCTAGTGTGTTAAGAAGGCACACCGCAATATGTAAATGTTGTGTTTTCGTTTTCGACTATTTTGGAGTCATCAATGACCACCAAGCGTACTTTTCAACCAAATAATCGCCGTCGTGCAAAGGTACACGGCTTCCGCAAGCGCATGAGCACCCGTGCAGGTCGCGCAGTCCTCGCAGCACGTCGCCGCAAGGGTCGCGAAAAGATTTCTGCTTAAAGGTTTATTGCTGATTATGCTGCCTGCAGCAAATCGGATGCGCAAAGCAAGCGAGTTTCAACAAGTATTTCGCAAGGGCAAGAAGAGCAGTAACGCACTTTTAGCGGTGTATGCGATATCTCGTGAAGCAAAGACACAAGCCGACCTCGCGAAGGTCGGCTTCGTCGTAGGTAAAGCAGTGGGGAATTCTGTTACACGGCACAAAGTTACCCGGCGGTTGCGTGAAATCGTGCGGAAAAAATTGCCTGTATTGGGTGCAAGCGAAATTGTGATCCGTGCCTTTCGCCCTGCGGCTGACGCGTCATCTGCTGAACTTTCACTGGCGCTGGAAAAAAATCTCCGGCGGTTAAAATTTGGGGATTTTTTAGAAAAAGAAAGTTCATTCAGTGAGTCCTAGAAACTTCGAGATGAACGATATCAGGAAAATTTTGGTAAGCCCGTTCATCGCTATGATCAGACTTTATCAACGAAAGATTTCTGTAAATTTTCCGCGGCGATGCAAATATTATCCGACGTGTTCAGCTTATACGATTGAGTCCTTGAAAATTCATGGTTTATTGAAAGGGATGCTCTTGGCTTCGTGGCGCTTATTACGCTGTAATCCTTGGAGTAAAGGGGGAGTGGATCGCGTCCCACGGCATGGGAAATGGCCGGAAAAACCGCTTGGCTATACCGAATTGATGCGTGAGCGAGCAGCAGAAGAATAATTCTCTACTCGGCTGGCAGCGATAATTTGCTGCAGAACAAAAATGAACGTGCTAAAAATATGAGTTTCTCGTTAGACTATGCACTAGAAAAATAAAGAAATATGGCACTCCCTGTGCTTGTGCAGGATGCGCTACGACGGAAAGAAGATCTGTGGATACTATCCTTCTCCCGATTATGTGGGTTATTGCCTGGATTATGACGGGCGTACATAAACTTTTGACTCTTTTCGGATTGCCTGATGGCGCCGGTATTGGCTGGGTACTTTCAATCGTCGGAATGACGGTTGTAGTACGTGCCCTGATGATTCCGCTTTTTAACAAGCAGATGAAGTCAACGCGGATGGGGCAGCAGCTGCAGCCCGAAATGCAAAAGATTAAAAAGAAATATAAAGGGCGCAAGGATCCAATTTCACAACGGCGGATGCAAGAAGAAACGATGGCATTGTATCGTGAGTACGGTACTTCTCCATTTGCTTCATGTCTGCCAGTGGTGATTCAGATGCCGATTTTTTTCTCGCTCTTCCAATTGCTTCGGGCACTTGAACCAATTTCTACTGGAAAATATGGGCTTGCGAAATCAATTGGACCAATTGATCAGCATATCGCGAAAGAAATTTCGACCTCTACCGTATTCGGTGCTCCACTTTCAAGCTCAATTGGTAGTGCCCATCTTTATGAACAACCAAAGGCAGTTTATATTGTTGCAGTGGTCATGATTTTGCTCTTGATTGTGACGCTATTCTTCACACAAAAGCAAATTATGACGAAGAATTTACCGGAGAGTGCACTCGATCCGAGTAACCCAATGTATAAGACGCAAAAATACATGCTTTACGGAATGCCGCTGATTTATGTATTTACTGGTACTACTTTCCAGGTTGGCGTATTGGTTTACTGGGTGACGGGTAATTTCTGGAATATTGGACAACAGACTTGGATGATTTATCGTCATCCAGCTCCGGGCTCAGCAGCTTACAAAGCGAAGCTTGAACGTGATCGAAAGAAGCGAATCGCTAAAGGATTGCCTCCTGAAGAAGATTCACGTAGTGGTTCGTTTAACGGGGAATTGCAAACTGGGCAACGTCAGCAGCCGCTAGGAAAGTCACGTTCTAAGAAAGCTTCTGGCAAGATTGATGCATTTGGCCGACCACTTCCCGAAAGTTTGCAGGAGAGTGCTGAGAATCCACAAGCAGATGACGATGGTGCGGAGATTGGCGCTGATGGATTGACAGATGCACAGCGAGCACAGAAGCGATATGAACGACGTGCAGCTGAGCGGAAGCGAGCTCAAGCTAAGAAGCAGGCAAGGCAAAAGAAGCAAGCGCAGTCGAAGCGACATCGTAACTTCTAAAACGCTGTGAAAAAGTAAATGAAATTTTGGTGGTCTTTCTTTTGCTCGGAAGACCACCAAAATTTATATTGTGCTCTCCTTATCGATGTGAAGTAGAACGGTTGTAAAAACGACGCACCTCACACTGATAATTATTTGGAATAAGCACGCTTTCCGATTCACCTTTGCCACTACTAAAAGTTAGTTTTCTAGTGATTCTTTCTGTGCGGAATGTGGTGGAGTTTTCGGCGTCTTGCTTCGCTCGATTCGCTTTTCCACTGTAAACTGTAAAAAGCAGACTTTTATATTTAATTAACACCAGCCAATCGGCAAGAGAATTTGAGGATCAATCATGAATGAAGAAGAATTTGAAGTAAAAGATTTGCGCGCACGTCTTGATGAAGAAGGTGAGCTTGCCGCAGATTATCTCGAAGAGTTGCTTGATATTGCAGATCTCGATGGAGATTTAGAAATCTCAATACAAGGTGAACGCGCAAATATCGCAATTGTTGCTGAAGATGGTGGAGATCGGAGATTAAAGCGGCTTATTGGTCGGCATGGCGAAACTCTTGATGCGCTACAAGAATTGACTCGTTTGGCTGTACAAGAACAAACCAATGAACGTTCCCGCTTGATGTTAGATTTGCTCGGATATCGGGAGAATCAGCGTGCAAAGATTCAGGATATTGCACGAGAAGCAGTAGCAGAAGTTGAAGAGACTGAAGAGCCTGTGGCTTTACGTCCAATGAATCCCTTTGAGCGGAAAGTAGTGCATGATGTTGTAGCTGCTGCAGGGCTCTACTCAGATTCTTCAGGTTTTGGTTCATCGCGGCATGTAGTAATTTATCTCGAAGAGCCAACTGTTGAAGAATTTGCTTACGAAGATGAAGATGAGATTAATTCAGTAGAATCTGCAGATTCACTCGAATCTGGGATTAGCGCTGACGAAATTGATGATTATGAAGTAGCAGCTGATTTCGGCGAGGAAGCAGAAGAATAAGTTTTCTATTGCTAATTATTTAGTCTTTACTTACCACTTTTAGTAGGTAATATTTCTTGTATCGTGAATAGATGGTGGTTATTTTTAGATGAATAATTTTTCAACTCAATCTCCGCCAGCGGGCGGTATTGAGAGATTTGGCGAAGAAGCCTGGCAGAAATTGCTTGGCTTTGCGCAATTACTAGAATCGGAAGGGCAACTCCGCGGTTTGGTTGGTCCACGTGAAATGGATAAATTATGGAGCCGGCACATCTTAAATTCCACTGCATTGCTGGAGTTTTTACCTCACGGATCTGAATTATCAGATGTTGGTTCTGGTGCAGGGTTTCCTGGGATGGTGATTGCTGCAATTCGTCCTGATATTAATGTGTATCTTATTGAAACCATGGAACGTCGCGCGGACTGGCTGAAGTATGTTAAAGATGAATTAAAAATTCTGAATGTACAGGTGATTCGTGCAAGAGCAGAAGAATTGGTCGGAAAACATTCGACTAAGTTCGTAACTGCACGAGCCGTGGCTGCTCTGAAAAAATTAATTCCATGGACATTACCACTCGTTTCAGAGAATGGATCCCTTTTAGCTTTGAAAGGGATCCGAGCTGAGGCTGAGATAGACGAAGCTAAAAAGCAACTGAAAAAGTATTCTGCCGCTTGGGCTGATATTTACGATGTTGATGTTTGGGGTACTGATGAAGGAACGCGTGTACTCGAAGTGAAAAAGAAGTAGCGATAACGAGATTTTTGCATTAACTTTGAAAAGTTTTGAACTTTAATATCGTGTTTCACGTGAAACAAAAAATAAATAATATTTTGTTGAATTTGAATATGTGAATGTTTCAAGTGAAACATCATAGATTTGGAAGTTTACCCGATTCTAGTTAACACGAGATTTGAGAACTAATTGAAGATCCTGATTCAAAAACACAAAATACATATCGAATATATCGTGTTGCATGAGCAGGAGAATATCTCAAAATTTATACATTCAGGAATTGTTTTTAGATGGGATAAAAACAAGGACTACGAAAATGATCTATTCCCATTGTGGACAAAATCTGAGTATATTTGGAAAACGAAGTAAGGAGAATCAATGACAGAGCCAACGAAAGAAGTAACTGGTACTGATTCTGATACCGCATCAGCTGTAAAAACAGCGAGCGAGGATGAATTATTTGACTCTCCGCTTGGCGCTGAGCTTGCACTGGATTTACAGTTACTGCGGAAAATTGAGAGCACCCCATTCAAAAAGCCGCAAAAAACCAGAATAATTACTGTAGCTAACCAAAAAGGCGGTGTGGGTAAAACTACTTCGGCTGTTAATATCGCAGCAGCACTTGCAAAATACGGGTTAAAAGTAGTGTTGATAGATGCAGATCCACAAGGTAATGCTTCTACCGCGCTTGGCGTAGTACATTCAGTTGGTACGCAATCAGTATATGAAGTGATCAATCGATCCTTATCGATTTTTGATGTACTTACAGTTTCTCCAAATTTAGAAAATTTAGCAGTAGTACCTTCGACAATCGATCTCTCTTCAGTAGAGATCGAGTTAGTGCAAGGTGAAGCACGCGAATATCGTCTCCGAGATGCTATTACTCAATATCTCGATGTTTCACGTGAAACGGAAGCGGTTCCAGATTACATAATCATTGATTGTCCGCCGTCATTAGGGATGCTTACACTCAATGCGCTTGTTGCGGCGAATGAAATATTGATTCCAATTCAAACAGAGTACTATGCGCTTGAAGGTTTAACGCAATTATTGAAGACGATTGAAAACGTTCGAGCGAATCTCCAACCAAATCTAGTTGTCAGCACGATTTTGCTCACAATGTATGATAAGCGTACAAATTTAGCACAAGATGTTGCGGCAGAGGTGCGTGAATACTTTCCGAATGAAACACTCTCATTTGAAATTCCGCGCTCAGTACGAATTTCTGAGGCACCTAGTTTCGGGCAATCGATTATTACATACGATCCACGATCTACCGGAGCGATCGCGTATTTGGCTGCGGCCAAAGAAATAGCTGAACGAGCTGAATAATCGATGTTTCACGTGAAACATCATAATTTTGATTAAAAGAATTTAAGGAGTGGAAATGGCTGAAAGAAGACGAGGATTAGGGCGGGGGATTGGCGCGCTGATTCCTGAAAGCCAGCGAGAGTCTAAAAATAGTCCAATTGATGTATTTTTTACAAAACCGAATCTAAAATCGAATAGCGAAGCTGAGCGCACCGATATAGCAGCGTCGTTTATTGCGGATCAGCCGATTAATAATCAGAACAAAAAAGAGCGAAAGCAAAAGTCGAGCAAAAATAGAGTTAAAGAACAGCGATCTGTAACAACTCAGAAAATAAATGAAACTGCTGATTCAGGAAACGCGATTTCTAATCACGCACAGAAAAAAGCGAAAGTTTATGAGCGTAGTAAAGCGCAAGACACTGTAAATGATGAAAATGAATTAGTACCAGTACCGGGTGTTACATTTGGAGAAATTCCAGTTTTTGAAATAGTGCCAAATACAAAGCAGCCGCGGCAGATTTTTGACGAAGAAGATTTAGATGAATTAGCTGCTTCGATCAAAGAAGTGGGCGTATTACAACCAATCGTTGTACGCCCACTAAATGAAAAAATCAAAGATAATCCAAGTGCCCGGTACGAACTAATTATGGGTGAACGCCGCTGGCGTGCATCTCAATTAGCAGGTAAAGACACTGTTCCAGCAATTGTTCGACGCACTGAAGACGAAGATCTATTACGTGATGCACTATTGGAAAATCTTCATCGTGCGCAACTTAATGCACTTGAAGAAGCAGCAGCATATCAACAACTATTGGAAGATTTCCAATGCACACAAGAAGAGCTATCTCGCCGTATCGCAAGATCAAGACCACAAATTTCAAACACTTTGCGATTACTTAAATTACCGGCATTAGTGCAACGGCGGGTCGCATCAGGTGTGCTATCAGCAGGGCATGCAAGAGCCCTTTTAGCTTTACCGGATGCAGCTGCAATGGAGCGAATTGCGCAACGAATTGTTGCAGAAGGACTTTCTGTGCGAGCAACGGAAGAAATTGTTGCCCTTGGCGAAAATATTGAAATGAAACCGAGTCGGCAAAACCGAAGTTATACGCAGGCGCCGGAATTATCTGAACTTGCTACACGCCTTGGAGAAAGATTTGAAACGCGTGTGAAGGTTTCGCTCGGTCTGCGAAAAGGAAAAATTACAATTGATTTCGCATCAACCGAAGATCTAAATCGAATCCTTGCCGCAATCAATGAAAAACCAATATAAAATTTTTGGGGCGTTTCACGTGAAACGCCCCAAAAATTTATTTATAAAAGAAAATATGTTCTGAAAGGATCAAGCGCGATCAGTGAGATATTCTTGGGCATCAATCGCGGCAGCGCAGCCAGATCCAGCAGCTGTGATTGCTTGCCGATAATGATGGTCTACTACGTCGCCACACGCAAATACGCCAGGAAGATTCGTAGCTGTGGACGGAGAAGCAACTTTAATATAGCCACTTTCGTCACATTCAATTTCCTGTGAAACCACTTTAGAACGAGGCTCATGACCGATTGCAACAAACATTCCATGCGCAGCTAAATCGCGTTCTGCACCAGTGACAGTATCGCGTAGAACAAGGGAGTTGAGTTTGCCAGATCCGTCGCCTTTTGCTTCCACAACTTGGGAATTCCAATGTATCTTTATATTGTCCATTGTGAGCAGACGGTCAGCCAGCACTTTCGATGCGCGTAATTGATCACGACGGTGAATCAGATGCACAGTAGAACCGAATCGGGCAAGGAACAAAGCTTCCGTAACGGCAGAATCACCGCCGCCAATAACGGCGATCTCTTGATTTCGGAAGAAGAAACCATCACATGTAGCGCAATAGGAAACACCTTTTCCAGAATATTTGGCTTCACCGGTTACTCCGAGTTTCTTATATGCCGAACCGAGCGCAAGGATTACAGCTTTTGCTTTATACTCCTGATCTTCAGTTTTGATAGTTTTAATATCGCCAGTTAAAGATAGCTCAACAGCATCTTCATATTCCACACTGGCACCAAATTTCTCTGCCTGTGCCTGCATTTTTTCCATCAGCTCTGGCCCGAGAATTCCATCAGGCCAACCAGGAAAATTCTCCACTTCAGTAGTTGTCATTAAAGCACCACCGGCATCTAATGCGCCTGCGAGTACAAGCGGTTTGAGCCCTGCGCGTGCAGTGTAAATAGCGGCAGTCCAACCAGCTGGACCAGATCCGACAATGATTACATCACGAATTTCAGACATATTTCCTCTCATTCTTTGATTATCAAATTGCAGAGTGAAACTTTCCGTAAAGTTTTCATTTCGCAATAGTGCACGCAGAGGTGCTGAATTAGAATTATTTCAGTGTTATATTAACGATTTCAGCTCTGTTTTCATTCCCGGTACTTGGGATTTGATCGATCCAGAGCAGGAACTTTTTCGTTTTCATCGGCTGCGTTGCCTTTAGTGAAAGGGTAGCTGAAAATTCGGCCTCAGCGATCTTTTCAGCTTTCGCAAGAATATTTGCGTCAACAGGATGAGCAGCATCGAGTTTGCGCCATTGAATTAGACCACCGTTAGAACGAGTGTTAATTAATACTTCATTGAGAGTCGTTTCTTCTTTCAATGTAATTACAACTCCCAATTTACCCTGCTCGTAGACCGCCGGAGTACGGAACCACCAAGTGCTCCAAGCAGTTTCTGGATTATCGTCTGCAAGATTCTGCAAACCTTGTTTCAGCGAAGCAGCAGCTGAATTATTTTCAGCCAAGAGGGAAGTATCTGAAGAAACCAGTTCAAGCGATTCGATGACGGCTGGCACAGCTACTGCAGGGGCAGCAGCCGCTGCTTGTTTCTCAGCTTTTTCGTCATTATTTTTTGGATTATCTTCTGTTGTGCTTTGCACAGTTCCCGGATCAGCATCCTCGGCATCAAGCGGCTGAAGTACACGCCAGAATCCAAAAAGTAGTGCAAATGTAATAACTCCAAGGAAAAAGAGCAACACTAAAGTAGCAGAATTTAAGCGTGAATTTTGCGCAGGAGGTTGCTGCGAGAGCACTTCTTTTGCCTGCATGGATTGCGTCTTAGCCGCCACCTCTTGGAAAGAGTCATCCAATTCTCGCGAAACAATGCTTGGATTAGCTGTATCGCTGAAAGTTTCGCCCGTAATCGCTGTTTTAGCTGTTACTTCAATCTCAGCTACAGTTTCGGAAGCGATCTCAATCGTATTTGAGCTTGATTCATCACCCGCAGGATCATGAAGCGAATCTGCAACAGTATTCGGGGAAGACGCATTTTCAGGATCCGCTGAATCTTCATTGCCAGCCAATGGATCATCAACAGCTGGAACGGATAAAATTTCTTGCACCAAATCGGACGGAGAAGCATCAGCGGAGGCTACTATTTGCGATGTTTCCACACTGGAATGAGCAGTATCGGCGCTTACTAGATCCGCAGCAAGTGAATTAACTGAATCCGCATCATCATTTACCACTTCGGCAAGCGGCAGATCTGCGATATTTTCAGTTGCGCTCAAGCTGTTGGCAGCAGTGCTTGCAGGATCAGTGCTGGCAGCAGAAACTTTTGGCCAATTCGGAGTGATCGCCAAATTCGCGTTTTCTGCTGCAACCTCCTCCAAAAATTCATCTGACGCCAATGGATTTTCAATATTGGCAGAAAGATCATCTGCAAACGCACTCGCAATATTGAGTGTGGAAAGAAATTGCGAAATCGCTGCATTATTCCAAGGTGCAAGTAACCGCATGAAATCACCGGCGGATTGTGGACCATTACCATTGATTTCATTGCGGAAAACGTCAATGATTTGCTGCGGCAGATTGCTTCCGGTAGCCATCGCAAAAGCTTCGTGGACGCGTGCATCATGCTCGGATGGATCTTGTGGGAAATCTTCACCCAAAAGCAGGGCAGCAAGGAACACCACAAGACCACGTGCTTCCGCTCGATCCAGCTGCTCGCTTGAAAGATCCAGGACGGCTCCGTGCAGCGGCGCAAGCACTCCTAAACCGTCAAGGATTACTTGATTTGCATCAGTAAGATAAATATTTGCTGCATTGAGATGGAGACAGCGCAAACCAAAATGCCGCGCGTTTGCAATTATCCGTGCTACCTGACCAATCATGGCGTGTACAAAATCTGATGGGAGCAACGATTTCTGATCAGGAGATTTCGGGGCGGCACGAAGCGCAGTCGAAAGATTTTTCCCAAGCGGAAATTCGGTAAAAATCACTGTGCTTGACGGTGTTTCTTCCACGCTGATAATCGCTACGGATTGTGAATCGCGAAATAGTGAAGCGCGCCGAGCGCCATCAACAGCTCCTGCGCAAAATGGATGATCTGCATCAATTACAATTGCGCGCAGCTTCCGTGAAAGCACCTGATCATCGGCAACCCAGCTGGCAGTTTGCGGGGCGTGATACTGATGCGCAGTGAGTTTTACGAGTTCGTAACGATCTGCAATGAGAGTTTTTGCAACAGAGTCTTCCAAAATTCAATCACCATGTAATCGTGCTCGGGAAAGAAGCACAAGCTAAATGATTGCCCATGCTTCATGGTTATACTTCAGATCAAGTCTACCTGCTAGTAGTCGGTCAATGCGTAAAGACAAGACCGTGAAGCAAGTAATACTATTTGTGCAAATTCAAAAGAAATCGGCGGCAACGCAAATATCCAATATTTATTGAACTGCTGATTCAATCTCAGCCTGGCTCATCGGTTTGCCACGCCGTCCGCCACGTACCGAACGGTAAATACCGTAAATTAAAATGAGCGCAAAAAATCCGCCAAGGATCATCGTGCCGGTACTTTCCCAATTTGCACGGATCCGCATCGGAAGGATGCTCGGAGTGCCAATTTCCATACCGGCAGAATCGAGAATTTTCAGTTTTACCTTAATATTGCCAGACCCGCGAGCCGTCAGCGGGATCCCGACACTCTGCACTTGTTTCGGCTGTAATTGCACGCGAACCGTCTGATTGCTTTTCAACCGCAAATCAGGCGAAACTAAATCAATTTGTACTTGCGCTGGAAAATTAAAATTATTACGTACTTTTACTGGTAAAGAAGAACTTTCCGAAATCATATTGATGGGGGAGCTCGGCTCAAAACTCAAATTCTGCGAAAAAAGTGCCGGATTGAATAGCTCTTGCAAATATTTTGCACGCGCACGCGGATTTTCCCGCCAAGAAGTAGCCAGTGCAGTGAGCGCGGACGCTTTTGCTAAATCGGTAAATTCAGGCGTTGCTGGAAAAATTTTCGTATCGCTGACGAAACGCGCTGCGGCATCTGAAAGATGTGCTATTTCCTGCGCAGAAATCAGCGGCTGAGCGGCAGGCTTTGAATCCTTTTCAGGAGCCGCTTGAACAGGATCCCGCCAAGGAAGATCACGTATTGGCGGATCCTGCTTGATTATTCCAGATACAGAGGTGGCGCTAAGCCACGGTGCTGCGGTGAGTGACTTTAATATTTCAGCTAATTTTTCTTGTTTTCCGTCTGCTGCCACCGAGTTTGCGAGTTGGCGCGGAATCTGAATCAGAAGTGGACGTGACAGGTTTGGAGCTTCATTGAAGTAGACGGCAGAAAGTGCCACCGCAAGTGGTTCCCGATCGCTGCGATCCAACTCGATCCCAGCGGTATCTTGATAGGTGGTGAGACGGCCAGATAGTGCATGAGAAATCTGATCGTGGCTGAAGAGCAGCGTGAACTCGGTAGCTTTTTTATCGGCATGCTCCTTCGCTCCGGGAAGCGAAATCTTCCGGGTAGCTTCTTGCGTGTAGAAAAATTCGCCCGCAATTTCACGTTGCGCTCCGGACACAATTGCCGTGTACACATTCTCCTGCGCAAGCATCCTGAGCAGGGTAGCGCTCGGCAAATCTTGCAAAAGTGCAATTTGCCGAACGTCTGCTCTTTTTCCAGCACTACTCTGAGCTTGAGATTGCTGCAATGATTGCAGGCGGAAAGCCAATGCATCATGAGCTAAATCTGGTTGGTTTGCAAGAAAAAGTGCGGCTAGATCAGCGTCAGCATACGGCAGGAAGAGCTGTTGTAAATGTTGTGTATGCTGCAAGAATTTTTGCACTTGCTTATTTGCGAGCAAAGCAGAATCAAGAAAAGCCGTCACCCCAGGGAAATCGAGACTACTAATGGTTTTTTGTAAACTTTCTGAAATTTCCCGTGGCAGATACGCGCGTAATATTTCTAAATCTGCTTGCGCAGAACGCGTTGGATCTGCCGCATCTTGCGGAGGCGAAAGCTGCTGATCGGAATCTTTAGCAGCTCCGGAAGGTTGTTTCGATTCACTCTTGAGATCTTCAGCAGGGGGCGCATCTTGATTTTGCGGTGTGGAATCACTACCTGCCACCGTGGATCCCGCATTCGCAACAGCAGTTGATTGCTGATCGGGATCTGGCGCATCTGCTTCGCGCAGATGCTGTGACGGAGCAGGAAACTTTGTGCTGAGTAAATCAGCCGGAGAAGTTTTTTGGGAAAGCTGTGCAGGGCTAAGAATCACAGGATACGAGATGGCTACCGGCATTGGCGTAACACTTTTTTCAGCTGTAACCACCGTCACAGAGCGGTCGCAGATGGATTTCAGATCTTTCGCTGCGTGATCGCGAGCGGCAAATTCCGGGATCGCGCACGCCTCAATTCCGCGCGGACCCCACCCAAATTCGTTGCGTGACCAGGAAATTTCAGCAGCAGGTATGCGCACCTCAATACGCTTAGTTTCGCCAGCTGGAACCGTCATTTTTACCGGATAGGTAGATAGTGGGTGAGCAGCAATATCGCCGCGCATCCAGTAATAAAGCAAATATTGCGAATTGGCGACGGTATTTTGTGCATTGACGGCAATCTGGGAAATTGGCAAGGGTTCTTTCGTGCCGTTTGCAATCTCGAAAGTGAATCTGAGATCCGCAGCTGGAGCCAACCAAGGTGCAGCAAAATGAGATATTTCTCCAGTAATTTCACCGGGCGCAACTTCCAGATGTGCGTTTTGGCTGGTGGGCGCAGTTTGCTTGGCAGGAGCAGCAGAAGTAGCTGCACCCGCCGCTGGAAGTGCAAAAAATTGCCCAAAAAGTACTGCGATTCCCGTAAAAAGCGCACTCAAAAAAGCCAAGCAGGAGCGAATTTTCTGCTGCTTGTTGGCGGCATGATCTCTGCGTTGAATGCTCGTAGCTTGCTCCTTACTGAAAATCAAATCTTGCAATTATACTTGTGGTTTATCTTCCGGCAAGGCAATCGAGTAATGCCGAAGTGGCAGCTACACTGCCCGGGAATGACCATCTTGCCGTCATCTACCTGAATTATAGTCTGGATTGGGATCATTCCGGCGCTGCCGATATCCCGGATAAATTCTCCGCTTCTGCGGAGTTTGCAAAGGTGTGTGCGGAGACGGCTGGGTAACACCTGGTTGTAAAATCTCGTGGGCGATATTTACGATGCGGCGCTCGTTAGCATAGGCTAATTGCCTGCTGACTAAATCTATCCGCACCCAGGAAACATTTTCCGCCTCATGATCGGGATCGTTTTCGACCGTCAGCTCACCGCTTAATGCTTCCAGTAAAAAGTGGTGCACAACTTTATGAATCCGCGTGGTATCTCCGGAAAACCAGTAATCGATCGAAGCGAGATGGCGTAATACTCGCCCATGAATCCCCGTCTCTTCACGCACTTCACGCACAGCGGCTTGTTCTGCCGTCTCTTGCCCTTCCAGGTGCCCTTTCGGCAGGCACCATTCAAGCCTGCCCCCACGATTTCTGCGTGCAATTACAGCTACATAGGCTTGACCATCTTGCACCTGCACGACTACGCCACCGGCAGAAGTCTCGTTAGAAATCGGCAGGTTACTGCGCCGATAATAAGTACGTGCGCTAGCGGCGCGTTTCACATAATGTGGACCACCGCTCCTGCCGCGAAAAGGTTTTGGTCTTTCTTGCATTGTAAGTCTGGTAGTGATTTCGGCTTGAAGAAGTGCTTCATGATCCGAAACGTGGCACTCTTAGAGGGTGACGAATTCTGATCTATTTACACTTTCTCCTAGCACTGACGGAGACGCTAGCCGCAACCAGCGCGCTCGGATGCTTGCTCAGGGGCACCAAACCCTCAGCTCGCTTCCACAAGCAATTCTTGAACTAGCTTCTATTTTCGCACGTTCTGGCGAAGAATTGGCATTGGTTGGGGGCCCAGTTCGTGATGCTTTTCTCGGGATGCCGATCCATGACTTTGATTTCACCACTTCCGCGCATCCGGAAAAGACCCAAGAATTGCTTGATTCTTGGGGTGGAAGTGTCTGGGATATTGGGAAAGCGTTCGGCACGATCGGTGGTGCACGTGACGGCTTAGTGGTGGAAATTACCACATATCGAGATGAACATTATGAGCCTGATTCGCGTAAACCAGAAGTGAATTATGGAAAGGATCTGGCGGGTGATTTAACTCGCCGTGATTTCACCGTCAACGCGATGGCTGTGCGTTTGCCGCAACTTGAATTAGTTGATCCATGCGGAGGACTCGCTGATCTTGTGGCTGGCGTACTGGAAACTCCTGCGCCTGCGACGCAGTCTTTTGCTGATGATCCGTTGCGGATCATGCGCGCAGCAAGATTTGCGGCACAGCTTGGTTTTGACGTCTCTGAGCGGGTGATGGCAGCAATGGTAAGTGAGGCAGAGCGCCTCAAGATCGTTTCGGTAGAGCGGATCCAAGCAGAGTTGAAGCGGCTGATAATTTCGCCGTATCCGCGCCGGGGGATCGAGTTGCTTGTAGCGACGGATGTAATGGGATATGTGCTTCCTGAATTTGCCGCACTGCGGGAAACGGTTGATGAGCACGGCCGTCATAAGGATGTATACGAACACACTCTTACCGTGTTGGATCAGGCAATTGATTTAGAAACAGATGCTGACGGTGAAGTCCCGAAACCGGATTTCGTGCTCCGTTTTGCCGCGCTAATGCATGATATCGGCAAGCCTGCTACGCGTCGCTTTGAGCCAAACGGTACCGTCTCTTTCCATGCTCATGATGTGGTAGGGGCACGGATCACGAAAAAACGAATGAATGCACTACGTTTTGATAAGCAAACCACGAAGGATGTGAGCCGGCTTGTCGAAATGCATTTACGTTTTCATGGCTATGGTGAGCAGGTTTGGACAGATAGCGCAGTGCGGCGATATGTGACAGATGCTGGACCATTGCTTTCGCGCCTGAATCGGCTCACCCGCGCGGATTGCACGACCCGCAATAAGCGGCGGGCGCGGATCTTACAAGCAAGTATGGATGATTTGGAAGCACGCGTGAAAATGCTGCAAGCGCAGGAAGAAATCGCAGCTATCCGTCCTGATCTTGACGGCGGAGAAATCATGGAGTTGCTGGGTTTGCGGCCGGGGCGAGAGGTTGGAATTGCCCGTCAATACTTATTAGATTTACGACTGGAAGAAGGACCACTGGGAAAGCAGGAGGCTGCAAGGCGGCTGCAACAGTGGTGGGCAGAGCGTGAAACTTAAACATTGGTGCGAAGGATCAACGGATTTGCTGCAAAATGTGCGAAAATTAGAGCAGTTCGAGAGGAGTGAAAATGGCGGAATCGAGCGAAAATCCTACACTTCAGGAAATTAGTGGAAATTCTCAGGATGCAAGTAAGTTACTTGCCGCGAAAGCAGCTGAGAGCGCTCCGCGCGTGGTTGGTACCGAAAATGATGAGCATCTTGACGGGCGGGCGCCTACGGGCTTGATGGTGCTTGCGATTTTCTCATTGCTGACGATTTCTCTTGCTGGATTTCACTATATTGAGAGTGTTTTTACGCCAATTTTTCTTGCACTTACGCTCGTATTGGCATTCCGCCCAATTGGGCGCGCGCTGATCAAACGCGGAGTGCCTGGCTGGATCGCGATGCTTGCCACTTTCGTAACGCTGATAGTGGTGTTTATCGGGATAGTTTCGGTGACGGTATGGGCGCTTACGCCTGTGCCTGAAACACTCCTGAATTATTCGGGAAGATTTCAGGAAACTATTGATCAAGCGATTAATTTTGCAAGTCAATTTGGGATCAAGACCAAAGATTTTTCAAATTTCTTAAATGATCTGAACTATAACTCGCTGATTTCCTGGGCCTGGAGTCTGGTTGATTCGCTCTCTTCGATTGGCGGGTTGATCGCTGTCGTTGTAATTTCACTTTTCTTTATCACTCTTGATACTGTCCGGCTTGAAGTGCGTTCGCGGGTGGCGCGCAAGAGTCATTCAAATCTCGCAATTGCTTTGGCAGGTTTTGAAAAGCGAGTCCGGGCATACTGGATCATTTCCACGATATTTGGTTTGATCGTGGCGATAATTGACGTATTCGCCCTGCAATTTATTGGAATTCCGCTGGCCTGGACCTGGGGGATGTGGGCTTTTATTACGAACTATATTCCGAATATCGGTTTTGTGATTGGCGTGCTACCGCCAATGCTGATGGCATTGCTTGATCAGGGATGGCAGGCGATGATTTGGGTTGCGGTGCTCTATACCGTCATTAATGTCGTGTTCCAATCTTTTATTCAGCCGAAGTTTACTGGTGATGTGGTGGGGCTTTCGCCGTCTGTCACTTTTATTTCCTTAATTATTTGGACGGTGATTGTGGGGCTGCTTGGTTCGATCCTTGCTGTTCCGTTAACCCTCTTCATGAAGGCGTTGTTGATTGATTCAGATCCCCGCACACGGTGGCTAGACGTCTACTTTGTATCTGAGAAGGATACGCGGAAAAGAGAAGCTGCTGGCTGGTATGACGTTGAACATGCGCCGATGGAAGAAGAAATTGCAGCAACGGTACCAGGAGCTGCGGGTACGAGAGTGCAGAATTTGCCGCTTTTCCACAGGCAAGGACGGCCATTGCACGGTTTGACGCGAAAGATTAAGCGCACGGCAAAGAATCAGTACAAAGCAAAGGCAAATAAGTATGCCAAAGTGCAACGTATCGTAAAATCTGCGAAAAAGAAATAAGGATCTGTAATGACGAAAGCAGCCAGGCAAAACAGAAAACAGCCGACGCGGCCAAAAAAGCGAAAAATTGATTATCCGCGTGCCGGGAAGGGACGGGTGCGGCGTTGGTTGCCAAGTTGGCGCGTGGTTGTAGGTTCGTTCATGCTGCTTTTCGCGCTGGGGATCGGGATGTTTTTCGGGCTTTATGTGAGCACTACCGTGCCGGAGCCAGCAGATTTTGCGATCGCGCAAACCACTACCGTCTATTATGATGACGGAAAAACTGAACTTGGTACACTTTCGGATGTGAATCGCTCGGTGATTCCAGCTGAGCAGATCCCTGCGGTGATGAAGAATGCCGTTGTTGCTTCGGAAGATCGTTCTTTCTATCAAAATAACGGGATTTCTCCGAAGGGAATCATTCGCGCATTGTGGAATAATCTTACTGGCGGTTCCAGGCAAGGGGGTTCCACGCTGACCCAGCAGTATGCTGAACGATATTATTTAGGGACTACAACTTCGCTTTTCGGGAAAGCGCGCGAAGCGATCTTGGCATTGAAAATTGACCAGTCGCAAAGTAAAGAAGAAATTCTCGCAAACTATTTGAATACGATTTATTTTGGTCGCGGAGCGTATGGGATTGAGGCTGCAGCACAAGCGTATTTCGGTGTGCCAGCGAAAGATTTAACGTTGGAGCAGGCCGCATTGCTTACCGCGGTGATTCCAGCACCGAGTGCCTGGGATCCTGCCGTCAATCCTGAAAAAGCGCGGCAGCGATATACGCGGGTCTTGAAATTAATGGCAGAAGATGAATGGATCAAGCCCGCAGAGCGTGATCAGGCATTGGCTATATTCCCAGATACGATCAAACAAAAAACTGCGAATACGCTTGCTGGCACGAATGGGTATTTACTGCAGACGGTGAAAGCTGAGTTGCTGAATCAGGCTGGCTTTACGGAGGATCAGGTAGCTAACGGCGGATATAAAATTGTGAGTACTTTTAATAAGGAAAAGCAAGATCTGTTGGTGCAGGCTGTAAATGCGCTGCCACAAGACCGCCCGGCAAATAATCGGGTGGGTGCATATTCGATGAATCCCCAAAATGGTGAGGTTTATGCGCTTTACGGTGGGAAAGATTATCTGGTGCAACAGCAAAATGACGCTACGCAATCGCGGGCGCAGGCAGGCTCGACTTTTAAGATTTTCACGCTCGTAGGTGCGATTGAAAAAGATGTGCCGATGCATCAGAAATTCCCTGCACCGGGAACGATGCGTGTGCCTGGTACAGATCTTGAGTTTTCTAATGACTCTTTGATTAATTATGGTGCGCTCGATTTGGTGGGGATGACGCGGACATCGGCGAATACTCCATATATTAATCTCAACTTGGAAATCGGGGCGAGTACCACTGCTGAGACTGCCGTGAAAATGGGGATCCCGCAAGATGCGCCGGGTTTGGATGCAAATATCGGAAATGTCCTTGGATCCACGTCAGTGACGGCAAAACAAATGGCGCAGGCATATGGTGTAGTGGCTGCTGGCGGAAAATTACACCAGGCGCATACTGTGCGGACGGTGGAAAATTCGAGTGGGGCAAATATTTATACGGGAAATACCTCTGGAAAGCAAGTGATCAAGCAAGATACTGCGACTCTTGCCACGCACGCATTCCGTTCAGTGGTATCTTCCGGATCGGCCGTCGCAAAGCGGATCGGCGTGCCAAAAGGGCGCGAATATGCAGGAAAATCTGGCACATCTTCTGGTCCGGTTTCGGGGTGGTTTATCGGCTATACGCCGCAAATGGTGACGGCTGTGAATATGTTCCAAAGCGGAGAAAACGGTGCAGAAGAAAAACTTACCCCATTTGGCGGGGTACGGACGGTATACGGCGTGACTTTCCCCTTAGAAATTTGGTGGGATTATACGAAGCCGGCGTTGCTGAACGCGGAGCGTTTGAAATTCCCAGATCCAGCGAAATTACTTGCACTACAATCACCGCCACCAGTTGCGCCGAAGCCTTCCGAAACGGAAAAACCGGCTGAGGAGCAAGTTGAGCAACCGCGCGGGGAGCAGCCAGGAGTAGAAGCGCCTGCAGGAAATAGTGGAACGCAATCTGGGCAAGAAGGTACTACTGGTAATGCTCCTGCACCACAGCCACCAGCAGACGGTGGGCAGCCAGGTGTTGCTGGTGAGCCAGATCCTGGCGCTGGTGTTTCGGAAGGTGAATAATTTATTTCGGCACCCGGCGGATCTTGCACTTGTTTTAGCTTCGATTGTGCCTTGCAGTAAAGCATTGGCAAGATGTGGCGAAATCCGCACGCAAAAGTGCAGAGTTTTCAGGTAGAATCAAACGGCGTGGTGCTTTTTCTGGCAAAGATGAAAATAACTTTACAGAAAAACATCCGATGCATAACCCTCCTGCCATGGAAATACCATGGCCGCTAGAGACCAAAGGAGGTGGGTAAATATGCGTCAGTACGAGATGATGATCATTCTCGATCCAGAAGTAGATGAACGTAATCTCCAATCTTTCCTCGACAAGCTGCTTGCCGTCGTCCCAAATGAAGGTGGCACGCTAGATCAGGTCGATATTATGGGCAAGCGCCGTCTGGCCTATGAAATCAAGAAGAAGTCTGAAGGCGTGTACGTAGTGGTATACATGACCGCTACACCAGCTACCGCTCAGGAACTCGATCGTGTGCTTGGTTTGAATGAAGCAGTGCTTCGCACTAAGCTGCTGCGTTTTGAGCCAGCTCCGGTAGAGGACTAATCGAAGAAACTGAAGGGAAGCGAAGCAAGATGGCAGGCGAACCAAGTATCACCATCGTCGGGAATCTCACCAGCGATCCAGAGCTGAAGTACATTAGCTCCGGGCGTGCCGTTGCGAACTTCACTGTGGCATCCACTCCGCGCACGCTAAACCGTCAAACCAACGAGTGGGAAGACGGTGAAGCAATGTTTGTGCGGTGTGCAGTTTGGGCACAGTATGCAGAGCACGTGGCAGAGACGTTGACGAAAGGGATGCGCGTAATCGTTACTGGTAAATTGCAGGTGCGTTCGTACCAGCGGCAGGACGGTTCACAGGGGACCTCGATTGAAATTCAGGTCGAAGAAGTTGGGCCATCTTTGCGTTATGCCACAGCTACCGTGAACCGCACGAGTGGCGGAAATGCTGGTGGCTATGGTGCAGGTTCCCGTGGTGGATTCAATCAGGGAGGTGGCCAGCCGAACGCTGGCGGAATCTCCTATGACGCTCCGGCAGGCGGCGCTTATCACGATCCGTGGGCACAAGATCCACAAGGATCATCTTTTGATAATGAACCGCCGTTCTAAATGCTGATCAGTTTTCGCAAGTTTCGATTTAGATTTACTTGCGGAAACATTAAACGATTGAGCGTTGAGAGAAAAGACTTTCGCCTTTTGCGTGCACTCTTGGAGCAGTGATTCACTATCGCTTACAAGTTGAGCAGTGCAGAAGGTTTGTGTGAAAGAGGAAAAGAAAATGGCAAAGCCAGTATTGCGCAAGCCAAAGAAGAAGGCCAACCCATTGAAGTCGGCCCGGGTCGAGAATATCGACTACAAAGATACCGCAACTCTGCGGAAGTTCATTTCCGATCGCGGCAAGATCCGTTCCCGTCGCGTTACCGGAGTAACCGTGCAGGAGCAGCGTCAGATTGCACGTGCAGTGAAGAATGCACGCGAAATGGCGCTTCTGCCTTACACCAGCTCGAATCGCTGATAAGGAGGATTGAATAAATATGAAGATCATCCTGACTCACGAAGTAAAAGGTTTGGGTACCGCAGGTGAAGTAGTGACGGTGAAGGACGGCTATGGCCGGAACTTCCTGATTCCACGCGGCTATGCAGTGGCATGGACGAAGGGTGCGCAGAAGCAGATCGATCAGATTGCTGAATCGAATCGGAAGCGTGCAACTCACGATCTCGAAGTAGCTCGTGAAGTGCGTGATGCACTCGAATCCAATGTGCTCGTAATCAAGAAGACCGCTGGCGAAAACGGTCGTCTTTTCGGTGGCGTAAGCACTGCTGATGTGGCTGCAGCTGCGTCTGAACTGTCGGGTAAGGCGATTGATCGCCGGGCAGTGAACCTCGCATCCACGATCAAATCCGTGGGCGAATATGCAGGTAGTGTGAAACTGCACGATGAAATCACCGCACAGGTGAAGATTGCAGTGCAGTCTGCAAAGTAATGCGGTTTGCACAGTAACTTTGAGTTACGAGAAATAATTTAATGTGGTGGATGTGAGCTCCAAAGCTCACATCCACCACATTTATTTTGTGCCGCGCAAAACTATTAACTTCACTAAAAATATAACTAAAAAGAGCCTGGTTAGACGCAGGATCTGCGGAACCAGGCTCTTTTTGGGAGACTTCAGCTCTTGCGTTGCTCGACTATTTCCTCAAGCAAACGCCGATCAAGTGACTGCAAATCACGAATCAAAAGCTGTTTCTCGACATATTCGAGATCTGAGAAATCACGATGAGCAAGGCGCTCAAGCAGTGCCCGCTTTTGTGCATCAAGCGGAAGCTGTGGTTTCGGAGCTGCAGACTCTTCCACACGACCCAGATCCTTCGATCCACCACCCTTTGGAATCGTCATCACGATTGAAACGATCGTCAGTAGCAGGAATACTAGCGAAACGCCGAGTGCCACCATTGCAGCAAGACGAATCGAAGCATTATCGGTACGACCCTGCAGCGTGATGATATCTGGTACTACAGAACCCTGCAGACCATAGTAAACCGCGAGTGAAATTGCAGTACCAATTGCGCCGCCGAGTGATGAAGCCATCTTGTAGATCCCTGAGCCGGCACCAGCTTGCTCTGCAGGAAGTGCAGAGAGGGCAGCGTCAGTAGACGGGGTTGCGTAGAATGCAAGACCCAGACCGAACAGACAGTATGCAATAATCGCTAAAATAACGTATGCACCGATCAGGAGGTGCGTTGCCATCAGCATCAAACAAGAAACGATCGTGATCAGCGCACCCCAAATCATTGGTTTGCGTGGACCAAATTTTTGCAGCAGCTTTTCACCAACACGAATGAAAGAAATGATGAAAATACCGTAACCAATTGAGAGCAAACCAGCATCGAATGCGGTATATGCGCTGCCGTCAGGCTTATGCCCTGCCATCTGAATTACTTGCTGCGAAATGATCAACATTCCGATTGTGCCATTGACCAGGAAGTTTGAGATTGTGGCACCGGTAAAGGTGGTGTTCTTGAAGAGGGTAAAGTTCACGAATGGCGTACTTTGCTTCTTCTCCCAAAGATAGAAGACCGTATAGCAAACGATCGAGAAGATCGCGAGCCCGATTGTGTTGAGCGAAGCCCAACCCATCTTTGAACCATAAAGCAGCACAATCATCAAAGCGAGCGTAGCGGAAATAAAAGTCGCCAACCCAATGTAATCAAAGCCCTTCTTGGCAGTATTTTCGACCTTATCTTCAGGCGTGCCAAGAATCATCAAGAAAGAAATCACGGAGATTGCAATCGAGGCAATGAAAATCCCGCGCCAGCCAACATAATTCACTACGGTACCGCCAAAGATCGCGGCTAAGCCGGAACCACCCCAGGAACCAATCGACCACATCGACACAGCGCGCTGACGAGCGGCACCGTCCCAATAAGACTTCACCAGAGCCATTGAAGCAGGCATGATGCAAGCTGCTGCAAAGCCCTGGACCACACGACCAATGATCAGCAATGGAAGTGCGAGTGCGCCAGCTGCGAAAACAAGCAATGCGGATCCGAGAATATTGAGTGCTACGCCAACGAGTGTAACTTTTACGCGCCCGACCTTATCGGCAGTACCACCCGCAAGCACGATAAACAGACCGGAGAAAAGGCCTGTGATCGAAACTGCAAGATTCATAGACGAAGCGTCAAGATATTCATGATTGGCGTTGATATCCGCCATGATTTCGGGAGCGACAGTGCCTGCCGTCCCCGCAAAAAGCCAGAAAGTGACGACGGCAAGAACGATCCCCCAAAGAAGTTTCTCAGTGCCTTGGTACTTTTCTGGAGCTTTCCCTTTTTGCGCCTTTCGCGCAGTTTTTGCATTCAAGGTAATCCCCCTACAGTGTGTATGAATTTTTCAGTATAGATCCAATGAGGGCTTTCGCAAACCGGATCAGTAAAGCGGTTTGCGAAAGCGTTTTAGCTGAATTTATTTGCCAAGGAAAAGCATCGCTGCGGCGGTTGCAGCCTTCGTGCCGGTCGCGAGGGACGGCTGCAATGCTGGACCAAAGCCAGGATTGTGATTCGGGAACTTCTCCTGCTCAGCAGTGAATCCGCCGAATCCCCAATAGATGTATGGGCAACCAAAAGCATCTGGAATCGTGGAGAAATCTTCAGAAGCAGTTTGCGCCTTTAGCGCCACCACATTTTCTTCACCCATGACGGCACGCAAGTGTGCAGTGAGTTTTTGATTCAGTTCTGGATCGTTATAAGTGAGCGGGAATTCGTCATAAACGTCGATTTCTGGTTCCTGCGGCGATCCAGAAGCGGCACATTCAGCAGTGACAATCCGCTTGATCGCAGAAATTAGCTGTTCACGTACCTCTGCGGAATATGCACGCACATTCAATAGCAATTCAGCTTCCCCTGGAATCACATTTGCAGCAGCACCAGCGGAAATTTTTCCGACGCTCACCACACCGAAATCGAATGGGCTCACTTCGCGTGCCACGATCGTCTGCAGCCGGGTCACGATCGCAGCTGCTAAGGTGACGGCATCAATTCCAAGATGCGGCATAGAACCGTGTGTGCCCTTGCCGAAAACCTTCACCCGCAAGCTTGCTGCCGTGGAGAGGAATGGACCGTCAGTAGTACCTACTTTCCCGGATTCAGGAGTGGTGAGAACATGTTGCGAGAAACAGTAATCGGGAGTAGGAATTTTTTCCGTCAGCCCGTCAGCCACCATTGATTTCGCACCTTGCGCAGTCTCTTCACCTGGTTGGAAGAGCGCAATATAGGTGCCAGCCCATTCATCGCGATGCTCTGCGAGTGCGCGCGCGGTGCCAAGAGCTGCGGTAATATGCATATCATGCCCGCATGCATGCATTGCAGGTACGAGTTCGCCAGCTGCGTTCGGTGCTTTTGCAGTGGAAGCATATGGCAGACCAGTAGTTTCTTTCACGGCAAGGGCATCAATATCGGCACGGAAGAGCACCTTTGGCCCGGTACCATTTTCTAATACACCAACGACGCCGCCGCCAATTTGGTGCGTAGTATAGCCAAGAGAATCGAGAATCTCGGTAATCTTAGCTGCGGTTTCCACCTCAAGCATCGAAAGTTCTGGATGCTGATGGAAATGGACGTAGAGATCTTCCTGCCAGGAAGTATACTTTTCTAAGGCTTCATATATTGTGCTCATACTTAACTATATGCATTAATTAGCCTTTAGGTCTAGATGGCTTTCCACGCGTGAGATGGTTTTTGCAAGTATCTGAGATATACGTGAGTATCTAGATGTTCAGCTGCGTAAATACAATGAGGAAGGAGCGTATGGAGATCTGCGAGGATTTACCGATTCGGGATTCATCGTGAAGCTAAATTTTCGGATCAAGAAAGATGCATCCAAGCTTCATCTTTGATCCGTCGATACATCGTAGCTGCACGTACACCCATGAAAATCAACGCATAAGCAGCCCAAAGCAAAAGCATTCCGAGGGTCATTCCGTCTGGAAGCATGGCGTGAGTAGGTGTAGCGAAATGTAGCGCTAGTCGCGGACCAAATTGGATCAAGGCGGCGGCAAAAGGGAGAAAACTAAAAAGTGCGATAAGCATATATTTGGCTAGTTTTTTCGTATCACCAGCGCCGATCAATACCCCGTCAAGTAAATAGGTAAGCGCACTGATCGGCAGCGAAAGCGCAATCAGCCAAAGTGCAGCTCTGCTCATTAATTGCACTTTTGCATCGAATGACATCAGTTGTGGAATAAATAAGGCGAAGCAGGCAAAGCTAAATCCAAGTAGGATGCCTGCACGCCAGCTCCAGCTAATACAACGCTGCAGGATCGTTTTTACGCTTTGCTTATCGCCGTTTCCCAAACTTTGCCCAATCATGATTTGCGCGGCGATTGCGAGTGAATCAAGACCATAAGCTGCAAAATTCCACATCGTAAATACGATTTGGTTGGCGGCCAGCGCGAGAGTTCCCAGTGCGGTAGCTGCGGCGATTTGTGCCAAAAGCGCGGTGCGTAATGAAATCGTGCGCACCAGTAACGGGAACGAAGCCCGCAGGGAGCTGAACACGCCAGAGCCTGAAAAACCTAGATTTGCCTGTACTTTTTTGGCGATACGCGCAAAGCGCCAGGTCAGAAATGCGCCCATCAGATTTTGCGCAATGGCCGTGCCGATCCCAGCGCCGGTAACCCCGAATCCCCAGATGTAGATAAATGCGATATTTAATGGAATGTTTAAGCAGGCTCCGAAAGTTGAGGCAATCAACGGCGTGCGGGCATCTGTAAAACCCCGCAGTGCTCCGGTAGTTGCAAGCACAAGCAGCATCCCGGGTAAACCAGCTGCGGAGGCTTGCAGATACCCGACGGCATGTGGCAATACCTGCGGCTGCGGGCCAAAGAGCTGCAAAATTGGGGTAGCGAAGAGGAAAATGAAAATCCAGAGTAATCCGCCGAGTGCGGCTGCGAGCCAGATTCCGTCGATTCCTAAGCGTGCAGCCTGCTGCTTCTTACCTGCTCCGAAAGCGCGGGCGGTAGCTGCGGTAGTGGCGTAGGTGAGAAAAATACAGAGTCCAACAATCGTGGTGAGGACGGCTGAGGCAAGGGAGAGCCCGGCAAGTTCGGTGGTGCCAAGACGCCCGATCATCGTTGAATCTACTGCGACCAGGAGGGGTTCAACAAGCAATGTGCCTAATGACGTTAAAGCGAGGTGAATGATTTTCCGATCCACTGCGTGTAGATCGTTTGGTGCAGCAGCCGGCAAGGTGGGATGAAGACGGGAAATTTCGTGTTTTTGATGCATGAGAAAGTGGGGAATATTAGTGACGATATTTCAGCTGAGCAAGATCGGATCGGCGGGCAGGGAGGTGCGGATGTGTTGTAGATCGGCGTGTTGCAAACTGGAAGAATCAGAACATTATCAGGAACAGTACGAAAATAACGGCAATCACTACACCGATATTTGCGCTGATAGTACTCTTTATCGCGGAAGTGAGTTCTTCGCCTTGAAGACGGTCTAGATTTTTCAGGAGTTCACTGAAAGATTCATATGTTTTTTCATTCTTTGCTGCCAGTTGTTGCGGCAGGGAAGAATCGGCTGGCACTGGTGCTTGAGCTGGAGGCGGAGTAGCGGGAGTAGTTTGTGAATTTCCGGTAGCTGTTGTGTTGTTTTTATTGGCTTCACGTGCAGCTTCAGCGATATCTTGCTTTAACGATTCGGCAAGTTGTGTCAGAAACGGTTGTTTCTGCGGTGCGGATACAAGCCGTGATGGGCGTTGTTGCTTTGCTTGTTTTACTCGTGCAGTGCGCGCATTATTGCTTGTGTGGGCTGCTTTAGCTGGTTTTTGTTGTGAGACTGCTCCGGCAAGGAAATCGTCAGCGGCCTCTGTGCGCATTTTCCATGCACTTGCTGGTTTTGATTTGAGTGGATTATGCTTTGATCCACCCATCCAGGCTGATCCGGAAGTGTTACTGGATTCAAAAGCGTGCGCCATGATTTTTCCTTTATCTCGCATAGATCAAGTGTGGTTTGATGAATAGTTAGTTTCAGTCTATCGGTTTAGGGCGAAGCAGCGTGCGGCTTGTTGGTAAATACATGTCAAATTCGGGCGTGTTTCAACTTTAACTTTTTCTAAATCCAGAGTGAAATTCAGGATCTTCACCACTTATATGTATCCACAGCTGTGGAAATTACGTGTGGCTAAAATTCGCGATTCTTCGCAGATTATCCACTTTTGTGGATAAAAATCGTGTGGGTAAGTGCGTTGAAAGTGCCTTCAGTATGGTTTTATCCACGAATATCTGAAAACCAATCCACATATTTTCTTAAAGTGTCCACAGTTATCCACATGGCGTTTTGAGCGTGTGGTTTGCATTTTTCATTTATCCATGATTCACCTATTTTGCACCGATTTCCATAGTTCGATTTAGTGCAGTAGCGAGAAAGCTGGAAAGCAGGTGCAGCGAGATGGAGCATGACGTATTTTTAATGCAGTACCTCGCTTGGTGCAAATTGCGTCTGCATTATTGCTGCCGTGAGAAAATTGCGCATAATTAAACAAGGACTGACGGCGATGGCGAATAGCGATCCAGAAGGAGTAGTTAAATGGTGCAGGAACGGCAACGAGATGAATTTGCAAAACGTGCAGCAACGAGCGGTGGGATGCAGCAGGACTTCACGCGTGTACCCCCGCAAAATCTCGAAGCCGAAATGAGTGTCCTCGGGGCGATGCTGATCAATAAAGACGCGATCTCGGAAGTTGTGCCAGTACTCCGGGCAACGGATTTCTACCGTCCGCAGCATGCTACGATCTTCGATGCAATCATCAAAATTTTTGGTGAAGGCGGTGTGGCAGATGCAATCACAATATCTGCGGCATTGAAGAAAGACGGCGAACTGGAGCGTTGCGGTGGGCAAGACTATCTCTATCGTTTAGTGAGTATGGTGCCGACGGCTGCAAACGTAGTGCATTATGCAAAAATTGTGCAAGATACGGCGAAATTGCGTGCTTTGATCAACGCCGGTACAAAAATCGTGCAGTTGGCACAAGGTGGTGACGGATTGGATGTGGATGCTGTGATTGATTTAGCGCAGCAGGAAATGTTTGCCGTTGCCGAGCAGCATATCGTGAATGATTACGCAGATTTCGAGCACATCATTCCAGATGTGATTAAAGAAATCGAAATAAATAATGCACGTGATGGTGAAATGGCGGGGTTGCCTACGGGATTTTATGATCTTGACGCAAGTCTGAACGGACTGCGTGCGGGGCAAATGATTATTGTGGCTGCGCGCCCAGGTTATGGAAAATCTACACTGGCAATGGATATTTGCCGAAATGTGGCAATCAAAGAGCGGAAAGCTGTCGCCTTCTTTTCCCTGGAAATGAGCCGGACAGAATTGGTGATGCGCGCACTTGCAGCAGAGTCGGGAGTATTTCTCAATAAGTTGATTCGTGGAGATTTAGAACAACGTGACTGGAATACGATCGCTTCCACCCTTGAACGAATTGGGCAGTCCCCGTTTTATGTGGACGATTCCCCGAATTTAACGATGACGGAGATCCGCGCAAAAGCACGGCGATTGCGGCAGCAAAATCAAATTGAATTGATTGTGATCGACTATTTACAGCTGCTGACTTCAGGTGGTCGGACGCCTGAATCGCGGCAGCAGGAAGTTTCGGAGTTTTCACGTTCGATTAAGTTGCTTGCGAAAGAGTTAGGAATTCCGATTATTGCTGTGGCGCAGTTGAATCGTAATCCGGAAGCGCGTAATGATAAGCGTCCGCAGGTGGCTGATTTGCGTGAGTCTGGTTCGCTTGAGCAGGATGCTGACGTGATTTTATTGATTCACAATAAGGAAAGTGAAGATCAGATGGATCAGCCGCCGTCAGAGATTATTGTTGGGAAGAATCGTTCTGGTCCAACTGGTTCGGTGGAGTTGATGTTTCAGCGTAACCGTACACGTTTTGCGAATCTTGCAGCGAATGATAATTTCACAAACCAGGATTATTAAAACTGCATAGACTTCTTGTGAAATTCTGCGCGATGCGCACAGAAAGTAACAAATACGCGGCTGAGTTAGCTTTGTGATTTGTTTTTCGTCATTTAAGGCGCGATGCTTCCTGCAATTTCTTTGCGTAGGCGTTGGAAGTACCGGCGTTGATAATCAATATTTTCCTGCCAGCGCTGCCGCAAACTTGCAGTATCTCGCAATTTTTCGCTCTCGATAGCAAGCTTTTCTAAATATTGGTCAATCCATTGAATTTGCGCAGCAGAATCTAATTCCAAAAACTTAAAGTAATGCAAGGTATCGAAAATACGGTAAGTAGAGAAACGGTCAATATCGTCGCATTGCCCAATTAGCCGTGCAAGGAATGAGGGTGCATGATCAAAGACGAAATATTTTTCTCCCTTACGATTCGTGAAAGTGCCCCCATTTTCCCCAGGATTCCAAATCCCGTCCACATGCATTGCAATCCCCTGTGCAAGCTCTTGGCAAACTGATTGTGCTAACCCTGCATCACGCAATAAACGGTAGGCGCGTAAAGCTCCGGCACGCCCATGATCTACCGGCACGAGAGCATCCCATTTTCCAATATCATGCAGCAAACATCCGATCTCTAGCGAATCAGGATCAATCGGCTGGTGTGGAGTTGAATCGGCAAGAGCCACCTGCCGCCCAATCTGTGCTACCCGCAAGCAATGCTCAAACCGATATTTGCGCGCAGCTGCAGATTTTTCAGTGATCGAAAATAAATATTCCCGCAATGATTGCACTAAAAATGCACGTAACTGCGCGAAATCAGGAAAACGCCCGAAACTGTCCATAACTTTCCTTGCGCTTGATCTTTGCTAATAATTCATCAGAAAAAGAAATAAAAATAAATCTGGGGATTACCATTATTCAACAGTAATCCCCACGATCTAGAAATAGTGAAAGCGGCTGCAGCAGATCATGCTTGCTTTGAAGCGTACGCACCCTGCCAGACGGTATCAAAGGGAGTATGCCCAGATACGCGCGCCTGAATGCCTGCCGTCACTAGTTCTTTCGCAATCTTTACGGCTATGCGAATCTCAGTGCCCTTTGCCAGTTCAGCTGTGATCGCGGCAGCAAGCGAGCAGCCAGCTCCTGAGACACGCTCATTGCCAATCTTTGGAGCGGAATAAACAATCGCCTCGCTACCGTCCCAAAGCACATCAATTGCATCTGGCCCCGGAAACTCTGTGCCACCTTTTACAACTACATATTTGGGGCCAAGTGCAGAAATTCGCTTTGCTGCTTCGGCAAGATCTTCCACAGTAGCAAGTTTTTCCATGCCCGCAAGAGTGCAAGCCTCAAAATAATTTGGGGTAGCAACTGTAGCCAGCGGCAAAATTTCTTCCCGCAGCGCGTTATCCGTATCGAGTGCCTGCCCAGGCTCTTGCCCCTTACAAATCAGCACTGGATCAAGTACCACATTTTTCCAAGGCTGCTTTTTGAGAGCTGTGGCGACGGTATGGATCGTATCCGGATGCCCAAGCATCCCAATCTTGACCGTATCCAGATCCTGTGCGGCGGTGGCAGCCTCGATCTGATCGGCAATAATCTGTGGAGCTACCGGTACGAAACGATGCGCCCAGTGATTATTCGGATCGAATGAGACGATACAAGTCAATGCACCTGCACCATAGCATCCCAGCTGGTGGAAGGTTTTCAAATCAACTTGAAATCCAGCACCGCCAGTAGCTTCTGAACCAGCGATCGTATATGCGAATGCAACCATTTTCGTCCTCACTTTAGTTGTTTTACGAGTTGCAGTAATAATCATTGACGCATGCACGCGCAGCACGTTTAGTGCTTGCGTGATGCGTTTCAGATGGCGTTCATTTGATCAGGATGCGGCCCCTGCCTTCCAAATTCGCCCTTATCGAGCGCGTCGATCTTTGCTATTTCACCGGCAGTAAGGCGAATTTGCGCTGCGGCAAGGTTCTCAGCCTGGCGTTTGGGCGAATTTGATTTCGGGATTGCTGACGTGCCACGCCCAAGATGCCAGGCAAGCACGATTTGTGCCGCAGTAGCATCATATTCATGCGCAATCTCTTGGATTACGGGATCATTCAGGACGGCACCACGCGCAATCGGGCTCCAAGCTACTACGCGAATCCCCTGATTCCGGCAAAACTCTGCATTCGCACGGTTCCGCAAATAAGGGTGACGTTCAATCTGATTACTTGCCGGTACAACCGAACATTCGCGCAGAATCTGCACCAAATGATGCGGCTCAAAATTTGATACACCGATTGCTTTTGCACGGTGATCGAGGGCAAACTCTTCCATCACTTTATACGTGCCAACGAAATTTCCGTCGTACCGCATCGGCAGTGGCCAATGCATCAAAAACAAATCTACATAGTCGAGCCCTAAATCGGTGAGAGATTGCTCGAACGCAGCGCGCGCTGCGTCTGGTTCGTGATTGCAATTATTCAGCTTTGTAGTGATAAACAGTTCTTCACGCGGAATCCCGCTGGCTGCAATCGCTGCACCGACCTCACGCTCATTGCCATACATTTGGGCAGTATCAATATGACGATAGCCGAGTTCAAGCGCGTGCAGCACTACTTCGGTGGCGTCTTGCGGCGCTACCTGATATGTGCCAAAGCCCAATGCGGGCATTTTTGCGCCGGTATTTAATGTGTATTCAGGAATTTGGATCATGACCTTATTTTTCTCCGATAAGTTTGGCGCCGCAAGAGTTTTCACAAATTGAGAACTAAGACTCTGCTTGCGCTGCTGCTATGAATCAAATATTTTCCGTATCGATTCCCGCTGCCTGATTACGATTCTCGTCAGCGATAAAAGCAGAGATGATTTCTTTTGTATGCGTGTGCAGTGCATCATGGTGGAAAGTTTCAGAAATCAAGGGCTGTAAACCGCGAATCTGTTTTGCCGTCTCCAGCGAAAGATCATCGGGTACAAACATATCTGGCTGATAGATCCAGGCTTTTACCGGCACATTATTCTCAGCGAGCACTTCGGGCAGGTGCAATGGCGGGAAATGCTCAAATCCGGCAAGAAATTCAGTAGCGGGAGCTAGTCCTTGTAATGCCGGATCTTCGCTACCTTGCCATGAAAATACATGCTCACAAGAGAATCGGAAACCGAAACCGGCGGCTTCCACACGTTTTCGTAACTCAGCTTCGCCACGTGCTCCATCAGATAAATCTGGTAGTCGGAATTGTGGGAAAGCTTCCCGCACCCGCTGTGCAGACCATGCTGTTGCGGCAGAGCCGTCATTCCCCAACCCAGACGCGCAAAGTGCGTTACTTTGGGCATAAATCGTCTCATGTAGTGTCCAGTAAAGCGGCGTATCGGCAAAGCTCAGTTCGGCATTAACGGCTGTGAGAAATCGGCTGGAAAGCCGACGGGTGCTAGATGCAGCTGAATCTGGCTTTGCAGCTATTTGCGGATTAATCTCAATGAATGGATTTTCCAGGAGATAGTGCATTTTTTCAAAACCAAAAGAGCGGCCGAGCGTGATGCCAAGCATCCGGAAACGGCGCGGGGTGAGCCGTTCACCCGTGGGTAAGTATTCTGCAAATTCAGCCAGGTGCTCTACGATTTCCCAGCAAGTACGTTCATCTTCGGGAAATTGCCGGAAATATTCGGCATTGCGCTGCTCCAGGCTTTCCCAGGTGCGAAGATACACATCATCCGCATGGCGGACGGTGGACGGCAATCCGGCGGTAATGAAGGCCTGCCTGAGCCCGCCGGGAGCTAATGAAAGATAACTGGTGAGGCAAAAACCGCCAAAAGACTGCCCAAGAGCACTCCATTTTTCACTATCTTGCAAGAGCCGACGGAGTAACTCGGCATCAGCCACAATATGATCTGCACGGAAGCAGGCAAGGTATGCGGCTTGCGCTTTTACACTCGAAATTCCACTGATCCGCAGCGCGTCCATAGCGTGCGATAAGCCCGTGCCACGCTCGTCTAACATTACGATCCGGTAATGTGAAAGCATTTCCTGCATCCAGCCGCCCATTGGTGCCGGACGAGTGCCAGCTGAGCCAGGGCCGCCTTGGAAGTAGACTAGGCGGGGTAAATTTTCTCCGCCGTCACCAATATATTCTCGCGCGAAGACGGTGATTTCCGGCGGGAGCAGCGCCTGTTCGGAGGGCGAAAGCTGAAAAGCTGCAAAATATTGTTCAGAAAAATCGAGGGGTGCCTGAAACTGATATTCGATTGTGTGATACCCAGGGAATTTATGCGGCGCATTGGATTTCAGATTTTCCTGCGCAAGATATTTTGGGGCAAGCGTACTGAGCCACTGGGTAATTTTTTCTACCACTGCTTTCATCTTCTTTCATTATTTTCGTTATTTTCAACCATGCCAGTTTCGCTTACTTTCACTGGCTGATCTGCCAAAGCCAGCACTGACCAAATGCTGGCTGATGAAGCTCTGCCCTGATCTTGCTTTACTGTAGATACATTTTATTATCTTCATCGCGCAGTCGCGGTTCGCTTTTCAATGCCGGATTCCATCCGGATTTATCGGCATAAAACTCACGAATCAGATCCATATCTGCCTGCATATCGCCAGTAAGCTGAATCGTCTTGCCCCACCCAAAGCTCTTGGTGCCTTTTTTATCCAGATATCCAAGTACGACGGGAAGCTTTGCCTGGTAGGCGATATGGTAGAAGCCAGATTTCCAATAATCGCGTTTCCCGCGGGTACCTTTCGGTGTGATCACGAGGAGGAAATCATCAGCTGCTTGAGCTGCTTCGACTGCGGCACCGACTACGCCATGTTTCGCTGAACGATCTATTGCCATCCCGCCGACGGCTTTGATCAGCGGTCCAAAGGGCGATTTTACTGCGGAGTCTTTCACGAAGAAACGAAATTTCCGTTTTGTTTGCCATAAGCCGATCGCCATTAATATTCCGTCCCAATTTGATGTGTGCGGAGCGCCGATCACAATGCACTTTTTCGGCAGCGGTGAGCCTTGAATCAGTTTTACTGGTGAGAAGAAAAGATAAATCGATGAAAGCAGTTTCAAAAATCCCATAAGGATCCCTTCTAGGTCGGGTATCAAGAGTAAAATTTTCTGGCTTTACCGTAGCGAAAACGCTTATCGATAAATCGGATATTTAACTGATTGCGCGATTTTAACGTTTGAGTTCGAGGTCGATGATGTGATTCAAAGTGTCGGTGTCTACACTGCCAGGCAGATAGCTGTATCCGATGAGGAAGGACGGGGTGCCATTGATTCCCAGCTGCTGGGCGCGCTCAGAATCAGCTGCAACTTTTTGCGCAGTATCCGGACTCTTCATATCTGCAGTAAATTTTGCGAGATCTTTTATCCCGACTTTTTGTGCGAGCTGATTGAAAGTTGCGTCGTTATATGCAGCATTCCCGCTCGCAGCGAGTTTGAAGAGCTCATTGTGATATTCCCAGAACTTATTCTGATTTGCAGCGGCTTGTGCGGCATATGCTGCAAGTGTTGAATCCGGGCCGAGCACTGGAAGTGAATTAAATTCATAACGAATTTCGCCTGCTGCGATGCGTGATTCTAATTCTGGTTCAGTATTGAGTGTGTAGTTGATACAGTGCCCACATCGGAAGTCTGCGTATACTTCGATCACAACGGGTGCGTTTACATCCCCTTTCGCCATTGGATCTTTTGGATCCAGACGATGCTGCGCGTCGATTGCTTGCTTTGCCTCAGGAGAAACTGGTTGTGCAGTGGTAGGCTGCTGGTTTTCGCCTGCTCCTGGTTGTGTACCATTTTGCGTGGCAGATCCTGGTTGATCAGCCTGCGCGGTTTGCGTTTGTGCCCGTTGTTTTTGATTCGCACCAGGATTTGCCTGGGAGGTAAAGAAAAGAGTGGCGAAGACGGTAGCTACCATTGCCAGCACAATCAGCGCAATAATCAATATTTTACTGGTCTTATTTTGTTGTGCTGCAGCGGGAGCTACGGCCGAATAGCTGTTTTCTTGAGTCATAACCTTAACCCTACCTTTTTCATGGGCAGATTGAGAAAAGCTGTGCCGGTGAAATTACAGCACGAAGCCAAATGCGGGTGAATTTGGTTCAAGCTTTTCGACTTCAATTTCTGAAGCATCCATGCGCGCCAAAAGTCCAGTAAGATTCGCTGGATCATCAATTTCGATCCCGACGAGTGCCGGACCTTTCTCACGATTATGTTTTTTCGTATATTCAAAAAGTACGATATCGTCACCGTCACCAAGCACTTCATTCAGGAAAGAACGCAGCGCGCCAGGCTTTTGCGGAAACGTGACGAGGAAATAATGCCGGAAGCCTTCATGGATCATTGCCCGCTCAACGATATCGTCATATCGGGAGACGTCATTATTGCCCCCGCTGAGCACGCAGGCGATCGGACCGGCAGGAAGAGCTGCTAAATCTACATATTTCCGTAATGCGGCAACTGAAAGTGCACCTGAAGGTTCAGTAATGATTCCTTCCACCTGGTAAAGTTCAAGCATTTCGGAAGCGATTGCGCCTTCGGGTACAGTGACGATCGCGTCAACAAATTTACGAGCAATCTCGTAAGTGATATTTCCAACGCGGGCAACAGCAGTGCCGTCAGCGAAAGTATCTACTTCCGGAAGAGTGACGGGCTTACCGGCTGCGAATGCTGCCTGCATTGAGGCTGCACCTGCTGGCTCCACTCCAATTACTTTTGTTTCGGGATGAAATTGCTTGATCCAGGCGAGTGTGCCGGCAAGCAAACCGCCGCCGCCGATCGGTACGAGAATTGCGGCCGGATAGCTTGGGCATTGATCGAAAATTTCCTTTACAACCGTGCCTTGCCCTGCAATAGTGCGCGCGTCATCAAATGGATGTACGTAGACGGCACCAGCTTCTACCGCGTATTTAGTAGCCTGGGCTGAGCATTCATCAAAAGTTGCTCCTACTTCTCGCACCTGCACCCATTCACCGCCAATATCGCGGATCCGATTGCGTTTTTGCCGTGGGGTAGTGCTCGGGATGAAAATAGTGCCTTGGATTTGCAGACGATTGCAAGAATATGCAACTCCCTGTGCGTGATTGCCAGCTGATGCGCAAACTACTCCGCGAGCAGCATCGGCAGCGGCAAGTGAGGAAATGAAATTATATGCTCCGCGTACTTTATATGAGCGCCCCACCTGGATATCTTCACGTTTGAGAAAAATATCGCGGCCAAGTTTATTGCTCAAGCGTGGTGAGCGTTCAAGCGGAGTTTTCCGGATTTCGTTTCCCAGTACTTGCGCTGCGAGTACCACATCCGTGCCGCTCGGTAGTTGCGGCAGATTGTAATCGGATAGATTTTCGTTATTGACCATGATTCTCCAAATGGTGATGGGATAGCGAAGCTTGTTTACATGCACGAAAGCTGTGATTAATGAGACGCGCTCCCGAAGCGTGTATTAGGCTATTTGTGTTGCTCCTATTTTATGAGGTTAGAAGAAGCTTATGCGTCCTGTCCGAAACTTGGCATATTTGGCGGTGTTTTCCGCGCTCGCGATGGTTGTGGGGGCGTGCACGCCTGCGCTTGAACCTGCAAAGCCAGATGATTTTCAGCAGCTGCAACCTTCGCCGCAGGAGCAAGAAAAGCAGGAAAATGCTGGGTTAAATCCTTTGGAAACTGGGCTTAGGCGGATTTGGGAAGCGGAATTTTCCACTGCGCCGCTTGCTGTCACGTTTGCGGAGAAAAATGATGATGTGGTAGTGCTCACCAAAGATTCCGGGAAGCAAACTTTGGTGGCTTTAGCGCGTGTCGGGGAAAGTGCGGTGCTGGAAAAATGGACTTATACAGTACCGTCAGGGAAGATTGAAAATCTTGTCGCGCATGACGGAATAGTGTATTTCAATGTGATCGGGAGCGCAGCTGAGGGGGCGCAAACTGATTTAGTGGCATTGGAATTACGCGACGGGAAAGAAAAGTTTAGATGGTCGAAGTTGAATCCGCTCGACTCTCAGGCGCCAACCATAATCGGGAGTTATTTGCGCGGTCTGGGAGTGTTTAAGATTGAGCAGCAGCGCATGACGGCAGCGATTCTTGATGCGGATGGAAAAGTAGTTGCGAGTGAGAAATTCTTTCAGCAAGATTTTGCCTTGCCAAAAACTGCTGGTGAATCCACAGATGCAGATATGGGAGATGCTCAGGGAGAAACTGAAAAGCAAAGTGCGGAAGAAAGCCGCACGCAGATATTTCAATTCCGGCGCAACCAAGTGATCTTGCCGCAGAATTCTCCGGCAGATCAGCAGCAGATACTCGCATTCCCGATGATGCGGATGCTCCCTGCAGATTGGTGTGAAATCGGTGAAAAGGGCGCAGTTTGTGTGGATTTGGCGAAGCAGGAATTATCTTCCTACGATCTGAACGGTGATCCAATAAAAACTTTACCGCTGCAAAAAGATGCTCCGGCAATGCGTTACCGCTTCGTGGGTGCATTTCCAGAGATTCAGTTCACTCAGTTGATGCAGAAATTGGCAGTTTTGAAAGCGGGTGCAGAGAGTGAAATGCCTGAAAATAAAGGTGGCGTTAGTGCTGGTGCGGAAGAATCTGCGGGGCACGGAAAGACAAAGCTGCTGGATGCGTATTTATATGGGGATACGTGGCTTGGGCGGGATACTTGGCGCGGGGTTCGCCCTGGTGGTGCATGCCGCCCCGTCAGCGCACAGGCTCCATTCTGTTTAGCGCAGGGAAGATTGGTGAATGTGCGGACGGGAGAAGTGCTTGATCCGAGTTTTGGAAAAATTATTGTCGGTACAGGAGCGGCAAGCGATACATTCTTCAGCTACCGGGATGGAGTTTTCGCAATGCTTGGTGCGCAAAGTGTGCATGGTTCGGAAAAAGAAAAATAAGTGCAGAATTTGCAGCGCAGAGGCTGAAGGAAAGTGCGTGAGCAGAAAATTACACAATCATTAAAATCTTGGAAGTAACGGAAAGAAGAAAAACAAATGCACGAGCAATTGCATGAAGGTGCGGACGGGCGTGAAATCCCCTTTGAATTTGAACGGAAATTTTTTGTTGCGAATTTACCGCAGGCTGCGCGTGAGCATGGGTCGCAGCAGATCATTGTGCAGGCTTACGTATTTGCGCAGGGCGGGTATGCGATCCGAGTGCGGTTGAGCTTTCGCGGGATGGGTGAAATTGAATTCCCAAAGTTTGCAGAAGCTGTTGATTTCCTTGGTGCTTATGAACGGAAAATACTTACGCAGTTGCTTTCACGATCAGAGACTGCCGATTCTGCGAGTGTGCAGGCTACGATTGCTGTGAAATCTCCGTCAGTAAATGGTGAACGGTACGAACTTGAGCATGAAATGGATCTCGATGTGGCAGTGCAGATTCTGCAACGCTCAGGGAATCTCGTCTTAAAATCCCGATATTCACTGTGGGTGAGTGAAGATGGCTGGGAATTTGATGTATTTGCAGGGCAAAACGAAGGGTTGATTGTTGCTGAATGTGAGCGCTTGAGTCCAGTAGTTGATTTGCAAATCCCGGATTTTGCCGTCACTGAAGTGACTGCTGATGCGCGGTTTACAAATGATTCACTGGCAAAAGAGCCTTGGAATCAGTGGGATACGCAATTCCGGCAAGAGCTTGCAGCGCGCGGTCCGTTTTTCCTTGATTTGCGGAGTGCATAAAGATGTTTACGCGAAGCATGAAATCAATGTGTTTTCGGTGCCTGAGCCTGGGATAAAATACTGCTATGGAACAGCTTGGAATTTCAGCAATTCACCCGTCTGCCCCGGAAGTGCTTTCGGTTGTGGCGTTATTTAATGCGCCGATAGATCTTGCGGCGGCGATTGTCCGCTTGCGGGAGATTTGGTCGATCAAAGCTGACGGTAGTTGGCAGCATGTAGTTGCTGATCCGAATGAGCCAAATGTAGTCTCAGGGGATTTATATCAGTTTCAGGAGCAGGGCGTGACAGCGCTTTTAAGCCCGATAAGTGGCGCATTGCAAGTGCCAGGTGGCGGAAAATTGCCTGATCATGTATTTCATCTGCCGATTACACTTTATGCGCCAGCTGATGCGGCACAAGCGGGAGTGTTAGCTGGCGAAGATGCTGATAATGACGGGATTTCACAGCAAATCCCCGAAGTGAAGCGGCGGAAGCGAATGGTTTCGGCGCATATTCTACTCACGGAGATCCTTGATGCATTGATGCGCGAGTCTGCTGCGGTGGGCGTATTTCGCAGTGAACTTGGGGTAGTGCAACCACCACAAATGATCACTGAGCTGGCTGAATCTTTAACGCAAGGGCGTGTTCCCTTGCCGTTGTGGGTGAATATTCGCACCCAAAATGCCGGTTTGAGCTTTGGGCGGACACTCGGTTTGCCACTATTTGGGCATCTTGATTTAGAGGTTCGCGAATCTCTGCGTAATCCGGATGAAATCTATTTGCTCCTAGCAGATATTGCAAACTATCTGATTACTTCAAATACTTATCTTTTGCCAGGGCAAACTTTGGGGAGTTCGCAAGGTGAAAAGCTGGCAATCACGCAGGAACTTTCACCTTTTGATCAAAATGCGGTGATCCGTGTGATGTATTGATTCCGCAGTGCGGGAAATGCTTCTTTGGAAAAGCTAAGAAATAAACTAACAACGGAGGAATTGAGTAAATATGAATGACGAAGCGGCTTACGAAATTGTGAACAACGAACCACGTGGGCAATGGGAGCTGCGGCTCGCGCCAGATGATCGCGTGATTGGCTATCTCAGCTACGACCTGAATGAGGAAGAAATTTTCTTTACCCACACCGTTATTCATAAAGACTTCCAGGGGCGGGGGCTTGCTGGTGAGCTGGTACGCACAGCGCTCGATTTTGAAAAGGAGCAAGGCGTGCGGAAGATCGTGCCAATTTGCAGTTATGTGCAAAAGTTTGTGGCAGATAATCCCGGCTATCCGGTTGCTGAATGATTTTTCGGTGTAGTACTTTGTGATTTCCCACAGGCTCGCAGGAAATGTTTGCCGGCAGGATTTGTGCCGCGTAAAATTTTCCGTGGAGTAAGAGCGATCTGCTCCACAAAAGCGATCACTGCTTTCTGATTTTCCGTCAGTGGCAATGCATCGGTTTTGCGTCTTGGTGGTGGCAGCGCCAGACGAGTATTTTTACACGTTATTTTCAAATCTTTAGCTAGAGTGCTGATTTTTCGCTTTGATTTATGGGCGGAATTTTCTCTTGGAAAGATTTGCAAGCTTCCACCGAAAGGATGAGTTGTGTCTCTAAACACTGAAAATAGCCAAATTTTGCATGAAATGAGAGATGTGCGCAAATCTCTTCGTGGCCGTCGGTCAATGTACGATATTTTTGCCGTCTGCTTTGTAGCTTTTCTCTTACTTTCAAATATTGGTGCAACAAAGTTGATCGCAGTTGGGCCGTTAGTATTTGACGGTGGTGCGATCCTTTTTCCGCTCACCTATATTATTGGTGATGTACTTTCTGAAGTGTATGGTTTTCGGCGGGCACGTCGTGCTATTTTCATGGGTTTTGCAATTTCCATTATTGCGTCATTAGTTTTTTGGATCATTATTCAAACTCCAGCCGTCGATCTTGAATATCAAAAATCTTTTGCCGCAGTGCTCGGCGTGGTTCCGCGATTTGTGGCAGCTTCACTGCTTGGCTATATCGTCGGGCAGTTGCTAAATTCGTATGTGCTTGTGTGGATCAAAGAAAAATATGGCGAAAAGCAGATGTGGGCGCGGCTGATCGGTTCGACGGTTGTTGGTGAATTTGCAGATACTGTAATTTTCTGCCTTGTAGCATGGCTTGGAGTGGAATCATTTGGCACGATTTTGAATCTCACGATCGTGGGGATCCTCTATAAAGTTGGTGTGGAAGTGGTGTTATTGCCAATCACGTATCTGGTGATCCGGTGGGTGAAACGCCACGAAATTGAGTATAAGTAACGAATTTGGTGAGTATGAGCTTTTCGATAAACAAAAGACTTGAAACTAAAGACGGCAAACACCTTGGCCGTACCGGAGTAATCCATACCCCTCACGGGGAGATCCACACACCGGCATTCATTCCGGTTGGCACGAAGGCGACGGTGAAATCCGTGCTGCCAGAGAGCATAAAGGCTGTTGGCGCGCAGGCGGTATTAGCGAATGCGTACCATCTCTATTTGCAACCTGGTTCAGAAATTCTTGATGCAGCTGGTGGGCTTGGAAAGTTCATGAACTGGCAGGGGCCAACATATACCGATTCGGGTGGATTTCAGGTCATGAGTCTGGGATCAGGTTTTAAGAAGGTCCTCTCAGAAGAATTTTCAGGGAAGACGGTAGCTGATAATGCAACAGCTCATGGCAAAGAACGCCTGGCAAATGTAGATGATGACGGTGTGTGGTTCCGTTCGCATTTGAACGGTTCGAAGCATCGCTTTACGCCGGAAGTTTCGATGCGGATCCAGCATGAAATCGGTGCTGATATTATTTTTGCTTTTGATGAGCTCACCACCTTACTCAACTCGCGCGCATACCAAGAAGAATCGCTTGAACGGACGCGGTTATGGGCTGAGCGATGCCTTCGTGCGCATCAAGAACTTACGGTTGAGCGTGAAGGCAAACCATATCAGCAGCTTTTTGGTGTGATTCAAGGCGCGCAGTATGAAGATTTGCGGCGGAAAGCGGCGCGTGATCTTGGGGCAATGGAAATTGACGGACAAGTATTTGACGGTTTCGGTATTGGGGGTGCACTCGAAAAAGAAAATCTGGGCACAATTGTGGGCTGGGTGTGTGAGGAGCTTCCGGAAGGGCGGGCACGGCATCTGCTGGGAATTTCTGAACCGGATGATTTTTTCCGTGCAATTGAAGCAGGTGCGGATACTTTCGACTGTGTAAATCCTTCGCGGGTGGCACGAAATGCCGCGATTTATTCTCCCGACGGCAGATTCAATATTTCCCGCGCCGAGTTTAAACGCGATTTTTCACCGCTTGTGGAAGACTGTGATTGTTACACATGCACCCATTATTCGAAAGCGTATTTACATCACACTTTCAAAGCGAAAGAAATGATTGCAAATACTCTGGCAACGATTCACAATGAGTATTTTACAGTACAGCTTGTAGACCAGATTCGTGCCGCAATTGAAGCCGGTGAATATGATGAATTTAAGGCTGAGATGTTGGGGCGTTTTTACGGCACAAGAACGCAGTAACAAGGTAGTTTTTCTACACGGAAAGTGACGAAAATATTGCTTTTCGTCACTTTTCTTTATTTTTCTGGCAGTTTTCGTTCCGAAGTGTGGACGCTTGGTGGATTTATGCTTTGTGCAGATTAGCCTGAACGTAAATTAACGCATTAGTGAGAGCGTAAATTTCACAGAAAGAAGCTGAACATGAATACCACGCAGCAACCACAGCTAAGCCTGTGGAAACGAATGTCGAAGACACTCCTTTTCTGGGTGCTTCTTGCAATTATTGTCGGTGCAATTTTAGGCCAGTTTTTACCGTCCTGGGCAATTGTTCCATTTGCCACTTTCAATGATGTTTTCGGAAAATATTTGAGTTTCGTTGTGCCGATGATCATTATCGGGCTGGTAACTCCGGCGATTTTTGAGCTTGGGCGTTCTGCTGGAAAATGGCTCCTCCTGACTGTGGCAATTGCTTATGGCTCAACCATGGTGGCTGGTTTCGGTACGTGGGGGATCGCCTTGTTACTTTTCCCGTGGCTGTTGTCGGGGCAAAAAGTGCCGGACCTAGCATCCCCGGAAAATGCTGTAGCTTCGATCATGGATCCGAGCTTTGCGATGCCTCCAGTGTTCGGTGTGATGACGGCACTAATTTTGGCGATTGTACTTGGTCTTGGTATGGCTGCAGTGCGCGCTGATAAGATGATGGCGATTTTCCGAGAATTACGCGACCTGATTATGAAAGTGATTCTCAAGACGATCGTGCCACTACTTCCGTTGCATATTCTCGGTATTTTTATGAATATGTCGAAATCTGGGCAGTTCGCACAAGTGCTGGTAGCACTTGGAAAAATCTTCATTTTCTCCTTTGTGCTTACCGTCGTGATGCTACTTTTGCAGTATACGATTGCTGGCAGCATGGCAAAGCAGAATCCGTTAAAGGCACTCTGGGGAATGAAAGATGCGTATTTTACGGCACTTGGCACTTCTTCCTCGGCAGCTACGATTCCAGTAACGGAACGTTGCGCAGTAAACAATGGTGTGAATCGTGAAATTGCTGATTTTGTGGTGCCGCTGTGTGCCACAATCCATTTAGCTGGTTCGACGATCAAAATTACCGCTTTTGCGATTGCACTGCAATACATGATGGGAATTAATCCAGCTCCGAGTGCGATGGCTGGATTTATCATGATGCTCGGCGTGATTATGGTGGCTGCACCTGGCGTGCCGGGAGGTGCAATCACTGCTGCGCAAGGCGTATTGCAGGGAATGCTCGGATTTACAGATCCGATGTATGGCATCATGGTGGCAATGTATGTTGCTGCTGATTCGTTTGGTACAGCAACTAATGTTACCGGTGACGGTGCGATTGCGATCGCCGTCGATGCGCTTTCAAAAGGTTCGCTTGGCACAGAGAAGGGTGCGGCAATGGAAGCGGCAGAAGATATTGTCTCTGGTCGCGAGCTTACTTCGAAAGAGGCGTAGTCTGAACCGAATTAACGTTTTTTGAAAAATATTCCCTGCTGTGGATTACTTGCCTGAGGGCAGCGCAGCAGGGAATATTTTTATTTTTCGGCATATTTACTGCCAGATCACCGAATCGTGGGAGCAAATATTTGCCGCTAACTCTCAGCTTGAAAATATATTTTAGAAATTCTGATCTGAAAAGTTATGCCTCGCGGCATATAAAATTTTTATCAAAACTCGCGGGTGCTCGCGGATTGCAGCTCTGCAAATTTTCTTTCGTCAGGGAATCCGGAAACTATCCAGCGCGGTGGCCACATATTTTCATCGCGGTGGAATCCTTCAGCCCAGATTTCGCGTGCAATATATGCGCGAATTGTAAACTTTGCTGCTTTATTTGGTTCCCACGGGTGTGGGGAAGGCTCACGCACAAAAGTAATAAAATCAGTATCAGGGATTGAGCCAATATGGTCTGCATCACTCCAATTTGTGTTGGATACGCGTTCACCGTTTTGCATTACTTTCGCCTGGAAATCTTTCACCGCACCAAAATCTCCCCAGGTGAGCAGCTGTTTTACTTGCGTGGCATAAATTTTTTCACGGAAAAAGCCGCGGAGTGTGCCGAGTATTTCGGAGAGCTCTGATCCGGGAAGCGGAATCCATTCGCGCCACCCGTCAGCAGCTACAGTATGCGGAAGCGGATAAATTGCCTGGGACGCTTCACGCCCAGCTAAAAGCTCACGAAAAAAATCAGCTAAATGTGGATCCGTGTCGAATATGAGATAAAACTTTGTAGTAGCTGCGGGTACAAACAAAGGGAGTGCCCCGTCGTGCGCAGCAGAAATTTGCTGTGCAAGTTGTTGCAGCATCTCCAGATCGCAAAACCACGACGATTCGTAGTTGGCTGGATTAGTAAAAGAAATTATTTCTGCACCGGCAATTTTCATTACTTCGAGTTTTAATGAATCATTCAGCGAATCGGTGATCCCCCGCAATTCAAGTACTGAATTTGCGAGCAGTTCTCCTACTTCCCGATTATCAGCAGTGATTTGTGAATAGTAGATTGGGCGAATCTCATCTGGGAAATCTAATGCGATACCGGCGGCAATGAAATCTGTAAGCGGCAAATACACTATTGAATCATCGCGATGATGCGAATTGAGAAAAATTTCAGCATTGCGCACGATCGGAAGTAGTACGGCATCCGCAAGTGGAGTAGGCAACGGATTGGCGGCTGAATCTGGATCAGGAAGGACGGCTTGTTTCAGGGTGCCACTGTTATTTTCGGGGTCGCCTGGCAGTGGATCCTGGAGCGGGAAAGCTGATTTCGGGGCGGTAGAGTCTTGCGGAGCAATCTCGGAAGCGGAAGTGTGAGCTGTAGAAATTTCGGGCGCGTTTTTGATCCCGACTGAAATCAAACGATTCAGCGCTTCGGTACGAGCCGCAAGTGGCGCATCTTCCTGGATCAAAGCACTTGGACGAAAACGGAATGTGCGCCCGTCAGCCAATAAAATCTCAAGCCAATCTCCGTTTGCCGTCACCAAACTATGATGCAGCTGGGGATGGTTCCCGGCAGTTTTCAATGCCCAATCCATGAAATCCATGCACTTAATTCTGGCAGGTTTACGTGAAAGGCTCAATCTAAAATGAAATCCTGCTGGTAGAAAAGGAGTGCGAGCAGGAATCGGGTGGAACCCGATGCTTTATTTGTGCATTTGCAGGAAAACTTTACAGACTTACACGGAAAATCGGTTTCTGGCGGATCTGCGGTTATCCGGCACACAATCGCATTTTCTGAATATGCCGTGTGTGCTTAAGGTGGGATTTCTGCATAAGATTAGGCTTTATAATTCAAGTGTCGCAAAATAGATCAAAGGAAGGCTCGCAAGATGCCAAAAATATCGGCTGCCACAGTAAAAGAGCATCATGAGCAGATGTTTAATAAATTAGTAGATGCGGCAGAGAAGATTTTGCGAGAATCTGGCCCGGGAGCGTTAACGGCAGGATCAGTGGCAAAAGCGGCCGGGATTGCGCGAAATTCAATCTATCGCTACGTAGGGTCAATCGATGATTTGCGCCTGGTGGTATTAGAACGATATTTGCCGTTGTGGGTAAATTCGGTAGAGAAACGGGTAAATCGCAGTGATGATCCACGTAAGCAGGTACTCGATTTGGCACTTGCCAGCCTGGAAATGGCGCAAACTACCGGGCATTCCTGGCTGATTTCGGTAATGCGCCATCGTGGGGGAATGCGCGGAAAAAATACTGATGAGACAAGTTCGCATGCACCGCACCACGGGAAAAGCGCGGTAAACGATGCTGAGGTGAAGAAAAGTGCGGCAAACTCTCCATATGCTTCGCCTGCGGTGGCAAATTTTCATAAAAATCTGGGCATGGAAATTTTTGCGCTCTGGCAGAAAATTGATCCAGCGCGGGCAATGGTGAATGCGCAGATTAACCGGTCACTGATTGAAGCAGGGATGAAACTGCTTGACCATCATTCTGATTTTTCTTCCGTGGTGAGTTCGGTACAGGCGGCAATCGCCGGACTTTTTCCAGAAAATGCGCGAGCTGCTGAGCTTGGAGCTGGTGGGAGTTTGCAGTGAAAAATTCCTGCGTCAATGACGGTACAGATACTTTTCGCGGTGTATTGCAGTGTACATACTATGAACGCGGGGAATGCCGTTCATGCACGCTGATCGAAATTCCGTACCAGCATCAGGTTGCACAGAAAACTGCGCGAGTTTCCCAACTGCTTCCAGTACGTGCATGGTGTGATCCAGCGGTATCAGAGATTAGCGGTTTTCGGAATAAAGTAAAACTTGTGGTATCAGGGAGCGCGGCCGCACCAAAACTGGGAATTGCCAATCAAGATTTGCGTGAGTGCCCTTTACCGACTTCCGGTATTCGTGCGGCAATTCCAGTGCTGGCGCAGTTTGTGACCCGCTGCGAACTCACCCCGTATCGTTTTGAGACAAACACGGGTGTGCTGAAATTTATTATTGTGACGGAATCTGCGCGCGGAGAATTGATGGTGCGTTTTGTAGTGCGCCGTCGGGGAGTGCGAGGAATTATCTTCAAATATTATTCTTGGCTGGAAGCGAACCTGCCACAGTTACGGGTTTGCTCAATCAACGTGCAGCCGGAACGGAAGGCGATCATTGAAGGTGCGGAAGAAATTATCGTAAGTAAGCGGAACGAGCTGCAAATGCCGCTTACGGTTGGGATCAATTCGCATAGTGAAAAACTGCTGCTTTCCTTGCAGCCGAAGTCGTTCTTCCAGACGAATACGCAGATGGCGCAGGCACTTTACGCGCGGGCAGCAGGTTGGATTTACGATTATCTTGCAGCGCACCTGATGAATATCGACGGTGAGATTGGAACTTGCAGTGCGTCGCATAAGCCAATCGAGATCTGGGATTTGTATTGCGGCGTGGGAGGTTTCGCGCTCGCGGCTGCCGTCGCGGTAAAAGCAGCAGAAACAGGGAAGGGTGCAGCTGGGGTTGATCCTGGAGCGGATAAAGGCAGAAAAAACCTGGCTTCCAGGGTCTTGGTTCGTGGTGTAGAAGTATCGGAACATGCGGTAGCTGCTGCAAATAAATCTGCTCGGCAACAAAATCTGCCAGCAGAGTTTGTTGCCGGTGATGCCGTGCAGTGGGCGCGTGAGCAGCTAGCGCAAGGCGCTCAGCCCAGTATTGTGGTGGTAAATCCGCCGCGCCGCGGGATTGGAAAAGAGCTTGCGCGGATGCTGAATCGTTCGGGAGCTGCAAGAATTATTTATTCTTCATGCAATCCTGAATCGCTTGCTGCAGATCTTGCGCAGATGCCAGCATACCAGGCTGATCAAGCGCAGCTTGTCGATATTTTCCCGCATACAAATCATGTGGAGACGGTCGTTCTCTTATCTCAAACTTAGGTTGAGCCAAGTGAAGTACCGTCAAGCAGCGAAAAGACGATAAGTGTGAAGCGGTGAGTTTCTTGCATGGACAAAAGCAGCGAGGTGATCTGGAGTGAATAAAGACCCGTTTAAGGAATACATCAAAGAATCCGAGCCGTATGATATTTTCGCTGAGAACGCATGGTATTTTCGGAATTCACTCGTTAGGGCAAACTATAATGATCTGAAAAATGGTGTTCACGAAACTACGGAATATCTTGAATTGTTTCTTCGTAATCTTCTGCTTAACGAGAATCATCCGCTGCATAACCGAACATTGCATATCGACGGCATTTTCAAAGAACCGGAAAAAGCGAACATTGACTCAAAAAGCGAATATTGGAGTGGAGAAAGTGAACATTGATGATGTTTTCACAGCAAAAACCGCTTCTCATATTCAGGTATTACAAGAGGTATTGGGCATGGCGAGAGCATTTGGAAGATCTGATGTTCAGCGGGTGCTTGGCCTGAAACCAACAAGAAGCTCTGCGCTGCTGCGTGAAATGGCAGAGCACGGAATCATTGATCCGGTGTCCGGACACGGAAAAGGAAAGTATCGATTCCGGCATTGTCTTGCCTCATGTGAAAACCGCTTGTTTGCTGTCGCGTGTAAAGCTATTGTGAAACTATGCCGATGAAGTTCTAGATTGGCAGAAAAGTCTGAAAAATGCGCTGAGAATCAGACTGGAAGAAGCGCGCTTTATTCTGAGGAGAATATGCAGATGATGGAGTTTATAGAATTTAACCCGACGGCAATGCAGGATGATTTACTGGGTTTTCTTCTGAAAATTGAATGGAAAGCTGGCGAGATGCTGCATAAACATCTCACGGCAGGTACGTTTTATAAGCGTTTTGGGCAGAGTGCACAGCTGTTCTTTTTGCTTGATCAGGATACTGCTAACACAGACGTGGAAGATACTGAGAGTAAATCCGCTTCTGATAGCGCACCTGCTTGTGCTGCCCGGAATTCAGAATCGGAAACTGCACGGAAGATTGCCGGTTTTGGCGCGATAGTGGAACAGGACTTTATCGAAATCCCAGAATTTTCTCCCTGGATTGCGTTTATTTATGTAAATCCAGAGTATCGCGGCCAGCATTTATCGGAGCGTATTGTGAACTTCCTTGAAGCAAAGCTAAAAGAGATGGAAAATCGTGAAATCTATATCCTTACTCAGCATATTGGACTTTACGAGAAGTACGGATATGCGCAAATCGGCGATGTGCCAAGCGAAATACATGGCACTGCCTATATTTACAAAAAGGAACTCAACTAACTGTTTCGCTTGGAAAATCGGAGAATCGGTACCGGCGTCAGTTCTTCAGTGAATGAATCGGCGCTGGAATAAACCCGCCGCGCCCGATAAAGCCAGCATTTGAAACCTGATTTACGGGCATGATCGGTGCGCGCCCAAGCAACCCGCCAAAATCCACTTCTTCTCCAACACCTTTACCGGGCACTGGAATCACCCGCACTGCCGTCGTCTTTGAATTTTGCATTCCGATTGCTGCTTCGTCAGCAATCATTCCCGAAATTGTGGCAGCTGGAGTATCGCCAGGCACTGCAATCATATCCAGGCCGACGGAGCAGATTGCCGTCATTGCCTCAAGTTTATCGATCGAAAGTACGCCAAGCCTTGCAGCCTCGATCATGCCTTCGTCTTCCGAGACGGGAATGAAAGAACCAGAGAGCCCGCCCACGCGGGAAGCAGCCATCATTCCGCCTTTCTTCACTGCATCGTTCAGCAAGGCGAGTGCGGCCGTGGTGCCGTGCGTGCCAACATGATCTAATCCCATATGCTCCAGAATCCGAGCGACGGAATCGCCGACTTCAGCCGTTGGCGCGAGCGAAAGATCCACGATTCCAAACGGTACACCAAGCCGTTCGGATGCAAGTTTGCCAACCAGCTGCCCGGCGCGGGTAATTTTGAAAGCTGCACCTTTAATTGCTTCTGAAACTTCATTCAGTGTGGCACCCGCAAGCGTGCCGAGTGCGCGGTCAACTACGCCCGGCCCGGAAACGCCTACCGAAACCACGCAATCAGGTTCCTGCACGCCGTGATATGCGCCAGCCATGAATGGGTTATCGCTTACCGAATTTGCAAAGACAACGAGTTTTGCGGCACCGATAGCGTTCCGGTCTGCGGTAAGCTCGGCTGCTTCTTTTACTACTTCACCCATTCGGGCAACAGCATCCATATTGATACCGGCGCGGGTAGATCCGATATTTACCGACGAACACATGAAGTCGGTTTCCGCGAGAGCCTGCGGGATTGAATCAATCAGCCGCTGATCGGAAGCCGTCGTTCCTTTTTCTACGAGTGCCGAATATCCGCCAATAAAATCTACACCAGTCTCTTTTGCGGCCTTGTCGAGTGCTTTTGCCACGAAAATTGGGTCGCCTTGTGCGCTGGCCGTTACGAGCGCGATTGGCGTGACGGAAATCCGTTTATTCGCAATCGGCATTCCCAGCTCACGGGAAATTCCGTCACACACTTCTACCAGGTGTTTTGCTTGATTAGTAACACGCTCGTACACTACATGCGCGGTTTCTTCCATCGTCGGACGGGCACATTCGAGTAGTGAAATTCCCATCGTGACGGTGCGGATATCGAGGCGGTATTTTTCGACCATATCGATCGTGTCGAGAATTTGTGTGGAGTCAAGAATGGCCATGGTGCTTTCGATTCGAGTTGATGCGGACGGAGATCGGGATTGTGTAAGTGCTCAAATGCATTAATGCACTGAAATTTGAGAGATTGGGCTGGTGGTTAAATATGTGTGACCGCGCGGAAAATTTCTTCACTTTGCACGCGAATCAGTACGCCTTGTGCATCACCGACGAGCGTCATCTTTTCTTGCAGGGCAGTGATCGAACCACATTCTTGCGGCTTATGCGCGGTAGCTTCGTGGGAGATGCGTTGATTTGCGGTATCAACACGTAAAATCATGGTGAAGTATCCGCCCATGATTTGCTGAGAAAGATCTAATACATTTACGTTTAATTCTGCAAGACCAGTAGTGACGGCAGCGATGATGCCGGGATGGTCGTTTCCGGTGACGGTGATAATAGCAATCATGAGAAAATTCTACCTAAAGAAAAGTGATTTGCGGGTGAATGTTCAAAACGGTTATTTGAAGTGTTATTTAACTATTGGGATCTGTAAATCCTGGGAAGCCTGCGAGTATCCGTGGGCATTGCTAAGGTTTTGAAATCCAAGCTGTGTCATCTGGGAGAGTGCAGCCGAGGCGCGTCCTCCGGAACGGCAATATAGAATGTAGTGCGCGTGCGGATCGAAGTTTTGGAGTTTTTGCAGAAAATCAGGCGCGGTGAAATCGATGTTGATTGCACCCGCAAGGTGTCCGTCGGAAAATTCTGCAGGAGTGCGCACGTCAAGCAGTATTGGGGCGGTGTTTGCTGAATATCCAGTTTTCAGCTCATCGGATGCGGCTTCGGTTTCAAGTCTGTGATCAGATTTTTTCGCGGTTTCCTGCTGTGGATTGTTTTTTGCGTGAATTTTTAGATAGTTCAACATGAGACAAGGATATACCTAAAACTTGCGTTAAAAATCGCGTGTGAAAGTTTACTGCTTTATTGCACAAGCGCGTGATCGGCAATGCTGCTGTGCAGATGTAGAGCATAAGAATGTTAGTGATTCGGGCGGAATCGGAGAACGGGGCTGATTAAAGCTATAACGAGTGTCTCGTGTAGTGGAATGTGTTGTGCATTGGAAATAGAGCGGAAGGTAGTTTTGAGGGTGATATTTCAACGTGCGGCGCGTTATCCTTTCCGAAAATTTCGGCAGGTAAGGAGAATAAGGAGATTAATCCATGAAATCTATAATTGCTGATAATCGTCTGCTTTTTCTGTTCACCGGTTTTGTTGGATTGCTTTGTGCCGCGGCGCTCGGTGTATTTGCCTTGAAGCTTGGCGGTTTAGTTGATTTGATTGGCCAAGATCAAAACTCGCTGCTGTATCAACTTTTTGTGTGTGTAGGAATTATTGCGTGCTGGTTTTTATTCTCGCTGGCTTACAATGCTTTGCGGGCATTTTATGCATATCGAGTAATCAACCAAACTAAATCGGGACTTTATGCGGGAATTAATCGTCTTCGGCTGAGTGAATACGAGTCAAAGCCGAATGAATATTATCTGAATATTTTTACAAAGAAATTCGACATCCTGCACGAGAACTATTTGGTTCCGAAATGCAACATGGTTGCCGATGCGGCCTCCGCAATTGTGAGTATCTCCCTGATTTTTTGGATTAGCTGGAAGCTGGCGCTATCTTTTATCGCGGTTACCCTGGTGACTATTGTGATTTCACAGCTTCCTGGTGTAATCATGGCCAAAAAGACTGAAGTGTTTTCGAAAAAGAACGCTCAGTACCTCAAAGTAATTAACAATCATCTGAGAGGATTCGAGCAGATTAAACTTTTGGGTTTATTTCCAAACTTTCAGCATGTTTACCTGGATACAGATAAAGAATTTGAATCAAGCAGACGCGGATATTACGCCACCAGCTGGAGTGCTGATTCTTTCGGGATATTTGTTAGCTTCTTAGCGCAGCTTTTCTGTTTCGGGGTTGGGGTGTATTTCGTAATTTATGGTGATTTAACGATTGGAATGCTGATAGCTGCAATCAATCTGTTGAATAACGTTTTCAATCCGGTACAGTCATTCGTGCACTCGAAGAACCTGATGGGTACGGTAAGTGAAATTTTCGATTCCTTTAACGAGCTTTTGACCGTTCCGCAGGAGTCGGGAGCAGCATTAAATACTTGTGTGGAAAAGATTGAATATCAGGATGTGGCAGTTACATTGCCAAGCGGACGAAACTTGGTTTCTGGATTTAACTACCGCTTTGAAAAGGGTAAGCGGTACGCGATCGTCGGAGAATCGGGATCAGGCAAATCTACATTGATGAAACTTCTGATGGGATATTATGATCCGGGATTTTTCACCGGAAAAGTGCTCATCAATGAAGCCCGGCGAGAGACGCTTTTGCCCGCTGATTTATTTAGCCGCATTGCCTATATTCAACGAAATGATTTTTTCATCCCCGGAACTGTCGAAGATAATATTACGCTAAACCGCGACTGCGCTGCTCCTGTTGAACTTTACGCGCAGTTAAAGATTAGTACTGAACTGCGCAGCCAAAAAATTGAAGAAGGTGCGCGGCACCAGATTTCACAAGGTGAAAAACAGCGCATCGATATGGCACGATTCCTAATCAATGATTACGATGTGCTGATATTTGACGAGCCAAGCACTAACTTAGACCCGAAAACCAGTGAACTGGTATTTGATTACATTCTAGGTATTACTGACAAAATCGTCATCGTTATTACCCACGAACCCAGCGCCAGCCTGCTATCGAGATTTGATTCAACCTTCAATATAAAGAACTATCAAAGTTAATGACGGATTTTTTTTGAGGGGTTGGCAATTGGGTTTTGCGGCTCTTTCATTTTTTTTGTTACGTAAGTGGTGATGGGGAGTCGGGTTCATTGCGTAAGTGGTGGCGGGAAGTTGGTTTCTTTACGTAAGTGGTGGCAAGAACTTAGGCGAGGATTTTTTCCGTCGGAAGTGCTTGCGTTTGTGCTGGTCACAGGCGTAAGGTGACGACGGCTCTCCCGTCGCTACAGAAAACCGCCGATTTCGCCGCCAGTTACGTTAAATAATACGGATTATGCCACTAGTTACGTGCGATTCGCGAACTTTGTCGCTTGGCCTACGCTTAGCCTCTAACGACACGCCGCCATTAGACCCGCATTTTGGTACTTAGCCCCGATTGTTCGCGGAAATGTTTAAAATATAAAAAACGGCTCGACAGGACATGAAGTCAACCATCGAGCCGAAGTGCGCGCCGAAAGGGACTCGAACCCCCAACCTCTTGATCCGTAGTCAAGTGCTCTATCCATTGAGCTATCGGCGCATGTTCCGTTTGAACTCATTAAGTTTATAGCGAACGACGTGAAAAAAGCCAATGGAATCTACGTGGCGGTGGACACACTCTGTGTTTTGCGTGCAGTGATTCAATTTCTCTTAATTTTCATGCCGGTACAGGTGCGTTTAGAAGCAGGCACTAGCCTTTATTGCAGTTACCTTGGTGACTATTGTGATTTCACAGCTCTCTGGTGTAATTACGGTCAAGAAAACCGAAGTGTTTTGGAGGGGGCGCTCAATACCTGAAAGTAATTAACAAGCATCTTAGCGGATTTGAGCAGATTAACCTTTTAAGTTTGTTTTCCAGCCTGAAGAATGCCTGCCCTAAGACGGATCAAAGATTTTAGATCAACCATTCACACAGCTGCGCAGCCGGATATTCTTTGCAGCCTCGAATATGTAAGGAAGTGATTCTGACTGATTTAACTGACGATTTCAGATGGTACGCTGCAAAAACGAATAGAAAAACGAGTCCGATCAAAGAAAATGCTGAAAGGACTCGTTTTTATTAAAGTTAATCAGATTCACGACGAATCGCGAAGCAGGCAAACCGCGAAGGAGCGGATATTAATATCGCTGGAGATGTGTAATCTTCGGCAATCAGTTTTAGCTTCCGCTCGCCATCCGGCGAAAATCTCAAAACGTAATTAAACCTGGCTGGCGAAGAACGGGTTTCCGCCTTTCGCAAGAGCGGAGTCGAGAGAGTAGCGGCCTGCGCCAAGGAAAATTACCGGAAGTGCAAGGGCAAGATACATTAACGAGCCTTCCCCAACGACACCGCCGTTTTCATCGAGAAGGCTGCCGCCGGAATTGATTAAGCCCATAACTGGAACAAATAGCCAGATACCAAACATCATAGCTGTTTCAAGAAGCGCGCTGATTCTGGTAAAGAATCCAACTGCGACCAGGATTGGGAGCACAATCTCGCCGCCAACAATCAGTACTGCAAAAAGGGTTGGGGCTGCACTGGATACTGGGAAGTTTTCCAAGCTTTTCGCAAATCCAGAAAAGTGAGCGAGTTTCGCGAATCCGTGAAATATCATCACGAGCGGGAATACACGGAGTAAGAGCAGTCCGATGTCGAACCGTTTCGAGGTGCGGTTAATTTCCAGGGAGTGTGCCATGTAGACTCGCCTTTCGTTTGTTGTTTTATTCTTACTTTTATTTATAAATATGTGAGTTCCTACTGGCTGAAAGTGTAGTTGAATATGGAACTAACCGCCATAAGTAATTTATGACGTATACCACTTTGTGTTGCTGTTTTCCCTGCTAATGCCGTAGTTTTTCAGTTTTTGTTACTCTGCGCGGCGAGCCAGAAAACAGCTTAAACAAAAGAAACATCCCGCCAAACAAACGGTCTGACGGGGTGTGTAGCGGAGAGTGCTTGCAACTTTCTTGCGAAAGTTGCGCCAACGACATTGCGGGGGGAGTCCAAAATTTTTTCTCGCTTTCGCTCTAAAAAATTCTTGGTGCGGTACCAGCGTGGCTGGTACCGCTAAGCCGAAAAACACTAACGTGTTTTCTTCACGGCTTAGCCCTCACGGGTTCAAATCCCCCAAACAACACAAAAAGTTTCTGCCAAGCAGACAAGCTACTTGGCAGAAACTTCAGCGGAGACAGAGGGATTCGAACCCTCGAGCCGCGATTGCGACTAACACCTTAGCAGGGTGCCCCTTTCGGCCACTCAGGCATGTCTCCTTATATATTGAATTTATCCGTATTCAATTGTTACACGACAAGAGCAAAATAAGAAACCTAACTTTGCTGACGCATATTGAAAATAAATTCGAATCCGCAGACTCAAGTGTTTTGTGTTAGTAGCTGGTGCAAGACCAGCTACTAACACAAAACGGCGGAGAGTGGGGGATTCGAACCCCCGATGCAGGGTTACTACATACTGGTTTTCAAGACCAGCTCATTCGGCCGCTCTGACAACTCTCCTCTTAGCAGCTTGCGCAAAACCACTTTCAAGGGAAACCGAAAATGATTTAACACATGACCACTGGCGCAACTACGCCTTTCGATTCTAAACTAAATCACTAAAAAGATAAAAATAAATTATTAGAAAAATGAAATAAGGGTGAAAATCACTCACAACATTTTCACTTTTAGCTTCTACGAATAGTTCGCAACGGCTAATAAACTAGAATTTAGTGTAAATCTTAAATAAGGAGCAAATGTGTGGAAAAATCGAGATTTTGTGTTGCGAACAGGCTTTACTGCCCGCATCTTTTTTATTTTGACGATTTTCGCACTAATCTTGATGTCCATTCTACTACCAGCCACTTCTGCTTTTGCCACTTCTCAAAATTCTGTGCTCCCAGCTGATATGCAAACTTCCAAATCTCCGATTCAATACGGGGGCACGTTGAATGCAGCCAACAATACGCAGCAACAAAAAAACACAAAACGAAATCCAGATGGTGTGCTTTTTATCGGCACTGCTGGAATTGACTTTTCCGACTTAGATTTCACAAATCCGAACTTAAAAGAAAACCTTGCAAACTATTCCTTCGCAGCTCTTTCGCCACGCACCGTGAACCCGCGGACATGTGCAGAAGAAGGATGGATGTCACTGCGTGTTAATGGAGACGTATTTGACCGAGTATCGCCCCCGACTCCGTTAAATCCCAATACTGTGGAATGTAATCCGGTCATTTTTACAGAAGAACCGTCAATATTAAAAGACGGTGATTTTACTGCACCGCAAAAAGTGCATATTTCTGAGTTTTCAAATCATATCGCCAATACAAAATGGCAAAAAGAATCACCTTTCCCTGCCGATACTGTGGGAGTTGGCAGAAATGCTGCCCTGCCGCTTGCCAATAGCGACGGCGAAGTAAATAACTGGTATCCATATCCCGCAGTTGATATCCCGCGCTCTAATACGGTTACCCAAGATCGTCTAATACAAATACTAAATCACGCACAAAATAATGTGCTGGTTGATATTGGCGGTGTAAACGGGGATTCGCTACTCTTAAACACTGCTCCTCGTATTGCGCAAATCCAAAACGAGCTCAGCAACGTGTTACGCGCTAACGAGCGCAGCAAAAATCCCCGCCGCGTAGTGATTGCCTCTTTAGGAGATCGTTCGCGTAGCGCACAGTTACATTTCTTTGCAACGAACTCGAACCTGAACCAAAATAGCGGCAGCTCAAATACGTCAATATCAACTGCTCCTGGAGTGATTTATTCTGTTACCACGCGTGCTACTGGGTTTATCACAATTCCAAATGTGCGTGAAATTATTGTTGGAGATTACTCTGAAGTAGAAATTATTTCAAAAAATTCTCTTGCCGAAGCATTACAAACCATAAAAGACGTAGAAGACCACGCCTATGTAGTAAAAACCACCACTGCAAACTGGTATCAAATATTTAATTTACTTGCAGCCATATTTATTGCGCTTACTTTAATATTATTTTTTCTCCGGCCAGCAGCTGCCGGTAAAAAATGGGGTGCTCCGCGAATTTGTTGGCGGATCTTAGAATTGGGAAATACCTTTGTGTTTGCTTTTGTGCCTGCAGCCTTAATTCTAAATTTTTTCCCGTGGTGGAAACTTGCAGTCATTCCGAGATTTGATACTCCAGAATGGGCAAATCTATTTGGAATAGGTTTCACAATCTTCTTAGCCGGTTTACTTACTGGGCTGGCGCAATTTTCAAAACACCCAGTAGGAATAATCGCTGCAATCGCATTCCTTGTGCTCAGCAGCGATATTATTGCTGGTTCCCTACATCAACGCAACGGCTTCATGGGCTCGCTAGTGCTAACTTCGCGTCGATACTACGGTATTTCAAATCGGACTTATCTAATTTTGATTATTGCCGGCCTGCTTGCCACTTTGCCAATTATTTATCAGATTTTAGGGGCAAAAATAACTTCGATTAGCAAAATGACGGATAAGTTTGCTGCATCCAACTCTGATATTCGGGAAAGTGCATCAACGGCACCTGCAAGATCACGAATATCGCCGCAGCAAAGGAAAAAAATCGCACTAATAGTAGTGTTAATCGGATTATTTACCTTAGCGGTAGACGCCATGCCAAGTTGGGGAGCAGATTTTGGCGGCCCGCCAGGAATCATTGCCAGCTTCGGAATCGCTGCAATTTTATTAGCCGGTTTACGTTTACGCTGGTGGCATGGGCTAGTGTGGATCTTGCTTTCCGTAACCATAATGGGAATAGTTGGCTTTGTTGATGCACGTGGAAACGCAAATTCTCATATTGGTAAATTCTGGCAAAGCCTTGGCTCGGCAGAATCATTTGCCCTCATTGGAGGAAAAATTCGCGATGTTACGCGTTCATTTTTCGGACGGCCAGATTTGCTTTGGCTGATTGCAGTGGTCATTGTGATCACGCTGTTAAGCATATTCGCAGCACGGAAATTGAATCAGCTCAGCGGAGAACATTTCGCAACTATCCGTGAAATGATTTCACTGCCTGCAACCATTCCATTAATTATTGGAATCACGGCTGGCATCCTGATTGCTGTACCAATCAACGATTCTGGTGCAATCATGATTAAAGAAGGACTATATATTGGAGTGCCCGCAATTTTTGCGTTACTAACAGGCACTCTTGCGCGAAATCGTGAAGACGAATCGCATATGCGCCACTTATTTTCGAAAAAACATTCGTGAATTTATTACAAAAACTTAAAGCAAAGCTGCAAGCACGAGCGCTGCACCGTCGTGATCTACGTCTTCAGTAATTGCATTTGCGTGGGCACGCACATATTCCGGCGCATTTCCCATCGCCACTCCGAGCTGTGCCCATGCGAGCATTTCGCAATCATTCCCGGAATCGCCAATTGCCACAGTATGCTCACGTGGCAAATTCAGATAGCCGAGCACATCAGCAAGCCCGGTAGCTTTCGTAACACCTTTCGGGCTGATATCCATCCAGGCAGACCAGCCAATCGCGTATTCCACCGCATGTAATCCAAGCGCGTCAATCCGTGCTAGCAGTTCTTCCCCAGATAAGTCAGGGGTGCGGATAGTGAGTCGAGTGCAGTACGGGTGAGCAAGTTCAGATACTGGCAATACCTGGAACTTTCCCGTCATCTCACCGGCAGGAAATTCGCGATTCACACGCCGTACATCCTGCACAGATTCCACTGAAATTAATGCTTGTGGCAATGCCTGGGAAATAAGCTCGATCTCTTTTCGCGGATCAAAAGTATGCGAAGTAAGCAAACGCACCGTCGGAGTAGGTAAACTAACGTTGCTTGAAAGTGGCACTGTTTCATGTTTTAACCCAGCGCTGCTCACGTCATCATTTCCATCCCCGACGGTAACGATTATTGCCCCATTAGCACATACCGCATAGCCACTATTGATCCCTAAATCTTGCATCGCGATCTGCGCGCCAGAAATCCCCCGCCCAGTGCAGATCACAATATGCGTACCGGCAGTGAGGTGTGCCTGGATTGCTGCCACGATCCGTGGCGAAACAGAAGTATCATGACGGAGCAGCGTACCGTCAATATCGAGCGCAATAAAAAGCTGCGACCCGGCAGCAGGCAAACCATGCAGGCGCGCCTCCGCTACTGCTTCATGCCAGATTTTCAGATCAGCCAAATTGCCCCTACTTCACTCGTTATTAGCTTATTTGACCGGAATTGCGAAAACTTCTACAGCAAACAAAACAGCAAACTGGAAGCAACCGCAATCCCGCCCAGATTCACACGCTCACCGGCAGTTATTTTGCAGCAGCTACCGGCGCGATAACTTCTTTGCCACCCAGGTAGGGCCGCAACGCCTGCGGGATATAAAGTGAACCGTCAGGCTGCTGGTGATTTTCAAACATTGCCACCAACCAACGGGTAGTAGCAAGCGTGCCATTGAGGGTAGCTACAGGAGTAGTACCAATTTCAGAGCGATGCCGGATATTCAGCCGTCGCGCCTGGAATGTAGTGCAATTCGAGGTGGAAGTAACTTCCATGAACCGATTTTGCGTTGGCAGCCAGGCTTCGCAATCAAACTTTTGCGCCGCCGATGATCCAAGATCACCCGCAGCGGTATTGATTACCCGGTACGGCAATTCAGCTTTCGCAATCATTTCTTCTTCCCAAGCGAGGAAACGCTGATGCTCTTCCACTGCGTCTGCTGGGTCGCAATACGAAAACATTTCGACCTTATTAAACTGATGTACGCGAATGATCCCGCGCGTATCCTTGCCATAAGATCCAGCTTCACGCCGATAGCAGGTGCTCCAGCCAGTGTAGCGTTTTGGCCCGTTAGCAAGATCAATGATTTCATCTTTATGGTATCCGGCGAGCGCCACCTCAGAAGTGCCGGTGAGATAAAGATCGTCAGCTGGCAGGTAATAAATTTCGTCTGCATGCGCACCCAGGAATCCAGTGCCGCCCATGATCTCCGGATTTACAAGAGTGGGAGTGGTGAGCATGGTAAAACCGTAGCTTTCAGCCTGATCCACCGCAGCCGTCAGCAAAGCAAGTTCTAGCCGTGCGCCAATACCTTTCAGATAATAGAAGCGCGAGCCAGCCACTTTCGTGCCGCGTGCCATATCAACACCGTCGATTCCCTCTGCCACATCGAGGTGATCTTTCGGGGTAAAGCCTTCGGCAGCAAAATCACGAATCTTCCCGACCTGCTTCAGCACAGTGTAATCGTCTTCGCCGCCTGACGGTACGCCGGCAACAATGATATTTGGCAGCTTATACATCGCAGTGTTGAAAGCTTCAGCTGCTTCTCCAGAAGCCGTCTCAAGCGATTTCACTTCATCAGAGAGTGCTTTTGCTTTTGCAAGTACTGCTGGCCGATCTTCTTTAGCGGCCTTTCCGATCTCACGAGAGAGCGCTTTTTGCTCTGCACGCTTATCTTCAAAAGCTTGCAGAGATTGACGGCGCTTTTCATCAGCTGCCAAGATTTCTGCAACAAGATTTTCATCTGCACCGCGTGCACGCTGCGAGGCGCGCACAATTTCTGGATTTTCCCGGATAAAACGAATATCGATCATGCCTCTAGGATATGCCGTATCTGCAATGTTATGCGAATTAATTTCAAGTTTTGGTTACCGCATGGCGATTTCGTTATTCAACTGCTTGTTGCCGCGCGATTGCGAAGCCGATGGGTTAGCATGGAAGCATGAATTGGGATTCGATTGTAGCCATTTTGGCATTGATAGCAGCAAGCGCAGCTTTGTTTCTCTGCTTTCTGATTTTGCGACGGATGAAGCGCGCCCATAAGCATCTGCGAAAAGTGATCCGAAATATTTCTCCAACAACTTTGCAAAGCATCCTTGGAACAGTAGGAGAACCAGATTCTGGACCAGCATACGTGGTTTACAATCCAACCAAAGAAGCCAATTGGGAAGAGTTGCGAAAATATTTATTGGAAGCATCGGTAGCAGCTTCCCTTCCAGAGCCAGTCTGGCTGGAAACTACTGCTGAAGATCCTGGCCCAGGGCAAACCCGGAAAGCCATTGCTGCTGGCGCTTCAGTAGTGATTGCAGCTGGCGGTGATGGCACTGTGCGTGCGGTGGCAGAAGAGCTGGCAGGCACGAATACGCCACTTGGTTTGCTTCCCGTCGGTACTGGAAATTTACTTGCACGGAATCTTGATCTGCCACTTAATTCTCCGCGTGATATGGCTTCAATTGCGCTGACGGGAAGTACTCGGCCGATAGATGTGGGGTGGATTGAAATTGCCGACAATCTACACGATGAACGGCTAGTGCAGTGGGCACGTAAAGAAGAGCTGAAATTAGCCAAACCTGGCAAATATGCATTCATTGTGATCAGCGGGATGGGTTTTGATGCTGACGTGATGGATTCGACGAGTTCATCCTTGAAAGATAAAGTAGGCTGGCTTGCTTATGTGAGTGCCGGCATGAAAAATCTCTTTGCGGATAAGATGCATGTAGCGATCCACCTGGGCGATTCGGGCAAACGGATTAACACTGAGGCGCGCTCGGTGATGTTGATGAACTGCGGTGAGCTCACCGGCGGGATCGTGCTTGATCCGAATGTTGACCCTTCAGATTCCTGGCTAGAATTGGCGGTCTTAAATATTAAAGGCGGAGTATTTGGCTGGGTTGATTTAGTGCGAAGGGTGCTTGCGAAAAATCTGGGAGTGCGTGATCGTTCCTGGCTTCCAGAAAATTCTGTGGCGGGAGATTTGGATACACTGCGGGTGCGCACATGCACAGTGCATACTGGCACACTGCAAGCCGTGCAGATCGATGGTGATGTACTCGGCTATACAAATAAGCTTTCCGTCTCGCTTGATCCTGGCGCTTTGCATGTGCGGGTACGCAAATAATGAAATTTGAACTGTGCGCAGCACGCAATGCCGTCGTAAATTTTAGCTAAACTGCTTCCCGAGCAAACTTTCCACCCAGGCGTTTGCGGCATAAAAATCTGCATCCCTTGTGCCTGGTGTGGGCTGGTTTGCCGTGAGTTTGTGTAAGCTGTGTTCCTTTGGAGTGGTTCCATTAGCAGCAGCCGGATCTTGAGCATGACTGCCAGCAGCATGATGAGAGTGATGCTCTGGGAGCGGATTTCGTTGCGCAGATCGCGCGGTGGCAGGTATCGGCGCTGCCGGATACGATCCGAGGAAAGTTACCTTTGGGCTGACGCGATGCAATCCCGCAAGGACGGCTCGCATCCGCTGCTCAGCAATATGGCCGATAGCGTCGATCGAAAAAGCGTAGCGCCCGAGCGCATCACCTACCGGGCGTGATTCGATTCGTGAAAGATTGATCCCAAGCGCAGCAAATTGCGTAAGCAGTTGCAGCAATGCTCCTGCAGCATCAGTAGGGAGCTGCACTAAGAGGGTCGTTTTATCCTTTCCAGTGGGCGACGGAATTTCGCCGGCTTTGCCAATCACTACGAAGCGTGTTTGTGCATCTGGATTATCGGCTACATCATCACGCAAAACCGTCAATCCATATTGCTTTGCGGCAAGTGGTGAGACAAGTGTAGCCTCATAGCCGGGCGCATCGCTTTCCATTAAATGTGCTGCTCCTGCTGCCGTAGATGCAGCAGGAAGATATTCCACTGCGGGAAGATTTGCCATGATCCAATCACGGCATTGAGTCCATGCCGCATTATGCGTAGAAATGCGGCGAATATCGCTCAGGTGCGTGCCGTCTTTTACCGCAAGCACGAAACTGATCGGCACAATAACTTCGCCAGTGATCACTAAGCGCGCATCTTTCCCGAGTGCATCAAGAGTAGCGTTGATCCCGCCTTCCACTGAATTTTCGATTGGTACGACGGCATAATCCGCTTTCCCCTGCCGTACCAGATCAATAGCCCGCGGTGCATCAAGGGCTGGAATATGGAGCGCAGTATTTTCCGCAGCCACCTGATTCAAGGCTTGTTGGCAAAATGTGCCCCGCGGCCCAAGGAAAGCATAACGCTGCAGCCGCCCATCCGGATTTGCAAAAGAAGCATCGTGATCCCCCAGATGCTGCGGATTTTTCCCCATAATTAAAGCTCCTGTATGTGAATTGGCGCGAATCGTGCCGATCAGCACCGCTAATGGCAGAAACCAGGCGCTTTCATTAGAAGGAATTACGCCTTGTGCTAGATAATAAGTGTAAAACTATTTTGCGAACAGTGGCGCAAGCACCCATTAGGTGAAAATAAATCAGAGAGTGAGAAGATGAAAGCAACGATGCAGCAGCGAATGGCAAGGATCATGCTGATGCTTAGTCTGTGCGTTTTGTTTGCTGTAGTGTTGTTGAGTCTTTTCCGGATCGCTTTTCTCGATAAACAGCTGCAAGCAGATGTTGGCAATCCTGGAAATCCAGCGGCACAACGCACGATATTTCTTGGTACGACGGGTGTGAGTTGGGATCTTGTGAATCCCGCAACAGCTCCAAACTTACTTCGTGCCGCCACCTCTGAGCAGGCAAAAGTAGCGAATTTAGTGGTGAAGGTACAAGCCGATACAACATGCCCTGATTCAGGGTGGCTTACTTTGAATACTGGAGTGCGCACGATTGGGTTAGCGCAAGCTGATGAACAATGCCGTCATTTGCCAATCATCAAAGCAAATCATCGCACCTGGCAGATCGCTGATTGGGAGCAATATCTTGTGGCAAATGACGGGAATAAATATCAACCGAAATTTGGTAACTTAGCGCAGGTATTAGCTGCAAACTCGCAGCAAATCGGGGTGATTGGGGCAGGCGCTGCGCTCGCGATGGGAAATGAGTCTGGAAATATCGGAGATTCCGCGATACAGCTAAAATCTGGGATGGCTGGAGCAAACTTAAAAACTGGCATGCAGCAAACGAAAGTGCAGTATTTCCAGCTTGCTCCGGTGCAAGCTGGTAAAGCTCGGCTTGTTACTGCCGCTGATAATGCAGTAGGCAAGCGCAACTCGGATGTGGTGCAATTGCAAAATGCCCTTGCGAAACTGGCTGATGCGCAAATGGTCATCGCAGATCTTGGTGCGGCACGCAATGATGCGCCGCTTGCTGCGCATGGTAAAAAAGATCCGCAAAGCGCGAGCGCGCTGAGTGCATCTTTTCACCCGCCTGCTTCGCCTGGCGCGGCACTTGCTAATGATGTAGCGCAGATTGATCGACGTTTTGCGCTGGTGCTTGACGAATTGCGCCGTCAAGATGATGATTTTTCTCTGAGCACCGGGAAAATTCGCCGGACACAAATAATTTTCGCTTCACTTGGAGAAGCTGATCGCACTGGCGCGAAAATGCAAGCTTATTTTTCAGCAGATTTAGCGGATATACCGGATCTGCCAGTAGCTCAACAAGCCAGTCTGCCAAATTCTGCTGCGATCAAAAGCGGTGCTGCGATCGATAGCAGCGAACTCGCATTCACAAATTCGACGCGGATCGCTGGCGTAGTGCAAAGTACGGATTTATTGCCAACGCTGGCTGCTAATGCAAACAGCCAAAATGCCAACGGCATGGAAGTCGATCTAAAAAATGCTGTTGGCGCTCCGATCACGAATTATCTCGGAAAAAATACGCCCGGCAGCCAAATCGCAAAAGTGATCGAAACCGGCATTAGAGCTGAGGCGGTGCGTTCATCGCTCGGATTTGCCTTCGTAGCTTTCTCCGTGCTTGTAGTTATTTTAAGTATTCTTGCGGTGCTGATCCTGCGCCGACGGGAAGGAGCGCTTTCGCCGATAATTACAGACCCCGATCGTGAAACGCCTACTGCACCGCGAGGATTGGGAAAGCTGCGATTTGAGGCATTTGCTGCTGCTCCTTTCGTCCACATTTTGCTTCTCACTTGCGGTGCGATCCCAGTGTCATCATTCTTGATCAATCTATTTTCCTGGTGGTATTTGCCGTTTTCCGCATTCACTTCACTCTTCCTGATCTTGTTCCTGGCTTGGGTGATTGCGCAAAGCATCTGGCAGATTTCCCGGAAGATGAGCACAGTTTGGCGGATCACAACAGCTATCCCGGAAATTGCGCCAAGTACGATTGCGGTAGCATTGATTGCTTTGATCACCGTGCTCACTCTCACGCTTGACGTGATTGGCGGATCATACTTGCACTTCTCGTCAATATTTGGAGTGCAAGCGCAGCATGCTGGAAGATTCTATGGATTTGGGAATTCCGCATTCGTCATTTTTGCACTCTCAATGTTGATTCTGACGGCTTTCGGATTGCACCTGATGCGCATCGCAAGTGCCGCAAACACTTACCGATATTTATTCGTGACGGTCATGCTTGCACTCGCAGTCTATGTAGATGGTTCCCCAATGCTGGGTGCAGATTTCGGTGGGCCGCCGGCGATGATCTGTGCTTTCCTGGTATTGTTGCTGCTGCATTTGGGGCGGCGTTTGAATCGGCGTTCAGTTTTCGTTTTTCTGCTACTTGGTTTGGCCAGTACCGTCGGGATTGCAATTCTTGATTGGCTCCGCCCGGCGAGGAAACGTACACATTTAGGGAAATTTATTGAATCGGTTTTGCAAGGAGATTTCTTTCCGGTGGTTTCTCGGAAACTTGCGGGATGGTTCACTGATGTGTCGGGTATCGTTTGGCTGCTCGTGATTTTCTTCGCGGTATGTGGAATCTGGAAGCTGCGGCATTTTAGTCGGGTGCGGACGGTGTTTCATGCACAGGATTTGACGATCGCTGGGAAGGTAGTTTTGCCGGCTGATTTCCTGGCCTGCCAGATAGCGATTTTGATGCTGCTGATATTTGGTTTAGCGATCAATGATTCGGGATTATTGCTACCTTTTATCGGACTGGTTTACGGGCTCCCGCTGGGTTTTGCGCTCGCTTTCGGCACACTATTGGATTGGCAGCAGCCAAATTCTGCAACCGAAGCGTAATCACTACAGTTTCCATAGTGGATAGATGGCGCAAAGCTGTTGCGCAGCGGAGCAAGGATTGATTCTTAGCGGTGTTTCGGCCGCACATCCGCACGGTACGCGTTATATGGCTTGCCGGGGGAGGCTTCCGCATTTGAACGCATTTCTATTGGTACTCCTTGCCGGCTGATCTGCCTGCTCATTGCTGCCCGCCAAACATCTTTATACTGATTTGCGCGATGCAATGTGCCTGCCAGGTCGTTTCGGCTTGCACGGTGTGCGAGTTTGCATGGAATCTCTTGCACCGTGAATCCTGCTACCAGCAGATCGATCGTCATTCCTACTTCCACACCCCATCCGGAAGCGAAAGGCTGTACTGCTTCATATGCTGCACGGGTCAGGCAGCGTTGACCGGAAAGTGGTTGCTGGGGGAGCCAGCCGGTGAGACGTTTGATTGCTTTCCGCCCGAGCCCCGTCACGAAACCATGCCCGCCGGCACCTTCTTGCGGTGGAAGATATGCGATCGTGCAATCAACTTCGCCATTCACTACTGGGCTGACGAGCGGGGCGCATTCAAGTGCGGAATCTTGCAAATCTGCATCGAGAAAAAGCAGCAGGCGAGGCGGTACCCCGTCAGCATCGCGCATTGCAACCACGCCAGCTCCCGTTTCCATCGCGGAAGCTTTACCACGATTTACTGAATGACGGATCACTGTGGCGCCTGCGGCTCGTGCCACCTTTTGGGTGTCGTCTTCGGAACCGTCATCTACTACAATCACTAAATCCACGTGTGGGATCGCGCGCGCGGCACGGATTGTGGCGCCGATTCGCACCGACTCGTCTTTCGCCGGAATAATCGCTGCGACGCGTTGATTGCCTTGCATGGCAGTTCCTCTCGTGAACTTGTTTATTGCTGGAATAACAGCTTCTATTCTAATACGTTTAGCGTGTGCACTGCCCGATGTTTCAGTGCTGCGCTCAGGTGGGAGTGCAGCACTGAAAGGCGAATGGCTGATTTAACGCCAAATAGTTAGCGTAGCGTGACTTGCCGGGAGACGATCCCAGCTTTTGCACGGCGCTCTTCTGGGGTTAATGGTGCCGTATTTGTGATTTCGCCAGCGAGCAGCTCTGTAAATTTCGCCAGCGGAATTTCCAAATCTGCAGCCGTGGTACCTGGGTCGAGTTCAAATACTGGGATCAGGAGGCCTTGTGCGCGGAAAGCGCCAACGAAGCGGGCCAGATCAAAATTCAGTTCGCGGCGTTGCTGCAGCCGTGCAAGTGCGTTCAGTACGGTATCTTGATCTTCACGGCGGACTAACCGCAGGAATTCGCGCTGCATTTTCGTCCAGAACGCGCCTGGTACGCCTGCTACTTCCGCAGTCGGGAAGAGCTGCTCTTTAGTTTGTGCAATGGCTTGTTGTACGTCTGATTTTTCAGCTTCGTCAGCACCGATCCAGAATCCAAAATCGTCATGCAAAGTAAATTCGGTATCCGCTGCGAGATCGAGCACGTCTTGTAAGCGTTTACCTGGCTCTGGCTGCTCGGTTTGCGTGTATGTTTCGCCATTTTTGAGTTCAAGTGCGTGCAATAGACGGTCTGCTACATCGAGGGAAAGATCGCCGGAATTCATTACCGTTTGGAGGGCAACGAGAAGTTTTCCATCGCTCCGGCGAAGCGCCCCCACCATTTGCGGCAGCATACTTACGAGCATGACATCGGCAGCGCCATTTTCGGCGTTCGTCTTTACCGTTAATGTGCCAGCGGCAAGGATTTCGCGCATTGCTACAAGTTCGGCCTCAAATGGAATCCCGGCGAAGGGGCGCTCCACGAATTGGATGCGCTTCCGCTTTGGTTTATTTTCTTTTGCGCGACGGCTTTGTTTGCCCATTTTTACTCCTGTTTTCTGTAGCGTATTTGTGTTTTCGTGTGCGTGTTCTGATTTTGTTTCAGGTTGAGATCAGATTAATCGAGGATTGATGATTAATCAACGATCCCGTAGAGGCGATCTCCTGCATCTCCTAAACCTGGCACAATATAGCCGTGCTCATTCAGTTTTTCGTCTACAGCAGCTACGAAAAGTTTCACATCGCCCCGATCGCCGATATGTTTTTCAAGTGCAGCAAGTCCTTCCGGAGCGGCAAGAATACAAATCGCGGTGACGTCACGGGCGCCGCGTTCGAGAAGATAGTCGATGGAATCAATGAGTGTGTTTCCGGTAGCGAGCATTGGGTCAAGCACGAAGCATTGCCGTCCGGTGAGATCGTCTGGAAGTCGGTTCGCATATGTGACGGCTTCTAGTGTTTCTTCGTTGCGTTTCATGCCAAGGAATCCAACTTCAGCTGAAGGCATTAGTTTCATCATGCCTTCGAGCATTCCGAGCCCGGCGCGCAGAATCGGGACCACGATCGGCATTGGTGCAGCAAGCTTTTTGCCAATCATTTTCTGAATCGGGGTAGTGATTTCTTGATCTGTAACTGCCACTTCGTGAGTTGATTCGTAGGCGAGCAGCATGATCAGTTCTTCGACGAGTTGCCGGAATACGGGTGACGGGGTTTTTTCGTCGCGAAGCACACTGAGTTTGTGTGAGACGAGTGGATGGTCAATTACCGTGAGTTTCATTTTTTGCTCTTTATCTCTTGTTTTCTTGATCTTCTTTAATTTACCTGGGTTTATTTTTATTTTGCAGAATTTGCATCATTTGATTATCTGCTGGGTGAGCTTTTGGCTTAGTTTTGCTACTTTCAGCTACTTGTTGGTGCTGATGTGTGCTTCGAGTTTTATTTTACCGTCTGCAATCGCCATGCAGGTACCAGCAATTGTTTATTCTATGCGTGATCGGAGTTTGGGTGTGAGCTGATTTTGCGTGGCGTGAGTGGCATCTTCCTTGTTGCTTGCGTAGCAGGTGTGTAAGTGCAGGTTTTGGATCTTTGCATTTTATTTGCACTTTTAGAGTTGAGCGACTATCTTATTTTGAGTACACGGCGGGTGTTTTACTCGTGCGGGCGATTAGCGCAGCGGTAGCGCGCTTCCTTCACACGGAAGAGGTCACTGGTTCGATCCCAGTATCGCCCACCGATTATTTTATTTGCGGAATTGACTGCTGCGCTGCGGATTTGCGTAGGTGGTAGATGGTAGGCGCTTTGTTTCTTGTGAGTTCATGCGCATGAGTTATTTTCTGAGTTGGCGATTTTGTTGGCGTCACGTATGATTACAGGGCGTGTGATTGTTTCTATCGCATGGTGACGTGTCCGAGCGGCCGAAGGTGCAGCACTCGAAATGCTGTGTAGTTAATAGCTACCGAGGGTTCAAATCCCTCCGTCACCGCCAAAGTTTCTGCCAAGTAGCTTGTCTACTTGGCAGAAACTTTTTGTGTTTTCGGGGGGATTTGAACCCGTGAGGGCTAAGCCGTGAAGAAAACACGTTAGTGTTTTTCGGCTTAGCGCTACCAGCTGTGCTGGTAGCGGGGCAAGAATTTTTGGGGATGCGAAGCAGCACAAAAATTTTGATAATCCCTCCGTCACCGCCATGTGTGTTGTCTCGCGACATAGTTCCGGCTATGTCGCGAGGCATTTTTTATTTTGTGTGGTGTTGTCTCGCGTCATTGTTCCTTTTTTGGGTTGGTATTTTTTGGTTTTGTCGATGGTGTGTTCGGCGAGGAATTTGTCGCGATTTTTCGGGTGTGGCGCGGAGCAATGCAGGGTTGCGCTTACACATAAAATAGTTTAAGATTCAATTATGAAAGCATTTGGATTTCTTAGTTTTGGACATCATGCCGTTGGCGGCAAGCGCGGAATGGACGCGCGAGAAAATCTCCATTCACAGCTTGAGATCGCAAAAGCTGCGGACGAAATTGGTGTAAATGGCGCATATTTCCGTGTCCATCATTTCGCTCCGCAGGGCGCGGCTCCGATGCCGATGCTCGCTGCAATAATCGGCGCTACGAAGCATATCGAGGTCGGCACCGGCGTGATCGATATGCGTTATGAGAATCCGTTCTATCTTGCTGAAGAAGCTGCAGCGCTTGATTTATTGGCGGACGGCAGGCTCGCCTTGGGCGTATCGCGTGGTTCACCTGAGCCGGCAAAGAAAGGCTGGCAGGCATTTGGCTATGCTGCACAAACCGAAAATGGTGCAGATATGGCACGTGAAAAGTTCGAGTTATTTTTAGCGGCAATTCGCGGGCATGCTATTGCGGAAGCAAATGCGCTTGAAGAGCAGTACCCGCGGATGTATCAGCCGGGCACGCCACTGCCGATTTTCCCGCATTCGCCCAATCTGGAGCAGCGCGTATGGTGGGGTTCTGGCACGAATGCGTCTGCGGTGCAGGCTGCGCGTGACGGCGTGAATCTGATGTCATCTACCTTAGTTTCGGAAGCCGATGGTAGTTCGCTGGGTGAATTGCAGGCGGAGCAGATTCGAGTCTACCGTGAAGCGTGGAAAGCGGCGGGGCACGATTGGACTCCGCGCGTATCAGTATCGCGTTCGATTTTCCCGATACTTTCTGCTGATGATCGGAAACTTTTCGGGTTGCTGGCATCGGATAAAGACGAAATCGGCTATATCGAAGGTGCTACAAAGACCACTTTTGGTCGCACTTATGCTGCGGAGCCGGATGTATTGATCGAGCAGCTGCAGGCCGATCCGGCAATCGCGGCAGCAGATACGTTGATGATCACGATTCCAAATCAGCTCGGCGTAGATACGAATGTGCGGATCTTGCAGAATTTCGCAGAGCATGTAGCTCCTGCGCTCGGCTGGATTCCGGCAACTGCAGGGCTGACGGAAGGTGATCCGATCCAGTAACGTTCGTCCGGAAACAATGCGTTAACAGGTTAATATGCGCGCCTAATTTTGCGAAGTTAGGCGCGCATTTATTTTTAGGTTTTTCCCCGTAATAAATACAAAATCACTGTGCTGAAAGTCCTTGAGATGGTGGTGTGATCTACTTCAAATAATTTTTCCGGGGGGGGGGGGGCGGTAATGGCGTTGTTTTGCGGTTAAATTGAGTCATTCATTTTTACTGACAGTAATCATCAGCAAGGCAGGTTTACACCTACTACATGGTGTCCTTAATCTGGAGATCGGATTTTGAAGATTTTCCAAGCGAAGCGTTGGTAGTTATCTATAGATCTCACGAAAGCTTGTATTGGTTTATATTGCAGGGATAAAGATGAGTCAAGTATGTAAGCGTAGAAAACGATTGATGCAAACTTTTGCTGTGGTAGCAACTGCGGCTGTTGCCCTGGCAGTCAGTGTTTTTCCGCTTGATTTACAGCAAGCACATGCTGAATTTGCAAAAGGCGGCTCGGATCCGAATCATACTTCCAAATATCTTGGCATGATCGATTGGATCGACTGGACGAAAGCCAAAAACCCGGCACAGATGGATAGCCAGGAAGTTAACTGGAGTGGTCAAAAAGCCGGCAGTGTTACGGCAAAAAATATCCAAGATGGTTACACCGTAGTTAGCGATACGCAGGTGGGGAGTAACCGGATTGTGACCACTTGTACTTTGAATAATTTTTTCTCCAATACAATTGGTCAGCATACAACTCTTGAGCAGCATCAATATTCATCCAGCCCAGCTACTGGTGAGGAGAAAATTTATTTTCACACGCCTGGTTCATATAATCGTGATGGCTGGCCAAAGATTTATCAGAAGTATGATGCTGGCAAAAAGATTGGGATCCCCGTAGGTATTGGCGGTGGAGATCAGGATATTTGGAAGCTGCTGCGTTTTGATGTGAAATGTGGCGCGAAGCTGGTTCGCGCAAATAAGCAGAAACTCGATATCCCGATTTCAGGCTTAGTTTTTGCAGATGCAGAAACGATGTCTCCACAGGAACTTTATCGGGTAGTACCAGATAAGATCGATCCAGCAGAACCCGTAAATTGGAGCTTGCTCGAATACCATAAAGCAGCAGATGATCCAGTAGATATGTCTGTGCGTAAATTGCAGGGTCAGAGCGGTTTGGAAAATTCAAAGCTGCAGAATCTGGATAAGCATCGGGGAATCGAAGTCACTAATAAGATGCGTGACAGCTCCACTGATCCGTTTGCAACCCCAACCTTCTATGCGTCAAATTCAGATGGTGCATATTTTGAGCTGAAAACTAAAGGTGGAAACTATATCGCGATCGGTGTAGTGGTTGGTGTAGATCTTGGCGATGGGCCAGAGAGCTACGGGCAGGCTGGCGCGATGGGGCAGCAGCTGATCAAAGGCGATATGTTCACTGCTTTAGAATCCGTCACAGACAATCGCTATCTGAAACTTTCAGATCAGAGATTGCGTAATACTGTAGTGAAAGGCGTACCGGATTCGTATCTTGGCGAAAAGGGCCCTGATTTGGAAACGCTTTTTGTTGGTGACGATTCGTGGACTACCCTGCAAAATGACGATAATGCAAACTACACTTCGTTAGATACATATGATGATGAAGATGCGGTTTCTGGCCCGCTGATCACGGCAGCTTATCCTGGGTTGCATGATTTGCAGATCAAGTGTACGCCTACCACTGTTCATGGTAAAGAAACGAATATCGCAGCATGGGTAGATTGGAATGCTGACGGAAAATTTACCGAAACTGAACGTTATGATACGCTCTGCGATCGTAATACTAATACAGCGCGCCTGAAATGGAATGTGACAAGCCAAATGCTGCCAAGCGCTGATAAAGCTGATGTAGCGAAGAGTTTGCTGCGCTTGGTTGCCACGGTGCAGGATCCAGTAACAGAGCCTTTCGATCATGGGTCGCTCGTGATTCGTGGCGAAGTGGAGGACCATGCAGTTACGCTCGTGCGTCCGGCGATTAATATCACCAAATCGGTAGTGGGCACAGCCGGTACTCCAGGGAAGAACACTAATCTTTCCAATTTTGAATTTACGGCAAAGATTCCGGGTGTAGACTTCTTGGACGATTCCCTGCAAGCGAAGCAAAGTACAGACAATCTTGGCAAAGCATCTTGGCGGATGAAGTTTGCTGCAGATAAGAATAAGCCGATCCCACTCACTACGAATGTGGACGATTTAACGAATCTGCAAACCGGTATTCAAGCCACGGTTGAGGAACTTAAACGAGCTGAGTATCAGCTGTATCCGCAGCCAGTTTGCCAGATCCAGCCGAAAGCTCCGTGGACGAGCACTATCCCGGTAGGTAATGTGGCAGATAATAATACGATTAATCAGCCGAATACCTATGCTTGGCCGAAGGAAGATCCGCTTACCCTGGAATCGGTTGCGGCAAGCGAGACGATCGCGGGCGGATTCAAGATTCCATTCTCGCCGAGCTCGGCAGTGAATTGCGTGGTGAAAAATCAACCTTATGCGAAGATCTCAATAAAGCCGACGCTGGACAATGCTGCACTCGAAAATGGGGCTGTTTATGATCCGAACCTGCGCTTTAGCGGAACATATACTTGTACTCCACCGGCTAACGGGAGTGCTGCGAATGCTGCGGAAGTAAAAGGTGACTGGGGTCCGATCGGAGCTAATCAGGCTTGGACTTCAGATCCGGCGAAAGCCCACATCATTCCCGGCTCTAGCTGTACTTTCAAGCAAACTAAGATCAGCTCTCAAAATACTACTGAAAATGCGCTTCCAGTAGCTGGCTCGGCACTCTACCGTTGGAAGGATGCTCAAGTTGGGCAGCCGATCACTGCTAAGGCAGTACTTGCCGGTGAAGAGCTGCAAGAAGCTTCCGTGATCAATAGTGTGGAGAAAGTAAAGCTGAGCACGCTCTCGTGGCGGGCAGTGGACGGCGGAAATACACCGCTTGCTGGTGCCGCATACCGAGTTGAGCTTCGCCCTACCGCAGGTGCGGCAAGCAATATTGACGATATTACCGATTGTGTAGCTGAAACGGCTGCCGCATGTACGGGAGCGGATAAAGACCCAGGCGTTGGAACTTTCCGGATTGAAAACGTGCCAGTTGGCGGATACCAGATTATTGAAACCATAGTGCCACCTGGTTATGAGCAGCCGAGCGACATTTCCGGCACGCTTGGCGCTGGTGATATTGCAGCTGGTGGAAAGAATGCGGGAGATTTTCCACATTCGCAAATCAAGGCATCCGTATTACCACAATTGCCGATCACTGGTGGCTTAGGTACATACATTTTTGTTCTTTTCGGTGTTGGGATCATCGCGGTTGCAACATTTGGAGGAATCACTGTTTATCAGCGGCGTGAAAAGGGCGGATCGAATTAAAGCACAGCAGCTGCTGGCTGATTTTTCGATCTCAAAGCGTTCACAAAGTAATTAAAAACAAGGAGAAATAATGAAAACAAAGCAAGTAGGTAAGAAAACACTTGCCCTAATTGCTGGGATGTTTACGAGCTTAGCGCTCGTAGTATCCGCCCCTTTCGCGTTTGGGCAGACAGGTGCTCCTGCACCAGCTGTAGGTGCAGGAAATATTGATTTTAACCAGACGGGTACGATCAATATCCACAAGTACGCTAACCCAGATAATACGAATCAGCCGGTACCTGACGGCACTGAGGTTAACCCGATTCCAGAAGGCGCAAAGCCAGTTGCGAACGTGGTATTCACCTATGCAAAGTTGCAAGATATTGATTTAACAACCAATGCTGGTTGGGCAAAGATCAAAGGCTTGAAGGTAGATGCTGACGGTACTGTGAAGGATGCTAAGCAGCAGCCAGTTACTACTGGAAAAGAAGAAAAATTTACGCCTACTTCTTTGCAAGGTCTTACCACGAAGAGCAATCTTGAGCTTGGTGTATATTTGATTAAGGAAACGTTTGCACCATATACAGTTACGAAGCCGGCTGCTCCATTCCTAGTGGTACTTCCATACGTTGCTAAAGATCAATGGCAATATACGGTAAATGCTTATCCAAAGAACACTGTAGTAACCAAGGATGATCAGCCAGTAAAGACGATCACGAAGAAGCCACATTTCCCAGGCGATAAAATCACCTGGACGATTAATCAGCGTGTACCAAAGCTGGCTGAAGGTGAGACTCTGAAGGTATTTAACATTTCCGACCAGATTCCAACACACGTGGAAAAGATTGATTCTAACAACGTGACTGTAGAAGTTAAGCGTGGCGGTGCACCACAAGCAGATATTACTGCGACAAAGCAAGTGACTAACAACAACTTGGTGACGGTTTCATTTGCTCCTAATATACTTGACAAGATTCAATCAGGAGATGAAGTAGTTGTCACGATTACTGGCACGATTAAGGAAAATGTAGAAGGAAATGTTGATAACCAAGCAAAAACAACTTTCAACAATAGAACCTTCCCATCAACCGATGATCCACATAAAAACCCAGGCGATCCTCTTATCGGAACGCCAACTAAGCTTGCTTTTGCGCCACTGACGATCAATAAGAAGAACAAGCAGCAAGAACCTTTGACTGGTGCTGAATTCAAGGTTTGGCCGGCAAAGGGTCAAGCTTGTGAAGATCCAGCTGAGGGCGCTTTCCGATTAGTTACTACTAAGACGGATGCGGGGCAGGCAGTGCTCCAGGTAGTACCAGGAGATTACTGTGTACAAGAAACTAAGGCACCAGTTGGCTATGACATCGCGGATGAATACAAGACTGCTCAGGTGAAAACAGTACCTGAAACCACCGGCTTGACACTCGATGTAGTAAACCTCCGCGTACAGGAAACTGGTACTGAGCTTCTGCCAAAGCTTCCACTCACGGGTGCAGCTGGCGCAGTACTGCTCTCCCTGGTCGGCACCGCAATTACCGCAATTGCACTCGGCTACGGTTTCGTAGTACTCCGCCGTCGCTCAAACGAACAGTAAGTAGCTTGACTGCAAAGAGGATCAATCATCACTCATTGTGACTAAGAAAGTAGGTGCTCGCCGCAAATAAAGCAGAATTGTTTGTGGCGAGCACTCTTTTATTGCCGCATCACAAGATGCACTAAAAAATCAATACCTAACCTTTTCATAAGCAAGTGTTTCTGGGGGGGGGCGGAAAAATTTAACTCTAAATGAAAACAGGTAGTGCAAGAAGCCGGGCAAGTTATCAAGACGCACGGCAAAGCAAAGCAGCGAAATTACAAACTGCGATCCCTGCGCTACCCACCCCACAGAAAGTGCCAGATAAATGAACCGCCTTGGAATTAGAAAAAAGCTGATCGCAAGTGCAATCGCACTCATCCTCGCCCCGATTACCGTGGTGAGCGCAATTTCGAGCGAACAGCCTGCCTACGCAGCATTCGGCGAAGGCGGTTACACCGAAGAGAACACCTCTCGATACCATAGCCTGATCGACTGGATCGACTGGTCAGCAGCAAAAGATCCAGCTCAGCTTGCAGGGCAGAAAATCAACTGGACGGAACAGGCAGCCTTCAAAATCAGTGCCGCACAGATCAATAAAAACGGCGGATATACGGCGGAAAACGTTTCCACCATTGGGGAAAATAAACTGATTCGCACATGTAAACTCACCAATTTTTACCACGATCTGGGAGGAACCAATGGAAAATACACAGATCAGCTTGCTAGTGATGAGAAAGCACTAGTAGTACATATTCCCGGCGCATGGCCCCACGACGGTTGGGACGATATTTACCAAGCTCACGATGACGTAAAAAAGAAAGGTCTACCAGTAGGTATTGGTGTGTACGGTGTAAACATCAGTCAGCGAGTTCGCTTTGATGTTTCTTGTAAAGCTGTATTGCAAAGAAAAAATGGAGCTGACGTAGACGTGCCCCTCTCAGGGCTAGTTTTTGCTGATGCAGAAACAATGTCGGGGGGTGAATATAATCGAATGACACCCGCAAAAATCGACACAAAGCAGGTAGAATGGGGGCTGCTGGAATATCATCCTGCCAATCCCGATAAGAACCTATGGATTGGGCAGCGAAATAGCAATGCAAGCTGGAAACACTCAAGCTTAAAACGCCTCGCCACCGATCGGCAAATCGAAGTTACCACATCCGAAGGTGTAAGCAATAAAGAATTCCACCCAACCCCTACCATGTTTGCATCCAATGCAAATGGGGCACACGTAGAACTCTGGACAGAGGGCGGTAACTATATTGCAATCGGGATGGTGATCGGGGTAGACCTTGGCGACGGGCCGAAAAGCTACGGGCAGGCTGGCGCAATGGGGCAGCAGCTGATCCAAGGTGATATGTGGCCACTAATTTCCGAGAAACCGCAAGGTCACCATATTAATTTCATTGATCGTCGCGTAGAAAAAACTCGTGTTGAAGGCGTACCTGCCCCATACCTGGGCAGAAACGGGCCTGATACGGAAACGCTATACATTGGGAAAGATTCTTGGACGACACTCGAAAACGATGATCGGAAAAATTCCACATCTCTCGAGTCTTACGACGACGAAGATGCTGTTTCTGATCCACTGATTACCGCCGCATATCCGGGCAAACACGAACTCACAATCAAATGTGAACCCTCACCCATTGAAGGAAAAACTACACATGTATCAGCATGGTTAGACTGGAATGCTGACGGAAAATTCACTGAAACTGAACGCTATAACACCACGTGTTCGCTTGCTTCTAAATCAGCCAAACTTGTCTGGGATGTTAATAGTACAATGACTCCAAGCAAGACAAGCCCTGATATTGCTCCTAGTTTGCTGCGCCTAATTGCCACTACCCAAGATGTGTCTACCTTTGAACATAATTCCCTTGTCGAAAATGGTGAAGTAGAAGATCACGCTGTAACCCTTATTCGTCCTGCAATTAACGTAACCAAGAAAATCGTTAATACGAATGGGCAGGATGTGCCCACAGCAAAGCGAGACGGCTTCAAATTCACTGCCGATACTCCTGGGATCAGCTTCCTTGAAGATAATCTCACTGCCACGCAAACCACAGACGCGCAAGGGCAAGCATCGTGGCGGATGAAGTTTAACTCGCAAAAAACTATCCCGATTACTACGAACGTATCTGAGATAACAAACCTCGAAGCACCAATCACGGCAACAATCACAGAAGCTATCAATCCGGCATACCGAAACTACACGGCACCAGTATGTAAGCTGCTTCCCAAAGCGAGCTGGGTAGATACACCGCCGGTAGGTGAAATCCTAGCTGAAAGCACAGGCACACAGGCAACAGTGAATCAGCAAGGCACCTATGCTTGGCCAAAAAATACGCCGCTTTCTCCGCAAGTACTTCCGAATAGCACTGATCATGCTGCTGGTATCGCATTTCAATTCACGCCTAGCTCTGCCGTCGAATGCAACTTTGTGAATCAGCCTTTCGCGCAGATTTCTGTAAAACCCACAATTGATGGCACGCACCTGAAAACCACACCAACATACGATCAAAACCTGCGGTTCTCTGGCACATACACATGTACTCCACCCACAACCGGCACAGATGCAGATAAGGCACCAGTAACGGGCACTTGGGGGCCAGTGGCAGCAGGAACGGTGTGGAAATCAGACCCGGCACAAAAACAAATCATTCCTGGCTCTACTTGCGTAGTAAAACAGGAAACAATTACGGCAAACGGAAATCCGCAAGCTGCACCCGTGGCAGGCAGTGGCGTTTACTACTGGACAAAACCAGTACTGGAACCGGTAGAGATTGCTGCAAATGCCGTCTTAGCTGGTGAAACACTCACCGAAGCGAAACTGAGCAATCCGGTAGCTGAACGGGAAGTTGCCGGTATCAGTTGGCGTTCCGTGAATGAAGCGAGTGAACTTTTGCGTGGTTCGGTATTCACTGTAAAAGTAGTATCGCCAGACGGTGCGGAAAGTAATATTTCAGATATTGCTGATTGTGCGGCAGATACGGCAGATGCATGCACTGGCTTGGATCAAGATCCACGCGCAGGATACTTCAAACTAAAGGAAATTCCAGTTGGAACATATGAAATCAAAGAAACAACAACTCCAGCAGGATATGACCCGCCAAATACACTCGAAGGCGAAATCACAATTCAAGAAATGGGGAAGATAAAAGCTGCCGGAGACGCGATACATCCGCGAATTTCAGCTGATGTCCTCCCGCAACTTCCGATAACTGGTGGTTTAGGCAGCTACATTTTCACCGTAATTGGGATTATCCTGGCTGGTGTTGCTTTTATTTATGGCGTGATTGCGATTCGGAGGCAGATGCGTGCCAAAGCATAGGCAAAAAACAAAAAAGCGAATCAATAAATCTGCGATCGTGGTAGCAGTACTTTTTCTGCTCGGCACGACTGTAGTGCTTTACCCACAGGCAGCGCAATGGTTTAGCCAACTGCGGCAATCACGGATCGTCAGTGCATACGAAGATCTTGCGCAGCGCGCGGTGCCAGATGAAGCGACACAAATCCAGCAAGCACACAAATATAATGAACTGCTTGCCGGGGAGCAGCTAGTAGATATTGCCGGGCACGTGCCGACCACTCGCGAAAAGCACCTAACCACGCAAAATCAAGGGCTACTGCCCTATGATCAGCAACTGTTAGTGGACGAAAGCGGGCTGATGGGGCGGGTGCTCGTGCCGAGCGCGGACATCGATTTGCCGATTTATCACGGCTCCTCAGACACCACACTCTTAAAAGGTGCAGGGCATTTGCAAGGTACCGCGCTGCCAGTTGGCGGCGCAGGGACGCGTGCAGTGATCACCGCACATCGCGGCCTGGCAGAGTCGGCAATGTTCACGCATCTTGACCAGGCAAAAATCGGTGATCAGATCATCTTCCAGATTTTCGGCAAAACCCTCGTCTACCAGATCTCAGATATTCAAATAGTGGAGCCAGACGCAACCGAATCAATTCGTGCTCAGGCGGGAGCAGACCTCGCTACATTAATTACCTGCACCCCGCTGGGGATCAATTCGCATCGGATCATTGTGACGGGAGAACGAGTAACGCCAGAGCCAGATGATGCTGTCGCACAAGCTGAGGCAGTATCAGCATTGCCACACTTTCCGTGGTGGATCGTGATTTGGTGTCTGGCATTGCTCTTGTGCCTCTGGTTTATCTGGTTTGCGCGCACACCTGTAAAGCGAAAAACACAAGAAACACAAGAAACAAACCAGGGCGCCGTCAGCTCGCAATAAAATCTCAGCGCAGATCAACTGCGGAGGTTTTCGCCAAACCATTCCCGCAGCTGGTTTGCCGTCTGGGCGTGCATCACCCCGCCAATTACTTCGACCTGATGCGGCAGCCGCGCATCGCGCAACACATCACGCAAAGAACCGGCGGCACCGGCTTTTTCATCCCATGCGCCAAAAATCACCCGGTCAATTCGCGAATTAATGATTGCTCCTGCACACATCGTGCACGGCTCAAGGGTGACGATTAAGGTGCACCCAGCTAAATTCCAGCCGCCGAGTTTTTTCGCTGCGGCACGCAAGGCATTGATTTCTGCATGACCAACCGGATCTGCAGCCACTTCGCGCGTATTAAATCCGCGTCCGATAATTTTTCCCGCACCATCACAAACGATCGCGCCGACGGGGATATCGCCCGCTGCACCTGCCTGATCGGCAAGTAGCATCGCCTCACGCATCAGGCTATTTGCAAATTCACGCATCAAAACGCCTTTCTGCTGCCGGTGATCGAATCGAAATCGGGAAGTATTTTGCACTTTGCCAAATACAGATCGCCACAAAATCTGTGCCAGATCAAAACTAATTTTAAGCTAAATCCGCGCAGCTGCGCAGCTGCCAGGAAAAGCTGGTGTGGCAGCCGAAAACGGCAGCTTATTGCCGGCGGAAATCCAGAATTATCAGAAAACTAGATTATGTTAATCAAATGTATAGATAATGTTAAACTTCATGCAATTTAGTACGATTATGACGGTATAAATAGTCCGAAATATTTCTTGGAAAAATTCATAGTAAGGAAGTCGGAATGCGCACTACGCCTCCGCCGATCGGAACAGGCAGTCTGCTCGCAGCAATGCAGCAACTTTCTCCTGCAAATCATGCAATGCTCAGATATCTTTCAGGTATGGTCAAACCAATGACGATTGCGCAGATTGCGCAAGATCAAGATCTGCATCAAAACTCCGTGCGGGAAAGTATCGAGGCGTTATACGCGGCCGGTCTGATTGAGCGCAGCAAAGTTGGATCCGCATCTCGGGGACGGCCAGCCTGGGCATACTATTCAATTGCGCCGAAAACTGATGCGGTCTTTGGTGTGTACGTTTCAAAATTTGCATGTGCAATTTCCGAAATGTTCCGGATGAAATCAGATAATCCAAAATCGCTCGCCTATACGTTGGGAGCATATTGGGCTGGAGAGCTTGATGAAATTGCTGCCGCAGAAGCCCGGGGGTTGATTCGCAGCGATACCGAATATCAGGATCTGCCAGACCAGGAAAAAGTATTCATTTTACGCAGTTTACTCTCTGCCGTCGGCCATGCTGCGAAATTAAATAGCGAAAATTGCCGCACGCTGTGCATTGGCACATGCCCATTCCGCGATACGGACGGCAGCATCGATCAAATCGTCTGCGAAATCCATCGTGGGCAAGTTAGCCAAATCGTGCAATATTTAAGTGATAATTCCGAACGCGCATTTTTGCGTCCACGAGTGCGGCCCGGAGTATGTGAGTTAACGATCGAAAAGGCGCGGCGAAATGATAAACAGTGTCGATAATCCGAAAAATAAGATGCCTTTGTCCGGCTTGACGGAAGGCGAAGTACAAACGCGAATCGCGCAGGGGAAAATCAATAAACTTCCGCCACGCACGGGAAAAACCGTCGGCGATATTATTCGCGCAAACGTCTTTACCCGGATCAACGCGATCCTCGGAGTTCTTTTTGTGCTGGTGATTACGACGGGTTCGTGGATTAACAGTGCTTTTGGGCTGCTGATCGTTGTAAATTCGGCAATTGGGATCGTGCAGGAGTTACGTGCGCGCGCCACGCTCGAATCGCTCACATTGATTGGTGAAGAACATCCAACAGTGATTCGCGATGGGGTACAGCGCGAAATCCCGCAAGCGCAGCTCGTGCTTGATGATGTGATTTATCTGCAGGCAGGTAAAGAAATCGTGGTAGACGGGAGCGTGCTTGACGCACAATATCTCGCCGTTGATGAATCGATGCTGACGGGTGAAGCTGATCCGGTGGTGAAGCAGCCAGGTGATGAGATCCTCTCTGGGAGCTTCGTAGTGGTTGGTACCGGCGCCTATCGTGTAACGCGCGTGGGGGAGGCATCATATGCGGCGAAGATCGCTGCGCAAGCTGCGAAGTATGAACTCACGAAGTCGAAACTGCAGCAGGGGATCGACACGATTTTGAAATACATCGTCTGGATTCTGATTCCGGTTGGGCTGCTCACGATTGTGATGCAATACCGTGGCGGGCATCAGGATTGGAATTCGTTGATTTTGGCAATTACGGGTGCACTGGTGCCAATGGTGCCCGAAGGATTGATTTTGATTACCTCGACGGCATTTGCTCTAGGGGTGATCCGGCTTGGAAAACGGAATTGCTTAGTAAACGAATTGCCGGCAATTGAGGGATTAGCCCGGGTGAACGTGGTGTGTGCCGATAAAACAGGCACGCTCACAGAGAATAAGCTCGAATTTCGTGATGCGTATGCGCCGCGTGAAAGTGAAGACGGCACAAAAGTAAGCACTCCTGCTGCGGGTGGAAGTGAAATCTCGGCTTCGGCAGCGGCGCAGTCCATCGCTGTGAGTGAGAGATATCGGCAGATTCTGGCACAAATCTCGTGGAGTGATCCAGACCCGAATATGACGATGCTGGCGATACGTAATGAATTTAGCCAACCTGCTGCACGTGATCAGTGGCATGAGATCGCCCGGCAGCCTTTTAGTTCAGCGAATAAATGGTCGGGTGTGAGTTTTTCGCTCGATACTGATCCGGCAAGAGCTGCTGTGGAAAATGCGCCTGCATTAACTGAAACTGGCGTGAAGCACGCGAACTATATTATTGGTGCGCCAGATGTGCTTCTTAAACCGGTCGCGGAGGATCACGCGAATTGGCTTTCGCTAGTGGCAGCTTATGAAAATGACGGCTTGCGGGTGCTTTTGCTTGGTGAAGTGAATTGTGCAGTGGCGCAATATCGTGCAGAATGCGCTGTTAGTGCTGGATTTACGCCATTAGCTGTGCTTGTATTCGATCAGACGATCCGTCCGGATGTGGAAGAAACACTCGCGTATTTCAATACCCAAAATGTTGCTTTGAAGGTAATTTCTGGAGATAATCTCCGCTCTGTGACTGCCGTCGCAAACCGTTTGGGGATTGATACTTCCCACGGTGTGGATGCCCGAGATTTGGATCATGAAGGAAATAGTGCAGAATTTGATGCGCAAGTTTTGGCAGGCGGAGTATTTGGCCGTGTCCGGCCTGAGCAGAAACAGGAAATGGTACATGCCCTGCAGCGCGGCGGAAATACCGTGGCGATGACGGGAGACGGCGTAAACGATGTGCTTGCTTTGAAGGATGCCGATATTGGGGTTGCGATGGGGTCAGGCTCTTCAGCCTCACGTTCAGTAGCGAAAATTGTGTTACTTGATAATAAATTCGCTACTTTGCCGCATGTGGTGGCAGAAGGGCGGCGAGTGATCGGCAATATCGAGCGCGTGGCAAATCTTTTCCTGACGAAAACCACGTATTCGGCAATGATGGCGATGCTCGTGATAGTTGCTGCTGTGCCGTTCCCATTCCAGCCGATCCATGTGACGATCACGGGTTGGTTTACGATCGGTATTCCAGCTTTTATCCTCGCATTGCCGCCGAATCATCGACGGGCACGGGATGGGTTTGTGCGCCGGGTATTGAGCTTTGCGATGCCTTCAGGTGTGATCGTGGGTGCAAGTTCATTCGCTACTTATTTGATAGTTTCTGGGGGACGGGTGCCGCAAGTGCATGTGCAGGAATCTACTGCGGCGCTTGCAGCGCTGATCATCACTTCTACGTGGGTGCTTGCTTGTGTGGCGCGGCCGTTTAATTGGTGGAAGTGGTTGCTGATTGTTTTACCGCTTGCAGGTTATGGCATTATTTTCAACTGGAGTTTCACGCAGCAGCTATTTTTGCTTGATTCGAGTAATTCGCAAATGATGTGGACGGCGGTAATGATCGGTGGGATTGGTGTAGTTTTAATTGAGTTGCTTTGGCGGATTGTGCGTGGCCGTCTGGCATAAAACTCGCAAATCTAGAATCTGCTGCGGAAGAAAAGTTGCTGGCAAAAATCCCAGGAAATTCCCAGCTTTACTTGCGAGCCTTTCAAGGTTTGCCGTGCATACTATTTACATAACGACAGAACTTCAAAATTCTTCTCTATGATTGTCATGTTTTCTTTGTCGTTGTGTGTATGAGTGCAAAGTGAATACCGCGGTTTGAGATTTTGGAATTAGTGCCTCCGAGAGTTTCAAATCGCGCCCCCTCGGTGGGCAGCCAAATGCGTGGATGGCTGCCCACCGTTTTAATATTTTCAGCCCACGCGTTGTGGCGGGAGCCTGAAAATTGCTGCAAGATCAGCAGATGATTACTTTTTTGCAGCCATTCCGAGATAAATCGAAATTGTGACGCTTGCACAGACGGTGCAGACGACCCAGCGGATCCAGTCGATTCCGCGCGTATCCATTGGGTATCCGAATGCGCCGAGAATGAGGTTGCCGATTACTACGCCAACTACGCCCAAGAGCATTGTTGCGATGATGGAAAGGTTTTGATTACCTTTCATGAACAGGCGGGCAAGCGCGCCAATCACAAGACCAAAAATTAGGGTACCGATAATATTTCCCATTTGTGTTTCCTTTCTGTGACGTCAGACTGGAATGTCTTGCTTGATTGAATCTTTGACGTCAAGAAGATTCGCGAAAAAGCCTAGTATGAATCGCGAAAATGGGTTAGTTAGCAACTAATTTTTTTGCTCTTGGTGGATGTTTTGCGCCTCTCGCAAATTTATTTACTCGGATAAAGCCGTCATTATTTGTGGCACGAGCTCGTATAAATCGCCCACGATGCCATAATCGGCTTCCTGGAAAATCGGTGCTTGTGGATCGTCGCAAATGGCGGCGATGATATTTGATTCACGCACGCCACCAGCATGATGGATTTGCCCGGAGGTGCCGATTGCGAGGTAAAGCTCGGCTGCTACTTGTTGCCCGGTGAGGCCGATATAGGAATCAAACCAGCCTGATCCTTCGGCGAGCGGGCGGGTGCCGCCAAGCTGTGCGTCAATCTTTGTTGCGAGTTCACGAATCATGGCGAGATCTGCAATTTCCGCCACTCCGCGCCCAACGCCAATTACGCGTTCTGCTTTGGAAAGGTCGATATGATCAGTGGTGAGTGGTGTTTCATTGGCGATGCTGACGGAATCGGCTGCGGCTATTTCGATCGTGGTGAAAGTGGGGTTTCCAGCTTGTGCTGAACTATCAGATGCAGGATTGCCTGCGGCAGTACCAGTACCGGCTGGAAGTGTAAGCGCAGCTGCACCGCTGATTTCCACAGTTTCCAAAGCCATTGCAGCTACATTTCGTACGGCTTTCCGGGTGGTGCGATCCCATGAAATTGCGCCGGAAATCCAGGTGGCGTCAATTTTTGCTGCTGCCGCAGTGGCGAGTGCGCGTTCGGTTGCAAAATTTGCTGCCAATATTGTAGTTGCACCCTTTTCCTGGAGGAATTTCGCGATCGCGGGCGCGAAAGCCTCTGCTGGCGTATCGTGCGGATCGAGATGGAATATTTCCGCTACTGGCGCTTGAGTGAAGTTTGCGGCAATTTCAGGAGTGCCGCAGACGAAAAGTTTTGCGTCTGTGCCAGCTGCTTTGAGGATCGCGCCAATTTCACAGTTGCTTGCGGTAATGATCCAAGTGTTCATGAAAGTACCCCTTCCTCACGCAAGGCTGCTACCAGTTCGGCGGCAGCCTGCTCGGAATCAAAAATAATTTTCTTTCGTGGCTTTACTTCTGGTTTTGCCGTCGCGATCAGAGTTGTTGCGGCTTGTGCTTGTGTCACGTCATGAACGAGATCTAAATCTGCAAGCGTGAGTTTTTCGACTGGCTTCTTGCGTGCAGCCATCATATCTTTCATTCCGATAAGTGGGATTGAAGCTGCGTCTGTAGTTACTGAAATGACGGCAGGGTGATGCAGGCGAAGGATCTGCGCGGTGCTTGCGGTGTGGCGATGGATTTGGATTTCGCCCGTATTTGCGCCTGCCACAATCTGATTTACATCTGCGAATGACGGTATGCCAAGATGCCCTGCAACCAAACCTGGCACGGCTTGGCCGCCTGCATCGGCTGAGGCGTCGCCGGCAATGATGAAATTGGCGCCGCCGATTTTTTTGATGGCAGCGGAAAGCACCCGCGCGTACACATCTGCCGTTGCGCCTTTTAATGCGTCGTCAGCAATTACGAGCAGTGAATCAAGACCGCGCGAAGCAGCTGCTTGTGTTGCTTTTGGAGAAGCTGCGCTTGCCTCCCCGGCGGTGATTCCAATTAGCTCGGTGGATTCTGGGAGTGAATCGGCAAAAATGCGGGCGGCATGGATCGCTACTGGATCGTATTCAGAGATCGTGCGTTTCGCACCCCAATCAATTACGCCGTCTGCATTAGCGGAAGCATTCTGCGGGTCTGGAGCCCATTTATAGAGCACTACAATTTTCATGATTCAACCTTAAATGTGTTTGGACGGGTTGCGGATTTTTAACTCTATTTCGCACTTCTAATATTTCGGAATTTACTGTTGGATTTCAATTGTATTGCATGAAGTAACAGTGGGATGTCCCACTTTGGTATCTAAATTTGTCTCACTTTCTTGTGTGGTGTGCCGTGTTTTCGGTTTTCAAGTCGAGTTATTTTACCGGCTATTTCCGTGATAAATATCAGAAAATAGTTGATTTTTATAGCAAATAAAATGCGAAATATACACATTTTGAAAAAGTGACTAAGGTCATAAAAATCTGCGGGGGGGGGGGTGATTTTTATTTGATTTGGCGCCAATTTGAGATTTGAAAAATTTGTAAAGCTTAGGACTCAATTCCCGGAAACGGAAAGTGGAAATTGACCGAAGTATAAATCGTGAGTAGATTCGCCAATCGCACCAAAACGAATAAGTGCAACGCGACGCGTTTGAAGACAATGTTGAAAGTTTTATAAATGCAGGTCAATGCGGTGTTGTAAAAATCTTTGCGGATTTTTGGGTGTCTTTTCGTTTGGCAAAACTGTGTTGCGAAAAATTTTTTGAGAAGGATCAAAGTTATGGGGAGTTTCCGTGATGGTGTCTGGATGAAAGTCCTACACCGCGGATGTGGGCGAAGCGAGCAGGTTCGTAAAGCAGCTCATCGTTTCGTCATTCTCCGGAGCCTCATGGCGGCAACACTCACTTTTGGAGTGTTATTCACCAGCCCCGCAGAGCGAATATATGCAATATCTCAGCCAGTAGCGGCTGCAAATTTTCAAAGCAGCTCAGTAAATACTCTCCAGACGTTCAAATCCGAACCGGCAGCAGCAAATCAGAGCCAGCCAGCGGGGCAACCTGCAGCAGAAGCGGCAGTTGCAGAAGCTGCTGCAGAGGCGCCTGCGGCGCTCCCGCCAGCAACTGAATCTCCGCTTGCAACAGCGAATGTGTTGAAAAACAATGCTGCAGAAACAGCATCTGCAAATACTGCTCAGCCAAAAGTGCGCAAGCGCCGTTCGACGGCACTTGCAGAAATAATCTATTTTCCGAACCCTGATGTGTTGGATTCACTTCCTGGCTATGCGTGCCCGCCAGTAAATCCTGCAACTTCTACGAATATGTCATACAGCAACTGCCGTTGTGAAGTGCCGCAGGTGGATTCAGAACGCGAGCAGAGTGGAAATTTTGCTTACGTGCTTACGACACAAGCATTGTATAAAGTCGGGCTGAACTATAACGGGACTGTTAATTCAAAGTATCATCTCGTTGGCTACCTGCCATATTCCGAATACGTCAGCCCTGGCGCTACTGGCAAGCATGATGCGCTGGGAATCAACCGGCGGACGAATGAGGTCTTTTTCGCACACCGTTCTGGTGAAGGAAACAATATTGGTGGTGCAAACCAGGCTGTTGCTTTCTACCACTATGATCTCGATGAATTACCTGCCGATAAAGACAATCTGGGCACATACTTCCTGCAGCATCCGCAGCCAAAATTCTTTGTCGAAAATTTGGGTGTTGAAATCGATGCTGCCACGGTTGATCCGTCCGGCAATTACATCTTTGGCGGAGTGAATCGTGTAGCTGATGAAGCCAACGCCCGGAGCCGCGGATACTCGGCAGGAAACGAATATAATACATTTAATTTCAAGCTGTTTTCCTATAATCCGAAAACCAGGCAAGTAAGTTATCTCGGCGATATCGAAGAGCGCGCAGAAGCGGTAGATCCGAACGATTCATATAGTGTGCGAGATAAGCATTTTGATTTAACTTTTGACGCGGGTGGAAATCTCTATCTCCTTTCGGGTAGCTCGGCAAAGAAATTCCCTGGCGCGCAATTAGAAGATCAGCGTTTTATGAGTGAATATGCTGGTGGTTCTGAAAATACGACATATGACAAGCTCTATCACAATACGGTGCGAATGCGGCGAGTAAATGCTGCAGACTATGACACGGCATTGCGTAATGGCGTGAGTCTTGCACAGTCTGGGTACGTCACTAATTTCAAAAATCAATGGACTATTGCTGCCGGACATGCCAGATATAATGAAAATCCCGATATTGCAAGTGTTTTTGCAAAGCCTTTCGCGAATCTTCCGATCGACCCGGAAACTGGTTTGATTCGGTTCGATTCTTTCCAAAATCCAGGCGATCCAAATGCTGGAAAAATTGACCGGGATAGCCATCCGAAGTGGACGCTGCGTGGTTCTGCAGCAAATCGGAAAGAAATAGATTCCGTATATGTACGTGGTTTTTTCATGGGGAAAATCATTGACGAATCAAAAGCAGCAGGGATGGTGCTTGATTCCAGCGGCAACTTGATTGTTTCGACCCATGACGGGTTAGGTAAATCCGTCTATGGTGGTGCGCAAGAAAATTCTAATTCGATTGGTGTGCGCGCATTTTCCGCCCTCACTGGTCAACGGATCAATAACGGTGCCTTATCTTTTAATACTTCACGCGGGCCTTCTGGAGTATCTGCAGGAATGTGCGACCCCTTTAACTGGGGAGGGAAGAATGCTCCGGAGCCGAAAAGTAATTATTACCGAGATATCTTCCCGGTGCTGATTGGCGATTATCACCAAACCGATATGGATTACGGTGGCTCGCTGGCGCCAGTTGCCCGCGTAAAGAAAATAATTGCGGGTGAGCGTGCGCATACTCAAGATCAGTTCACCGTCACAATGAAATTTGCAGGCGTGCATAATTTTGCCCAGTACCACATGGAGTCTACGCACACACAGGGGACTGCCTCTGAATCACCTTACTCGCGTGATTTACTGGTAACACCAGGTAATACCTTGATTATTGAAGAAAAAGGTACCCGCAACGGGAAGCAGTTCACTTGGGCAAATTGGAGCCAGTACACTTCTACGCTCAAATGTACGCACGCAAAAGGAAACGTGAATGTACCTGCCCTTGCGGAAACTGTGGGCGATAAGCGTACGTGGAAATTCCAGGTGCCAGAGAATATTTCGGGGATTATGGAATGCCAAGTGAAGAATACTACCGAGCCAGAATTACAAGGATCGATCACGCTCATCAAGAAGGGTGAGAATAATCAGCCATTGGCAAACGCAGGCTTCACCCTTTACCGTGATGAAGACCAAAATGGAGAATTCTCTGCTGGGGATGTGCGGATCAGTGCTGAACTGCTTACAAGCGATGCTGGCATCATTACTTGGAACGATTTGCAATTGGGCGCGTATGTAGCTGTGGAAACAAAAGTGCCTGCGGAATATCGTGTGCCGACGAACAATAACTTCCCGGTGATTCTCGCAAAAAGTGGCACTACCGCGCATGCACAGATCGAAGTGCAAAATCAGCGCAAGCCGCCGATTGGGAACACTCCCGGCGATCCGGCACAAGTCTGCCTCCTGACAGAAAAAACTCCGACATACACACTCACCGTCACGAATAAAGCCAAGGGCACGGACAGCGTGCTGGCAAACTCCGTCTTTTCGCTTTTCGTTGATAAAAATGCTGACGGGAAAGTAAATTCCGGGGAACGTGCACTGCTTGATGCGCAAGGTGATACACACGTGACTAATACTGCAGGTAAAACCAGCTGGCAGAAGCTCCCTGCCGGTGATTACATTCTGCAGCAAATCAGCGCGAAAGGGCATCATCAGGCGGCGAATCAGGCAGTGAAAATCACTGACCGGAATGTGGCGATTGATGTATTGAGTGAGCCGGCAGCTCAGCTAGCGAAACCTACGAATGTGCCGGAAATTGAAGTGCGTTTCCATGCGATGAGCATGGACGCAAGAGAAATGCTGAAGCAGTATGAGGAAAATAAGTACGAGGGGATGTCTACCGCAAGCGCAACGAAGTCTGGGATCAATATAACTGGATTGAATAGTCGGCTCACAAATCCGCGCGCTGCCGTACCGGGCACTACTTGGCGGATCACGAGTTACGACGAAGATAAGCAATTCAAATGCAATGGGCGGAATGTATATTCGTGTACTATTCGTGCAGATCAGCAGGCCGTAGGCGGGCGCGCTGCAAATATGGCGAAATTCTGGATCGAACCAGGATCCTACACGTTTACACTGCTTAACGCGCCGGGAGGATACGCGAACTTTTCCAGTTCGATCCGCCTACCGAACTACAACTATCGCAACAGTAATTGGGCATACGCCTGGGCGTACCTGCCAGGAGGGAGTTTCAACCCGCCTGCTCCATACGTTGAACCAAAGCCGAGCACACCGGAACCGCCAAACTGGAATCAGCCGTTTACGGTGCGCGCAGTGATCAATGACGTAAATGATGCCACGCTCGCCCTGCCGGGTGCGCAGGTGCAGCTGCGCTCCAAGAGCAGAAACGTAAGTGTGCAAACTGCCGTCGTCAATAAAGATGGCTGGGCAGAATTTGCCAATGTGAGCGCCGGTGCGTATACCGTCGTACAAACAAAGGCAGCGCCGGGCTATGTACTTCCAGCAGAGCGAACTATCGGAACCATTGCGGATACTACGGCAGCCGATAATCGTGACGGGGTAAAAGACGGATATATTTACGTGGGCACTACGAATACGCAAATGAACTCGATCTGCTGGGCAAAGTATGCGCAGGAAGATCAGGCGGCGATTGAAAAAACGTATCCAGCCGTAAGCGATTTCCCCACAAATGGGATGAAACGCGGTTTGCTGAAAGGCTCCGAATGGGAAATTTCTCGCTCTGACGGGGAAGCATTCACTTATGCACTCGGCATCGGCACTGACGGAAAGCTAGATGCCGGGGCACGGAATGCTAGTACGCACAAACTCGTAGTAGTGGATACTCCGAATGCGGCAGGCGAAAAAGTAAATCCTGCAGTAGATCAGATTGCAACCGCCGGAATCATGGGGCTAAAGATTGAGCCTGGCGATTACGTGATCACTGAAACGCGGGCTCCGCTGGGGTTTGCGCTGCCAAAGGATCCGCGCACAAAAGTGCGAGTACCGGCAGATAATAACGGATACGCGCGCGTCTTTGACCCGCGGGTAGATATTCAAGCGCCGCCATTACCATTTACCGGCGGCATCGCAGCAGACATTTTTGCTGCACTGGGACTTGCTGTGCTGGCAATTGCAGGTACGGCAGAAATTGTACGACGCCGCAAAGCTGCTGCTTTTGCGAGTGCAGGGCGTACTCACGGAGCCGAACTGGCACCACAGCCCGAAAGGCGGTGGCTTAAGGCGCGGAAGTAAGGCAACGAAAAACACACAATACCGACAAATCACAAAATGTGAGTTAGTAAAAAGCTGATTGTGCAGCTTGAGCGAATTTTGATCATGAAATTCGATCGGGCAACAATCAAAAAATGTAATGTAAAGGAAAAATATGAGTATCAAGAAGTCCCGTGGCGTAAAAGCGCTCGCGGTTGCTGTGCTCACCGGCCTCTTATCCCTCACGGGTGTAGGTGCGGCACATTCACAAGGATTACCTGGCGCGGCTCAGCTAGATTTAGCGAATATCAAGGATTCACAAACTGGCAAAATTATCATTCATAAGTATCAGAATCCTGTATGGACTGGGAAAAAGGGTGATGGGAAAGCTGTAGATCAGATTCCCGATAGCGCAATTGCTCTAGAAAATGTTGAATTTTCAATACGTCAGGTGAAGGACGTTGATCTTACTAAATCTGAAGGTTGGGATCAGGCGAAAGCACTCTATAATAAGGTTAATCAAATTACTGAGAATCAGCTTGATCAGGCTAAGAAAAAGCGAACAAATAATCTTGGCGTCGCCGAATTTGAGAGCCTTCCATTAGGTCTATATCTTGTCGAAGAAACTGATTATAGTCAGGCTAAGTCAAAGGGAAAGCCGGTTAAAGTAACGAAGGGCGTCGAAAAATTCCTCGTTGCTGTTCCATATCCTTCTGATGAATGGCTATATGAAGTTAATGTGTATCCGAAGAATTCGGTACATGAAGATGGTAAGAAGACTGCTCAGTATGACGCGCACTTCACCGAAGGCAAAACGCTACCGTGGAAGATCGAGCTTCCTATTCCTGCTCTTGCAGATGGAGCAAAATCATATAGCAAGTTCGGTATGTACGATGTGCTTGAAAATTATCTTACCTTTGAAAGTGTTACCGATGTAAAGGTAGACCAAGTTCCTCTGCAGGTAGGGAAAGATTACGAAGTTCTTACCAATCTTGAGAAGGATAATAAGAAAGCAATTCATTTCCGCTTGCTCCAGTCTGGGTTAGAAAAATTATTGAATAAGAATATGGTTACTTTGACTATTAATACAAAGGTGACCAAAATTCCACAAAATAAGATTGTAGAGAACAATTTCTACCCAGAAACTCCTACGTACGACCCTTACACTGATTCTGAGGGTGAACCTGGAAAACCAACTCCTGGCGATAAAGTTTATTATGGAAATATAACTGGTAAGAAGATTGATCAAGCAAACTCCAAGCCTCTTTCCGGCGCTGAATTTGCAGTTTACGCTACACCTGATGCTAACGGTGAGCCAATTGCCAAAGCCACTTCAAATGAACAGGGTGTGTTCACTTTCAAGAATCTGCGTATCGATTCCGACAACGCACCACTCGCAGATGGAGCAACATATTATTTCAAGGAAACTAAGGCACCAGCCGGGTACATTCTAGATCCATCGGTTAAGACTGTTAAGTTGACTCGTCAGAATAACACAGTTGATTACAGCTATGGAGATTTCAATAATAGTAAAGTCCCTGGTCCGAACCTTCCTTTGACTGGTGCGCAGGGCAAGATTCTGCTCACGATCGCTGGTATTGCTGTATTGGCATTCGCTGGTGGTGTACAGATCGTAAGTGCCCGTCGTAAGCGTGCATAATTACACGGCACTAAGCAAAATCTCTGTTGGGGCAAACTGACATTGAAAACGGCTGCTAATTTGCAGCCAGTGAAAGTTTGCACACAGCAAACTCACGGAGCAGAGCAGGAAGTGAAAGCTTTTCTCTTCCACTCTGCTCCGTGGTGCGTCTGCGGCAAATTGCTCGTCATTTTTTCTGCTCTCAATAAATAGCGCAAGTGTTATTTGCGCGCCCCGCGCCGCAGCCTCTCCCTCACCCTAAAATCTGCATTCACAAAGTCTGAAATATGTTTAAAGCTCTCTTTTCTCGATTCTTCGTAGCCTTCCTCGTGATCCTGGGGATTGGGTTATTGCTTTATCCAGACATTGCCGCATGGAAAAGTCAATACGACCAGTCGCTGCTGATCGAATCGGAGAGCAAAAAAATCGATAACGCTCAGCCAGCAAAAGAAGCACAACTTGCTGCTGCCCATCGATACAATGAAGCGCTTGCTTCAGGTGCACTCCTGGAAGCAAACCAACGCAAAGCAAAAGGTGTTGGAGATATTGGCGCTGCACACGCGCTAAGCAGCGATATTTGGGATTATCTGGACATCCTCAGTCTGGGAAATCACGGGCTAATGGCACGTTTGAAAATAGAATCAGCAGATATTGATTTGCCCGTCTACCATACCTCCGGTGATGATGTACTCGAAAAAGGTGCCGGGCATTTACAAGGCACAAGTTTTCCCGTTGGAGGAATCGGCACGCGTGCTGTGATCACTGCACATCGCGGGCTGGCAAATGCCACAATGTTTACCAACCTCGATAAAATGCGCATTGGTGACGATATTGTGATCGAAGTATTCGGCGAAGTGCTCGTCTACCGCACAATCGAAACAAAAATCGTCAATCCAGACGATACTGAATCAATCAAAGCAGACCCGGATCGTGATCTGCTCACACTCGTCACCTGCACCCCGCTCGGGATCAATTCGCATCGGATCCTCGTCACTGGGGAACGAATATACCCGACTCCGCAAGCTGATCTTGACAATGCCGGCAAGCCGTCTGAACTACCACGATTCCCGTGGTGGGCGGTGGAAATCGCGGTTGTACTGATTTTCTTAGCATGGTGGTTGGCGCGCGGAGTGAAAGCATATCGCAAGCAGAAAACGGCTGCTCAGGAGCTTTCACAATAATTTTACGTGCAAGCTACCGTTTCATAGACTGATCGGATATGGAAGCTACTTCCTGGATTTGGAGGAGGGCAAAAAATAATTACTATCGGAGCCGTCGCATTTGAGGATCCTGAAACCGGCAATTAAATACGGTAAGTTGCTGGAGTACATGCCCGGTGTTGATCGGATTAAGTTGTCTCTCGTTCGATAATATGCGTCTGGAGAATTTCAGTCCGCGCAGGATGCCCATCAATCATTTCTTCCGCCAAACGAACCGCATGAGCCCCCTGCTGATAGAAGGGCTGATGCACAGTGGAAATTTGCGGAGTCGTTTCGCGTGCAATTTTATGATCGTCAAATCCGAGGATTTTTAGATCTTTTGGAACCTGTAAACCTGCCTCTTGTGCAGCCACCAAAGCCCCGGCAGCGATCCGATCATTTCCCGCAATCAGCGTGTCGAAATCCAAACCTTCGTGGATTAATGCACTCATTGCAAAATATCCGCTACTCTTCGTCCAATCTCCATAAATTATCTGCTCAGAAAGGCAATCTGCCAAAGATTCACGATATCCGGCGAGTCGATTCGTGGTGGCAGGGTTATTCTCTGGCCCTAAAATTGCCTGAGCTCGCCGTGTGCCGCGCGCGAGTAAATAATCTCCGGCAGTTTTTGCGGCAGCATGATCGTCAGCGTAAATTACGGAAAAAGTTTTCACAGCCGGAAAATCGGACTGTCCGCAAAGCACAACTGGAATTTCAGTAGCTGCAAGTTCATATAGCAAGGTGTCGTCAGTATACGGAGAGAGATGGATAATTGCGTCGGCTGCACCGCGTTGAAAGAGATGAAGTGACTTCTTCAGTTCACGTTCAGTGGATGCGGAAAGCAGGATCGGAGTGATTGGCGTAGGGGTAAGCGCGTCGAGGATACCTTGGAAAATCGTGGCAAAGGTTGGGTCCGTCAGGAGCTCATTTATTGGCTCTGTGAGGATCACGGCAAGAGCCTCCGATTTTCCTTTCGCAAGATTTCGCGCCGATACTGAGATTTGAAAATTTGTCTTTTTGATTGCGGTGCGCACAGCTGCCACTTTTTCAGGGGCAACGCCAGCAGTACCGTTGATTACACGCGAGACGGTAGCGCGAGATACGCCAGCCATAGCTGCTACATCTTTAATCGTTACTTTTGATTTGCGCCGCGCCTTTGCGGGAAGTTCCTTAGATAAATCCACTACTTCACTCTAGTGGGTTCTCGTTGTGCTGTAAAACTTGCAATACAGAACTAGCATAGTGGGGCATGTTTTTTTGGGGGTCCATCGGAAGTTTGCTGCTCTGAAATCTGATTGCCGAAGTGAGGGGGGGGGATTTCCCTGATTCGTGTATGGGTTTGTTAGAGAATGGCGAAACTGTTTTGGCATACGGATTTAATCGGTGAAGGTGTGCATGATGTTGAAAATAGCAAGATCCCGCTAGTGAATATTCGGAAAACGCTTGCACATATTTCCGCTCCTTGATACTCTATTGAAAACGGTTTCAGAATTGGTATAGCGATCCGAAGAAGTTTCGTTATTGCCGTCCCGTTTCAATCTTAAAAAGCGTTGAAAGGAGAAAAAGAGATGAAAGTAGCGTGGCAAAATCCTACGCTCATACGTGAAGGAGCTCTTCCTTCACGCGCATATTTCTTCAACTTTCAGAGCTTAGAAGCGGCTCGATCCAATGATCGTGAGCAAGCTCGTGGATTTTATGATCTTGACGGAATTTGGGATTTTATATTTTTCGATTCACCCGACCGCTGCAACGATCAGGACTTAGCAGATTGGAGTTCCGGCTCTGACCATGCCGCAGTTTGGAAACCGATTTCAGTGCCGGATCCGTGGCAGGTGCATGGCTATGGTTGCTGGCACTACACTGACGAAGGATATTTGTTTCCGGTAGATCCGCCACTGATCCCAAAACTTAACCCGACAGGTATTTATCGCAAACGTGTTGCTTTTGCACCGCTGAACCCGGGAGAGCGAAGAATTATCCGTCTGGACGGGGTAGAAACTTATTACGAGCTTTGGTGTAACGGTACGCGCGTTGGTTGGGCAAAAGGCTCGCGTCTATCGTCCGAATTTGATATCACCGATCACGTGATTGATGGTAAGGCGATACTCTTACTGAAAGTACTGCAATACGCGGATTCTTCCTATGTAGAAGATCAAGATATGTGGTCGAGCGGTGGAATTATCCGTTCAATATACAGTTTTGTGCGTACCGCGCATTCGATCCAAGATATTGCGGTAGATACGTCTTTATTGCATATCTCCGATGCTCCCGATGCACAAACTACTGCTCCCGGGGTGCTCCGAGCAGAAATTCAAGCAGCCAATGCGGTAGCAGTTCACTGGCGTTTAGAGACGCTTACTGGTGAATTGATTTGCGCAGGCAGTGCAGATGCCAGCTCAGAAGTGAGTGTAGAAAATAGCAGAAAACATGGCGAAAATATCCAATGTGGCACTCAAAATACTCAGCTTTTTCAAATTTACGCTGAGATTCCTGACGTGTATTGGTGGCATCCGGAGGCGCCACATCGCTATCGGCTAATTTTCAGAACCGAACAAAATTCGGATCCGGATTTTGTGCCGATCGTCTTCGGCTTCCGTGATATTCACATGAAAGACGGGGTGCTCTTACTCAACGGTAGATATATTGAAATGCATGGCGTAAACCGTCATGATTTTGATCCAGAACACGGACGGGCAGTATCACTCCAACGTATGCGTGCAGACCTGGAGCTAATGAAAAAGTTCAATATTAATGCTGTGCGCACTGCGCATTACCCAAACGATCCGCGGTTCTATGAGCTTACTGATGAGCTGGGAATAATGGTCTTAGCCGAAACAGATCTCGAAACTCATGGAATGGAACTTGTGGGTGAGCCAAATCGTCTCGCAAATGATCCCAACTGGCTTCCCACCTTCCTGGATCGTATCGAACGCCATGTGAAATCCCAGCGGAACCATCCGAGCATCATTATTTGGTCGCTTGGTAATGAATCGGGTTGGGGGAAAAACTTTCACGCCATGTATCAGCATTGCAAAATGCTTGACCCGTCACGGCCAGTGCTTTACGAAGAAGATCGGGATGCGGAAATCGTGGATATAGTTTCGACAATGTATTCGCGCGCATCGCAAATGGATGATTTTGGGAGTCATGCGATGTTAAAGCCGCGAATCCTGGTGGAATATGCACATGCGATGGGGAACGGGCCGGGTGGATTGCACGATTATCAGCAGGTCTTCGATCGTCATCCATCGATTCAAGGGCATTTTGTGTGGGAATGGATCGATCACGGAATCAAAGTTTCAGACAAATACTGTTATGGCGGGGATTTTGGGGATCGCCCAAATAATGGCAATTTCTGTATTGACGGGCTGGTGTTTCCGTGGCTCGCGCCAAGTCCGGGATTGATTGAATATGGGCAGGTGATCTGCCCGGTTAAAGTTTCGCTAACAGATTCGCGAAAGTTGTGCGTGCGCAATAACTGGTATGCGCGGAGTCTGGATGGAGTACGGCTTCGTTTGGAAAGCATGACGGCAGGGAAAATAGTTGCTAAATCGGAGATTGTGTGTGGCAATGTGCCAGCGCAAACTGAAATACTGCTTGAGATTCAGCAACCCGAATGTGAATACTTGAACGTCGTGATTTTCGATGGTGAAGAGGAAATTGGCCGCTACCAATTTATGGTTGGCACAGTGGAACGAGCCAAATCTCAAGAGCGCCCGAAAAATAGTGTGATCAAACGTCCAAAAATGCAGATTATGGCAGATCCGGTGACGGGCGAACTGACGATTAGCGCTGAGCAGATGCAGCTTGCCACGAAACTTGCCAAATTCACTACCTGGCGACCGACAATTGATAATCATCGTGCGCTTGCAGAGAAAAACTGGGAACCAGCTTTGCTTAAGCTTGCGCGGCAAATCCCACTCGAATTTACGCAAACGCAAAACACTGCGCACCTGCGCGCAAAATATGCTCCAGACACGGTGCGACGTGGCTGGAACTGTGATTATTTTTGGCAATACGATCAGGCGCAGGAAATCTTGATCCTTGATTTCAAAGCGCAACCATATGGCGATCTGCCGCAATTGCTGCCAAACCTTGGACTAGAATTTCGGGTTCCGCTTGCGCTTTCACAAATCGAATATTACGGGCGCGGGCCAGGAGAAAACTATCCCGATTCGACGCAAGCTGCACTGCTGGGGATTTACCAGACGACGGCAAAAGATTTAGTAACGCCTTATGTGTATCCACAAGATTATGGGCTGCGCACGGATGTGCGGTGGGTGGCGCATCGGGATGATACAGGAGCAGGAATTCTGGTGATGGCAACAAATCCGGTGGCTTGGTCTACTTGGTTGTGGGATGCGTATACGATCGATACTGCCGTGCATCGTGATGAACTCGGTGAGCCGCAAGAACTCGTGGTGCGTTGGGAAGAGAAAATACTTGGTCTTGGCTCGCACTCGTGGGGTGCTGAGGTGACGCCGTCGTACCAGGTGCAGCCACAGGAAATAACGATGCGGCTGCTATTTTCCAGGTTATCGCCAGGAGAGTGCGCACAAACCGTAGCGGAAAGCTTACGCGAAAGTGTAAATAATCTGTCGGAAAAATTTAGCGGTAAAGATTGTGCGGCCACGGGCTGTGCGGAGCAGGCGCCGAAGACTGAGCAAGCAGCGGAGGTGGCGCAATGTTGATTTATCCTACGCTAGAAATTTTTGCAAAGTTGCAGCAAGAATCACGCAAATGGATGAATGTGGTGCGTGCATTTGAAAAAAGTATCACAAACCCCAAAAAGTATGCCCGTTCAATTGAAAGTGGGCTCACTTACTGGTGTGCGAGTATTGTGCCTGAAAATACTGCAGAATTTATGCATTCCAGAATGTATCAAAGCGTTATTTATGTGCTTGCGGGGGAGGCTCGTCTTGAGCTCCAGGATCGCAGCGCGTTGAAAGAAGTGCAAAAATACGATGATACGCGCGATATCCAATACTTCACGGATAGTGTGCAGACTCAGGAAAAATCAGCGATCACAGACCAGCAGCTGGGAGCGCAGGCACATGCAGTGCGCACGAGAATTGATCTGTCGTCTTTAGCGCAAAGCGCAAAGAAAAAAGAGGTTGTGCTAAAGCAGGGGCAAATTTTAATTGTCGAGCCAGACGAAGCCTGGCGCATCGTTGGCGGTGCGGGCAGCTATGTACATCTGCGAAACCGCAAAATCGGTGTGCAAGCTGCTCCATTACAATTCGCGTTAGGGGATGAAAATGTGTGATCAGGCAGAGTTGCAAGCGGGCCAAAAACTTTCAATTCCCGCAGCGGGTAAAGGCGAATTTGCTGCTGCTCCATTCCTCGCATTACTTCTCGTGACCGCAGTATGGGGTTCTACTTTCTTCCTGATCAAAGATTTAGTACAGTTCGTGCCGCCTGATGATTTCCTCGGGATCCGTTTCGCGATTGCAGCATTACTGATCGTGATTTTTCAATTTCCGCGTCTGCGCCGCGCAAGTGCGCAGACCTGGAAGCAAGGCGCCGTCCTTGGCGGTGCATACGCAATTGCGCAATGGTTGCAGACGGTCGGGTTATTGCACACTGACGCTTCCGTCTCCGGCTTTATTACTGGAATGTATGTAGTGTTTACGCCGTTGATTGCAGCTCTCGTACTACATACGAAGATGAGCTTGAAAGTCTGGTCGGCTGTCCTGCTTGCCACCGTTGGGCTGGGAATCTTGAGCTTGCGTGGATTCGCGCTCGGATGGGGTGAAACGCTCACGCTGGCAGGCGCGTTGATGTACGCGATCCATATCATTCTCATTAGCCGATATACGAAAAATGCTGATGTGATTGCACTTGCATTGATCCAGATCGTTTTCGTGGGTGTGTTCCTTGGCAGTGCTTGCCTTTTCGATGGTGTGAGATTCCCTGTGACGGCACCGATGTGGGGCAGTTTGCTTTATATGGCGCTCTTTGCCGGGCTTGGTGCGCTGGTATTGCAAACATGGGCACAATCACGTATCTCAGCTACCACTGCGGCGATCGTGATGACTACCGAACCCGTATTTGCAGCCGGTTTTGCCGTGATGTTTGGTGGCGAATCGCTAACTTTCCGGTTAGTGCTGGGAGGGATCCTGGTACTTACCGCAATGTTGCTGATTGAAACAAAATCAGCAACATCCCCCGACGAATCCGCTGCGGAAAATAGCGTCGGAGAAAACTAAATAAAACTCAAAACAAATAACTCAAAAATAAATCAAAAATGTCGAATCAAAGGAGATTTCACAATGAAACGATCACACAAATTTAATGTGTCTATAGCTGCAGCTACATCAGCGCTGCTCCTTCTTTCGGGCTGTTCGGGCAGCTCATCAGCAAGTGCAGAAGGGCAAGTAATCTGGTCTACCTGGGGCACTCCTGAAGAGTTGAAAGTGTACGAAACTTTCAATAAACAGTTCGGCGAGAAAAATGCTGATCTAAAAATAAAATTCCAGCCTGTGGCATCTTACGACGAATACCACTCTAAACTGAATACTCAACTCACATCGCGTACCGCACCAGATGTGTTTTATGTCGGCGATGATCAGATTGCGAATCTTGTCGCAAATGATGTGCTTGAGCCAATCGATACTTGTCTTGCGCTTGCAGGTGCTGAAATCAAGAAAGCTGATTTCGCCGAGAATCTCTATCGTGTAGCAGAAAAAGATGGGGTTACATTTGCACTGCCAAATGATGTGAATCCTGATGCTTTCTTCTTTGACCGTGAAGCTCTCAAAGCTGCTGGGATTACCGCAGACCCAGTCGAACTGGCGAATAACGATCAATGGACCTTTGAGAAATTCTTTGAAATGACCGCTGCCCTGCAAAAGGCAGGTTTGCAGGGTGCTGCTTTCTGGAATTATTGGGCTACTTGGCAGTCGATTCTTTCGGCAAGCGGTGCGCCAGCTTATGACGAATCAGGAAAGTTCGTCGCTGATACTGCTGAAAGTGCAGCAAACTTACAAAAGTGGGCAGATAAGTTTGCTTCCGGAGAACTGGTTGTGGCTGATGAGCTTCCGAAAGGATCTGATAGCGACGCGCTTTTCGTCACGCATAAGCTCGGATTTATGGTGCAGGGGCGCTATACGGTAGCAACTCTTGCAGGTGCCGGGTTGGATCTGAAGTCTTATGATGTAGTTCGCTGGCCGACGGCTTCGGGCGCTGCTGAGCCAACAGGTGTGGCAGCATCATTCCTTGCCGTAAATAAAAATGCGAAAGATAAAACTGCTGCATGTAAATTCTTTAATGCGTATTTGAGTAAAGCTGGGCAAACTCTGCGGTTGCAAGATAACGGAAATGCACTACCGTCAATTTCGGGTGTAGATAATGTTGTCACGGATTCTGGTGTACCAGCAAACGTAAGCGCACTCATTGAAATGCGGGATCAGGGATTCTCCAACAGCCCTACGGAAGCATCTGTGCCGGGGCTATCGGCAGATATTGCTACGCAAATCATGCTTCCGTTGTTCAAAGGGCAGCAAAGTGCCGCAGATGCACTTGCAGAAATTTCGCAGCGGCTCCAAAAGAGTGCGAAGTAAGTGCAGTTTGATTTTCGTCGAAGCAAAGTAAGAAGTTTACGATGAGTGTGCAAACAGTGAATGGGGCGGTAAATAGTACCCCAAAATGGAAACAACGTGATAAATGGTGGGCGGCAGTATTTTTGAGTCCACAGGTCATTGGGATGACGCTCTTTACGTTGATTCCATTCGCATTTAGTTTCTATCTCGCATTTTTTGAATGGAACGGTTTTGGTGAAATGAAATTTGTCGGTTTCGATAATTTCATGAACCAAATCAACGATCCGCTCTTCCTGCGAGCAGTGCTGAATACGCTGATAATTGCGGCAGTGACAGTACCGATTGGCTTGTTTATTGCAATTTTGATTGCAGTGATGGTGAATCAGATCAAACATAAAGCCGTCTATATGGTGATGCTTTTTGCTCCCGTGGTGACCAGTTCAGTTGCGGTGGCATTGATTTGGCAGCAACTTTTACGTGGTGACGGTTGGCTTTCGACTACGATTGGCAGCGTCTTTGGGATCGATCCTCCGCAATGGCTGCAAGATCCAAAACTTGCCTTGATCGCCGTCTGTGCGGTTACTATTTGGGCATCGCTTGGCTTGAATATCGTGATTTTCCAGGCAGGTCTGCAAAATATCAGTCCGTCATTAATGGAAGCTGCGCAATTGGATGGCGCGAGTCGAGTACGTAGTTTCTTTTCGATCACGCTCCCGATGCTTTCACCAACGATTTTCTTTCAGGCAGTGATTGCGTTTATTTCTTCACTGCAGGCATTTGATTTGATTTTCGTCCTGGTCAAAGATGCTGGACCAGAAAATGCCACGCGTACGATCGTGTATCAGATTTACGATCTGGGCTTTAAGAAAGGGCAATTGGGGCTATCCTCAGCAGCTGCGATTTGCCTATTGCTGCTCTCGGTAGTGATCACTGTGGCGCAATTTGGGCTTGAGAAGAAATTGGTGCATTATGACAACTAATTCCGTACGTCGTTTTTGGAAGAAGCACAAAATCGGGTTGCAAATCGCCGTCGGCGCGATTGCGGTAGTGATGTTTCTTCCCTTTATTTGGATGTTCCTTTCCTCATTTAAGACACTTCCGCAATTACTTGCAGATCCATTAAGTATCTGGCCTCAGCCCTGGACCTTCGATAATTTTCTGGAAGCATGGCAAGCGCTCCCATTTGGCAGAGCCTATCTCAACTCGATTTACATCACCGTCCTGGTGGTAGCAGGCGCGTTGATTACCACATCAATGGCGGGATATGCCTTTGCGAGTATTTCTTTCAAAGGATCAAAGTGGCTTTTTGGGCTGATTTTGCTGACCCAAATGGTGCCAAAGCAAGTTACGCTTGTGCCGTTCTATATGCTAATGAGTAAATTTGGCTGGGTTGATTCACACTTAGCGCTGATCATTCCCGCGATTTTGGTAAACCCATTTGGTGTGTTCTTGGCACGGCAGTTTATCCTTTCGATCCCCAAAGAATTGCATGAAGCAGCTGTGATGGACGGAGCCTCGCGGTGGCGGGTTTATTGGAGGATCGTCTTGCCGCTGATTACGCCGGGCTTAGGTGCACTCGGAATTATCGTCGCGCTTGATACATGGAATAACTTCCTGCTTCCATTGATTTTGCTGAACAGCACCGAACTCTACACTGTGCCGCTTTTGCTTTCGCAATTCCAAGGGCAATTCGGTGGGCTGAATACGGGGTTGATCATGGCAGCCACTACCGTTTCTACAATCCCGATGCTGATTGCCTTTGTGATTGGGCAAAAGCGCATCATGAGCAGTCTCGCCACTTCTGGGCTTGGAGGAAGATAATGCAAAATCCAGCTTTTATTGATTTGTATGATGTGCCTTTTACAGTGCCGAAGTCGCGTTTTTTGCTGCGTTATGAAGAAGATCCTGCGGAGCTGAAGACGGAAGATCAAACACTTGACCTTTACTACGTGCGTTATGAAGTACCGTTGCAAGAATGCTTGGTGGCGCGTCTTCCAGCAGGCGAAATCGAGATTGGCTGGGGCTTTGTACGCAGCGCAGAGTGGGAACTCGCAATATGTGAAAATTCGTGCTCGATACAACTTCTGAATGCTTCAGCGATTGAATGGGTGGATTTAGCGAATATTGAGTTGCATCAGCTTGCAGACTCGTTACGCATTTTCGGAAATGATTTTCTCACTGCGGAATCGCTTCAGCAGACACATCTGGAATTTCAAAAAATAGCTGATACTTATGTCCGGGAATGGATGGAAAAATCTCCACGGGTGCTTACTTGCCGTCAGGAAATGACGGATTTTTGCTGGTGGGTGCTTGGTGCGAATCAAATCGCTTTGAAAATTGGTGAAAATGCAACGATGCGCACCATTGTGGTGCCGTCCATGCTTGGGTATGTGGGACTCTGGCAGTGGGATGCATATTTTATTGCGCTCGGCTTGCAACATGGAGATATTGAGCTGGCAATCGCACAGTTAGAAATCGCATTTTCGCCTGAACCGGACGGACAACTCCCTGACGTGGTGCACGAAAAAGGTCGGCTGGCTTCATCCTTGGATCTTCCCCCATGTGATTTGGTTTCCTTGCGTGAACGAGGGAATCTGCGCTACGGAGAAGTAGTGCCTTTAACGAAACCGCCGTTAGGGGCGTGGGCGGCGAAGCAGATCATTGCTGAGCTACCTCCGCAGCAGCGCGCCGAATTGATGCGAAAGTGGTATCCCATTTTATTGGCAAATCAACAATGGTGGATGCGTGCGGAAAACTGTGATGAGCTTGGTCGCCCGCAATATTTACATCCATACTCTTCGGGGTTGGACGATAGCCCGGTATTTGATGCCTCAGGGGCGGTAGTTTCGCCAGATCTCTTAGCCTATCTAATTGTGCAGGAGCAGATTTTGCGGGAATGGGCGGCTGAAATAGGAGTGGAATGCCCGTTGGATAATTTGCCGCAGTTGCGCCGATGGTTGGCTGATTTGTGGGATGACGAGCAAGGCGCGTATTTTGCACAGAACCATGCGGGTGTACGCCAATATCGCACGATCCTTTCATTGCTGGGCTGTTTTGCTCCGGGAATTGATTCTTCTCGGTTGCGGCAGCTTTCTGCCGATATTGAAAATCCGGAACGCTTTCATGCGCGATGGCCTTTGCCTACTGTGGCGCAGGACGATCCAAGTTTTGCGGAAAATACAATGTGGCGTGGGCCAACGTGGGTGAATACTACATATCTTGTAGCTGACGGGCTGGAAAGTAATGGAGAGTTAGAGCTGGCGGCAAAATTGCGGGAGTCTACGCTTGAGATGTTTGCGGTTGCTGGCGGGCCGGTAGAGTATGTGAACTCTCGAAGCGGCACACGTTGCCGGACGGCTACTACTTGTTTTGGCTGGTCTGCTGCGCTTTACATTGATCTGGCAGTACGCGAGAAAAATGAGAACGCTTTGGGTGTGTCTTTCACCTCCCCGATGTGAGGTGAAACCAAGGCTTTACTAATACGGCTGCACCATATTCCGCCAAGCTCGAAATCCTAGTGAAAAATATCCAAATTCATGCCAAAATCGAAGGGTGTTACTTTCAGATTTAGATATCCTGCATGCTGTTGAAAATTCGCGCATTACACTCGATCCGTGGGATCGGGAAATGGTGCAGCCGTCCTCCGTGGACGTACATCTTGACCGCTACTTCCGGCTATTCAACAATCACCGTTACGACGTGATTGACCCTGCCGTTGATCAATCCGACCTAACTACACTAATCGAAGTGCCTGCTAACGGTTCGTTCGTGCTGCACCCTGGCGAATTTGTGCTCGGATCTACTTTTGAACAAGTCACTTTGGCAAACGATATTGCAGCCCGGCTTGAAGGAAAGTCGTCTCTCGGGCGCCTCGGCTTGCTAACGCATTCCACGGCTGGCTTTATCGACCCAGGATTTTCTGGCCATGTTACGCTCGAACTTTCAAATACAGCTACCATGCCAATCAAACTCTATCCGGGGATGAAAGTTGGGCAGCTGTGCTTCTTCCAGCTTTCTTCACCGGCAGATCGCCCATATGGTCAGGGTGCTACGCACTCGCGGTATCAAGGGCAGCGCGGGCCAACTGCTTCCCGTTCCCATCTGAATTTTCACCGTGTCGATACATCGCGCACGATCGTGAATACAGACGATAAAACAGCATAAAACTAATCCGGGCTGCATGGCGAGTACCGCCCGAAGCACAAAAGTGCCATCACGAACCGCAAATAATGCAAGTTGGCGTGGGATCATTCAGTCAGTGCAGTGCCCACGCCGATAACAAAACAATACGATCCACGAGCTGAAGGAGAATCAATGCTGTTATTGCTCTTGGTGTTCGCACTAGGTGCAATGATTGCGCCGTTTTTACTTCAACGCGGCAGGCTTGGCTTCTTGATCTTGGCGCTCATCCCAGCCAGTGCATTTTGCTACCTGCTCACACTGCATGATACGGCTCTTTCCGGAGCGTCCAAGCCCACCGCCGCAGCCAGATATTACACGGAAAATTTACCTTGGGCACCAGAGCTTGGCTTTGAGATTTCCTTCCGGATCGATTCGCTTTCATGGGTGATGGGGCTGATCGTGACGGGAGTTGGCGCATTAGTGCTCGCATACTGCTCGCGTTATTTCTCGGCAAGTGCACGCGGATTGGGCAGATTTGCCGGTATTTTCACCGCGTTTTCCGGGGCAATGCTTGGCCTTGTCACGACCGATAACACTCTCGCGCTTTATCTCTTCTGGGAACTGACTACCGTCTTTTCGTTCCTGCTTATCGGGCATTACTTCGATAAAAGTGCATCCCGCCGTGCGGCAATGCAAGCAATCATGGTCACGACGGCAGGCGGCCTATGTATGCTTTTCGGGATCATCATTTTCGGGCAGGCTCCGGGCGGCTCTTATTCGATCAGCGAACTTGTGGCACACGCGCAGGATGGCACACTTGGTCTAGCTGCGATCCCTGCCAATTCCACACCGCCAGCCGTTATCACAGCTGCACTGATCCTCATCCTGCTGGGGGCATTCAGCAAATCGGCACTGATCCCACTGCATTTTTGGCTGCCAGCGGCAATGGCTGCCCCTACTCCCGTCTCGTCTTATCTGCATGCGGCGGCAATGGTGAAAGCTGGCATTTACCTCGTAGCACGGCTTTCACCAGGATTTGCCCCCACGAATCCGGTGTGGAGTGCAATGATCCTGCTTTTTGGCAGCTGTACTTTGCTGCTTGGCGGATACCGTGCACTGAAACAATACGATTTGAAACTTGTGCTCGCTTTCGGAACCGTCTCGCAACTCGGTTTGCTGATGATCATGGTCGGATATGGCAGTAACGCAATGATGCTTGCTGGCTTGGCGATGCTCCTGGCACACGCGATGTTCAAAGCGGCACTCTTTTTATCCGTCGGAATTATTGATTGGGCGACGGGTACGCGCGATTTGCGTCAGCTCACTGGGCTTGCACGAAAAATGCCAGTACTAGCAATCTCGGCGATGATCGCGGCTGCATCAATGGCGGGGCTACCGCCGCTTGCTGGATTCGTCGCAAAAGAAGCTGCACTGCACGCCTTGACCAGCCCGGGCGCAGATTTACGCGCTACCGGCACCTGGATCGTGATCGCACTCGGATCGGCACTCACGGTCGGCTACACTCTGCGTTTTATCTGGGGTGCTTTCGCAAACAAAGCTGGCGTAGCTGAGATTGAGATCAAATCCAGATCCTGGCTGATGCTACTGCCAGTGATCATTCTCGCTGCTGCCAGCCTCGGATTCGGGCTCGCTTACCAAGCTGTAGAAAAAGTGTTTACACTCCACGCGCAGACTCTTCCCGGTGAAGCCGGGCATCTGGCAATCTGGGGCGGTCTTACTCCTGCGCTGGCGATCACTACGGCAGTGATCGTGCTTGGGGTACTTATTTTCATTGTGCGTAAAACCTTTGTGCGAATTGCGGAAAAACGGAAATTCCCAATTACCGCTGACGGTACCTACCAAAAACTGATCTCCGGTTTGGAAACGCTTTCCGGCTTTGCGACGAGCTTTACACAACGCGGATCGCTACCCGCATATCTCTCCACGATCTTCACTTTTACCCTTGCGGTAGGTACAAGTGCGCTCATTTTAGGAAATCTTGCAGTGATCAAGCCGGTTCGTGGATTTGATTCGCTCGGGCAGCTTGCCGTCGCGATCGTTACCGCACTTGCCGCGCTGATCGGTGCCCGCGCGCGTCACCGGATGAAAGCCGTGCTGTTGATGGGCATTTCTGGTTATGGCGTGGCGCTCACATACGAACTTTATGGCGCTCCAGATCTTGCACTGACGCAGGTGCTGGCAGAAACCATGACCCTCGTCGTATTCATTCTGGTACTCCGCCGTTTGCCAGCATATTTCTCGAATCGACCAATGCGGATGACCCGCTGGGCACGCATTATTCTTGCCGCAGTAGTCGGAGTAGCGGGTGCTGCGATCGCCTGGCTCGCTGCCGGGGCGCGCGTATTTGCACCGATTTCACTTGCTTTCCCAGAGGAAGCATACTACTACGGCTACGGTTCAAATATTGTAAACGTGACGCTTGTAGACATTCGTGCCTGGGATACATTCGGTGAAATTTCTGTGGTCGTAGCTGCTGCTATTGGCGTCTCCTCGCTGCTTTTCATTCGCGACAAGAAAGGCCGGATCGATCGTTTCCGGAATCTCGCTGATGGCAGTGTCAAGAACGCTAATGTGTGGGCAAAGCCAGGCGATCAGGAAATCCAGCGGCAAAGCTGGAACCGCCGTCAGGCAAAAGAGATCGCGCAAACTGTGCGTGCGCCGGGGCGGAATATGGTTTGGCTGGCAGGTACACATACGCTTGCGCAGCAACGTCGTTCCGTGATTTTGGAAGTTGGCACGCGCATTATCTTCCACACTCTGGTAATGCTCTCACTATATTTCTTGTTTGCAGGGCACGACTATCCCGGTGGCGGTTTTGCAGCGGGGATGACGGCTGGAATTGCGCTTGTACTACGATATGTGGCTGGTGGACGGTATGAGCTCGGGGCGGCGGTGCCGTTACATCCAGGGCATTTAATGGGAGCGGGGCTTGTGATTGCAGCCGTATCGGCAATCGTGCCGATGTGCTTTGGCGGCACAATTTTCCAGACCGCAAAGTTTTATCTCACGCTGCCAGCGCTTGGTGAATTGAAGATCGCGACGGCAATCTTCTTTGACATCGGAGTCTACCTGGTAGTGGTCGGGCTAGTGCTAGATATATTGCGTTCCCTCGGTGCAGAAATTGATCGGCACGGAGAACTCGCAGGTATCGAATCTCCAGAAACTTACGATATTGTGCCTGAGCGTGATGTGCGCCGTGATCAAGCTGAAGCTGAGCTTTCTACGCAGCGCTACGTATTTGAAATACCGGAAAATTCCACGTCAGCAGATCACGGGCAACAATACGCCGAAAAGATGCAGGAGGTGCGCTAAATCATGGAAAGTTCACTTGCGCTTTTGATTCTTGGAGCAATACTCCTCGCTGTCGGTGTGTACCTGATCTTGGAACGCTCACTTTCCCGGATTGTACTTGGCTTAGCCAATATCACTAACGGAGTGAATATCTTATTCCTGGTTGCTGGCGGACGTTCAGGTGAGCCGCCCATTGTGGGGTCTGCTGCACCTGAAGCGATGGCTGATCCGCTTGTGCAGGCAATGATGCTCACTGCAATTGTGATTGGTTTAGCTACCACGGCTTTTCTGCTCGCAATGGGATATCGTTCCTGGCAGTTGCATGGTAATGATGAAGTACAAGACGATCTCGAAGATAAACGGATTGCGCGACGGATCGAGCGGCAAAAGCTTGCTGCCCGTGCCGATCTTGCAAGTACCGTGGAAGAAGATGCGAGCCAGACGCATGACGATACCGAAGGTGTGCGTGAAGATTGTGAATTGATCGGCACGATCGATCCGATTCTGGATCGCCCGCGAGAACAATATCCGGTGAAAGATTCGTGGGGTGTGAGCTGATGAACCAAATCAATATTTTGAGTATCTTTCCCGGATTGGGAAATCCGCTATTCGCAGCTGAATCGCAAATTCATGGGCATGCTACACTCGGCTGGAATATTTTACTCGCATTGCCAATCGTACTGCCTTTGCTGGGCGCGGGGCTTTCGTTAGCATTTGCTTCGGTACGCCGGCTGCAGGGAATAATCAGTGCAACCGTGTTGGCGATATCTCTTGGTGTGGCGGTTGCTTTACTGGTGATGTCGCTGGATGGGCCTGTCGTGCTCGATATCGGTTCCTGGGCAGCGCCGGTTGGGATCGTGCTGGTAGCTGACCGTCTCTCGGCAATCATGCTGCTCACTTCGCTTACCGTGACACTGCTGGTATTGCTGTATTCGCTGGTACAAGGCGCAGCTGACGGAGACGAAGCAGCACCAATCGCCGTCTACCATCCTGCGTTCTTGATTCTTTCGGCAGGTGTTTCTAACGCATTCCTCTCCGGCGATTTATTCAATATTTATGTTGGTTTTGAAATGCTGCTGATGGCATCATTCGTGCTGATCACCCTGGGCGGTACGCGTGATCGCATCCGTTCGGGCACAGTTTACGTGGTAGTTTCGCTGCTTTCTTCATTCCTTTTCCTGATTGCGATTTCCTTGGTTTATGCAGCTACCGGCACGGTCAATCTGGCACAGCTGGCTTTCCGGCTTCCGGAAATCGATTCTGGTGTGCGGCTTGCAATCCAAGCGCTGCTGTTGGTTGGTTTTGGCGTGAAGGCAGCGATTTTTCCGCTTTCAGCCTGGCTTCCAGATTCATATCCAACAGCTCCTGCACCAGTCACGGCGGTCTTTGCAGGTTTGCTGACGAAAGTGGGGGTTTACGCGATCATCCGCACGCAAGTACTGCTTTTCCCTGGGGATCGGTTAGATCTTATCGTCGGTGTATTCGCGATTCTCACAATGATCATGGGGATTCTTGGTGCCGTCGCGCAACACGATATCAAACGTCTTCTTTCTTTCACTCTTGTATCCCATATCGGCTACATGATCTGGGGGATTTCACTCTCGCAAGTGAATGGTCTAGGTGCCACGATCTATTACGCGATTCACCACATTTCGGTGCAGACAGCACTCTTCCTGGTAGTCGGTTTGATTGAACGGCACGGCGGGACTACGTCTTTAACAAAACTTGGTGCACTTGTGCGGACGGCTCCGCTAATTGCTGTGCTTTATCTCGTTCCGGCATTAAATCTTGCCGGGATTCCACCATTCTCAGGATTCTTTGGGAAGGTTGGGTTGATTCAATCCTCAGCAGATCGTGGACTCTGGATCGATTGGGTGCTGATTGGTGCGGGAATCGTTACCTCACTGCTGACCCTTTATGCGGTAATGCGTGCCTGGAATATGGCATTTTGGCAGACTCCGCCCGAAGAATTACCGGCAAAACAAAATCCGCGTGGGATGACGGCAGCCGCTGGAACGCTCGTGGGAGTAACGATACTGCTTTCAATTTTTGCCGGCCCACTAAATCTCTATACGCGTAATGCAGCATTAGAACTGGAAGCTCGTGCACCTTATGTGGTTTCGGTACTTCCAGACGATGGGCGCGGCAGTGGAATCTCGCGTGATGTAACAAAACGGGAGAGTGAAAAAGATGCGCAAAATAATGCGCCAGGGGCAAAGCAGAATCTGCCTGCAGCAAAGCCGGATGATGGAGGCAGGGCAAAATGATCCAGCAAATCGACATCAGGAATCAAGCGGCGGGCATCGCCACAGCTGCAAGCAGTGAGCAAAAAACTGAAACTGCGAAACGCGCGCGAAAACAAGCTCAGAAACAAGCAAGACGGCAGGCAGCGAAAAATTCGCAAGCAGCCCGGCAAATAGCATTGGTAACTCGGCGTCCAGGCCGTTTCCCACATGCTTCAATGGGGACGATCATCTGGCTGACCATCGTCTGGGTGATGCTCTGGGGTAAATTAAATACCACCAATTTTGTGGCAGGATTTATTCTCGCATTATTTATTACCACGATCGCCCCATTCCCATTCACGCGTTTTGATGGGCGCTTCCGGCCGTGGGGTGTGCTCCGGCTGAGCACGATTTTTTTCGCGGATATCATACGTGCATCTTTTGCGCAGGCGCGCTTTATTCTCAGCGGAAAAGAGCCGCGGGGAGCGATTATCCGCGTGCAGCTGCGTTCACATTCGGACGTATATCTTGCAATGGTTTCTGGAATGACCGGGCTGGTTCCAGGCTCAGTAGTGGTTGATGCACATCGCGCTACCGGGATGCTTTATGTGCATGTGTTTGATATGGGGCTTGCTGGTGGGCCAGATGGTGTGCATCGTAGTGTGCTGGAGCAGGAGGAGCGAGTGTTGCGTGCATTCGCTTCACACGACGAGCTAGTGGATGCCGGATATGTGCCCGGATCGCATCCGAGCCTGGGGCGTCTGCCAACCCCTTATGCGCCTGCTACCGGGCCTGAGCTGATGCGATATGGAGTGCTGGAAGTGCCTGAAGTGGCGGCAGAAAAGACGAAGATTTTGGAGCAGATCGCCGGGAATCGGCTGCAAGGGCAGAAAACTGAAGTGCGTAACGAACACACGGACGAGGTGAAATAGGCATGAGCTATGTGATTTCCAGTTGTGCAGTGCTGCTATTTATTTCCGCACTGCTGATCGTATATCGCACGGCGAAAGGGCCGACGGCTCTGGATCGGATGGTGTCTGTCGATATGCTCACTTCGATTGTGATCGGCGGATTTGCGCTACTTGCGGCGGCTACACGGCGTGCAGATTTGCTTCCGGTGTTCGTGGCTGTGAGCATTATTGGCTTTATTGGGTCTACTACGTTAGCGCGATTTTCAGCTCCTTTGAGTGGTGCTACGCGAAAAGCGTTGGCGCAGGCGGCAGCTGAGCGGAAAACTGCCAAGGTGCAGGATTCCCAGGTGTTAGAAACAGCGGCAAAAGAAATGATGTCGCGGCCAGAAAATGATCTGCACATGAGGCAGAAATATGTTGACGGATTTGCAGATCGGGGTGAACGTAAGTGAACTTTCTGATTGATTGGCTATTTTTGGCAGATATTTTTGGTATGGGATTTTTACTGCTCGGAACGCTTTTTACACTGATTTCAGCAATCGCCATGATGCGTTATCCTGATTTACTTTCACGGCAACACGTTGCGACAAAACCGCAGGTTTTTTCGTTGATCATGTTCTTATTGGGAGTGATTTTGCTTGTGCGCACCACGGCAGTTACCTGGACGCTGCTGATCGTGATCGCGTTTCAATTAGTTTCTGCGCCAATTTCGGCACATATGCTTTCGCGTGCTGGATACCGTACCGGGCGAGTTCTGCAAAGTGAACTGCTTTTTGATGAATTGGCAACGGATTTACGCACGGGTACAGATGAATATCGGATACAAAAAGCCGCGGTGGAGGATTTGACGGCAAATTTTTCTGCACTCAGCGATGCTGGAAAAAATTCTCCCCGTGCGGTCTCTGCCGCGTTATATCCAGAACAAAGTTCTGTGCGTACAGAAAAATCTGAATATTAATAAATCGTTCCAGAAAATCTTGGATAATAAATAGCGAAGCCGGAAAAAATTTGGAGGAATAATGAATCCGCTTTGGAAACTCGTAAGTCTCGGTGTAAGCGCGGGGGCTGGTTTTATAGTACAAAAAGGTGTTGAAGTTTTTTGGGAAAAAGTGCTGAAAAATCAGAAGCCGAAAGGTGATGATACGGATGCTGATTTGCCGGCGATCCAGATTGCTGCTTTTGCTGCTGTCACTGCGGGCGTCAACGCGATCGTCACTGCACTGATTGATCGCAAAATGAAAGAAAAGTATCGTAACGGCGTTGAATCAGACGCATAAAATTATCAAATAGCCCACTATCCAGATTGAAAATAGCGATTTAGATAGTGGGCTTTGGTTATACTGAGAAAGACCACAGGGGAGCGCCGAAAGGCGCTGAGAGTGCGAAAGCAGACCCTCGAACCTGCTCCGGTTAGTACCGGCGAAGGAAGTTGAGATCTCTCCACTTTGCTTGCTTTCACAGGCAAAAGTGCAGCAGTATCCAGATGCTGCTGATTTGGCGGCTAAGGATGATTTCTGACAAAGGCTGGCAGTTACTCTGGCAGCTGGTGCTGGCATTGCGATGAATGTAATGCTTTTGGAATATTCCTCGCTGAAGCTGTGAAATCATGTGAAGTCCCCTCCAAACAATTTGTGAGGAGGAAAAATGAAACTAATCCACAAAGTTTCGGCTGTACTTGCTACTGTTGCAGTGTTTGCAGTAGCAGGCTGCTCATTAGCAGATCAGAAAACGAAAGACGCTAATGCTGGCGCTGATAAAGACGGAGCCCAAAAAACCGTCACTATTTTGACCCACGATTCTTTCGCCTTAGATAAAGCTGATATTGCAGCTTTTGAAAAAACGAGCGGATATCAGCTGAAAACTATTTCCGCTGGTGACGGCACCGTCATTAATCAACTTCGATTGAAAAAGGACGCTCCCGTCGTAGATGGTTTCTACGGTATCGACAATTTCACCGTCTCAGAAGTAATCAAAGAAGATCTTGCTGCAAAGCTAGAAACACCTGTTGAACCGGCTTCGCTAATGGTTGACGGCAAACTTGTGGCGATTGATCAAGGTGACGTTTGCCTAAACGTTGATAAAACTTGGTTTGCACAGAAGGGGATTGCGGCTCCAACAAGCTTCGATGACCTGTTGAAACCAGAATATAAAGACCTGACCGTACTCACGGATCCGGTCGCATCAACTCCCGGGCTTGCCTTCTTCGTCGGCACAATCGCAAAATATGGTGACGAAGGCTGGAAGGAATATTGGCAGAAGCTGCTTGCTAACGGCACGAAAATTGCTTCTAGCTGGTCGGATGCATACTATACTGACTTCTCCGGTGCGGAAGGGAAAGGTTTGTACCCGATTGTGCTCTCATATGCTTCCTCGCCTGCAGAGTCGAAGGGGGCGACGGCTGCTTTAGAAGGTACTTGTGTGGAGCAGCTCGAATACGCTGGTGTGGTAAAAAATGCGAAAAATCCGGCGGGGGCGCGAGCCTTTATTGAATTTTTGCTCTCTGATCAAGTACAGGCTTCGCTTCCGCAGCAGATGTACGTGTATCCAGTGAAAAACGGGGTGGAATTACCGGAAGATTGGGCAAAATATGCCAAGCGTGCGGCTGATCCAATCAAGGTAGATTCACAAAAAGTTGCAAAACAGCGGAAGGCATGGCTGAACGATTTTACTGCCTTATATCAGAGTGTCGGAAAGTAGCAAGTAAACAAGTACGCTTTAAGTAACTTATATTACCCTCCGTCAAAACAGAAAAATCGCGGTGCATTATGGAAAATGTGGCAGCAGATGTAGCGGCTGGGATGCCGGAGGGCAGTATAAGCGGGAGAAAGACGAAGTAAAGATGAAGCAAATGCGGTGGATTGGCTGGGGGATTGCAGTGGGGATCCCGCTTGCTTTCCTCGTATTTTTCTTCGCCTTCCCAGTAGGGGCAATGCTTGCGCGCGGACTATATGGGGCAACCGAAGCTGTCGGAAACGGCACTGATGCTGGCAGTGCCAGGATCGTAGAAAACAGTTTATTTACGGGTCTGTGCACATTACTCACCGACGGGTATACCTGGCAAATTATTTGGCAGACTGTTTGGATGGCGCTCGCCGGTACGCTGCTCTCGGTGTTTTTTGGAATTCCGGGCGCTTATGCGCTGTATCGGCTTGATTTCCCTGGAAAAAAGCTGATCCGCGGCATTATTGCGATGCCTTTTGTTTTACCGACGGTAGTGGTTGGGATCGCCTTTAGTGCTGTTTTTCGCGGTCCACTTGCTTTTTTGAGACTGGAAAATTCTGTCTGGGCTGTTGTGCTGGCAATGCTTTTCTTTAATTTTTCGGTAATTGTCCGGATGGTCGGGAATATGTGGCAGGGGCTTGACGAGCGAATGAGCCAGGCTGCGCGAACGCTTGGTGCTTCGCCGCTGCGTGCCTTTATCACGGTCACACTTCCGCAACTTGCACCGGCAGTTGCTGCCGGTGCCGGAGTTGTATTTCTTTACTGTTCGACAGCATACGGGATCGTGACTACGCTCGGGAATCCTGGGTATGGCACGCTCGAAACTGAGATTTACCGTCAGACCGCAATTTTCTTTAACCTGGATCAAGCAGCGATGCTTTCAGTATTGCAGTTTCTGATAGTTGCAATTTCGCTACTGGTTTCCAGCCGTCTAACAGTGCATACCGAGACAGCACTGAAAATCAAGGCGCGCTCATATCACCGGGTGTATCGGGCAGATTGGTGGGCTTTCGGGCTCACACTGAGTATGGTGGCTTTTATTTTATTGCCGTTGGTTACGCTCCTGATTCGTTCACTCCAGGCAGACGGAAAGTGGAGCATACGTAACTACCTGCTGTTAAGTGAACCGGGGGCGGGTTTTGCTGGCGGTACCAGTGTGTGGGAAGCAGTTGAACATTCAGTAAAAATTGCTGGTGACGCTACGCTGATCACATTTTTTATCGGTGTGCCTTTGGCGTTAGTGCTTTCGCGTCGGGTGCGCGGTGCTTGGGCACAAGCGCAACAGCTACTTGATGCATTTGTGCTGCTTCCCTTGGGTGTCTCTACCGTGACGGTTGGATTCGGGTTTCTGATTGCTTTTAGCGGCAGTGCGATCGGTGATTCTCCACTGCTTGTGCCGCTTGCGCAAGCAGTTGTGGCACTTCCGCTTTTTATCCGGCTGCTGGTGCCGAGTTTGCGGGCGATTGATCCGCGAATGCGTGAGGCTGCCCGGACTCTCGGCGCAACTCCGTGGCAGGTATTGCGGACGATTGATTTGCCCTATTTGCTGCGTGGGCTTGGTTTAGCGCTTGGTTTTGCTTTCGCGATTTCGCTCGGCGAGTTTGGCGCAACATCGTTTTTGGCAAACCCGGATTATCTTACGCTGCCCGTCGTGATCGTAAAGCTCCTTTCGCGGCCAGGTGCGGATAATTATGGTATGGCATTAGCGGGTGCAATGATTCTTGCTTTCGGAACGGGGCTGATTATGGTGGTTGCGGAGCTGGTTGGTGCGCAAGGAAGTGAGGAATCTCGTGCGAGATAGCGGAAAAATAGCTGAAGTAGCAGGTGAGCATGGAGCAGAGCTGGTATTTGATCATGTCTGCGTGACTTATCCGAACGGATTTACTGCGGTAAAAGATGTGAATTTGCAGGTTTTCGGCGGTGAGATCGTGGCACTGCTCGGAGCTTCCGGCTCGGGAAAGTCTACATTGCTGCGTGCCGTCGCCGGGCTTGAACGTGTGAGCGCTGGGAGGATTCTTATCGACGGGTGCGATATGGCGCGTATCCCAACGCATTTGCGGAATGTGGGGATGGTGTTTCAAGATGGGCAGCTTTTTCCGCATCGAAATGTTTTCCAGAATGTGGCTTACGGACTTGAAATGGCTGGTTTGAAACGCGCCGAAATCAAGAGGCAAGTGACGGGACTGCTGCAGCTTGTGGGAATGGGTGAATCTGCTGCCCGCAGTGTGACGACGCTTTCCGGCGGGCAGGCGCAGCGAATTGCTTTAGCCCGCACACTTGCAGCTAAGCCGAAGATTATTCTTTTCGACGAGCCGCTTTCTGCACTCGATAAAGATTTGCGTGCCGGGCTGGGGAAGCAACTGCGGAAGATTTTGAAAGATGCCGGTACTACCGCACTTTTTGTTACTCATGATCGTGAAGAAGCTAAGTTGGTAGCTGATCGGATTGTGATGATGCAAGAGATGCAAAAGCGTGTGTCGCCGTAAATCGTAAATAAAGTGCATATTGCTGCAAATAAAGCGTGTGCTGCCGCAAAGAATGCTGCACGCACTTACAGTTGATTCGGCTGATTGAAAGTAGGCAGCGCATCCTGCTGAAAGCAGTTCGTATATCCGCGATCGGATGAATCCATTCGTCGGCATCTGGTGCGAATCTGAAAGTGCAGGGACTGTCAGATGTTATTGAAGAAAATTCTTATCAATCATGTGCGCTTCAATCCATGACGCTAAACTTTGCTGGCTTTCTTTTCCAGATGCAATATCTAAATATAGCTTTACTAATTCCTCGTCGCGATATGAAAGCTCTACTCCATTTACCGATAAAAATACAAGCATAGCGTGGGCTCCAATGCGCTTATTTCCATCAACAAACGGGTGATTGGCTGAGAGTGAATAACCTAAACATGCTGCTTTTTCAATTAAGGTGGATATAAATCCACACCTCCGAAAGTTTGAAATGGCGCATTTATGGCTGCGTCTAGCAGCGTAGAATCTCTCAGTTGAGCACTTCCTCCAAAATACGAGATTAAAGCTTTGTGCAGCGCGAGAACGTCTTCCCTTGTAAGAACTTTCATTTTGCAAGCTCGTTATATACCTTAGCGTTGCGGGTAATAATTCGCTCAGAAATCTCATTTAGTTCAGCTCTGGACACATTTTCAATCTCGGAATCATTTGGTAAAACCGCAACATCGAAAGGTAAGCCCCCGCGCATTAAGCACTGCCGCAGAAACACGTTTACTGCGCTCGACATATCTAGCCCTAGCTTTGAAAAAAGTTGGGTTGCCTGAATTTTCACATCTGCATCAATCCGAATTTGAGTTGGTACGGTAGCCATTTGACATCCCTCACTTAAATATTTACATTGCCTGCAATATAGTTTACAACGTAAATCATTTCGGTTTATTATTTTACCTGTTGATTGCGCGGCACAGAGCATGAGATGGTTTTCATTGGCGACGGCGGGCTGTGCATCTAGCTTCCCGTAATCCGTTCTTGATTGGGGTTTGAGCATTCAGATTTAGTCGGTGTTTGCTAAGCTGGCGGATGTTTCTTGGTTCGTTAGTCTGACGGATGTAGCCATGCAGCCCGAACAAAAATGTGCAGCGCCTTTTTAGTTGGGTCTAGTTTAGCTGGTTCCAAGTGGTGTTTTTGCATAGCGGTCAGGCTTGATCTATGCAAAAACACCACTTTCCACCCGATCAAACACCAGTTTCATTGCCCCAACACAAATAAAACGTGCAGCGCCGATTTATGCTAGATAATTCCATATTCCGCGGCATATTATTACCGCTTTGCGCTACTCTTTCGGCTTTATAGATTCGTTTACAAACACATCGCCATATAGAGCGGCAGATAAGTGACGCCGTTTTCAAAATGCAGATCCTTGGTGTAAAGCACATAGCGGTTTGGGATTTTCATTTGGTATTTTGCGATAAACGAATCTAAAGATTTGTGTGCTTTGTATGCTGAAGATTTCACTTCGATTGGGCAAATGCGTTTTCCTTGTAAAATCACGAAATCAATTTCGTATGAGTTTTCCTTATCTTTTCCCTCTGGTTGGTATTTGAATTCGTGAAAATGCAGCTTATGCCCGTTTGCCGTAAGCATCTGCGCCGCCATGTTTTCATAAATCATGCCCAGATTCGCTCCTGAGGAACCGAAAATTAAAGCTTTATAGAGCGAAGCGTCAAATTTAGGTGATGTCTGCGAAATGAGCAGACCGGTGTCTGCCATAAACATTTTAAACGTAGATTGCTGAGCATACAGTTCCATCATTACATCGGGAACCGTCACCTGCGTGCAAAGATTTACAATCATCGATTCTGCTAAAAAGTCGAGTGAATCAAGCAGACGGCGGTAGCGCATACCTTGCCCTAGCAGCGCATATCTAAACTGCCGTTTTTTCGAACTCAGCTGTTCGGGAAGCGTTTTAAATATCGCCCCCACTCGTCCTTTTTCTTCTACGTCAAAACGATGCAGGTCTTCTTCATAGAGATTGAGAATGGACCGTTTGATAAAGTCTATTTCTTCGTAGTCTTTGCCGTTTACATACGCTTCCACGGCTTGCGGCATTCCGCCCACTACCATGTAGGTGCGCAGGGTCTTCATTATTTTTCGATGAATTGCTTCGCCGACGGGCGATTTTTTAGAAAAAGCTGTGTGAATTGCTGATGCTGTAACACTGTCGCCTAAGGCCCATAAAAATTCTTCAAAATCCATCGGATACATCACGATTTTATATTCCTCGGAGGGGATTAAAATATCGCGAATATTTTTCTTGATGGAAATAAGGGAACCAGTTTCGATGTAGTGGTAGCGTCCGTCTTTTACGAGCGCTTTTATCGCTTGGCGCGCGAGCGGAAAAAGCTGTACTTCATCGAAAATAATGACGGCATCCCCTGCGGGTAAAGATTTTCCTTTCAGAAGGAAAAGCAGCCGAAAAAATTCGTCGAGATTATTGAGATTCGCGCGAAAGTTTTCACGAATCTCTGGGCCTTCCGAAGCGAAATCTATCAGCAGATAGTCTGCATAATTTTTTTGCGCAAAAGCTTCGGCTACAGTGCTTTTTCCGATTCGGCGTGCGCCTTCCAGGAAGGCTGCTGTGTTTCCGTTCGAGAGACGCTTCCATTTAACTAGTTGGTCGTATGCTTTACGTTTGAATATAGACTGCATCCGAAAACCTTTCCGTAACAGGCTGAATGACGCAAATTGAAAAATGTTTTAACCCCATTTTGACGCAAATTGAAAAATGTTTCAATGATGTTTTGCCGCAAATTGAAAAATGTTTTCCAATTTCAGCACCTCTTCACTGTAAAAGCGCCCGAGAGCAAGGTGCTGCGGCGCGCGCGTATTTTCGAAAACTTTTGTAATAAATAGCGAAAAATGAGAAGATGAAAAATCTTAAAATGCGCAATTATGAAACGTGAGGAAGTAGGCTGCAGTGGGAATTAAATTAGCTGTACCAACTGAGCATTATGCTCAGCAAGTGATGGATTATAAAGCGCAAATGCTTGCGAACGGGGATAGTCTTGCCGGCTGCGCTGGCCTGGAACGGTGCGAAACTTTTGCGCAGTGGGTCAGGTTTGCAGAACGCGGGCGCGCTGCTTATGGCGATGGTTACGTGCCGCAAAAAGTATTTCTTGGCGTGGCTGAAGATACCGATGAGCTTGTTGGAATGATTGATTTACGGCTCGAACTTAGCGAGTTTCTGCTCAATTTCGGTGGGAATATTGGCTACAGTGTGCTTCCTTCACAGCGCCGCAAAGGGTATGCGAAAGAAATGCTGGCGCAGGTATTGCAAATTGCGAAACAAGAAGGTCTGGAAAAAGTCCTTATTACCTGTAATAAAACTAACGATGGATCGCGTAGGACGATTCTTGCGAACGGCGGAGTACTCGAAAATGAGGTACTCGATACCGTCGGAATATTGGCGGACGAAAAAGACGGCTCCGGCACAGAATGTGTGGAACAAAAAGGGCGTGCAGCAGAAAGCACAGCTGAAATTGCGGAAAACTTCGAAGATCAGGCTGGGAAGAAAACTAAAGTAATCCAACGCTATTGGATTAGCTTAAAATAATCTTTCACCGCAGCCTTAGTTCGCCTGCATTCACTGCAGGAATGGGTTGTATTTTAGCGAGTTTACCTTGCATGAACATTCGGTGGCGATATTGATATTTTGAGCAATCTTTCCTTCTGCGCGCAGTTCTAGCAGACGCGGCACCACGCGATCGCGCAGACTCCACGGGTCGATTGTGTTTACATAGATTTTTGTGCTGCCTTCAAATCCGGCAAGTGTCGATACGCGCCACTTGATCAGTACTTTCCAGGGCATTGCTACATCTGCATCGATTGGCTTGCAATACCATTCCTCGTTTGTCGGTACGAGCGGACCAGTAGCTGCATGCATTGCATGAATTAAATCAGACATTGCGTGCAGCTCCTCTGGTGTATGCTCCCACGGCTGGCAATGCGGGGAACGCGACCAAATCTCAAGCGTTGGATAGCGATGCCCAAAACCGGCAATTGCGACGGCGTGCTGATTTTCTGCCAGGATCAAATTATGGTAGCTGGCGTAATCAACTCCGGCTTCGTTAAACAGATTTGGATTCCGGCGTGCTTTCTCCACTTCAAGCTGCGCGGTGACGGGCCTTTGATCGATAGAGACAAGCTGTTTATGCAAATGATCAAATGAAGCTCCCGCTGGTTTCAGCCAATTTTGGAAAACCTGCACGTATTTCGCGTACCTGTTGCTTTGATATAAATCGTGCATCGCGTCAACAGTTAAACGGATGTACCATTCATGTTCCTGCGGAGTAAGTGTGCCAGCTGAGGCAAGTTGCGAATCATCAGTGGCTCCGTCAATAAAATGACGACGTGAGATGATCAAATCATGCCCTGACGCGAATAAATTCCGTGCTTGTTGGAATTTTTCGATTTCCGGGATCTCATCCCATTCGCCGTCTGAATATATGCCACGCATTTTCGCACGTAAAACACTGAGGATATGGGATTTTCCTGCAGGATCAGCAAAATAAGAATCTAAGCGCTGCTGCGCATCCCGCGAAAGACGGAAATCGTAATTTTTCTCCCAGTAATCGAAGGAAACGATTTCAAACAGATTCGGAACCCGGCGAAACTCCCACTCACGTGTAAGCATATCGACGCCGGTAGAACGATAGATCACAGCATCATCACGTTTCTTCACCAGGCGGGATTTCTCCGGAGGGGTTTCAAGTACGCGCTGTGTACAAAACGCACAAGTATGCCCAAGAGTTTGCGGATCAATGGGCTGTGGATTGGGAAGTTTCATTTCGAGCGGCCGATGCGCACGCCCTGGAACCGTCCAGACTTCAGTGTCTGAAAACGGGTTGATCTGCTTGACTGTGCCGTCAGCCATTTTTGTCAGTGGTGGGCGGAAAGAATTGTTCATGAATCAAGCATATCGCGCACTGCCGAGAAAATTTTAGTGCCTTTTTATAAAAAGGCGAGAATTAGCCAAAAAATCGCGAAATTAATGTGGCGCGAGTTACGATCTACGTAAAATTCGCAAAATTGTTGCCGACAGTACAAGCTCCTGAAACGAAATCTCTTGCGATTCCTGATAAACAAGTATGAGAATGGATGATCCTTGCCGAGCTGATCGAGTTGTATTGATCGGGCCAGATTCAGTCAAGCTGTGGTCGTTTGCGCTAACTATTTGGCGCATCGGCTTTACACAGCAAGACGCAGGTGAATTATCGGAAAATGCGTGAGGTAAAAAAAGAAAAGGTGGAAATTGGAAAGCCGTCGGGCAAATCAGGAAAATCAAACAGAAATCAAAAAGCGCAAGCGCACGGTTCTGCCAAAGGAAATCTGGGTGCTTGTAGCAGCATCGGTATCGATTGCGCTCGGGTACGGTATTGTAGCTCCCGTATTGCCGCAATTTGCGAAAAGCTTTAATGTTACGAACTTTGCTGCAACGCTCGTAGTTTCCGTTTTTGCATTCATGCGCCTTGCATTTGCGCCTGCGGCCGGCTTGTTTTCAAATCGCTTCAATGAGCGCAATGTTTATCTACTTGGGATTTCGATTGTCTCAATTTCATCTCTTACAGCGGCTTTTGCCACGAACTACTGGCAGCTGTTAATCTTCCGCGGAGTCGGTGGGATCGGTTCGGTAATGTTTTCCGTCTCGGCAATGTCGCTAATTTTCCAATGGGCGCCAGATGGCGCGCGCGGGCGTGCTTCGGCGGCTTATGGCTCAGGTTTTCTGATCGGGAGTATTGCCGGGCCAGCCGTAGGCTCATTGCTTGCCCCGTTCGGATACCGTCCACCTTTCGTGATCTATGCGATTTTCCTGGCGATCGCGGCAGTTATCGTCGCGGTAATGATCCCTGGTGAAAATAAACATAAATTGCACTGGCGAACTCGTAAGCAGAAACACGATCCGGTAGCAGGAAGCGCAAGCAGTGCTTGCAAAACTGATGGGTCAGGGCAAACTGATGCAGCAAAATCAGCAGAAATGGCACGCCCATCTGCAACGCAGGAAACAATTACGGTCAAAGAAGCTTGGGCAATTGGCAGATTTAAGGTAATTTTACTGACGTCATTCGCGCAAGGCTGGACGAATATGGGTGTACGGCTTTCAATCGTGCCGCTATTGGCTGGCACGATTGCGGGTGCGCCCGTCTGGCTGGCAGGCGGGATGCTGACGGCTTTTGCTGCCGGCAACGGAACCTCGCTTTTCACTGCGGGGCGTTGGTCAGATATTTACGGACGGCGCAGGCTGGTAGTGGCAGGTTTGCTGCTTTCGGGAATTTTCACGATATTTACCGGTGACGTGACAAATACCTGGCTTTTGATCGGAATGAGTGCGCTTGCGGGATATGGGTCAGGGCTGATCCAGCCATCGCAGCAAGGAGCGCTTGCCGATATTGTGGGGAAGAAAAATGGCGGATCAGTAGTTTCGCTTTTTCAGCAATCAGCTGATTTTGGCTCGATCCTTGGCCCGATCGCGGCAGGGCTAGTTGTAGACTTCGCCGGATTCTCGCCAGCCTACTGGATTTCTGGTGGCGTGTTGATTACCGTCGCTATTGGATGGATATTTTTCACACATGGAAGATAACGGCAGCTGCAAACTGTTGGGGTGAAATTTAATTTTTCGGGTGAGATTTCATTTCTAGCAAAAGTTAACGTGAAAATTTTAATTTCGCGCGATAATAAAAATGTAATGATTCCAAATAAACGCCAAGCTTGGCGTCGTTAGGAGAATGATATGGCAGAGTACGCACATCAATATGATGACAAAGGAAAGCAGCCGTGGGTTGTCGATATTGAGAAAGAAACCGTCGATAATGATACTTTCCGCACTACGATGTGGACTGGTGAAAAGCTGCAGCTTACTGTGATGAGCATCCCGGTTGGCGGCGATATCGGCTTGGAAGTGCATCACGGAATCGATCAATTCCTGCGGATTGAAGCCGGTAAGGGCTTGTGCCAGATGGGTCCGGCTGAGGATGATTTGAATTTCGAAAAGGAAGTTCATGACGACGACGCAATCTTCGTTCCTGCTGATATGTGGCATAACGTAACCAATACTGGTGACGAGCCGTTGAAGCTCTACACGATTTATGCTCACCCGGATCATGTGGCTGGTACTGTGCATCAAACACAGGCGGATGCAGAAGCTGATCCAAACGAAGAGGACTAAGAGATCCTGGTGAAATAGATGCTCGTCTCCCGCGAATAGCGAGGGGCGGGCATTTATTATTGCGCTTTTAACTGGTTCTGCAAATTTTTCTTTGTGCCCCGAGTATCGGCTGACGTAACTGGCGGCGAAATAGCTTTAATTATTTACGCGGATAAACATGGCAAAGCCGAAAATAAATCGGTGTGCCGCACTTCACAAAAAACAGTTTTGCCCGTCCATACGGTCAAAAACCCCTCCGTGATTAGATGTTGATTTATTAGAACAACACGCATTTATTTCTATTAAACATGTGGATTTTTTGAATCCATCTTTCAGCCTGGCTCAAGTATTCGGATTTTGAATCCGCCGCTCAGGCTGCTCAATCTTAAACAGCTTAATCTAACGGAGGATTAAATTGGTTACACAAACAAATGCGCAGCGCACCGCAATAAAAGAAAAAGCGCATAAGTATGCTACCCGTCTTGCACTCATCGCAACTCTCGGTCCATTGTTTTATGGTTTTGAAGGGATGGTCTTGAACGGTGCAATTGGTGCCGTCGGAAAAACTTTTGAACTGGGCGCTTTTGCACAAGGCGTTGCCGGTTCGGCAGGGATTATCGGCGCAATTATCGGTGCATTCGCTGCAGGGCGGATTTCCGATAAAATCGGCCGTCGCACCACAATGATGTGGGTTGGTCCATTCTTAATGTTCGAAGCAATCTTCGGCGTTATTTCACCGCTTTTCGGGCAAAATGGCGGATATCTTTTCTTGCTCTTCTGCCGGATCGTGGGCGGTATCGGATTTGGTGCGGCAACCACCGTCGCCCCTGGTTATATTGCTGAAATTGCTCCAGCTGCAATTCGCGGGCGGTTAATCGCATTCCGCCAGCTTGCAATCATTATTGGCTTAACTTCGTCTGCAGTAATTAACGCGGTAATCGTCAGCATTTCGGGCGGCGCTGGAAAAGAGCTTGCTTTCGGAATTATGACCTGGCAGTGGATGTTCCTCTTCCTGATGATTCCGGCACTGTGCTTTATCATTTTTACCGCGACGATTCCAGAATCTCCGCGCTACCTGGTAAGCGTTGGAAAAGATCATGAAGCAGCGCAAGTTCTGGAAAAAGTCACTGGTGAAGAGCATACCGCAATTGCGGATACGATTAATTCGATTCGCGCTTCAATCGGCGAGGTCGGAATGAAAGGTTGGAGCGTCGGGAAGATTCTCGCTTCGAACTGGCGTCCGCTCGTCCTGGTCGGCGTCGCAATTGCAGCATTCCAGCAGCTCACTGGAACAAATGGAATTTTCTTCTACTCGACAATGATTTTCGAATCTGTCGGTTATGACGAGTCAACGGCGCTCTATCAGACGCTCTTCTTAGGCGCATTCAAGATTGTTGGTGTGACTGCAGGTATTTTGCTTGTTGATCGAGTTGGCCGCAAACGAATGCTGATGGTTGGCGGAGCGCTGATTTTCATTGCGCTTGGCGTTATTGCTTCGGTATTCACTTTCGCTCCAACAAATGCTGCCGGGCATACGGATATTACTTCAGTACCGTTCCTTGGCTACCTCGTAATTGCTGGCTTCTGCCTGTTCCTTCTCGGTTTCACATCCTCGTGGGGACCAATTTTCTCAGTTTTGATGGGTGAAATGTTCCCGCAAAAGATTCGCGGCGGCGCAATGAGTTTGGTTTCGGGTGCAGATTTCGTGGTGAACTTGATTGTGGTACTTTCTTTCCCATACATGGTGGCTTGGTCGCCGGCTGGTGTTTACTGGATTTTCTTCGCTTTCGGCGTTTTGGCAGTGATTTTCACCGGCAAGTATCTGCACGAAACTTCAGGCGTAGAGCTTGAAGACATGGATAAATTAACAAAGTAAACGAAACGGAATGAAGAAATGACATCGCAAACTGGTATGAAAGCACCTTTGCAGCGCGATATTCCAGATAATGTCCGGAACGTGCTGGTAATTATGACGGATCAGCATCGGGTGGATACGATTGGCTGCCTCGGAAATCCGCACGCACAAACACCTGTGCTTGATAATTTTGGAAACAACGGCTTTGCTTTCACGCAAGCTTTCACTCCGACGGCAATCTGTACTCCGGCCCGCGCTTCGCTGCTTACCGGGAAACTTCCGCGGAAGCATCAAGTTTTGGCAAATCCAGAATGGAATATCGCATACAATACCGACATTCCGTTAGATTCGTGGACCTATACGCAAGAGCTGCGCGATCACGGTTATAACGTGGGGATCGTCGGCAAGTATCATTGCGGGCATAATCTGCCGGATAAGTTCGGGATGGATGATGACTCTTTCTGGGGTGCAGAGAATCCGGTAGCGAATGAACGCTATGTGGCGTGGCTGGAGGAAAATGGTTTGCCGCCGGTGAAAGCTCACGATTTCTGGCGCGGAAAATTGCCGGGGAATCGCGACGGGCATATTATTGCCGCTCGTCTTGACCAGCCGGAAGAAGCTACGTTTGAACGTTTTATCGCAGATACGGCAATTGCGCGGATGCGGAAATATGCCAGTGAATGGAAAAACGACGGCAAACCGTTCTCGCTTGATGTTCATTTCTATGGACCGCACCTGCCATATTTCTTGCCGGATGAATGGTTCGATTTGATTGATCCTGATTCTGTAACGCTTCCGGAAAACTTTGGCGATACGCTGATTGGGAAACCGCAGATTCAGCAAAATTATGCTACTTATTGGTCGACATCGTCGTTTACGAATGAGCAGTGGAAAAAGCTGATTGCAGTCTATTGGGGCTACGTGGCAATGATTGATTACGAGATTGGGCGAATCATGGATGTGGCGCGTGAACTTGGAATCCTTGACGATACGGCAGTGTTCTTCTGTGCCGATCACGGTGAATTTACTGGATCGCATCGGATGAACGATAAAGGCCCGGCAATGTATGACGATATCTATAACGTGCCGTTTATTGCGCATATTCCAGGTGTTTCAGCCGTCGGCCAATCAGATGCGTTCGTTTCGCTAATTGATTTGCCGGCAACCGTGCTCGATATTGCGGGGCTTGATCCGGTTTTGGTTGAAGATGGACGGTCGATTGTGGATCTGACCCGCGGCGAGACAGTGCCGGATTGGCGTGAGGATATTGTCTGTGAATTCCATGGCCACCACTTCCCGCTGCAGCAGCGGATGCTGCGCACCCGTGAATTTAAGCTTGTTGTTTCTCCGGAATCAATTAATGAACTTTACGATTTGCGGTATGACAAGGCGGAGATGAATAACGTTTATGAAGCTCCGGCTTATCGTGAGATTCGCAGCGAGCTGGCAACGAATCTTTACAAGCAGCTGCGTGCGCGCGGCGACCATTCATTTGCAAAGTGGATGGCGGCAATGACGGATTTTGATGTCCCGTTGGTGAATACCGCGCGTTCTGATCTTGACGAAGTTCTCGGTTCTTAATCAAGAGCTGTGATATTTGAAGATATCACAGCTCTTGATTGGAGTTCTTTGTTTCAGAAATAATAAAGAGTTTCGTAGATGTAAAGAAACTTCGAGAGGAGATTGGGCGGCAGTGCAGGCGCAAATAAACCAATTCGGCAATACACTGCAAGATTTGATTGCATTGGCGCTTGGTGAAAGAAGCTATACTCGCGCACAGCTTACGCGAAAGCTTGGTGTCTCGCGCCCCGTCCTTTCTCGTGCTCTCGATCCGATGATTCACGACGGATTTGTTTTGAGTGAGGTTTCTGCGCGTGAAGGCGGCGCTGGCAGGCCAGTGCAGTATTTGAGTCTTGTTGACGGTGCAGCATATATCGTCGGGCTGAGTATTGGGCGGAATGAGGCTGCTGGGGTACTGATTAATCGTGCTGGTCAGCAGCTGTTTTCAACAAGTTTTGAGTATTTGGCATACCGCGGTTGGGAAAAGCCGCTGCAAAAGTTGCTTTCACTGCTGATGCGCGGAATAGCTGAAAACTCGATTGATACGAAAAAGATTGCCGGTACCGGGGTAGCTTTGCCGATGTCTGCTTTTCGCGATAGTGATGCGGCAAAAGCTGCGGCGATGGTGCGTGAAGAATGGTCGGGCGGATGCGTGTATGACAATATTGTGGCGATGGCGGCTCTGGCGCATTTGCATTCACCGGCGGGAAGTTTAGCGGCTTCGCCGCAGATGTATGTGCGGCTTTCCGGCGGCGTTGGCAGCTGTTTTATGTGGAGTTCTCCGGTGGAAAATATTCCGCAAGTGGTTGCGGGAGAGTTCGGGCATGTTTCGATACCGGGTATTGCACAGAAGTGTCACTGCGGAAATATTGGATGTCTTGAATTGGCGGCTTCCTATGCGGCGCTCTGCAATGGAGCGGAAGTGGAATCTTTAGCTGATTTCCGGCAGAAATTAGATTCTGGAGATCCGCAGACGGCTGATGTGCTGAATCGCGGGGCAGCTGCGCTTGGTTTTGCCTGTGCGCAAGTTGCAATGGCGGCACATCCGTCGCATATTTATCTTGGCGGTGAAGTCGTGGCGGAATTACCGCAGATTGTTTCGCTTACGCAAGCGCAAATGCGCCGGCATTTTAGTCCGGCGATTCAGTGGGAAGTGCCGATTAGTTCTATCCCGATGGATGGTGCTGCTTGTGCGTGGGGTGCGGTTTGCGCGGTGAAAACTTCCGTCGCGGCTTTGCAGATAAAAAACGAGAGTATCGCGACGGTGATGAGGTTATGAAGCGAATTCCGCTTTCTGTGGTTACAAAACCGACTGGTGCTGCATGTAATCTTGACTGTTCGTATTGTTTTTTTCTCTCGAAAGAGCTGCTTTACAATGCGAAGCAGCAAAAAATGAGCACAGCGACTTTACGTGTGTATATTCAAGAATTTTTGGCAGCCCATCCTGATGGGCCGGTTACGCTGCTTTGGCAAGGCGGTGAACCAACGTTACGCGGTTTGGATTTTTTTCGCTGCGCTGTGGACTATGCAAAGCAGTTTGCGCGTCCCGAGCAGCAGGTTTCGCATGCAATTCAGACTAATGGCACTTTAATTAATGCTGAGTGGGCTGAGTTTTTTCGGGAGAATAATTTTCTGGTCGGGATTTCAATGGATGGGCCGGCGAATATTCACGATTCATATCGGGTAAATCGAGCTGGCCGCGGCACACACAAACAAGTACTGCGCGGATGGGAAATTCTCCAATCCGCTGGTGTGGAAACGAATATTCTCTGTACGGTACATGCGGCAAATCAAGACCATCCCCGCGAAGTGTACGAATATTTCCGTGATGTGCTTGGCGCACGATTCTTGCAGTTCATTCCAATTGTTGAACGTGTAGAACGGAAAGATTTAGCGAAAGCTGAAGCCGGCTGGGGGCACGGTGCACAGTTAATGTATCAGCAGCATGGTGACGCGGTAACTTCGCGGAGTGTGAATCCGCTCCGGTATGGAAAGTTTTTACGTGAAATCTTTGATATTTGGGTGAAACGCGATGTGGGCACGGTATTTGTGCAGGATTTTGATGCGGCACTGGCGGCAGTGTTCGGCACGTATTCGGTTTGTGTTCATGCGCCTGGCTGTGGAAATAATTTCGCGATGGAGTTCAATGGCGATGTTTATGCCTGCGATCACTGGGTGGAGCCGGAGTGGAAGCTTGGGAATGTATATCGCAGCGGGTTTGCAGAGCTTGCTGCAGGGCAAAAAATGCAGACATTTCAGAAAAAGAAACTGCAGCAAATAGCTGAAAAGTGCCGTTCGTGCGATGTAGCGCGGTTCTGCTGGGGAGGGTGCCCGAAAGATCGTTTTGTTGGCGGAAGTTTTCGGGAAGGTAATGCGGAAAATTATCTCTGCGCCGGGTATCAGGATTTTTATCGGCATATCCGCGCTGATGTGTTGCAGATGGCGCGTTTAGTGGCAGCTGGGCGTGAGGCGAGTGAAATTATGAAGATGAACCTGTCTCAGGAATCTGATTAACGAAAGCAAAATTTGCGTAACTGGTGGCGAAATGCTTGCGGGTTACGTAATTGGTGGCATAATCCCCGCAATCGCACGTAACTGGTGGCGAAACCGACTTCCCGTCACCAGTTACGCAGCAGCAAATTTGCTCGTCGTTAATTTCTGCAACCTTGGTTATTTTATATATTTAGTTAACCTTGTTCCGTCTGCCTGCTGAGCTTATTTTGTCCGCACGCTTTATTAAGCGTGCGGTGGATTCCCTTTTAAGCTGTGTATTCCGTCTCTAATGCGATATTTGCCGCTCCGATTAGCCCAGCCAGATTGCCGAGTTTTGCAAGTTGAATTTCTGGCAGTGGGCGCAGGCTGCGGGCTGTTACGCGTGTTTCGAAAGCTTCACGGACTGGCTTTAAGAGGAAGTCGCCGGAATTGCACACTCCTCCAGAAATCACAAACATTTCCGGATCGAGTGCTGCTGCGAGGTTCGCCATTCCTTGCCCGAGATATTTGCCAACTTCGGCGAAGCAATCGGATGCGGCACTATCACCAGCGGCAACCGCTTGATCGATAATTTTGCCGTCAATCGCATCAATATCGCCTGCTACCAGCTCAAGGAGTTTTGCTGCCGTCGCCGGAGATTTTTCTGCGCGCTCCTTAGCGAGTCGGACTAAAGCGGTGCCGGATGAATACATTTCCCAGCAGCCATATTCCCCGCATGGGCAGAGCGGTCCGTCTGGAACGAGACTCATATGCCCGATTTCGGCTGCGAAACCGTGCGAACCGCGAATCAGTTTGCCGTCGAGAATAATTCCGCCGCCAATACCGGTGCCAACAGTTACAATCACGACGGAGCTGCACTCTTTTGCTGCTCCGAATTTGAATTCGCCCCATGCGGCTACGTTTGCATCATTTTCCAAAACGACGGGAAGGCCGGTCTTTTCAGCAACTTTTGCAGCTACGGGTTCGTTGCGCCAGTTTACATTCGGGGCAAAAATGACTTCAGAACGGTCGCTATTAATAAAGCCGGGAGCGCCGATGCCGACGGCTTTTACATCGTGACGCGTTTGCAGTTCGTTTACGATTTCACTTGCAGCGTCAATTGATGCTTGTGAATCTTTTGCAGGAGTGGGGATGCGCACCATCTCCAAAATTTCGCCGTTTTCATCTACCACACCGCCGGCGATTTTTGTTCCGCCAACGTCAATACCAATACTCAGAGTCATACTCATATTCTCGCATGTTTTTGGTGCTAAAGGCAGGGCTTATGGCTGGAATTTTGTGATTGTGGCGGGATGCTGTGATTTGTGATTTGCTTGCGCATCTGTGACCTGCCGAAATAGGTATTGTTTTGAGGTATTGCGTCAGCCGGGGATTTGCTGATCGCTGTTTTTGGCCTTCCTGATGTGCTTTTGTGCGTGAAATTATTGGATTGCAAGCGTTTCATAAAGCCCGAATTAATTTATGACATGAAACACATTAGCTCTTCGGGAATAAAACTGCCGTACAAAAAGTTGAGTGTAGTAGACTCAAGAATTGGTCAGTCGATTTGGCGCAAGCTAATGAAGCGTAGCAAACTTGAGAATGAAGAGTTTTTCAAAAGTATCAAATCGCGTTCCGCGCACGAAAAGTACGCAAATTTTCGTGCAGGTCTGAGGTTTTCGCTGGTTGCGTGAATTGTGCACCAGCGGGAATCGCAGCAACCGGGATTCGATTTGAATCGCAAAACATAAGGAGAAAAGAAAATGGCTCGTGCAGTAGGCATTGATCTTGGTACTACCAATTCCGTTGTTTCCGTACTTGAAGGCGGCGAACCAACCGTTATTGCAAATGCCGAAGGGGCTCGCACCACTCCGTCTGTTGTTGGCTTCTCCAAGACGGGTGAAGTGCTCGTTGGCGAAATCGCTAAGCGTCAGGCAGTGACGAATGTTGACCGCACAATTTCCTCAGTGAAGCGCCATATGGGTGATAGCTCCTGGAAAGTCGATATTGACGAAAAGAGCTACAATGCGCAGCAGATTTCAGCTTTCATTCTGCAGAAGCTGAAGAAAGATGCAGAAGCATACCTTGGTGAGCCAGTAACGGATGCCGTCATCACCGTGCCAGCATACTTTAATGACGCACAGCGGCAGGCAACGAAAGATGCTGGTCAGATCGCTGGGCTCAACGTGCAGCGAATCGTGAACGAACCGACGGCAGCGGCGCTTGCATACGGGCTCGAAAAAGGTAAAGAAGATGAGTTGATCCTCGTCTTCGATCTCGGTGGTGGTACCTTCGATGTTTCACTTCTTGAAGTTGGCAAGGATGAGGACGATTTCTCAACGATTCAGGTGCGCGCAACCTCTGGTGATAACAAGCTCGGTGGTGACGATTGGGATCAGCGCATCGTTGATTGGCTTGTTGCCCAGGTAAAGAACAACTATGGTGCTGATTTGTCGAAAGATAAGATTGCCTTGCAGCGTTTGAAGGAAGCAGCTGAGCAGGCAAAGAAGGAACTCTCCTCGGCTACCTCCACAAACATCACCTTGCAGTACCTCTCGATGAGCGAAAATGGTCCGATTCATCTGGATGAGAAGCTGACCCGTGCAAAGTTTGAAGAAATGACGAAAGATCTGCTCGAACGCACGAAGATCCCATTCCAGAAAGTGATTGAAGATGCTGAAATCAAGCTTTCCGAAATTGATCACGTGGTGCTCGTCGGCGGTTCGACCCGAATGCCGGCCGTCACCGAAGTGGTGAAGGAATTGACTGGCGGGCGGGAACCGAATAAGGGGGTAAACCCAGATGAAGTGGTGGCAGTTGGTGCTGCGTTGCAAGCTGGTGTGATTACCGGTGACCGCAAGGATGTGCTCTTGATTGATGTCACCCCGCTCTCGCTCGGTATCGAAACCAAGGGTGGGATGATGACGAAGCTCATCGAACGCAATACCGCGATCCCAACCAAGCGCAGCGAAGTGTTCTCCACGGCTGAAGACAACCAGCCGTCGGTATTAATTCAGGTTTACCAGGGCGAACGCTCTTTCGCTCGCGATAACAAGCTGCTGGGCACCTTTGAATTGAGCGGGATCGCTCCGGCTCCACGCGGTATTCCACAGATCGAAGTAACCTTCGATATCGACGCAAACGGGATCGTGCATGTTTCTGCAAAGGATCGCGGCACTGGTCAAGAACAGTCGGTAACAATCACCGGTGGTTCAGCGCTTTCAAAGGAAGACATCGAGCGGATGGTGAAAGAAGCCGAAGAACATGCTGCTGAGGATGAAAAGCGGAAGGAAGAAGCTGAAGTACGCAATTCTGCTGAACAGCAGGTGTATGCGATCGATAAACTGTTGAAAGACAACGCCGAGAAGCTTGAAGATTCCGTCGTAACCGAAGTAAAGGAAGCAAACGACGCGCTGCGCACAGCTCTCGAAGGTGAAGATCTTGCAGCAATCAAGGCTGCACAAGAAGCGCTGAATGAGAAGTCGCAGAAGATCGGCGAAGCACTCTATGCGCAGGCGCAGGCAGCGGCTGAAAACGGGGGAGCATCAGACGCTGATGGTTGGACGGATGCTGCAAATGCAGGAAAGTCTGACGAAGACGTGGTTGATGCTGAAATCGTAGATGACGAAAACGAAAAGAAATAAATCATCACAACGATTTACAGGAATCTGGGCACGCCCTGAAATATGAGTGGGGGCTGGTGAGCAACACAAGCTGCCAGCCCCCACCAGCTCAAATAAGCAACGGCAGTGAATTTCGCCGCTTGCAAGCAGGGAGCTAAATGCAAGGAGAGTGGAGTAATGGCAGAAGAAATGAATCAAGAAGAGCGGATCGAAGCAGCAACGGAGAATCAAGCTGCCGAAACTTTACACGCAGCAGATGCGAGTGCGGGCATTGCTGAAAATGCAAGCGAAGCAGCAGCATCCAAAGCTGATAGTGCTACGCAAAATAATCGGGCAGAAGAACCGGAAGCAACTGGAGAACTTTCTGAACTGGATCAGGCTTTGCTTGAAGTGGCTGAATTGAAAGAACAGCTCGCTCGTCGGAATGCTGATGTTTATAACGTGCAGCAGGAGTACGCAAACTATGTGAAGCGCACAAAGCTAGAAGCGCAGAGCCACAAAGAAAGTGGGATACAAAAAGTAATTGAAGTGCTTCTTGGAGTGCTGGATAATGCTGCACTTGCACGCGAGCATGGGGAACTTACCGGGCCAGCCGGGAAAGTAGTTGAAGAGCTCGAAAATACATTACGCACCAACTTCATGCTCGAACGTTTTGGTGCGGTCGGAGATGAATTTGATCCGCAAATACATGAAGCGTTGATGCATCAAACTTCTCCTGACGCAGAAAAAGAAGAAATCTCGGTACTGATTCAAGCTGGTTACAAACAAGGCGAAAAAGTATTGCGCCCAGCGCGAGTTGGGGTAGTTTCACCAGAGTGAGGTGTGATGGCTAGTCAAGATTGGATCACCAAGGATTTTTATCAAGACCTTGGCGTGGCAAAAACAGCATCGAAAGATGAGATCAAGAAGGCTTATCGGAAGCTTGCACGAAAGTATCATCCCGATCAGAATCAGGGAAATAAGGCGGCTGAAGAAAAGTTTAAGCAAGTCTCTGAAGCATACCAGGTACTTTCTGACGAAGAAGACCGTCGGCAATACGATGCGATTCGGGCGATGGGAGCAGGAGGTGCGCGCTTTTCAGCCGGAGGGCCAGGAGCTGGCGGATTTGAAGATATTTTCTCCGCATTTGGCGGAAATGGAAATGCGCATGCAGCGTTCTCCACTGCTGGTGGGCAGACTCCGCCTGGTTTTGAAGATATTCTTTCGTCAATGTTCGGGGCGGGTGCTCCGCAGGCAGACGGGCGCGGCGGTTTTGGCTTTGGTGGATTTGGTTCGCGGCGCCGCCCAGAACGTGGTGGAGATATTCATGCCTCCGTCTCTATCCCGCTTAATGATGCGGTGAATGGTACGACGGTGAAAGTGAATGCACCAAGCGGGGCGGTAAGTGCACGGGTGCCAAAAGGCGTAACAAACGGGCAAAAAATCCGGATCTCGAAAAAAGGAAAACCAGGTGTGAATGGTGGTGAGCCGGGCGATATTCTCGTGAAAATCAATGTTGAACCGCATCCTGTATATGAGTTACGAGGTAAGGATGTGTATGTGAATGTGCCGATTTCCTTCGATGAAGCCGTACTTGGAGCCACAATTGAGGTGCCGTCAATCGCTGGTGAAACTGTGCGGGTGAAAGTACCAGAGGGGTCATCTACTGATAAAACATTGCGGTTACGAGAGAAGGGGATTGAAAACGCAAAAGGTGAGCGTTCGGATATGTACGTGCGCTTGAAAGTGGTGGTACCGAAATCGCTTTCGGAAGCAGCACGTGCAGCAGTTGAAGCATTCCGTGAAGCTGCCGAGGGTGCAGATCCGCGGCAGGAATTTCGGAGCATGGCAAAGCTATAGTTAGTTTTGTGCGGATCCTAAGGCTGTAAACAGATCAGCGTTAATCGCGTAATGGAAGGAGGGGAGTGATGGCGAAAGTATCACGCAGTGCACCGATTCTCACAGTCTCAGTAGCGGCAGAGTTGGCCAGAATGCATCCGCAGACGGTGCGGCAATATGATCGGCTTGGGCTGGTAGTAGCGCAGCGCACTCGCGGCGGTGGGCGTCGTTACTCCTTGAATGACGTCGATAAACTGTTGCAGATTCAGGCGCTCTCGCAAGAAGAAGGGATTAATCTTGCGGGAATTGCGCGGATCGTAGAGCTTGAGAATGAGGTTGAAAAACTTCGGTTACGTAACGCAAAGCTGCAGCGGAAGATTGAGAAAATGCAGCTTGTGGGCGAGTTTATGCGTTCTGAGTTGGAGCGGTTTACTTCGCGGGAACATCGGGTTTTTGCGGCTTCAGCGACGGGTGATGTGACGGTGGCGCAGCGTTTTCATCAGCTGCGGGCAGCATTGCATGAAGCTGATTTGCGTGAAGAAGCTTTGGCGGCTGAATCTGCTGGCGGGATGGTGCTGTGGAATCCGCGCAATATCACTATTTTCCAGCGGTAACGTATTTTATGTTGCAGGGATGAACTCAAATCAGCTCCCCCCCCAAAATGGTGTCAAATGAGATGGTGATGCTGTTTATTGACGTTTGTCCACATTTTCAAATCTTGTCTCTTTAATTCACAGTGAAAAATATGGTGCGACAAAGGATACTATCCATTGCTAAAATTATCGTACAAATGTCCGTACGATTTATTGAGAGTGAGTGATTTTAATGGGGGCAACATCTCGGCTTGAATATCGTCTTACCCCAGAAAGTAGAGAACGGATTGAATTTGCTGCTGAGATTAAAGGGGTTCCGCTTACGGTATTCGCGCGCAATGCAGCTGAAGAAAAAGCAGATGATGTACTGCGTGAATATGAGCAAGTAACTTATGTTCCAAATGAGTTTTTTGACCAGTTGTTTAATGCCTTAGACGAACCGGCAGCGGTGAATAAAAACCTTGCACTTGCGGCAAGACGAATGCGAGAGCATATTGTGCAAAGATAGTAACAGCAACAATCGTCTTCTTCCGCACAGACGATATATCTCAGAAAAACTAAATTTAGAGAAACATAAGTTAGCAAGTTTTTCTTGTGGCGTTTCAGAGTTAGATACATGGCTGAAAAATGAATCTGTGCATGCATCTAGAATGCGTACTGCGCAAACTTGGGTCTTAGTTCGTGAAAATATGCAGCGCGACTGCAATTATTTAGACTCGAATTATCCCTACCAAGAAAATCATCGAACCGAAGTTTTGGGTTATTATTCAATTTCTGCACATAAACTTTCACGAGAAGGACTACCGCTGAAAGTAGCTCATGGTGCTCCTGCTGAAATTCCTGCTGCGTTAATCGGAAAGCTGGCATTAGATTTGTCGCTTCAAGGCTGTGGTTTAGGCGAGGAACTTTTATCTGATGCTTTGGTGCGGATTGTTGCCGCCGCAAAAATCATCGCAATAAGAGCTGTAGTTGTAGATGCGATTAATGATGGTGTTATTGACTTTTATAAAAAATACGGCTTCGTGCAAATTCCGAAAACCTTTCGATTAGTGCAAAAAATTTCTAATATTGAAAAATCGCTGAATCAAGGGAATTAAGTCTAAACTGAACGCTATTTACCAATTCGTGCTAAATCGTAAATTTGGATGGAAGGCGCAAATCAGATGTAAATTATTGCATTGTTTAATTTGAAAATTACAGCGTAATATTTGCGAATTTTCCTTGGATTGCTTGCGATAGGTCTTTTGCTGATATCCGCAGTGAAAGTGAACGTTTCCCGCCAGAAACTAGGATCGTATCGTAGCTAAGCGCACTTTCATGAATTATCGTTGGAAACAAGCGCTTTTGCCCGATTGGGGAAATCCCGCCTCTGATGTAACCCGTGATTCGTTCGGCTTTCATTGGATCCATCATTGCTGCGCTTTTTGCCCCGAGCGCTTTTGCAATCGACTTCAAATTCAATTTCTCCGAGGCCGGAACCACGCTGACGGCTGCTTTCCCTGAATCCGTCTCTACCATTAACGTCTTAAAAACCGTATGCGGATCGACCCCGAGCACGCCGGCGGTGTCGAGCGCAAAACCCTGATCCATCGTATCGCTATGCTCATACTCGATCAGCTCGTAAGGTATACCGAGATTATTCAATACTTGCAATGCGGGAGTAGCGCCCTGCCCAGCTCCGTCGCCGTCGTGCTTCTTTTTCTTCGCCATGTGGATATTCTAATAGCTGTACTAACTATGCTGTGCAGAATATTGCAGGCGTATTAAAATGAGTTGATTTATTTACCCGTGTTAAAGCATTACATTGGATGTGTTATTCCTGATCTTGCCACTCTGATCTGATTTTTGTACACCAGCTCTGCCATCCCCGTCATTCACAGATTTTGCTTACTTTAATTTACGGTTACTTTGCCTGGAGTTCACAGGTGTATGAAAATGGGGATATGAGTTTTAAGTTTGCTATTCGCCCAGCTAATCTTGCAGAGGCTGAAGATATTTTCCAGCTGCTTGTGAACGCTAATATTTTTGACGGCACACTCGAAGCACTGACTGCAGAGATTATGGGTACTCGAAGTGCTACTTACTGGGTTGCTGCCCGCGATGGTCTGCTTCTTGGTGTGCTTCGTGCGTCTGCGCTTGGCGCTGGATTTTCACGGAGTATTGCCGTCGATCAAATCGTATTTGCTCCAGCATTGCAAACTTGCGCAAAAGACATCTCCGCACTTGAAGTAGTAACGATGCTGCTTGCGCGGGCGCTTGGTGATATTCCGGCTTTCGCCGTCGTTAACGAAGCACAGTACCCGCGAGATTCGCAAGAACTGGATGGATTGCAGGAAACTTCAATGCTTGCACCGTTGCCAGCGCTTGCACTTATTTCAAAAGCGCTGCTTGCTGCAGGTTTTGCGCCGGAAATAACAGCGGGAACATCAGGAGAATCTGCGGAATTAGGAGAATCGGCAGAGTTGGCGGAATCTGGGGAACGAGTTGAAAATGGCGGCAGCGTAACGCTCTTGGTGCGGAAACAACTCGCCAATATGCTTGGCGCGCACGTGTTATGGGGGCAGGTATTTATCCGATAAGGGAAAGTGTTACATCGAATATGGCAAAAGTTAATGCAGCTACAGAAAAATTGTGCACATCTGCCGCAGTTACTGAGGGGAAAAATATGCCGGTAAATCTTCCCGTTTATCGTGCGGCAGGGCGGTATGCTCCTTCCCCGTCGGGAGATTTGCATTTGGGAAATTTGCGTACTGCGCTTTTGGCGTGGGCTTTTGCGCGTTATGACGGCAGGAAGTTTTTCTTACGGATCGAAGATCTTGATGCGCGTTCGCGGCCAGAGCATGAAGCCAGTCAATTACGCGATTTGGAAGCTTTGGGTATTGATTGGGATGGCACGCCAGTACGTCAGTCTGAACGTCTGGAAATTTATCAGGAAATTTTCCAGACGCTCCAAGCGCAGGGTTTGCTTTATGAATGTTACTGCACGCGCAAAGATTTGAACGATGTGGCATCAGCACCACACCGTCCGCCCGGATCATATCCGGGCACATGCCGGAATCTTTCGCGAGACGAGCGAAAAGAGCGGGCTGCAAGATTGCAAAATCGCAAACCCGCATGGCGCTTAAAGACGGATATTCATGAAATGACCATAGTCGATCGAAATTATGGTGCGTATCGTGGTGCAATCGATGATCTTGTGATTCTTCGTGGCGACGGCGTATTTTCATACAATTTCGTGTCGGTAGTGGATGATGCACTGATGGGTGTGGGGCAGATCGTGCGCGGGGATGATTTACTCCCGTCGGTGCCACGGCAAATTTATCTGCAACAGATGCTCGGTTATCCACAGCCTGAATATGCGCATGTGCCGCTCGTATTGAATCAGGATGGGATTCGTTTGGCGAAGCGTGACGGTGCAGTTACTTTGCGCCAGCTTTTGCAGCTTGGCTTGAGTGTGGGAGATTTGCTTGCGCAAATGTCGATTTCACTAGGGTTTCCAGGCGTGAGAAACGCCCAAGATTTCCGGGAGGTTTTTTCTCCAGAAAATCTTGGGCGCACTCCGTGGCGTTTTCACCCGCCAATCTCTTTGTAGTTTTTTCGCTCGTCTTACGGCGTTTCTGATGAAACTACGGGTACTTTTCCTCTTTTGAGTTTGCGCGTGCCGGGAGAGATTTATTCGTCACGCCTGGTCTGCTGCATACTCGCGAGAATTGCGGTACATTAGGAATCCGTTGAAGCACAGCAAGCCGACGATGATCAGCAAAATATTTTGGTTCATACCTGTTTGGGCAAGATTTCCGCCTTTGGTATTTTGGTTACCGTTAGCATTTTGCGCATCGGCACCGTTTTGTTTGCCGGTATTGTTTTGCTTTTCGGTGCCGTTTTGTTTGCTCGTATTATTTTTCTTGCCAGCATCATTATTTGGTGCTGTTTTTCTGTTGAGATCAGCATTTTGCGTAAGTTTAGTAACGGTGAATACACCATTTAACTTCGCTTCCTTTTTTGAAGTTAAGCCAACTGCTGTCACGCTGTGCTTACCAAGCTCAAAATCGGCTGGAATCTTCCAGGTGGCTGTAGCTGATCCTTGCTTATTCGCGGTTACGGGCATTAGTTTCACCGGTGTTGAATGTACAGTGAAAGCAACCTGCTCTCCTGGTGTGAAACCGCTGGCAGTGAATGTGATTTTGCCGCCTTGTGGGACCTCGTTTTGATTGACGACGATTGGCAAGACTTTCGCATTTTGCTTATTTTTTTCAGTATTTTCCTTTTTCCCTGTGTCTGGATCTTTCTTGGATTTTCCGGTGTCAGGCTTAGTGGAAGTTTCTGGCTTGCTTGGTTGAGGTGTTGCTGGTTTGGTGTCGTCAGTGGTATCTGGCTGCGATGTGTCAGGTGCAGTAGCGCTTGCGTTATCTTCCGCAGACGCTGCGGGTATCTCGCCAATGAGCCACGTGTACTTTACTTCTGGTGAGGTAATTACACCGCCGTCGGTACTTGTTGCTTCTGCATGTGCAGTGAATACATATTTTCCAGGCTTGCTAAATACCCACTGGAAATGACGATGATCAGGTGAATTGATATCTAATGAAGTGCCCGTTTCGAGGTAGATCCGGTCATCATTCAAAATTGCTATCGGCTCGCCACTGATTGATTGCTTAAAGAGAGCGACGGAACCTGGGCCGGTGATCTCAGTGAAATTGATTTTCACATCCTGCATTCCATAATCAGCATACGCATTCGCACCTAATCCGGGAGAGAAGTATGAACCCCAAGTGGTGTATCCTTCTTTCTCACCATTTGGCAGTTTCATCTCTGCTATTTTGTCTGAATAGTATTTTTTGCCAAGCTCGTTCGTAACTGCATTTGGTGAGCGGAATACGCCGTGGCCCGTTACATCTTCTTTTAGCAAAAGATGGAGTTTTCCAGGTTCGCCGTAAATGTAGAACATATCTACGTGGCCGTCATTGAGAGTGATCGCATCAGTGTGTGCGCCCGTGGAGGATTCTGCTGCTGGATTGTTTTCAGTGGATGCGTCAGCTTCTGAATCGGCATGGGAATCATGCGGATCTAAATTTGGTGATTCTGTTTCGGCGCCCTCGGTGTTGGATGTATCGCCCGGGCTTGAGCCTGCTGGATCTTCTGTTGGTGCTGTGGTGCTCTCATTTTCATTGGCTGCCGAGTCTGCAGAATTTGGCGTTCCTTGTGTTACCCAGGTGAAGGTTTCTGCTTTGGAAGTTACTTCTTTGCCAGCTTTGCTGCCGGTGACGCTTGCGGTGATCTCGTAGGTGCCAGCATTGGTTAAGAGCCATTTTAGATTGTCTTGGTTGATTTTTTTGAAATTTTCGCTGAGTAAATCGATTGTGGATCCAGATTTGATGAAGAAGGTGCCGTCATCCAGTACTGATTGTGCTTGATTTTCCTCGTCAAGTGCGAAAAGTGCGATGCGGTCTTTGCCGTCTGTTGGGGTGGATACTTTTGTGAAATTAATTTTCAGCGAGTCGTAGTTTTGTGCGAGATCGTCTGCGCTTTTGAAACCAAGAGTCAGCCAATTAGTTGCTTCCCAGTTATTTGAGGTGTAGCCGCTTACTTGTTCGTTTCCGAGAGTGAACTTTCCGTCACTATCTTTTGCATCTTCTGCAAGAATAAAGCTTTTCCCGGATAGTGTGGAGGGGTTTACTTTCTGTGTGTAGTCAATAGTGGTGCTGCTAAGTTCTAGTTTAGTGGCGTCACCGCTGACGTATAGCGCATGTTTCCCCTCGCTGATTTGAGATGAGTTGAGTGCACTGGCAATTGGAAAGCCAAGTGCGATGATGATTGCGCTGACGAGTGCAATCAGCGGGATTCGTGATTTTTGTTGCTGCAATTTTTCCTCGTTACTATTTTGTTTCTGCTTGGACGGTGGGAAGTGCAAGCATGATGCGTTTTGCGTATTTGCGGTGGGGTGCACTAGCTGCCGTCGTGAATTTTCTTTACACCCTCAATAGTAATGGGAATCGTTCCCATTAAAAAGAGTTGTTGTGTGTTTCGCGGGAAATGTTTTTCACCTCACTGTCATAGTGACGGGATTTTGCGCTTTTGCGTGTTGCGCGTCCGTCGTAAACTTGAGTGGAATAGACTCAACTTTAAGTGCGTTACATGAAGTGATGTAAGAATTATGCTCATGCACTGCCGTTTCATCACCGCGTGTGAAAATATTTCAAAACACGCGAAAACTGCATGCGTGAGTGGAATTAAGAAACTTAAACTCAGCAACATCCAGAGGTAAAAATGGACAAATTAACAACAAAATCACAGGAAGCACTCGCCGTTGCGATTGAAAAAGCAACAACGGCAGGCAATCCGCATCTTGAACCAATCCACTTACTTGCAGCACTGCTTGCACAAGTAGGAGGAGTTGCAAATGCGCTACTCGAAGCAGCCGGTGTAAACCGTGGCGATATTGAAAACCGCGTAAACGGAACACTTACTACGCTTCCAGCAGCATCTGGCTCGGCCCTTGCACAACCGCAGCCCTCACGCAACCTATCTCTCGTACTCTCAGGCGCAGGCAAAGAGGCGACGGCACTCGGGGATTCCTATATTTCCACTGAGCATCTGCTGCTTGCGTTATCTGAAAGTGCTCACTCGGCAGGCGAGATTTTACGCTCCGCGGGTGCTACGCATGAACTACTAACAGCAGCATTGCCAAATGTGCGCGGTGCAAAGAAAGTTGACAATCCAGATCCGGAAGGTACTTTCAAAGCACTCGAAAAATATGGCAGTGATCTTACGGCTTTGGCCCGTGCAGGAAAACTCGATCCGGTAATCGGCAGAGATTTAGAGATCCGTCGCGTAGTACAAGTGCTTTCGCGCCGGACAAAAAACAATCCCGTATTAATCGGTGAGCCGGGAGTCGGTAAAACGGCTGTTGTTGAAGGGCTGGCACAACGCATCGTAGACGGCGATGTGCCACAATCACTGCAAAGCAAGCGACTGATTTCGCTGGATTTAGCAAGTATGGTGGCAGGCGCAAAATATCGCGGCGAATTTGAGGAGCGACTAAAAGCCGTCCTGCAAGAAATCAAAGATGCAGAAGGTGAAGTAGTCACTTTCATTGATGAACTGCATACCGTTGTTGGTGCTGGTGGCGGCAGTGAAGGCGCGATGGACGCGGGAAATATGCTCAAACCAATGCTTGCCCGCGGCGAACTGCGCCTAGTGGGTGCAACTACGCTTGATGAATATCGTGAACACATTGAAAAAGATCCTGCCCTTGAGCGGCGATTCCAACAAGTCTATGTAGGAGAACCGTCAGTTGCAGATACTGTGGCAATTTTGCGCGGAATTGCGCCAAAATACGAAGCACACCATAAAGTAACGATTTCTGACGGTGCCTTAGTGGCAGCAGCAACTCTCTCTGACCGCTATATTTCTGGACGCCAGCTTCCAGATAAAGCAATCGATCTGATCGATGAAGCTGCATCACGGCTGCGAATGGAACTTGATTCCTCACCAGAGGAAATTGATGTGCTACAGCGGCAGGTCAATCGCTTAAAGATGGAACAAGCGTACTTGCAGGAAACGGAAAATGACGATGATGCTGCTGCGGCAGAACGCCTCGAAAAGCTGGAGGCTGAACTTGCTGATCGGGCGGAGGAGCTGGCCGCATTGAATGCGCGTTGGGAATTGGAAAAAGCCGACCGCAATGAAATCGGCAACCTGCGGGTGCAGCTTGATGCTCTGCGGACAGAATTAGAAAAAGCAATCAGAGAAGGCCGATATGAAGATGCTGGACGGATCCAAAACGGAGATATTCCTAGCGTAGAGCAGAAAATCGCAGCAGCAGAAGCAGCGGAAAGACAGCGAACTGATTCTGCGCAAGCGGATGAACCAATGATTGCGGAAAAAGTGGATGCAGACGGAATTGCAGAAGTAGTTGCTTCGTGGACGGGAATCCCAGTTGGCAGGCTAATGCAAGGGGAAACGGAAAAGCTGTTAGAAATGGAGGCTTATCTTGGGCGGCGTTTGATTGGGCAGAAACAGGCTGTGGCGGCAGTATCGGATGCGGTGCGGCGCTCGCGTGCAGGAGTAGCTGATCCAAATCGTCCCACTGGTTCCTTCCTTTTCCTTGGCCCTACAGGGGTGGGAAAGACGGAGCTGGCGAAATCATTGGCGGAATTGCTCTTTGAGGATGAGCGTTCAATGATGCGAATAGATATGTCTGAGTATAGTGAGAAGCATTCAGTAGCGCGGCTGATTGGTGCACCTCCGGGATATGTTGGATATGAGGAGGGTGGCCAGCTGACGGAGGCAGTGCGGCGCCGTCCTTATGGTGTGATACTTCTTGATGAAGTTGAGAAAGCGCACCCAGAGGTTTTTGATATCTTATTGCAAGTGCTTGATGATGGGCGCTTGACTGATGGGCAAGGGCGGACGGTGGATTTCCGGAATACGATATTAATCCTGACTTCCAATCTTGGTTCGCAATTTCTTTCTAACTCTGAACTTGATCCGAAAGCGCAGCATGAGGCAGTGTATGCGGCATTGCGGGCGCATTTCAAACCAGAGTTTTTGAATCGACTCGATGATGTGGTGATGTTTGAGCCGCTTTCAATCGAGCAGATTGGGAAGATTGTTGAATTACAGCTCGCAAAATTGCAGGAGCGCCTAGCTCAGCGGCGGATTCATTTTACATTGACGACGGCAGCGAAAGATGTGCTTACTGTAAACGGATACGATCCGGTATATGGTGCCCGTCCGTTACGGCGCTTGATTCAACGTGAAATAGGCGATCAGCTTGCGCGGATGCTGCTTGCTGGCAAAGTGCATGATGGTGATGCGCTGATTGTGTATGTTGCTGAACCGGATCCGGAAGAACTGAAAGTTTATGGTGTGGATGCTGGTTTAGATGGAAGTCCAGAACGTGGGTATGGGAGAATTTCGGATGGGCAGCCATATCGTTTGGTGCTGAAAGTGCAAGCGTGAAACAGGTTGAGAGAATCGAAGTATGGGAGTGATTCTAGAATTTTTCTGCGGGATACTTGAAGCAATTTTTACTCCAAACTTTGCAGGTGGAAAGAAGCGAGAGAAACGTCAGAAATCGGAAGACGATACGAAGTAGCGTAGGCATGCCGGCAGATGGATTTTTCAAGTTCAGCTGCCGGCACTTTTCTGATCAATATTTTGCAGTTTGAGTTTTGGCGCTGATCCTGACGGATTTTTCTGTGCGGATTTATTTTTGGTTTTGCGTTAGCGCAAGGATGCGGGCGTTTCCTTTCCGACTTGAAAATTTCGGGGGGGGGGGGTGGAATAATCGACAAAGCAAAGGGGGTAATGTTAAAAGTTAAATTAACTCACTTTGCGTTCACACAATAAAAATAAATTTAGATATTTATGAATTGCAGGGCATTGTGGCGTCGTACCAGAAGCAGACTATTACGGATAGAATTTCGCATACTTTTTGGATTTTATTTTTTACGATAGCTCTCGCGCTCTCTTTTACATTCTCGCCAGCCGCGCATTTGAAAGCTCAAGCTGCTTATGGCGAGGGCGGTTATAATTCCGGCGAAACTTCTCGCTATTTGGGTTTGATTGACTGGGTGGACTGGTCGAAATGTGATGGACCAGATAACTGTAGAAAGCTTTCAAAAAGTTATACCAGCCAAACTGGAGAGTTGAATTGGGATAGAGAAGATGCGGGAACTTTATTCTCAAAAGATCTTCGGGATGGTGGATCGTATCGGGTTAGGAGTGAGACTCAGTTAGGTGAAAATGCCAAGGTAACGACTTTCTGTTCGATTTCTGAATTTAGACAAAATGCTTATGGGTCTTATCCAATAGATGGAAAAGCACCGCTGTATATTCATATTCCTGGTTCTTATAAAAAAGATGGCTGGGATAATGTTTACCAACGTTTTGATAAAGGCACTCGGACGGGTATCGCTGCTGGGATTGGGCGTGCTAATGGTGGACGCGCACGCTTTGATGTTTCTTGCGAGGCATTTCTGGTTACCGATAATGAAAATAATGAAAGAAGAGAAATCCCAATTCAAGGTTTAGTCTTCGCTGATGCTGAAGTTACAAGCGGGAACGAAACGAGTTACATTATTCCTGCGAAAATTGATCGAAGCAGAAGTGTGGAATGGCGTCAACTTGACTATAACCGAGTGCCTGGTGATAACACTAAAATCAAATTAGAGTATGGTCCCAATAATGGCAGTGATAGACCGGATAACTCTTTGTTTTATGCATTTAATCCACAGAAGCACCAATATTTATGGGAATACTCGAGTCTTGCTAATCTCCTTGATCGGAATAATGCAATAAAATTTATTGGGCAAAGTGAAACTGATCAGGTATTCCAGCCCGTTTCCGTTCTTTATGCGAGCAATGCTAATGGTGCGTACGTTGATATGGAAGTCAAGGGGGGAAATTATTTTGCAATTGGTGTAGTGCTTGGTGGTGATTCTAGTGATGGGCCAGCGAGTTATGGTAAAGCTGGGGCGATAGTCCAGCCGCAAATATCTGGACAAAAAATTACTCACACTATCGAAAACTTGAAGGACGCTCCCAAAGCGGTAGTTTCTGCAGGTGCCCCGCCTTTTCTTGGCGTGAATGGCCCCGATTTGGAAGCCCAGTTCTTTAGTAAAAATTATTGGAATACTCTATTAAACGACGATTTGTATAATTCCACTTCCAACGGTGATGCTTACTCAAGAGCAGTATTTGATGATGAAGATGCTATTACGAAGCCGTTGTTGGTGACGGCACAGCCAGGTACTTTTAAGAAAACAATAAAGTGTAAACCTGCACCGGGCGAGAAGCAAACGAATGTGTCAGGTTGGCTCGATTGGAATGCAGACGGGCACTTCACGAATAGTGAGCGAAGTGTTACCGTCTGCGGGAACAATAACCAAGCTACTTTAAGCTGGAATGTAACGCCGGAAATGCTCCCAGGAGCTGGGAAAACCATCGAAAAGAGTATGCTGCGCCTGATGGCGACTACCGAGCCGACAGCCAAATATTCTTTCAACTCACTGCTGCCGGACGGTGAAGTAGAAGATCACGCAGTCACTTTGGTGCGCCCAACGCTTACAGTTACGAAGCAGATTCTCAGCTCTAACGGGCAGCCGAAAAACGATGCCGACCGTGCTGGTTTTGGGTTCACTGCCAACGTGCCGAACACGACTTTCCCGCAAGTGCCGCTCACACCTCAAAAGTTGATTGACATCGTGGCGCAGCAAACCACATCTGGAACACAGAGTGCGGCAGCGAAAGCTGGTACTGCTTCGTGGCCGTTAGCTTTTAATAATCTAAAGCCAGAGCTTACCGATGCGGGGCAGACCGCACCGATAGTTAATGCAACGGTTTCGGAGACGCCAAAAACCGGATATCAAATGGTGCCGAACACAAGATGTGAAGTTGCGGAAAAGAATCAGAAGTTCACCACAGTAAAAGCCTATAACGTTGCTGCGTCGATGAATCAACGGAAGCCAGTGTATATGGACCAAGCTGATACTTATGCTTGGCCGGAAGAAATCTCGCCAAATGTTACTTCTAGCAAAAAGAATGCTTTTTCGGTGGAGCTCTCGCCGGTTTCGGTAATGAACTGCACGGTATCAAATCAGCCGTACGGGCAGATTTCAGTCAAACCGACCGTCGATACTTCCGAGGTTAATCCGCCTATGCAAATTGATAGTGAGTTGCAGTTCGCGGGAACGTACAGCTGTACAGCTCCAACAGTCGGACCTTTCAAAGGCGCTGCAAAGGTTGATGGAACCTGGGGTCCAGTGAAAGCTGACAACGTTTGGACATCTGATCCGAAGAAAGATCTGATTCCAGCCGGTGCTTCGTGTACGATTACCCAAACTGCAATCACATCTACATCACAGGGTGGCGCAAATCCAGCCAAGCCAGTGGCAGGATCTGCAGCGTACAGCTGGAAGAATCCAGTCGAATATCAAACTACAAATACAATTACTGCTGCTGCGGGGCTCATCGGTGAACAAGTAAATATGGTCACTGCAGTGAATAAAGTTGAACTCGCCCCGAACACCACCCTGCGCTGGACGAAAGTGGATGAAAAGCACAAGCTGCTCACAGGTGCAGTGTTCTCGCTAAAGACTACTGACGCAAAGAATACCGAGCAGACGGTTGCCGATATTACCGACTGCGTGGCTGATAGTGCAGGGAAATGCGAAGGCTCCGATAAAGATCCGGAAGCTGGTAAATACAAGGTCGAAAACGTGCCAGCAGGAAAGTGGGAACTTACCGAAACTGCAGCTCCTGCTGGATTCGCAAAACTTACCCAGCCAGTAAAAGGCACTGTGGAGCCTGCAGATTTAACCTCCGGAAAAGACGTTGGCGAAGTGGTGAACACGCGCATCACTGCCGAGTTTTTACCGACCCTGCCAATCACCGGCGGTCTCAGCACCACGATTTTCCTCCTCATTGGTGCATCGGCGATAGTCGCTGCTGCGGTAACGGGAGTAATTAGTGTTAAACGCCGCGAAAGGGGTGGAGCCACGCATTAATTCAACCGCCATTTCCACCCAGATTTCAAGACGTATTTAATAATTAAGGAGAAACAAGAATGTACGCACTGCGTATGAGTAAAAAAGGGATTGCGCTGCTAGCGGTAATGCTGATGGGCTTAGTGCTCATTGGGCTGACCCCGTTCGCGCGCGCAGCCGAGGGAAATATTGACACTAATCGGCAGGGTTCAATCACGATTCATAAGTATGAGAACCCGGGTACCGGCATTCCTGGTGATGGCAAGAAACAGGACAATATTAATGGGATGATTCCACTGGCAGATGTGGTCTTCGAGTATGCGAAAGTAAACGAAGTAAATCTGAAAGAACCAAGTGGTTGGGAGGAAGTTAAGGAGCTTCAGGTTTCAGCTGATGGGCAGATTACGCGTAGAGGTGTGAGCAGGTCGTACAGTACTGAACAGGCACGTCGGATGGAAGCCACAGATTATAACGGAAAAGCAAAAGCTGACCAGCTTGACCTTGGCGTCTACCTAGTAAAAGAAGTTTCTGCTCCCGAGAATGTGACTACAAAGTCTGCGCCATTCCTGGTAACGATTCCATTCCCGAGTAAGGACGCTGGCTGGCTTTATGATATCCACGTTTATCCGAAGAATACAGTTTTAACCGATAGTGATAAGCCGGTGAAGACCGTTGCCAATGCGGACGCTGTACATTTCCCTGGCGACACAATCATTTGGCAGATTAGCCAGCCGATTCCGGCTTTGGGCGTGGACGAAACTCTGAAGTCTTTCAAGATTACTGATCAGCTGCCAAAAGATGTTAACCCTGTTGCTAAGAGCGATATTGTGGTGCAAGTGAAAGACGATCAAGGATTCACTAAGTCTGGATTTGATCCTAAAGTTGAGGTCACAAATCAAAGAAAGGTGACCGTCACATTCGAAAATGGTGATTTAGCGAAGCTTAAGAGCGGCTGGAAAGTTAATGTATTTATTTCAGCTGTAGTTTCATTAGGTATTGACGGTTCATTGGAAAATCAGTCCACCACGAATATTAATGGTGTAGATTTCAAGTCCAGCAGCGCGCCGGATTCACCTGGTGATGAGAACCCGACCGAGACGGTTTTTGGTACGCTAAACATCACGAAGATTAACAATGACCATCAAGCTCTTGGAGATGCAAGGTTCCAGATTTCGCCGGCGAAGGATGGAAAGTGTGAAGCAAAGCCGACGTCTTTCCGTGAGCTCACCACAAGTAATCAGGACGGCACTGCCTCATTGCGGGTTGCTGCTGGTGACTATTGTGTGAAAGAAACTAAAGCCCCGCTTGGATACGAAATTGATCCATTCTATAAGAGTGGAATCGTTGTTACTGTTTCCGACCACACCGGAACTGCGCTGGAAGTAATCAACCTCCGGGCAAATGATGGCGAGGGCGGAATGCTGCCGAACCTGCCGCTCACCGGTGCTGCTGGAGTTGTAATCCTGACAGTTCTCGGCGGAATGATTCTCGCTGCCGGTGCTGGATTCGTGATTATTGCAATGCGCCGCCGCAATCACCAAGGGCAGTAACCGCAGGCGCAGAAAGCAAAAAATATCTGCAGCTCTAGACATGAGCTAGCAAGAGATATCGGGAACGCCGGAATTTTGGGTCACAGCAGCCGAAATTCCGGCGTTTAACCGCAAACACGGAAAGTTTAACCCCAGGCAGGGATTATTTAGCTGCCAAAAGCAAGAGCCAAACGCAGGAGCAGCGCCTCCAGCCAAGCAGAAACTCCCAGTACAAAGTATGGAGTGCGGCTCAACTCAAAACAGCTTAATTCCAACACATTTCACCGTTCGGGCGCCGTCATTATTGATTATCGACGATAAATTCAGTGCTAAAACCAAGATCAGAAACAGAAAACCGCATGAACCAAAGAATGCCGATTTTACCTGCCGCGCAGACCGTTTTGCCGCGAAGAAAACGGGTAAAAAAGCGCTTCAGCAAAAGTGCAGTGATTGCTGCGATCCTCTTACTGCTCGGCACTACCGTGATTCTCTATCCGCAAGCGGCACAATGGTTTAGTCAAATGCGCCAATCACGAATCGTGAGCGATTATGAAAAAATTGCGAGAACTTCTGAACCGAGTGAAGCAGTCCAAGTATCGCGGGCACGCCAATACAATCAGCTGCTGGCAGGCAAACAGCTCGTCGATATTGCCGGGCATGTGCCGACAATCAGGGAATCACAGCTCACCCCCGAACAGCAGGGAATTGCACCTTACGAGGAACAGCTGCGGGCAAATAACACTGGTTTAATGGGAAGAATTTTGGTGCCAAGCGCCGATATTGATATTCCGATTTATCACGGCACATCGGACGCAACACTGCTGAAAGGAGCCGGGCATTTACAAGGCACAGCGCTGCCCGTCGGCGGGAAAGGCACGCGCACCGTAATTACAGCTCATCGCGGGTTAGCTGATGCGGCAATGTTTACGCATCTCGACCGCGCCAAGATGGGCGATGAGTTTATTTTACAGATCTTTGACCAGACACTTGTCTACCGGATTAAAGATATTCAGGTAGTAGCCCCGGAAGATACCGAGTCAATCCGCGCCGAAGCCGATGCGGATCTTGCCACATTAATCACCTGCACCCCGCTGGGGATCAATACGCATCGAATCGTCGTCACTGGCGAACGGGTATTCCCTACGCCAAGCGACGCTGCTGACAAGGCGACCGCTGTTTCCGAGTTGCCGCACTTTCCGTGGTGGCTGATTATTTGGATTACAGTATTTATTGCAAGTAACTGGTTTGTTTGGTACTCGCGCATCCCGGAGAAAGATTTGGAATCCGAGCGAGTTTCTGAGCCGGAATAAGTTTTGGAATCCGGGTGACTCAGGGGGCAGTTGGAAACCGGGCAGTTGGAATCGGCTCGCTGTGCTGATTATCTTGGGAGCATTCATTTTCTGGAAACAATATCGGCAAAGTCAAACGGCGGAGATGAAACAACACGGAAACGATAGCAGTTTTAGCCGTGAATACAAGGATTAGATGAGCCGGTTTCCAAGATTTTCGAAGCTTTGCCAGGTTTTAGGCTTCGACAGCCCAAGTTTCGGGCAAGCCAATTCCGCGCACTTTATGCGAGACAAGGAAGATAACTGCGCAAATCCCCATCAGTACACCTCCGCCGATGAAGCCGGAAATCTGCTGGTTTGCGGCGACCAGCCAGGCGGATACTAAAGGTGCGAAAGCGCCGATTCCCATCCCAGCTGAGCGGCCCTGCATCTCCTGAGGTGTGCGCGCATAGAAGTAACCGAGCATCGGCGCGGACACAAGTTGTGCTGCTAGCGCGTATTTTCTGACTGTGAGGTATTTGTAGTTAGTTGATGAAAGCGTCGGGTCGCGGTGAGGCTGGGATAGTTTTAGGGGTTTGCGGGGTTTGGGTTAGAGCATCCTCTGCCTGTCTAGCCAGCCTTGATAAGCGCAGGTTTAGCGTGGAGCAGATTTGCTCTACCTCGTTCAGATCTGGCACGCGGGAAAATTTGAAAACTCGGCTTAGCGTGGGCTCTGAAATGCCGGTTTTTTCTGAAAGCTCTTTTTGGGTAATCCCGAGTTTTTGCATTTTTCAGCCATTATCAACACTAAAGCTTTAGTGTGCTCAGTCACATTGACTCGGGGTTTTCCTTGTATATTCATAGCTTTAGTTTTCCATATTGAAATTTTCTTTTCAGTTCATTTTGCGGAAATCCCCTCGCGTATGCGGGGCTTACGACACATATGAATTATGACATAAAATGGGGAAAGGCAGGATAATTTCCGCGTGTGCGGGGCTTACTAGTGTTACAGAAGGGAGCTGTTGTGTATGAGTAATGTGAAATATGTGTTGATGAATAAAAATCGTGTGATACTTGACTTTTTATATGACATAGAGACACATCATGTTGTAAAGATTCTCAATCTGCACGAAAGTAGCTATGCACCTCCAGCCGTGATCGACGTGAAAGGAAACATTACAAGGGCAGCACTGGATAGTTGGTGGCAGCATCGTGCTATTCCTGCATCGCGTGCTCAACTTAAACAGCTTATGGAGACGCTGGATATTAATACTACGCTTGCCCTTGCAGAGAAAAGCTTCGGTCTATCTCTCTCTGATAGATACTGGATAAACGACCCTAGCCATCCTCAAGAGTGGAGCACTATCAACTTCTTTGATAATGCCTTTACCGATGATCTTGGCATCCTCACACTTGGACAAGATTCCTCAACTCAAGACCCGAACCTGATGTCTCCTAACTCAACAGTAGGTGGAGATTTAAGTAAAAAATGGACGCTTGTTGACGGGCAAAGACTGCTTGTTAAAAGTGGAAGCGGTTTTGCTAATCAAGAAGTCTATAACGAAGTTATCGCTACACGTCTTCACCAACAACTGTTATCAGAAGATGAGTATGTTCCCTACACGTTCTATCACGAAGGACACCGCACCTACTGCGTATGCCCTAATATGCTCAAAGAAGATGAAGAACTGATACCTGCACTGCACATTATTCAAAATCGGAAAAAACCGAACTCGCAAAACGATTATCAATTTCTTGTTTCGTGCTTTGAAAGTTTGGGATTAAAAGACGTGCAAACATACTTATCTAAAATGTTTGTCTGTGACTTCATAGTGGGTAACTTCGACAGGCACTATCAAAACTTTGGAGTGATAAGGAATGTGGAAACGCTTGAATATACACGTTTTGCTCCGATCTTTGACACAGGCAACAGTCTGTGGTGTAACACGGAATCTTTAGATACTCACAAAGACTATGAATACATTGCAAAACCGTTTGGGCGTAGTGGTCTTGCTCCGTCACGGCAATTAGATTTCTTATCTGATTTCTCTTGGTTTCATCCAGACAAGCTAAACGGATTCGCAAACGAAGTAGAAGCACTGCTTGGACTAAATCCCAACATGTCCCAAGCCCGTATCGAAAAAATCATCACAGGTATTAACAGGCAAATAGAACAAGTAAACAAACACATCACGAAATGTGAACAAACAAAAAAATAGGAGCTTACTCCTGAGTGACGAAGTAAATACTATGCGTGCTGCGCCAAAGCAACTCAAAAATATAGAAATGAAAGATAAGAGTGCTTGTGTGCTGTTTGAAATCAGAGTAAGTTGTCTTTTCTCGCTGTAACGTACTCTGATAGCTGATTCATGCATTCCGATATTCGCAGTAATATACATACCTGCACTCACAAGAGAAGCAAACACGGCACAAACAATTTATAACTACCGTGATTATCCCCGCGTGTGCGGGGAAGAGAGATTATGCTTACCGGGGACGTCACAAAATCCGGAAATACCCCCGCGTGTGCGGGGAAGAGCTCCCTGCAACGTGGAATTGCGCGTGAGCCACGGAAATACCCCCGCGTGTGCGGGGAAGAGCGGCGCCGGCTTGTTATCCCCAAAGGTCAACTGGAAATACCCCCGCGTGTGCGGGGAAGAGTTCTGCGGGGGTTTGGCGCGCATACCCTGCGTGGAAATACCCCCGCGTGTGCGGGGAAGAGTGCTGCGATTCCTGCGAATCCTCCTAGTGCACGGAAATACCCCCGCGTGTGCGGGGAAGAGCATTTCACGCCGCTGCTCTTCGCTTAAATCCAAGAAATACCCCCGCGTGTGCGGGGAAGAGGTTGCTGTGTCAGCTACTTCTTGAAAAGCATCGGAAATACCCCCGCGTGTGCGGGGAAGAGCAAGTATATATAGGCTCAGCAGTCACCAATACGGAAATACCCCCGCGTGTGCGGGGAAGAGGTCAGCCGGGGAATGTTTCCACGAAAAAAGGGGGAAATACCCCCGCGTGTGCGGGGAAGAGCTGAAAAGCTTTTTTCAGCTCTTTTGCGAGCTTGGAAATACCCCCGCGTGTGCGGGGAAGAGTAATCGCCGTGAGAATCAGTGATAAAACGACAGGAAATACCCCCGCGTGTGCGGGGAAGAGTAGCAGATACCGCACGCAATCTTCATTCTCACGGAAATACCCCCGCGTGTGCGGGGAAGAGAGTGTTTATCGTGGATAATAATATCATTGACCGGAAATACCCCCGCGTGTGCGGGGAAGAGTGCATGGTGTGTAATGCGTGGTGTGTGTATGTGGAAATACCCCCGCGTGTGCGGGGAAGAGCGCAGGTCACGTTTTTGGGCTTGACTGCTTTTCGAAATACCCCCGCGTGTGCGGGGAAGAGATCGGAATGATTGCGTAGAAGAAATTAGAGATAGAAATACCCCCGCGTGTGCGGGGAAGAGACTAACTCACCTGCGGTTTTGCTGGGTGCTTAGCAATTTTTGCTGTGCACGTCCAGGACGTGCAGAGATCACGAAGAGTCCTTCGTAATCGAAAATCTGGTTTGAATTATTTCCAGCAGTTCTCACTGCAAATCCCTGCTCTCGCGATGAATCACTATAAATCATAATGGCATGACCATCTTCAATGGTGGAACTTACGCGCTCCCATAGTCTTTTGCATACTGTTGGAGATATATTTCCAACATACAAACCAGTGTCTGCCTCGATTAGGAAACGTGTAACATACCCGTGCACATGTTCAGGAGCAGCCGTCACGGAAATCACGGAAAACACTATTCTTCATCCTTGTCGTATCGTATATGTCCAGCGACTTCACCCTCATCATCGATCAAACGATCGTCATGACGATCGGGAAGATGTGGTTTGAGGACCATCATTAGAGTCTCTAACAGATCTTCCATCAGCTTTCTTTTGAAGATTTCTTGGCGGAGCTCTTTCCTGATTGATTCGATCGGATTTTGGTCGTGTGCATGTCGAAAAACGAGTGGGATCACGATGCATGCTTTATATAAATCTGCAAGGTCGAATAGTAAGGCTCGAATGTCGCCGCGATGGATAATTCCAAGTGCAGGGTTCACGCCGATTGCGGCACATGCTGTCGCAGCAAGTCCATACATTATTGAGTTGGCAACATTAAGTCCAGTATTAACAGGGTCTGTAGCTTTTGTATCTCGCTTAAATCCGCGAATCTTCGCTTTTTTCGCTTCCTCGCGATAGAGGTTACGCATCATCCTGCCCTCAACGCCTCGCATGACCGCAATCCGTGCCGTCGGCATTTTCTGGGCGCCAAATTGCTTACTGTAAAGTTTGACGGCTGCTTCTTTCAGATACTCATCCGATGCAAACATTCGTGCCTGGGCAATCGCCCAACGAGCTGATGACGTCAGAGGTGTGGCGTGAGAATATGCATTAATGCCTCCGCCTCCGCTGAAAACAACAGTACATCCCGAGCGTGTGCATGATGTAATTGCCGCATTGGAAATGCTTGTTCCTGGTCCGAGACACAGCACACCTAATCCAGCAACTGGTAACTGGAGACGCTGAATCTGCGCACTATCAACCCCCTGCATCGGAGTATCGTCATGTGGGTCAGCGCCATTATCGTTATCGTCATTATGAGAGTTGCGAATAGCGATAACTCCAGTGCGGTCTTGGCGTACGAGGCAATAATCTAAATATAGAAAAGATACACGATCTTCGATACGAATCTGGTAGCTTGGCGGGATCGTGCTGAATGTGAGAGCGTCTTGTGAATAACTCATGTATGTGCACCATCTGTGCTAGTAGTTCTAGGTAATGTAAATCCTGCTGTCGAATCGTAAAAGCGTTCGGCATTGGGTAAGAAAAAATATCCTGCGAGTAGAGAATGAGCTGCTTTTAAACTCTCCATGCCCGCAGCTTCTAAGATTTCTCGCGCTTTTGCAGAAAGCGATACAGGCATAGATGCTTTCATGGCAACGCGAATAGAAGCTCGGTCATGGGAGTGAAGCGCAATTAACTGCTCGGCATTACCGCTCCATGCACCAGGAACTGTTGCACGATTATGGCTACCGAGAATGAGGCGATACTGGTAATCGTCATCTATGAGACGTGTGCGTGCCTCGTTTGCGGCGTCATCCGTCGTTAATGCACTAAAGTCGCCTACTTTTGATTCTGGGAAGAGCGCTTTTGTAATCGGCGCACGATTGAGTTCACCTTTCATAATATCTAGTGTCCGTTCGCCTAGTGCTGCAAAATCTTCATCAGAGTTGGCATCTTCAAAGCTCACATATGACGAGTCGATAAAATCTTGTGCATTGTGTGGAATGACTAACGCGGAGTGACGGCACAGCCACTCGTGCGTTCTCCTTAGCTCGGCTGAGAGGTATGGCCGGTGTTGCCACGGATTTCGAGCAGTAATCCATGTGACGGTTAATTGTTTGTTTTCAAGATCTCCGCAGCGCGTATATCGTTTAGCATCTGTTCGTCGCCATAGTCTTCCAGCACGTTGGATAAGTGACGGTGCAGGGCAGATTTCACTATTTAGGAAGTCGAGGTCAATGTCGAGCGATGCTTCTATCGTCTGAGTGCCGATGACTGTTACCGCTGCACCAGTTCCGTGCGGACCAATAAGCGACAGTAATTTTTCGGAAGCAATTCGTCGATGCTCTGCCGTCATACGCGAATGTAAGACGACTACTTCCTCACCCGTGCGAGCAATTTTTTGTGCAAGGTCTTGTGTGCGTCTGACTGTGTTGCAAATAATGCCAATTCGGGCTTTAGGGTAGTGGTTTCTAGTCCGTTGCCACCATTCAACATGTGAAGATATTAGCTCATCATAAGGTGCATCAATTAGTTCAAGATTCGTAACAACAGGCGGGGTCGCAAGCACAGATGAAGTCAGGGTATTTTCTTCAATTGCGTCAATCGCGGGAAATGCTGGAGCGGTAAGTGTTAACTCTCGCTGAGCATAAGCATTCATTAATAGTTCTCTCTGCGCACTTGGCATGGTTGCTGTGAGGAATGTGACGCGGGTGCGTGTATGCGCAAGCCAAGGGAGCAATTCTTCGAGAAGCTTTGTTTGATATGAGTCCAAGGTGTGTACTTCGTCTATCACAATATGAGCATTGGCTAGCGCGAGCAGCCTGAAATGAAGCCATTTACCGGGGAGTGCTGCTGCTAATGCTTGGTCTACTGTGCCGACACACACTGGTGCGAACAAACGGGCAGCCCCAGCGCGTACGAATGACGACGGGTAAAGGCCGCTTGGTGTATCGACGGCTGTTTCTCCGCTTGCTTCGTCGTCGTATATCGAAAGCGGCTGCTGGTAGAAATCTTCGATTGAAGCGAGACTGTGGGCAAGAGAAGCAACATTAGTTGTATCTTCGTATGCTTTTTGTACGCGCTTCATGATTGCATTCGAGGTTGCTTGCGTGGGCAGCAAGAAAATGAGACGTTCATTCCGTGTTGAATGGCGAAGCAGAGCTGCTTCGGTTTTTCCACTTCCGGTGGTAGCCATAAGCGACCATAAGCCGTCAGCTGCTTTAAGTGCTGCTTGTTGGATTGGCCGTGGTTTGTGGGAGCCAAGTATAGCGTATCGCGCAGATTCGTGGCTGCTCCATGGTGAATAAACGCCTACCGTGGAGCGAATGCGTATTTCTGCTTCTTTGGTGCGCTTTGCAATCCACGCTATCGGATTGTGAAGAATATTCGGAGATGTTTTAAGCAATGCCAGTCCGCCTTCGACGAACGGCTCACCTGAGGCAATTCGATCTGCCAAAATCGTTATTCCAGAGAGCAGAATCGTAATGGTGGGATCTAAGGTTGTGGGTAAATCTTCACGCGTCAGCTTACAAGCTGAAAGAACGCATTCGGTGAGATCGTGCTGAGCCGCGGCCCAGCCTGCGGTGTCTAAATTGCGAATGATTCCTGCTGCTCGTTTATTGTCCCCTGGAAAATATGTGAAGCGTCCATGATGCCCGTTCAATACAAGGCTGAGCCAATATTCTTGCGAATAACTTCCGGGTACCGGGAACGAGCCTTGGATCTCTAATGCAGACCAACGCTCGTGCCGTCTCGCGATTTCGTTCTGATATTTCGTAAGCGAGGAGTCCTTACGGGTGGGGTGGTATTTTCCGGTCGCATTAATTGCTTCTCGAATACTTTTCCAGCATGAATCTTCATCGTGTGGGCGTAGTTGAAACATCGGTATAGCTTTACCAACATCATGTAATCCGACCACGCATTGCACAATATCGCGCGCCTGCGGCCCGAGAAATTCAGTGAAAAGATCGCGTAAACCTTGGCGAAGCCAAAGGTTGTACAGCGCGCCAGCGACTGTCGCCGTATCAAGGAGGTGTGCAAGCAGGGGATAAGCATCGTGAAAGCCATTATGCTTGGCCCAAAGCTCAGTCCGTGTATCCATAGGTTTTGCCAATTCCGTTTGTTTCAGGATTTTTGGAGCAAATTTAGTAGAGATTGCTTATATTGCTTGGACGGTAATCAGCCCGCACCCATACGATTTGGCGCGTCCAACTCCGTTAAGCATGAGTGCGTTAAGCGCATCTTCATTTGCAACGACGGCGACGCCTGCGACGGTATCTACTTGAACGGTGAAAGCATTAGCGGTGCGTCCAGTTCTATCCGCACCGAGTAATTCGCGTCGATGGTTTGTAATCGTTACTTCGCTTAGTGCCGGTGCAAGTTTTTGCTGTAGCCAGGGTGTCATGCTTGAATAAGTATTTGCTTCATCTGACCCGTCGAACGGGACAGGAATCGCCTTATACCTGTTTGATCCATGCTTTGAATCTCGCCGAATTGCGTTGATGCTGGCTTGGAAGTGGATTTGGGTTCCTTGCGGGTATGTAGGCAATTCAATCTGTTTCATTTCGGCTCCGTCTGGCAGATTCACTGGAGCAATCAGGGACTGAATGAGGAAAAATGGTGCTTGACCAGCGAGATATTCTGTGCGGAATAAGATTCCCGCTTCGCTTCGCGGAGTGCTGCTATCTATCTGGTCAAATAGCGCCATCACGGCACGGTGTCTGAAATTTGGATTGACCATATCCCATCCGTTAGCTGGCTTGTTCTTTGCACGTTGAGCTAGTGCCACATGGATCGGATACTTGATAAGGTAAACAGATGGCATGGCGTCTCCTTGAGTAATCCGAGGCGAATGCTAGGATGTAGCTGTTCCTCGCCGGTCGGGGGTATTTCTATTTTTGTTTTTATAAGTCCCCGCCGCTGCGGGGGAATGGGGTGGCGTCGGACGGCGGCACCCCCACTTTGTCTTAGCGTAACATATCTTTGAAAATAGCAGACATTTTAGTTTTAATTGACTTCTTGATTTATTTATGATTCACTTCATAATATGTTGAAAGTCGTTAAGAAAGTGGGGTTTTTGCAGTGGCTCACGCATTAACTGATATCGCTTGGGTAAAAACTAATATTGGGGTTCTTACACCGCGTGAAGTTCTTCTGAGAGCGCACAACGCTAATCTCGATCTTGACCAGAGTTTGCCAGCATACGAGATTACTACTCAGTTTCGTTTCTTGTTGTCGGTTACAGCACTCGCTGTTCGTCATGAAATAGCCAATGGACGAGTGACGCTTTACCGTCCAGAAAAACTACTCACGGAAGGGCTTTCAAGTGCTGCGGTTGATGCGGCGATTGCTGATTTGGGCACGGCAGCAGATGTATTCGATTCAAAGATGCCGTTTATGCAGCGCCCGGCGCTTGCGCCAACATCAGCAAAAGACGCCTCTCGGCGGATTGGGCGTGCTAATTTGGAAGTCAAGAAGCTGTCGCCGTCAATGCCGTCTGCACAAGGAGAAGACTACTGGAATTTAATTGTGGCTTTTCCGGGTGAGCTGCCGCTTGGCGAAGCGGTTTTGAAGCTCGTCACCTACCACTATTACTCGATGGCTGGTAATAACAACTATGATGGCGATAAAACACGCATGGGTGCTCCAGGTATTCGTTTCCTCGGGAAAGGTAATGCCGCAACGGAGTTTATCTGGCGTTATGAAGATCATTCCCTTTTGGGATCCTTGCTTGCTGCGCTTCCGCAATCATGGGTGGAAGGCGCAGGTCTGCCGGCATGGGCAGACCGGCAACTCCGTACATCGCGCCTGAAGAGCGGTGGGATTCATCCGTTATGGGTTTCTACGTGGAGTTCCAATACTGCTGTCGGTTTTTGGGAATCAAAGGATGGTGAAATGGTTCTCACGGGTGTGCGTGTTGGTGGCGTGCCCCCAGAGTGGCTCCCGTTTGCCGTCACCAATAAAGAAGGCGAAACGCAGCTCAAGGAATTTTGGGACGCGCGCAACCAACACGATCCAATGTACCTTCATATCCCAAACAAAGAGGGTGAACTAAAAGTTCAGCGCATTGATTTTGGGCGTGATGGTGCCGATTTAGCTGTTGAGTGGGCGAAAGAGGGCAAGATTGCAGCCCTGATTCAGGCGGGCAGCGGAAACGTTTACCCTTACGGCGGCGAGACGCGCACGCCAGTGTTTTACCGGCACCAAATCGAAGGCACTGCTTCGTCGCCCACAATTCGAGCGTCTGAGGTATTTATACCTGATCCGCAGCTCTGGGGATTCGACCTTGACTACGAGGATCAAGTGCATATTTCTGAAGAAGCAGCGTTCGTTTGGTCAATTTATAAAACGATTACAAGTTGTTTCCGCCGGAAAAATAAAAAAGATGAGGAACGCATAAAAGCTGGCGAACGGATTCGGGTGCTGGATGCGCTCGAAACAGTGGCTGTAGATGCAGGCAATGCTTTCTGGCGACGTCTCACTCCTGTGTATGAAAGCTATATTGCAGGTTTAAGGGAAGGTGTGGATCGTAGTGATGAATTGTATATTGGCGTTTATAAAGCTGGCATTGAAGCGTATGACGCGGTCACTTCTCCATATCTTGCCCAATATCCTGAGCAGATTTACTCCGTGCGGAGTGAAATCGTGAGAATTATGCGAAGCAGTATTAAAAAGCAACGGGGCTACGGTAACGAATGAGAAGCGAGGAAACTGAGCGATGAACGTCGAAAATGATGAAACGGTAAACGATATTAGATTCTTGTATGAGATTCTAGAACGGCGCGGTGGCGAGCAGGAATCTACCGCCGAAGACGGTAGGGGGCGCAGCGGAAACTTCCGCAAACAACGCGCAAATTTGCGGCGCGGAATTGATGAAACCACAGAGCATTATGCTTACCCATACGTGATGCCTATTCTTGGGCCTCATGCGACAAAGAAACAGCGTACAACACTCGTGCGGATGGCAGCTCTGACTGCCGAATTTGTCGATGTTCCTCCAGTGCCGAAAGAGGAGAAGGGCAAATCTTTCGGCCGTTGGTGCAGTGAGGTGAGCGCAGCATTGGCGATGCGGCGTGACGGCGAAATATCGCTGTTCAACCCAGATAAGCCGGACGTTGTAGCGCAGCGTCTCGCATTTTTGCATACGCAAGATTTTGAAGAAGCATTCCGTTCAGTATGGAGGCTCATGCAGATTGCGCAGTCGCTGAAATCTGTACCTGCTTGTGATTATATTGCCGTGTATCGGCTGCTTGGCAGGTGGGGTAACGGAATCAGTGATGAATCACGAAGCCTCCGCATGCGTGTGCTGCAAGATTATTACGGCAACATCGATAATGCATTCGTCTCGGATTTTCCTGCCAAGATCTCTCAAAACTAAACCTAACAACAATAAAAATTAGATGAAAGAAGCACCATTATGGCAAAGAACCTTACTCTGCACATCGTCACTAATATCCCTTATTCCAATTTGAACAGGGATGATGCTGGCACACCGAAGCGCTTAATGCAGGGCGGTGCGCTCCGTGCGCTGCATTCATCGCAAAGTGTCAAGCGCGGTATTCGCACAAAATATGAGGAAGCCAGCTTGGATACGTCCGTGCGCTCGGGGAAACTCGTTGATGAGGTGCTCGATGTTCTACGAGAACTCAAACCGGATGCTGATATAGACGCGTTCAAAAAAGCCGCAGCGGCTCGTATCGGTGAGCTCACCAAGGGTGAAAGCAGTGCAGGCGGGCCGGATCGTTCGTCATGGATGAGTACGGAAGAAATTACTACTTTGGCAACAAGCCTGCTTGCGGGTGATAGTAAGGCGCAATTTATTGCCGACGGGCGTACAGGTTCGCTCGCAATTGCAGCTTTCGGGCGGATGTTCGCCAATGCTCCAGCAAAAAATACAGAAGCTGCTATTGCCGTCTCACCTGGTGTTACCACTCACGCCGTAACGATTGAAACAGACTATTTTTCCACGGTAGACGATATTCGCGAGCGGAAGCACGAATCTGGTGCTACGTATCTCGGTGTTTCTCGCTACGTAAATGGTACTTTTTATCGCACGGTATCGATTGATAAAGCACAGTTGAAACGTAGTTGGACTGGTTATCGCCTCGAATCTGGCCGTAACAACTTACGCGAATTTGTGCGTGCCGCTGTGTATGGTCTGCCGCGCGGTAAAGAAAACTCCACGGCTCCTTATACTTTGCCGGTTCTTGTATTGGCGGAAGAGCAGCGTTACCGTGCTGCCTATAGCTTTGAAAAGCCAGTGCGTGTGGGAGGAGCAGGCGGATACGATGAACCGACGGTGAAAGAGCTGTCAAAGCAGTTCAACCAAGCGCGCGCTTTTGATCCGGGTAATTTTGGCCCGCTTGAAATAGTTGCAGGTGTGGGTGAGATTTCGGACGATGCTTTTGCTGGTGTGCGCCGCGCGAACCTTGATGAGCTGATTGATGCCGTGGTGGATTGGATGCTCCAGTGAATGAGTCGCTGTATATTAGGCTCGCTGCACCATTGCAATCTTGGGCTGGGCCCGCTGTTACGGGAAATATTGTGCGCACTGAGAGGTTTCCGACGCGTTCAGGGCTGATTGGGCTGTTAGCCGCAGCTTTAGGCGCAAAGCGAGGGGAATTTCCGAACTGGCTGGATGATGTTGAATTTGTGGTTCGTGAAGATCGGGCACCGTATTTCACCGATGATTTTCACACAATCAACTATCGTCCGGAAGCTGACGAATTTCGCCGTCGTCTATTAATAGCTGAGCGTGGGAAAGCTCGTGGGAAAAAGGCTCTGGTCTTCACTCCGGACGCCCAAGGCGGCACGTCGGTAGTGAATCGAACCTATCTCGCAGACGGCGAGTTTATCGTGCGGATTACTTGTGAAGAGCATGCCGATGAATTGGAGGACGCACTTGGATCTCCGGGCTTTACTACCTATCTCGGGCGTAAGGCATTCGCTCCAGAATTCCCGTTCTATCTTGGTTGTGGTGCTGCAGATATGATTCGCCAGATTCCGACGTTATCTGCTCCTGGGAAAGATTTGCAGCGAACGCTATCTACTCGCCGCCCAGTTGTTCAGCGTGTGTATGGTCCGTATCATCCTCGTGAGGGGAGGCGCATTCAAGAATCTGTTCCAGTAGTGGATTCGCGAGCAGAGCAGTGGGCATTCGTCAAAGCAAATTTAAATATTCGCAGGCGGGGAGATTTTTTGCCAGCGCCGTGAGCGGCTGCGCGGGGAAGGCGCGATTGTGGATGTGGCTGAACTTGATCTGGGTGAACTGAAGTTTATGGCATCATGGGTGTAAGTCGACCAACTGCAGGAAAATATGCACAGCAGCTTGTAGCGCTTGGGATCGTAGAGCAGGTAAAAATAGGGAAGAGTGTTCTTTTTATCAATACAAATTATCTCTCTCTGCTTTTCGATGCGAAATTGCCGCAGTGATTGTGTAGCGCTGGTGATGAGGTAGTGAAAGACTTTTCCCTATTCTTCGCCGTTCCATTCTGGGGTTTCGGGGAGATTTTCTTGGGCGGAAGCAGCACGCTCGTGAAAAATATTCCCCGTATATGCATCGGCACTGTTGAAATTGCGTGCACGGCGTAAATACTGTGAAGGGTGAGCTTTCCATGCTGCAGCAAAACTGGGATTAGTGGACGCCAGTTCGTGTTGTGTTTTTCTTTGCGTGGCAAGATCTGTGCGCTTGTGTGGAAAAATCGAACCAGCTTGATAAAGATTGAGAAATGGGAAGCGTGACTTTACATCAAGCAGCGGATCTGGAGCGGCGCGAAAGATTTTTTCGGCTGCTTTGCCATCCGTAGCTTTATACCACCAATCCGCAGTGTTGCTCATGTCACATAGTGTATCCTAAGATCTTGGAAAAGCGAATTTTGGATTAATTTTTGAGCGGTACGCGCAAGAACCAGAGTTAAATGATTTGGATCTGCCGCAAAATAGAAAATCCCCGCTAAGCTAGAAAATATGAGAACTACCCCGCTTGTTGCCGATAATTTTCCATTTGCCGTCACATACGCCGTACTGAAATCAAATGCGAGAAAGCCGCTTGCTGCTGCAGCGTCGTCTGAAGATCGGGCAGAGTCTGCGCTACCCGAGTTGCAGCTACTCGTTGGTGATCCAGATGAGACTTTTGCCCTGGCTTCAGTGACGAAACCAATTGCTGCTTATGCCGTCTTAACTGGAATTGAAAACGGTGATTTTCAGCTTGACGAAGCAGCTGGGCCGGAAAAATCTACACTTTTGCATTTGCTTGCCCACGCATCTGGACTACCGTCCACTCCGGGAGCTGCAATCGCGCAGCCAGGTAAACGGCGGATCTACTCGAATTACGGTTTTGATGTGCTTGCGCAGTGGGTCGAAGAACGCACGGGAGAAACAGCTGCACACTATATCAAACGCAGGGTATTGCAACCTTTAGGGATGGATACTACCGAAATTTCTGGTTCGATCGCCGATTCTGGTCGTTCAACGCTCGATTCGCTGCTGCGCTTTGCGGGCGAACTGCTTGCGCCCACATTGATTTCCAGAGAACTGATGAGCACTGCTACGATTCCGGCTTTTGACGGAATCCCCGGGATCCTGCCCGGATACGGAAGGCAGAAAAATAACACTTGGGGGCTCGGGTTTGAAATCCGCTCCAAGAAAACTCCGCATTGGCTGGCGCCAGAATTTTCCCCGGATACATTTGGGCATTTTGGGCAATCGGGCTCATTCTTGTGGGTCGATCCGCAAATCGGGAAAGCTGGTGTATTTTTAGGGGCGCAACGATTTGGCCAAACGCATCTCGCGCTCTGGCCGGAGCTTACCGCGCAGATGCGTGCGCTGTGAACTGGCAGTGTGAAAACTTACATCACGCAAAAGTGTTGAAAAATTTATTTGAAATCAACAATGACGGGCACGTGATCGGAAGCGCCCTGCCCTTTCCGTTCATCCCGATCGATAAATGCATTTTGTGCACAATCAGCTAAAGCGGGAGAAGCATAAACATAGTCAATGCGCATCCCCTCATTCTTTGGAAAACGCAACTTTTGATAATCCCAAAAAGTGTATCCGGCAGCAAAATCGCGGGAGACTTCACGCATTCCTGATTTGTGAAAAGCATCGAATGCTGCCCGCTCAGAATCGCTGAGATATAGCCCGTCAGGCATTGCGGCAGGATCCCAAACATCTTGATCGGTTGGAATCACATTCCAATCTCCGACGAAAGCAAATTTTGCCTGCGGGTCTGCTGCTAATTGTGCATCAGCAAAATTCTGCAAATGAGCGAGAAAATCAAGTTTGTAAAAATAGTGCGGATCGTTTACGGCGCGCCCATTAGGCACGTAGAGGCTCCAAATATCAACGCCGGTGATTTTTGCACCGATTGCGCGTGCTTCTGGGATCCCGGGCAAATACTTCAGCGCACTATCTGGCGCGGGTATTCCTTTAGTAAACCCCGGTTGGTGCGGAAATTCAAGGCGCACATCCGTCATTTCAAGACGAGAAATCAGTGCAACCCCATTCCACTGGTTTACACCGTGAGCTGCCACCTGATAGCCGCGATCGGTAAATTCGCTGCCTGGAAACTGTTCCGTCTTACATTTGATTTCCTGCAATGCTAATACATCTAAATCGTGACGTTCCAATACGTCAAGAATACGCTCTACGCGAGCGCGGGCAGAGTTGATGTTCCAGGTAGCTAGTTTCATAGCGGTTATTCTAGTGCATTTGAAATTATTTTCGTTCTTGAGCAGATCCGCAATTAGATTTTCCGGTTTTATCAAGGAGGCTCTCAGGAGCGAATTGGAGCAAAGCAAAGTGCTGAAATATGCGTGATTTCAGGCTGCTGACGTGTATCTGAACGGGTGGGAAACCGTCTCTGGTGATGATAAATATGTCAGAAAATATGTAAGAAGTAGAAAAATAAATTACGCTTAGATGTATGGGGAATGCACTTATTACTGGTGCGAGTTCTGGGTTAGGCACTGAATTTGCCTGGATTCTCGCAGCTGAAGGAAATGATCTTGTACTCGTAGCGCGCAATGAAGCGCGATTGCAGGAATTAGCTGAGGAGCTGCGGCAGAAAGCGAACGTGGCGGTAGAAGTACTGCCTGCGGATTTGTCGCGTGCTGACGGCGTGGAACGAGTAGCAAAACGGCTCAAATCACAGAGTATGCCAATTACGTTGCTCGTAAACAATGCTGGAATGGGGTTAGGGCAAGAATTTATTGCTGGGTCGATCGCAAAAGAACTCGGTGCGGCGAATGTGATGATCAATGCGGTAATGCTGCTAACTCATGCAGCGCTCGGTACGATGACTGCGCGTGGGCGCGGTACCGTCATCAATATTTCTTCAATTACTGCGCTCACTGCGCAAGGAACTTATTCTGCAGCGAAGGCATGGATGAAAACTTTCACTGAAGGGCTTGCGTGCGATCTGGAGGGCACAGGTGTGAATGTGACGGCAGTCCTTCCAGGATTGATGCACACGAATTTCCATCAAAATGCGCAGGTTGATGCCGGGCAGTGGGCTGAATGGATGTTTCTGAATGTGCATGATGTAGCAAATGCTGCAATCGAAGGTGCTCGTCGGAAAAAAGTGATCGTTGTGCCGTCTTTACTTTACAAAGCAGCATATTGTGCGTTGAAAATTGCTCCGCGTGCTTTAGTGCGGAAGGTGGCTGGTCCGAAAATGTCGGGTCGGTTGTAAGGTGATCGTGCGCTGATTGTAGACTTAAACGTATGGAAGATGGAAAACAGCGCAGGCAAGAATTACCGTCATTAGAAATCCCGTATGAAAAACTTAAATTAGGGGAACGGAAGAGTAAAAAGACGGTGCTTGACCAAAATAGTCCGGATTATCAAACCCAAATCGACGGCGTTGGCCCTTGGGAAGGCGAATTCCCAGATGATCCCCGATTAGATTTACAGTTGCTGCGTGAGGGAGATCATCGCAATGTGGTTGATAAATACCGCTACTGGTCAATTGAAGCAATCCGGGAAGATCTTGCAAAAACACGTTCCGAACTGCAGATTGCAATCGAGAATCTGGAACATGATTTGAACATTGGGTCAATCGTGCGCACCGGAAACGCTTTCAATGTTAGCGGAGTACATATTGTTGGGCGGAATAAGTGGAATCGGCGCGGTACGGTAATGACCGACAGATACATGGAAGTATATTCCCATCCAGATCCGAATCATCTTGCCGCATGGGCGCGTGATAACAACTATGTGCTGGTAGCGGTAGATAATCTGCCGGGATCAACGCAGCTGGAAAAGACGGAACTGCCAAAACGCTGCCTGCTCGTATTTGGGCAGGAGTCAAATGGGCTTACCCCGCATTTGCTGGAGCAATGCGATAAAGCCGTGTATATTCCGCAGTTTGGTTCGACGCGTTCAATGAACGTGGCAGCTGCGGCTGCAATTGCAATGCACTGGTGGGTTGCGCAATATCGCGTCTGAACGAAACTCTGCCGAGAATTATTCGTCTGGTCACATGTTTTCAGCCGATGTTTGAGTTTTAACCTTGGGTATACATTACCCCATATGCACCGCGCGGATAATGCCAGCTAAGTGCGCCCTCGGGAGCGATTTGCCGGCAAGTGCCGCATTCTAAACATGCAGCGTATTCGGCTTGGATTTCGCCATGTGAATCACGTGAATACACACCGGCTGGGCAAACTTTGATCAACGTCTCGCCGATACCGGCGAGCTGAACGAGTTGTTGATTTATCTGGATATGCCCAATCTCGTCAGTTTCAAAATTTGTATGTGCCAAATGTTGGTGTGAAGCAGATCGTGCCATCGTAAAAATCCAAATCTTTTGCGAAATTAATACTTGTGTCTGTTGCTGCGTTACTCGTTACGGCATTGATACGGTTAATTGTAACGCGTGTTTTGCGCTCTGGAGCGGGCGTGAATTTTCCGCTCAAAAAGCACGCAGTGCTGCGATTCCATCACGTGCTGCCTGCGTCAACTTCACGCCCGTATTTTGCAGAGCGGTAAACGCAATTTTTCGAAGCGGTTTGCGCGGTTGTAAATCAATGTTGTAAATCCCGTATAACGTATCGGCAAGCATTTGCCCATAATTTTCAAAAATTCGCGGATTTTCGAGAAATTCGGGAAGATGTCTCGCATGATCTAAATCTGCGCCGAGCCAAGAAGCTGAAATTTCTGCGCGATACTGGCTCATTGCTGCTGCCGAAAAATTGTTGGCAGTAAGCGCATTATCGGCTGTTTTGGCTGCACAGAGAGCACTTTGCGCAGCCAAATCCATTCCCCGGATTGTGAAACCATTGTTGATTGTAAAACCAGCCGCATCGCCAATGATCAAGAAGCCAGGTGCGCTAATTGGTTGCGCGACCATTGCGGGTCCGTTTTCGATCGTCAAATGGCAGCCGTATTCAATTGGCTGTGCGTCTTTCAAATACGGGATGATTGCAGGATGATTTAGAAAATGGTCGTGAATTTCGGCTGAGCTGAGCCCTTTTGCTTGGAGATCATCAAGCCGAAGCACCACTCCAACTGAAATTGTGTCATGATTCGTGTAAAGGAATCCGCCGCCGGCAACGCCTTGTGTCGCATCACCGACAAAAGCGAATGCTGCACCGTCTGCGGGGATGCTGTTGGGAGTATCGGCGCCGTCGTGAGTATTTCGCCCAAGGTTGAATCGTTCCGTAATTTTTTCTGCCGGCAGTTTGTACACTGATTTCACGCCGACGGCAAGATTCTGATCAGGCTGTTTTTCGCGGATTCCTGCTTCTTGGGCAAGAAAGGAATTTACGCCGTCGGCTGCAATCACGATATTCGCGGTAAGCTCCTCTTCGCCTGCAATAATTCCGCAGACTTCCCCGGCTTCAGTGTGAAGCAGCTGATCAACTTTCACGCCGGGCATCAGCATTACGCCGGCTGCTTCAGCTTGATCAGCAAGCCAGGCATCAAGTTTTCCGCGCAGTACACTGACGGCATTAACTGGATCTGCGAGCCGATTATCCCAATAGTCGATATTTACATGTGAATCGTTGTTGAGGAAAGAAATTATGTTGCGAGTAATTTTGCGCTCGATTGGAGCTGCTGTGAGAAAATTGGGGAAAATCTGCTCCATGATGCGCGAATAGAAAATTCCGCCTGAAAGATTTTTTTCACCCGGCGTCTGCCCGCGTTCAATCAATGCCACATTATGGCCTTTGCGCGCAAGATCGATTGCTGCAACGGAACCAGCTACGCCAGCGCCGACGATGATTACATCAAAATCGGGAGTGAAATCAGCGGGCTTGCTGAAATTTGCAGGTTTGCTGAAAGCGGCAGCGGCAGTAGATGAGCTTGCGGGGGATTTTCCAGCGGCGGTTATGGCAAATCTTGTGCCGATTTTCTTAGCGATTTTGCCTAAATTGCAGGACGTTTTGGCTGTGTTGTGCGGAAAATCTGCTGCTTTGGCAGAAAGCCGTTGCAAAAAATTGACGTCATGCTTTTCTTTTTTGGCATGCACTTTATATCGCCTTTACCTTTCTTTATCAGAAATTCCCGATGAGCATTGCGAGCTGTTCACAAAATATTTGCAAATCGTATTCGTCCTGCTCTTGATAATATCAGGGAGAAAAATTTTCGGTGGTGTCAGGCGTGAAATACGCAAAACACCACCGAAAATAAAATTTGCAATATAGAAACTGCTGAGATTTATTCCTTGAGCAGATACCAGACGGCTGAGTTTGCCGGCAGTACTGTATCGATCGCTGTGGAAGCGAGCAGGATCTGCGCATTTTCCGGAATTGTCACGGGCTCATGAAAAGCTATCAGGATATGTACATCAGATCTCCCGTCAATCCGGGAAACATAATGCAGATGGTTTATTTCGCTTTCATCAGCAGGTGTGAGGGCATCAAACAAAGCAGCCTGCCCGAGTTTTAATTTTTTGCGCAAGGCATACATTTTTTGGAAGAAAGAAAGTGCCGAGGCGGAATCGCTATTTTGCTTATCGACAGCTATTTCTGCCCATTCTGCTGGTTGTGGAAGCCAGGAAGTTCCGTTTGGCGAAAAACCGAATGCGGGGAGGCTAGCTTCCCAAGGCATTGGCACACGCTGCCCGTCGCGACCGGCTTCGTTCCCGTTCGTCCGGAAAAATGCGGGATCTTGCCGGTATTCATTTGGAAGAGTGGTATGTTCGGGAAGATTTAGTTCTTCACCCTGATAAATATAGCAAGATCCGGGAAGTGCGCTTTGGAGCATGTGTGCAGCAAGAGCACGCTGTTTTCCGAGAATCAGATTCGGCTGTTCCGCATGAGCAAAAATTCCATTACTACTTTTCCCGGTATCCGATAGACCAAAGCGTGATACGGCACGAACTACGTCATGATTTGAAAGTACCCAGGTAGCAGGTGCGCCAACAAGATCCAGCTCGGTGAATGATTCGGAAATCACTTGATGATATGCGGATGCTGCAAATGGGGCGCAGAGGAATGGGAAATTGAAACTCTGGCTCATTTCGTCTGCACGCACATACTTTGCCATTTCGGAGAGCGGATCAACCCATGCTTCTGCTACAAGCATCCGGTCAGTGCCGTATTCGTCAAGTACTTTGCGCCATTGCCGGTAGATTTCGTGTACGGCAGGCAGATTCCACATTGGCGGGTGCGGCACATTTTCGGCAAGTTCGCTTCCGCCATTGACCATTTCCCAATGGAATTGCCAGTTTGGCAATTCCGGATCTTTCACTAATCCGTGCGCTACATCAACTCGGAATCCTGCTACTCCATGATCGAGCCAGAAACGAAGAATATCGCAGAATTCTTCGCGGACGGCAGGATTTTCCCAATTCAAATCAGGTTGGCTCTCGTCGAAGAGATGCAAATACCATTGCCGGTCATTTTCCCACGGGGATCCGGGCGCATCGGCGCGATCACAAATCCGCGTCCATGCCGAGCCGCCAAAAATTGAGAGCCAGTCATTGGGTGGGTTTTCTCCATCTGCTCCACTGCCGTCACGGAACCAGTAGGATGCCCGTTCGGGGGCGTCTTTTCCGCCGCGTAATGCTGCCTGAAACCATCCATGCTGATCGGAAGTATGGTTTGGCACGAGATCTACAATCACGCGTAAACCGAGTTCATTAGCGCGTGCAATCAAAGCAAAGGCATCTTCGTTTGTGCCAAACATTGGATCTACTTGCCGGTAGTCGGCTACATCGTATCCGCCATCTTTTTGCGGTGAAGTGTAGAACGGGGAAAGCCAGAGAGCATCAACGCCAAGACGGGCAATATGCTCAAGCCGGTTCGTGATCCCGCGCAAATCGCCGACGGGTCCTTTGCTCGATGCGAAGGACTTTGGATAAACCTGATAGATCACTGCGTCTTTCCACCATTCTTGGTGCGGGAGTGAATCGTGAATTAATTGCAATTTGTGTACCTAACGTTTGGAGTGAGTGTCTTTCTTTGGTTTCAAGCTGTGAGAGCTACTATATGGGCTTGATCTAGAAATCCTGCCATGTGAGCTTAATTTACATAATTTTCCCGTAGGGTTGCATGGATGAAATTAGTTTCGTTGGAAACCTGCAAAAACTATTATGAAAATTTGCGTGGAAAAGCGATTTTTTCTAATGCGGTGATTGATTTTTGAAAATTTATGCGGACTTCGCTAGTGAACGTGAACTGCATAAGTAATTGTCGTCATCAGAAAAAGCTTCCTAATAATAAATACTCTCTCGCCTATGAAAGCTGACGAAGATATTTTAAGGACGTGTGCTTGAATGTGCTGTGCAGGAAAGATTTCTTGCAAGAATATTTCCTTCGCAGAGTACGGCGCATTTCAATATTTTCTGTAAAATCCTGAAAATATGCCGTTTTTTGATTGCTTTGAAGATTGCTAAGAGTCGAGAAATTTTATGATTTATACAGAATTCTTGCATAAGCAATTTTCTCGTTGAAAGCATTTATAAGCCGTCTATAATCAATCTCAAGTGACATAAGGCAAGGTCGCTGAAGCGATTGTGCTGAGCGTCTACAAAATTTTCATTAATAAATTCAACTCGTGCATTCGATTTGAATTATGCAAATGACACACAATAAACATTCAAAACCAAAGGTGGTGACATGGTATGAAGAAGTCCATGAGGATAGCTGTAGCAGCTGCAGGAGTACTTGCATTATCTCTTAGCGCGTGCTCAGGCAGTGATGCTGGTAAAAAAGCTGATGGTAAAGGTGCCGCAAGTGAAGCAAATTTGACAGTTTGGGCTCCGCAGGAAGACCAAACTGACTCTAATGCGTGGTTGCCGAAGATGGAGGCTGCTTTCGAGAAAGCACATCCAGAATACAAGATTACTTGGAAGAATGCTGTTGTATCTGAAGGAGACGCAGCGAAAACGGTAAATGCAGATCCTGCAGCTGCAGCTGATGTGTATCTATTTGCAAATGACCAACTTGGTTCATTACTTGAAGCTACTGCCATCGGCGAACTTTCCGACGAAGGTATGGAGCAGTTAAAGAAGCAAAATTCAGAGACGATGATTGCGTCCGTTTCTGATAAGGATGGCAAGGCATATGGTCTGCCAACCGAACCAAATACTTGGTTTATGTACTACAATAAGGCAAAATTCTCTGCTGAAGATGTAAAGAGCCTTGATACGATGCTTGCAAAGGGTAAAGTTGCCTTCCCTCTTTCAAACGCGTGGTATTACCCATCATTCTATGTTGGTGCAGGCGGTACATTCTTCGGTGAAAATGGTCTTGATGCAAAGGCGGGCATCAACTATGGTCCAAAGCAAGAAGAAGTTACAAAATATCTGGTAAATCTTGCAAAAAATGCAAATTTTGTAAATGATGTGGAAGGGGCTGGTTTAGGCGGCTTAAAATCCGGCACAGTAGATGCAATCTTTAGTGGTGCATGGGATGCAAAGAATGTGCAGGAAGCTCTTGGCGATAACTATGCAGTAGCAGCATTGCCAATGTATAACCTCGGCGGTGAACAGGTGCAACTTCGTTCTTTCTCGGGTTCGAAAGCGGCTGCATACAATCCAAACTCAAAGAATACAAAGATTGCTTCCCAGTTCGCAGCATTCCTTGCATCGGATGAAGCACAAAAGGCTCATTATGAGATTCGTGGCACGATTCCAGTAGCAAAGACACTTGCAGCTGATTCAACTATTTCGAAGGATCCAGTGGCAGTAGCGCTGTTTGAAGTGATTGCTAACAATTCCATACTTCAGCCTACTATTAAAGAAATGGGTACCTTCTGGGAACCAGGTGAAAACTTCGCGAAAGCAATTGTGAACGGTGAAATTACTGAGTCTAACGCAGCAGAGAAGACAACCGCTTTGCAAGAGGCGTTCAACAAGTAAGAATTGACAATAAGCCACTGGGCGGATTTTCCTACTGTCCAGTGGCTTATATTTAACAATGAAGTTAAAGATCAAAGAATTAGAAAGTTAAGGAGGTAGGGGATGAACACAACTACCAACCCTAGTACGCTTTCTGCGCTTAACGAATCAACTTCTGCGGATCCTAGTATGATTGCAGAAAGCAATCTGAACCATGTGAAGAAGAAAAAGAAGAGGACACAAAAACGTTCTGATGAGCCCTCGCAGTATTCCTTTAAACTTGCATGGATTTATGGAGATTTACTCACAAAGCTCTCACTTTTAATTTGGGGTCTAGGAAATATTGCACGTAAACAAATTGTCAAAGGTGTTTTATTTCTATCCGCAGAAATTGGCTTTTTCGTATTCATAGCAGCAAGCGGCGTATATCATCTTGCAGAAGTACCAGGTTTGGGTACTGGTGAAGAAACTCGTGTGAAGGTAGACGGGTTCTGGGTTTACGAGACGGCTAAACCCTCAGTTGAGATATTACTTAATGGGGTAGCCACAGTATTTCTTATATTTGCAGCACTTTGGTTTGCGCAGACTGCAATGCGTTCAGCATTTAAAGCCCAACAGCAAATTGTAAGAAGCGGAAAAGCACATACCATTTGGGAAGATTTGCATGAGCTCACCGATTCGAATTCGGCATGGCTATTTATGAGTTTGCCAACGCTCGGAATTCTAATTTTTACGGTGTTGCCTTTAGTATTCATGATTTCGATGGCGTTTACATCGTATGATTCAGAGCACTCAAAGAAATTTGATTGGGTTGGATTGGATAATTTTGCCGTTGTCTTTGGCAATGGTGGAAATGTGAATGCTCAGCTCTTCTTTTCGGTCTTGACCTGGACGATTGTATGGGCTTTTTTTGCCACATTCTTGAATTATTTTCTTGGAATGTTTATGGCAATGATTATTAATCGCAAGACTACTCACGGTAAAGCTTTCTGGCGTGCGGTATTCTCACTTTCTGTTGCCGTTCCGCAATTCGTCTCTCTGCTAGTTCTTCGCTCAATGTTGCAACAAGAAGGTATTATTAATCGTTTGTTGCAAGATTATGGGTGGATTGATTCGGCGTTACCATTTTTTACAGATGCCAATTGGGCTCGCGTTACTGTAATTATTATCAATCTCTGGATTGGTATTCCGTACACGATTATGCAGGTCACGGGAATTTTACAAAATATTCCAGCTGAGCTTTATGAAGCTGCAAAACTAGATGGAGCGAGCTGGTGGCAGACATTTAGAAATGTAACGATGCCATATATGCTTTTTGTGATGACCCCATATCTAATTACTACTTTCACCGCAAATGTAAACAATTTCAATGTGATTTATTTGCTCTCTGGAGGTGATCCAACTCCGGTTGGTTCCTCTGCTGGGAAAACGGATTTACTTATCACTTGGTTGTATAAACTCACGGTAGATCGTGGAGATTATAACATCGGCGCAGTAATTGGTATTTTGACCTTTATCGCGCTTGCTATGGTTGGTTTACTTACCTACCGTCGTAGTGGATCTTATAGGAATGAAGAAGGATTCCAGTGATGGCTATTATAAAATCAAAGAATCGTGCCCGCCAAGCCACAGATGCGCTAGTACATACGTTCCTTGCAACCTTGGCGATTATTTGGGTGATACCAATTTTGTGGGTTTTGGCAGAGTCTTTCAACAAGAATACGGCACCATTTAACACCACGTTCTTTCCAACAGAGTGGACTTTCGATAACTATATTCAGCTTTTTAGTGATCGATCAGTACTTGATTTTCCGCGAATGTTCATGAATACGCTAATTGTTGCAGTATTTACATGCATTATTTCGGTTACCTTTGTGCTGATTGTGTCTTATGCGCTTTCACGCTTACGTTTCCAATTCCGAAAAGTGTATATGAATGTTGCACTTATTTTAGGGATGTTTCCAGGGATCATGGCCGTTGTAGCAATATATTTTATTCTGAAAACAATGGGGCTGACAGCTGGTTGGACTACAAATCTGGCACTAATTATCGTTTATTCTGCAGGTTCTGGTGCAGGATTCTATGTAATGAAAGGGTATATGGATACCATTCCATATTCGCTCGATGAAGCAGCTTTGCTTGATGGATGTACACGTTTTCAGATTTTTACAAAGATTATTTTGCCGCTGACAAAGCCGATGATTGTCTACCAAGCAATTATCTCTTTCCTCACTCCGTGGCTGGACTTTGTAATGGCAAAAGCAATTGCTCGTACGCAAGAAAACTACACTGTCGCATTGGGCTTATGGAAGATGCTTGAAAAAGAGTACATTTTTGATTGGTTTGCCCGCTTTGCTGCGGGTGCTGTATGCGTGTCGATTCCGATTGCAATCTTGTTTATCGTGATGCAGCGTTTTTACCAGGAATCGATGTCTGGTTCCGTCAAAGGATAAGCTAAGTTGTGGTTAAAGAAGCGCAATTTAGCACGGAATAAAGCAAATTAAAGTAAAGGAATCAGCCGATTGATTCAGCAAAAATCACCACTAGGGAAGGGGTGGACTACAGATTCTTTGATTCGCGTAGTCTACTTCTTCCTTAGTTTGTCTATAGTATCTTCTTTTCTCGTACTTCCCACTCAGGAATCGATGGAGAATGTTTCATTTGCGCGTCTGACAATTGCGATTCTGGCTGAGCTTATATCATGGGCGGCATTACCCATTGTTGCATTTCTGACTGTTCTTACAATTAAGCACGGTGCTTCGCTACCAAAAATGATTGGCTTGAGTTTAAGTATGAGTGTGCTTAGTGAGATTCCTTATGATTTGGTTTATTCGCATACTTATTTCGATTTTTCTAGGCAAAATCCGTTGTGGGCTTTGGTCGTTAGCCTGATTGTAATCTATGCTTTGCGCCATTTTGATAATCAGAAACATGTTATACGTTATTTTTTGACGGCTGTATTACTTGTGGCTGCTTTACTTTGGCTGCTTTTGTTTAACGTGGGTACACGCTTTTCAGTTGCGCCGCTTGGAGTGGTGCTTGGTGCTTTCATTGGTGTCTTCTACTTGATGTGGGGAATGGAAAATCGAATGATGTTTTCGGCTGGTTTTATGGGGGCGATACTTTTCTTGACCCCGGCAATCGGTGTGGCAATTTTGCATTATCGTGCACCACGTTTTGATACAGATGCACCGATTCCTGGATGGGTGAATATATTTTACTATCCAACGATTTTGTGGATTGCAGGTATCTGTACAAAACTGATCGCCGGTTTCCAGGTGTGAAAATTCGTGCCGGCACATTGCTTAAGACCTAGAACGAAACGCAAAATAGTGAAATAATTGTACTGTTCTAAAAATCCATTCAAAGGAGTTTTTCCGTGGCTATTGCAACCCCTGAGGTTTATAACGAAATGCTTAATCGCGCACGCGAGGGCAAGTTTGCATACCCAGCAATTAACGTGACGTCTTCCCAGACGCTCACCGCAGCAATTCAAGGCTTTGCAGAAGCAGAGTCTGACGGTATTATTCAGGTTTCCGTAGGTGGCGCTGAATACTGGTCAGGTTCCACTGTGAAAGATCGTGTTGCAGGTTCGCTTGCAATGGCTGCTTACGCGCGTGAAATTGCAAAGAATTACGACGTAACCGTCGCACTTCACACCGATCACTGCACCAAGGATAATCTTCCAACCTGGACCGAAGCACTCATCGATCTGGAAATTGAAGAAGTCAAGGCTGGTCGTCTTCCATTCTTCCAGTCTCATATGTTCGACGGCTCTGCAATTCCTCTCGAAGAAAATCTCGAAGTTGCAAAGCGTCTCCTGCCAAAGGCGGCAGCTGCAAAGACGGTTCTCGAAGTTGAAATCGGTGTTGTCGGCGGTGAAGAAGACGGCGTAGTCGGCGAAATCAACGAAAAGCTTTACACCTCCACCGAAGACGGTATTAAGACCGTGGAAGCACTTGGTCTGGGAGAAAACGGCCGCTACATCACCGCTCTTACTTTCGGAAATGTACACGGCGTTTACAAGCCAGGGCATGTGAAGCTGCGTCCAGAAATCCTCGGCACGATTCAGGAAGAAGTTGCAGCTCACTTCGGTCTCGACAAGCGTCCATTCGATCTCGTGATGCACGGCGGCTCTGGTTCTACTGACGAAGAAATCGCAACCGCAGTGGCAAACGGCGTAATCAAGATGAACGTTGATACCGACACACAGTATGCATTCACCCGTCCGGTAGTTGACTGGATGCTTACCAACTACGAAGGCGTGTTGAAGGTTGACGGCGAAGTTGGCAACAAGAAGAAGTACGATCCGCGCGCATGGGGCAAGGCTGCAGAAGCTGGCATGGCTGCCCGCGTGGTAGAAGCTTGCGAACGTCTCGGTTCCATCGGTAAGAAGATGAAGTAAGGTTTTCTGCGCAGCGTTTTTACGTTCCGCATTCCAGATTTCAGATTCTGCTGAAATAATTTAAAACTATTAGTTGCGGAGTGGGTTTAAGTCCACTCCGCAACTAATTTTATTTTTGCCGAAAATACCGAAACCACTGCACAATCCCGAATCTGATCAGAAACCAACGTAACTGGCAGCAGGATTTGCTTTGGCTTACATAAGCAAAAATCGTCAACTTTTTATTCAACTTTTTCTCTGCTACCATCATTCTCATCCAAAGCGCTTCAGCCTAGGCATGTATGCAATATGCAAATGAATAAATCGAAATACATGCAGAAAAATGTGCATATACTGCACAGCAGACTAATTTGCAGCCAGCTGAAGCCCGAATCTTGAAAGGGTATCGAATGGCTATCTTCGCACAGCATGCATCCGCCGCTAGCTTCGGCGTATTGATGTGTTGTTGCTGTTTTGATAGCTGTACCATGCCGAGCTTGGCGATCTAAGCAGCAGCTTCGCCATAATGCACTCGCTGCTATTTGCGGAAAGCAGTTAATTGCTCGTCCGAAATCGTGCTCAAACTTATAGCTTTGTAGAAATTACCGCTTTCATCGCGGAAGTATCGAATATTTCGGCTTGATTTTGCAGATTTTAGTTTTCACAAGTCATGTAAATACATGTCAGGCAAATACGAGTCAAGCAAATACGTCTCAGGCAAATAACTGTGCGATTAGTGTTTTAAGTGTTTCACTGCAAACTACTTCAGATTCCAGCTCGGCGTAATCATTACAAAATACGGATCCGGCAAATCAGATGCGGTGCGCTGCAGCCGTTATCCGTTTCCTGGCAGATCACAATTCGCAAAATGCATCTCAGTGCATTTTGAAACGTAAATTTCAAAGATTCAAAGGTTAAAAATGTTACTTTCCGGCTTAATTATTGGGCTTATTCTCGGTTTTATTTTTCAGCGCGGACGCTTTTGCGTAACTGGCGCTTTTCGTGACGTCTGGCTTTCCGGTGCAACCCGCTGGCTGAAAGCATTTCTCCTGGCAATTGCAGTGCAAGCAGTAATCGTGCAGATTCTCGTAAGTTTGGATTTAATTCATCCCGCACTGGAAGCTTTCGCCCCGCTCGCAGTAGCAGGCGGTTCACTGATTTTCGGTATTGGAATCGTGGCCGCTGGCGGATGCGCCACCGGTACTTATTATCGCAGCGGCGAAGGGCTTGTTGGGTCTTGGGTGGCACTCGGTTTCTACGCTTTTTCAAGTGCGGTAATGAAACACGGAATCGGGCAGCCTCTTGAGCACTCAGCGCGCAGCTACGAACTTTCCGAAAATACTATTTACGGCACATTCGGAATCTCGCCGTGGGTGCTCGTAATTGCATTCGCTATTTTCGTGAGTTACCTGTTTTACCGCCAACATCAGCAGACGGCGAAAATTGCCGCATTGCCAGCAAAAAGAAGCGGTATCGCACATCTGCTTTTTGAAAAGAGATGGAGTCCAAACGCCACTGCGCTCGCGGTTGGAATAATAGCTGCAATAGCTTATCCGCTCTCGGAAGCCACGGGAAGAGCCGCTGGACTCGGGGTCACAACACCGTCGGCAAATATCATTGCATTTCTAACAACAGGAAATACGCAGCTGATTGACTGGGGGATGCTTTTTGTGCTCGGAATAATTCCCGGCTCGTATCTGGCGGCAAAACTTTCGGGCGAATTCAAAATCCGCGTGCCTGATGCGAAAACCGTCGTGCGGGCAATTTGGGGCGGAAGCCTGATGGGAATAGGCGCTGCAATTGCTGGCGGATGCTCGATTGGGAATTCGCTGGTTTACACTGCACTGTTTTCGTGGCAAGGCTGGGCTGCACTGTTGTTTACCTTTATCGGAGTAGGGATTGGCGCAAAATTATTGATTCAGCCGCAGAAAACTGCACAAGTGAAATTAGTAGTGCAAAGTTAGATTTTTACTGCAGTGCGGCTGCATTTGCGGTTGCATTTGCGGCTGCATTTGCGGCTGCTGTCTGAGCACTTATGCGTGTGCGGATACATTTGAAGAAACACAGTTAAGTTATTTGACTGAAAAATCGAATTTATTGAAAAGAATCAAAGAATCATTGAAAAATCCAGTGAAAAATAGTGAGGCAGTAATGGGATTTTTAAAATTAAAACGGAAAAAACAAGAAGTAACTCCGATAGCTGCGGGTGGAAATGGTAATACCTATCGGCTTGATACACTCGGGCAGGTTTGCCCATTTCCATTAGTTGAAGCGAAAAATGCGATTGCCGGGCTGAATGCGGGAGATTTACTGCAGATTGATTTTGACTGCACTCAAGCAACGGATTCAATTCCTGCCTGGGCTGCGCAGGCAGGATATCCAGTAGTCGATTTCCGGCAAGTTGGGGAAGCTCAATGGAGTATTACGATCGCGAAAAGTTAAAAGCGTACTGCGTTGATTAAATTATTTCGCGACGGTGAATATTGGGCGATTCCACTCTTGGAAGTGAAGCAGATCATTGATATTCGTGAATTTGCTGTAATAGTAGCTGCAAATGCTTGTGGCTGATGCGGTAAAGCAGAACAATGCCAGGATTACTGCATGATTTGAAGTACTTGTGGTGATCGGATTTTGCAACCAAAATCCGATCACCACAATCTGTTAAGAAATCTAAAATATGCATTAATTTATTTCGGAATATGAAAAAGGCTGCTTTTTTTCATCTCGCATATTAGACTTGGGCAGTAAGACGTGCGTATGTGCATCTTGCAAATTAACCAATTCAGTAAGCGCGAGAGCGCCAAAACTAAAGGATGCAAGTAAATGCCAGCAGTAGTTATCGTCGGTGCACAATGGGGCGATGAAGGTAAAGGTAAGGCTTCAGATCAGCTGGGCACTAAAGTAGATTATGTGGTTAAGTTTAATGGCGGGAATAATGCCGGCCACACTGTAGTGGTTGATGGCGAAAAATTTGCCTTGCATTTACTTCCAGCCGGGATTCTCACGCCGAATTGTATCCCGGTGATCGGTAACGGTGTAGTAGTGGATCTGGAAGTGCTTTTTGCTGAAATCGCAGATCTTGAGGCACGCGGAATGGATCCATCGCGCCTGCGTATTTCAGGTAATGCGCACGTAATTCCGTCATACAACAAGAAAATGGATGCGGTAAATGAGCGGATGCTGGGTAAACGCAAACTCGGCACCACTGGGCGTGGGATCGGTCCAACGTATGCAGATAAGATGAACCGCATTGGGATCCGGATTCAAGACCTTTTTGATCCGTCAATTTTGCGGCAAAAGGTGGAAGGTGCACTTGCGCAAAAGAACGTAATGCTTGAATCGCTGCTCGACGAACAATTCGATGTTGATGCGATCACCAATGATCTACTCTCGTATGCAGACCGGGTAAAACCGATGCTGATGAATGCCACGGCAGAGCTGAACCATGCGCTTGATGCTGGCAAAATGATAGCTTTCGAGGCGGGTCAGGCGACAATGCTCGATATCGATCATGGCACCTATCCGTTCGTTACATCATCTTCGTGTACTGCCGCTGGTGCTTGTACTGGCTCAGGTGTAGGGCCGCGGCGAATTGATCGTGTTGTGGGTGTGGCAAAGGCATATATTACGCGTGTTGGCGAAGGTCCATTCCCTACCGAACTCTTCGATGCAGACGGTGAACGCCTGCGCGAAGTTGGCGGAGAATATGGCGTGACCACCGGGCGCCCACGGCGTTGTGGCTGGTACGATTCCGTCGTAGCACGCTATGCCACGATGGTTAATTCGCTTACCGATATCGTGATTACAAAGCTTGATGTGCTTACTGGTCTAGCGCAGATTCCGGTTTGTGTAGCTTACGATATTGACGGGCAGCGGGTCGAAGATATGCCGGATTCACAGACCGCAATGCATCATGCAAAGCCAATTTATGAATACTTCCCTGGCTGGGAGGAAGACATTTCCGAGTGCAAGACCTTTGCGGATCTGCCAGAAAATGCGCAGCAATATATTTTGCAGCTCGAACGGCTTTCCGGCTGCCGGATTTCTTCGATCGGTGTCGGGCCGGGGCGTGAGCAGACAATTGTCCGCACACCGCTGCTTGACTAAGCTTTGTGTAAAATAATTCCACGCTAATTTTCGAGATAAAGGTGCCCAGGCGATTCCGTGTCGGAAGGCCTGGGCACCGAATTTTCCAGCGAATAATTCGCGCGGGTAATTTTAATGCAGTATTGCCGGATTTGTTTTATCCAAACTGCTGCCAGTATCGCGATCAGTACTTATTGCTCACTGCCAAATGCTGAATTATGCATTCCATTTGCTGGCGGCGGTACTGCTCCCTGGCTGGGCTGCGCTGGCTGAGCTTGTGGAGTTTGCGGCGTTTGATATTGCCCACCAGCTGCAGGTGCGGGGGCCGGTGCAGAGAAGAATTCCTGAGCTGCTGCGCCTTGTGCAAATCCGCCTTGAGAAGGCATTGGAGTTTGCTGTCCAAAAGCGGTTTGAGCTGCGGTGCCTTGCCCGTAAGTACCTTGATTGACGGCACCGGGCTGATACCCTCCTTGTGGCTGGTAGCCGTTTTGGAAAGTATTTGCTCCAGGGTAATTGCCTGCATATGGATTAACGCTGGAGTTGTTTTTGTTACGCTTTGCGAAAATCGCAATCACTGCAATCAGCACGATCACTGCCAGTACAAAGATGATCCCGATCACACCCACGGTCATCCACGGGAAGCTGCCTGAGGTAGCAGCTTTGTTTGCAGCAGCAGATGAGTTTTCTGATTTTGGATCTTTCTTCGGAGCCGCTGCCGCGCTTGAGCCGTCAGCAACTTTCTTGCCTTCTACTTCGATCCCTTTGATAACTGCGGCGATATCAGTGAAGACGGCAGTATTTCCCGAAATTTCAGCTCCGTCTGCGCGGACCACAGTGCCTGGCATTTGCACGGTGAGGGAGAAATCAAAGTCGATGAAGCTGAGCATCTTCAGATCGTCTTCGCCGAGCTCGCCGGCTGTGCCGCCGGGAATCGTGAAGATGTAGTTATCCCCCTGCTCAATAAGGGTTTTACCGTCAACTTTTGATCCTGTAGATTTCGCGATGATCATGCAATCGAGATTGCCGTCTTTGGAGTTATCCTTGATTTCAATTTCGCCATCGTTCATGGATGCGAGCTTATCGGCGCCAATTTCATCCTTGAAAGAATCGCATGTGACCCCAGTTGCGCCAAGTGTTCCTGAATCATCTTTGATTTGCATTTCGATCGCTGCACTGCCGCCTTCTTCGATCACGATTTTATTGTGTGAATCGCAGGCTGTGAGGAAAAGCAGTGCTGGAAGAAGGCAGACTAAAAGCTTTTTGAGTTTGTGCGGTTTTTGCATAATTTTCAGACCTGTTCGTGAGGAGTGGAATAAATGAAAATCAAAAAGAAGAATTTCGGCGGATGTGACGTAAAGCGAGGATCTTATTTCTGAACCACTGCTGATTTAATACACATCCTTGCCGAGCGAAAGTGTAAGCTAATATTTTCGCTACTGCCATGCTAACAGAGTTCTTTTCTTTGAAGGTGAAAATATCTCCAAAGTTTTGTTCGGGTGGGCGAACTTTGCAATAATAATCGCATAGGTGTGCAAATCTTGAAATGATATTTGAGAGTTTGCAAAAAGTGCAAGTGAAGTGCCTCACTTAAGGCTTCTTGAGGTGGTTAATTCCTTGCAAAATAGCGAATTTCCCAGTCCATAGTCCCATGATTTTTGCCGCCTAAAGTAGCATAATTGGATACGGAAGAATTCCAGAAACACGTCGCCAATCTCTAGGAGGAAATGCGATGGCAGAAAAGACGTTCACCGTCGAAGAAGTACGTGCAGGTGCACCAGAAATCGCACCAGCAGATCTCGTAGAATGGGTTGCTGAGATTGCTAATCTCACTCAGCCAAAGGATATTTACTGGGCTGATGGCTCCCAAGAAGAATGGGATACCCTGACAACTCAAATGGTTGAATCGGGTATGTTTACGCGTTTGAATCCAGAGAAGCGTCCGAACTCCTTCCTGGCTCGTTCCCTTCCGTCAGATGTGGCTCGCGTGGAATCCCGGACCTTCATCTGCTCTGAAAAGGAAGAAGATGCAGGTCCAACAAACCACTGGGCAGATCCAAAGGAAATGAAAGAAACCCTGATTGGTGAAAAGGGTGTATTCCGCGGTGCAATGGCTGGTCGTACAATGTACGTGATCCCATTCTCCATGGGGCCATTGGGCGGTCCGATTTCCCAGCTCGGTATTGAGCTTACCGATTCCCCATACGTAGTAGTAAATATGCGCATCATGACCCGCATGGGCGAAGGTGCGTTGCAGCTGATCGCTGAAGGTAAGCCATGGGTACCAGCTGTACACTCCGTAGGTGCTCCACTTGCTGAAGGTGAAGCTGATGTTACTTGGCCATGCAATGATGAAAAGTACATCACTCACTTCCCAGAAACCAACGAAATCTGGTCCTTCGGTTCCGGTTACGGCGGCAATGCACTGCTTGGTAAGAAGTGCTACGCATTGCGGATTGCTTCAACAATGGCTCGCCGTGATGGCTGGATGGCAGAGCATATGCTCGTGCTTCGTCTCACCGATGAAAAGTCTGGCAAGCAGTATCACGTAACAGCTGCATTCCCATCAGCATGTGGCAAGACGAACCTCGCAATGCTCCAGCCAACGATCCCAGGATACAAGGTCGAAACCGTTGGTGACGATATTGCATGGATGCGTCCAGGTCCAGATGGCCGGCTTTACGCAATCAACCCAGAAGCAGGCTTCTTCGGCGTTGCTCCAGGCACTTCTTATGATACGAACCCAATGGCAATGGAAACGATGAAGGCTAACTCCATCTTCACCAACGTAGCATTGACGGATGACGGCGATGTTTGGTGGGAGGGTATCGACGGCGAAACCCCAGCACACCTCATCGACTGGCATGGAAACGATTGGACCCCAGAGTCTGGCGAAAAGGCAGCACATCCAAACAGCCGCTTCACCGTTCCAGCAGCTCAGTGCCCAATCATCTGTGAAGATTGGGAAGCTCCACAAGGTGTGCCGATTGATGCGATCCTCTTCGGTGGTCGTCGTGCGACAAACGTGCCGCTCGTAGCTGAGCAGTACGAAGGTGCTCATGGTGTATTCATTGGCGCTTCGGTGGCATCTGAAGTTACCGCTGCAGCTACCGACGTGAAGGCTGGTTCCTTGCGTCACGATCCATTTGCAATGCTCCCATTCTGCGGCTACAACATGGCTGATTACTGGGGTCACTGGCTTGAAATGCAGCAAGAACTTGGCGAAAACTTCCCGAAGGTCTACCAGGTGAACTGGTTCCGCAAGGATGAAGACGGTAAGTTCATGTGGCCAGGATACGGCGATAACTCCCGTGTGCTTGATTGGATCGTTCGCCGCGCAGCTGGTGAAGTAGAAGCAATCGACGGTGTTACCGGTCGTTACCCGAAGTTCGAAGATTTCAACCTTGACGGTCTTGATATCGACGAAGCTAAGTGGGCTAAGCTCTTTGAGATCAATCCTGAAGCATGGGCTGCTGAAATGGATGATACTGAAGAATACTTCAAGCAGTTTGGCGACAAGCTGCCAGCTGCAATCACTGAACAGCTTGCAAAGTTCCGTGAGCGGATCGCAGCAGCAAAGTAAAGCCGAAGGAATTCAGAGTGTGCAGTGCATTGGTTTTGCACGGCACTAGCTACTCCTTTGAATCTTAAGTGTGGAGGTCAGGGCTTTCGTCCTGGCTTCCACACTTTTATTTTTACTTTTCTTTTTCCGATTCTGCACGGATTTGATCAAGATTGCAGGAAAACACTTCATTTATTTCTTTGCATCAGACTTATAAAATTAATACCTGCACTTAAAGCCTAGGCAAGATGGGTGTCCTGTGAGTAGAATCAAGATAAGTTACAACAATTCGAACTGATCAGCGCGGGTTGGTTGTATTTCTGCGAAGAGGCGGGAGTAGGGAAATTAATCGCTCAATCCTTCAGATCCCCGGTTGGACCCACATCTATTCAGGTAAGGTTCGCGATATATTTGTGCCCACCACCTACCAGTCACCTTATGGTCGCGAAATTGTACTGATCGTTGCCTCAGATCGAATTTCTGCATTTGATTATGTATTGCAGGATAAAATCCCCGGAAAAGGAAAATATTTAACGTATCTCAGCGAATGGTGGTTTCATCAGCTTGCTGGGATCGTACCGCATCACTACCTTTCAAACGATGTGCCAGCAGCAGTATCAGGGCACGCGATGCTGGCAGCACGTCTACAAATGTATCCAATCGAATGTACAGTGCGGGGATATCTTTCCGAAGCCATTTGGCAGGAATACGCAGAGACTGGCGCGGTATGCGGCAATCCTTTACCGTCAGGGATAGAAATTTGCGAGCAATTACCGGAACCTATTTTTTGTCCGGCAAAGAAAGCACGTATCGGGAAACATGATGAAAATATTACATTCGATACATTAGTGCAGCAGGTAGGAGCGGACAATGCAGTGCAAATGCGTCAGTACGCTTTCGATGTTTACAATCACGGTGCGCAGATTTCTGGAGAGCATGGGCTGATCCTTGCCGATACGAAACTGGAATTTGGTGCTGCTTCAGATAGCGGCGAAGAATCAGTGGTGCTCGGTGATGAAGTACTCACGCCAGATAGCTCGCATTATTGGCTTACTGCAGATTACCAGCCAGGGGAAAAATCAGTGAGCTTGGATAAAGAACTTATTAGTTCCTGGCTGATATCTCAAAGCGATTGGGATCCGTCTGCAAATACGACGCCTCCAGCATTGCCGAAAGAAATTATTGCCGAAACACAAAAACGCTACATTCTCGCTGTGAAAACGATTACCGGGAGCAAACTTTTCGGCATAGATTGAGGCAGCGCTGATGCGATTTCAGTTTCTGCAAGATTTGGGATTGGCAAACGCAAATTCTCATGTCCCAGAAAATGGGCACACTTTTAGCTTGCCTTTAACTTTCCTTTACTATTGTTTTTGCATGGTCATTCCTAAATTGGAGGTATCAAATGGATTCTAGACTTGAAAAAATCTATGAAGAATCGTTACGCCGAAATCCGACGCAACCAGAATTTCAACAAGCCGTTTGCGAAGTAATTGAATCAGTGGAGCCGTTGCTCCTTGCACGCAAAGATTATGCTGATGCGTCAATCCTTGCGCGGATCATTGAACCAGAACGCCAGCTGATGTTCCGTGTAGCCTGGCAAGACGATAACAATGAAGTGCGAGTAAATCGCGGATACCGGGTACAGTTTAACTCTGCACTCGGGCCTTATAAGGGTGGTTTGCGATTCCACCCTTCCGTTACACTATCGGTAATCAAATTCCTCGGATTCGAGCAGATTTTTAAGAACGCTTTGACGAACCAAGGTATCGGCGGCGGAAAAGGCGGATCAGATTTCGATCCTCACGGAAAGTCCGATAATGAGGTAATGCGTTTCTGCCAGGCTTTCATGATGGAACTTTCACGGCATATTGGCGCTGATTGTGATGTACCTGCGGGAGATATTGGCGTAGGCGGCCGTGAGATCGGCTATCTTTACGGTCAATATAAGCGGCTCACGAATCGTAACGAAGCTGGAGTGCTGACTGGTAAAGGGCTTGGCTGGGGCGGATCGCTCGCACGTACAGAAGCTACCGGATATGGGCTAGTGGCATTTGCGCAGGCGATGTTGGCTGAAAAGAGCGATTCCTTTGACGGCAAGACAGTGCTCGTATCAGGCTCTGGAAATGTGGCAATCTACGCAATCGAGCGCGCAATCAAGCTTGGTGCAAAGCCAGTTTCGATCTCTGATTCTTCGGGCGCAGTATATGATCCTGATGGGATTGATGTAGCGCTATTGAAGCAAGTAAAAGAAGTCGAGCGTGGGCGAGTTTCTGATTACGCTGAGCGTCGGCCAAATGCACAATTTAGGAAGAATGAAAAAGTTTGGAGCATTCCTGGTGATATTGCACTGCCATGTGCGACACAAAATGAAGTAGACGCTGACGATGTACGCACGATGTATCACAACGGTGTAAAACTGATTGCGGAAGGCGCAAATATGCCGCTTACGCCAGGTGCAATTGAAATCGCACAGCAGTCAGGCATACTTTATGCGCCAGGGAAGGCAGCAAATGCCGGTGGCGTGGCCACATCTGCTTTGGAGATGCAACAAAACGCGATGTTGCAGCGCTGGGATTTTGATACCGTTGCAAATAAGCTTGATCAAATTATGCTCGATATTCACCACACTTGCCTCGAAACTGCCGCAGAAATAGGAAAGCCTGGTGATTATATGGTGGGTGCGAATGTAGCAGGCTTTAAGAAGGTTGCGGACGCCATGCTCGATCAAGGGATCATTTAATTCAGCTCCCCTTTATCGCCCAGTATAACGCAAGTAGAAAGTGCCGCTTTGCTGAGGGTATCGATAGAATGTCTGGTATGAAAAGACGGACAGATATTGATGCAGGCAGAGCGGCGCTTTCGCGCTATCTGGAAGGCGAGCAGCTGACTACAAGCGAAATCCGGACTGCTGTACGGTATACGCTTGAAGAATTCGCCGCACGGCATCCTGGTGGTGCTGTAGAAATTAGAATTCCGTGGATCGGAGCCGTGCAAGCGATTGCGGGGCTTCAGCATCGGCGGGGTACTCCACCGAACGTAGTCGAAATGGATGGAGAAACATGGCTTGAACTTGTCACAACGGGTCAAGCCGTCAATCCAGATAAAATCACTTATTCAGGTACGCGAGCGAATCTTTCACGCTATTTTCCAATGCTGTAACTTTTACCAAGCACAATTTTCAGAAAATAAATTTAACAACACTGAATCCGCAATACTCGAAAAGCCATGCAAGCGTGAGGGCAAAATACGAAAAGTGCTTTAACAGGTTGCTGTTTTATCCAAACACCACCTGTTAAAGCACTGATATTTATGGATTTGATTTTAATCGTCAATCGTCCCACGATTTGTACGAATCGGCGCCAAGATGATCGTTTTCTTCATCGTCGTCGATATCATACTTTGCCGCATACTCTGCGTATGCGTCGTAATCTTCATCCGAATCGTACTGATCATACTTTTCGTAATCAGAGTATGAAGTGTTGCCGTGCCCCGTTAGCTCGCGTTCAAGTGCGGCGTAATCGGTATCTGGGCTAAAGTACTTCAAATCGCGTGCGACTTTGCGCTGTTTTGCTCGTTGACGGCCGCGCCCCATTGGGTCGACCTCCCCTTGTATCTCGAATTGGGCTGAAAAATCAACCCACAACCATTAATTACTTCCGTGAGAATAGGATACCTTGAAATTCGTGCGCTTTCCAGATAGGGCCACACATGAATTTAGATCCATCTGCAAAAACACTTGCAAAATAGCCGTTTTACTGCGCTATTTTGAATCTCGTGGAATTGCCAAAATTTGTATTTTGCAGAGCAAGCCGTTGTATGCCAGATAAGAATCTAAATACTATTTACCGAATTTACGCAATAAAACTAGCGAAATTACTGCCGCCACAGCAATCCCAATTTTTTTCAAAGCAGCTGGATCTCCGTTAATTACGTTATTTCCGAACTCCTTCGTCTTTACACCAAGATGCGTTGCTGAATTTTTCGCTCCCGTTTTCAGATTCGCACCTAAAGCTTTTGGCGAAAGCCGTCCGGCAAGCTCATCTACAGTAGCTGTGAGCTCAAGGCGCAACCGCGCCAAATCAGCTTCAACTTCGGAAATGCTACGATCATCTTCGCTAGCCAGATCGTAATCTGCTGGACGCTTCATTTGTGCCGCCAGCCGTGCTTTTGCAATTTCTGCAGCTTCTTTTGCTTTAAGTTGCTCGTTCACTTGCCAATTCCTTTCTTTACGGCCTGCAAATCTTTTTTGAAACCAGGTGCAGGACTAGGCTGATGTTTTGCGGAAGCCTGAAACATTGCCACGCCCACACCAATTAATATCGCCATAATCAGGAAAATAATCCCGGAAACAATCAAGAATGCTGCCCACAGCGGTACGATCAATGCGAATGCAAAAACGGCAGTGAGCAGTAGCCCGCCGAGAAGATAAAGCCCAAGCAAACCAGCAAGCGCAAAGAGCGCACCACCAATCCCGAGCTTAGCGACCTTCGCTTTACCTTGCATGGCAGCGAATTTAATCTCATTCCGGACAATTGCTGAAATCTGTGCGGTAATCTTTGCTACCAGCTCACCAATTGAAGTAGAGCTGGCACCAAGTTTCGATTCACTACCCTTTAATTCATTTAAGTGTTCATATGATGCCATCGGAAACTCCTTTGAAAGTCGATTAAAACCAACTCTACTGAGGATTTGAGTTGCCTTCTACCTGGATTCTACCGATATTTTGATTTTCGCACTCAGAGATATTTATTAATATTCTTAACGCAAGCTCAGTATGTACTGCGGGAAGTGAATTTCCGCAAGGTTTTCCGCAAGAAATCAAGCATCTGATCAATTTGAGAAATCCGGAACAGCTTCCCAAATGCGAAATAAAGTGCAGTGATGATAATGCTTGCACAAATAATTGTGAGCATGGCGATGAATATATTTGCTGAAATTACCGCAAAACCAATTTTATGCATCGTAAATAAACCCAGAGTCACGCATATTGCCGTCACCAACATGAGTGCCAGATGCGTACGAAGCATGTACCAACCGCCGATATGCCCGATAAGTTTGCGTGAATACCACATCAATGCAAAGGCACTGAGACTATTTGTGAAGATGAAGAGTGCCTCACCAGCAAGCACAGTATATTGCGGCGGGAACAGACCACAGAGCAGAATCCCGCCAGCCACCGTAATTTGTGCCGGAAAAATCGCAAAAAAAGCAGCCCGAGTGGCATTGCATGCATAGCAGATATTTTTGAATACCAATATCAATCCGCCCGGAGTGACGGCCACCGAGCTGACCATGATCAACCATGCGAGTGAATTGATTTCACCGTTGCTCCCGCCAGGTACGAACACTCGCGCTATCGGATAGGCTAAAACAATCATCAGCGTGGTCGCAAGGAAAGAAAAACTGGCAAGCGTATTCGCCGTCCGCGCTGAGATGGCACTTACTTGCCGGAATTTTTGCGCTGCCGCAGCACGGGAAACCTTCGTGAACGTAGCGGTTGTAATCGAAACTGCCACGAGTGAAATCGGTAGGTAATATATCGAGTTAGTGACAGTGTGAGCGGCGTTTCCGGCAACAGTGTCGAGATCTAAGCCCAGCGCTTTGGCGCGCGGTAGCGTGCCAGCGAAAACGTTTGTTTGAATCATCGTGGGGATGATTCCCGCCAACGTGGTCAGAAGCACCCAGAAGGAAGTTTTCCCGACGTTGCCAAGTCCAGTACCGCGCCAATTAAAATCAGGGCGGTAGCGGATCCCAGCCCAGCGCATTGGCAGGAAAAGAATCAAGGCTTGCATTGCTACGCCAAAAGTCGAAAAAATTGCCAGCGCTAGTGAACGTGAACCGGTCCATACTGCCACATCTTGCGTTTGCGGGAGTGTAGGGGAGCCAAATACGATCAAGATGATCAGAAATCCGATAATTGCCACCACATTATTCAGTACGGGAGCCCAAGTGTATGGGCCAAAGCTTTCGCGTGCATTCAGAATTTGCCCAAATACCGAATAAAGCCCGTAGAAAAATATTTGCGGCAAACACCAGTATGCGAAAATCACGGTGATTTGATACCACTGTTGATCCATTGTGGAAGCAAAAGCCGTCACGATAAAAGGTGCACACAATGTGATCACGAGGGTGATCAGCCCCAGGGTTACGATTGAAAGCGTAATAAGCTTATTGATGAATTGGGAAGCATCTCCGCGCTCGCGCTGTGCAGCTTGCACGATCGCAGGTACAAGGACGGCGTTGATCAGCCCGCCAGCGATAATGTTAAAGACGATATTCGGAAGCTGATTAGCGACATCGAATGAGCTTGCAATCGGAGAATTTAAGCCTACTACGAGAGTGAGCAAAATCGGTGAGCGAATCATGCCGAGAATGCGTGAAACAAACGTGCCAAGGGCCATGATCAGCGATGATTTTGCCACTGAAGCCTTTTGCGGACTGTTTTTTTGGGGCGCCATATGGTTTATTCTCGCTTTCGCGTCAAGGATTATTGCTCATTTTTGATAATCTCACACCTCAGTATTGAACATCTACTCCCGCTGTGTGGCAAGCTAGAGAGGTGTTTTCACTATATTCAGTAACTGAAATTCCGCTGACCCGTCAAGTGAGCTTCGACCCGCAGGTGGTTGCGCAAGAAGCGAATGTGGATCGGGTAGGTGCGCTGACGGCATCACGCGTGTGGGATGTTAACGCACTGAGCGGTTTTCGCGGTGATTTGGAAAGTGATGCCGGAAATCTACTTGGCGCGGAGCTCCGTCAGGCGATTGAGCGACGGATTTTTCTCTGGCTTGATTTGATTGATGTGCAGCAGTTTGCGAAGGCACAAGAATTTTTTGGTGCAGACGTAGTAGTGCGTGCTGGTGCGATATGCGCGCCTGAGCATGGCACGATCCGGCGTTATGGCGATGTGCGGGATGTAGTGCCAGTGGCTGTGAATCCGGCAAAGTTGTTGCGGCGGCTGGTGAATGGTACGCCGGAGGAGTTGGCGTGGGTGCGGAAGCATCTCGATGGGATCGATTCAAAAGCGATCTCATCTGCGAACTTCAAAATTTTAATTGACGCACAGGTAAATATTATCGTCCGGTCGCTATTGCATCGGGCGATGTACTCGCCCACTTTTATTGCCTATGCGGTAGTGTTTATCTATTCTTCTTTGCGCGCATTGCCGGTCGTATTTGTGCCGCATTTTCAAGGGAATATTTGGGTGCTTTGGGGAATCGATGTGATCTCTGCAATTCCGTACACGTGGGGGCTGATTGAGATTTTCCGTGGGCGTACCTGGTTGCGGCGAGTGGCTGGGCTAGTGGTAACGATCGTGACGTTTATGGCTCCGTACATTTATTTTTGGATGCACGGACGGCATTATCCAGCATCAGTGAATTTGATCGTGGCAGGAATGATCCTGGGAGCGATTTTGATTGAGCTGTATCGTTGGCAACGCGATAAGGAAGTGCGCAAAGTGTTGGCAAAAGCCGTGTTGACGCATGAGGCACCGCAGGCTTGAATACACTGCTGCGATTCTAATGTAAAATCGTGAAATGAGTGTGAGCGACGGCTGCTGCGGGAAGAGATCGCTCGATCATTGCGTGAAGTATTGATATTACAAGCGATTGCTGCTCGGCGGGCTATGGCGCACAGCTATTACTGTAATACATCTTTGTCTGGGCGATTCGCGATCGTGCGGATAATACCAGTTGCGAGGAACCAGCCGCCCGTGATCCAAAATGCGATGCTTGCGAAAATCGAGGTGTTTGGGAAAATCGTGATCATTACTCCGATTGAAATAATCCACCCGAACACAGCAGCAATATTGATTGCCATATATTTCTTTACACGGAACGGATGCGTGTAGTAGGTAGGGACGAGAGTCAGGATTGCAAGCGCAATTACGACGATGATATTTGCGACTGCTCCGAGCTGCAGCACCCATAAAATTGCTGCCACGATATTCCATGCTGCAGGAAATCCGACGAAGTAATAGTCGGTAGATTTCCAGTTTTTATTTGCATAGCAGAACATTGACGAAACCACGATAGTGATCATCATGATCATTGCGAGCGGTTTTGAACCCATCGGTAAGGCGATATACATGAATACGGCTGGAATGAATGTCCAGGTAAGGTAATCGACGGCGATGTCTACAATACTGCCGTCAAACCAGGGGATTACTTCTTGTACGCGTGCCTTGCGGGCAAAAGTGCCGTCCAGAGCGTCGATGATCATTGCAATACCGAGCCAAAGCCACATTGCCTTAAATTCGTGCGCGCTCATTGCGAGTACTGCGAGGCAAGCGAAGAACAGGCCAGAAAGGGTGAAGGCATGCACGCCCCATGCTTTGATTATTGCGGAGCTGGAATGTGGTGTCTTTGGAGTATTGATATTCATAGTAGCTATAGTACGTGAGAAATTTTGGATCTTGGGTGGTCCGTAGTGTGAGAACACTAATTTTACGAGTTTTATTTTTGTTTATGTAGGTAACGTTTCAGTGTAGTGGGGTGTGGATGTGTGGGCGAGTGGCACGCACAGAGATTGTAAGTTTATATTTTCCTGAGCGAGGGGTAAAAATGTGATTTTGGATGACGATTTCCGTTATGCGCGAGAAAGTATTAAACTAAATAATCGACTGTTGGAATTAAAATTAATTCTCATCAGCGGGCCTCTAGCTCAATTGGCAGAGCTGCGGACTTTTAATCCGTAGGTTGTGGGTTCGAGTCCCACGGGGCCTACTATTTTACATCCCTGATATCGTCGTAATTTCGATATCAGGGATTTTTCTTTTCCCGACCCTTATTTTGCCTTGTGTTATTGCTTTATCCCGCTTGTTTATTAGTGTTTGGCAATACGAGAGCCATTGGAAATTGTGCAGGGATAGGCATACTTTTATTGCAAATTTGGGTGAATGAAATTTACGAAACTCTGATTGCATATTCCGTCGCATATTTGGAACTTAGGGTATCCTAAGTTCTGGCTTTTCTGGGACGGAATAGAGATATATGACGATGCGCCGACCAGTAAAAGCAAGGTATAAATATGCTCTTGTCATCGTCGATCAGGAGGTTTCGTGTACAGACACGCAAAACGTGCCTTAATGGCACTTTCTTTATGGGCAGTGGCTGCCACGTCTTTTGTGAGCACTGCGCAAATCGCAGTAGCCGCAAATATTGCAGGAGAAATATCTGAGTCTGCTGATAATTCCTGGCACTCTGTCATTGTTGTGATGCAAGATCAGGAGGAAAGCGGCGATCGCCCCGCTGTTACTGCGGAAGAAAAAATCGAGCATGTCGAAGGGCTGATCGATACCGCGAAAAATAGCCAACAGAATGTTTTAGATCAGCTCGCGTATGAAACGGAAAGAAACAGGGCGCGGGAGGTTGAATCACTCTATGTCGTCAATGCTGTTTCTGCAACTGTCACGAAAGAAGTAGCTCTTTCGCTTGCGAAAACTCCTGGCGTTGCTGAAGTGAAAGTTGACCATAAAATCGCAGCTGATCCCGTCATTGAAGATTCTGGAGCGCGTTTATCCAGCTTCGGTGAGCGTTCAGCAGCAAAGCACGTGCCGTGGAATCTGCAGCAAATAGGTGTTTCGGAAGATCTGCAAGGAAAATATAACGGCACAGGAATCACGGTGGGGATCATCGACTCTGGAGTTGATGTAAGCCATCCGGGGCTAAAAGCAAAATGGCGTGGAAATACGGGAGATAAATCGCTGAGCTGGTTTGATCCGGTTGGTAATTCTCCTGATCCAGTAGATTCAAGCGGGCACGGCACCCATGTGATCGGCACTATTCTCGGCTCTGATCCAAATGAAGCCAGCCTGATCGGGATAGCGCCGAATGCAAACTTCATTGCTGCTCGTGTATTTGATCAGAACGGCGAAACAAACGACACTCGTTTGCTGAAAGCAATGCAGTGGATGCTGGCACCAGTTGATCGCAACGGGAAGGCGCATCCTGAACTTGCTCCACGCATTGTGAATAATTCATGGGGTACTTCTTCCACTAACGAGCTTCTCCGTGATGCCCTCAAGCAGTGGCGTGATGCTGGGATTCTTCCGGTTTTCTCTGCTGGTAATGTTGGCGAAAACACTCCTGGAGGGAAAGGGTCAATTACTCAGCCGGCATCCTTCCCGGAAGCTTTTGCGGTAGGTGCACTGCGCAGTGATGATCTTGTTGCGAAGTTTTCTTTGCGTGGCCCATCGCGGTTTACGAGCAACCCGAAACCGGATATTGTCGCTCCTGGCGTGAATATCCGTTCCTCGCATCTGCAGCATAAGATGAAGATTTTGTCTGGTACCTCTATGGCTGCACCACATGTGACAGGTGTGGCAGCGCTTGTTTTGAGTGCCAATCCAAAGCTTAAGCTGACCGAGCTCGAAGAAATTCTGAAGAACTCTGCTACCGCACTTACGGATCTCACACATGTTGATACACCGAACCATGCATACGGTGTCGGTAAGGTGAACGCTGCGCTCGCTGTTGAGATGGCATTGCCTGGGCAGAAAATTGGGTCAATTCAGGGGAATGTTTATGTGCGAGGCGTGGATGCGGATGCGCCGAAGATAGCTCACTCACCTGTTCGTGTTTTTTATCAGGCAACAACTACGGATCTGACTGCGCGGGTTACTGACGATAGTGGGAACGAAAATGTGACACTCAAGATCATGAACAAAGCAAATGGATCACGTTCTCATGCAATGAAATTAATTGCAGGCAACAAGATCTCGGGCACATACGAGTTTGTGATTTCACCGCAAACGCTACAAGGCGATGACGCTGCATATCAGATTTGTGCTGTAGACCGGACGAAGAAAGAAGCTTGTACGCAGGAATATGCTTTTGAGCAAAAGTCGGCAGTGCAAATTGGTTGGAAAGAAGATTTCGAAGCGGGGACGGACGGTTTTGAGATGGGCGGCGAAACTCCCATGTGGATGTGGGGGAAGCCGGCAGATTCTCTGAAACCTGCGGCATCGGGCGAAAAAATCGTTGCTGTTGGGCTTGATGGAAATGGCTATAAAGGCATGAAAGATTCCGTGCTGATTACTCCTCCGATTTCTCTGGGGAAAACTGATCGTGCGGCTCTCAGCTTCAAGCATTGGTTCGATCTTGATAATTACGAGTACGCCACCTATGACACTGCTGAAGTGTGGATTGGTGAAGTGAATGGTAAAACAGGGGAGGTCACGTGGGAAGAAAAACCACAGCGCGTTTACAAGAATCGGGTTGCTGATTGGGAACGCGCCCAGTTGGATCTTTTGAAGTATCAAGGCAAGACAATTCGCGTCATGTTTGGTGTGCGCGGGGTGTGGAAAGCTGAACATGATACTAGCGGATGGTTCATTGACGATATTGCTGTTGAAAAAGCGCAAGAATCCAAGCCGTCAAAGATTGACAATGATCTCACAATCGATAAATTCCCGAACGGGCGTACGCTCATTAGCTTCCTGCCGCTGAAGGATCAGAACGTGAGTGCTTACCGTTTATATCGAGCTCACGATAACGGAACCTTTGCGAAGGTGAAAGAGCTCACGGGAACGGAAATTCAAAAATATGCAATTAGATTCAACGATTACCCTACTCCGCAAAAAGGCACATACACCTATTACGTGACTGCTGTTGCAGGCGCTACTGAGTCTGACCCCTCCGAAACGCTGCAACGCACATTTACGCAAGGTAAAGAAATTAAATCCTTCAATTTTGAATCGGATGAGCAAGGGTGGAAGAGCGAGCCAGATAGCAAAAATAACGTATTTGAACGTGGTGTTCCGAATGTGCCTGATGCACAAAATAATGGTAAAGCACCGATGAGTACTCAAATGGCGGGTAAGAACCCGGATAGTCCGAATGTTTTTGCCACCGTTCTGAATGACTATCGCAAGAGTAAGAGCACATATACGCTTATTTCACCTGAAATGGATTTATCGGGCTACACAGACGTTACGATGTACTGGCAGCAGTGGTTCAATACTCGCGGGCGGAACGGGTTTGATGAATGGAACAGCTACGATGATGACATCGCTCATGTCTATGTTCGCTCCAACGGTGGTGCATGGAAAGAAATCTTTACCCTTGACGAAAAGAAAATCGACGAAAAGGATCCGGCAGACAAAAAGACGCAATTACGGATCGGAAATGCTTGGCATGTTGATGGGGTAAAGCTTCCCCAAGAGAGTCTGGGGAAAAAGACGCAGGTTCGTTTTGTGCTCAATACCGGCAGTGAAATCACTGATTTCAGCGGTGGTTGGTATATTGATGACGTAATCTTTGCCGATACTGCTGATGCGCAGATTCCGGATCCAAAACCGGGTACGGCTCAAGCGCATCTTGCCGTGCAAGGTGGGGAAGATTTGCCGCTCCCGCATCTTGGAGCGCTCGCATCAGTAAGCAGTCGGATGTCTGCGCATGATGCCAGTGTCAGTGATTCCTGGGTTCCTGTCCGTGAAGGTACTGTCGAGCTTCTTGAACGTGGGGCAAAGGTTTCAACCGAAGCAGGATCTGGCGCTTATCTGCTCCGTGGAAGCACCGGCAAGGTTACCGTGTTGGCACAAGCTCCGGGGTATAAACCTGCATCGGTCGTTGTTGAACTGGTCGATGGTGAGATCGTGAAACGTGATTTCCATTTGGAGCAGGCAAAGGAACAAACAATCACATTTACAGTCAAGGATCATGCTGGTAAGTCGGTGCCTGATGCGCGTCTTACCGTCTACAAGAAAGACGATTCAAAGCCAGTATCGACTTTCGAGGTGGAAAAAGCGGTAACAGCTAAATTGCTACCTGGAATGTATTTTGTGCGAGTTGGAGCTCCTGGTTATCTTGAAACAAATCGCTCTTTCGAGGTTTTGGATGGAGCAAACAGCCCACTTGAGATTCAGCTTGCCGCTGCTGTGCCGCATGGTGCCCCAAAGTGGATCGCTTATGATTCCGGTAATACAGATTCGGCTTTGATCACGATGGCTGCAGGCAAGACTGCTGCAGTAATGTTTGACGCTGGTAAGGGCGATTATGTCACATCAGCTCGATTCTTTGTTTATCGGACTTCTGTTGCGCAAGATTTCGAGTGGACGTTGTGGGACGCTGACGATATTGATGGTCTTCCAGGTAAAATGCTTGTTGGCCCAGTTAAGGCGCATGTTGCAGCTGGCAGCGGAGGTGAGTGGATCGAAGTAGCGATGCCATATCCAGTTGCCGTCAATGGCTCCTACTATGTGTCTTATACTCAGCTCACTGACGGCAAAGAGCGAATTTCTCTTGGTATTGATGCGAAAGCTGACGGCACGGATCGCAGCTTTAAGTTGATCAATGGCGCATGGGGCACTCCAGATGAAAAAGGGCAATTCATGATCAATGCTCGGGTTGCTTCATTTAGCGCGGTCGTGCCGGCACCTAGTGTGAATACTGATGACTTGAGAACTGCGGTAGCAGCTGGGGCCGCTTTGCAAGAAAGCGATTATACTCCTGAGACTTGGCAGGTTTTTGCTGCTGCATTGGCTAATGCGCGTGATGTATTGGCTGCTCCGCAGTCTCAAAAGGAGGTTACTGCTGCTGTTACTGCACTGCGGGCTGCGCAAACTAAGTTGGTAAAGAAGCCAGATCCAGTCGCACCAGTTCCGGGTGGTGCGGAAAAGCCGGTAGATCCGATTGTGCCAGCTCCGGGTAAAGAGGAGCAGCCGGTAGATCCAGTCGCACCAGTTCCAGGCAAAGAGAAGAAACCAGATTCGGCGATGGAGACTCCGGAAAATAAGGAAAAAGCAGATTCATTGATTCCAGGCAAGAGTGCCATTGTAGATAAAGCTGATCAGCCAGGTGCTGATCAATCTGCAAAGGATCAAAATGCTACAGAAATGAAGTCGTCTGGAGCGAAAGCCCGTTTGTCTTCGACTGGTGCAACAGTATCTCCACTGCTTGCAGGTGCACTATTGGTATTCCTGCTTGGTTTTACCATTGTTTACCTGCGCAAGGTGAACTTTGCGCAGGTAAACAATCGGTGATGATCAGTTGATTTCATGTGAAGTCAAAAAGCCAATTGTGGAGGTTTATCCAAGGAAAATACACAATGGCAAAGATTACAGCAACCGGGTCTGAAGCGTTATAAGCGGCTTTGTGAAAAAGTTCAGCAGACAGTGAGCTGTTTTCGTCGGCAAATTGATGCAAGGTTTGGGGTGCATCCAGGATCAGATGCGCCCCAAACCTTTGTACATACTCAGTTATGATTCAGGTGATTGGAGATTACATTTTCGTTCCAGGTAAGTTCCGATCATGAAACATTCCTGCAAACTGCCGTCACGGGAAAGTGGAGCACGGCAGAGGTTAGTTTGCAACTTCCGTCAAATCAACTTTGGCAAATGGATCAGTGGTTTGGTGGAGCCCTTGTACTACATACTGCATTCGGCGAGCGACGGCGACGGCATGATCGCCATAACGTTCAAGATATCGGCCAAGGAGTACGATATCGATGATTTCCTGCCGGGTGTAGGAATTATTTTCATCAAGTACATAATCGAAGGTGCGCAAGTGTAACTCGTCAAGCAAATCGTCTTCAGCTTCAATTTCGTGTGCAAGCGCAAGATCTTCTGTTTCAATCAGTTTTGCCATCTTCTCGCCTGCGATTTTCGCATGTTCAGCCATTTGCAGCAGTAAATCACGTACCTCTCCAGAAACTACTGGCTCTGGATAGCGTCCGCGAGCTACGTATGCTACGTGCCGTGCCAAATCTCCCATTCGCTCAAGTGTGGCAGAGAGGCGCAAGCCAGAGACGACTACGCGCAAATCGGTAGCCACAGGAGTCTGGCGTGCAAGCAGTGATACACCCATTTCGTCAATTGCGCGTTCCAAGAGATCGATATGCTTATCCGCATCGATTACTTTTTCAGCTTTTGAAAGGTTTGCGTCAGCCAATGCGGTTGCTGCGCGGCTCATTGCTTTTGCTGCTGCTTTGGCTTCAGCAATGAGGGTTTCGTTGAGCTGCCCCATTTGAGCCTTGAATTGTTCACGCATTTGCGCTCCTTTATGAAGTAGTGTTTCGCCTTATTGAATTGATTTTGAAAGTAGAATTAGAGCCGTCAACAATCACATGAGCTGCTACGCATCTCGTAGCGGACGGAATGCCACAGCTGCTGATGCCACGATTGACACATTTTCAGAACTAATTCAAACATCTTTATTTAAATTAATTCCTACCCAAAGGTTAACAATGAGTATACGATTTCCCAAGCGAGTAGGTATTCAGATGAGAGCAAGGATAGGCTGATTTTATGCACCCTGCGTTTGTGTTCTTCCTCGGTTTATTTATCGGTACTGCTACTATTGCCGGTATCTGGTACACCGAATATTGGATTCGGCATGCCAAGGCGCGCCGTGAAATTGAAGCGCAAAAAGAGCAGGCGCAAGAACACGTAATGTTAATGTTAGATGCGCTTCCGCAAGGATATATCGTGGTGGATGCGGACGGTGAAATCCTCCGTGCCGCCCAGCTGGCAAAAGCTTTTGGTTTCATTATCGAAGATGTGCTGCGGCCAAATATTGCGGAAATGGTGCGTGAAGTGTTTTCGACGGGGAAAACACGCGATGTCGAATTTGATTTAGTTGAAACGCTGAAACGGGAGCGGCGTTCCCGGCGAATCTGGGCGCGGATTACGCGGGTGAATGCTGAACGAGTGATAATTTTCTTTGAAGATCAAACAGAAAAACGTCGTCTTGATGAAACCCGTCGTGATTTTATCGCGAATATTTCGCACGAATTAAAAACCCCGATTGGGGGGATTAAGCTGCTTGCCGAGACGATCACGCAAGTATCGGAAGAGCCACAACTCGTGCAAAAATTTGCGCGAAATCTGGAGGTCGAATCGGCACGCCTGGCTGAGCTGGTGCAGGAAATTATTCAACTTTCGCGGTTGCAGGAGACAGATGCACTTTCAGACCCGCAGGTTGTTTCGATTGACGGAGTTGTGGATGAAGCGCTGGCGCGGATCGAAGTAGTGGCAAAATCACGGCAGATCACACTTTCTCGTGGCGGTGAGCATGGTCTTGAAGTCTATGGAGATTATTCACTCCTCATGACGGCTGTGCGGAATCTCCTTGATAATGCAGTGCGCTATTCAAAAGCTTACTCAAGAGTTTCAGTGGGGATTTCAAGCACTCGTAATGCAGTATCGATTGCTGTGGTAGACGCTGGGCAAGGAATCCCACAAGAGCTGCATGATCGCGTTTTTGAACGTTTCTTTCGCGGTGATAGTGCACGTTCGCGCGAAACAGGCGGTAGCGGGTTGGGTTTAAGCATTGTGAAACATGTGGTGCAAGATCATGGCGGGAAGGTGCATTTGTGGAGTCAGGAAGGGCGCGGCTCGACTTTCACAATTGAACTGCCAAAGATCTACGAACAAAATCAAAAAGCACAGCCCTCAGCAGCGATTTCGCAGTCTGATATAACGGAAGGAATGGTCACAATCAGTTTGACGCAAACTGAGGCATCACGCCAGGATCGATCCGCTCAGAATGTAGCCATTGAGGTAAATCGCAAGTGAAGCGAAGTAAATAGAGCACTAAGAGGAAGAACAGAAAATGACGACACTCATGCTTGTAGAAGATGAACCAACACTCCGTGAAACTCTCGCGTTTAATCTCGAACGCGAAGGTTTTGCTGTAGTGCAAGCATCTGATGGTGCACAAGCACTTGATAAATTCAGCCCGAGCATTGATCTGATTTTACTTGATGTGATGTTGCCGAAAGTCTCTGGCACTGAAGTGTGCCGCAGGCTGCGGCAAGTATCGCAGGTGCCAATTATTATGGTGACGGCGAAAGATTCGGAAATAGATAAGGTGGTCGGCTTAGAGATCGGTGCCGACGATTATCTCACCAAGCCGTATTCGTATCGTGAATTATTGGCACGAGTGCGGGCATTGCTTCGGCGCAGCAGCCATGTATTGGCTCAAAATAACGAACCGGAGCGAGAGGTGCTGACGATTGGAGCATTGCAGCTTGATCCGAGCGCGCACGAAGTACGCTTGAATGGTACGCCAATTTCGATGCCGTTGCGGGAATATGAACTACTCGAATATCTGATGGAAAATCCAGGTAGAGTGCTGACGCGTTCGCAGATTCTTGATCGAATTTGGGGGATCGACTATATTGGCGATTCCAAAACTCTCGATGTGCATGTGAAGCGGATCCGTGGAAAAATCGAGACTGATCCGGCAAATCCGAAACTACTGGTAACGGTGCGCGGACTCGGATACAAAATCGTCGTACCTTGATTAGGCACGTTTAATTTTTAGTTTTGGGAATAAGATGCCGTTTCGCGAGCGACGGTAAAACCATTTCCGGTCTTTTCATGCCAGCAATCAACTTGCGTTTCGGTCACGGTGCAAGCATAGCCGTTATGCTGCATCGACGTTCCATATGCGAGTTCTTTATCGGAACTGATTGTACGCCCGCAATTCGCACTCGTGCTATCTTCGGTCACGTTAAAAGTGATCGGTGCGCCTTTACAGCCTTCAGGAGCTTTGAACGTGTATTTATAAATAGTGCAGGATACGCCGTCGCCAAATGCGCAGGAGATATTTCCTGATGGCGCCTTAAATTCACTTCCAGCGATGGCGTTTTCTGGAGCGGGACGCGTGAGCTCTAGCTCAGCTTTTGCTGCTTTCTCTTGCGTTGTTTCTTGTGCTTTGGCCTTGCTGGAGGAATTTTCGGATTCATCTTCTTGGTTGAAAGTGACAACCTCGTTCGTATTTTTTCCGTGTACGATTTCCGCATTGGTGCGGAAGAGGAAAGTAAAAGCAAGAATTAATGCTACTGCGCACAGTATACTCGTAATCACGGCGATGACCGGCACCGAAATCGTGCCCGTCAGGTTCATATTCTTCCGACCCATCAGATTCCTTGTGTAGAAGTGTTTTGATTATCCTAAAGGCGAAGTGCGATTTTTAAGACATCGCGTAACCGATTGAATTAGTACAATACTATTACATCAGACGATGCGACGATGAATAGATTACAGATCGGATTCAAAACGTAGCACACTCAGGCTCAGATGGAAGGAGGAAAGATGATTTTTACAGGAGCTACTCCTCCCTGTTTGATCGTCCCGATCACCGGCACTACCAGCGCGAAATTGGTGGAAGAGGCAATTGAAGCACAGCTTGCAGGCGCTGACGTAATCGAATGGAGAATCGATTTTCTTTTCGGGACACATCAAAATTTGAGCTTTGCTGAAATCGGGCGAGAAGTACTGTCGCCAATCTTGGAACAGACGTCAGTGCCGATTTTGCTGACTTTACGCACTCTTGAACAAGGTGGGCAAGCTAAGATCAGTGACGGACGATATCGGCTACTCTTTGCCGAGATGCTTGATACGCTAGGGCATCTAGCTGCTCCCGCAAAACGAATCGGGGTGGATCTTGAGTCGCGTTTTGCTGGGGCAGCAGTGTTCGCAGAAAAAGCACTGAAGGCTGGATATACAGTCGTAGTTTCACACCATGATTGGAACGAGACTCCAGATGATTTAATGCTGCGGTTGATATTTGAGGAAATGCTTGAAATTCCAGGCATAGTAGCGAAGTTAGCCGTCACTGCAAATTCGGAAGAAGATACATCGCGGCTTTTACGGGTAACGAAAGAAGTAGCAACGGATCATCATCGTCCGCTGATCGCTTTGGCAATGGGTGAAGCTGGGAAGCGCTCGCGGCTCGAAGGATGGAAATACGGGTCAATTGCTACTTTTGTGGCGGTTGGAGCTGCTTCAGCGCCCGGGCAGCCACAGATGAGCGAATTAAAGCTGGCGCTTGGACGGTGAGCTAGGTGCAAATTTCGCGGATTACGAAGGCGATTTAAGTCAATATTGGCGAACCAAGTGCGAAGGAGCAGAAATGCTGAAAGCAGCAATTGAGAATTTTACTTCACCACAGACCTCAGAGCGGGCGCGTGCCGAATTTCTTGCCGGTTTGCCAAATCTGAGTGGCGAATATGGTTTCGTACGTGGAAATGACGTATTTAAGCAGGGTTTTCAAGCGCATATCGTGGGAGCTGAATACATGCTTTGTTCGCTTCCGGTGGCAGGGAATGCGCAATACTATGGGTTGTTTAATGGCGGGGCGGCTGCATTATTGGGTGAGACTACCGCTTCGATTGCTGCCAATTTGCTGGCGCGTGAAGGGACGATGGCTGTCGGTATTGAAATCAGTGTGCGGCATTTGCTTCCAGCGCGTGAAGGACGAGTATATTGTTTAGCTACAAGACTCAATGAGGGGCGCATAGTGAACTATCGGCTCGACTTTTATCGCAGCGATGGGCAGCGTACAGCTTCCGGATCGCATTCATGTACTTTTGTGCGGCAAGTCGAATCAATCTAGATTTGTGAAGACGGATCTGGATCTGAGGTAAAGTCGGGGAGTTCAGCCAAGGATAATCCGTGATCATACTCAAAAAGTACGGCTAATTTTCCTTCGGAGATTGCGGCATCACAGTATCCAAAGCTACCGGAGCCAAAATTGACGATCGGTTGAGATGTGGCAGGTGTAGCGTCGGAAATACGCAGATTTGGAGCATGCAAAAATTCTTCGGGGAGATTAATAATTGCTCCATTTTTCCGTGCTATTGTGCAATGCGGGTGGATGAAATATTTTCCAATTTGTTTCGCGTTACAACCGGGATCAGGTAAAAGCCACTGGACTGGCCGTGTGAAATGGATTCCGTCAGTGCTGTTGGCGAGGTAACGTTGCCCAGAACCGACGCCTACGAATCCTTGCACACGCGAATTGATCCAGATTTTTCCATCAATTTTTGCGAGTGTACTTTCGTCCAAGAGTGTATTTGGTGTGGTGATTGGATCAGAAATAGCTGCGATCTCACCTGCACGAAAATGTATGACATAACTGAAAGTAGTTTTTCCCTTGCGCGCGATATATGGCAATAATGCTGCGCCGTTGTGTGTGATCGACGAGCCTGAAGTAGCGAAAATCGCATCGGGGTGTAGTGGCTCTCCGTCAGGCGCTGGCAGAATTTCATAGAGTTCTGTTAGCGGACGGTATGTCAATGTGTTTAAGTCTGTGCCGAAAAGTAAGCCAGGGAGCAAATGCTCACCGTCATACCTGGAATCAAAATACCCGGTTTGTGAATTTTCTGGAATACTCGCAAAGGCAATGTGGATTTCGCCAGAAAAGGGATCTGTTGCGATTGCAGTATCACTGGAAATCTGTGGCATCTGTGGGCAAAGTGTGTGTAGCGGCTGAGAATGCAGTGGTGCGGTTAGTGGGCAATAATAGATTTGGTTTGGATTGGGTAAATCAGAAGCGAGTGTTTTGCCGTTAAATTCATTCCCATTTAAGCTTCCTTTAGGTTTTGGGCGGACGTCAAAGAAAGCGTAAAGTGTGTGATTTATTTCTGCGATTGCGGGGATCCTAATTTCACCAATTTCTGGCAGTTTGCGTGCGGGATACGATTTTTGCTGCGCACTTTCAATTTCGGCAATATTTGCTGGGGCAAGAAAAGGCGTGATTTTTGGGAGAAATTTATTCATATGAGTGCCTGTAAAGTGACGGATAACGCGCTATCTGTTTGAGATATTGCTTTGTGTGTGATTGTGGATAAATGTGAATGCAAATCGTGAATTGGAGATGCTAGTTGCCTTAGTTTGCCTTAGTGCTGTTGCTGATTTACTTTGAGTAATTGTTCCAGAGGTGCGTAATGCTGCTCGATCGCTTCGATATAGGAAGCTAAATCTCCAGCTTCTGCGGCTACAAGCATTTTTCGGTGTGCTCCGGCAGTATTTTTCAATTCGCGATCGATATTAGATTTCATTTTTGGAATTGTGGTTTGGTGGATTAGCCACATTGCAGACATTAGCTGTTGGATCAGATTATTTCCCAAGCAGCGAAGCATTTCTGAGTGAAATTCGATGTCTTCGCGAAAGTATGTTTCGCCGGCTTTTGCTTTCGCGGTCATTGTTTCCACGATTGCCCAGATTTGCGGATTTTCCGTGCCTTTCATTGCCGTCACGATTTCGCTTGCGATTCCAAGATCAAGCGCACGACGGATCGCCACTACTTCGGAAAGTGATGTATCTCCGGTTGAATGCTGGAGTGCGGTGCGGATGATCAGCGTTTCGACCATTGGCTGCATTGACATTTCGCCGACAAAAGATCCGCACCCTTGTCGGGTGGTGACAATATCCAGGGCTTCCAGTTTGCGCAATGCTTCGCGTACAGATGAACGGGAAACGCCTAAAGTTTCGCAGAGTTTTGCTTCAGTCGGGAGTGGATCGCCAGATTTAAGACCGTTTTCTAAAATGTATGATTTCACCGCATTCATCGTTGATTTTGAGCGATGCTCATAATTTGGTGGGACGGGATCGATAGTTTGGATTTTTCCCTGCGACATTTCCGTGAAAACTTCTTGCAAATATTTGTCAGACAACATACGATGTATTTTACAAGCGGAATTGATTCAGGTCTACTGCTTGACATGACTCAAAGGAGAGGAATTACAAATGCGTTCATTTAAGCGTTGGGCAAAGGGTGCAGCCGTTGTGGCTGCAGCAGCACTTGCCCTCTCAGCATGCGGTGGCGGTGCCGCCGATAAAGGTTCAGATGCAAAGCCAGAAGCAGGAGGCGGTCCGAAGGGATCGATCAGTTTAGGTGCTGCGTATGAAACCACCAACTATCATCCGTCAACTACTTCCTCGGCACTTGCCATGGGCACCAACTGGCATGTGGTTGAAGGGCTCTATGAGTTTGATATGGCTGATTACTCGGTTTATGCCGCACTTGCCAAGGATGAGCCGAAGAAGATATCCGATACCGAATACGAAATCACGCTTCGTGACGGTGCAAAATTCTCTGATGGCAGCGAAGTGAAAGCTGAAGACGTAGCTGCTTCATATGCCCGCACTGCAAAGAAAGGCAATATTTACGCGCAGTTCTTCGATTTTGTCGATTCGGTAACAGCTAAAGATGAGCACACCGTGAGCTTGAAGCTCAAGTACCCATTCGGCAATCTCAAAGAGCGTTTGGTAGACGTAAAGATCGTGCCAGCAAAGGCAACTGACGAAGATCTCACCAAGATGCCAGTCGGCACTGGTCCATTCAAGTACGATTCAATTACCCAGACTGAAATCAAGATGTCGGCTAATCCGCACTACAACGGAAAGTTCCCGGCAAAGGTTGAGACGATGAACTGGCAGGCAATCAAGGATGACAATGCTCGTCTAACGGCAGCTCTCGGTGGCACGATCGACGTAATGGAAACGGTTCCATTCCAGTTCATCGATCAGCTCAAGGGCGCTGGCTGGAAGATTGATGAAGTTCCGGGATACAACAATCCATTCATCATGTTCAACACCACCAAGGCGCCATTCGATAAGCCAGAAGTGCGTCAAGCATTCCATTACGCAATCGATACTCAGACGCTAATCGATTCAGTAATGGGCGGAAAGGCAATCAAGGCTACTTCCTTCCTTCCAGAAGCAAATGCAGCATACAAGAAGGCTGCTACACAGTATGAATTCAATACTGAAAAAGCAAAGGAACTTCTTGCTAAAGGCGGTGCAGCAGGTGCAACATTCACCTTGCTGACCACTGATCACCCGTGGATTACTCAGCTCGTACCACAAATCAAGCAGAATCTGGAAGCTGCTGGTTTGAAGGTAAACGTTCAGTCTGTAGCATCTGCTGCAGTATATGAGCAGACAGATAAAGAGGGTGCTGCTGATTTCGATGTAGTGCTTGCACCTGGTGATCCATCCGTATTCGGTTCTGATCCAGGAATCATCATCAACTGGTGGTACGGCGATAACGTCTGGACCAAGAAGCGCGGTGCTCTGCAAGTATCTGATCCAGAAGGATTTAAGACGATTTCCGAGAAGATCACTGAAGCTTCAAAGCTTCCAGCAGCAGAAGCAAAAGCTAAGTGGGGCGAAGTACAAGACATCATCGCCGAAAAGGCTGTGATTTACCCGCTCTTCCACCGCACCATGATCACCGGCTGGAATCCAGCAAAACTTGATGGTGTAAAGTCCATTGCCACAACAGGTCTTGAGCTTGTGGGTGTAGCTGCAAAATAACACAAATTAATCTGAGTAAATAATGCTCCACAGAAAGCGGAGGGGCGGGGATACCGTCTCCATCCCTCCGCTTTCTGCAGCTTGAAAACCAGTTATAGCTCAGTGATAGTTAGGGAGAAATCGTGAATAATCTACTTCGTCTTGTTGGGCGAAGATTGATTGCGCTACCGATCATGGCAATCGGAGTTACAATCCTAGTCTTCTTCATTATGGCAATGTCGCCAGTGGATCCAGCACGCGCGGCATTAGGCGAAAGTGCTACACCAGAAGCGATGCTGCAATTCCGCATTGCAAACGGATATGCATATCCTGACGGTGCGCCAGTGCCGTTGTTCGTGCGTTACTGGAATTATCTGCTGGGATTACTGGCAGGTGATTTTGGTTCTTATGGGCAAGCACAGGCTTCTGTAGGTGAGTGGATTGGGCAAGCTCTTCCCGTCACCTTACAATTGACTTTCTTTGGCTTGATCATTGCCGTGCTGATTTCGTTCCCACTTGGGGTATTGGCAGCGATTTATCGTGATCGTTGGCCGGATCAAGTCATCCGTGTGCTTTCGGTGATGTCGATCGGTACTCCATCTTTCTGGCTTGGCGCAATGCTGGTGCTGATTGGTTTGAAAGTTTATCCCGGAATGGTTACTGGTGCGCAGCCAGTACTATTCGGAGCAGGTGCAGATTTTGGCACTTGGCTGATGCGCATGTTTTTACCGGCGCTTACGCTCGCGATCCCCGTGATCGGGCAGATGACGCGCGTGGTGCGAACTTCAATGGTGGAAGAACTTGATCGAGATTATGTGCGGACAGCGCTTGGCGCAGGCATCCCGAAACGAGTTGTGATTGGTCGCAATGTATTGCGTAATGCGCTGATCACCCCAGTGACGGTGCTCGGTTTGCGTGTCGGGTATTTGATGGGCGGTGCCGTCGTGATTGAAATTATTTTTAACCTCAATGGTATGGGGCAAGTCTTACTGAAAGGGATTCAGCAAAACTGGGTGGAAGTTGTACAGGGCGCAGCACTCGTAGTGGCACTTTCATTTATTATCGTCAATATCATCGTTGACATGCTGTATTTGCTGATCAATCCGCGGATTAGGGCAGTGTGAGTCGGAATGGATAAGAAAGCTAAACTCGCAAAAGTGACGGCAAAAGGCGCGAAGTTTACGCGTTGGCGCAATATGTCTCTTGGTTCGCGGCTCTCGGCGATCATGATTGCATTGATGGTGCTATTGGCAATATGTGCACCATTAATCACGAAACATGCTCCAGATTTTGTTTCCTCGGGTGCGATTTTTCAAGCTCCCAGTGCAGAACACTGGTTTGGTACTGATCAGGTAGGTCGAGATGTATTCTCTCGTTTGATGTACGGCGGGCGTTACTCGATCGTCATTGGTCTAATGTCGGCATTGATTGCATTAGTTTTTGGTGCGATCATCGGCTCAGTCGCTGCTGTCGTGCGCAAATCGATTTCGGAAGTGATCATGCGCGTGCTTGACGTGGTGATGGCGGTACCAGGAATTGCAATGGCAGCAGTTACGGTACTGGTATTTTCCCAATTGCTCGATGCTGGAAACAAGATCGGCTTGCTGATCGTGATTATTTGCTCGATTGCATTTGTTTACACGCCGCAGCTTGCGCGTGTGGTGCGTGCTAATGTGATGGCTGCATATGGTGAAGATTATGTGCGGGCAGTGATCGTTTCCGGCGCACGTGCTCCATGGATCCTGATCAAGCACGTGATGCGCAATACTCTTGCACCTGTGCTGGTATTTGCAACAGTGCTGGTGGCAGATGCAATTATTCTGGAAGCTTCGTTGACTTTCATCGGTTCTGGATTGCAGCCATCAATGGTGCCAACATGGGGCAATGTGCTTTCGGAAGCAAATACTTCTGGCGGCATTCTCACTGGAAAATGGTGGGTAGCATTCTTCCCCGGCCTATTCATTATGATTACGGTGCTTTGTTTGAATATTATTTCTGAAGGAATCACGGACGCAATGGTGGCTGCACCAAAGAGCGTTGCAGTGGCGCAAGTGGATGCAAAAAGTATGCGTGAAGCAGATCGGCTCTTACTTGATCCGCGTCAGGCGTATGCGGCGCAGGCAGAGTCTTTGCGCGGACGGCTGGATGCACTTGAAGCTGTCGAAACACAGCGCAATGATCGGTTCGTTGCTGCCGGTAAGGGAGAGCCGCTCCTTGAAGTAAAGAATCTGTGTATCAAGTTCCCGCGTCATGGTGATGTGAATGTGGTCGATCATGTTTCATACACCGTAAATAAGGGTGAGACGATGGGGCTAGTAGGCGAATCTGGTTGTGGTAAATCGATTACGGCCCTCACGATTATGGGCTTGATCGATCCGGCTGCTGAGATTTCCGGCGAAATTCTTTACGCTGGTCGTGATTTGCTGAAGATGAAAGCAGAAGAACGACGTTCCTTGCTTGGACACGAAATGGCGATGATTTATCAGGATGCGCTTTCCTCGCTGAATCCAGCAATGCTGATCAAATCACAGATGAAGCAGCTGACTTCGCGTGGCGGTACGCGTTCTGCGGAAGAGTTACTTGAGCTTGTTGGCCTCGATCCAAAGCGGACTCTTGAATCGTATCCGCATGAGCTTTCTGGTGGGCAGCGCCAGCGTGTGCTGATTGCGATGGCGTTAACTCGCGATCCGAAGTTAGTGATTGCAGATGAGCCAACTACCGCGCTGGATGTGACGGTACAGAAGCAGGTTATCGAATTACTAAATACACTGCGGGAAAAGCTTGGTTTTGCAATGGTTTTCGTTTCGCACGATTTAGCGCTTGTAGCTGAAGTCGCCCATTCGATCACTGTAATGTATGCAGGGCAGGTCGTAGAGCAGGCTCCAACCTCAGAACTCCTCACGAATCCAACTCACGAATACACGCAGGGCTTGCTTGGAGCAGTGCTTTCGATTGAATCCGGTTCCGGGCGTTTGCATCAAGTGCCGGGCGTGGTGCCTTCACCGAAGGATTTCCCAAGCGGTGATCGTTTCGCTCCGCGCTCTTCGCATCCAGATTACGGTACTGATATCCGGCTTGAATTTGAGACGGTCGGTCCGAACCACGTCTATGCTGCACTTCCTGATAAGGAAGGCGTCTATAAACGAGCTCCGCGATATGTGGAAGCTAATGCTGCTACTGGAGGGGAAGCCTGATCATGAGCGAAAAAGTAACTCCAATTATTTATTTACAAGATGTGAAAGTGACCTTCAATACTCGCACTGGTTCGCTCTTCAAGCCAAATAAGGTGCACGCTGTGCGGGGCGTGAATATGCGAGTGATGCCAGGGCAGGTACTCGGCATCGTTGGCGAATCTGGATGTGGCAAATCAACCACGGCAAATGTGATGTGCGGGTTGCAGGCTGCCACTTCTGGGCGAGTGTTCTTTAATGGCGAGGAAGTAACGAAGAGATCAGCGGATGCCCGGCGGCGGATCGGGCGTGTGGTTTCAGTAGTATTTCAAGATCCGGCGACGGCATTGAACCCGCGAATGGTAGTAGCAGAACAGCTCGCTGATCCGCTCCGCGTGCATAAAATCGGCACGGCACAAGAACAACAAAAGCGGGTGCACGAATTGATTTCGATGGTCGGATTACCAGCTTCCGCACTTGATGCTTTGCCTGGTCAGCTTTCGGGTGGGCAACGTCAGCGCGTCGCGATTGCCCGTGCACTTTCGCTTAATCCAAAGGCGATTATTGCCGACGAGCCTACGTCCGCGCTTGATGTTTCAGTGCGTGCGCAGATTTTGAATCTGCTTACGGATTTGAAGCGTGAGCTAAATCTGGCAATGGTTTTTATTTCACACGATATTCAGACGGTGCGTTACGTTTCGGATCGTATTGCCGTGATGAACAAAGGGCTCGTTGTGGAAGAAGGACCAGCAGCACAATTACTTGAAAATCCACAAGATCCGTACACGAAGAAACTTTTGGGGGCAGCTCCATCATTGCTGCACCCAGTAATTTAAGGAGAAAAAATGACTACGCCAATTAGTGGTGTTGTGCCCCCGCTAGTAATTCCAACTAAGAATGGTGCCCTCGATGTGCCCTCTCTTGAAAAGCATCTAAACCGCATGATTGATGCAGGGATTCATGCAATTTTCGTACTCGGTTCAAGTGGCGAAGTAGTATTTTCCACTTCTGCACGCCGGAAGGAAATTTTAGAAAATACTGTGCGGATCGTAGCTGGTCGAATTCCAGTAATGGCTGGTGTGATCGATACGGAAACTGAGCGTGTGATCGAGCATATTCGGCAGGCGGAAGAAATTGGGGTGGATGCGGTAGTAGCTACTGCTCCGTTCTACGCGCTGCAGGGAGAAGCCGAAATTTATCGGCATTTCCGTTTGCTTCATGAAGCTACTGAATTACCGATCTGGGCTTATGACATTCCAGTTTGTGTGCATACCAAGCTTTCTCCAAATCTGCTTGTGACATTGGCGAAAGAAGGCGTACTTGCAGGTGTGAAGGATTCTTCCGGTGATGATGTGTCATTCCGTTGGCTGGCACAGGCAAATGCGGAAGCCGGGCATCCGCTGCAATTGCTTACTGGGCATGAAGTAGTAGTTGATGGCGCTTATATGAGTGGTGCTGATGGCTGCGTACCTGGTTTGGGCAATGTGGATCCGCATGGTTATATGCGGATGTGGAATGCTTACCAAGCTGGAGACTGGGAAACCGTGCGTAAAGAGCAAGACCGTCTTGCTGATTTGATGCGGATCGTTTTAGTGCAGGGCGTGCAAGGGTTTGGTGCTGGGATTGGTGCGTTCAAGACCGCACTGCAGCTGCTTGGTGTGTTTGAAACCAACGAAATGCCAAAGCCGGTGCTTCCGCTGGAAGGCGAGAATGTAGCGTGGGTTGAGCATATTCTGCAAAAGACGGGTTTGCTTTGTGGCTGAAATTCTTGCGCTAGATATTGGTGGTACAAAAATCGGCTGGGCCGTCGTGCGTTATCTTGGCGCTGGCGGCTCTGATCCGAAGTTCGATTTTGAGATCGTTGCTGATGGTGCCATACCTACCTGTGCTCTGGAAGGAGGCAGTGCGGTACTCGCGCGGCTGAATGCACTTGCGGTGGAAGTACATTCAGCGCATCCACAAATTTCGGGTGTCAGCATTGCCAGTGCAGGAGTGGTTGATCCGAATACGGGGGCGATCATCTCTGCTACGGATACGATGCCAGGCTGGGGTGGAAGCTTGCTTGGGGAAAGTATTGCGCAAGTTACTGATCTGCCGGTTGAAGTGATTAATGACGTGCATGCGCATGGTCTTGGCGAAGCAAAACTTGGTGCTGGAAAAGAATCTGCGCGGGTGCTTTCACTTGCAGTAGGCACGGGGATCGGTGGAGCGCTCATTGATCATGGGCAGATTGTTTTTGGCAACAATTTCCTGGCTGGTCACTATGGGCATGTGCATCACCGTTATGCGGTCGGAATGGCATGTTCTTGTGGGCGAACCGGACATATTGAAGCAATCAGTTCTGGCTCAGGGATCACTGCATGGTACAACGCGCGGGCGCAAAAAAATCTGGATTCACTGTCCAATCCAACTGTGAACAACGGGCGTGAATTGCAAGATCTTGCAGATAGCGGCAATAAGCTTGCCAAAAAGTGTTTCAAAGAGTCGGCTTATGCTCTTGGGGAAGTGCTCGGTTCGCTGGCTAATTGCGTGGATCCGGCAATCATCGTTATCTCTGGTTCAATGACTCGTTCCGGAAAGAGATGGTGGAAAGCGCTCCAAAAGGGTTATGCGGCAAGTGCAATGAACGGTGTGGCGCAAGTGCCGATAAAGCTTGGTGAACTCGCAGGGGATGCGCCATTGCTTGGTGCAAGTATTAATTTCTTTCAACACCACCCTTTAGCTGAAGCGGAGTAGGATGGGATTGGAAAAGATGCCTGAAATTTTTGCGGAAATGATCATGCAGAAGTTTCAGGCAAATTCTGAAAAGAGGAATGCATGGATCCGATGAAGGAAGAATTGCTGCAGAAATTACGTGGCAAATTGATTGTTTCGGCACAGGCGTATCCGGGCGAGCCGCTGCGTCATCCAGAGACGATGGCACAAATGGCGCGTGCTGCCGAAATTGGTGGTGCGGCTGCAATCAGGTGTCAAGGTCTGGCTGATATTTCTGCGATTAAAGGGCGCGTAAAAGTGCCGGTGATCGGTTTGTGGAAAGAAGGAGATGAAGGCGTATATATTACGCCAACGCTTCGGCATGCGCGCGCTTGTGCGATGGCAGGTGCAGATATTGTGGCAATTGATGCGACTGGGCGTCCTCGTCCAGATGGTTTAACCTATGCGCAGACGGTGGCGAAGCTCCACGAAGCAGGAATTATCGTGATGGCTGACTGCGGTTCATTTGCGGATGCGCAACGTGCTGTAGAAGCAGGTACCGATATTATCTCCACTACGCTTGCAGGGTATACCGGTGAGCGGGAAAAGACGGACGGGCCTGATCTTGAATTACTCACGGAGATGGTGGCAGCGTTTGCAGATGTGCCGGTGATTTGCGAAGGGCGAGTACATACCCCGCAGCAAGCAGCAGAGGTAATGCAGGCAGGCGCTTTTGCTGTGGTAGTGGGTACCGCAATCACTCATCCGACATCGATCACTGGTTGGTTTAATCTGGCTGTAAAAGGTGCAAATGCATAATCTGTTGGGTCTTATGGCAGTTTTGAAGCGGTAAAGTAGAAGTATCAAAATACAAAGCCGTGAGGCGCGGAAATCCCAATGCTGGAAGTAACAGCAGCAGAAATGATCCGCAATTATTTTCAATCATCAACACAAGGAAAAGGTAGAAAAATGGAAGTTGGAATCTTCGCAACAGAAGCAGAAGTCGCAGACGCAGCGGCTAAACATCTCTTTACAGTGCTTGCAGCTGCAGAGCAGAAAGTGTTGGGTGTAGCTACTGGTTCCACTCCGCTTCCACTCTATGAGCGGATGCGGGCAGCTTATGCGGCTGGCGAGTTTTCACTTGCTGAATTTAAGGCCTTCGCACTCGATGAATATGTTGGAATCGATCCGGAGCATCCAGAGCGTTACCGCAATGTGCTGCGTGCGGAACTCGTCGGAACGGACAAAACTGGTTTGTGTGATGAAAATCTGTTTACTCCAGACGGAAATGCTGCAGACCCGGATGCGGCGGCGGATGCTTACGATGCGCAGATCCGCGAACATGGTCCGATCGCATTGCAGATCCTGGGAATTGGTGCAGATGGGCATATTGGCTTTAATGAGCCGGGAATTTCACTTGTTTCACGGACACACACAGATGTGCTCACTGAGCAGACCCGGAAAGACAATATGCGTTTCTTTGACGATGATATTGAAAAAGTTCCTGCCGGGTGTGTGACGCAAGGATTAGGCACGATCATGGATGCTGCGCAGGTGTTGTTGATTGCGACTGGCGCAAATAAAGCTGATGCGGTGAAAGAGCTTGTTGAAGGTGGCATCTCGGCACTTTGGCCAGCTTCAATTTTGCAGCTGCATCCGAAAGCAACTGTGCTGGTAGATGAGGCTGCTGCAGCAAAACTGAAGCTTGCCGATTTTTACCGTGGTCGCTGGGAAGCAGCACATAAGTAAATTTTGCAAAGTGCACTCAAGAATTTTTGAGTGCACTTAATTTTCAAAGTAGCTGCTTTCATTGATCTTTTGTGAATAATGCAGGTAGCAATTTAACAATTCAGAAATTCTCTCAATGCTAAGAAGAGGCGTTTGAAAAATGACTACATATGTAGGGCAGCTTTACAATGGTCGTGGTGAACTTGTTGGAAGCGGCTTGCAACTCGCAGCAGATGGAACTATCGCTGAGATTTTACCAATTGACAAAAATGTCACAGGTTATGTGATCCCAGGAGTGATTGATATTCACTGTCACGGCGGCGGTGGTGCATCTTTCCCTGACGGTACTGATCCGGAGGCAATCGAGAAGGCGATCGCAGCGCATCGTGAAAAGGGTACTACAGCGATGCTTGCTTCACTTGTTTCGATGGTTGATCCGATTCCGGTAATTACAGCTTTGGTTCCATTTTGTGAGCGTGGTGAATTATTGGGAATCCATATGGAAGGTCCTTATATTTCTCCACACAAGTGTGGGGCGCAAAACCCGGCAGCTGTCCGTAATCCTGATCTTGATGAGCTGCGTTCCTGGCTGGAAGCTGGTAAGGGCTGGATTAAAACCATGACGATTGCTCCTGAAGTGGAAGATGCGATCGGAGCTGCAAAGCTCTTGCATGAATATGGTGCAGTACCATCTTGGGGGCATACTTCTGGGCTGAGTGCACAAACATCCCAACAAATTTCTGCCACTACTATTCACGCGCAAGAAATTGGAATGCAGAAAGTGCCGCAAACGGCTACGCATCTTTTCAACGCGATGCCTTCGCTTGCGCACCGTGAACCAGGGCCAGTGCGTGAATTAATTCAGGCTGCGCGGCGTGGCGAATGTGTGGTGGAACTTATTGCCGACGCGGTACACGTGAATCTTGATCTGGTTGGCGACGTGGCAAATTATGTGGCTGATGCAAACCCAAATGGTGTCGTTTTTGTGACTGATGCGATGGCAGGTGCGGGGATGCCTGACGGAGATTACGTGCTGGGCTCACTGCCAGTAAAGATTGTCGATGGTGTAGCTCGTTTAGCTGGTGGGGACAACAATATTGCTGGCGGTACGGCGCGGCTCGTTGAAGAAATCAAATATACCGTTGAAGGCGGGATGTTGAGTTTACCGCGGGCAATCAATGCTTGTGTGGCGGCACCAGCAGCTGCAATTGGCGCAACTGAAGACGATCCTGGTGTGACTATTGAGTTCAAAGTTGGCGAAAAGCCGAACTTGATTGTTCTTGACAGCGAGTTTGCGGTACAGCGCGTAGTGCGCGAAGGTGAAGCGCTAACGTCTGATTTGTGATTGAGAGTTTTTGATATCGCCCTGACTTTAACGGCAGGTACTTGTGTTTCACAGGCACCTGCCGTTGTCTGTGTCAGGCTGATACTGGTGGGAAGAAATACGCGCTTAATTTTTATATTGCTGCTGGAATGTGTGCAGCTCTTTTAGTTGGATCGATTTTAGCTGGTTCTAAGTGGTGTTTTTGCATAGCGGTCAGGCTTGATCTCTGCAAAAACACCACTTTCCACTCGCGCAACTACCGGAATCGGAGTTCTCTTCGCTGCGGCGCGGTAGAAAATTACAAGGAAAGTAGGATGAGTGTAAATTCATCTTCCGCCAAAAAATGCAGAAAAATATGAAAATTTGAGCGTAAACTAAAAACAGACAGCAGAAAAGGTGCATTGAGATGAATCAGAATTTGCATTATGAGGTTATTGGGAAGCCTGTTCGTGGCACGATGATTTGTTTCCCTGGGAATAAAAAGACGCGCCCACATGGTTTAATTAAGCAAATTCAAGACGCTTTCAGTGCGCAATGGCGTGTGGTTATCTGCACAGATCTTGGTGTGGAGACTGACGAAACGGAATATTCACTTTACGACGCAGCTACAGATTTCGTGACGCAGATTGAACGAGAAACACCAGGGATTGGGGTGGTACTTCTCGGGATAAATCGCGGGGCGCGGATTGCGTTGAAAGTTGCGCAGCGAGTACCGCAAATCGTGAATGGTGCTGCTGTGATTGGACGGTTAATTGAGAAGCCGGGCGTAATCAAAAAACTGGTAAAAAAGATGCCGACAGATTTGCCACAGCTGTGGGTGCCGTCCCTTGCCGACGGCGGTACTTTTGAAAAAGTACAAGAATTTTTGAATCTTGCTTGCCCAGAGTTTCCGGCAGCAAATCCGTGGATTGATCCTGCACTTGCGGAAATGTTGAAGGTAAATGTGCCCAATCTAAATCCGACGGTTCAAGAACAGCGTGAAAACGGTGAGCGTTTGCATCCGCCATTCCCAATGCCGCAAGGATTTACAGTACGCAACCTAACGGTGAATGTAGCTAATCCGCAGGTGCCAGAAGCTCTGGGTGAAATACCTACCCGTGTGATTGTGCGTGAGTCTATTGGGGCAAATGCTAGTGATGCTACTGATCGTGTGCTTGATGGTAGTGCAAATACTGTGCCGCAGGCAGTATTGTTTTTGATCCACGGCGGTGGATATGTGGCGGGTGCGGCAAGATTTGAAGATGATCGCGCATTAGATATGATGCAGGATTTCCATGCTTTTCTTGGGGTGGAGCATCCAGAATTACACTTAACAAAATTTGATAATCCAGAAATTTCCGTCGTAATTCCAGATTATCGTTTAGCTCCCGAATTTCCGCACCCAATCGGACGTGAAGATACGCTTTCCTCGTTGCGATGGGTTTTTGCACAGTATCCAGAAGTGCCAGTGCTGATTTATGGGGATTCAGCTGGGTCTGGAATGGCATATCAGGTGCTTTCGCAGCTTTCGCACGCAGAGCTTGCACGGATTGCTGGTGTGATCGCGTTAGAGCCATGTTTGGATCCGCAGTTAGCTACAGTTTCTTCATTTAACTATGCTTGGGGTCCAACGTGGAATCGGGGAGTCGCTGCTGCCGCATGGGATTATTACCGTCAGGGAAATGCTCCCGTATACGAAATATACCCGCCGATTGGCGGCGAACTTGATCCAGCATTTCCGCCAGTGCTGGTAATAGTTAATCCTGCAGATACGTTGCGTGACGAGGGTACTGCTTGGGCATATCGGCTGATGGATGCGGGCGTAAAAGTGCAGCTGGTGACGATTCCTGGCACTTATCATGGATCGTTGGCAGGTGTGGGCACAAAGACTTGGGAGCTAGTAAAGCGCGCAATGCGCCCATTTGTGGCTGAATGTTTGGCAGAATTTAAGTTTCTGGGCTGATTCCAGATTTGGCTGAGAGATCCACATTTTTTGCGCAATCATTATTTGCGTGTACATAATGTTTTTATGAGTTTACGTACGTATACCTGTGATAAATCCAAACTTGTGATTGATACGCTTGGCGGGCGTGTGCATTCTTTCCAGACGGCTGCGGGGGAATTCCTTTTCCAATCTGCGCTCAGTGCAGATCATTCGGGGATTCCTTTGTGTGCTCCTTGGTTTGGAAAAGGTCAGATTGGCTCCGTGCATCCGCGCACTCACGGGCTGGTAAAGCACGCTGAGTGGGAGATCGTTTCTGAGCGTGTTACTGCTGCTGAGATTGAACTTGAGTTAGCTTTAGCTGCTTCTGCTGTGGCTGAACTGCCGGGGTTTGCTGGTTATGAGGGTTTAGCTTATCGCTTGTTTGTAACAGCTGGTCAGACGCTGAAGCTTCGCCTAGAGTTTATAGCTACGCAAGAAGTGAGTGTGGATGCAGCTTTCCATACCTATTTTTCCGTGCCGCTGCCGGCTGAAGTGCAAATCGCGCAAGCTACTCAGCGTGATTATGTAGCCGGTACTGAAGGACGGTTTGCGGGAGTGTTTCCCGTAGCTGGTACGCGTGATTCAGTATTTCTTGACGGTGGTAGTGAGCCAATTTTGCTGCGCGGGGGCGACCGGGTATTTACGATTACTTCATCTGCTCCTGATGTGGTGGTGTGGAATCCAGGGCGCAATGATGAACGGATTGCACCTGGTGAATGGCAGCAATTCGTGTGCGTAGAAACTGGTGCGGTGCAAGATCATGCATTGAATTTGTGTGCTGGTGAGACGGCAGAGATCAGTGTGGAAATTGCGCTCGCGGTGAAAGAGTGATCGAGAGCTTGGAGAAAGCGAATGATCTGTTTGGTTGAAGTATGCAGAAATTTCGCGAAAAATGCTTATCTCTCGGGCGGAGGCGTGGCAAGCTAGATATTTTCTAGCGTGTGAAGTGCAGAGTGTGCTTCATTGCCGAACTCTTGCAGCTTCGCTTGGTTGATCCGAGTGAATAGCGGTTTGTAATGGAGTTTTATTGCGTTTCGATATGCGGTAACGTCTCCGTCTTGTGCAGAGTTAAGGATTAGACGGTGTGCAAGTGCGGTATCAATTTCTTGCTGCTTGGTCGCGGCTGGTAAATGGAATGCGGCAGCGCGGTGAACCGCCCAGAAAGATGAGATTACCTGCCGAGTAACATCATTGTCTACTAGCGCTAAAATTCCGTCATGAAAAGCGAAATCATTTCGGGAAAAGTCTTCCTCTCGTTCAGCTTTTTCGAGCATTTCTTCAACTAATGCCTCTAAACCGGCTTGTTCGGTTCCGTCTAGGCGTGCACACACTGTCTCTGCAAGCCCAAGTTCGAGGTAATAGCGGGTTTGTACCATTTCCGGCAGCCGCAGTCGATTGTGTTTTGCAACTACTCCCGCACGGAACGAGAGCGCCTCAACTAAAGGGGAGAGTGACATTTTGCCGACGAATGTGCCATTTCCATGCTGAACTTCAACAATGTCTAAGGCTTCGAGACGCTTGATTCCTTCGCGTAAAGATGAACGTGAAATGCCGAGTGCTTCACATAATCTAGCTTCTGATGGAAGTGAGTCGCCAGTTTGTAATTGGTGGGAAAGGATGAATTCCTTTATTAAATCAGAAGCTGAATGTAAGCGCGATTGCTCGGTGCCCGTCGTTCTGTCTCGGGTTCGCATGTTCATTTGGCTGCCTTATTTTCTGTTGTGCTGCAGAGTTTTATGTATTTATCTGAATTCTGATTATTGCACAGTGATATAACAATCTAGCTCAATTGTATTGAAATTGGAAAGTTTATTTCTATTCAAAGTGCGGTAATTATTTATTAAAAATTAATCTTGGCATATGCTGCACTTCCCGCGCCGCGTATGTATGAAATTAACTGTCTACGCAGTGGATGCAGAGAAGTCTGCTGTGTGCAGCAGAAATTCAGAACTCCTCACCGTAGAGATGTAGGATGACTCTACTGCTTAAATTGCTTCCGGGATGTAATTTTGAAGCTGAAAATAGCTTTATTTAACACGTATAAATGACGTATAAGAAGAAAATTTCAAAACTTTTCAAAAAACGCTTGACGCATATTATGCCGTAGAGATACGATGTCTGATAACTCGTAAAGAGTTCAGATAAGAGAAGTGTTCCTACGTCGGAGCGCTGATGTCAACGGTGACAAACCGCTTAAGTGCTAAGCGGCAAATCTGAAAGGTTTAATCATGTCTATTCGGAGCAACAAAGTACTGGTCGCGTTAAGTGCGGCTGCAATTTCACTTTCTCTTGCAGCGTGCGGGGGAAAATCGGCATCAAATGAACAATCTTTGCCTGCGGAAGGGCAGGAGCTATCTGGCGAAATTACAATGTGGTCATCATTTACTCAAGGTCCGCGTGCCGAGTGGATGCGGCATATGGCTGATAAATTTATGGAAAAAAATCCAAAAACGAAAGTGAAAATCGAAGAGTTCTCTTGGGATGAATTTAATACCAAGTGGACTACTGGTTTGAACGCCGGGCAAGTTCCTGACATTGCCACGGCTCAGCCAAACCAAGTAATCGATATGCTGAACGCTGAAGCAATTGTTCCGCTAGATGATGTAATTGAGCGTGTTGGCAAGGAACGTTTTAATGCGCCGACCCTAAAAGAGGGTGAACAAAGCGGAAGCCATTACTCTGTGCCGATTTATTCTCACGCTCAAGTAATGTGGTATCGGAAAGATATTCTCGATCAATACGGAATTGAAGTTCCAAAGACTTGGGAAGAGCTTGCAGCTGCTTGCGCCAAAATCGGGAAGTCTGAGAATTTGTATCCACTTTCGGTTCCGATGGGTGCAAACGATATGCTGGCAACCCGATACATTAATTTTTACCTTCGTTCCAAGGGTGAAACCTTACTGAATGAAGACGGCAGTGCTAACGTTACCTCTCCTGCAGCTATTGAAGCGATTAATTACTGGGCGGATATGTATCGGAAATATTCTCCGGAAGGGTCGATAAACTATAAGATTCTTGATCACGCAAAGCTTTTCTATCAAGGAAAGACGGTATTTGATTTCAACTCTGGTTTCCAGATCAGCGGTACTTTAGCAGATCGTCCTGACTTGGATGGAAAGATAGCAGCTGCGCCAATGCCGCGTGCCGCTGCAGGCGATCCGGAAATTTATCCGAGCGAAGTTTCAAATATTGCAATGGTTGTATGGCAGGCATCGAAACATCAGGATGTGGCGAAAGCATTCTTAGCTAGCCTTTATGAAAAGGATGAGTATATTAAGTTCCTTCATGCTGTACCAGGAGGTATGCTTCCAAGCCTGCAGGATATTAATAAAGATCCAGCCTATAACGATAACGAAACTATGCGTAAGTATCAGGATTCAATTGATGTAATTGCGAAACAAGTAGCAGTTGGATCAGCGATTGGCATGGAAAACGGACCAAAAGTACAGGCAGGAGTCTTAATTTCGCAAGGCGTAATTGAGCGGATGCTTCAATCTATAGTCCTAGACGGTAAAGACGTTGAGAAAGCTGCCAAAGAAGCAGAAAACAAGTACAACGAACTCTTCAAAGCTGCTGGTGCAGTAATTAAGTGAAAACAGTTTCCAGAGGGGCGGAAAGATCAGAAAGATGACGGTGGAAGTTGGACTTCCTTAGGGTGAATCACTGGGGGCGGGATTTCTGCCCAAGATTGATCCATTCAAGGAAATTCCTCTCCAAAGTCGAACTTCCCGCCGCCGGGCATCCGCCCCTCTTGGTAATCCTCATAGGAGTACTTTAATGCTGAAAAACAGACGAAAAATAACCGGATTATTGTTTGTTGCGCCAGCAATACTTTTAGTTGTTTTGCTGCTGATCTATCCTGTGCTTTCTTCGATATTCTTTTCGTTTACGAATAAAAATTTAATCCGGCAAAGCTGGGATTTTGTGTTATTTGATAATTTTACGCTTCTTCTGACCTCGCCAGAATACTGGGCATCATTTTTTACATCGATTAAGTGGACTTTATTCTCTATCGTAGGTCAGCTTTTGATTGGATTAATTCTTGCTTTGGCATTGAATTCGATTCGGCGTTTTGCTGGTTTGTATCGCACTTTGCTGATTGTGCCTTGGGCTTTTCCGCCGATTATTTTGGCTTTCGCGTGGAAATGGATTTTTAACGACGTTTATGGGTTTTTACCTTCATTGCTGACGGTGCTGGGAATTACTGAAACTAATGCTGCGCCGTTAGCTGATCCGCAGTTGGCGTTTTGGGTAGTATTGGGAATCAATATTTGGTTCGGTGCGCCGTTGTTTATGGTAAATATCCTTTCGGCATTGAAAACTATTCCGCAAGAACAGTATGAGGCTGCCCGCGTCGATGGGGCAACTGGGATTCAGCAGTTTTTATTCATTACGGTAAACCACATTCGGGAAGTTATCGGCTTGCTTGTGATTCTGCGGACGATTTGGGTCTTCAATAATTTCGATATGTTATATCTGCTCACTGGCGGTGGTCCTGGAAATATGACCACTACATTACCTATTTATGCATATCAAACAGGGTGGAATCTACGTTTATTGGGAAGTGCTTCGGCAATTACTGTCTTGCTGTTGATCTTCCTGCTAATTGTTACTGGGCTGTGTTTCAAACTGCTAAGTAAATGGGAAAAGGAGCGTGAATGATATGGCAGATAAAGCTACTAAAGTTGGGGTGAAGCCAGTTTGGACTTGGCTGACTTACATATTTTTGACAATATTTGCTGTGATTGCAGTATTCCCACTGTTTTGGATTATGCTTTCTTCGGTCAAAAGCTCTGGAGAGCTTGCGGCAAATCCGCTTAGTTTTTTCCCTGAACAATTCACTTGGGAACATTACAAAACTGTGATTTATGATCTTGGATTTCTTACTAATATGAAGAATTCTTTGATTATTTCCTTTTCCTCCACTGTGATCACAATTGTTGTTTCGTTATTCGGTGCTTACGGTATTGTGCGATTTTTCCCGAAAGTGGGCAAGCATCTGACGAGATTGCTGATTACCACGTATATGTTTCCGCCGATTCTGTTAGCTGTTCCTTATACGATTACGATGGTTTCACTTGGTCTGATTAATAGTTATGTCGGACTTGTGATTGCGTATCTTTCTTTCTCTATTCCTTACGCAATTTGGATGTTGATTGGCTTTTTCCAAACTGTGCCAGTGGAGATTGAAGAAGCTGCCGCAATGGACGGGTTGGGCCCTTTTAACATATTTTTCCGAATCGCGTGTCCGTTGATTTTACCAGGGATTGTTGCAACTGCCGTTTATACATTTATTAATACATTTAATGAGTTTTTGTATGCCTTGTTGTTTATTAATTCAAGCGATCGGATGCCGGTGGCGGTTGCACTTTATTCACTGACCGGATCGGAAGTGTTGAATTGGGGAGCAATGATGGCAGCTTCGGCTTTGGTGATTATCCCGTCAGTGCTGTTCTTTATGCTGATTCAAAAATATATCGCAGCTGGATTATCTGAAGGATCGATTAAATAAGCTGTGGAAAGAGTTGAAAATGACAATTGAAATTATGAAGATTGATTCCGATTTGTGTAATTCGAGCAAGTTTGCACTTACTGCTGACTTTCGAGCAAGCGCAGATGGGCAATTACTGCGTGCAGTAGCTGGCAATACGCCTTTGTGGGTACTGGAACTGCGCGGCGGAAGTCCTTATATTTATGGCGGTACAGTGCAGGAAATTCGTTTAGATATTGAAGATGCAGTTGCCTTGACTGACGGAACCTGGCATTCTATCGCGATTATGTGTGGAGCGTACGGGAGTAAGATTTTTATCGACGGTTATCAGTGTTTTTCTGGTACTGCTTCCCTCGCATTTGGAGAAATGCTGATGAACTCTGCTGCGGATGCAGATGTACAGCTGCAGATTGAAAAGAGTGCTGGGATTTCTGTAGAAAATCTTGAATTATTTGGGGAAGAGCTTGCGGTAGAGGAAATTATTGCACGTGCTTTGCCACCACAGTCACTAATTGATTTTGCTGCTACGGAATTGTCTGCATACGATGCGTGTTTGTTGAAGAAATACCGCAGTGGCTCAGTTTTTTTGCGTTATCGTGTGCGCGGGCCAGGGCAGGAGGGGCCGATTTTAGCTGCTTCCGGTGGCGGGAAACAACAATTGCAGTTGGTGCTTAGTGATGCTGGTTTGGAGTATTCGGTTCTGGTTTCCAATGGGCAGAGGCGTCAATTCTTTGCTGCTGGTAAGTGGAATGATGGTGAGTGGCATGATGTGGTTTTGCGAGTTGCTCGCGGTGCTGTAGATATTTATGTTGACGGATATCAGGAAGCGCATATTCCAGGACAAACATTTTTTGCCGATGTGGATTCGCTTGATTCGGTGATTATCGGGCAAGATTTTTCAGGGTGGAAATTGTTCGGTGAAGTAAGAAATGCGTCGATCTATGATTTTCCTTTGACCGATGGGCAAATTCAGCGTCTTTCTGGCGTGAAACCACTTTCTACGCAATGTTTATTCGACTACGGATATCATGGTGCGGCTTCGTACCGGATTCCTTCGCTGTTGATGACACAAAATGGCGTGCTGATTGCGGGGGCTGATCAGCGGGAAGTAAATCCGAATGATGCTCCAAATTCTATCAATTTCACGATCAGGCGCTCGCTTGATGGCGGGAAAAGCTGGAAAGATTTAGAAACCATTTTGCAGTATCCAGGAGAGGGGATTACGGGAGCTTCGGTAATTGATTCTTGTCTTGTGCAAGATCGTGATACTGGGAGGATATTCGTTTTTATTGACCAGTATCCGGGCGGAGTTGGGCAGCCGAATGGTGGGCTCGGCAAAGGGGTGACTGATCAGGGTGAATATTTGCTAAAGGACAATAATGGTCAGGATTTTATCTGGAAAGCTGACGGGTCTGTGACGACTCTTGAAGGAGAAACTACCGAATATCAGATTTCAGCTAATGGTGATGTGTTTTCAGGTGGCGAAGCGCGAGGAAATGTTTTTCTTTGCAACGGTGAAGATCCCCAGCAAAGTTTACTAATTCACCGCACGTCTTTTCTGATCTATACATATTCTGATGATGACGGTGAAACGTGGGCGCCGCCAATCAATATTAATCATCTGGTGAAAGAAGAGTGGATGGCGTTTTTGGGGACTTCGCCAGGTAGCGGGATTCAAATTCGTCACGGGAAGTATCAGGGGCGGCTAGTCATTCCAGTTTATTTCAATACAAAGCACCAGCAGTCATTTTCATCTGCAGTAATCTATTCCGATGATCATGGGCTCACTTGGCATCGTGGAAAGTCTCCGAATGATAATCGGATATTTGATGGTGAGGTGCTGCAGGTGCAGGAGTTTAACAATAGATTAGCTGCTACACATGAGTCTACGATTGTAGAACGTGCAGATGGGTCGATACTGGTAATGCTGCGAAATCAAGATCCACATCGGTTGGTTGAGTATGCGGTTAGTACTGACGGAGGAGAATCTTGGGGGGAGATTAGTTTTGCTCAGGGTGTGCCAGAAATATTTTGTCAGCCGCATATGATTGCGATTCCTAGTAAAAGATATCCGGATCGTGTTTTGTTTGCGAATGCTGCGCAGCTACTTCCTTATCGAGGGCGAGGTGTGCTTCGTATTTCGCTTGATGGCGGTGAGAGCTGGAGTATTTCGCGGACTTTCAACCCCTATCATTACGTTTATCAGTGTTTGACGCGGATTGATGAAAATCGGGTTGGTTTGCTGTGGGAACGTGAGACGCAGGGGCTTTACTATACTGAAATTCCATTATCTTGGTTTGGAGAAACTGATTTTGTTTCCGAGCTGGATCATGCACTTGCTTAATTGCATGATTCGCCTTTGCTTGAGAATGTGGCTGTAGTAAATCTGGGATTTTGGTGATTTAGAGATGCGGTGTGTCTGATTATCATTTTTGTGCTCTTTTTATGAACCGCATTTTCGTAGTGTGCTGCACCTTGCTGTTAATTGCAGGTGCAGCACACTATTAGGTGTTGTTCTGAAATTTTTTATAACATCAGCTAAAAGGTACTGAAAAATTTTCTGATGTTAATTTGATATTTTAGTGCTCTGTTTTCTTTATTCTTCACGCTGGAATGACATCGTTGCTGCATAAGTGTTTTCAGACGGCCAACGGCTGGTGATTACCTTTGTGTTGGTGTAGAAGTTCACGCCTTCTGGGCCGTGAATATGGTGATCGCCAAGTAATGATTCTTTCCAGCCGCCAAATGAATAGTATGCAACTGGTGTTGGGATTGGTACGTTTACTCCAACCATGCCTGCTGCAACATCGAGTTGGAAGCGGCGAGCCATCCCGCCGTCATTTGTGAAAATTGCCGAACCATTGCCGAAGGGCTGCGCATTTACGATCTCGATTGCTTCTTCGTAACTGGCTACTTCCATGATGGTGAGTACCGGGCCGAAAGTTTCTTCAGCGTAAATATCCATCTCGAAAGTAACGTCAGTAAGGATTGTTGGACCAATGAAGTGACCGTCTTCATACCCTGGGACTTTAATATCGCGACCGTCGAGGATCACTTTTGCGCCGGCTGCTTCAGCTGCATCAATTTGTTTGATAATGCGTGCTTTCGCTTTTGCGTTGATCACTGGCCCCATCTGCACGCCCTGATCCAGCCCCATCCCGACGTGAATTTTTTCAGCGTAAGATTTTACTTTTGCTGCCAGAGCTTCGCCGATCCCGCCTACTGCAACTACTGCTGGTAATGCCATACAGCGTTCGCCAGCTGCGCCGAAAGCAGCTGCAGAAATATGCTGGGCAGCAAAGTCGAGATCAGTATCTGGCAGCACTATTGCATGATTATTTGCTCCGCCGAGTGCTTGTACGCGTTTGCCGTGTGCGATGCCGGTGCGCTGAATGATGTGTGCTACTGGTGTGGATCCGACGAAAGAAATTGCATTGATTCTGGGATGTTCAAGGATGTTCGTGACGAGATTTCGTCCACCGGAAACAACATTGAATAATCCGTCAGGCAAACCGGCTTCCTGGTAAAGACGGGCGATAATCAGGGAAGCGGTAGGGGTGCTGGATGCTGGCTTGAGGATGAATGCGTTTCCGGTGGCGAGTGCGATCGGGTGCATCCACATTGGTACCATTACTGGGAAATTGAATGGGCAGATGCCGGCGACTATACCGATTGGCTGGCGGATCGTGTGTACGTCCACTCCGTGTGATACGTCAAATGAGTATTCGCCTTTCAGTGCGGTATTGATATTGCAGGCGAAATCGAGAGTTTCGCGCCCGCGTTGAATTTCGCCGATTGCGTCAGAATAATCTTTGCCGTGTTCTTCCACGATTGCGTGGGCAATTTCGTCCTGATTTGCGAGTACTAGCTCGCGCATTTTGAACATGATCGCGGTGCGTTTGGCGAGAGAGGTGTTTGCCCATTCCTTTTGTGCTTTTTCGGCGATTGTTACCGCGTGATCAAGATCGGCTGCTGAGGCGACGGCGAGTTTTTTGGTTACCCTGCCTAAGGCTGGGTTTTCTACGTCTTTATATGATTCGGGATTGCCCTGATATTCTTTGCCGTTGATCCATTGGTAGATTGTTTCCATCAGAACTCCTTTGTTACTGGTCTGGCGATGTGTATGGGGATAGTTACAGCCGATGGAGAATGAAAGATTGCGGATGCATAAAATCTCCACGTTTCGACATTACAAATATAACATAAAATATTGTAAATGTTAGAACAATTGGACGTTTGTCCCATAATGTGTTTTGTGTGGATCTGGACGGTAGCTGAAAATGCTGCATCTCCTACGATAAACAAGGTCCGTCATTGATTGCGAAGCACATTCAATGACGGACCTTTTGCGGGAGAAAAATAGCTTTATGAAAACGGATCAGAAATAATGCCGTTGCGGGGCAATTCCCTGCTGATATTCGGCATACGCCTTTTGCGTAGACTCAATCCGGGAAACTTGCGATACGGGCACATCCCAATACGAAGACGATGGCGGGTTTGGGCCGTAAAGATCGGTTTCAATGAAAATCATCACGGCTTTGTCCATCTTGGTCGCTTGCCGGTAGGCTTCCTTAAATTCTGCAATCGTCTTTACTTTCAGCACCGTCAAACCCCAAGATTCTGCATTTTTTGCAATATCCACCGGCACTAATTCACCCTCTTGGTGATGCGCATTTCCGCCACCCATACGATAACGGGTGCCAAAACGCTGCGACCCACGCGATTCAGAAAGCGCCCCAATCGAAGCGAAGCCATGATTTTCAAGCAACACGTATATTACTTTCAAACCTTCCTGGCAGACGGTGGCGAGTTCCATTGGGAGCATTTGATAAGTCCCATCACCTACAATCGCCACGACTTCCGAATCTGGAAGTGCAATTTTTACCCCCATTCCCGCCGGGATCTCGTAGCCCATTGTAGAGAAAGCGTACTCGACGTGATATTGCACGGGAGTTTTCGCTTGCCACAATGCCTGCAAATCTCCTGGCATTGAACCAGCAGCATTAATCAATACATCATTTTCACCCATGAGTTCATTCAATGCGCCAAATACTTCGATTTGCGCTGGAAGCGGCCCGTGCCCGAGATGATACAGCTGCGCAACTTTTGCCAGCCAGGCTTCGCGTTCTGCCGCTACTTTCTGGGCGTATTCAGCTGATACGTGGTAATCGGAAAGCATCTCAGTGAGCGCAATGAGCGCTTCACGAGCATCAGCTACCACCATTTTCGCGCCATTCTTAACTGCATCAAATGGTTTAATATTGATGTTAATAAACTTCACGTCTTTATTCTTAAACTGTGTACGTGAAGCCGTAGTGAAATCTGAATAGCGAGTACCGATACCAATTACCAAATCGGCTGCATCAGCAAGATGGTTTGCGCTATCTCCGCCGGTGGAGCCAACTCCGCCGACAGATTGCGGATGATCGCAGTTGATTGCGCCCTTTCCAGCTTGCGTATCGGAAACCGGAATTCCCGTCACTTGGGCAAAATCCCGCAACTCCTTTGCGGCTTTTGCATAAATCACGCCGCCACCAGCAATTACGAGCGGCTTTTTCGCTTCGCGAATCATTTGCGCTGCTTGCTTCAGCTGAGATACCTCTGCTGGCGGGCGGCGAATATGCCATACCCGTTTATTGAAAGCTTCCGCTGGGAAATCGTATGCCTCTGCTTGCACATCCTGTGGCATCGCAATGGTGACGGCACCAGTATCGGCAGGATCTGTAAGTGCGCGCATTGCCTGCATTAATGACGGAAGCAATTGCTCTGGTCGGTTGATTCGATCAAAAAATACGGACACCGGACGGAATGCGTCATTTACTGAAGTATCCAAGGTTTGTGCATTTTCGATTTGCTGCAATACTGGATCTGGTTTTCGGTTGGCAAATTGATCTGCAGGAAAAAGCAGTACGGGAAGGCGGTTTGTGGTGGCAAGTGCTGCACCCGTCACCATATTCAGTGCGCCTGGACCAATCGAAGAAGTGCAGAGGAAAGTCTGTGTGCGATTCTTAGCTTTCGCAAATGCTGCAGCTGCGTTTACCATGCCTTGTTCGTTGCGCGGCATATAATAGGGCATCACGCCACCATCAGGAGTGGGGTCAATTTCATTTTGCAATAATGCTTGACCGATGCCAGCCACATTTCCGTGTCCGAAAATACCGAAAGCGCCAGCAATTAGGCGTTCTTCTACGCCGTCGGACTCCGAATATTGATTGATTAGGAAGCGGATTGCTGCTTGCGCAACTGTTAAACGGATAGTTTTCATAGGTTCTCCTTGGTTAGCGGCATGAAGGGGAGGCGCGGATCAATTTCTTCATTTTCCCAAGATTGGCGTTGCCAGGTATGAGCTGGATCGTCTCTCATCATCCAGCTAGCATCTTCGGCAGGCCCAGCCATTACGTTGAGATAATACATATCGTGCCCAGGAGCTGCGACGGAGGGGCCATGGTAGCCATGCGGCACCACTACGGTATCGCCTGATCGCACTTCGGTGCAGACGTCAATTTCTTTCCCTGGTGAAGAATAAACGCGTTGCAAACCAAACCCGGCAGTGGCTGCTTGTGGGCCACCGTTGCGCAATTCGTAGTAATAAATTTCTTCAAGGATGCGCTCATTTTCAGAATGTGCATCATGCTTATGTGGCGGATATGAAGACCAGTTTCCGCCAGGTGTGAGTACTTCTGTAACGAGCAGATGGGATGTCTCGACGGTATTACCCAGTGCGTAATTATTTACCTGCCGTGAGCAGCTGCCGGTGCCACGAATTCCGGAATTGACCTCACTGGCTGGGCAATACCGGACTGGTAAATCTTTTGTCGATTTTGCTCCAGGTAATGCGAATCTGCCGGCTTTGGTTGCGGTGAGCGTGATCTTTTTGCCGCGTGGGAGATAGATATAATCACTGACGGAAGTGAATACACTCTCGCGTCCGTCGAGGGAATATACCGTACCGTCTACCGCGACTATTGCGCTTCCGCATAGTGGCAGTACGAGAATTTCTGCTGCACCTGTATCGAAGTTTAATGCTTCGCCTGCCGCAAGCTTTGCGATCCGCAAGCTGGAAAATTCCCAACCGGCATCTTTTGCGGTGATCTGTGTATCGAATTGTTTTTGTGCGGTACTTCCAGCTGGGAAGAAATATTTTTCATTATCGTTCATAATAACTCCACTGCGTTATCTACTGCTGCTTCGATGTTCCCGTCTGGCGGGAAGAGGAGTGATCTGCCGATCACAAGGCCACATACATTTGGGAGCTGCATTGCTTTTGCCCATCCGTTTAATGCTGCTTCGGGGTCTTTGGGTACTTCCCCGCCAAGAATCAGAGCGGGAAGGGTCGTGCTGCTCATAACTCTTTCCATTTCAGCGACGCATGGAAGCTTCAGCCAGGTATAAGCGCTGCTTGCTCCGAGAGCTGATGCGATCGTAATTGATTTAATTACTGCATCAGGGGTGAGGTCATTGATTAGCTGCCCGTTTTCCCAGCGGGAGATGAAAGGCTCAATCATCGCAATTTTCTGTTCCGCGTGCAGCTCGTTGATGATATTTGCGGTTGCGTGGAGTGTGCGGGGAGTGTTTGGATCGCTGAAGCAGATCCGAGTGAGTGTTTTCCCGCCGGCGAGATTTGCTTTCTTGATCATTTCTGGGGTGTAGCAGCCGAAGCGGTCATCGATTTCAAATGTTGCTCCTTGCAGACCAGTACGGTTCATTGATCCGAATACGAGTTTGCCTTCGAGCGCTCCGGCAAGGGTGAGATCTTCAATCAAATCAGCTGTGCCGAGGAAGCCGTTAACACCGGGGCGCGAGAGTGCGCGGATGCAACGTTCGAGCAGTTCCTGCCGGTTCGCCATAGCCATTGGATCTGCGCCCGCACCGAGCGCTCCGCGTGCTGGATGGTCGCAGGCGATGATCATTAGTTTGCTTCCGTCTGCCGGGATTTTTCCGGGAGTGCGGTTTGCTAATGCGGCTTTGATCTGTTCAGGGTGGCGAAAGCGGATTTCTGCGTAGTTGACCATCAGCGTGCCTCAACTTTCGGGGTTGTTTCCGGGTGGTTTTCCATGAGTGCAAATACTTCTGCTTCAGTTGGCATTGCTGTTGAGCATTCGAGCCGTGAGCAGACGATTGCTCCAGCGGTGGAAGCAAAGTGGATTGCTTTGGGAATCTCCCAGCCGGAAATCAGGGCGTGGCATAATGCTCCGCCGAATGAATCGCCAGCACCGAGACCGTTGAGTGTGGCGACTTTCGTTACGGGGACTTCAATTCGTGCTTCACGTGTTTTGGCAAGCGTGCCCTTTGGGCCTTGCTTTACGATTGCGAGTTTTACACCACGTTCTAAGAGCGCATCTGCGGCGCGGTCTGGATCGGTTTCGCCAACGGCGATTCGGCATTCTTCTTTATTTCCTACGGCTACATTTACGTATTCGAGGAGTCCGCCGATTTCTCGGGTGGCAGTTTCTTCGTGATCCCAAAACATCGGGCGATAATCAAGATCAGCAATCGTCCAGCCGGGTTGGTTTTGACGCATTTTGAGAGCTTCCCAATGTGTGGATCGGGATGGTTCTGTTGAAAGTCCAGTGCCGGAAATGAGGAATACTTTTGCATTTTTTACTGCGGCTGCAGGTAAATCTTGGATATTTAGCTGCAGATCGGGGGCAGATGGTTCTCGGTAGAAGTAAAGTGGGAAAGAATCTGGTGGGAAGATTTCACAGAATGTGACGGGTGTTTTATATGCTTTGTTGATTACTACGTATGCATTAGACACCCCAAGACGCTGCATTTCATTTCGGACAAACTTTCCGAAAGGATCATCGCCTACGCCAGTAATGGTGGCACAAGTATGCCCCATTTTGGCTGCTGCGACTGCTACGTTAGTAGGTGAACCGCCAAGAAATTTTCCGAATGTTTCTACTGCTTCGAGATTTACGCCGGCTTGTAGCGGATAGATATCTACGCCTGAGCGTCCCATTGTGATTACTTCTGGATATTGTGTTTTACGCACCATTGCGCACTTCCTTTCGTACAAAAGTATGTTCTCGTATCAAGTAGGCATTTGTCAACTATTTGAGAGTATTTGTTAGTTACAAATATTTTATTACGGGTGGGTATTTGTGAAGTAAGCAATGTTTAATTGCTGATTTTTTGGTGTGCCAACGCTGAATTGCTGTAAGTAGAGTAGTATTCATAGGTAAGTTCAATATTTTAAATTTAAATATTGAGCCATGTGATTATCATGTGAGGGAATTTATCGTGGCAGAGAAAAATATCGCAACAGACGTTCCATACATATTGGAAGTTTCTTTGGATCGCAATTCTGTAGTACCGCTCTATCAACAAATTCTTGAGCCGATTTCGCAACTGATTAAAAATGGTACGCTGCAACCGAATCAGCTTCTCGAAGATGAGATTTCGATGGCAAATCGGTTAAATATTTCCCGTCCGACGGCACGGCGGGCACTGCAGGAGCTTGTTGATTCTGGTTTGCTTGTACGGCGGCGCGGTGTGGGGACGCGCGTCACTCCTTCGCATATTCATCGCCGGTTGGCACTTACTTCACTCAATGACGATTTGATCAAAGCGGGGCACGCTACGCGTACAGAGGTATTGAAATATGAAATTCATCTGGCGACAGCGGAGGAAGTCGAGTTTTTGCATTGTGAGCAGGACGAAGAATTGGTGACAATCCAGCGACTGCGCTGGATCGACGAGCAACCGCTGGCCTTGCTGAATAATATCGTGCCAAGCCGTGTGGCGCCGAGTCTTACTGAGCTTTCACAGTATGGGCTCTATGAATCTTTTGGGAGGCATAATATTTTCCCCATTTCTGCGATCCAAACGCTGGGTGCGAAGAATGCCTCGAAAGTGGAGGCTGAGATTTTGCAAATGGAGCCGAACGCTGCGCTATTTACGATGCAACGGACGGTTTATGATGCTGACGGAAAAGTGATTGAGCATGGAAATCATTTGTATGATGCGCAGCAATATAAGATGACATTTCCACTTGTATCACCGATGAAATGATAATTCTGAAAGTGTGATTGCGCCGATTCGTACACATTTTTGCAGTTTTTGCGGGTTTTTCTGCATTGTGAGCATTTTTGAAGCATTACAAATATCTAACAAATAGTTAAATTGTTCTTGACATATCATTTTCATGTTAGTACTCTTTATCTCACACGGGATGCACCAACGAAGGTGGCCGTGAGTGAACTCAATTTGCGTGAATTTTCGCAATAGTTTGAGGAGTAGCCAAAAAATGAATGAAAATGTATATGTTCCTGGCCCTTTGCTAACTGCGGCTAAGAAATTTGAGACAGCTCTCTGGAATGATTCGTCAGATCTGGAAGAACTTCGTCAATCAATTTCCTATGGTGCTGTCGGGGCTACCTGCAATCCGGTAATTGCATATACCACGATTGCAAAACGTCCAGAAATCTGGGCAGATCGGATTCGGAATATTGCAATTGCGCATCCAACCTGGAGTGAATCTGAGATTGGCTGGCAAGCCGTGGAAGATATGTCTGTTGAAGCAGCGAAGCTTTTAGCAGATATTTTCGACAAGACAAATGGGCATGACGGGCGTTTGTCAGTACAAACAGATCCGCGGCTCCATCGGAACGCAGCCGCATTGGCAGATCAAGCCGAAGAATTCCACAATCTCGCAAAAAATATTATTGTCAAAATTCCTGCCACAAAGACTGGAATTGAAGCGATTGAAATAGCTACTGAGCGCGGAGTTTCAGTGAATGTGACGGTTTCAATTTCGGTCGCGCAAGCAGTGGAAGCTGCGGCAGCGATTCAGCGCGGGCTTGAAAAGCGGGAAGCTGCCGGATTTGATACTTCGCAGATGAGTCCAGTAGTGACGATTATGGTTGGTCGTCTTGATGATTGGTTAAAGAATGTCGTCAAACGCGATAAGATCTTCGTCGATGCATCAGCTCTCGAATGGGCTGGTATCGCTGCGGTAAAGCGGGCATACAAGATTTTTAACGAGCGTGGTTATCGGGCGCGCGTGCTTGTAGCAGCATTCCGTAATGTGTATCAATGGAGTGAATTTCAAGGCGGAAATATTGTGGTTTCTCCGCCGTTTGCATGGCAGCAAATTATTCATAATTCAGATTATGAGCCAGTTGCACGAATGAGCGTGGAAGTTGACCCGCATTATATCGAGCAGTTACGGCGAATCCCAGATTTCAACCGGGCATACGAAGTTGACGGGATGAGTATCGAAGAGTTTGAAGGTTTTGGCCCAACTGCACGTACTTTACGGCAATTCCTCGCAGCGGATAACGATCTCGATGTACTCATTCGCGATATTTTAATTCCAGCGCAATAAGTTCCATTAATCACCCTTAAAAGATAAAAAATCCCCACAAAGATGTAGGAGAAATTCCATGATTCGTATTGGTTTAGTAGGTGCAGGTCGGATTGCGAATGTACACGCACGGACAATTGACGCACATCCAAACGCTCAGCTCGTACTAGTAGCAGACCCCTACGAGCAAGCAGTAAAGCAGCTTGCTGAGAAATATCAGGCACGCTATTCGCTCGATCCTAATGATGTATTTACTGACGATGAAGTAGATGCGGTAATTATCTGTTCACCCACCCCACTCCACGTGGAACACATTTTACAAGCAGCAAAAGCCGGAAAACCTGCACTATGTGAAAAGCCAGTGGCGATGGAAACGGCAGCAGTAGAAAAGCTGGTGGCAGAGCTTTCTGGAATTGAGCATACTACGATGCTCGGATTTAATCGTCGCTTTGATCCAACTTTTGCGCGCATGCACAAGATGGTTGAAGACGGCGTAGTAGGCAAAGTCGAGCAGGTGACGATTATTTCACGTGATCCTGCTGCTCCGCCGAAAGAATATATTGCTGTTTCCGGCGGTATTTTCAAAGATATGACGATTCACGATTTTGACACTGCCCGTTTCTTCCTCGGGGATATCACTTCTGTGTATGCCATCGGGCAGAATCTCGATCCGGAACTGAAAGATACGGGAGATTTTGATGGTGCCGTCATTACTTTGACCAATGCCACAGGCGCTACTGCCACAATTACTAATTCACGGCATTGCACTTCGGGCTATGATCAGCGGCTGGAAATCTTTGGTGATCAGGCGACGATTAACGCCGATAATATTCGTGCAAACCAAGTTCGCATCTCGAATGGTGAATTTACGGATGCAAAAGATGTATATCTTGATTTCTTCCTGGAGCGTTATGAAGCAGCTTATGCGGTAGAGCTGAATGAATTCTTTGCGGCAATTTCCGAAAATCGGAAACCAGCTACTTCAATCGAAGACGGTGCGAAGGCGCTGCGGATTGCAGAAGCTGCCGAGGAGTCTGCCCGTACCGGCAAGGTCGTATATCTCTAAATAAAAATTGTAAATAAACAAAATAAAACCAAGTATCAAAAAGAGCGAAAATCAAAGGAGACTTTCGATGAAAATTGCAGGTGCACCGATCAGTTGGGGTGTTTGTGAAGTGCCAGATTGGGGATATCAACTTTCCCCTGAGCGGGTACTTACTGAGATGAAAGAAATGGGTTTGACGGCTACTGAGTTTGGGCCGCAGGGCTGGCTGCCGCAGGAGCCGCAGGCGCGTGCAGCAGCAGTTTCTGGATATGGGCTTGCACCAGTGGGGGCGTTTTTCCTGGCAATCATGCATGATCCGGCTGTGGATCCAATTCCGGCAGTGCAGGCTGAGCTGGACGCTTTTGCAGTTGCTGGTGGGACGAATCTGATTTTGGCTGCTGATTCAGGGCGTGACGGATATGATTCGCGCCCAGTTCTCGATGAGGCTGGTTGGGAGATGTTATTTACTAACTTGTCACGGATTACGGAAGTAGCTGCTGCACGCGGAGTGACGGCATCACTGCATCCGCATTGGGGGACGATGGTGCAAAATGTGGACGAAGTTGAGCGCGTTTTGGATCACTCTTCCGTCGGTTTATGCCTTGATACCGGGCATCTGGCTTGTGGCGGCGCTGATGTGGTGGCGCTTGTGAAGAAGTATGCTGATCGTGTAAAGATCGTGCACGCGAAGGATATTCACAAGGAGCTGACGGATCAGCTGCTTCCCGGCACGATTACCTGGGGGCAGGGTGTGAAAGCGGGGATGTTCGCGCCAATCGGTGAAGGCGATATTGATTTCGCTGCGATTGTTGCAGAACTCGATCGGGTCGGGTTTGACGGCTACTACGTGTTAGAGCAGGATATTATGATCGATGGCGAACCGGCGCCGGGTGAAGGGCCGATCATTGATGCGAAGAAGTCGTTTGCAGCATTGAGGGCGCTTGCGAAATAAGATTTCGCATCTTTCTCTTGCGTAGGCAGTAGGGCAAAGTAGATTCTCAGAAAATTGGTGGTTTGTCAGCAGTGATGCTGGCAAAGCACCAATTTTTATTGGCGGTGCAAATTCGGTGTGAAGTGGATTTTCAATTTCCGTGCCTAGTTCGCATGTGGATTAATGAGAAATTTTATTGATATGTGAATCTGATCTGTATAAATGCAATTAAAAGAGGTGTGAAAGGTAGCATATTCTCCGGATTTTATTATGTTTATAAAGAAGTAAAGAGATTTTTTATGTTGTCTGAAATTAGATATTTGCGCAGCTATTAATGGGAAATTGGGCTCCATGAGTCACGAAAATAGCGGTTTACCGGACGTTATAACAAAGTTTAGACGTGATATGACATATAGTCTGAAAACTTGAGCAAATGTGAATGACAAACTAAAGTAAGTGGCGAAAACGAGAAAAGTGAGAGAAAAGAAAATAATGGCACTTACTGCTGAAATGAATCATGTAAAGAAAACTCGTATGCGTGTAAATCATACTGGCACTACTTTTCGTTTTGTGTTAGTTGATCGCACTTCTGCCTTGATGGCTGATCATCACGAAGCGCAACTGAAAATTACGCCAGCTATTTTTGTGCTGGGCATGTTTTTTGCACTTGCAATAATTGGTGTGATTGCACAAGTTCCCGTAATCGCATTTGCTGCTGGTGTCTGCGCCGCGGTGACGGCATCGCTCTTCGCCTTCCTGAGCCTTTATGTGTATTTGCATCAGGAAATGTAATTAATACGTAATGCAAATGGGATGATTTCAGATGTACTCCGAAATCATCCCATTTTCATATCTGCAAATTCCTACTTGGAATATTTTTCTTCCAGATAGATCTCGATTTCTTCAAGTGACTTATTGGAAGTTTCTGGCATAATCTTCCACAAGATCACGGCGATAATCAGATTAAGTACGCCATAGATGCTGTAGGTGATTCCGCCGCCAAGCGTATTCATCATTGTTGGGAAAGTCCAGGTAATCGTGGCGTTTACAATCCACATGCAGAATATTGCAGTGCCATTCATGACGCCGCGTGCTGATGCTGGGAACATTTCACCAAGCATTGTCCATACCACGGTGCCGTTCGAAGACTGTACTACCAGCATGAATACTGACATCAAAGCAAGGATTACATATGCTGCCCAGATTGGTGGAATCTCTCCAGCATGCATATATGGGGCGATCATAAAGTGGAAAAGACCTGCAATTGTAAGTAGGATTACGCCGACTAATGAAACGTCCCAAATTAGAATTTGGCGGCGCGTAAATTTTGTCATCAGCACTAAACCAAATGCGGCACCGATTACTGACATAACACCGTTAGCTACTTGCGCGCTGATTGCCGCAGAAGTACCCATTCCGGCGTAGCCGAGTACCTTTGGTGCGTAATACATTACCGTATTTACACCAGTGGTTTGATTTACGATTGCTAAGAAGATTCCCACTAGCAGGAGCTTACGCAGCCAAGGAGTGTTCCATACTTCTCGTAATCCTCTTGTCTGGCTCGATTTTTCGAGATCGCTCTTTCGCTTTTCCACCATTTCGGAGAGTTCGTCAGTGATTGCAGAGTTTGAAACGCCCTCACGCACAGTTTTGAGTGCGCCAATTGCGCCGTAAATTTCAGCACGCAGTACATACCAGCGAGAAGATTCGGGCATCAGATGCATGCCAATCCAGAGCAGTATCGCCGGGATGGAGCAAAGCACAATCATCCAACGCCAAGCAGCACCGTTGCCTGATCCGTCTTGGATTGCTAATTGTGTTGCGAAATCACGGATGACATTCATATCCGTGGAATGAATCGATTGCTCAATTGTGTGTTGTAATGTATCCCAAGTATATGATCCGGGAGCAATTTTCCCGCTTGGATCTGAAAGGACGGTAAGTTGTGGACCGCCATGCATCGCGTTGATCCCAGCATTCATTGCGAATGCGAGAAGCTGCCCAGTGACAATCATTAACTGATCGAGGGCGACGATCGTGCCACGAATTTGTTTTGGTGCAGTTTCAGCGAGGTAAACCGGCACGGTTGCGGAAGCGCCACCGACGGCGATACCAAGAATCAACCGGAACGGATACATGACCCAGACATTTGGGGCGAATGTATTTCCAATTGCGCCAATAAAGAAGAGGATCGCAAGCATGATAATGTTGTGGCGGCGTCCATAGCGATCGGAAAGGCGGCCTCCAAACAATGCGCCAAATGCTGCGCCGAGAGTGAGGATGCCGCCGATTGCGCCTTCTTCGCCAGCGGTTAAGCCCAATCCGCCGGCGCCTGCAGGCATGTGCATATAGGGTAATGCGCCTGAAATCACGCCTGTATCATAACCAAATAAAAGCGACCCGAGTGTGGCTACTCCAGCAATTGCAATAATTCCGCGGTGCTTTCCGGAAGCTGGAGTTTCTTCAACCATTGCGCCAAGTTGCGCTCTAGAGAGTCCTTGAACTGAGGTTTTGCATATTTTATCGTCCATCTAATCTCCTTTGATGATGGTTTAGCTTTTCGCTCATTGTTTTTTAGTGCGCAAAAAGCTGTTGATACGATTTTGAAAATCTGAGTATTTTGGTGTTTCCCGTTTCAGTCGAAACACCCTTGTCTCGGATATCTAAGATTGTAAGTTACAAATTTTAATTTGTCTATACAATACAAAAAATATTTATGACATTTTCTTTATTGTAAAATTTTGTCAAATTTATTTAATCGTAATCTTGCAGAGCTGATCATGTATAGCCATGCGGTAAGTCGTGCCGATGATGAAAATAGGCTGAGCGCGTTAAGTACCGTCAATAAGCAGTAAATCATTGACGGTACTTAATTGTTTTTTCTTGCAATGTTTCTGAGGTGAATATGGATCGTGATGCCGTGTATCAAAGCATCGTGCGAGATGCGATCTTCATCAAAGAGACATCTCAACTACGGCGCGCCCTTGAATCTTTCCCTGAGCAAGCAGGCTGTACCCTTTTCCTGCATCTTCGAGTGCGAATTTTTGCGTTACGATGTGTTGGTAATCGATTTTCCCTGCGGCAGCCATCTTGACTACTACTGGTAAATCTTGGCGGGTGCGGGCTCCGTAGGAGCCAAGAATCGACTGTGAACGCCGAACGGTGCGGTTGATTTCAACAGCCGCTGTCTGCACTCCTGCGCCCAGCCCGATCGGTACCATTCTGCCGCCGTCGCGCAATGCGTCAAGCGCGGAAGTCCATGTTTCTGGGCGCCCAAGCGCTTCAAAGGCTACATCTACGCCACGCCCGTGAGTGATTTCAAAGACGGCTGTGCGGACATCCTCCTGAGTTGAATTGATTGTGTGAGTAGCGCCAAGTTCTTTCGCGGCTTGTAGCTTTTCGTCGGCTACATCGATCGCGATTATTTGTGCTGCGCCAAATGCTTTTGCTACCTGGATAATATTTGAACCGATTCCACCAGTTGCAACTACTGCTACCGTTTCTCCGTAATGGAGATTTGCTCCGCGCCGTACGGCGCCGTATCCGGTGAGTGCAGCGCAGCCTAAAATTGCGCTAGCCGTCAAATCCATTCCGTGTTCAAGTACTGCGATTGAGGTGGCTGGGATGACGCAATATTCAGCGAGTGCCCCCATTGAATACATTGCAATTGGTTCACCGTCCACACCAAAGAGGCGCGTGTGGCCATCGTAAAGCTGCCCTTTTAGGCGATTCAAATCAAAGAACGGGGCGCAGAGGTCATCGCGGCCTGCGGCGCAAAATTCGCATTGCCCGCAAGGCATTAAAAAGGCGCCAGATACGTGTTGCCCGACTGCAAAGTTGAAGTGTTCGGTATTTGGTCCAATCTCAACGATTTCTCCAGTTACTTCATGCCCGAGTACTGCGGGGAGCGGGAAAGCGATTTTGCCGCCGATAACGTGTAAATCGGAATGGCACATGCCGCACGCTGTCACTTTGATCAGTACTTCACCGTCATTCGGGTGTGGGGTGCGAATCGTTTCAACTTGCAATCCGATTTCTGGATCGCGTAGTACGGCTGCGCGCATTGTTTCAGGGATTTCTTTGGACATTTCTTCCTCCATTGGAATAGAGCTGTAACAACAGGTGTTATCGTTCTTAGTTTATCTTTGTTACATACATTTGTCACTTAATATTCTAAAATGTTTGCTTAAGTATTTATTAATTATTACATATGCTTAACATTTGCATCTTTTAAGATTCGGGGGCTTTGCATCGCGGGCTGAGGTAATGTGAATTGTTCACGATCAGTTGTGAGTCACACTCGTGAGTAATTCTGTGAAAATACACAGCAGGTATTGTCATCAGTGAGGATCTGTTCTAAAGTAGTTGATGAGTAAATATCTTAGGTGTTACTGTTCGGCAGGCATGACGAAAGATAATAAGTTTATCTCAGTAGGATAGGATACGTAAGTTGCGTATCTGTGTGCTCAAAGGGGAGCTGAGTCGTGCCAAATTTACCTCGCGTCGTTCGGGTGTTGTCCAACAACGCAGTTTTGGCGTGCCTGCACGGTGCTGAGCTGGTTCTCGTTGGGCGGGGCATTGGATTTTCAAGATCAGTCGGAGATTTTATCGACACCGAAAGTATTCAGCATCGATTTGTGGAAGTCAGTCCTGACCGTGCTGCTTTTATGCAGTCAGCATCTAATCTTTCGCCCATCATTCTGACAACCATTAATGCCGCGCTTGATTTAGCCGGAGATTTACTGGGTGAACTGCACCCGTCAGTATATTTGGTGTTAGCTGATCATCTCGCCTTTGCAGTGCAACGCCAAAATGCAGGCGAATTGATCGAATCTAAAGTTTTTGGAGAGGTCAAAGCTGCTTTTCCAGCCGAATTTTCAGCGGCTGAATTAATGGTGCGCTATCTTAACTCGAATCTTGATACAGAACTGCCGCTGGATGAAGCGGCTTTTATTGCGCTGCATCTGAATGCGGCAATCACAGGAAAAACGGTGAAAGCTCCGCTGAGTAAGGCGAATATTCTTTCGTCACTCGTGGAATTTCTCGAAGATGAACTTCAGATAGCTCATGGAGCTGCTGATGATGACATGATTACAAGTCTATTACGGCTATCTCGGCGTGTGCGAAACGAAGAGTTTCGACGCAACGATGCCTCGAAATGTATTTCGTTGGCGATTCCACGTGAGACGAGCGTTGCAAGACAAATAATCAAAAAACTAGCTGGTGGAGAAATCCCAAAGAAAGCCGAAGGAGAGGTGGCTTACTTTGCAATGAAACTTCACGGCTGGCTCGATACACACAATGAAAGGAATTGAATCGTGAAAGGTTCATTTATGGAGAGCCTCCAACGGCTCGGTAAGGCGCTCATGGGTGCAGTGGCAGTGATGCCAGTGGCTGCAATCCTGATGGGTATTGGTTACTGGCTTGATCCAACAGGCTGGGGTGCAAATAATGTTGCAGCTGCGATATTGATCAAGGCTGGTGGCGCTGTTCTCGATAATCTTGGCTGGATTTTTGCAATCGCAATTTCATTCGGGCTTGCAAAAGATTCCAATGGTGCAGCAGCGCTTTCTGGTTTCCTTGGTTACGGTACGATCAAGCTTCTGCTTGCCGAAGGAACCGTAGCTGGCTATCAAGGAGTAGATCTTGCAAAGCTGAAGGAAGAGGGCGGTCAAGCGCTGCTCGACTGGAATTCGCATGGTTGGGCTGCAATCAACGATAAGAATGTGCTGATCGGGATTCTTGTCGGGATTCTTGCAGCTTGGGTTTACAATCGTTTCCATCGCGCAAAGTTGCCAGATTTCTTGGCATTCTTCTCTGGTCGTCGGCTCGTGCCGATCCTCACCTCGATTTTTGCAATCGCTCTTGCAGGGATCCTCTACTTGGTTTGGCCGATTGTTTACGGTGTGTTGTTCTCCTTCGGTCAGTGGCTCTATGGTTTAGGCGCTATTGGTGCAGGTCTTTATGGTGTGGCTAATCGTCTTTTGATCCCAACTGGTTTGCATCACGCTCTGAACCAGATCTTCTGGTTTGACGTTATCGGGATCAACGATATTGGTAAATTCCTCAAGGGTGGCGAAACCATCGAAGCAGCTAAGGCTGCTACTGATGCTGCCACTTGCCCTGGCGTCTGGACTGACGGTGTATGTACCGTTATTGGCGAAGTTGGTCGATACCAGGGTGGCTTCTTCCCAGTAATGATGTTTGGTTTGCCAGCCGCTGCGCTTGCAATTTACCTGCGTGCTGATAAGAGCAAGAAGAAGGCAATTGGTTCGCTGATGGCAGCTGGTGCACTTGCTTCGATCTTCACTGGCGTGACCGAACCACTCGAATTCTCCTTCATGTTCGTAGCTCCACTGCTTTATGGTGTACACGCAATTCTTACCGGTCTTGCAGTATTCATTGCAGCAACTTTCAAGTGGACTGCAGGCTTTGGCTTCTCCGCAGGTTTTGTAGATATGCTGCTTTCTTCGCAGAACCCGATCGCAAACCAGTGGTACATGTTACTGCTGCAAGGCATTGTTTTCGCCGTAATTTACTTCGTGATCTTCTACTTCTTGATTGGCGCGCTCAATCTTAAGACCCCAGGTCGTGGTGATGACGACGATGCAAATGCACAATTGAAGTCTGATGCTCCGCTTTCCGATGTGGCTACGAAGATTATTGCTGGTCTTGGCGGTATCGAAAATGTTGACACACTCGATTACTGTGCTACCCGTCTGCGCACAATCGTGAAGGATTACACGAAGGTGAACGAAAATACGATCAAGGAAGCTGGCGTGGCTGGTGTGATTCGTCCATCTCAGAAGGCAGTGCAGGTTGTGATTGGTCCGAAAGTCCAGTTTGTATACGATGAAGTGGCTGATCAGCTTCGCGCCAGTGACGCACAGCTAAACGGTGAGCAGGCTTTTTAAGTTGCTGAATCACCGCTGCATTTAAGCGTGATCATGCATTGATACTCGCTATCACTCATAATTTTCAGGCTGGGTTAGATTGAGCTGGGTCGGCTCTCAGCAGCTAGCCCAGCCTGAAAAATGAAAACTAAATTCGAAAGGAATAACGACGATGTTCTTTGGGCGTAGCAAGAAAGTCCAGTTGATCCAGCCTTTTGCGGGCAAGATCGTGGGGTTGAGTGAGGTGCCAGATGAAATGTTTGCACAAAAAATGCTTGGTGACGGTTTTGCGGTAGAGCCAAGTGCAGATTCATTTGATGTGGTGGCTCCAATTTCGGGCACTTTATTGAAAGTGTTCAGCTCGCTTCATGCTTTTGCGATGAAGAGCGATGAAGGGCTGGAAATTTTAGTACACATCGGGCTAGAGACAGTTGAACTAAAGGGTGCAGGTTTTACTGAACTGGCACACACTGGAGAGCACGTTGCAGCAGGTACTCCCGTCGTACATGTAGACGGAGCAAAAGTAAAAGCTGCCGGATACAATCTCGTTACTCCAGTAGTTCTCACAAATCAAGCGCAGGTAAAGAGTATTGCGATTAACTCTGAGGGTGCGCAGGTAACTCTAAATTAATTAAAGGTAATTTGAAAAACTTAAACTTTCAGCACCAGCCGGATTAAGATCTGAAGTTAAATTTTAGTGCGGCTCTGGTGCAGTCGTGTCACGATTCACGGATGATTTTGGTGGATCTAAAAAATAAGGGGAAACAATGTATTCAAAGCAGGCAACTGTGGCAGCAAAACTCGGATTGCATGCACGCCCGGCAGCAGCATTCTCTCGTGCCGCTGCACAGACCGGGAAAGATATTACGATCAGTCTTGGTGAAAATTCTGCTGATGCTGCAAGTCTACTTGAGGTAATGACGCTCGGGGCAAATTGTGGCGATGTCGTCACGCTGAGTGGTGCAGAAGATGCGATCGCAGCAATCGACGAACTTGTAGATTTTATCGAAAACCAGGAGTGAAAAATAATGAGTGGTGAGGAAGCGGCACCAGATTTTCGCGGTATTGGCGTGTCTCCGGGCACTGTATTTGGACCAGCCTACTTAGTGGCAGAACCGATTGGCGTAGATGCTGCTGAACCTGCAGGCAGTGCCGCTGACGCGCCAAAAGTAGCGCAAGCATATCAAGATGTTGCAGCTGAGCTGGATGAGCTGGCTGCCCGGCGTGAGGGCGAATTTGCCGAGATCCTTGCGATGACCGCTGATCTTGCGCGCGATAAAGGCTTATTGAAATCCACTTTGAAGCAGCTTGAACTGGGCAAAGGCGTGACGGCAGCGGTGTATAACGCGGTTGCGGAATACGCGCTGATGCTGGAAAGCATCGGTGGATATATGGCTGAGCGAGTTACTGATTTGCAGTCTATTCGTGATCGCGTAATTGCAAAACTGCGCGGTGTGCCAGCTCCTGGCGTGGCGCATTTCGCTGAGCCTGGGGTGGTGGTTGCAAAAGATCTTTCTCCTGCGCAAACAGCCGATTTTGATTTATCTAAAGTTTTAGCGATTGTGACTGAATTTGGCGGCCCGACTTCGCATACTGCGATTTTAGCGGCAACGCTGGGGATTCCTGCCGTTGTGGCAGCGCCAGAGGTAACGAAAATCGCTGCCGGAAGTGGTGTGCTCGTGGACGGGCGGACGGGAAGCGTCTGGGCTGATCCGGATCCCGAATTTGTCCAAGCACAACTTGTTGCTGCCCAAAAACGCGAAGAGTTTTTGGCATCCACTACCGGGGACGGGCAGACGGCTGACGGTATGCCCGTAGCGTTGAAGGTAAATATCGGCACGCTTGCCGATGCGCAAAAACTGCATGAAGCTGATGTGCAAGGCGTGGGGTTGCTACGCACAGAATTTATGTTTCTCACTGGGGCGCAAGCGCCTTCAATTGACGCGCAGGAATCAAATTTCCGTGGAATTTTAGAGGCTTTTGCCGGGAAGCCCGTCACTGTGCGGACTCTTGATATTGGTGCAGATAAGCCAGTGCCTTTTATTGACCAAAGCGGAGAAGAGAATCCAGCTCTCGGACAGCGCGGGATTCGTTTGTGCCAGGCAAATCAGGAGCTCTTGGACGTGCAGCTGAGCGCATTGGGAAATGTAGCAAAAGAGAATACACGTGTGATGGCGCCAATGGTTGCTACGGTTGCGGAGGCAAAGTGGTTTGCTGAGTTAGCTCGTGCGAAAGGAATTGCAAATGTTGGAATCATGATCGAGACTCCAGCTGCAGCGATCCAGGCACGGCGGTTAATGGAACGCGCTGATCTTGATTTCGTATCGATTGGTACAAATGACCTCACGCAGTATGTGATGGCAGCTGACAGGCTGCATCCAGCACTTACTGAATTGAATGATCCGTGGCAAGTGGCAGTACTTGAATTGATTCGTGGAATTTGTGAAGCGGGTCAAGCTACCGATACACATATTGGCGTATGTGGAGAAGCGGCGGGCGATCCAATTCTTGCCTTGGTTCTTGTGGGCTTGGGAGTATATTCCTTGTCAATGTCGGCGGCGAAAGTACCGGCGGTGCGTGCAGCGTTGGCACGGCATACTTTGGCACAGTGCCAAGAGCTTGCCCGGATCGCGCTTGCCGCAGATTCAGCATCTGAGGCGAAAGCTAGTGTTTCTGCGCAGATTGCAGAAACTGTAGCGCTTTGCGGGTGATTCTCTTTGGGGTGCGTTACTAAAGTGTGAGCTACTTTAGTGCGGGAAAATCCGAAGTGTAATAATCAAATACGGAAAATGACGGAGCGGGAGTGCGATTTTATGCGTACTGCCGCTCCGTCATTTGCAATAATTCTGATTTAAGCGATTATTCCGCGAGAATGTGCGCAATATTGAAAAGGCAAAGAAATTTTCGGGGTGGCGCAATGTAGAGTTGTGGTGAAGAAAGATATTTGCGAATTGCACGTCTTGGTGCACCAGAAAGAATAGTGAGGGTCTTAGATGGGGGCAGGATATCAAGCAGTAGCGCCGCTCTCACAAGAGCGTGTGGTGGAAATTCTCAAGCGCATGGATCTGATTTATTTCATTGATTCGGCTGGAGATTTGGGAATGTTTATCAATGAGTGCGTGGTGTGGTTTAGTTTCCACGGGGCTGATGACGGGATTTTATTGCTCCAGGCTGATCCATTCCGTGATATTCCGATCGCAGAGCTTGCGCAATTCCGGCGGTTTATAAATCACTGGAATGCAAAGACGTTCTGGCCGCGTGTGTATCCGTCAATCAATGATGACGGCATCGTGCGGGCTCGTTGTGATTATGCATTGGATTGTGTTGAAGGCGTGACGGATGCGCAGATTGAAGCAAATCTCTTCGTATTTTTCTCAACCTTGCGCGATTTTTATCAACAGCTTGATGCAAAGCGGAAGAATAACTGGCAGTGATTGCGCGAAGCTCCGCGCTGATAAAAAAAGAAGGGTGCATGAAATGAACTTAGAATACGGTGAAATTACTACGCCGATATCGATTGAGCGGATTCGGCGAATTTTTGATACAGAAGGTTGGGGGTATGAATTAGCAGGTTCGCAGATCCAAACCGGTTTTCGCGGAATGCCATTGGTAGTGACGTATTTTCCCGAGCATGATCGGCTCGATTTTACTGCGACTATTGTTGCTGAATCTCTGAATCGGGAAGAGAATGCGATCCTTGATTTTATTGAAGAATGGCATCGCACTAAAGTTGTTCCGAAAGCTTATTTGCATGAAAATGCGGAAGGTGAAAAGATCCTGCAGCTTGAGCAGATTTTGATCTTTTCAGATTCGCAGCAGATAGCTTTTGGAGCGACGGATGCGCAGCTTGATCATGCATTGCGGAATTTCATTTTTGCTGCATTAGCATTTCGCGATGAATTTTTCGAATCTCTTGGGACGAAAAACTAAATTCCGCTGCAAGGATAATTTCTCGCGTGCATTGCACGGCTAGATCGGCAAAGCAAATAATTTGCATACTAGTTGTTCAATAAGCCTTTAATCTCATCACAGCTGCTGGTGTGATGCGTCAGCACCACTTAATAAATACAATTATTAGCTCATTTATGGAGCTGATGTGGATATTGAATTTATTTGTATTTTGCAGTGATCAGATGCTTAACACGGTGTGAGCGTGGCTTGTGCGGCAGTCGGCGCTTAAATAATTTACGCCGTCGTGCCCGATATTGCGGAAGATTATCTTTGTGAATCGTGGGGCGGATTTCTTCCTCAGCAAGTTCATGGTCGGTATGCTGCAACTCTTTATAGAAACCATACATTGCCAGCGCAAGCACCACAGCAAAAGGCAAGCCCATGATCACAGCAGCTGATTGTAAAGCCGGAATACCGCCAACTACAAGCATCCCAACCGTGAGCAAACCCGTCACTAATGCCCAGAATATTCTGAGCCAGCCAGCTGCATCTTCGGCTGGATCACTGCATTCTGTGCATAAATTTGCCATCACTAAAGCGCCCGAATCAGCTGAAGTAACGTAAAAAAGCAAACCCACCAATGTGGCTAAAACGATAATGATCGGAGCAAGTGGAAGTTGTGTTAAAAGTTGATAAAGCCCCAGTTCGGGAGATTTTAGTGTGGCTTCGCCAAAAGCTTTCCCGGCAGCACTATTTCGGATGTGATCAATCGAGGCATTTCCGAAAATAGAAATCCAAAACACAATATAAAACAGTGGGATCGAAGTAGCTCCAAGCACAAATTGCCGAATCGTTCGTCCATAGGAAATCCGTGCTAAAAACATTCCCACAAATGAAGCCCAGGCGACCCACCAAGCCCAAAAGAAAAGTGTCCAGGAATTCTTCCAGAGATCTGCATCTGCCCAAGCCATAGTGTCCATCGTCATGGATGGGAAAGCGGCAGCTAAATCGCCAATATTCATCACGAGTGCATTTAGGAGCAGATCTGTGCGGGAATAAACCAATACCCACAGTAACAGGAATAAGGCTCCATACACGTTGAGCAGCGAAAGGAATTTCATTCCTTTCGTGATCCCGACAGTAGCTGAAATAGTAGCCATGATGATTGCGAGCGAAATAAGCAGGATTTGTGCAGGTAACCCTTTTTGGATCCCCAGGATCAAATTCAAACCGACATTTATCTGTACCACCCCGATCCCGAGCGTGGCTGCAACACCAAAGACGGCTCCAATAATGGCAGCACCGTCCACAATATCGCCAATAATTCCAGACATTCGCTGCTTCCCAAAAATTGGTTCAAGCATCGTCCGTGCAGCAATTGGACGATGACGGCGATACGTGTAATACCCTAAAACCATTCCTACCAGGGCATACATGGCCCAACCAGTCAGGCCATAATGGAAAATTGCCCAGATTGGAGCTTGCTTCGCGGCGATGTCGGTACCTCCAGAAATGAGCGGAGGATGGAGATATTGCGCCACTGGCTCGGCGACGGCAAAGAACATTAAATCTGTGCCGATCCCCGCCGCAAAAAGCATTGATGCCCAGGCAAGATTTGAATATTCGGGCTGCGCAGTTGCCGGACCAAAACGGAGCCGTCCATATTTGGAGAATGCCACGAGATAGATAAATACCACTACGAGCGTGCCGAGCAAGATATAAAACCAGCCAAACCATTTACCGATCCAAGCAGTTGTGGTACCAAGTACGTTTGCGGCACTGGTGGGGCTGATCAGCGTCCAGAGCGCGATTGCAATGATAATGGATCCTGCACTTGCGAAAACTTTCTTGCGCAGTGTTTTTGGCATGAATGCTCCTCAAACGGAAAGCTAAATAGTTGATAACCGCGCATCAGCGTAAGTAGTACGCAAATACGCGTTGGAACGAGAATAATGCCAGTCTACCGGATGGCAATTATCTAGTTACGTGCTGTATCGGCAATATTCGCTTTAACTTGTATTTAGGAAGTGCAATGGAACATCGTGAGTTTTCGGAGGAGCAAATTTTGGGAAGAAAAGTAAAATCCAGCCGGTAGACTCTGATAAAACAGAACCTACCGGCTGAAATTTTAATTATCGCTGATGTGGCATATCGCATGCGGCGAATCAATCAGAATTACGAATCGCAATAGCATGCTTTGCCGCAATGCGTAACTGCCTGACTGGATTACAAGCGAATCGAATAATCGAAAGCACTGATTGCGGCTTTTGCGCCAGCGCCAAGTGCCACCACGACCTGCTTGAATGGTGTATCAGTGACATCGCCTGCCGCGAATACTCCTGGAAGCGAAGTCATCAACTGCTCATCCACCACGATCCCGCCACGATTGAGGTGCAGGATATCAGATACCCATTCAGAATTTGGGATCAGCCCAATTTGCACGAAAATTCCGTTTACGTTTACAGACTGAGTTTTCCCGTCTGCATCTGTGTATTCCAAAGCCGTTACTTCCGTACCATCACCTTTTACTGCTGACACTTTTGCAGAAGTGATCACAGTAGTATTCGGCAGCGAATTTAGCTTCTTCTGCAGCACATCGTCAGCCTTCAGCTCGGGCATCATTTCCACGACAGTGACATGCGTAGCTAAGCCTGCCAAATCAATTGCGGCTTCAATTGCTGAGTTCCCGCCACCAATGACGGCCACCGGTTTGCCCTTAAAGAGCGGACCATCGCAATGCGGGCAGAACGAAACGCCACGATTACGATAGTCATCTTCACCGGGAACGCCAGTAGTGCGATAACGTGCGCCCGTGGCAATGATCACTTGCTTTGCACGTAGTGTGGCATCACCAAAATCGACTGCGAATAAGCCGCTCGAATCCTGCTCATGGAGCTTGGTAGCAATTAAGCCGCTGAGAATCTCTACGCCATAATGCCGCATCGATACTTCAAGCTCGCCAGCCAGCCCAGGGCCAGTTACAGACTTAGTGACAGCCAGGTTTTCAATCGTTGCAGTATCGAGCACCTGCCCGCCCACGCGTTCTCCAGCCATCGCTACACGCAATCCCTTACGTGCTGAATAAATCGCAGCAGTAGCGCCAGCTGGACCGCCACCAACTACAAGCACATCAAACGGGGCAAGCTGGTTCAGCCGCTCCGCTCTTTTCGCGTCTGAGGAAGTATCGAGTTTGGAGATGATTTGCGCCAGATCCATCCGACCTTGCCCGAAGAGCTTGCCGTCCATGAAAATAGTTGGCACTGATTTGATCCCAAGCTTCTGAATTTCGGCTTGATTTGCACCGCCTTCCACAGCGGTATGAGTAATTCCGGAATTCAGTACCGCAAGCGCATTCAGTGCTTGCACCACCGTCGGGCAATTCTGGCAAGTAAGCGACATGTATGTGACGAATTCGTGCGGTTGATCAATCGCTGCCGCCGCATCAAGTACTTCCTGATCTGCGCGCACTGGATGCCCGCCGACCTGTACCAGAGCAAGCACGAAGCTTGTAAATTCCTCTCCCATCGGCAAACCGGCAAAACGTACAGCTACTTCTGGCGCACCTTCTCGCACAATTGCGAATGACGGTGTACGCACTGTGCTTTCACCGTCATTCGCACCCTTACCAAGCACTTCAGTAAAAGTGACGAGATCGGAAAGCGCGGCTGTTTGCTGTAGCATTTCCCGCATCTGGGTGCTGCGCTTTGAATCGTCGAGAGTAGCTTCCAAACGGATCGGTAGCTTGATATTCGTCATCACTGAGCCGAGTTGGCTCAACGTAGACTGATCGAGAAACATGAATAATCCTTATCAGAGGCTGATGAGCAGTGACTTAGAGCTTGCCGGAAAGATCGAAGGAAGGCGCGAGAGTTTCCTCGCCCTCTTCCCACTTTGCTGGGCAGACTTCCCCTGGATGGGTGTAGATGTATTGAGCTGCCTTGACTTTCCGTAAGAGTTCGGAAGCGTTGCGGCCAACGCCTTCAGAAGTGGTTTCAACGTACTGGATCACGCCTTCTGGATCAATGACGATCGTGGAGCGATCTGCCGCGCCTTCACCTGGGCGGAGGGTTTCAAATGCTGCTGAGATTTCGCATGTTGGATCCCCAACCATTGCGAACTTGATCTTGCCGATACGCTCGGAAGAATCATGCCAGGCTTTGTGTGAGAAATGCTTATCGGTGGAGACGGAGTAAACTTCTACACCAAGTTTCTGGAATTCGTCATAATGCTCAGCCATATCTTCGAGTTCGGTGGGGCACACGAAAGTGAAATCGGCTGGGTAGAAGAAGAGGATCGCCCACTTCCCGGCATAATCTTGTGCGGAAACTTTCGTAAAATCGCCGTTCAGGTATGCGTGGCCGCTCCAATCAGCAGCTTTGGTGTTGATCAAAGACATAATGTTCCTTTCGGTTGGTTTGTTTACTTTTATTTTCTAATTGTAGTTCTATTATTACTTCTTTTTTGGAATAATTCCAGAAAAGAGCTGGTTCCGATAAGCTTGAAATCAGCTCAAATGCAATTGAATTGATGATTTATCGGCTATTTCTCGCGAAAGTCAAAAGAATTTTCAGCAGTTTTTGAAATGGGTGCGATTTTTCACTCGTTCGCCGATGGCGCAGATGCGGTATGAAAATATCGAGTCGATCCTCGCCTCATATTAACTGCGCTTATGGCACGGGTACTGCTACCGGGCGGCTCCCGGCCATCGTAATATGTGTTTCCACTTCAAAAACTTCTTCTAATACTTGTGGTTGCATCACCTCAAGCGGTGTCCCGTCAGCCACTACACGCCCATTCTTCATCGCAATAAGCCTATCTGCATATGCGGCAGCAATATTGATATCGTGGATCACCATCACAATGGAGACGTCATTTTGGCAAATTTCCCACAGGTGCCGCATCAGATCGCGTGAATTACGCAGGTCAAGACTGGAAAGTGGCTCATCGAGAAGAATGTGCTTTGCCCCCTGAGCGAGTGTCATTGCAATAAATGCGCGCTGCCGTTGCCCGCCAGAAAGCTGATCCAAAAAACGCCCGGAGTATTTGGTGAGATTCGCCCATTCCAGCACACGCGCCGCGATTTCTTCATCTTCCGGGCGAATTCGGCCATGATTATGTGGATGACGGCCAAGCATCACTAATTCGGTGACCGTCAGCCGCACCGTCATGTGATTTTCTTGCCGCAATACGGCAAGACTTTTGGCAAGCTCTGCAGTGTGCCAATCTGCCAGCGCGACCCCATCGATTGCGACGGTGCCATGCTGCAGCTCCTGCAGCCGTCCGATCCCAGAAAGCAATGTAGATTTACCGGCACCATTTGGCCCGATCAATGCCGTCAGACCGTGATCCGGGAGGGTTAAGGAGACGTTATCAACTACTGGTTCTTGCCCATAACTCATCGTCACATTTTGTAGCTCGATCATGAGCGCACCTCTTTCAAAATTAACGTCAGCAGCAATACGCCGCCCACAAATTCAAGTACGACGGGAAGTACAGTGGATTGGTCAAGCACAAATTCGAGTACTGCCTGACCGCCGACCAATACGCAAATTCCGATGAAAATTGAACCGGGAATCAGGTATTCAAGGGCGTCGCTACGCAAAATATAGACTGCAATATTTACTACGAGCAGTCCGAAAAACATTAGCGGGCCGACAAGCGCTGTTGCACAAGCTACCAGCAGACTTGAGATTCCAAGAGCGATTTTTACTGCTCGGGTGTAGTTTAGTCCGAGCGGGATGGCAATTGTGCGGCCAAGTGCAAGCACATTCCAATCGTGCGCCTGCCACATGATTACGCATAATGCGGCAATCGTGATCAAGCTGGTAATGAGCAGGGCGGGCTGATTGATTGTTGCAAACGAAGCCATCCCGAGATCTTGTACATTTTGAAATTCGTTTGGATCCATGATCGCCGAAAGCATTGCGGTGATCGAACGCAGCAGTGTGCCGAAAACGATACCTACCAGCACCAGTACGTGGATCCGATCTGAGCCGCGGCGGATCATCGAAGTAAAAAGGATGACGGCGCCAAGCATCATTAAACCTGCCTGGATCGCAAATACTGCTGTGGGGTTCCAGAGCTCAACTACTTCAGAAGTGAAGCAAAAAATCAATAGGGTGGCAATGAGCCGATAAAGCGAATCGAATCCCATGATCGACGGGCTGAGGATCCGATTTTGTGTCACTACCTGGAAAACTACTGTCGATGCAGATAATGCCGTCGCCACCACGATCAATCCCAATAAGCGAGGTAAGCGCAGCGGGCCGATAATCTCCCAATATGCCAGCGCGTCATAAGTGGCGAAGAAGCTAGAGAAAGCTATCGCGAGAAATGCCAGGAGGAGGACGCGAAACCGCACTTTTCGTTTTCTTGCAGTTAGTGTCTGATGAATGAGCAGTGAATTTGTCAGTTCATGGGAAGATGTTTGCGTCATGATGGAATTTGTGATGGTGGGCTGAGTGATTTTCGATTCTTCAGTGACGGTTTGTGATTCAGTGTGTTTAGTGGGCATGAGCAAAACTCCGCAAGAGGAATACGAGAAATAAAAGTGCGCCAATCACACCCATTACGGTGCCGACGGCAATTTCGGCAGGAGCAATCAGGGTGCGTCCAAGGGTGTCTGCTAAAAGTACAAAGCAGGCTCCGCCAATCGCGACCAATGGTAGGGAGCGGCGCAGATAATCGCCCATGATGAGTGAGACGAGATTCGGGATCACGAGTCCGAGGAAGGGGAGAGCTCCGGCGATCACTGTTGTGATTCCGGTGGTGATTGCTACGAGAATAAGTCCAAGGAGGGTGGTGCGGTTGTGGTTGACACCAAGGTTTGTGGCAAGTTCTTTTCCCAGGCCGATGACGGTAAACCGGTCTGCGTATAAATAGATTACGATTGCCACTCCGGCGACGATCCACAGCAGCTCGTAGCGTCCTGAAATGATGCCGGAAAAATCACCGAGTTCCCATGCAGCGACGGTGCCTTGGAGGCTAAATTCCCATGCGAGTAAAGTAGCGCCCGCGCCAATGATCCCTGAAAGCACGATGCCAAGTAGTGGAACGACGATCAGATCGCGCTTCGGGGTAGCGTTGATGAGCGCTATTAAGAGCATCGAGCCGATGAGCGCAAAGATGATTGCTACGAGCATCTTCGTAAATATTTCAGCGCCCGGGGCAAGGATGGTGACGATGAGGACCCCGAAAATTGCTGATTCAGTAACGCCAGTAGTGGAAGGCTCGACGAAACGATTTTGCACTAGCATCTGCATTAGGAGGCCGGCAACAGCCATTGCGGATCCGGCAAGAGCGGCGGCTGCGGTGCGGGGAATTCGTGAACCGAAAAAGACCATTAATTGATCGCTGTTGGCGTTACCGGAAATCAGATCAAGTACTGTAAGTTCGCTGGATCCGGTGAAAATTGACCAGATTGCGAGTGAGAAAAGGATCAGCACGCCCAGACCAGTAGCGAGAATGCTGCGGGAATAACGTGCTGTTGCGGTGGGGTGTGGCATAAATTATTTTCTTTGCTGTGCTCAATTAACTGTTGCAGATTTTGGTGGGAGCACTTCTAGCTTGCTCCCACCAAAATCTTTGTATTTCAGCTTATTTTTTCCGAAATGCTGAGCTTGTTGGTTTTCCGTGCGGCAAATTTACTTCAGTGCCGCGTTGACCTCATCAAGCATTGCGAGGAAGTTGTTTGCGCCCGTCATGACGATGTACCAGCGTTCTGGTGTGAGATAAGTGATGTGCTTGTTTTTCGCTGCCGGGGTGGCGTTCACAAACTCGTTATCGAGTACTTTTTCGGCGGTAACCCCTGGGTCTACCTTGCCTACTGCGGCATCGCGATCAACGGCAAAAATGTAATCTGGATTGAGTTCCTTGATTGTCTCGAAGGAAATCTTTGCACCCTTGTGGCCTTCGTCAGCGTTTGTATCCCGCAATTCTGAGAAGCCGAAGACGGACCAGATTGGTGCCCAACGTGACTTCACCCCGTGCATTGAAACTTCGCCAGCGTTCGTCATCAAAACCATTGCCGAGCCTTTATCTTTTGCGGCATTCTGATACTTTGCGACGGCGTCGTCGATCTTCTTTGCGGCTGCTTTAGCAGCTTCATTCTTGCCCAGGGCTTGCCCGACAACTTTGACGTTATTTACTACATCTGCTACGTAGGTGTCAGCGTTCCAGTCTGCCTTGATATTGACGGTTGGGAAGTTCTTTGCAACTTCGTCGTAAAGTTTTGCGGTGCGTCCGCCGATGAGCACTAGGTCTGGCTTTAGCTTTGCGATTGCTTCAAAATCTGGCTCTTTCAACGTGCCGACATTTTCTGCCTTGGAATAATCTATGCCTTCGTTATCCTTGAGCCAGGTGGGAACAGATTTGGTTGGCACGCCGACCACTTTATCGCCTGCGCCGATGGCATCAATGGTGTCGAGTACGCCCATATCCAGTACGACGATGCGTTTTGGTTCGGCTTTGATTTCAGTTTCCCCAGAGCTGTGTTTTACTTTCACTGGGAAGGTGTTAGCTTCTTGCTTACTTTCAGCGGTTTTAGCATCTTTTGCCGGCGCATCTTTTGTGGTGTTAGTGCTTGTGGAGCAGCCGCTGAGGAAAAGTGCGGCAGCAAGGGTGGACGCGGCAAGTTTCGCGAAGGATTTCATTGTCTCTCCGTGTAGATAGTGTCGTATAGATGTTTATTGCGCTTTATTAGCTGTGAACTCATGGATCCATAAAGTATTTACGCAATATGTATGTGATGTAATTACTAGCTTAGGTTATCCTAATTAAAATCTAAATGAAAGAACTGAAGTTGAAAGTGGCTGCAGTCACTCTGTAAATCTGCTGATAGGTTAAGGAAATGCAGATTTGGAAAACTATCTGAAGTGTTTGTCTTTCGTATGGAAACAGAAACAGAAGTGGTATCTTAAAAGGGTTAGCAATTCTTAAATAATCAAGTAGTCTTTCGCAGTGACGCGAAATGTGCACAAGAGCAGAAGCAGATCTGGAAATCGTGCTTGACGGCGGGCTGCTGATTATTCGTCGGAAGAAAAGAGAGTCATAAATGTCTGATGAACTGTTCGATGTTGTGCGTCAATTTCGCGTACAAGGTGATCCGGTAGAAATCGAACCTTATGGTGACGGTCATATTAATCGCACCTATAAAGTAGAGACGACACAAAAAAACTATATTTTGCAACAAATTTCCACCTCAACTTTCAAAGATATCGAAAATTTGATGCGAAACATCGTATTAGTGACGAAATTTTTACGCGAAAAAGGTGAAGAAACTCTACATTTTCAGCCCGTTTTAGCTACCGGAAAGTATTATTTGGAAACCCCTGAAGGAAAAGTTTTCAGGATTTACGAAATGATCGAAGGGGCGCTCTCGTATAATCTCGTATCTGATGCGGCGATTTTTGAAAAAACTGGTGAAGCATTTGGTGCTTTCCAAAAAACACTCGCCGATTTTGATGCGAGTAAATTGACGGAAACGATTCCACAATTCCACGATACGCCAAAGCGTTTCCGTGATTTCCAGGCAGCCGTTGCGCGTGATACGGCTGGGCGGGTGGAAACTTGCCGCGAAGAAATTGCGTTTTTTATGGAGCACGCCGATAAATATGACATTGTGATGCAGGCGATCCGCGCCGGAGAAGTGCCCCTGCGGGTAACTCATAACGACACAAAACTGAATAATGTGCTAATCGATGCGGAAAGTGCTGAAGTGCGCGCAATAATCGATTTGGATACGGTAATGCCCGGATCGTTACTTTTTGATTTTGGCGATTCGCTCCGCTTTGGCGCATCGTCTGCATTAGAAGATGAACCCGATGTGTCCAAAGTGCATTTTGTGCCAGAGCTATATCTCGCCTACGCGCGTGGTTTTCTTACGCAAACTGCAGCTTCATTGACTGAACGCGAAATCGAGCTGTTACCATTCTCGGCATGGTTAATGACGGTTGAGTGCGGAATGCGTTTCCTTGCTGATTATCTTGATGGCGACGTTTATTTCGCGACTAAATATCCAGAACATAATCTGGTGCGCGCACGCACTCAGATCGCGCTTGCACAGGAAATGGCTGCGCACGAGGCGCAGAGCCTGGCGCAAACGCGTGAACTGATTGCAGCTAGCTGAGTTTTTCCCAATCTGCGATTCCGCCGTCAACCACATGAAATAAGGGGTTTGGCAAGATGTCTTGATTTTGCCACAATTTTTCCTGCAGTGTTGCTGGTGAACGCTGGGAAAGCTTTTTCCAGAGCCAATTGTGCTCGTATGCGAGTTGTCCATTGCTGACGGTGATTTTTCCCGTCAGCAATAACTCGTTTGCTACCGCTTGGGGGACCCGGATTTTAGTGGCATCGAAATTGTAACCACGCGTGGATGCTTCGCGATGAATCGTATGCAGGTAGGTGCCGATGGCTGCTAATGGGGTGGCGTGCTCGCGAAATCGCTGCAGTTGTGGGTGGTGTTTGTAACCTTTTGTTAGCCCTTGTAATACTTTCTGTGCGAGCAGTGTTTCGCGCCAACACGCGAGTAAACCAGCACGGTCAAGATAGGCAGGGTGAATACTCCAAATGCGCATGTGGAGATTCTAGCGGAGAAAATGCGTGATCGTTTGGAACGGGCGGAATAAAAATACTGTGCGGCGCGAGGGTGGCTGTGCAGTTACGAAGTGTGGTGTGATAAATGGCTATCTCGTCACCTTTTCAGGAATTTTTGCGGTGAAATGTTCAATTTTTAAACCAAAAGTGAGAGACTATGCCAGTAAGTAAAGTGACATTTCTTTTTTCGCATGCGCCGATAAGGCGTTGGTAGCACTCAGTTTTATGTCATTTTCCGCACTCTAATGGAGAAAATACTTATGTCTTCACATGCATCCATGCAGGCAAGTAAAGAAAAGAGCCCGATTAAAGAGCTCACAATCCGCGGAGTGATTCTCGGCGGTTTGATCACCCTCGTATTTACTGCTGCAAACGTTTATCTCGGGCTGAAAGTTGGACTTACTTTCGCCACCTCGATTCCAGCAGCTGTTATTTCAATGGCGATTTTGCGGAAATTTGCAGACCATACCGTTATTGAAAACAATATTGTGCAGACAATTGCATCTGCTGCCGGTACACTTTCGGCAATCATTTTCGTGCTTCCCGGTTTGATCATGATTGGTTACTGGACGGGTTTTAATTACTGGGAGACGGCACTTGTTTGCGCAATTGGCGGGATCCTTGGCGTGACGTATTCGATTCCGCTGCGCCGGGCACTCGTGACTGGCTCAGATTTGCCTTATCCGGAAGGCGTTGCGGCTGCGGAAGTGCTGAAAGTGGGTGATACGCATGGGTCGGCTGAAGAAAACAAGCGCGGTCTGAAAGTAATTATTGGCGGTTCACTCGTTTCAGCCGGATATCAGTTGCTCGTTTCGCTAAAGGTTGCGGCTGGTTCGATAGCTAAATATTTCCATGTGGGCGCCGGTGGTACGATGGTGGCCAGCAGCCTTTCGCTTGCCCTCATTGGCGTAGGGCATCTTGTCGGCGTAGCCGTCGGTATTGCGATGATCGTTGGTGTGCTCATTTCTTTTGGCGTGCTTTTACCGGTATTCACACAAAATGTGGCTGGATTATCAGCTGATGTAGTTGCAGATTTGCCAAGCCTGGTAGATACCGTTTTTGCAAACAATGTGCGTTTCGTTGGTGCCGGGGCAATGGCTGTTGCAGCCGTCTGGACGCTGCTGAAAATTATTTTGCCAATCATCAAAGGGATTAAAGAATCAATTGCTTCTTCCCAGAAACGAAATGCTGGCGAAGAAGTTGATCTCACCGAGCGCGATATTCCATTTTCTGTAGTAGCTGGTGTAACTCTTGCTTCAATGATTCCGGTGGGGATTTTGCTCTGGCTCTTCGTGAAAGATACGCCAATTTCGCATCACACAGGCGCTTTGATCGCCCTATCGATTATCTTTGTCCTGCTTATCGGGCTGATTGTGGCTTCGATCTGCGGTTATATGGCTGGTTTGATCGGCGCTTCGAATAGCCCGATTTCTGGAGTCGGTGTGATCGTAGTGCTTGCTGCGGCGCTGCTGATAAAAGTAGTGACAGGCAGCGAAGCTGATTCAAATGCTGATGCGTTGATCGCCTATACGCTCTTTACTGCGTCCGTCGTTTTCGGAATCGCCACGATTTCAAATGATAATCTGCAAGATTTGAAGACGGGGCAGCTCGTGGGAGCAACTCCGTGGAAACAGCAAGTAGCGCTGATTATTGGGGTTGTTTTCGGTTCGTTGATCATTCCACCAGTGCTGCAATTGATGCATGCTGCATTTGGCTTTGCTGGCGCGCCGGGCGCAGGTGAAAATGCATTGGCTGCTCCGCAAGCGCAACTGCTTTCTTCGATTGCGAAAGGTGTGCTTTCTGGTGATTTGCGTTGGGACCTGGTCGGTATTGGTGCAATTATCGGTATCGTGATCTGCGTTGTGAACGAAGTACTGATTATGAATACCAGAAATTCTGCGCGCAAGCTAAGCTTGCCGCCGCTCGCGGTCGGAATGGGAATGTATCTTCCAATGTCGTTGACTGTGCTGATTTCCGTTGGTGCATTCATTGGGTTGGCCTATGATAAGTGGGCTGCACGGAAGCGTAATGCGGAAGCGAAGAAGCGTCTTGGCGTATTGTTGGCGACTGGTTTGATCGTGGGTGAATCATTGTATGGTGTGCTAAACGCAGGAATTATTGCTGGTTCTGGTAGTGAATCGCCGTTGGCAATTATGCCTGACGGGTTTGCTGGATGGGATCAGCTCACTGGCGTAGTCGTCTTTATTGCGATGATTGTACTCAGCTACAAGTGGGTGCAGCATCTGGCGCAAGGAATCAAAGCGGACGCGAAGTGAGCGCGTAATGAAAGCGCTATCGGCGTAAATTGAGTGCATAAAGAGTGCACGCAAGCTGGGGTAGCTCGCGGCTAGTTCTTCGGAATTGGCTGCGAGCTTCTTGCTTATTTTGGCGATGTTGGCAATTTATTGTTTATTGTGCGGTTTGTTCCGGTAGTAAATTTATTTCATTTCGGGGTTTGCCTGATTTCGGGAAGGAAAATCCCGCCAAACAAAGATCTGACAGGGCACTTGCGGAGAATAGGGGATTCCAAAATTTTTTGCGCTGCCTTGCACCCACAAAAATTCTTGCCGTGCTAACAGTTGTACCGGTAGCACTAAGCCCTTGCGGGTGCGCAGTAGCCCTTTAGTTAATAGCTCCCGTTTGGGCAACAGGATCTGACTGGGTAAAGTTAGATACCCCAGATTGACCTGCCTAATGCAGATCACATAGAATAGCAGGCGAGAAGGAACTGCTTGTGATGGGTAAAGCTGGGTCCCCGAATGGGGGTAGGTCTTAATATGGACTGAGAATCCTTTGCTCCTGGGGTATGTTCCTTTTCCTATTTTCTCTTACCAGCTGCAGCCTTAAGACGGTCTAAAACATCAGCGTCTCGCCTTAATGAATCCACAACAAAATCTATTGCCTGCTGCGAATACGTATAACTTGGGTGCTCCTGTCCCACAGCCCGATTAAACGCGTATTGTTCGTTATTTTTCATGTCGTATTGGCTAACAAATAAATTAAAATCGTGCGTAGTAAATTTTTCTTTCGCGGCTCCGCGATACCTAAAAATTATTCCATCTCTTTTAGCTCGCTTATTGATAGCTTCACATGCACGCTTGTATGTGTAAATATATTTCTCTCTTGGGTCTATTAACTGCTTTGCTATAGCAAGACCGGCTTGAGCTTCTGGAGTGTGTCGGACAGCGAGATCTGCTTTTTTCGGATTCTTCACAACTACTAATTCTGTTCGGTAATAAGACGCATATCTTTCATTGCCGTCATCAACATCGAAAGCAATCTCGTTATATTTTTCGAGCATCCGCTGTGCTACTTCGGGCGGATATTTAGCTCTTACGAGGTCACCATCAATATCTGTGCGCGTCACGCTTAAATTGAGATAATTCTCAGGCATTACATCGCTAATATTTCTCCTGTGTAGACGTGTTGCGCAAGTCGACAATCTTATCCATGTTTTTGCGCAGTGGGTCTTTCTCGTTAGTAAAAACTTTTTTCAGGCAATCTTCAAGAGACAATGTTCGAGAGGAGTTTTTGTAATAGAGAGCCGCATTACCGTCACGTTGCAAAATTGTTGCTTTTAACATGAGTTCCCAAGCTGAACACAAAAATATTGCGCAGCCTTCCGCATGGTAACGGATTGTTGGACGGTTGTAGAGTTCAACAGCAAGCGTAAATAGCTCTTGAGATTTATTGAGGAGTCGCTCATAAAGAGCTTTTTGTTCTGAAGTATTCATGTCGTGCCTTGTCTTTGCTATTTTTTCATCCCATTCTGGCGGGATTTGAGATTCTTCACCAAGACTATCCAAAGGGTCTGGTTCGTGGTGTTGTGATGCTAAGGCGTATTTCTCGGCTGTGAGATCTTGTTGTATCTGGTTGATGAAAGCATCGGGTAGGGGCAGTGATAATTCTGGGACTTATGAGGTTTGGGCTAGAGCATCTTCCGCCTGACGCAGAATGTTAAGTGCTTTCACTTCCAACGCGGCGTATAAATCCTCAAACTCTGTAATAACGGTTTCGGGGATTCCAAAATTTTTTGCGTTGCCTTGCACCCACAAAAATTCTTGCCGTGCTACCAGTTATACCAGTAGCACTAAGCCTGAAAACGCTTAACCGCGTTTTCTTCACGGCTTAGCCCTTACGGGTTTGAATCCCTAGGATATAAAAAAAGTTTTTGCCAAGCAGACAAGCTACGTGGCAAAAACTTTGGCGGAGATAGGGGGATTCGAACCCCCGAGGGCTTGCACCCAACACGCTTTCCAAGCGTGCGCCATAGGCCACTAGGCGATATCTCCATTAATTGGATTCACTAACCGCGATCACATAATCGTAGCCACAAGTGTGAACACAGTAAGTTATTCTATCTGCAAACCGTCAGAAAACGAAAACCATTCGTGAAAGAGCTAAAGGTGGCTTTCATCTCACCATCATCGTGTATTAAATTTTGCTTTCCAAAATACGAAATATCACGTAGTATTGAGCATGGCTCTCCACGTGGCGTCATCTTCGGAACTCCCCCAGGGCAGGAATGCAGCAAGGGTACGAAGCTCTGGCGGGTGCGTGGAGAGTCCTATTTTCTGCTGCTACATATCCCACGCGCGTAGCCTTTGGCTGCTAGCGTTTGCGAGACTACAATTACAGACGTGAATGAACTAATCCTTGGTATTGAAACTTCCTGCGATGAAACGGGCGTAGCACTCGTGCGTGACGGCGAGCTTCTCGCTGACGTAACTGCTACCTCAATGGAAGAATATGCGCGTTATGGCGGGATCATCCCAGAAATTGCATCACGTGCGCATCTTGAATCATTTGTGCCCACTTTGGATGCCGCTCTTGAGCAGGCTGGTGTGGCGCTGTCAGATGTAGCTGCGGTTGCAGCAACTGCAGGGCCAGGTTTAGTTGGGCCGCTGATTGTCGGAGTTTCAGCAGCGAAAGCACTTGCACTTGCGCTTGGTAAACCATTTTACGGAGTGAATCACATCGTCGGTCATATTGCTGTCGATCAGCTCGTGCACGGCGATTTTCCAGAGAAATTCATTGGTTTAGCTGTATCGGGAGGGCATTCTCACCTGATGTTGATTCGGAATATTGCCACCGATATCGAGGAGCTAGGCGGAACTTTAGATGATGCGGCAGGCGAAGCCTTTGATAAAGTCGGACGGCTACTCGATTTACCTTATCCGGGTGGACCGCATCTCGATCGGTTGGCGCGTGAAGGTGATGCGCAGGCGATTCGTTTCCCGCGTGCGCTCCGTTCTGGCAAAAATAAAGCTGAGCATAAGTATGATTATTCATTCTCCGGTTTAAAGACGGCTGTTGCGCGGCATATTGAAGGTTTGCAAGCTCGCGGTGAGGAAATTCCGAGAGCTGATATTGCTGCTGGTTTCCAGGAAGCAGTTGTGGGGGCCTTGATGGAAAAGGCGATCATGGCTTGCCACGAAAATGATTGCGATACGCTTGTGATCGGCGGCGGGTTTTCAGCAAATTCGCGTTTGCGCGCATTGGCAGAAGCGGAGGCTGCACGATCTGGGCTAAAAGTGCGGATTCCGCCGATTCGTTACTGTACTGATAATGGCGCAATGATCGCAGCGCTCGGATGGGAGATGGTGCGTAATGGGGTAGCGCCGTCGCCATTTGATATCTCGGTAAACACAGCGCTTCCGCGGGAAATTACAATCGTCCGCTGAGTGTGATAGTTACGGTTGTGCATCACAAGGTACAGATAATCCACAGCTTCTTGTAAACTTCGATTCTCGCCGGTAAATTGCGTAGACTTGAGCCTGTGAGTATCGCTTTATATCGCCGTTATCGGCCAGAGATTTTTGAAGAAGTAATCGGTCAAGACCATGTGATCGAGCCAATTATGGCGGCCTTAGAAGCTGGGCGCACTACTCATGCCTATCTTTTTTCTGGTCCGCGTGGTTGCGGGAAAACTACTTCTGCTCGGATTCTTGCGCGTTGTTTGAACTGCATTGAATATCCCACCCCCACTCCATGCGGTGAGTGTGAATCTTGTCAGGAGCTTGCGCGTGAAGGTTCAGGTTCGCTTGATGTTGTAGAACTTGATGCGGCTTCGCACGGTGGTGTTGATGATGCGCGTGAACTACGTGAGCAGGCAAGTTTCGCCCCAGTGCGGGATCGTTTCAAAATTTTCATTATCGACGAAGCACATATGGTTACTACGCAGGGTTTTAACGCGTTGTTGAAGCTGGTAGAAGAGCCGCCGCCGCACGTAAAATTTATTTTTGCCACTACCGAGCCAGAAAAAGTGATTGGTACGATTCGCTCTCGTACACATCATTATCCCTTCCGTCTTGTGCCTCCGCCGGTACTTGAGGATTATCTGAGTGAAATTTGCCGAGATGAAAATATTGATTCTCCGCGAGAAGTACTTTCGTTGGTAGTACGTGCGGGCACTGGTTCAGTGCGTGATACGCTTTCCGTTTTAGATCAGATCATTGGCGGATCAGACGGGGTAAGTTTGGATTATGAACGAGCTGTTGCCTTGCTTGGCTATACCTCAGCGCATTTGCTTGACGAAGCAATAATGGCGATCTCAAATAATGCCGGGCTCGCGCTATTTAAGGTGGTAGATGCAATTGTTACGTCCGGGCATGATCCACGAAGATTCGTGGAAGATTTACTCCAGCGATTGCGTGATTTAGTGATTCTTTCACTCGCCGGCGAATCGACACGTGAAGTATTTATACAAGTGCCAGATGATCAGTTTGCTGCGATGGTAGAGCAGGCAAAAATGATCGGAGCGAAGCGTGCATCTCTTTGCGCCGATTTTGCGAATCAGACGCTTTCGACAATGGTAGGAGCGACGGCGCCGCGTTTACAGCTGGAACTTTTATGCGCACGTCTGCTCATGCAAACATTGCCAGATACTGGACGTTTGCACACGGTGGCGCACTCTTCTGGAGAAGCAGCTTCTTTGGAAAGTGCTGGTGCAGATGCTTTGAACCGATCTGGAATGAATGCAGTGAAAAATTTCGCTGATAGTGCGCAGCAGCCAAAAACAGCGGAAAAACCGCAGGTTGTAAATCCGTTATCGGCGCCGATGCCAGGTGTGGTGAATCCGCTGGCAGCTCCAATGCCGCAAGGTGGTATTGAAACGGCAAAGCCTCATCTTGGGCAGCGGCAAGAGCAGAGTGTGGATCTTGCAAACAATGGCATGAAAATCTCTGCAACCACTGGAATTAAGGCATCGGCAATGTCTGATTCGGCTGCCGTGCCAAGCAACAAGATGGATCCGAAAAGGATCCATCCAAACTCTGGCTCTGGGCCGCAAGTGCGTGTGCAAGCTGCGGAAAATGCTGCAATTTCGGAAAAATTGGGATCACCAGAATTTGCGAAGATCGTCGATCAATGGCCAGATATTTTACAAATATCAGAAAGTAAATCCAGCGCGGTTGCAGCGATCATGGAGCATTCGGCAGGGGCGGCTGCGCTTGAGCGAAATGTGCTCTCGATTTATTTTGATTCCGAGAAATGGGCGGCGAATTTCAATCAAACGATCCCGGCTCTCGATGTGGTAGCACGGGCAGTTTATGCAAAAACAGGCTTAAAAACGCGGGTACAGGGTGTGCGCAAGCGTGATGTGGATGATCCGGGAAATTCTGTAAAAACAGAAAATCGGATGCACACACAAACGGCAACGAGCAAAGATCAACTAAATCAAGAAGCAGGGCGGGGTGATGTCCCACGCCCAAAAGTTGATGCTCCGCAAAATCGAGCGGAGCATCTCGGTGCGGGCCATGATTTAGCAATTCTGGCTGATGCGGCAGTAGCTGAAAGATCAGCTGCAGCTGCAAGATCCACGGTAAGTGCGCAGGACGCGAAGAGTGCGGCGAAAGATCCAGTTGGTGTGCTGCGCCCCTTGCTTGATGAAGTTCGTGGAAAACTGGCAGGTCTGGATCCTGCCGATGCAGATTCAAGAAAAGCGGATACGGATCAGTTAGCTCTTTCCGGTCAAGAAGAGGCAGATATCAATGCGCAAACTTTGATTGAAGCTGAAACCGCTGCGCCGGTACAGGCGGGGATCCAAGCACCGGAGCGGAATTTTCACACAGATCAGGCAGTACCTGCGGAAAATATTGCTGCCGTTTCGCAAGAGCAGCCATTTTATCGTCAGGAATTACCAAAAATCCCCCCGGCGGAGATCCCTCATCCAGATATCCCGCCAGTGGAGATTCTGCCGACGAACGGTCAAGTACCACTCGATCCAAGATCTAGCGTCGAACGTTTCGGGATAAACTCTCAGCCGTCATCAGTAGCTGCCGCACATTTCAATACAGCAGCCTTCACCTCCCTTACGGCACAAAATTCTGATCCGATGGCGGCGAAAGGAAGTAGCGCTCCATCGATTACGGAACGTCTTGCTGCGCATACTGACGGTACAATGCCCACAGCAGACCCTTTTGCGGCACTGAATATGCAAGGCCCAATCGATGCGGAAGAATTTTCTGGCGACGAATGGGATGAAGTTTCAGTTGATGATCCGTCTGTGGCAGAATCTACTTTCGTTGGCGTGAATGTAGTACTTGAGCAGCTGAGTGGAAAAATAATTGAAGAAATTCCTCGGAATAAATAGAAAAGGCAGGATATGGCAGGCGTATACGACGGTGCAGTACAAGAATTAATCGACGAACTTGGGCGGTTGCCAGGTATTGGACCAAAGAGTGCGCAGCGGATCGCATTCCACCTGCTCGAAGCAGATGATTTAGAAGTGAAAGCACTTATTGACGCATTGATGGCAGTGAAAGAAAAAGTTAAGTACTGCGAGATTTGCGGCAATGTGACCGAAGATGAAATCTGTAGGATCTGCAATGATCCACGGCGTCTTGAATCAGTTATTTGTGTAGTTGAAGAATCACGCGATATCGTCGCGATTGAGCGGGCACGTGAATATCGCGGACGCTACCATGTGCTTGGTGGAGTGATCGACCCGATTGGTGGCGTAGGGCCGGAAGATTTACGGATCCGCGAGCTTTATGCTCGGCTTGCAAATGGGCAGGTGCAAGAGGTGATTCTCGCGATGAATCCAAATGTGGAAGGGGAGGCTACAGCCACCTATCTTGCGGTGAATCTTGCACAATTGGGTGTGGCAGTTTCCAGGCTTGCATCTGGTCTTCCGGTCGGTGGAGATCTTGAATACGCTGACGAAATCACAATTTCCCGTGCGCTTGAAGGGCGCCAGCGGGTCCACGCGCCAGGGCTTTAACAGCTAAATTATGATCTGGATGCATTGTGATTTAGCTTGCGCAAGAAATTAGAACGGCTCAAGCCATATATCCAGACCAATCTTCGTCAATAAAATCAGCGTCTTCAATTTCGTCACGACCAAGGAGTGCTTTTTCGTCAGGACGTGATGCGAGAATCTGATTGATATAAGACTGGGTGGCTTCCGGCATCATGATTTCGTAGCCTGCCTGCTCTGACATATACCAACGGTGGTCAAGGATCTCATGGAAAATTTGTGCGGGTTCGAGTTTTTCACGCAATTCGCGTGGTACTGCGCGAATCGTTGGTTCATACACATCTGACATCCACTCATGCGCAATCAACGAAATCGGTTGATCTGAATTTCCGCGGAGAGTCTGAAATTGCTGAATGTCGTTGATCATCCGGCGGGCTTGCTGCTCTTGCGCATCTAAACCGGTGAGCTTCATTAAGAGGCGCGAGTAATGCCCTGCATCCACGACTTTTGGGCGGATCCGCAACTGGGTGCCGTCAGTATCTTTCTGCATTACGAGTTCACTCACATCGAAACCGAGTTCATTTAAGCGTCGGACACGATTATCTACATGCCAGCGTTCATCGATTGAGAAGCTTTCTTCGCTTGTGAGCTCGTGCCAAAGTTGGCAGTAGCGTTCTTCGAAACGGTTTCCGATCTCGATTGCATCATATTCTTCAGAGAGGATCCCTCCGGCTTGCAGATCGAATAGTTCGCCAATGATATTCGTGCGCGCCACATCAATATCGTAAAGACGTTTTTTCTCGGAAAGTTTTTCAAACTTTTCGCCAGTTTCGGCATCTACAAGATATGCGGCAAACTCACTTGCGTCACGTCGAAAAAGTGTATTTGAAAGTGAGACATCCCCCCAGAAAAAGCCAAGCAAGTGGAGCCGCACCATCAGCACGGTAAGCGCGTCAATAAGGCGATTAACGGTATCGGTGCGCATCCCGCCATGACCGAAGACGGCACGATACGGCAGCGAGAATGAAAGATGCCGAGTGATCAGAGCCGCATTGAGTGGTTCGCCTGCACTGTTAAAACGATTAGTAATGACGGCAAGCGGCTCTACGCAGGGAGCATCAAGGCGATTTAGATCGCGGAGCGTCGCGTATTCAGAATGCGCAACCTCGCTGCTGATTTCTTTCACGGCAATAATCTGGCCGTTCAGCTTCACGAATCGCACCACGTGCCGCGAAATACCGCGTGGAAGTGCGGCGATAATATTTTCTGGCCATTCGCGTAGCGGCAGATCCCAGGGCAGGTCAATGAGGGATGGTTCCACCTGGGCAGACGTGATCTCCAATGCTGTCTTCATACCATTACCCTAATGCCCTTGTGCTGATTTTGCGAATTTTATGTACGGGCAGCAGGAGATTTCAGCTGCAGATTTAGTAGTACCTGATTTGATTCGTGCTCCTTCTGCGCTTTTGCGTTGAGAGCGTTTGCGCTGTATGCCGCAGATGCAAAAGCGCAGGGGGAGTTGGCTTGCACTTTTGCAGCCAACTCCCCCTGATGTGTAGCTTATTGAAACCTTTATGCTCCGAGGCGTTCACCCGTAGTTGGGGAGAAGTAATGTACATATCCAGCACGTGGGTGCAGGTGTAGTACATCGCCTGGATGTACGCGGCGCTCCGGTGGTACGCGCACCGTCATTGTTTCAGAATTATCGCCGGAACCAAAGCGTTCAGATTCGCGTTCAGCGCCAACGATTGTGCCGTAAACGTATGAATCGGAGCCAAGATTTTCGATGAAGGTCACTTGCAATGGGATCGAATTGCCTAAACCGTCAACGGAATCAAAGCTTTCTGGGCGCACGCCAATCGTTACTGTAGTAGCGCCTTCAGCCTTCAAGGCAGCAAGAACTTCACTCGGAAGTGTGAAGCGGGCATCGCCAAATACTGCATCATTGCCATCTACGCGCCATAAACCAAGGTTCATCGCTGGTGAACCGATAAAGCCTGCTACGAAAGCATTTGCCGGTTTGGTAAACATTTCCTCTGGTGAAGCGACTTGCTGCAAAATGCCATCCTTGATTACCGCAATTCGATCCCCCATGGTGAGAGCTTCAGTCTGATCGTGGGTCACATAAAGGGTGGTGACGCCAAGTTTGCGCTGCAGAGAAGCAATCTGGGTGCGGGTTTGGACCCGCAATTTTGCATCTAAGTTTGAAAGTGGCTCATCCATCAAGAAGACCTTTGGCTTGCGCACAATTGCACGGCCCATTGCCACACGCTGGCGTTGGCCACCGGAAAGAGCCTTTGGTTTCCGGTCAAGATATTCGGTCAGGTCAAGAATCTTTGCAGCTTCTTCGACGCGAGTGCGGATCTCCGCCTTATCTACACCGGCAATTTTCAGTGCAAAGCCCATATTGTCTGCGACCGTCATATGCGGATATAGCGCATAGTTTTGGAAAACCATTGCGATATCGCGATCCTTTGGAGTTACGTCAGTGACGTCACGATCCCCGATGAAAATGCGACCGGAATTTACATCCTCCAAACCTGCTAGCATCCGCAGCGAAGTGGATTTACCACACCCTGACGGACCAACAAGAACAAGGAATTCTCCATCCTCGATCTGGAGGTTTAATTTATCTACTGCAGGCTTATCAGCGCCTGGATAGACGCGCGTAGCGTCCTTAAAAGTAACGGTTGCCATTACTCATTTCCCTTCACCGGCAGGTACGTGCCGGACGATCCATAGTGAAAGGTGCTTTAAAAGCACGGTGAACACGTCGGTGTGTTCACTGCATAACATTATTACATAACTCACCCTGAATTTCCCCTGAACTTCCAAGAAGTGAGCTGCGACTCAGAAAATGTTTAAGCTATCGTTGTAGCGAGTGCATCGTGTGCCGGTGCGCTAAATGTGGAAATAAACTCGGGTAGTCAAGCCGTGTAAGAGGGGAGTGAGAATGCCAATGTGTGAAGAAAATAGTGTAACTGCGCCAAAAATAAAAACTGCAGCGAGATCAGATAACGCAGATGCAGCGAATTTCTTGCCCGCACTTTCAGCTGCTGCCACAGATTTACCGCGGATGCTTGATGGGTACCAGTTGATCAGGAAAATTGGCGCAGGTGGGATGTCCACCGTGTTTGAGGCAATCAGTCCTGACGGCACAGCCGTCGCCCTGAAGCTGCTGCATCCATCATTTGGTGATACAGCCAATGCGCGCTCCAGACTGCGCCGTGAAGTGGCAATGTTACAGCGTTTGCATGGAGATCATGTGGCGCAGATTCTTGATGCTGAGCTTGCTGGAGAAAACCTGTTTATCGTCACAGAACTGATTGAAGGGCTCACGCTTGAGGCGGATGTGCAGCGTGAGGGGCGCTATACTGAAGAAGATTTGGTACGGCTTGGCGAGCAACTTGCAATAGCGCTTTCTGCAGTGCATGATGCAGGGATATTGCATCGAGATTTGAAACCTTCAAATGTGATGCTGCGGGGTGAAACTCCAGTATTGATTGATTTTGGGATTTCGCAGGGTGGTGCCGATACGCGATTGACGCAAACTGGATTCTTGACGCATACGCCAGGGTTTTGTGATCCGCGTGTGATTCAAGGATGTGAGCCTGACGAAGCCGCGGATTGGTGGGCATTGAGTGCCGTCCTTGCGTATGCTGCTACCGGAGTGCGGCCTTTTGGGGGTGGCTTGCCGGCTGCGGTGATGCATCGCGTGCTGCATGAAACCCCAGATTTACCACATTTAGATCACCGGATTGCTGCCCTTTTTAGGGCTGCGCTTGTGCCTGATTTGACGCAGCGCCTCACCTATTCGCAGCTACTGATCGCGCTGGCAGATCCGCAGATTATGCCTGACCTCGTGGATCAGGGAACTTTGACTTTCAGACCGGAAGCGGTCGAACAAAATGTGCAAACTCGCGTGCTTGATGCCGAAATGGAGGCAGAAACGATTGCATTGGTATCTGGCGAAATCGATTTGCCAACCTTGCAAACAACTCAAGAAACTGCAGTGAACTCGTGGCAGGAAACTTTTTCTCTCGCAGCTGTGCAAAATGAATTTCTGGAATCTTCCCAGATGCAAATACCGCTAACCGAACCAGTGGCACAAATGCGCACACCGCCCTTAGCGCAAACCCGAAAGTATCCCGCGCCAAACTCTTTACCGCAAGGTGTGAATCAAATGCCAGCTCCGCAGATGGTTAGTGCAGCTGCGCTGACGGCGCAAAATCCGCTGCTTGCGCAAGCGGATGCGGGCAGCGGGGTAACTGATGTGAGTGAAAATTTTCTTGCCGGGTACACGATTAAACCCTTGAAACACTACCGCATGATCACGCTCTGCATCGGCGTATTTGTGGCACTGATTGGGGCACATCTGCCTTTGCTAACTATGGGTGGTGTGATCTGTGTGGGGGCGATCTTGGGTACTGTTGGGATTCTGCGTGAAAAACTTATTGCGCGCAGAATTCGGCGCGGGATGGCTGCGAATTCAGATTCTGGGATCTTGCTTGCTTATTTCCCGATTGCTTTCCTCTCTGGGATCTTGCGGAGTGTTTTTGCAGGCAGTCTGGGGGTGTTGAGTGGAGGTTTGTTATTGCTGGTTGGCGGCAGGAATTTGGGGGCAGGTGGAACTGCTGATGAGGTAGCTGCAGCCGGTCTTGCTTGGTTTGGACGGATCGTGGCAGCTTTTACGCAGTTTAATGGTGTGCCCACATTGTTTGCGTTTGCAATTGCGATAGTGATTTACTGGTTTTTCCCAACTTCGCAACCAATGCGAACTGGGCTGCGAGTAGCCTTGGAGCGTTTGATTCCAGCACGCAGATATTATTTCTACGGGCTCTTGCTGATGCTGCTTGCAATATTCTTTGTCTTTCTCTCCGGATTATTTTCCAGTTCTGGAAATTCGTGGCCGCTGTGGTAAATCGAGTTTGAGATTCGCGTCCACAAAAGTTTATTAACTGTTTATCGCAAGCCGATTGAGGTTATCGCCCGAGATATGTTTTGTATTGGGAAAACTATCACTGCATTTTTACGTGGTAGCAGTATTTATTACTGGGATGCACGCGCAGGGGAGAATATTTTTCCGCGCATGAAAGTATGCCGTCGTTGATGATAATTTCGCCGATGGCATGAAGGTATGGCAATGAGTGTGGTATCGGCATTGATAATATCTAGAATTCAAGTTGGATTTTGAAATGCCGCTGCATACTAGTTTCTCCTGACGGGAAGCGGAAATTCCGCTTGTGATCCGATTAGTGAAACTAAAGTGCACAGACTTAAAAAGAGGAATAAATGGGAGCGAAACAGACCCCGGGAATGACTGGTAATAAATTGACGAAGGAAGAACGTCGAAGTGCAGCGCGAGAAAAAGCACGCCTACTGCGTGAGCAGGAAGAAAAGCGTGCAAGGCGAAACCGGATTTTGCTGATCTTCGGAGTTCTTGCTGCACTTTTGCTGGTTGGGCTTGTTATTTTCAAAATCGTCAGCTCAGGAAATGCAAATGATACCGGTAGCTATGACGGAAAGGCTCGTAGCGCGGAATTGCAGAATGTACAAGCTGATTTTGGGATTGCCGTTGGAAAAGACGGAGCAGCGCTCGCGGCTCCCGTGGCAGATGTGCCGCAGGTGGGAGTGTATGCTGATTTGATGTGTCCGCATTGTGTCCAGCTTGAGCATGACTCAAAGGATGCTTATGAAAAGTTTATGCCTACCGGGAAAGTTGGCGTGGTGCATTATCCAGTTGAAATCATGAATACGGATTATGCAAAATATGGCACTGCAGCGTTATTATATGTGGCGACCTATGCGCCTGAAAGCTATACCAAGTTCCATACAGAGCTGTTCGATTACGCATACAAGATCATTGTGGAACGTTCTGCACAGATGCCGACGGCAGCAAAAATTGCAGATATGGCAAAAGCAGCTGGTGTACCTGCAGATATCGTGAATGATTTACCAGCTTCGATCACTTCTGAAGCATGGCAAAAGCATGTGCAAGCTGCTACCGAAAAGTTCCGTGAAGCTGGCTGGAAAGGTACTCCGACGGTGACGGTAAACGGAACAGAGACGAATGCTTGGGGTAATGGCGGGATGAAGGCTGTTTTTGCAGAAGCTTTAGGTGCCGCAAAGTAAAAGCGAACCGCATCGCATTGCAATCGATTTAACAGAGCTTGCTGCTGACTGATTTTTCGTGGATGCGGGAATCTGGAAAATGTGAGATTGGGGGTATTTGCGCTTCGATTGGCGCAATACCCCCTTTTTCTGGCAAGATATATTCAGCTACGATTTTTGAAAGTAAATCATGGCACAAAGCCTCCTTAGCTCAGTTGGTAGAGCGCCGCTCTTGTAAAGCGAAGGTCGTCAGTTCGAGTCTGACAGGGGGCTCCGATCAGAGAAAATAAATACGTGGTGTGCATTGCAAAGCATAATGCACACCACGTATTTATTTATTGTAGATCTTTGGGATACCTTTGGTTGATTTAACTCAAAGCTAGGTGAAATCAACCAAAGGTACTTAGTTCTCAGTTTTGTTTTTGCATTCTGCGGAAAATGAATCCGCCAGCAAGAACCAGCATCAATGAGATGTACAGAGCAATTGCACTATTGCTTCCGGTACTAGCTAAAGAGCTGGCATTTAACCCGTCTTTTGGCGCAATCGGAGCGGGAGCAAGTTTTCCAATCTCTGGTTTAACGATCCCTGCTTCGGCTTTGCTGATGCTGGGCTTTAGTGCCGCAGCTGGTTTTTCTGAAGCCGCGTTAAGCTTTTTATGATTTGGCTGAGCCACTTCTTTTTCTTTTTCCTGATCCGGAGCGGTTGCTTCAGATAAACGGTGCAATGCTGGCATTGCTGCAAGGATCACGCTTCCGCGTCCAGTTGGATTGGTGGCATTATCTGCACCAACGACCATGAGCATCCCTTTGTGTTCATTGAATCCGCGCACGATGCCCACGGATCGCCCGAGACGATGAGCACCATTTAGCTCCACTTTGAATTTTGGATCAATTAGCGCAAGATCAACCTTTCCGGTTGCTGCCGGCTTTGTATCAACGCTGCCTGTGAGAATTGAAGTATCAAAGGCGATAGCACGCGATGATTCTGAAATCCCGATTACAATCGTTCCGCTCATGCCATTTCGCGCTGGTACGGCACTTAAGCCGTAACCGAGATAATGTGAAGGACGTGAATCATAAATCCACCATCCGCGTGTGCCTTGCGCATCGCTAATAGGGTATTCCTGATCTGGGTCAATCATTATTGTGTCATGACGAGGCGCGCCAAGGACTACTGCAATTGCCCCGTTGGCTTTCGTCGGATTGGCGGCAACTGCAATATCGGCGTAACCATCATTATTAATATCGCCAAGTGGGGTGGCTGCGATTCCCAAACGATCGCCACCGCGAAGCGGTCCATTGATAATAAATCCGTCGAATACGCCAGCAACATTTACCAGACCACGTGATTTACCAGAGATCACCCAAGCCATCCCGGTCTTCTCAGCTTTTGCGCCGAATGCTGTGCCGTAGTATCCGCCGACGAGGAGATCATTAACTCCGTCACCATCTACATCACCGGCTTGGGTAAAGTTAAATACTGGCATATCCGGTGTGCCAACGATGCGAACTAAGGTATGCGGAGAATCTTCAAGCGTGATCATCCCTTTCGTAGCTGCGCCGGAAAGTACTACAATTTCACCGCCACGCTTATTCTTTGGGCTTGCTTGGGTTACTACAGCTACATCGGGAACGCTATCGCCATCCAGATCGCCAGCGCTGGTAACCATCCAGCCAGCACCTACTTTAGTGGCATTGGCAGCCAAGACGATCCCTTTCTCGCCGAGATCCGAGAGTTTAATTGGTGCACGTGAATCAGTGCCGAATACAATGTAGCCGCGATCAGCGTTATGGCTGGAAATGCCGATATCTTCTTTTCCGTCCTGATTGATATCTCCGACGCAGGATACATTAAATCCGGTGAGGGAACCTGCTCGTGGACCATAAATCTTGATTGCTCCAGTATCTGGATTGTCGAGATCGCCAGGAGCTGCCCCATTGGGCAGTACGTATGCAAGACCAACCATTCCGGTTTCTTTTTCTTGATGTGCCCATGCGCCGATAATGATGTCGTCTTTGCCATCTCCAGTGAAATCGCAAGATTTGGGAGCGATTGCTGCACCTGTGGCTGCGCCAGGCATTCCATACCAGTGCAAAATAGCATCTTTTGGTGCTTCGGGAGCAGGAACCTTTGCTGGGTCAAGATCGATTGGTTTGAGATTTGGTTTCGGATTGTTGTTGATTATTGGCATCCCAGCGAGTGTATTTGCGTTGGTGACGGGATTTTCTGAAATATCAATTCGCGTTGCTTTTACTAATGATTTCAGTGCAGATACATCGTTGATTTGGTTATCTCGTACCGAAAGATCCAATAGCTGAGTAAGTTTTCCGATTGGGGTAATATCTTTGATCTTATTTGTGCCAAGCGAGAGTTTTGTAAGTTTTGTGAGTGCATCAATGCCGTCAATTGCCGTAATTTTGTTGTGATGCAGCTGCAAATCTTTTAGCTTGGTGAGTTTTGCGATTGGCGCAAAGGAGTTGATCTGATTTTGTGAGGCATTCAAGAATTCGAGATTAGTGTATGCAGAAACTCGTGAGATATCCTGAATGTCGTTTTGGAGCAGTGAAAGATGTGTCAGATTTGGAAAGTCTCCGAAATCGCTGATCGAGGTGAGTCCTGCTCTAAAGAGGTATAGTTCTTTAAGTTTTGGAAGTGATGTGAGTGAGCTAAAATCTTTCACTTTAGTTTGATCGAGGCGCAGAATCTCAAGATTCGGGAGTTTGTTCAACGGCTGCACGCTGCTGATCTTTGTTTGTGTAAGGTTTAGCTCTTTCAGATTTGTTGCGTGCTGGAGGCCTTCTAAGCTGGTGATATTTGTTCCCACACATTCAAGTTTGGTTAGCGCTTGGACATGGGCGAGCGTTACTTCACCTGCGCCGCCAATCCGATTCCCGGGAACTCGGCGAATACATGCGCGGAGTTGGCTGTCTTTGATTGGGGACTGATCCTGATCAACTTTTCCGGCAGGTGGCGCTGGGAAAGGTTGGGTATTTCCTGTGTTTGCAGAATCACCGGTTCCTTCCTCGGGGGTGCTTGGGCTTGAAGTAGCAGTATCGGACGCAGGCGGTGTTTGTGGTCTTTCCGCTGCAGAAAGTACATTCACTTCGAGGTTAACTAGGAAACCAGCGGCAGTGCCGTATTGCGCGGTATATTTGCCTTCAGTGGTAAAGGTTTCAGCAAAATTTGGTGATTGCTTATTTGCTTTAAGTATTTCCCCTTTCTCATTTTTCACGACGGGTGCTGGATCTCCGACGTAGCGGGTCAAAATCGGGCGCTGGAGTTTTGCCGTGATTTTTACTTTGGAATCTTTTAGGGGAGATAGATCCCAAATTTGATTCTTGGAAAGTATTGCCGTTTTGAGAGATGTAATTTTTGCAAGTGGAGAAATATCCGAAATATCGTTCTTCTCAACATCAACTTTGGTGAGTTTAGTGAGTTTCTCGATTCCGTCCAAACTCTTCAGCTTAGTGACATGCAAGCTGATCTGTTGGAGATTGCTTAGTTTTTCAATACCTGTGAGAGAAACAATTTCTGCCATCGAGAGATTCAGCTCTGTAAGGTTTGTAAGCTTTGTCAGCTGGCTCAAATCATTGATCTTCCCAAAACTTCTGCAGTTCAGTGAGGTAACTTGATCTTCGCCTTGTGCTTCTTTTACTGCATCAGCGATACATTGTGCCAGCTGTTCGTTTACCGTCGGATTCGCAGAATTTTCTGCCGCGATGGCAGGAGTGGTGAGGGTAAAAGCGGCTGTACTGAGTAGCATGAGGAAGGCGGTGCTGATACTTTGCAAGCGCCTGCGCTTTTTGATGTGCATATCTCTCCTTTTGAGCTAGATTACAAATGCATTAGTTAGGTTAGCCTAACCTAACTATGTAGTGTGAAATTGTGGTTCATTGCACCTAAGGCAGTTTTTGAGCGCGCTAATGCATGAGCTGCGTAGTAAATTCGCACGTAAAAGTGCAAAAATAAAATTTTTTATCTGGAATGATGATTTTCGCGAAAATCTCTCCAGTTATAAACTGGAGAAGTTAGTCTTCAAGGAAGAAGAAAATGGAGAACCTAATGAGATCCCAAAGAATGCGCAAATTTGGTCATATTTTCGCAGTTATGACGGTATTTGCATTTATTTTCAGCACAATACAAGCTCCAGTGGGTGCTGTTGCCGCTGAAAATGTTTATCAGCTTTATCCGACGCCACAGGATGTGAAATATGGTGAAGGCGTGTTCACGCTCGATACCAGTGCGAATGTGGTTGTTGAAGACGGCATTGATCCACAAACACAAGCCCGACTCGATGAAGTATTAAAGCTGAAAAATATCAAGAAGGCCGGAAATCAGCTCATTAAAGAGCCGGGGAAAACTCAGATCCTCGTGGGAATAAAAGATTCTGGCAAAGCTGTGGATGAATATGTGAAAACGCTCAAGCGCGAAGCGGGTGTTAGCTTTTCTCCGGAGCTCTTCTCAGGCGCACATCATCAGGATGCCTATTTCCTTGCAACAATACCCGGCGAGAATGCGCGTCCAAATACGATTGTGATCCTCGGTAAAGATACCGATGCGGCATTTTATGGGTTGACGACGCTCTATCGGATTTTCCAGCAAATGCCACAGATGCAAGTGCGTGTACTGACAATCGAAGATTATGCAGATGTGATCACTCGCGGTTTTATTGAAGGATATTATGGCGAACCGTGGAGTACGGAAGATCGAGTAGAGTTAATGCGCTGGGGCGGATATCAGAAGTTGAACGCATATGTGTATGCTCCAAAAGACGATCCGAAACATAATGCGCAATGGCGTACGCTCTATACTCCTGAAGAATTAACGAACAAAATTGATCCGCTTGCAAAAGCGGGAAATGATTCAAAAGTACGTTTTGTGTACGCTTTGCATCCGTTCATGAATAAGCCGATTACCGCAAAAAACTATGATGAATCCGTGGAAATCCTAAAACAGAAGTTTACGCAAGTTATGGATCATGGGGTGCGGCAGATCGCGATCCTCGCAGATGATGCACCTAGCCAGGGCGCTGCGCTTTATACACGATTGCTTTCAGATATGACTAAATGGCTGGAGCAGAAGCAGGCAGAGCAAAATCCTGATGGAACAGTAAAATATCCAGGATTGAAGAAGACGCTGATTTTCTGCCCGGTAGCTTACTATGGTTTTGGAGAACCTTGGTATAAAGATCTTCCGGCAAATGTGCAGGTAGTAAATACTGGCGGGCGCGTTTGGGGCAAAGTAGACAATAAATTTGTGACACGATTCCAGCAGATGTCTCGCGGACGATCGCCATTCATGTGGATTAACTGGCCTTGCTCAGATAATGATAAGAATGCTTTGCATATGGGCGGGCACAATTCGTTCCTTGGCTCAGACGTGCGCCCAGGATCAGTTGAAGGCGTCGTCTTAAATCCGATGCAACAATCAGAACCAAGCAAACACGCAATTTTTATGAATGCTGATTTCACTTGGAACCTTTGGAGTTCTGAGCGTGATCAAGGGAAGCAAATTACCCACGCGGATCAAGCTTGGGAAGATTCTTTTTCTTATGTTGATCATAATTCGCCAATCGCTTCCGAATCTGCAAAAGCTTTGCGGAATCTCTCAGAGCATATGCGGCGAATTTTTGGCGGCGGTGTTGTTTTTGAAAATAATGAATCTGCTTCAGTAAAAGATCAGATTCTCGAATTTCAAACGAAGGCTGTAGCTGGTACAGCTACTTCTGAAGAAGTTGCGGCGATTGCCAAAATTTTTGCTGCCCTGGCGAAAGATGCGCAAACTTATCGGGCACAAGCAGGTACGCCACGGATGCTTGCACAAATTCAGCCGTGGATCGATGCTTGGGATGATTTCACTACGGCAGCAGCTCATTTCCTGAAGGCATACCAGGCGATGCTGAGCTCTGATGAGCGTGCAATGGTGGCTGAATATAGTGCTGCGAAAAATGCAATGGACGCTTATGGGAAGCATGGTTTTAGCTATATCAAAGAAACTCAGTACGCGAAGGTGGGGAAGATGTATCTTGCCCCAATGCTGGATGTACTGGCAAATAAACTTGCTGAGAAAGTTGTGCTTGCTGCTGGTCCTGAAGCGGATCTGACAGCATATATCACTTCGAGATCAGATGCTCCGGACGGGGGCGCATCGGCTACTGCTGCTTATGATGGTTCTGTTGCGACAAAGCTGATCTACAAGAGTCCAAATAAACTTGATGCAGGTACTTATTTTGGGCTTTTGAAAAGCAAACCTTTTGATTTGACGTCTGTGAAATTCGTGCAAGGCAATAAAGGTGGAAAAGATTTTATCGAATTTGCCAAATTGCAGGTATTTGATGGTAAACAATGGGTGGATGTAGCGAAGCAGGATAATCTCACTGGCGCAACAGTAGCAGTCTATGATCTTGCAGAAAAGAATGTGTATGGTGTGCGGCTGATTGCAAAGTCTGCAAATACGCAGGATGCATGGCCAACAATTGCAGAAATTGTGATTAATCCGGAAAAGCCGGTAGCGCCAGTGCCAGGTGTGATTAGTTCTCCGAGCACAGTTGTGTATCAGAATAATGCAGCTCGGCAAGCCAATGATGGTGACGAGGAATCGCTTTACTGGTTCCATAATTCTGGCGGAAATTACGTAAATGAAACGAATCCGCTCGTACTTACCTTCGCTGAGCAGACAAAGATCGATCGGGTGCTGTTGATGCAAGGACCGAAAGATCGGATTGGTGCAGGTACTTTAGAATATTCAGCTGACGGGACGAATGAATGGAAGAAGCTTGCTGATGTATCAAATGCAGTAAAGCAAAAATTTGATTTCCCGGCAGTGCTGGCGAAAGCAGTGCGGGTCCGACCAGATAAGCAGTATCCAATTTGGTGGCAGGTAGCAGAATTTAATGCGTATGCAGCGGTTGCGGCGCCAGCTCCTGATCCGCAGCCTGCGCCAGAACCACAACCGGCTCCTGGTCTAGACCCAGCTCCCGTCCCAAATCCTGATGAAAAGCCGGTGCAGCCGAGCGCACCAGAAAATCCGGTTGATCCGGTAAAGCCGGTAAAGCCCGCTCAGCCTGATCCAGCGGAAAAGCAAACAGCTCCGGAAGAGCCAAAATTGGATCACGAGAAAGTGGCGCAGACCTTAAAAGTAAATGGAGTCAGCGGAAAATTGCAGTTAGTGCGCGGAGAAAATATCGAGCTGTTGGTTGATTCTCTGCCGGTTGGGACGCAGGTTGTATTTGAGCTGCATTCGACGCCGATTGTACTTGGCAAGGTCACTGCGGACAATTCTGGAGTTGCGCGGTTGCGCGCGGCTATCCCAAGTAGTGTCAGCGCTGGTGAGCATGATTTATTCGCTAAGTTTATGCTCAATGGAAAGTCGGTAGTGCTCAAACAAGCTGTCACGATTGCAGATCCGCAGGAAACTGAAGTGATCTCGAAACTCGCGAAGACCGGTTCAGGGCTTGCTGGGTTGCTTGTAGTAGCAGTATTGGTCGGCATAGCTGGTGTTCGGCTAACTCGCAGGGGGATCCGGTAATCTCACAGCGTAAGCGAAATTGAAAAGGTTGGGCGGAGTTTGCGAAAAGTAAGCTCCGCCCGATCTTCATCCCGCGAATATTTAATTTTTATTTTCTCCAGTGTTTGTAAATATCTGAGGTATTCTTCCGATTTTTTCAGAAGACTGCGCAAATGGAAATTATTTCTCATGCGCGAGCGGAAAAGCACTGCCTGCATCCTTGCAAGCAATACACCGGCGGAAATAATTGCCGACGGTTGAATTTCATTTTTGCGACAAGACGTCGCGAGTATTGAGGGGTTAATTTTCTTCACGGTAGACTGCACTAGTGTTTAACCGCATGAATGCATCGGTTAGCGCATCGTTGATCAGTCTTTATGAATAGTAGTGGAGCGCGGAGGTGAAGCGACACATGCGAATTATCTACCTGCTATGTGGGTTTATCGCGCTTGGTTTAGCTACGCTTGGTGTAATTTTGCCATTACTCCCAACCACGCCATTCCTATTGCTTGCAGTATTCTGCTTTGCTCGTTCATCGGAAAAATTACATGCGTATGTGTTGAATCATCAAGTTTTTGGTCAGTATCTGCGTGATTATCAAAATCATGAAATGACCACCGGAAATAAAACATTCACGATGATTTTGATGTGGTCTGGGATGTTTCTCAGCGCGTGGCTTGCAAAGTTTAATTTAGCTGCAGTGATCACGCTTTTCGTGATTGGTACGGGCGTCACGATTCATCTTTTATCGCTCAGGAAACCACGAAGAAGGCGATGGCAGAACCGTCAGAAATATTCACATTCTGGTAGTGAGTGAAAGTATTTTTCATCGAAAAATACTTACTCATCTACTTTGCCGAATATAAAAAATAAATTTGGAAAAATTCTCCACGCAGAAAACTTTGTGCGCAGCACGAATCTGATATGCGACCGCTCTTGGGATCGCAAAATTATTCAGATCATGAGTTGAGAGAAATGCGGAGTGATTGATCGAGTTTCAAAAAGTCGGCACACTAATGGCAGGTGGTTGTGATGAATCACTACGGGCGTGAATCTGAAAGACGAAAGCAGCAAATTAATCCAATTGCCAGTCGATCGGTGCTGCGCCTTGCGCCTGAAGTAACTGGTTTGCGCGCGAAAATGGTTTTGAGCCAAAGAAGCCGCGACTTGCAGAAAGTGGAGAAGGATGTGCGGAAGCGATGATCGGAGTATCACCGAGTAGCGGAGTGAGTTCTTGAGCTTGTCTGCCCCAAAGAATTGCGACTAATGGTTTTTCTCGCTGCACAAGAGTTTTGATCGCAAATTCGGTGATTTCTTCCCACCCCTTTCCGCGATGCGATGCTGGTGATCCGGGGTGGACGGTAAGGACTCGATTGAGGAGCATCACACCGCGTTCGCACCATGCCGTTAAATCACCATGGCGGGCTGGCGAAATTTGTAAATCAGTTTGTAGTTCGCGATAGATATTTGTAAGTGAACGCGGGAGCGGAGCAACATCGCGTGCAACCGAAAAAGATAGCCCGATCGGGTGCCCTGGCGTGGGATATGGATCTTGCCCGACGATCAACACCCGCACATCTGCAAGTGGATAACGGAAAGCGTGAAAAACATCCTTTCCTGCAGGGAGGTAATTCCTGCCAAGGCTTATCTCACGACGAAGAAAATTACCCATTTGATGAATTTGCGGAGCAATCGCACTGAGCGCATTAGCCCAGTCTGGAGCCATGATTTCGCTTAGGCTGGAATCGGGTAGCGTAGATCCTTGGGATGTATTTTCTTGCGTCATAATAGTATTTTAGCGAAATGATAGCGCAAGGGGATGTGAGGCGATACGCATCCTGATTGTGAGGATCTTGGCAGGGGTAGAATGCGAACTTTGGAGATGTCTGCAAGCGCAGTGATTTTACAGTGATAGTGAAATGGGGAGAGTGCGCTTTTGTGCCACTGGGGATGCGCATGGAGAGAGGAGCTGGTAATGGCTGAAGGGGATGTGCAACTGCGTCAGAATTCTGTGCAGAAACTGCACAGCGAGCAAGAGCTTGCAGATCTGCAGCGGAAGATCTTACAAATTGAAAGTGGTTGGTGGAAAATTGCTGAAAGCCGCTCTGATGCAATAAAACAGCTATTAGGATTTTCAGAAACGCGTTACTACCTGATTTTGGGTACTTTGCTTGATTCTCCCGATTTTTGGAAACTAGATCCGCCACTCGTGGATCGATTACGACGCTTACGCGATCAAAAGTTAGCTGAGCGTAGAATATACCCAGAAGGTACAAACTAAGGTAGGCTGAGTCCGTGGTAGAGATTAAGAATCAGTACGCATTAGATGAATTTGATGAACTTGCTGCCAAACGGCAAACGTATGGAGCGCATCGTGGATATCGTCGGAAATACGGTTGGGTAATCGCATTGGCTGCGATTCTTGTACTGGCACCGATTGCGGGCGTGCTGGCTGGCGAGTGGCTTTCCAGTACGGGCGCAGCGAAAGAGGCTGCGCTGAAAGTGCAGGAAAAGAAAGCGGAAGATGATTCGGCAAGCGAAAAAGGCGCAGCGGAAGAATCACAAGTGGCAGGGTCTGATACTCCAGATAAAGCAGCTGATCCCAAAGCAGCTGCGGGTGCAAATGGTGAAAATCATGATCCGTCAGCGGAAGTAAAGCCGCCTGCTCCGGAGCCGAAGCCGGAGATTAAATTTGCAACTTCAGTGTCTGTGCTGAATGCTTCAGGGATTCAGGGGTTGGCGCGAGAAAAGTCACAACTGCTGCGCAATGCAGGTTTTACAAAGTTGGTAGTTGATAATTATCGTGGTCGGCGGATCGCGCAATCTACTGTGTATTACAGTGATGCTGCACTTGCAGACACGGCAAAGAAAGTAGCTGCTGACTTGGGAATCGTGAATATTGCGCAGAATGCGCAGATTGCGCGGGCAGGAAGTATTACGGCAATCTTGGCTTCACGCTAAGAATCTTTGGCTTGCATGAAACTTTCGGTAGCTTGCAGGCGGTGGTGAGCAGATCGATTTGCTGGAGTTTCGTGCAATTAGCTGGCAGTGAAAATACCTGCATCCTTTGCAATCTATCTTGCACTCATAGCCTGAGAGTGCCAGAATTTAATTAGCACTCGCAGTGGGTGAGTGAAAATTTTTGTCGATGAGAATTGCGTAGTTGCGAGATATGAACGTTTCTGCGCACTTCGTCCGTCGCGGGCATCGGCTAAGTGGCAATCTCCAACAGGAGGAAAGAAAAGCATGAGCAAGCTGATTGCATTTGATGAAGAAGCACGGCGCGGAATGGAGCGAGGGCTCGATACTCTCGCAAACGTCGTGAAAGTAACGCTTGGCCCGAAAGGCCGGAATGTAGTGCTCGAAAAGAAGTGGGGTTCCCCAACGATCACTAACGACGGCGTTTCGATTGCAAAGGAAATCGATCTTGAAGATCCGTTCGAGAAGATCGGTGCAGAGCTGGTAAAAGAAGTTGCCAAGAAGACGGATGACGTCGCAGGTGACGGTACTACCACTGCTACCGTACTCGCACAGGCTCTCGTGAAGGAAGGCCTGCGTAACGTGGTTGCTGGCGCGAATCCAATTGCTTTGCGTCGCGGGATTGATTTGGCTGTAACGGCAGTTGTCGCGCAGCTGCTCGAAAACGCCAAGGAAATTGAAACAAAGGATGAGATTGCTGCTACTGCAGCTATTTCCGCTGCTGATCCAGAAATCGGTGAATTGATTGCGGAAGCTCTGGATAAGGTGGGCAAAGAAGGCGTAGTGACGGTTGAAGAATCGAACACCTTCGGCACCCAGCTTGAACTCACTGAAGGTATGTCTTTTGATAAGGGCTACCTCTCACCATATTTCGTAACAGATGCAGAGCGGCAAGAAGCAGTGCTGGAAGACGCATACGTGCTGCTTGTTGAATCGAAGATCGCTAATGTGAAAGAACTTTTGCCACTGCTTGAAAAGGTAATGCAGACTGGCAAGCCGTTGGCAATCATCGCCGAAGATGTTGAAGGCGAAGCACTTGCAACTCTCGTTGTGAATAAGATTCGCGGTACCTTCAAGTCTGCTGCTGTGAAAGCTCCAGGCTTTGGTGATCGTCGCAAGGAAACCTTGCAGGATATGGCTATTCTTACCGGCGGTCAGGTAATTTCTGAGACTGTCGGCTTGAAGCTTGAGACGGCTGACCTTGATCTGCTCGGTCAGGCACGCAAGATCGTACTGACGAAGGATTCCACCACCATCGTGGAAGGTGCTGGTGCTGCAGAAGATATTGCGGCTAGAGTAGCTACGATCAAGTCACAGATCGAAAAGAGCACTTCCGATTATGATCGTGAGAAGCTGCAAGAGCGTCTTGCAAAGCTCGCTGGTGGCGTGGCTGTGATCAAGTCTGGCGCAGCTACTGAAACTGAGCTCAAGGAACGTAAGCATCGCATTGAAGACGCTGTACGTAATGCAAAGGCTGCTGTTGAAGAAGGTATCGTTGCTGGCGGCGGTGTTGCGTTGATCCAGGCTGCTGCAGCTGCTTTTGAAAAGCTTGACCTTGAAGGTGACGAAGCAACCGGCGCAAACATTGTGCGCGTGGCAGTATCTGCTCCATTGAAGCAGATTGCAGAAAATGCGGGCCTTGAAGGCGGCGTAGTAGCTGAAAAGGTACGTTCGCTCCCATCTGGTCATGGTCTGAATGCTGCTACCGGCGATTACGAAGATCTGCTTGCAGCAGGCGTGAACGATCCAGTTAAGGTAACGCGTTCCGCATTGCAGAACGCAGCATCGATCGCTGGGCTATTCCTCACCACTGAAGCAGTAGTAGTGGATAAGCCAGAACCACCAGCAGCTCCTGCAGCTGGCGGCGATGATATGGGCGGAATGTACTGATCCGTATCCCGGCGTTAAAGCAAATTTAAGTTAAGAGAGTTCTCGGCTCGCAATTTTCGCAAGCCGAGAACTCTCTTAATTCTTTATGTACTAATTGTGATAAAACAAAACTGATTTTAATAATCCGGCGCAGCTTCCATCCCATGCTTGATTTCCGCTTCGATTTCAGCTGGTGTTGCTGCTGAAATCGAAATTTTTGCCCGATCTTTAGACGGTACTTGAACAATTTTCGCCAGACGTTTCGGCTCAAAAACGTCATCAATTATTTCGAGCGAGGAAAGTGGAGCTCGCGTCGCTTTCCGGATCACGGTATCTCCACCGACAGTTGTGACTAATTCATAGTCAGCAGTGGTCTGTGATGTTCTTTTTTCTTCTGCTTCACTAATTTGATCCGCAATTTTGGCGGGTGTATTTGCGAAAGATTGTGTTTCTAAATCGGGATTTGCGAAAATTTCAGCAGCTGCACCTGCGCCTGCCGCTACAGCTGCAGAAAGTTCAGTTTCGTTTGCCGCAGTGGAAGGGAGCGCGCTGGTAGCTGCTGGATCAATCTTTTCTTCCCCTTCTTCAGCGCTGTTATCTTTACTGGTTGCCGGCACTGAGTGGATGGTTTCACGCGTCATTTGTTGCGTGAAATTTTCAGATTCGCGTGCTTCAGCAAGCTCCGCAGTAAGCCAGTCAAGCTCTGCCGATAAATTCTGCCGTGCACCGCTTTCCCATGTGGTAGCTAACGGAGAGATATAAAGTTTTTTCCGTGAGAGTAAGCGTTGCACAATTCTGATTCGTGCTGCGAGAAAATGTGTGAGTGGGATATGCGCATATTCTTCACGAATCCGTAATGCGTATTTCCTGTATCTTTGCGGTTCGACAGCTAATGATCCAAGGTGTGCATCACAAAGCGCATGTTGATCCATATCGATTGATTCAAATCCGCCAGTCTCAGCAAGTACTACTGTGCCCGCCGCTGTGGGAGAGCCTGGGCTAAATTCACAGCAGTGAAAAGCATCGGTTTTTGCTGGTTCTGCGGTCACAGATGCTGAGTCGCAACGTTCCGTTCCGCGCTTTTTTAACCCGATGATGAGTTTCTTGACCGTTTTAATTTTTTCTGTGGGGAGCCCCAGTTCGCTCAACTTCGCTTCTGCCATCAAAGCAGAAGCACGTTCATCTTCACCACCATTACGGGTATAGACGTCGAGATCCGCGGTAGAAAAGACGATTCCGTGAAACCAGGTGGCTAACCGCACTAAATCAGCATTTGGTGTTTCTGGCGCAAGCGTATCGACTCGCGAAAGCATATCGAGTAAATGTTGGAAACCGTGCTCAGATCTTCCTGGGGCCCGCCATTGCGAAATCAACTCATTACAGCAGCTGATAATTTCTTCACGTGTAGCACTCGCGCCAGCATTGACCATTGCGCGCAGAAAGCTTTGTGCGACCCACTGTGGGACGTCTTTTGATTCCATCAATCCTCCAAAAAGGCAAAGACGAAACACATCCTATACTGAAATAGCCGTATCGGCGAATCTGGTGTACTTTCTCGCATTCTTGGAAAAGGAATTTCGCAGTGTAATAATTCCTTTTCCAATGAATCTGTTTTAAGTTAGTAGGGTGAAGAAAAGCTTTCAATGCGTTGAAGTGGATCCGGTACCTGCCTTTTCCCGCAGTACATTATTTCGCTTCAAATATAGGGGTGCAATGAAATGCGAGAAAAGAGTAGTGCGAGCATGAAAAAAACTCAAGTACGGCTGCTTCCGGCAACACGTGTCTTTGAGATCAAGGGGCGTGCCCTGATAACGGGTGGAACTTCCGGGATCGGATTTGAATTTGCACAGCAATTAGCCCAGCGTGGATTAGATTTGGTACTCGTGGCACGAGATGAAAATAGACTTTCCCAGACGGCTGCAAAGATCAAGGCAAAATATCAGGTAGATGTAGAAGTTCTGCCAGCTGATTTACTGCAAAATACCGGTCTTACCAGCGTAAAAGAGCGGCTTTTAGCTTCCCAGAAACCAATTACCGTCTTTATTAATAACGCTGGAGCCGGATGTTATGACCGTCTTACCTCGAAAGATTATGCTGGGATCCGGAAGAGCGCTGAACTGATGGCGCTGGCACCAATGGAGCTTGGCGGTGCTGCTGCGGTTGCGATGAAAGAACGCGGATACGGGCTGATTATCTCAACTATTTCGGTTGCGGCACTTGTGCCGATGGGAGCATATTCGGCGATTAAAGCAATGCTAAAATTTTGGTCGGACTCACTGTACACAGAGTTATTGGGGACGGGTGTGCATGTAGTTTCCTTCTTACCAAGCTGGGTGCGCACTGAATTTCATGCGCGGACGGGAGTTTCAAATAGCTCCTTGCCGGACTGGATTTGGATGAACCCGCAGGAGGTAGTGGCAGAAGCGATTGCGGCTGCGCAAGCAGGCAAACCGACAGCGATCCCAGGGCGAAAGATTCGAGTTCTCGCATTTTTCGCGAAACATCTTCCAGCATGCGTGCTGCGGAAAGTCGGGCAAAAATTGAATAAAGGCCGACGTTAAGGAATACGTGAATGAATCAGCAATTGCATCCACTGGATGATTATCACAATCCAGTGAAGCGGAAAATACGCAAACTGGTAAGATCTGCGCTTACCCGTCCGGCGATTAAAACTTTGCTGCAGACGAAAGTGGAAGGCAAAGAAAATGCGGACGGCTTGACGGGCGCTTTTATCGTGGTCGGAAATCATTCTTCGCATCTTGATGCGCCGATGGTATTTTCACTGCTCCCAGACCAGATAACGGCAAATTTAGCTACGGGCGCTGCTGCTGATTATTTCTATCGCCGGCGTGGCATATCAAAACTTACTTCGTTATTTTTCAACACTTATCCAGTAGAACGATCTGGTAAAGCAACGAAACAACCCGGCGCAGCCGTTGGAATGACCGGACGCCTCTTGCGTGACGGGATCCCGATTTTGCTTTTTCCAGAAGGTACGCGTTCACGTGATGGGCATCTGGGGCAGTTCAAGCCAGGTGCGGCGGCGCTTGCGATCAAGTTCAACGTGCCGATACTTCCGTTGGCGATGACCGGTGGCGGCGAAGCGATGCCGGTGGGGGCAAGTTTTCCGAAGCTGAATCACCCAGAAGTGGCAATGTATATTGGCAAACCAATGTGGGCGGAAAAAAATGAAACTGCTGAAGAATTTACCAGCAGGATTCGCGGGCAAATCGCAGCAATGATCGAGCAGCAAAGCGCAAACCCATAAATTTCCCCTGCCACATCGGAAATCTCATTCCACGGTGTAATCCCCAGTGATCGTAGCTTGTACCTGAGATGGCAGATGAGTTGGGATCGTACCTTCTGATTCTGCGATACAGCGCGCTTTTGTGGTTGCTTTGAGAAGTAATGACGGGAATCTTAGCTGTACTGTCAGCCCGCCACCGGGCGTATGTAGAATTTTTGCGGAACCTCCGTGAGCTGCGCAGATCGCAGCTACGATTGCAAGTCCGAGCCCGCTTCCGCCAGAATCGCGCGAACGGGATGCGTCCGCACGATAGAAGCGTTCAAAAATTCGCTCACTGTCATCGTCTTTAATGCCGGGCCCATGATCGCGCACTTCAATTACTGCTACTCCGTTCTGCAACTGGGTGAGGTTCGCATGTGGCGCAAGATCATTTCCGTCTTGATCTTTGATCCCGATGGCAACTTCTACGGCTGTGCCTTCTGGAGTATGCGTAATTACGTTCGTAAGCAGATTGGTGATCAATTGGGTGATCCGATCCTGATCAGCATTGATTACGATCGGTTCCAGTTCATGCCCAGAAAGTGAGATCACTGCGGCAGGGCTATTGGGCGAGCGGACAAGGAAATCAGCTACCGCATTCATCGCGGTAGAAACCAATTCAACCTGTGTAAAACGGAGCTGGCGACCTTCGTCAAGCCGGGCAAGCTGTAGTAGATCTTCTACCAAATGCGCCATTCGTGAGGCTTCGGATTCCACCCGCTCAAATGCGTGTGCTACTTGATCGGCTGGTACTCCGCCGATGCGGTAGAGTTCGGCATATCCGCGGACAGTTGCCAATGGCGTGCGTAATTCATGGGAAGCATCAGAGACGAACCGGCGCATATTTTGTTCTGATACTTTTTTCGCTTCAAAAGATTTTTCGATTGCGCGCAGCATCTCATTCACTGACCTGCCAAGCAGTGAAATTTCAGATTCGTCTTGCCGGAAATTTGGTACACGCACTGAATAATCACCGTCCGCAACGGCATGTGTCACTTGCTCGATATCGCGTAGGCGGCGCAAAGAAAGCTGGATCGAAATAAACGCTGAGAAAGCTCCAAAGAGCACAATGATCGCGGAAAGAAAAACCATGATCCGCACTACATTCAGCACCATATCCTGTACGCTTTTGAGATGGTGTGCAATCGCCACGGTTCCGACTGTATTTCCAGTGATTTGTGAAGTGAGATTGACGGTGATCACGCGCCAAGCAATATCTTTATGTGTCCCCATCACTGTGCGCGGATTTGGGTCAATCGTGGCTGCAAGTACTTCGGGCGCTTGCGGAGTGCCGTAGTTTTTGATGACGGCAGGGTGTGCAACTTGTACTGGATCAGTACCGTTCAGATCGACATAAAAATAAAAATCTGAAGGTAGAATCTGGGTTTGCGATCCGGTAATCAGCTGATCAATAGTTTGTGATGCGAATAGTTTTCCGGAAGAGGTGAGAGATTTATCGAGTTCGCTCATTAAATACGATCTCAGCGTAATCGCTACCAATGTGAGCAAACCGATGAGTACCACTGAAAGCATTCCGATGAATACCAATACGAGTTTCCAAGAAAGCGTTTGGTAGAACTTTGGCTTTTTTACTCTTTGTGCAGGTGTGGGATGCATTGTCGTGACACTTTAACGATTTGCTCTGAGCACATAACCGATTCCACGCTTCGTGTGGATCAACGGTATTAGTTTTGCTGCCTCATCCGGATCTGTGATGCCAAGTGATTCTGGGGAATCAATCTTTCTCCGGAGATAGGAAATATATGATTCGACGATTGAGACTTCACCATTCCACGCATAATCCCAAACATGATCGAGAATCTGAATTTTGGAAACTACTCGTTCTTGATTTTCCAGCAGATAGCGCAGCAGCTTAAATTCCGTTGGTGATAAATCGATCTGCCGTCCGGCGCGGGTCACCTCATAGGAATCTTCATTCAATTCAAGGTCAAGATAGCGAATGATCGATGCTTCATTCGTAGCTGGCTGGGTGCGGCGAAGCACGGCGCGAATTCGGGCTACTACTTCTTCTAATGAGAAGGGTTTCGTGATGTAATCGTCTCCGCCTACCGTTAAGCCTTGGATCCTGTCTTGTACATCGTCCTTCGCGGTAAGGAAAAGTACCGGAAGTGTATGTTCGTGTTCGCGCAATTGCTGGAGGACAGTGAAGCCGTCCATATCTGGCAGCATTACGTCGAGTACTACGAGGTCAGCGCCAAATTTACGTTCGATTTCGAGAGCCTCTTGACCATTTTGCGCCGTCTCCACTGCAAAACCTGCAAATTTCAAAGAGACGGAGAGGAGCTCACGAATATTTGGTTCATCATCAACGACGAGAATTTTTGCTTCGAGTGCTTTCTTTTCGTCCATAGGAGCCATTTTAGTTCTTTCCTGAAATTTTCCTGTACTTTGGTGCGGTTACATTGCTGCTGGTCGTCTCACAACTACACATATTGGTGCGAAATTTATGAGACGATCAGGGCGATCACTGCTTGATCCGATAGCCGGAAATTGCTAATTGCAAAGTAGCAGGTAAATCAAATAAATTCGTGTGGGTTGAAATCTGCAATGTCGATTGTGGTGACCCGTGAAAGTGGAATCGTAAAAGCATTTACATCATATTCAAGATCGATGATCTTTAATCCGCGATCTTCCAGTTCTGCAAGAGACAGCGAAAGATATTCGCGGAAGCAAAGTACTGCTACTTCATGCCCGGCATCAAGGAGCATCTCGATTTGCGGAAGATAATCTACATCATGCGATGCGATCACTACTTTCGCGCCAGGCTTATCCTGGACGATTGCTTCAATCGTTTTCTGGATCCCGATATCAACAATTTTTAATTCCGGATCTTGCGAAGTGAGCAAAATCGGCTGCCATCCAATTGCCAGCAATGCTTGTACGAAGCTGGTCGCCACGCGTTGTGATGCATTCAGGAAGAAAAGACCTTGTGCACTTGAGCGAGGATCCGCATTTGTCTGCTCTTCGGACATCAGTTCTGCAACTATTTCAGCAGATGAAGGAGGCGATACAACAGTGGAATTGCTATTTGACTGTGTGGGGGAAGCATCGCGATGAAAGCTGTGATTGAAGATTGCTGGTGTTACGTGTGAGGGGGGTACCGACGCGGAATCATCTTCGCTGATATGTGCAATGCTTTCGGGATCATGATGTGCAAGTGCAGCTCCTGCTGATTGCGGATAGTCGCGCTGGGGCTGCCACGGGTTGTAATGCAATACGCGATCCCAGCGGGGGCGCTCTTCGCCTCGCGGAAAACGCTTCAAAATGTTTACGCCGAGAGTTGCGTCAATGTTTTCACCATCAATAAGAAAATAAATCGTATCCATAAGTGCATCGTACCCGGAAACACGATCATTATCCCGGTGAAACCGAGATGTTTCAAATTTAGCGAAAAGTTTTCTCTGAATATATACAGGGTGCACTTCACGATGAAGCGCACCCTGAGGTATATTTATTCATTTTTCTTCTTTGAATAAATACAATTTAGTTTAGTAAGCGGTGAAATCACGGCTCTCAATTGCTTTTGGCTCTTCACCAGCGTTGAGTGCCGCCAAACGAGCTTCGATTTCTGCATCCATGCTGGAAACTTCGAGTTCAGCAAATGGATCTGCGAATGCAGCGGCTGAGATTTCTGCACGCCCGGCAGCAAGTGCTTCTTCGCGGCGGATCTTATCTTCAAAGCGGCCCAGTTCGGAAGTTGGGTCAAGCACATTGATTGCTGCCATTGCCTGATGCACCTGATTTTGTGCTGCAACAGATTTCTGGCGCGCTACTAGCTGATCGCGAGTATTGCGCAGTTCGGTCAGCTTTCCGCGCATTTGTGCCAATCCGTCCTTCAATTTTGCCACTACTTCTTCTTGTGAGGCAATCAGCGGTTCGGCATCTTTTGCTTCTTTTTCAGCTGAGATCTGACGGTCGAGAGCCACTTTGGCGAGGTTATTGAACTTCTCGGCTCCTTCTGGATTACCTGCTTCCGTCAGTTCTTTTGCCTTGCGCACGGCTGCTGCGGCCTTTTGCCCCCATTCGCGAGCCGATTCGATATCTTCGCGATAATCAGCTTCAGCTAAACGGAGATTGCCAACAGTGACAGCCACAGCGTCTTCTGCTTCGGCAATTGAATTGGTGTAATCACGAACCATTTGGTCGAGCATTTTTTGTGGATCTTCAGCACGATCTAGGAGTGCGTTGATATTTGCTCGTGCGAGTTGACCGATCCGACCCAGGATCGATTGCTTTTCAGCCATAAGATTTTCCCTTTCTGAGTGAAATCCGTACAAAAATATAGTATCGAAAAAGTGCCTGTGCTCACGCTGTGAAGCGAATATTTGGCGGATGGCGTATTGCGCGCCTAGAAGCCTTTGCGTCCGCCGCCGAATCCGCTCTCGCTGCCGCCACCAAATCCGGTGAACCCGCCGCCAAAATCGCTGAAACTGCTGCCGCGATCATGATCGTTGAAGATTCCATTTAAGACGGAAGAGACAATCATGCCGGCAAGAAAATCTCCACCGGAGTTACTTCCCACACGCATTTTTTCTTGCGAAAGTGCGCGTTCGGCGGTGTGTATACTTTGCTGAGCGGCAGAAATTGCCTCTTGATAGATTGTGATTTGTTGTGCGAGTGGAGCGGTTGCGGCGCGTTGATAATGCGCTTTTGCGCGGGCCAATAAAGTTCGTGAATTTGCTCCTACGCCTGATCTGTAGCGATGGATAAACTCATCAGCTGCCGTAATCGTATCTTGGGCGGTGTGCATTACGATTTTTACATTCTCCTGCAGCCGCTGATGCACCTCAGCTGCTTCGCGGACGGGAGCGAGCAGGGCATCTAGTTTTGCTTCAGTTTCTTTCAGTTCTGCATTTAATGCAAGATAATCGGGATTAGTGGTTGATTTCGCCCGCGAAATCAATGCTTCGGCGACAGTTTTCGCTTCGCTAATCAACGGATTTTGGTGACCGAGTTTGTTTGCATCGGAGATATCTGCCGTCAGTGATGCAATATTTGCAGCGAAACGCTCTTTTGCTGCGCCGAGTTCTTGTGGCGCAGCATCGATTCGCGTAAATAAAGTTGCAGCTTGACTCAGGGTTTCTTCTGCCATCTTTGCGTATGGCACTGCTGAATTACGATCATTGGTAGCAAGGTGTGTCTGGGCTTGTTGTAATGAATTTTCGACGGCTGTAAGAAGCGACTCAATTTGTGCCGGATAGGTTTGCAAAGATTGCAGCATTGCAGCTGGGAATTTCAGCTTCAGGTGGTCGATTTTTGCGGCTAAAAGCGGAATTTGTGTGCGAAGTTCGCTTACACGTGTGCTTAATTCAGCAGTTTTTTCCGGTACTCGTGCAGCGAGATCACGTAGTTTCTGAAAATCTTCCTGTTGTGCTTTTAGGGCGTCATCGGCTTGTTGTACGAGGGCTAAAATTTCCTGGTTCATTTGCCGTTGTTGCGCTGGCGTTTCTGGATCTGGATCATCAAGCAGGCGACGGATGGCAAAACCGTGGTCGAGGGCGTCTTTGGCTTCCTGTAAAGTTTTCGCAAACTCTTGCGTGGCTTGCAAGCCAAATTCGGCGCGCGCAAACTCTACTTCCGCTGCTGCTGAACGCACTGCGTCGTCAGTTTTCAGCAATGCGCTGGAAGCTTCTTCGGAAAGAGTTTGCAAATCTTTTGCAGCGGCTGCTGCGCGCTGTTTTTTCTTGCGTCTGGAAAATATCCAAAGGCAGCCTCCGATTACTACCGCGCCGCCAACTAATCCGATCATTCCACCGCTACTAGGGGATTTGAGCGAACCGCCGTTAACGAGGGTGGATACATTTTCAGCTAATTTGGTAATGCCTGCATCCCATTTTTCGGCTTTTAGCAGACCAAGTACTTCGGGATTTAGCGCTTCGTCTAACTTTTTCTGGGTGATTCCTTCTTTTTTATGCGCGTAGAAGCCAAGTTCACGGGTAGTAGTGGAAATCGCGACAAGACCGTCGTATTTTTGCAAACCGGTAAGATTGAATGTTTGCTTCACCCAGTCTTGGGCATCCATTCCTGAAAAGTCCTTGACGAGAACCACCCATAAATCAGCGCCGGGCACTTCCGTGATTTTTGCCAATAATGCAGAGTCGTCTTTTACTGCTTTTGCTGAGTCGATAAAATTACTCGATAGTGCAAAGGGTTCTTCGGCAAAGGCTGGCAAAGACGTGAAAAACAAAGTGCTTAGCGCTGCAACACCAGTAAAAATACGAGAGAGTCTGCGCGTCATGTAGCGGCTCCTTTAAGTGGATGAAAGATGCAGGGCATTTGCATCATGGAAGTTTTTGAACTGTCTTAAATCTACCAATGCTGACGGGTGAAAGTCTTGGATCTGAAAAGTTCATGCCAAGAGCGAAGTAGTGTGAAATTACGCCTGGAAAAGGATCAATAATTTATTGGGACTAGGGAAGCGCCCGAAAAGGTGAGACAATGGCAAAGAAACGTGATAGAAAAGGAAAGATTAGCTTTTGATAAGTGTGTGCAGCAGAGAAAAGCTCAAAGTTGGCGAGCCAGGTAGGCAAAATGCCAAATATTGAGTATCTTTAGTGAACGCACAAGATTGCGATTTCCTGATAAAGAAAATGTAAATAGCAATGATTCCAGCTGGAAGATCGCAAAATGCGAGTACGAAAGCTGGAATGCTGCAGATAAATCTACGAAACGGAGAGTTGAAGTGCCTACAGGAAAAGTGAAGTTCTTTGATGATGCTAAGGGCTTTGGTTTTATCGCGGGCGATGACGGCGAACAAGTTTATTTGCCCAAGAGTGCAGTGCCCCTTGGGGTGCGCTTGCGTCCAGGGATGCGTGTGGAGTACGGCGTTGGTGATACGCGTCGTGGGCCGGCAGCCCTGCAGCTTTCTGTGATCGCAAAGGAAAAGTCGCTTGCTGAGCAGGCGCGTCGGAAGCCTGAAGAGATCCTACCGTTGATCGAAGATTTGATCAAAGTGCTTGACGCTTCTACTGATCAGCTCCGGCGTGGGCGGTATCCAGAGCACGGTGGGCCAATTGCGCAAGCTCTGCGTGAATTAGCGAAGGATTTTGATGTCTGAAATTCGGATTTCGCCGAAGCAGAAGCTTGCGAAAGAAAAAGTACTTGCTGCAGCTGTTGATGTCGCACGTGAAGCGCTTAGTGATGTGACGGCAATGGAGAATGTAGGTGCTCACGCAGGATTAGTGCAGGAAGCTGAGCGTGTAGTGACACACGCATTTGTATGCTTATTGCCTGGATATCGTGGCTGGTATTGGACGGTCACTTTGGCCCGGGCGGCACGGAAAACAAAAGTTACGGTGAATGAAGTTTCGATTCGTCCAGGGGAAGAAGCACTGCTTGCTCCACAGTGGATCCCCTGGGCGCAACGGCTTACACCGCAAGATATCGGCCCGTCGGATCGGCTGCCGTATCAGCCTGATGATGAAAATCTGGCACGCTATGATGCTGAGTTGCTGCACGGATATGAAGAAACTGGGCTTGATCTTGATGCGGCTGAGCAGTGGGAGCTGGGATTGGGGCGTGCGCGGACCCTTTCTGATCACGGGCGGAAGGCGGCTTTCAGGCGTTGGTATCGATCTGATGCTGGGCCGCGGAATCAAGCGACTCGCGATGCGAAAGCACCCTGTTCGACTTGTGGCTACCTGTTGAAGATGGCAGGTAGTGCGCGGCAAATGTTTGGGGTGTGTGCTAATGAGTGGTCGCCATTTGATGGGCGGGCAGTTTCGCTTGATCATGGTTGCGGCGCACATTCTGAGACGGATGTGAAACAAACTACACAATTGTGGGTGGAATCGAATCCCGTCATTGATGAAGCGGAAGTTGAATATTTTGCGGATGAAAAGTAAGTCTCCGCACATTTTTCAGATGGCTATCTCGCGATGTGTCGCGATTGCGTCCATACTGTGAGCGGTTCTTGAGTTGTTGTTCGCCGCTGTTCACACTGGTTGAGTGAATAATATTAACGGTACTGCTCCAGCAAAGCAGAAGAAGCAACAGCAAAGCTCAGCAAGTTTCCTTGAGCGGGTATTCCAGTTATCGGCTCGTGGTACGAATATTGCGCGTGAATTGCGTGGTGGTTTTGTCACCTTCCTCTCGATGGTTTACATCCTTGTGTTGAATCCGATCATTCTTTCAGGGAAAGACTCTACTGGCGCTTATCTCGGCGGTGGGGCTGAGCCGAATATCGTCGCGATTGCGGCTGGAACTGCCCTCGTTGCAGGCGTGATGACCTTCCTGATGGGGGCAATCGCGAACTTCCCACTCGCGCTTGCAGCAGGTTTAGGGCTAAATTCCGTTGTGGCATATGCGCTCGTGCAAATCCCTGGAATGACCTGGGCTGACGGTATGGGCATTATTGTGATCGAAGGTATCGTGATCGTACTGCTCGTGCTGACGGGCTTGCGTGAAGCGATTTTCCGTGCGGTGCCGAAATTCTTACGCATCGCAATTTCTGTGGGTATCGGGATGTTCATCTCCCTGATTGGTTTTTCAAACGCAGGGCTCGTGAAAGGGAATAAGGCTGGTCCGACACTCCTCAATTTTGGTAATGCCGGCTCAATTGATACGTGGCCGCTATTCGTCTTTATCCTTGGTCTGTTCCTGACCTTCCTGCTCATGGCGCGTCGTGTACCAGGGGCAATTTTGATTGGGATGACGAGCACCACGATTTTCGGATTCATTCTCGAAGCTGTGCTGCATCTTGGTGCAGTTAGTGAAGAGAATCCGGGCGGTTGGATCAGCTCGGTGCCGGCAATCAATGGTCCGCTTGTACAGACTCCGCACTTTGAGACGCTTGGCGAATTTTCGCTTGTTGGTCCGTTCCAGAAGTTGGGTGTGATCACGGTTGTGGTACTTGCATTCACAGTGATGTTGGCCGATTTCTTTGACACGATGGGGACGATGGTGGCTGTCGCTGCTGAAGGTAAATTGCTTGACGCAGAAGGGAATCCGCCGCGTACCCGCTCGATCTTGATGATTGATTCTGTGGCTGCGATCGCCGGTGGTCTTGGCGGTGTATCTTCCAATACTTCCTTTGTCGAATCCACTTCAGGTGTAGCCGATGGTGCGCGCACTGGTCTTGCGTCCGTCTTTACTGGAATCTTTTTCTTGCTTGCAACTTTCCTGGCACCGCTAGTGGCGCTTGTGCCTAGTGAAGCAGCTGCTCCGGCGCTTGTTGCGGTGGGTGTGCTCATGATGATGCAAGTGGCAGAAATCAAATGGGATGATTTTTCCGTTGCTGTGCCGGCCTTCTTGACGATCGCATTTATGCCGTTTGGGTACTCGATCACTGTCGGTATTGGTGTGGGCTTCATTGTGTACGTAATTATGGAGTCGGTGATGGGGAGAATCAGGAAAGTACACCCGTTGATGTGGGTTGTCGCTGGACTTTTCGTGATCTACTTCCTGAATGGGCCAATTCAGCGGATGCTTTTGGGATAATTTTCCTTTTCGCGATATCGCAGGATTTTGATCTTGCGTGATGAAAATTTGATCTGTAAATGACGGTGCTGGCTTGTTGCTGGCACCGTCATTGCTACTATTTTTTAAGCTGCAAGTTTGGCTTGTGCTGGTCGGGGTGGCTTTGGATCGGGTTGGCTGGTTCGCTTGAATAGTGGTGGGATTTGCAGAATTAGGTAATGGAATCTGCGTGTTTTGCGGTGCCCGCGCGATTGTGATCGAACTTGACTAATATGTAGATATGCGAAACGTAGAGCTGGTAGATGGATTATGGTGAGATTGTAGTTTTGTTCGTGCGGGCAAAAAAATCTCGCTTTCAGGAAAGCTGTACTTCGCGAATTGGTGGTCTGCGCTTATTGTGCATCTGGAGAAGGGGATTCGATGAAAGATTTGATCGATACTACTGAGATGTATTTGAAGACGGTCTTTGAGCTTTTGGAAGAGGGGGTTCCGGCATTGCGGGCGCGGATCGTTGAGCGTTTGGGGCAATCTGGGCCAACTGTTTCAGAGACGGTTGCTCGTTTGGAGCGTGATGGCTTGTTTGTGATGCCTGACGGGAAACATATTGAATTTACTGAGCGGGGTCGTGAACTTGCCGCAGATGTGATGCGCCGGCATCGCGTGTCAGAGCGTTTATTGCAGGATGTGTTAGGGATGCCGTTGCCGCAGGTACATGCGGAAGCTTGCCGTTGGGAACATGCGCTTTCTGATGATGTGGCAAAACGGATTTATGAGCATTTGGGGCGTCCGGAATCTGATCCTTTTGGGAATCCGATCCCCTTGCATGGTACGGCTGATGCAGATCCGGCAGCAGTGAGCGAAAGTGGTCTTATTGCGCTTTCGGAAGTACCTTTAACTGATGGGGAGCCGCAGGCAGTGCAGGTGGCACGATTTGCGGAAGTATTGCAGTTTGATGCGGAACAAATCGAGTTGTTTGAAAGTGTGGGCATGCTTCCGGGTGCAGATATTATCCTGCGTGGCATGGTGGCTGACGAGCTCCTTGTGGATATCGATGCCCGGCAAGGTGTGGGGGAAACTGGCGAAAATGTTTCCGGTGAGCGAGTCGAAAAACTTGGCTTGCCGCTTTCTGTGGCTGCGAAAATTTTCGTGCATGCGCCGAAAACTGATTAATTAGCCGCATTTTTCCTCGTTATTAAATTGTTACAATCGTGTGATGTAGTCCATTGTTATTAAGTTGTGATAATTCGTTGTCACATTGTTATGATTATTCCAGTTCGGAAGTAAGCGCTTGCGGTAAATCGTGGGCACCGAGATTCGTTGGAGAAATAACTAATGGCAGGTCGTCACCTGAAAGTTGAAGCAGTAAACAATTTCGCTGCACGGCATGGTGTGAAGGGGCTCGCTACCGCAGCGGTAGCAGGCACGTTCGTCGGTTTTGCTTCACCTATCGCATTTGCTGCTCCAGATAATGCAAAGTCGGATGTTGAAGTTCCGGTGAAAGCTGTGGCAGCTACGGCAGAGCTGGGTGTTGAGCAGGCTGCTTTTGCTGCTCCTGTTGTAGAAGTTGAAACTGGTGCAAACGCTGCTTCGGGCTGGGATTTTGCTGATGTTGAAGTGGAAGCCGTTGCGGCTCCTGCAGCGCGGCAGAACGCTCCTGTAGCGCAGCGGAATGCTCCTGCTGCTCGCGAATCTCGTGCGGCTCGCGCGGCAGCGCCTCGTCAGGTGCAAGCTTATGCTAATGTACCGGCTTCTGGGCGTGGTGCAGCGATTGCTTCTTTCGCTCGTCAGTTCGTGGGAGCTCCCTATCGGCGTGGTGGTACCACTCCTGCTGGTTGGGATTGTTCTGGTTTTGTGAGCTACGTGTACGGTAATGCTGGTATTGGGGTACCGCGTACATCTGGTGCTCTTGCAGCCGCTGGCGTACGTGTTTCTGCAGATCAGGCACAGCCTGGAGATATTGTATGGTGGCCTGGTCATGTTGGTATTTATACCGGCAATGGAATGCATGTTGCAGCGCAGACTCCAGCTCTTGGTACGCGCGAAACTCCATTGTATGGGAAACCTACTTTTATTCGGGTTCCGTAATTAATTATTAAATCTCAAATTCAAAATCTTTGCTGGGACGGTCGATGTACCGTCCCAGCTTTTTTGCACTCAACCATTCAAGAGGCTAATCTGTAACTAGCATCACAGAAGCTGCTCACAGAAGATGGGGAACGTGCGAATTTTGCACCACCAAACATTCTGCGAGTTTTTGCAGCATGTAGGAGCTGGCTTGATGTGAAATGTGATTATGCCAGACGGTCATGTGTGGCAAGAGCGTGGTAGGAGATAATTGTGAATCACGAAAACTTAGTTGCTGTGGGTGTCGATGGGTCTGTTCCGTCAATCGCGGCGGTGGAATGGGGATTTGAGCAGGCGCTGAGGCGGAAAGCAGAACTACAGCTCGTATGCGTTTACGATTTACCATATTATGCTGCGCATAATTTGCCAATTGGCGCACCCGATGTTTCCCACGAGGGTGCGCTGATTCGCGCGGCGGCAGAAAAAATGATCAATGATTTAGCTGCAAAATATAAAGACCGTGGTTTGGTGGTATCTACAAAGCTGATCGAAGGTGATCCAACTGAAGAGTTAGTACAGCTTTCAAAGCAGGCGGCGCTACTTGTGGTTGGTGGAAGGGTTAATCGGCAGGGGCGAATTTCGGATCGGATTTTGCATACGGTTTCTACGATGCTGCCAGCTCATGCGTGTTGCCCGACGGTGGTGGTAGGCGCAGATACGCTTACTGGGCATTTGCCGGTACGGAAAATTGCTGTTGGTGTGGACGGCTCAGAGAGCGCGAAAATGGCTTTGCAGCGAGCCGTCTGGGAAGCAGACCGGTGGGGCGCAGAATTGCTTGTGGTGAGCACGGTGAATGTGGATTCGGTGAGTTGGGTGCCGCAATTTACGTTGTCGAAAGAGTTTTATGACGATTTGCATGCGGGAATCCAGCGGCAAATTTCTGAGGTGGACGAAGGGCGTGATGTAAAAATTTCGATCAATGTCACGCAAGGTAATCCGGTGAATGTGTTGGCGGATGTTTCAAAGGAAGTGGATTTGCTGGTATTGGGTACGCGTGGGCGTGGCGGATTTATTGGAATGCTATTGGGTTCCACTTCGCAAGCAATTATGGAGCTTGCGCAATGCCCGGCATTTTTGGTGCCGCGCAGGGTGCGTGAAGGTGATGACGTGGCTCCGCAGTATTTGAATCAGTGGTGAGTGGTTGTTTTGTAGCGGTTTCTGATAAGCGTGCTGCTTGTGTTTGCAGAGAGTGTGCAGGAACTGTGCGGATGGAATTTCGGCGTGAGTTAGCTTGCTGGCAAGGGCTTAGGCTAAAGTAGGTAAACGGTATATTTGATATATTCCAAAGGTACCTGTGCGGATTCGGGCTTGTTTTGTGTCCGGTGTTTCCGTCTTTGCCCTCGTAGCTCAGTGGATAGAGCACGGCTCTCCTAAAGCCGGTGTCGTAGGTTCGATTCCTATCGGGGGCACAACGAGGAGCTTTTTGATCCGAAAACTTGTTTTCGAGTTCAAAAAGCGACGAAGTTGTGCTGAAAACGTGCGGAGCGGGTTTTCATGGCACAACGGGTTTGGTTGTTTTGGGATCAAAAAGCGACGAAGTTGTGCTGAAAACGTGCGGAGCGGGTTTTCATGGCACAACGGGGTTTGGTTCTGCAGATTCAGTGGAATTGGCTGTCGGGGGCGGCAAATTGAATCGTCATTCTTCTTTCAGTGCTGTTCGTTTTCCAGTTAGGATAGTTGTGTGAGTCCTTTATTTCGTCGTAAGAGTAAGAAACAAGCACAGGAATCTGCGGGTGATGCGGTAGTTAAGTTTTCTGCCCGCGAATCTGGTGTGGAGAATGTGCAGCGTCCGGAAATTCAGCTAGCTGAACATGCTGTACATGGGATAGCGGATTCTGAGCCGGAGTTGATCAAAGCTGACGCTGATAGCCTGGATTTGCCGCAGGCAGATTTGGGTCTACGTGCAGATGCGGATGGTGATCTGCAGAGTGCGGGGGCTCAGGGTGTTGCTGCAAATCTTGCTTTGGTGAGTCAAAAGAGTCAAGAGGAGCTTGCTGCAGGTGCTTATACGGCTTGGCACGCGCATTTGACGCAGCAAGTGACGATGCGGAAAGATCAGAAGGCGCCAGCGAAATATGTTGGGCAGATTGATATTACGCATGCTCATCCTACGGGTGTGGCGCAGTTTTATGCGCATATGGAGATTCGGCTGAGTTCTTTGATTCGTGAGCCGAAGGCGTTTGCGCGGGCAAAGGAGCAGCTCGCACAGTTACGTGAACTTACTGCTGATATTTCAAATGAATATGGGTATGCTCCGGTGTCGCTGGCGGCGGGGCGGATCACGTGGACGGAACTGCCTGAGCTTGATACTCGCGAAATTCCGCAGTGGACTGGGCAGACTTATGATGCTACGGGTGAGTTGCGCCTTGATTTTGGTGAGTATTTGGAGCAGCAGAAAGTTGATATTTCGCACGCGCAGATGCAGGATGCGGGCGCTGATGATGCGCAAAAGAGCGAAGATGCGGGGGTGTTAGCTACGCATGAGGTTGCAGCGGCAGTTAGTGCACGTGCCGCGGAGCGGCCATTGCGTACTGCAACTGAGCGTACGATCCCGGCTTTGTTGCGCGCAATTCGGATTGTTTTTTTGCCTGATGGTGATGCGAAACTGAAACTTTCAGCGGAAGCGATGATTAATCCTGAATTGATTCATGCTTTGCGTTTATCGGGAATTGAGCCGGAGCATGTGGCGAAGCTGCGTGAATATGTGCAGCGTTCAACGGGGATCGATGCGCCGTTAGCGCAGATCACCGCAATATCTCGGGCGTATTTACCGGGGTTTAAGTTTGAAAATCAAAATATCATCGGGTGTTTCCACGCGCCAGCAGAAATGCTCCTTGCCGATTTGGAGGGGATGGCCGCGTACGTGCAAAATTCGGGCGTGGTGGCAGCCTTGGCCGGTGATCTGCAATTGCGAAAAGTTACGTCTGCCCCGATTCTTCCTGGTTTGCAAGCTGATCGGCTTCCTGAGGTTGAGCGTGGTGTGGGTGATTTAGATCCGGCTGAATTGGATGTGGTGGAAGTTGTTGCTTCTGGGCGTTCAATTGTGATTGATGCACCGGCGGGGACGCGTCGTTTGGAGACTTTGGCGTCGATTATGGCTGATGCGGCTGCTTCTGGGAAATCGCTTATTTTTGTGCCGTCACGAGCTCTTTCGGGTGCTGCATTGCGAGCAGAATTGGAGCAGCTTGGTTTAGGGGAAATGGTTCTGGATTTCTCTGATGTTGAGAGTGTGCCACATCAGATCCGGACGGGATTACGGTTGCGGAAACCGGATTTTGATTTTGCAAGTGCAGTAGCGCAACGTGATGAACTGACAGCTACACGTGCACAATTGGATAGTTTCGTTACAGATTTGCATCAAGTTAATCCTGATTGGGGTTATAGTGTGCATGATTTGTTGGAGAAGCTGGCTCGTTTGACCGCTCAAGTAGATGCTCCAACTACGCGGGTACGTTTCACTGCCGATACTTTGGCAGCGATTAAAATTGCGGGCGAGGATGAAGTGTTGCAGCTTTTAAATCGCGGTGCAGAAATTGGTATTTTCAGTGCTGAAGTGGCGAAATCTGCATGGTCGAATTCGTCGATCACTGATTTGCAGGTTGGTGCAAGTGCAGTTGAGCGTGCACGGCGTTTGCATGAAGTGATTCTTCCAGCGGTTCGTGCGCAGGTAGCTCGATCGGCTGGTGAAACAGGCCTTCATCCTGCGCAAACACCAAGTCAGTGGTTTGAGCAAATCGATATGTTTGACGGGATCTCACAGAGTTTGGATTTCTTTTTGCCGAAGATTTTTGAGTCTTCGGTCGAGCATTTGATTGCGCTTACAGCTTCTAAGGAGTGGCGCAGTGAACATCAAATTTCACTCAGTTTGTCACAAAAGCGGATGTATCGTCGTGAACTTGCTGATTTGCTGCGCCCGGGGGCTGTGCCGGCTGATATTCATCGTGAACTGGTGCTGGTGGAAGAGCGCCGTGAAATTTGGAAGCGGTATACGAAAGATGCGGGTTGGCCGACTCTTCCTAGCGGAATGCTGCAAATTCAGGCAAGTCGGAAAGTGCTTGCAAGTGAATTAACACAGTTAGCAGCAGAAGTTGGTGGCTTTGGCTATCTTGATATTGATTTTGTAAAGACCAGTAAAATCGTGGAGGAGCTGGTTAAGGATGCGGCGCAGATGGTGCAGCTTCCTGCGTTAAATGAGGTACGCGGGCAGTTGAAGCGGCTGGGGATTGAACATTTTGTGGCAGATTTGCGTGAGCGAAATGTAACACGAGATCAGCTTTCCCAAGAGTTTGAGCTTGCAGTTACATCATCAATATTTGAGCAGTTGTTGCGTAAATCAAAGTTGCTTGCGGCTCTTGGTCCGCGTGATTTGCTTGCTTTGGTGGAGAAATTCCGAAAGCTGGATTTGGCGCAGGTGAATTCACTTTCTGGCCCAGTGCAATTGGCTGCAATCAATAATATGCGTGCGTATGCGCGTGCACATCGTAATGATACGATCCGTCTTGACCAGTTATTGGCAAAATATGGGGTCGGGATTTTGCGTGATGTGATTGCTACTTATCCGCGTTTGGTACAGTTGGCGCGCCCGATTTGGATTGTTCCGCCGGTTGTTGCGCGCGATTATATCCCGCAGATGCATTGGGTGGATTTGGTACTTTGTGATACGACTGAACGCACTGAGTTGGCGGCGATTATTCCGTCGTTATTGCGTGGACGGCAGCTTGTTATTGTCGGTGATAAGCGCCGTAATGAACTTATTGATGTGAATGCTTTGCCCGCTGATTCTCATGATGTGCCAGCTGCGGCACAGGTGGCGGAGGGGGATATTGATTTGGCTGATCTTGGTCAGGCACGTGCTTTTCCGAGTTTTGCAAAAATTTTCCCGGTATTGCAGCTGCCAACTTTGCGGGTTCAATACGATGAGAAGTCTGCGCGGGCATTACTTGCACATGGATATCAGGATGCGTATTTGCCGATTCCGGAGAGTCCAATGAAGCGTTCGGCGCAGCTCATTTCAGTTGATGGGCGAGGTGTCCCGTCAGCTAATGGTGATGGCGCGGTTGAATCTACAGCTGCGGAAGTTGATGCAGTAGTGGATTTGATTTTGAATTATGCACTTGATCAAAATCCGCAGTCGCTGGCGGTGATCACGGTTTCGCCGGTGCATGCAAGGCAAATTTTGAAGGCATTGCAAAATGCAAAATCTTCGTCAGTGATTTTGCAGCGTTTTATGAATCAAAATGTGGCTGAGCCGTTCCATGTGGTGGATATTTCGCAAACTTGTGGGATGCGTCGGGATCATGTGATTCTTTCGCCCGGATTTGGGAAGACGGTGCATGGGCGTGTGTTGCATTCTTTTGGGCAATTGCAAGAATCGCATGGTTTTCTTGATTTGATTGATGCTCTTGAAGTGGCGCGGAAATCTTTGACGGTAGTTTCTGCGCTTGGAGTTGATGATATCGATACGGGGCGCTTGTCTACACCTGGGCCGAAATTGCTTGCACAGATCATTGCTGAAGCAGGAAATGCGCGGCAAGATTTAGTTGATTATGATCATGATACTGCCGATCCGTTATTAGCGGATTTCGGAGATCGTCTTCGTGAGCAGGGCTTTGCGGTGGCATACGAGTATGGCTTTGCTGGTTCGCGGAGATTGCCGATGGTGGTGGGGATGCCAGATTCTCGTGACGCTTGGGAAATGGCAGTGTTGATCGATAATGCGGATTATGTTGCTGAGGAATCTTTGCGGCGTCGAGATCGTTTCTTGCCGCAAGCTGTAGCTGATCGTGGATGGCTCGTATTCCAGACTTTTTCCACTTCGCTTTTTATTGATCCAGCAGGTCAGGCGGCTGAGGTCGGAGCACATTTGCGTGCATTGCATTCGCAAAAAGCTGAGCCGGAATTGGTGCCGCCGATTTTGGATGGTGAAAATTGGGTTGAGGAGCCAATTTTTGCAGATGTGCTGGAGCGGAAAACCAGCAGGGCTGCTATGGGTAATCCGGAAATGGCAATTGTGGGTGAAGATAGCACAGCACAATTTGCTGGTCCACGTGAACGCTCGGCGCGCCCGAAGTTTACTCCAGGTTTACAGCTTTCTGCTTATACTGATGATCAGCTTGATGAAGTGTTAGCGTGGATTGCCAGTGATGGGATTGCCCGCACGCAGGCGCAATTTATTCAGGAGTTGCGCGCGGAGCTGGGGATTATCCGTCATGGTGTACAAATCTCGACGGTGCTGGGAAATGTGGTGCGGCGTTCTGGGTTTGTGCGATTGGAAGATAATGAATAATTCGCATTCGGATCTTGACCATCGATCTGGTGATCGAAAAGGTGAAACATCGAGAAAGCAGTTTTCTGGGCAGGAAGGTGCGCAAGCGTTGCCACCGTCAGGGAAAGTGGCGGGGATGTATCGCAGTGGGCGGCGGATAGTTCGGCTATCGCGAGTAGATCAGGAACGTCTCGCGCGTGGCGAAATCACACAGCCTGAAGAGGCGGTGCATTTGCTTGATGCGCGTGGGGTGTATCCGAAAAAATATGCACAAGCTGAGCTGGCGCAGCACGCCTTAGATGCGGCGAAGAAACCGGCGCTTACAGCGCGTGAGAAAGAGATCCTGGCGCAGGTGCCGCCGCATTTCGGGAAATTATGAGATCCGGTCGAACTGGTGCGGGAGGCTCCGAGCAGAAGTGGTCAAATATTTCTGCTGGGAGCCTCCCGCTTTAAGATTTGGTTTATTTTTAAGCGTTTTTATTTTTGCGCAAGTAGATCGCGGATTTCGGTAAGCAGTGCGACGTCATCAGCTGGAACGTCAGCTACTTCTGCAGCGGGATTATTGGCTGCACGGCGCTCGTTGAGTTTGTTCATTGGCATGACGATACAAAAATAAAGTGCAGCGGCAATGATTAAGAAGTTCACTACTGCGGTAATTAATACTCCTGGTTGAATCAATGAGCCGTTGATTGTAAATTCAAGCACTTGATCAAAACTTGGTTTGCCGAAAATTGCCGCGATCAACGGCATAATGATTTTATCGGTGAGTGCGGCAACGATCGGAGCGAAAGCACCGCCGATGATTACGCCGACGGCAAGGTCGATCACATTTCCGCGGGAAATAAACTCTTTGAATCCTTGCAACATTTTTAACTTTTCCTTTCTGCTTTAGTTGTGCTTAGTGATTACTGCTTGCAGTGGTGTATTTGTTTGTAGACCAAGGATAAGACTAGCGTCACTTTTCGCGATTGCTACGTAAAGCACGGTAGTGTTTGTAACATCACCGAAGATTGATCCTTTCACTTTTCCTTCAGGTTTACCGATCACGATTGCATTTCGGGCAAGGAGTTTGGCTGGTTCTCCTTGTTCTTTTGCGGGTGCATAGAGTTCAATATGGTTTCCGGGTTTGAGTAATTGTGCTGAGATATCATCGCGCAGCGTAATGGAAGTGATGACGGATCCTGCTGGAGCGTCGGCAAGGTATTGATCGTCGAGAATTTGTCCGGTGGTGATTGGGAGTCCTGGTGGGATTTGTGCACTTGCCGTTTTTCCTGATATTGCATCGATTTTGGGAAGTGAATTTTCTGGGACGGCATTTTGTGGAAATAAACGTGTAGTAGTGTTGCCTGGCGTGAAAGCGTCTCCAATTTCAATTTTTCGCGTGGCAACGAGCACTTTTACATTTCCGATACCTTCACTTGAAATCACTGCGATCAGCATTTGCAGTGCGGTAGCAGCGATGAGGATGAGCGCTACATATTTCCAACGCCAGATCATTGCGCGTAGTGGTGAAGCAACGCGATATGCGCGAAGATTGGGTGCGCGTAGCTGCAGCATCCGCAGTTTCTTCTGCTCAACCGTATTTTTTCTGTTTTGCTCACTTTGTATTTTGGCAGCTCTGGGCAATGTGCTGATATTTTTCTTCCGCGACATGCTTATATATTTGCTGGGTTGAGATCTTTTTCAAACGCTGAAAGAGCTACTTGTGGAAACAGCTTGCATGATTTGCTGCTGTGGACGAACAGATTTTATCGCAGTGGAATGATCTCCTGCGGTAAAATTGCGTCACAAACTGGCACATCATATTCATCTTGCGGCAGGTGAAAATCAACGAACTCTTCTGGAAAGATCAATGCTCCAATCGGGGTGCCTGCCCGTACTTGCTTCAATACGCGATCGTACCAGCCTCCGCCTTGCCCTAACCGTTCGCCATATTTTGATACAAGTAGGGCCGGCACAATCATTGCTTCCACATTTTGCAGTACATCATTATCGAAAGCTGGTCCAGATGGTTCGGGCGGACGCCCTGGAGCCAGTTGATGTAAATCGTCCAGCCCTTGGAAATATCCCCATGCGCGGGTGAGTCCAGGCCCCAGTTTCGGCAGGAGGAGTGTTTTTCCTGAATCGGCAATCGCTTTACAGAGTTCATGGGTTGGCGGCTCGTTTGCAACTGACACAAATGCTGCTACTTGTTTGTAGTCTTTTACGTATTCAAGGACCGTCTCGACCCATTGCTCAGCGTACATGGTTTTTTCGGTTTCGCTGCGTTCATTGCGTGCTTTGCGCACCTTTGCGCGAAGCACCTGTTTTGCATCTTCCGCTTCGAGATCAGTAAAATCTAAGAAATTCGGCAAATCATTTGACATAGCAAAATCATCTCACGCTCCTTGGAGAGAAATTAGATATTTCGCCAATAGGGTATGCGTCTTTGGAAGTTGCAAAGTTTCCCGCATAAACTGACGGTAGGGTATTTCATGCTGTAAATACGAAAATGAATATCGGAGATGCGGTGGATCTGCTTGCGGAGAAAGAGCAGGTAAAAGTCATCACGCAAAAGTAAAATCGCCGCAAGTAAAAGGCGATGTTTAAGGGGATTTCAATGAAGACGGTGGCAGAGCAAAAGCAAGAGTGCCTCGCGGCGGCAAAAGTACTTCCTGCCTTTGAAGTTTCACTTACGGATGCAATTGGCTGCATTTTGGCGCAGGATGTGGTGTCCTTAGTCGATGTGCCGCAAATGAATCTTGCAGGGCGTGATGGGTATGCTGTGCAGGCAGAAGATACGCGTGGTGCATCTGATGTGAATCCGCTTAGTTTACCGGTATTGGAAAAAGTGCGTGCGAATTATACTGAGCCGGTTTCGATCGTGGAAAAAACTGCAATCAAGGTTGCATCGGGTACGCCGCTGCCTGAAGGTGCAGATGCGGTAGTGCCAATTGAATATACTGATGGCGGAGAGGCACGGGTGCAGATCAATGTGGAATTGCAAGCTGGCGAAAATGTGCGCACGCATGCGGAAGATTTGGCTGCGGGAGAAGTTATTTTACGGCAAGGAGTGCGGATCGCTTCGCGCCAGGTAGCAGTGCTTGCTTCGGCTGGGCATGCCACGGTATTGGTGCGTCCAAAGCCGCGAGTAGTAGTGCTTGCGATCGGTGATGAGCTGCAGGAGCCAGGTCGGCCTGCAGTGCGCGGGAAAGTTTATGATGCAAATTCACATGCGCTTGCCAGTGCTGCTGCAGGCGCGGGTGCGCAGGTTTTCCGCGTGGGGGCTGTGCCTGATGATGCGCGGATCTTGCGTGAAGCAATCGAAGATCAGCTTGTGCGGGCAGATATTGTGATTACTACTGGCGGGCTTTCCTATGGTGGAGGAGATACGTTAAAGGAAGTGTTGGCGCCTTTAGGCACAGTACGTTTTGATCATGTCGGCATTTTTCCGGGGCGGCAGTTTGGTGTTGGGCGGATCGATCATACTTCGATTTTTTGTTTGCCTGGATCGCCTACGGCTGCGCTGACGGGATTTGAAGTATTTATCCGTCCTGCGCTGCGGCAAATGGCTGGATATCAGCATCTTGAACGCCGTACTGTGAGGGCAAAAATTGCGCAAGGCTGGGAATCTCCGTTTGGGAAGGAAGAGTATGTGCAAGCGCGGGTGACTGGTACTCCGGGGCATGGATACACGGTTGAACCGATTGGGAAGCCGGGTCGTCCTTTGCTGACGGGAATGGCACGCGCAAATTGTTTGATTTTGCTTTCTGCAAGTACACGCCTGGTAGCTGCGGGAGAGAGCGTCGATTGTATCGTGATTGATCAGTGATCACCGCATCGGTGGGGCTGATGTGAATAATGTGAAAATTGAGTAATAGGGATTCGGAAACAATCACAAAATAGGTGCAACACGCCTTGATTTGTAATGTCAACTGCGCGGTATATTGCATACGTTAAAGAGTATGGGTGGAGAAGGAATTGCATTTGCGATAGCAGTCAGCTTTGTGCTACTTTCTGTGATTCCAATGCTTAATCGCCGTCGCGCAATTATTACGCGAACTGTCATCGATGAACGTTTTTCGGCTGAGCTGCGGATGCTTGATACGCCGCAGCGAGCAGTGCGAAATTCACATCTCCAGGGATTAAATGCAAACCATCAGCCACACGCAGAACGCGGAAAAATCTATTACACAGAACGCAAACTGATGAGCGCGGATGCGAAAAAGCAGATTCATCAAAAAGCAACAGCGCAAGCAGTGAGATCTTCAATGCGAACGCGCACCTTGCCGCCAGCTGGCAGAAAAACTGCCGGGCTTCCAAATGGGAAAGTGCAGCCGAAAATTGCGCGCCCCAATACTGGGCGAAATAGTTTCCCCTTGGCTGAGAAAGATCTGGCAGGTACACGCAACCCTGCTACTACAGCACACAGACCCAAGCCGATGAGGCAAAACAGCGTAACGGATCTGCAAAAAACTGGAAATCGGGTGATCCGATCGCAAGCGAAGTCAGAAAGTTCTTCTCGCAATATGGTGATGGATTCTCCGGCTAACGAGGTGCAAAGAAAAAATTCACTTGTGCAGCAGTCGGTACGGAAAACTTATCAGCGCCCGGTAAAAGAAAAGATCCAAAAGCGAAAAGTTACTCCGTATGCGGCGGCAGCGATTTCGGTAGCGCAACATCATCCGCAAATACCATATCGTCCGAAACGGATCGGTGAACGTTTTGCCAAATCCCAGTTGCCCGCAGCAGAGCAAGCACCTGCCTTGCGGGAGGAACAGCAAACTCGCGTGGATCTGCTCGGTGGTGGCACCACACTTGATGCACTCCTTGCCCGTCGGCGCGCTTAGCCAAATGAATCTGTGGCAGCAGCCGGATCTGCGAATTTCCACTGATTTGAAAATTGAAAACTGAACACTTGAAAGGAAGCGTCGTGATGAGAGCGCAGGCGGCAAAGATGAAGTATGCTTATGGCGCGATGAGCTTCTTCCTGCTCTTCACTTCCTGGGCGATTTGGTGGGGATTTTTCCAACTTTGGCTGACTTCCAAAGCGGGCGGGATAATGCTCACTGGCGCACAAGTTGGGATTTTCTTTTCAATTTATGCAATTGCTTCAGTGTGCGTACTTTTTGGTTATGGTGCGCTTCAGGATCGGCTCGGTTTGCGGCGGCAGATTCTAATTTTTGTAGCTGCTCTTGCAGCATTGAATGGTCCGTTCGTTACTTGGATCCTGCGGCCGCTGCTGCAATACAATTTTGCCGCCGGGGTGATTGTGGGTGCTGCTTTCTTTGCGATTGCATTTGCCGGAGCGATGGCGATCATTGAAGCATATTTTGGTCGTTTCTGTGTGCGCACCGGAATAATTTACGGTCACATGCGGATGTGGGGTTCGGTGGGGTATGCAGTGGCATTGGTCAGTGCTGGCTTTCTCTTCACGATTGATCCATTGATGGTTTTTTGGGCATCCTCACTACTAGGGTTGATACTCCTGATCGTGCAGCTTTTCTGGAAAGTTGAAATTCCGCCGCAAGAGCTGCCGAATCAAATCCAGGCAGCAACACCTGCTCAGACGCCCCCGGCTACATCTGAAGCGATACGGGAATTGATTTACAACCGAAATTTTTGGGCAGTGGTCGGATTCGCATTGCTCACTTGGAGCGTCTATCAAATTTACGAATCACAGATGTTTCCAGATTTTTATACGGATCATTTTTTGGACGAAGCTCTTGGGCAGAAAATATTTGGTATTTTTATTGGAGTACAAGCCGGAATCGAAGCCTTACTGATGTCGATCGTGCCTTTTGTGATTGCCCGATTTGGTGCGAAACGTACTCTTTTAGCTTCGGCATTGGTGATGGCGTTTATCGTCTTCGGTTCGGCTACAGCAACTTCTGTGGCGCTAATTATGCTGACGAAAATTTTCCATGCTTTAATGGTGCCGCTCATCGTGCTTGGGTTAATGGATTTTATTACGCATAATTTTGATTTGCGCCTCACTGCGACAGTGTACCTGGTGGGATTTTACGTAACTTCGTATATTGGCAATATCTTGCTTTCGCAGCCGTTTGGGATGCTGCGGGATGCAATTGGTTATCAAGGAGTCTTCGTAATTTTCGGTTGCGCGATGCTGCTTGGATTTTTCTTGGCGTTATTCGCTTTTGCTGACGATCCGCGCCGAGTCTCTAAATGAAGGTCGCAGCTCCGTTTTTGCTTAGATAACTGCTGAAGTATGATGACTTCGTATCGCCGGCAGTAAAGAGTCAGAAGGAAATAATGCATACTTTAAGCAAACTAATTTGTGATGTGGCATTGGCTGAAACAGCTAATTTTAGTGGGGTGCGGGATATCGCCATTTTTCTTGATCCACACGGAGAACTGACGGAATTTGCAGTGCAGCATTTACGCAAAAATCCTGCTTCCCGATTGTTTATTGGCTCGCGCGATGTATTACAAACATTCGCTGCACTCGATATCGCAGATGCAGCCGGCGTGGAAGACCGCGTATTTGCTGCCGGGTATGAAACCGAAATCCAGCTCGATATTTTCTTTGCCGATGCGCGTGCAGGTTTTAATGGTCGAATTATGCCAGCAGAGATTGATGTCGTGCTTAGTGAATTACCGAAATCGCTTGCAGAACTGAGGTATTTTGTGCGTTCGCTACGTGAGGTGGCGCTTTGGGAAAATACTGCCGGAGAAGAGCTGGGGAGCGTTGCTGCAGCAAATTTTGCGACAAAGAATTTACAGCCGGAAAATGATCCGAAACAGCGCGGGATAGTTTTTATTGCTGGAGGTAATAATAAGCATATGACACCGCAGCAAAATGGAGTATTAGGTGAGGTTTTCGCAGATGTACATGCTTCGCGCGGGAAAGGGAAATTCCGTTGCCTTATCGGGCGTGAAATTTTAGCGGATGCGCCAGCTTATCAGCCGCTAAAAGGCGAATTTACACTCCCTGGTTTCACGCAAAATGCTGTTCTTTTCGGAGTTGGCGGAGTTTTTTCAGGTGCGAAGGCTGATCGCGGCGGCGAGTTTCTTGCGACTCACGCGATCTCAGATTTACTCGCGCTTTTTGGAAAAGCTAGCTCCGTCAAAGCAAATAAACGCGAGCAGCAGGCACGGCAGCATGAATTTACGATGCTTGATTTCGGCTGTGGAAATGGTCTGATTTCACGTGCTTTCGCTGACGTATTTTCACGGGTAAAAATTTACGATACAGATATTTCTGCTGATGCGATCACTGCTACGCATCTGACAATGTTGAGTGAGATCCTTGATCGCCGTGCATTTATTTCCTGGGATGATGCAGCACATTCGATTACAGACGATTCGATCGACGTGGTACTTCTCAATCCGCCTTTCCATCAGGGCACTGAAATAGATCCCACCCTGGTGCAACATTTACTTGATGCTGCGCAAGCAAAGTTACACCAGGGTGGAATAATCTATTTCGTGCACAATTCACATTTGCGTTATCGGCCAGAGCTGGAAAAGCGATTTGTGAATGTGGTCGAGTTAGCGCGGAACTCGAAATTCACAGTCTTACGCGCGGCGAAATAAGGTCTTCCAGCTCGCCGCAGATACGCGCACTGAACTTAGCGTTTCCAGTAGAGCCCTTTCTTGGAACGCTTCGGCTCGGAAGTGACTAAACAGCCAAGATTGCGGAAAATATCTTCATCTACACTGCCAAGCACAGTGGTGGTATGTACATCGCAGCCGCGCAGCTCAGCGAGCTTGCTGAGAGCTGCGCGTGCATCCTGTGAATTTTCTGCTGATACAGAGAGTGCAATGAGCACTTCGTCAGTGTGCAATCGTGGATTTTGTGAGCCGAGATGCTTTGTTTTCAAAGTCTGAATTGGCGCAATCGCATCAGGTGAAAGCAGTTTTGCCGCATCATCGATACCTGCCAGATGCTTCAGTGCATTGAGGAGCATCGCTGCTGAGCAGCCGAGCAGCGCGGAGGTTTTCCCAGTAATGATCGTGCCGTCAGCGAGTTCGATCGCGGAAGCTGGCGCATCCGTCGCTTGTGCTATTTGCAATGCTGGTTCTACCACGTGGCGATATTCCGGTTCAAGACCAAGTTTGCTCATAATCACGGCAATCCGGGTGGACTGCAGGGGAGCTGTATCATTGATTTTTTCTTCTACGAGCGCCTTGTAATAACGACGAATAATTTCCTGTTTCGATGCTTCACGGCATACTTCATCATCCGAAATACACATGCCAGCCATATTCACACCCATATCTGTTGGGCTTTGATACGGTGAAGATCCGGTGAGTTTCGTCAGCAGTTTGGCGAGCAATGGGAATGCTTCGACGTCGCGGTTATAATTCACGCATTTCTTGCCGTACGCTTCAAGATGGAATGGGTCAATAAGATTTACATCATCCAAATCTGCGGTGGCTGCCTCATATGCAATATTGACGGGATGGTCGAGCGGCAGATTCCAAATTGGGAATGTTTCAAATTTTGCATACCCTGCATTTACGCCACGCTGATGTTCGTGATAAACCTGTGAGAGCGCAGTTGCAAGTTTGCCTGAGCCAGGGCCTGGCGCGGTGACGATCACCAGATCACGCGAAGTGTGTGCGTATTCGTTTTTCCCAAACCCTTCATCAGAGACGATTTTCTTTGAGTCGGTAGGATATCCCGCAATCGTGTAGTGGAAAGTGACTTTTAAGCCCAGTTTAGTTAAGCGCTCGCGGAATTCGCGTGCAATTCGCGGATCCGTATCTGCACGTGTCAAGACCACATTTTCTACGAGGAAACCGCGCTCGCGGAATACATCTACCAGGCGAAGTACGTCGTCTTCATAGGAAATGCCAAGATCAGCGCGAATTTTTTGCCGCTCAAGATCCATTGTATTGACGGCAATAAGAATTTCGATTTCATCTTTCAGCTGCTCCAGCATCGCAATTTTATTGTCTGGGGTGAATCCTGGCAATACACGCGATGCATGCATATCGTCGAAAAGCTTTCCACCCATTTCAAGATAGAGCTTTCCGCCGATTTCATCTCTCCGTGCTTTGATGTGCTGAGATTGCATGGCGATATATTTTTCCCGATCGAAACCGATTTGATGCACTGATTACTCCCAATTCTGAGCTAGTAGTTGATGGCTCACACTAAGAGAGGCGAGCCCTGTTGGGAAGCCGGGCCTGCCTTGCGCATCGTGTATTTGATGCTGATTTTCTGCTGCATCAAATACACGATTCAGCGCATTCCCGCGCTTCATTCCATAAAGTATGCCGGAAGTATTTGCGATTACGAAAGGCGTGGCGCGGAGAGGATAATCACCGGATTTCAGTGTACGAAGTAGTGAAAAAATGAACTAGAATTTTGCACGTGTCACCCCTTGTTGCTGAGGTGAGCTGATAAAGTATCAGAAATGCGCGAAAAATCCGGGAAAGTTAGCTCGGTTTTAGTAGTGTGTGACTACCACTGTGCCGATAGGTGCCCAGTTAAAGAGCCATTTCGCATCAGGTACGGGAGTATTCACACAACCGTTTGATCCTTGGAAACCCCACTCGTTTGGCCCCCACCAAGGAGCGCCGTGGATTGCGTAATCGCCGTGGAAAAACATATTTGCCGGAACGTTTTTGATGTCGTATTTTGATCCGTCTTGATGGGTTCCACGCATCGACTGTGTTTTGGTTTTGTGCCAAATCTTGAATTTGCCGGTGATGGTTTCGGCACCCTTTTCGCCTGTTACTACTGTGATTGGTCCACGCACACGGGTAGCGCCTTCATAAGCTGTCATTTTGAAAGTAGAAAGATTTACATCGATCCACTTTTCCCCTTCAGTAGCCTTATAGGGGAGGTGTTCTGCGCCCCGTGCAATAATGCGATCTGTCCAGGTTTCTTCGCTGATATGCACATCAAGTGTGGTTTTCGCCGGCTGCTTTGCGCTAAAGGCTGCTTGCAAAGTTTTGAGCGCTGCATCGAAATTGGTTACATTCTTTTCAGCATGTGCTGCAGTTACTACTTCGAGTACTTGCCCAGCCGCGTTTACATTTCGGGTACCAGTAATTTTTTCCTGGTTGTGTGGCGCAGCTACCTGGGTGAGCCATTCTTTCATTGCGGCTTCGTTTACTTCGGCTTTATTCTCGTTGAATGTAATAAAGCCGATTTTAGTTTTGGTATCAGCACTGACGGTTTTACCTTCTGCAGTTACGCTCACTTCGGTGGCGAGCAGCTTTTCAGCTTCTGCCTTAGTGCGTTCAAGATCAGCAACGGTGTATTTTGGTTTGATCTCGGAGAGTTTTACTTTTGCAGCTACAGATTTTTGAGTTTCGACAAGTTCTTGGGCGGCTGTATGGAAAATCTGCGGATCGATCCCAGCACCAGACTCTCCGGCTTGAATTTTGAATCCCTCGCCTGCAACTAAAATTTTTGGTTCTACGACGGTTTTTGCGCCTGTGGATTTTGCGGCGAGTGCTACAGCGGATGCATTAAGTTTTTCTTTGTCGATTTCAAGCTTTGGCTCAATCGTTTTTCCAGTAAACGGGATCGTGAAGTAAGAGCTGAAAGAACTATTTGGGGCGAGAGCTGCAGCTGCTACCTCGGATGCTTGGAGAGTGATCCCAATTTCGTTTAACTTAGCTGAATTGCCATCTAAATTCGCGCCTGTGAAATTGATTTTTTCAGTTGCAGCAGCCGTATTGAGATCGGCGGAAATCTCCGATGCAGTTTTTCCTGAGACATCTACTTTGCCAACCTTCATTCCTGGAAGAGCGCGCCCGCCAAGCCAAAAATAAAGCAGATAACCTGCAAGGAGGAAAATCAATATTGCGAATCCCGAAATTGTGGAAATAACTGCAATCTTTCGCCGCGACATACTGCTCCAAATAATCTGCGTGTGTTGTGTAGTGTTAATTTTCCCTTATTTTGCAGTTTATTTCAGCTCGCTGAGTGTGGTATTCGCCAATTCGTTAAATATTGCAGTATTTTCGCTGTGCGCTTTGTTTCGGAAAACAGAGGATCAAGAAATATGTGCTTAAGCTTTCACATATCCATAGCCACTTTGCTGGAGTTTTGCAATTTCCACAATTCCTGCAGGGACCGTTTCCACGTAATCTGGGATCAGTTCGCGCTTAATTTGCCGCTCATTCAAAGCCACCTCGCAGAGTGCAAAACGCACGCCTGCTGCTGCAAGTGCGGCAATTTTTGCAAATAGTTTTGGTTCAAGTTCAAGTTGTGAAAATGAACGTACCGCGCTTCCATTTACTACTACGACGGCTTTCCCAGATGCGGCAGAATGGATCAAATTTCCCACGGAACGCAGTGTGAATGGCCAGCGGTCGTTTTCATTCACGTGAAAAACCAGTTTTAACTCAGACATCATCGGCTCCTTTGCTGCTTGATGATTCGATAACGCCCATCATAACACGTTTAGGACCAAAGCCTTGAGTTGATATTGATTGCTGCAAAAGATTTTACACACGCTGTAACTAGTTCCCTTTTTCGCGCATTATCGCGGATCCGTCTTGCCAGGAAATACTTCCTGCTTTACGTAATAGTTACGGTTTGGGCGGAAAATCTGGGTGATGTTGCAAAATTATGAGACGATAAATTCATGATCATTCTTGCCGGTACACCACTTGGAAATGATGCCGATGCCTCACCGCGATTGAAGCAGGCGCTTGCGGCGGCGGATCTTATTGCTGCCGAAGATACACGCAGGCTGCTAAATCTGGTAAGACGGCTGGAAGTAGAAATCCATGCGCCTGTGATTGCTTATCATGATCACATTGAAGCGGTGAAAGCTCCGGAGTTGATCTCCGCTGCGGAAGCTGGAAAAAATGTAGTGATGGTAAGCGATGCGGGAATGCCTGCAATTTCTGACCCGGGATTTCGTCTGGCTGCACTTGCCGCGGAAGCTGGAATAGAATTTACTGTGATCCCCGGTCCGTCTGCGCCAGTTACTGCTTTAGCGATCTCGGGAATTGCATCAGATCGATTTACTTTTGAAGGATTTTTGCCTCGGAAAGACGGCGAGCGCAAACAAGCTTTGGAATCGCTGGTAGATGAGCAGCGCACAATGATTTTCTTTGAATCTCCACGCCGACTGGAAGCAACGCTCCTGGCGATGGCAAATATTTTTGGTACCTCCCGCCACGGTGCAGTTTGCCGTGAATTAACTAAAGTACATGAAGAAGTAATTCGTGGCGATCTTTCAAAACTACTAAAATGGGCGCAAAGTAAAGAAGTGCTCGGCGAAATCGTCCTCGTGATTGCAGGTGCGCCAGCGGAGGCAAATGCAGCTGCAGATTTTTCGGCTTTGGTGCCGCAGGTGCATGAGCTGGCTGCGCTTGGGCTGCGATTAAAAGATGCTGCAGCATACATTGCACAGAAAAATGGTGTGCGGAAAAATGCACTTTTCAAAGCAGCGTTGGCGCAAGAATAGTGCAGCATGAGATTTTTTCATGCTGCACTATAGCCTTCTTAAATCAGTTTATGAGCTGATGCGGATATTTTCAGGTGTGTTAAATTTACTGCCCTGGGCGAAAGTCAATATTTGAAAAATCAAAATCGTCATCTGAAACTTCAGCAGAAAAATCGATCTGCTGATCAAAATCAAGATCAAAATCGGTCAAATCAAAATCTGCATCGGCGAAATCGTCGAGTGCGGAAAGATCTTCTGCAGGCATCCCGGGCCAGCTCACTGCCGCAGATTCCGTAAGCTGCGGCTCCTTTTGCAAGGAGGTAGATTGCATTGGCTGCCGGCCTACAGCTGCCGCTATTTCTGCTGCGACAGAAGCAACTGACGGATCAGCTTCAGCTTCCGCAAAATTTTCCCTATCGGGGTCATACAGCGGATCTTGCTCCCAATCTGTGTCTAGATCATCCCAGACGGCATCGTCCGCATTCCACGTATCTGCATCGTTCCAGCGGTGATCGGGATCATTGGAAAAATCTTCGGAATCATCATTGGAGAAATCATCCCAGGAATCATCGGTGTCATCGCTCCAGGAATCAACGCTCCCAAAAGTAAAACCGGCAGAGCTTCCTGCAATATCGTCACCCGGTATTGGAGTATCTTCTCCTTCCTCGTAAAAACCAAATGCATCCGCGGTGGAAAGCTGTTCAATTCCAGCTTCATCCATCTCTGCACGCGCAGCAACCCCAAGTTCGGCAGATACAGGTGCCGTCAGATCCGAAAATACCCGCACCGGCCAACCGAGCCGCAGCGCGTCCAGTGCAGTATCTTTTACACAATGCGATTCTGCCAGCCCGGCAATATCAATTGCCTGAATCTCGTGCGTGCGCAGAATTTCCTCAAGTGTGTCTCCACTCTCATTCTTTCCTTCAAAGCCGGAATAAGCGGCAGTGTACTCGCCTTTTTTCACTGCGTCATCGAAAGCCAGCGCGGCGATTTCCTCATGCAAATCTGCCTCTGGAGTGCCTGCAACCCCATGCGGCGGCCAAGTATCAATAAAATCTGGGTTCTCGGAAAAATGTGTACCGGGATCGATATGCCAGTCTTGTGTGGTGACAATCAGTTCGTACTCACTGGCATTTTCCGTCACAAAATCAGCAATTTTACGTGCTACATCATTTCCGCCGATGATGGGAAGCGCACCGCCTTCGCAGAAAGTTGGCTGCACATCCACGATCAGTAATGCGCGTTTCTCTTGATTCATCGGGGGATCCTTTCTGGTTCTTGCCGCTTCTGCAGCTTGTAAAATGTGCTAGTCACTATTGTAACGATTGTGCTCTTGTGTGCTATTTTTCTGGAAAAATTCGCCTCATCGAAAGTTACGCCGTACTCTAGAAGTATGTCTAAAATTCTTTCTGCAGTAGCTTGGCCGTATGCGAACGGCCCGCGTCATATTGGTCATGTGGCAGGTTTCGGCGTGCCATCTGATGTGTTTTCCCGGTATATGCGAATGGCTGGGCACGATGTGTTGATGGTATCGGGTACAGACGAGCACGGCACGCCGATTATGGTAGCTGCAGATAAAGCTGGGATCAGTCCGCAAGAATTAGCTGATCAAAATAATCGGATCATCGTTGAAGATTTGGTGAATCTCGGGCTTTCGTATGATTTATTCACTCGTACCACTACGGTGAACCACGAGCGTGTAGTCCAGCAACTCTTCGTTGGCTGCCGTGATAACGGTTATATGGTGGTGCAGGAAACTCCTGTCGCAATTGATCCGAAGACGGGAAATACATTGCCTGATCGCTATATCGAAGGCACTTGCCCGCTTTGTAAAGCTGATGGTGCCCGAGGGGATCAGTGTGATAACTGTGGGAATCAGCTTGATCCACAAGATTTGCTGAATCCGCTCTCGAAGGTTTCCGGTTTGCCGCCTGAATTTAAGACCACAGCGCATTATTTCCTTGATTTGCCTGCGCTTGCTGATGCTTTGCGCGATTGGCTGGATCAGGTAGAAGAAGATGGAAAATGGCGTCCGAATGTAATTTCTTTCTCAAAGCATTTGTTGGAGGACGTCCGTCCGCGGGCGATGAGCCGTGATATTAGCTGGGGGATTCCGGTGCCAGGTTGGGAAGACCAACCCAATAAGCGGCTTTACGTTTGGTTTGATGCCGTGATCGGCTACCTTTCAGCTTCGATCGAATGGGCGCGGCGGCGTGAGCTTGCAGGTGCTGGATCTGCTGCAGACTGGAAGCAATGGTGGCAAAATCCAGAAGCCCTAACGTACTATTTCATGGGCAAAGATAATATCGTCTTCCATTCTCAGATTTGGCCGGCAGAGTTGCTTGCATATAACGGAAAAGGAAATCAAGGTGGAAAGACGGGCGAATTTGGTGCGCTGAATTTGCCGACGCAAGTAGTGGCTTCTGAATTTCTGACGATGGAAGGGAAGAAATTTTCCTCTTCAAAGTCTGTGGTGATTTATGTACGTGATGTGCTTTCGCGTTATCAGCCAGACGCGTTGCGTTATTTTATTTCCATTGCTGGTCCAGAAACTTCCGATGCTGATTTCACCTGGGAAGAGTTTGTGCGCCGTAATAATTCTGAGCTGGTTGCTGGCTGGGGCAATCTTGTAAATCGTGCTGCGGCAATGATCGCAAAGAATTTTGGGGAAATTCCACCTGCTGCGCAACTTGAAAAGATTGATCAGGATCTTCTCGATGCGGTCAATGCTGGCTTTGTAACCGTCGGGAATTATATTGCGAATCATCAGCAGCGTGCCGCACTCACTGAAATCATGCGTTTAGTGGGTGAAGCAAATGGTTACGTATCAAAGACGGAGCCGTTTAAGATGAAGGACGAGGCGCTGCGTGCACGGCTTGGCACCGTGTTAAATACACTGATTCAGGCAGTCTCGGATTTGAATACGATGATGTGCGTATTCTTACCGCACTCTGCAAATGCGATCGATTTGATTCTTGGGGGAGACGGCACGATTGCGCCGATGCCGCAACTGGTAGAGACTGAAGATCTCGATTCGGGCCATAAATTCCCAATTATTACTGGTGATTACGCACATGTACGAAAATGGGAGCGGCGCATCGTGCAGCCGGGTACGCCAATTACGAAGCCAAAGCCGGCATTCCAGAAGCTTGATGATTCGGTGATTGCCGAAGAGCTTGCCCGCTTGGGATTGTAAATTCTGTTCACGATTCTCGTACCGACTTGCGCAGATCCTGCTTGCGGGCGGTATCTGCGCAGATAGTGCGAAATGAGGGCGGCGAAGCGAGAGCCAGTGCTGGAATGCGTTGGCAGTTTGGGGTGAAAGGAGAAATACAGTGGGGAAGAATAAGAAACGATATTTGCCGCTGCTCCCTGAGCGTCCGTTATCCGTCCCGATCATTGATAACCATACGCATATCGGCGCTGATCCTGCGCCTGCTTCTGGCGGTGAATTACAGCAGCGCTATGATCCCGAAGGCCGAATTCTGATGCCGGTACTTGAGCGGACACTGCTTGCCAGGATGGCTGATGCCGGGGTGCGTGGCGCGATCACGTCAGGCTGCGAAATTCCTGAGTTCGCGCATACTTTAGAACTGGCAAAACGTGTGCCCAATATTTGGGCGGCAATTGCGATCCATCCGAATGAAGCTGCGATGCATGCTGGGATTTCGGCTGCATCACCTGACGGATTGACGCACGAGTTTGCAGTGCATCATCGCGAGTTTTCGCTGGATGATGCGATTGCGCAAGTGGCACAGATCGCGCAGGAGCCGGAAGTAGTTGCGGTTGGAGAAACTGGTCTTGATTATTTTCGCACGGGAGAAGCCGGAAAAGCGGCGCAAAAAGAATCATTCCGGGCGCACCTGCAGCTTGCGAAAGAGCTTGGTAAACCAATGCAGATCCACGATCGTGATGCGCACGCTGATGTTGTGGAAATTTTGCAACGTGATGGAGCGCCGGAGAAAACCGTCTTCCATTGTTTTTCAGGTGATGTAAAGCTTGCCGAAATCTGTGCTGAAAATGGCTGGTATGCATCCTTCGCCGGGCCAATCACATACCCGGTAAATACGCAGTTGCAACACGCTTTCGATTCCCTACCCGATGAGTTAATCCTGATCGAAACAGATGCTCCGTATCTTACCCCCGTACCGTATCGGGGGCATCCAAATGCTGTCTGGGGGTGTGTTTATACTGCCGGATTTATGGCGCAACAGCGCGGGTATCCGCTGGAAAAATGGTGTGAGATCTTAAATCGAAATACTTTTGCAGTATATGGAATTTAAGCTGTTTCCAGGTGTATGCGGGAGCGGGAATCAGCGTAATTCGCGCGGCTGCCAATCACGTTGCGGATCGCCAATATAAATTTGCCGGGGGCGGTAAATCCGTTGGTTTGGCTGATCTGCTACTTCTTTCCAGTTTGCAATCCAGCCAGGTGTGCGCCCGATTGCAAACATCACTGTGTACATATCGCGTGGAATCCCGAGTGCGCGCAAAATGATCCCCGAGTAGAAATCTACATTGGGATAGAGTTTTCGCTCTGCAAAGTAGTCGTCGGCGAGTGCTGCGGTTTCAACTTCGCGTGCGATGTCTAAGAGCGGATCAGTGATCTGCATTTTTTCGAGCAGCTCATCTGCAGCTTGCTTGAGAATTTTTGCGCGCGGATCGAAATTTCGATAAACCCGATGCCCGAATCCCATCAAGCGCACCGTAGAATTTTTCGCTTTCGCCATTTCTACGTATTTTGCTGGCGTGAATTCACCGTCATGAATTTGTTGCAGCATATCAATGACAGCCATATTTGCTCCGCCATGCTTCTGCCCCCAAAGTGCTGCCACACCAGCAGAGAGTGAGGTGTAGAGATTCGCCCCTCCAGAAGCAACCATGCGCACTGTTGAGGTAGAGCAGTTTTGCTCGTGGTCTGCATGCAAAATCAGGAACATATTTAATGCGTGGGCTGCTTCGGCAGATGGCTCATATTCGCGATACGGTTGGGTGAACATCATGTGCAGGAAGTTTTCTGCATATGCTAAATCGTAACGTGGATATACGAGCGGTTCGCCGAGGTGTGCTTTATAAGCTGCTGCTGCGATTGTGCGCACCTTTGAGATTAGGAGTGCAGCAGCGCGGCGGAAGGCGGCATCGTCAGCAATTCCAATTTCAGGCAAATCGTATGCCTGCAGGCCGTTGATGACGGCAGAAAGGATCGCCATCGGATGCGCATCTGCTGGAAATCCGTCAAAAAGTTTCCGCATATCACGATGCAATGAGGAATTTTCGGTGAGGAGTTCGCGAAATTGTGCCCGGTCTGCCGGATCTGGGAGTTCGCCAAAAATCAGTAGCTCTGCTACTTCGATGAAAGAGGAATGCGCAGCAAGCTGCTCGATGGGGATCCCGCGATAGCGCAGGATCCCATTTTCACCGTCGATATAGGTGATTTTTGATTGGCATGAGCCAGTATTTCCGTAACCGTCATCAAATGTGATCAGCCCGGTTTTTTGGCGTAATGCAGAAATATCGATTGCGCGTTCACCTTCGGTGCCAGTGATTATTGGCAGCGTGTGGGTGTTGCCGGCATAGCTGAAAGTAACGGTTTCGGTAGCGTGTAGATTTGCTGGTGGGAGATTTGACGTTTCTGCGAGAAAATCTTTTGGATGCATATTGCTCATGATTCCAGTCTAAATCTTGCGGTGTGGTAATTGGGGTGCTTATCAATGGGTGGGAAATTGATTTTTAAATTTGATCCGGATAGTTGGGATTAATTGCGGAGCTACTGATGATTATCCGAATTTAGAGTGGGATCGCTCTCATTGGATTAACAGGTATGTAACGATTTGATTACAATAAGTCTAGGAAACATAACGGGTGCTGTATTTCAGTGATTTATCAGCATGAGTATATGGAGAAAATTTTGGGAAAACACAATGCACAGCTGAATAGCGAAGCGCAGAATGAAGCTGCAAACCAGCTTCGGCTCGCGATGCAAACTGCGGAAGTGAAGCCCGGTTCACGCCGCGCACGGCGGGAAGCTGAACGTGCTGCCGCAAAGACGCAGGAGCACGCAAGGAAAAATCTGCAAAATGCTGCTTTGGCAGATGGTAGCAGCACTGCAATGCTGGAAGTGCTACCCCAAGGCGTAACCGATCCAACTCATTCTGCTCTCAGTACGAATAAAGTTTTCGCCGAATATATGAACGAAAATCTGGTAACTTCGCAGGCATTTGAAACGCAAATGTTGGTAAAGCCGGGGTTGTTTCAAAATGCGCGAGCAATCGTAGTGGCTCTTGTTGCTGCCACTTCAATTTTCAGTATTGCAGCTGCTGCTTATTCATTTGATCATGCAGCGATGTCGGAAGCTGCCGTTTCTGCATCGGTAAATCCGGATTTATCAAATACGCGTGCCGTCGAGAAAATCTCATACAAAGTGGTTGCTGACGGTAAAACGACGACTCATTCCGCTTTCTCGGGAATGACGATTGCGAAAGCGCTGGAAAATGCTGAGGTGCAGCTTGGCAAAAATGATGCGGTTTCACTGCCTTTGAGCGCGAAAATTGCTGAGGGAATGATCGTGAAAATTGCGCGGATCAAGTATGAAACCTTCACCGAAGAATTCGTCGATAAGTTTGTAAATAAAGATGAAGCAGATGCATCTTTGCCCAAGGGTGAGAAAAAGATTGTAACGCCAGGAGTGGACGGGAAAGGCACACGCACTTTCACTGTGAAATACCGTGATGGCAAGGAAATTAGCCGCGATATTGTGGCTGAAGCAATCACTGCTGTGCGTGTGGATCAGGTGACGAAGATCGGTACGAAAGAAGCACAGAGTGCTGATCGTGAAATTGCGGCTCCGCCATCAGGGCCAGCTCCAAGCCCTGGCTCAGCACGGGCAATTGCGCAGCAGATGGTGAATGCGCGCGGCTGGGATGCGGCGCAGTTCTCGTGCCTGGATGCGCTTTGGCAGCGGGAATCTGGCTGGAATGCACACGCGATGAATCGTTCTTCTGGGGCTTATGGAATTCCGCAGTCGCTTCCTGGCTCAAAGATGGCGAGTGCAGGTGCTGATTGGCAGACGAACCCGGAGACGCAAATCCGTTGGGGCCTCGGTTATATTCAAGGACGCTATGGCAGCCCGTGTGGTGCCTGGGGGCACTCAAAGGCGCGTGGCTGGTATTAAATACCTTGCGATCCTGCTTTTATCTGCCATGCCGATCGTCTTTGATGATGCAGTGATGCGCAGCTGTGGGAGTCTGCCAGCTATGTGATGTTGGTTGGAGCGCAAATATTTGCGCTTTTGCTGACAACGCCTAGCGGGCAGATTCTTTTCTTTTGGATCAGGTAAGATTTTGCATATGATGAAGCGAATTATGATCGGCACTGACGGTAATGGGTTGACGGAAAATACTGGCATTAATCGCAATCGGGATGGAAAGCAAAACTCTGCCGGTAACGAAGCTGCAGAGCGGCGCGCACACGAGGTCGCAACTGCGGCAAATTCGCAGTCTATTTCCGGAACTTTGCTTGGACCAGTGCAAATTCGTGAATTGGCGGCAAAATTAGGCGTACACCCAACTAAAACTCTCGGGCAAAATTTTGTCCATGATGCTGCGAGCGTCCGCCGGATCGTTCGTGATGCCGGGGTGCGCGCAGGTGATCTGGTGCTCGAAATTGGTCCAGGGCTCGGATCACTCACGCTTGCGTTATTAGAAACGGGAGCCTTGGTTTCTGCCGTGGAAATTGATCCACTGCTTGCAGGGCAAATTGCAGCAACCGTCAAAAATAATATGCCGGCTGCTGCCAATAATTTTGCGGTGCGCCTGCTTGATGCGTTGGAAGTGTCAGGGGAAGAAAGCCTGGCTGTGCCTGCTGCCTGCACGAGCGAAAAGTATCACCCGGGAAAGCTGGTCGCGAATCTGCCATACAACGTAGCTGTGCCGATTTTGCTTACGCTTTTAGAAGTTTTGCCGAGTATCGAAAGTTTTACTGTGATGGTGCAAGCAGAAGTGGCTGACCGGCTTGCTGCTGAGCCAGGTTCGCGGACGTATGGTGTGCCGTCAGTAAAGGCAAACTGGTATGGGCGCTTATGGCGTGGTGCGAAAATTTCGCGGAATGTGTTTTGGCCGGTGCCGAATGTGGATTCGGCTCTCGTGCACTTTGTGCGTGGTGCGCATCCTGAGGGGGTAGCGCGGGAGGCTGTGTTTGCAGTGATCGATGCAGCGTTTGCACAGCGGCGGAAGACTTTGCGTGCTGCCTTGAGTAGTTGGGCAGGGTCTGGAGTGCGCGCCGAAGAGATCCTGGTAGCTGCAGGAATTGATCCAAAGCGACGGGGAGAGACACTCACGATCGATGAATTTGTGCAAATTGCGAAATGCTCGTAGGAACAAAATAGGTGTGGCAGAAGTTGAAAATAGTTTCAACGTAGATCGAAAACAAAGACTGACAAAACACGAAAGCCGTAGTTAATGCTGGATTCACTGAGATCAGTTTTGGGGTAGATCGCAATTGTGCAGATCTACCCCAAAATAAAAGATGTTTTTCGCCAAGCGCGGTGCAGGATTATTCGGCTGCTGCTTCGCCTTCAGCTTCAGGTACATCAAGCTGTGGTACAGCAACTACTACCACCGGCTCTTCGCTATCAGAAAGTGCTTCCACATCTCCTGGGAGCTGCAAATCTGCTACGCGAACCGTGGTGCCGTCTTCCAGACCTGCCACATTTACTACAATATGCTCAGGAATTTCATTAGCTGGCACTGCAACGTCGATCGTCATTAATTCAACTGAAGCGACTGCATTGCCTACAGGTTCGCCTTCAAGAATCACTGGGATATTAACTTCAACCTTCTGATCTGCTTTCACACGCAAGAAATCGATGTGCTCGATGATCCGGGAAAGTGGGTTACGCTGAATATCCTTTACCAAAGCAAGTTCGGTAGCGCCCGCAACATCGATCTTCAGCAATGCGTTCGCGTTGTAACGCACGTGCATAAAAATCTCATGTGCATCAAAATGGATGTGCAGTGGAGCTTGATCTGAACCATAAAGTACGGCTGGGGTGCGGTTATCGCGACGAAGCTGACGGGAAGCGCCCTTCCCAAATGCTTTGCGAACTTGCGCCTGAATAGTATCTACCATTTGGTTATCTCCTTTTCGAATCTAATTGAACGGCCTCGAACGGAGGCTACATCCGAAAAGATATAGACAACCGCGTCGATAACGGAACATGCCAACCTTTTTTCAGATCGTGCACTTGCAGCAATTTGGATCCGTGCGAAACGGAAATTTCTCAGATTTCTGCGGTTCCCTCGCCGAGGCAACTCGATAAGTTTAGCTCGGTCTAGCTCGCTGTGTAAAGAAAACCAAGCCCGAAGAAGTTTCTTGTGCGCAAATGCATAACAGATTTGCGCACAAGAAACTTCAAACTTCCTCGGGCTTGGATCTCAGGTTGTAAAAATGTGTTGCCAGTAGCGTGTGCAACGCTGCTGTGCGCAAAAGGAAATCGAATTATTCTCAGTATGCGCCGTCAAAGAGTGACGTGACGGAACCGTCGTTGAACACTTCCTCGATCGCATGCGCAATCACGGGGGCGATCGAAAGCACAGTGAGCTGCTCGAAACGCTTTTCCGGGCCGATTGGAAGAGTATCTGTCACTACCAGTTCACGCAGCCCAGATTCGGAAAGCCGCTGCACGGCTGGGTCGGAAAGTACGCCATGCGTAGCTGCTACGATCACGTCCTTTGCGCCAGCTTCAAGTGCCACATTTACAGCGCCGGTAATTGTGCCTGCCGTATCGATCATATCGTCAACGATAATTGCCGTGCGGCCAGTAACATCACCAACTACGCGGTTCGCCACAGCTTGGTTTGGACGTGTAATATCGCGCGTCTTGTGCACAAACGCAAGCGGCACACCACCAAGCCGCTTACCCCATTGCTCTGCAACTTTGATACGGCCAGCATCAGGGGAGACGATCACAGAATTAGCAGGATCGACACGGGTGCGCACATACTCAACGAGAGTTGGCATCGCCCATAAGTGGTCAACCGGGCCGTCAAAGAAACCTTGTGTCTGCGAAGCGTGTAAATCAACAGACATGATCCGCTCAGCACCAGCCGCTTTGAATAAATCAGCCATCAACCGTGCAGAGATCGGTTCGCGCCCTTTATGCTTTTTATCCTGGCGTGCATACGGGAATGACGGCATCACCACAGTGATTCGTTTCGCGGAAGCGCGTTTTGCTGCGTCCACCATAATTAAAGTTTCCATGATCCACTTGTTTATCGGGCATGCCATCGCCTGCATAATAAACACGTCAGTGCCGCGGACTGATTCGTCAAAGCGGACGTAAATTTCGGTATTCGCAAAGTCGTATGCCGTAATTGGCAGGAGATCGATGCCGAGTTCTTTCGCGACGGCTTTTGCGAGCTCTGGATGTGCGCGGCCTGAAGCCAGTACAAGATGCTTCTCTCCGGAAGTGTGGATTCCCGTCATCGTGTGCTTCCCATTCTTTCGATTATCTTTAGATTCTGATTAATATTTTCTTTGCGTTAGAGCTGAGAACAATCAATGATCTGTGAAAAATCAAAAGCAGAAGATCGGATTGCTCCAGGCTGCTAACACTAAGCCTATTGCTTTCCGATCCGAAACATCGGCAGTTTCATTTTTATCTTCAATTTTTCCAGAATTTGGAGTGAAGAAAGAAATTCGTGGAATTTTTGTGAGCCAAACGCAGGGCTTACAAATAAATCATGCAATAACCGAGATTGCTGCATTCGCGCATTGCGGAGTGTGAGTGCGAAATACGGCGAGAGAGCGAGAAAAGAAAAACGGCGCATCCGCAACGAGAGTGAAGCGATCAGAGCTGCCACACTATCCTCCAAACGGAAAAGCGCCGTACATCGAATGCCGTGAATCCTGCATTTTCGCTCCCCCACAAGGACTCGAACCTCGAATAACGGTTCCAAAGACCGCTGTGTTGCCATTACACCATGGGGGATCACTGCACCTATTCTGCCAGCTATCCACCATAAATTTCCAATTGGCACGGCTGTGATAAATGTTAAACTGCGTGCCCTGGGGGATTTTGCGCTTTCAATGCTTGACAGCAATGTGGGGGGGGGGACAATTAATTTATACACTTTATTAGCCGTATCAGAGCTAGTAGGATGTTTGGTGGCAAAGCCGTTTTCGCAAATTACATTCAGGGGGAGGAATGACCCTACAAGTAGCTTCTTTATATAAAACTTTTGGGCAGACACAAGCATTAGATGGGATGAGTTTTACCGCGCATACGGGGCAAATGTTTGGTTTTGTAGGCTCAAATGGTGCCGGTAAAACTACTACCATGCGGATCATGCTGGGGGTATTGAAGGCAGATTCAGGCAAAGCATATTGCGACGGCAAAGAAATTGATTTTGCCACGCGGAAACGTTTTGGCTACATGCCCGAAGAGCGCGGTTTGTATCCTCGGATGAAGGTGCAAGAGCAGCTCGAATATCTTGGTAAACTGCAGGGATTGAGCAGTGCAGATGCCCGGAAGGCTGCGCTTTACTGGACCGAACGGCTCGGTGTAGCAAGCCGTCGAAACGATCAGGTGCAAGCACTTTCGCTGGGAAATCAGCAGCGGGTGCAGCTTTCGGCAGCCCTGATCCATAATCCGGATTATCTGGTACTAGATGAACCTTTCTCCGGTCTTGATCCGGTAGCTGTAGATACGATGAGCCGAGTGCTGCGCGAAAAAGTAGCGCAGGGAGCAACCGTGCTTTTCTCCTCGCATCAGCTCGATCTTGTAGAGCGAATCTGTGATCGTGTGGGAATCTGTTCGCTTGGAAAAATAGTTTCTGAAGGCACAATCGAAGAATTGCGCCGTACCGAAGATTTGATTTATGACATCACCGTCGATCCGCAAGACGTGCCGGCAATTGAAACCGTGCTGCAAAGGCTCGGCACGCAAATCGCCGTTCGTCCTGAGAAAGCTAATATTTTGCGGGTTACATTGCCTGCTGGGATGAGTGAACAGCAAGTCTTGCGGGCAGTTCTTGATATTGCTCCAGTACGCAATTTCGATCATTATCGGCCTCATTTGACGGAGCTCTTTTCCAATGTGGTGACGGTGCCAAATACGGAAGATGCACGCGAATTGGCGAAAACGCAAAAGCGGAAGCGCGGTTTCGCTGGGCTGTTTGGAGGGAAGTGAAAAGATGCTGAAGCATATTATCGCTCGTGAATATAAAGTTTTGATGCGCACCAAGGCGCAGGTGATCAGCACGCTGATTACGATTTTGCTGATTCTTGGCGGTGGGTTCGCTGGGAAATATTTCCTTGATCAGGAAAATGATGATGCTACGTCGCAGCCGGATAAAGCAGCCATTGTGAAAGTGGCACTTGCGCCGGAGATGGAGAGCTTTGAAAAAGTCCTCAACGATACCGGTTTGATCGCCAGTGAAGTAATTGAATCACAACCCGACTACGGTAAGTGGCTCACCGAAATTGCTGATCGCGAGGAGGACGGAGTATCTCTCGTGCTTGCTGGCACTTTGCAAGAGCCAAAAATAATCAGATACGGTGAAAATTTCATCGACAGTAGCGCAATCAAGCTGATCGGGCAGGCTGTTACCTTCAGTCAGGTGCAACAGATCGCTGGTGAAATCACGCCGCAGCAAGCGGAAAATCTTGCTGCAGCAATGGATATTCCAGTCCAGACAGTGACCGGATCAGGGAACTTAATGATCGAAAATCCGGTGGGCTACTTTACTGCTTTGGTCGCGCAATTTTTGCTCTTTTTTGCGGTGACGACGAGCCTTTCGACCCTTTCGGTGGGAATTGTGGAAGAGAAAAGCTCTCGCGTGGTCGAGATTTTGCTCTCCGCGGTACGCCCGCGCACGCTGCTGCTCGGAAAAATTATTGGCATCGGCTTATTTGCCTTGACCCAGCTCGTTCTATATCTGGTTGCAATCTTCGTTTCGCTGAATATTGCTGGTCTTTGGCATGGTATTGAGGTGGGTACGATTCTGATTTGGATGATCATCTGGCTCTTGCTCGGATTCTTCACCTTCACGACACTTGCTGGTGGTGTGTCTTCGATGGTTTCACGGCAGGAAGATTTGGGCGGGATTATTACGCCATTGATGCTGCTGATGATAATCCCGTTCTATCTGGGAATGTTCCTTGTGCCAGCTGCGCCTGATTCGATCTGGACGAAAGTGTTTTCAACGATTCCGGGCTTCTCTTCTTTCATTATGCCGGTGCGTCAGGCGTACGAATCCGTAGAAATTTGGGAACTCGTTTTGGCGGCAGGGATTTCATTCGTCAGTGTGCCGCTATTTGCTGCAGTTGCTGGCAGGATTTACGAGAATTCAATTCTCCGGATGGGGAAGCGAGTTACTCTCCGGCAGGCGCTTTCTGGGAAATAATTGATCCACAGCGCAGAAAGCTGAAGTGCTCTGCTTTACGCAGGTGAAAATCTAATTAACAAATACTGGTGGAGCCGTCAGGGCTGGGAATGAGCCAAACCTGACGGCTCCATCGTGCAAGTTTCTCATCCTTGTGCACAGCTGTTATTTATTGGCTTTTCCAGCTTCGTTTTGCTCCACCACTTCTAGTAATTTTTTGATCCCTGCGCGCAGCTCTGCCTCTTCATCGGCAGAAAAATGTGCTAAAAGTTCATGCTGCACAGCCAAGAGTGCGCTCATCGCAGCATCGATCGCGGCGATTCCCGCTGCGGTAGCTTTCACGTACACAACACGGCGGTCTTTTTCGTCGCGGTTACGCACCACATATCCGTGTTTCTCCATTTGATCTATGCGGTTTGTGATCGTGCCTGACGTAACAAGAGTTTCATTCATCAATTGCCCTGCAGTGAGCTGGTGCGGGGCGCCTGTCCGACGCAAAGCGGCAAGCATTTCAAATTCCCAAGTTTCCAGACTGTATTTTCCGAAAATGGAACGGCGAATCTGTTCGACGAAGCGTCCTAAGCGGAGCAGCCGCGAAAAAACTGCAAGCGGGCGAGCATCAAAATCAGGTCGTTGCTGTTCCCAAGCAGCAACGATATGGTCAACTTCGTCAGCAGTAGGATTTGTGGAATTTATTTCATGAACTTCTTCGTGATTGAGCGCCATCGCGTGAAACTTCCTGATTCTCTAAGTGTTGAGAAAAGATATCCTGATACTCAAGATAGCTTTAGTGGCAGATGAAATGCAATAGTGCATGTATTTTTTTGCAGCTGCGCCAATGCGTAAAGTATCTGGCTAACTCCAGTGCTCAACTTCTTCAGCTGCCTCCAGCCATTCCGATTCGAGATCTGCAATTTGCGAATCGATCTGTGCGATCTCACGGCCAATTTCCGCAAGTTTTTCATAATCTCCACTCATCGCAAGCTCTGTTTGTGCTGCCCCAAGTTGTGCTTTTTGCTGGTTCAGTTTCGCGATTCTTCGCTCTGCGCGGGCAAGGGATTTGCGGGCAAGACGCTCTCGCGCGGCATCTTTCGTTCTTGCTCCAGTAATCCTTGCGTCCGTTGCGGGATCGTTTTCGATAGCCGGCTGTGCTTGATCTTCCCGCTTTGTATCCTCGTGTTTCGCGGCAGCTAAATCCAGCGCTGCAGAAAGCTCAAGATATTCATCGACGCCACGCGGTAAATCGCGAATACTTCCATTGATGACGGCGATCTGGTGATCAGTGATGCGCTCAAGCAGATAGCGGTCATGAGAGACAACGATTAAAGTTCCAGGCCAGGAATCAAGCAAATCTTCAATCGCTGCAAGGGTATCGGTATCAAGATCATTTGTTGGCTCGTCTAAAAGCAAAACATTCGGTTCGCTCACCAGCAGACGCAGCAGCTGCAGCCGACGGCGCTCTCCGCCGGAAAGTTCAGCCACACGCGTCCAGGCGCGCTCGCGAGTGAAACCAAGCCGCTCAACAAGTTGCCCGGCACTTACTTCATGCTTTCCCACAATCACATGCGTGGCAATATCCTGCACTGATTCAACTACGCGACGATGCCCGATTTCATCGAGTTCTTTTGTTTCTTGCGAGAGCGTTGCCAGCTTTACCGTTTGCCCGTGTTTGATCTTCCCGCGATTGGGTTCTAAAGTGCCGTTGAGCAAACCAAGTAATGACGATTTTCCAGCACCATTTCGCCCGAGTATACCGATCCTCTCGCCAGGTGCAAGGCGGAGCGTGACATCTTGGAGTGTGGGAGAAGTGGCGTTTGGCCAAGAAAAATCAATATTCAGCAAATCGATCACATCTTTCCCCAGCCGTGCCGTTGCCATTTTCGCCAATTCTAGTGAATCGCGCGGAGGTGGCTCGGCAGCAATCAATTCATTGGCAGCTTCAATTCTGAATTTTGGTTTGGAAGTGCGGGCTGGGGCGCCACGGCGGAGCCAGGCGAGTTCTTTGCGCAGCAGATTAGCGCGCTTTTCGGCTGCTTGCTGTGCCAATCGGGCGCGTTCGGCGCGCTGCAAAATATATGCGGCATAACCGCCTTCATAGACTTCCACATGCCCTGGACGCGGAGCTTTTCCGCCAGGTCCGTCATCTCCCGGTACAACTTCCCACATCTGTGTGCAGACGGCATCGAGGAACCAACGGTCGTGAGTAACAACTACGAGTGCTCCTTGCCCGCGTGCAAAACGATGCTGCAAATACTTTGCAAGATAAGTAACGCCTTCAAGATCGAGATGATTTGTTGGCTCGTCGAGTACCAGTACTTCTGCTGGCGTACATAGCGCGGCGGCTAAGGCGACTCTTCGGCGCTGCCCGCCGGAAAGTTCACCAACTTTTTTCGTCAATGGTACGTCTGGAATGAGGCCGTCATGAATTTCACGCACCTCAGCTTGGGAAGCCCACTCAAAAGCTTGCGCATCCCCGTGAATCGCCATTTCAACAGGATCTTCATGATCGAGTGAATCGGCTTGCGTGAGGTAGGAAAAACGCGTGCCGTGAGCCATTGTAACGCGCCCATTTTCTGGGGTGAGCTGACGCATCATGAGTTTCAGCAGCGTAGATTTTCCGCCACCGTTTGGCCCGACAACGCCAATTCGTGAGCCGTCTGCAAGTGAAAGATTTACTTGCCCAAGAATTGGGCGTGAGCCAAGAGTGATGCTGACGTCTTCAATATTAAGAATATGTGCCATTTGGATGTTGCTCTTTTGTTTGTGAAGATTTGCCGCAAATGCGTATTTGCGGAAACTGCCGGAGCAGTGGAATGTAGTGCGGGAATTTACGATACTACATATTACGGAGTTTAACGCAGATGTGCGCCGGCTGCCGGGCCCATTGCACTCACTACCGTCAGTTCAGGGAAGGTGGTGCGCATTAGTGCAGCAATTTCAGCTACTTGCGCCACTTCGCACAAAATTGCGATTGACGGGCCAGAGCCGGAAAGAATCCTGCCGATCCGGGGGCTCGCTGCGGATTTATCTGCGGCATCTTGGATGGGGTTTTCCGTCTGATCAGGAGCCGTGGAGTCGTTTCCGGAGGGAGCGAAAATCGCATCTATTTTACAGACAATTTTGGCTAAATCAGGGCGAAGTGCTGCTGCTGGATGCCAGAGATCATTTTCGAGTACTTTGATCAATGCGCTCACTGAGCCAGTAGCTAATGCAGCTATCACAGGTGCAGTGCTCTGCGGAGAGCTGGGCGCGGTATCTTGATACATTTCATCGAATTTATGGAATACTTGCGGGGTGGAAAGTCCTTCCGGATTGGTGAGAATCACCCATCCATGCATTGCTTTCGGGATAATCGGCGTAAGCTCGTCTCCACGTGAAATCCCTCGTGCGATACCGCCAAGCAGTGCGAAAGGAATATCAGAGCCGAGCTCTTTGCCGATCTCGATCAACTCGCTTTGCGAAAGTTTGAGCTGCCAGAGTGCATTGAGCGCGATCAGTGTAGCGGCAGCATCTGCTGATCCGCCAGCCATCCCGCCAGCCACCGGGATCCTTTTCGTCACCACCAAATGTGCGCCATGATGTACAGATGTTTTTTGTTGCAGCAGTTTCGCGGCGCGAATCACCAGATTCGTATCGTCAATCGGAAGATTTTCTCCAATACCGTGGATCTCCATCGTCAATTCAGCATTTTCGGTGGGCTGTGCTTCCACATCATCAAAGATATCGAGTGCCTCAAATACGGTGTCTAGTGGATGGAAGCCGTCAGGGCGGAGAGCGCCGACACGTAATGCGAGATTAACTTTTGCCGGAGCGGAAGCTTTTACGCTTTGATGTAGTTTTAAGTTCATATGGCGTGCTTTCTGGTTTCTGCTGAACTTCTGCTTGAGCCGATCAAATATTTGGGATTCCCTATATTCTATAAATGCGTTTTGCTAAAAAGCGAAATTACAAGACAAGCACCAAGATATCTAAACGCGCGCGGAAAAACATCTGCACGCAATCCGCAGATGATCCAGATTCTTGTGTTCTTTCGGGAACTGAGCAAAACATGGCAAAATGGAGCCGTGACTCCAAAGAATTTATTTCAGCAGCCTGATGAGTGGCCGATTACCACTGCAAAGGTCTGGATTTTTCGCGCAAATATTTGGCTGGCTATTGCTGGGATGTGTTTTGCGTTGCTGCTTGGCCTTGGTGCGGCATTCTTCTGGCCGGCTGTGCTTGTCTTGAACCTGCTGGTGATTGGATTGCTGATCTTGGGCTGGGCAAGTTTGATTGGGCTTCCGAGCCAAAAAACTTCGCAATTGGGGATGATCCTGATTGCATTGCTGGGAGTGTTGGCGGCAATATTTCGTGACATACACTGGATCGCGTTGATTGCTGGGATAGGGATACTGCTCGCCTTTGTGCAAGAAATGTTTCGCAAGCAAAGTGCATTGCGGCGCTTAGAACAGATTTCAGGCAGCTATCTGGGCATGATTCTGATTTTAAGTGCAACTTTCTGGACGCAAACGGTCACCTCAGAATTTGGCAAACAAGTTGTCCTCGTTTTTTCGGCAGTGATTGGTGTAGTGAGTTTGATCAGCCTTTTTACTACGCGCTCTGTATTTGTGGTGAGCCTAATAAATGCGCTTACATTCGGGATCGGGATCGCCTACCTCTTAGATGTGTATCTTTCAGTAGGAGCGATCGCAGGTGTCGTGGTGGCTGTTGCTTATCGTCTCTCTTTTGAGGCTTTTAATTCGGTGTATCGCACTCCTGCAGCGCTCCCGGTACTTGCTTATATCGCGCTGCCGACTGCTGCAATTGGTTTTATTGCACAAGCTACAGTGATGATCCTCGGTTAAAAATACGTTTTATCCTTTTAGCGCAACTTTTCCTGAGTTGGAAATCCTTCGCTAACCTTAAAGTATGGATTTGACGAAAAATACTGACCAGATGCATCGCGCACAGCTGGTTGCAGACGTGACGGAGCTGGAATTCTCCCCGTTGATCGCGGGCGGAGTTGCAGATCATGGATCGTCCGTCCCGGCACATTATGGAAATCCATTCCGGGAAGAAGCTGAATTGATTTCCGGAAAGGGCTTTACAGATTTAAGCTTCCTGGAAGTTCTCAGTGTTTCTGGGGCTGATCGGAAGAAATGGCTACATGCCCTGACCACTTGCGCTTTCACGCAATTAGCTACTGGGCAAAGTGCCGAAATGCTTGTGTTGAGCCCGTATGGGCACATCGAACATGCTGCCGCGGTGATTGATGATGGGGAACGAGTCTGGATGCTGCTCGATTCTGGGCGAGCAGCGGAATTGGCAGAGTTTTTAGCGCAAATGAAATTCATGATGCGGGTGGAAATTCAAATACACGACTTTGCGGTTATCGGATTTGGTACGCAATTTGCGCAAGTGCCAGAAAATCTCCGCACACAATCAGTATTTGCTTGGGAAGATCCTTGGCCAGCCGTCATTCCTGGCGGAGCACATTATGGGGTAGCTGCACAATCTCATCCTGGCGCAGAGCTGCGCCGTACGATGCTTGCTTTTTCCAATCGCTCACAATTGCGTCAAAATCTTCTCGCAGCGATGCGTGAAGCCTGGCAGCCTGCCGGTTTGATCGCCTGGGAAGCGGCGCGGATCCGTGCTTGGCGTCCGCGTCCGAACAACGAGATGCGCGAGCGAGTATTGCCGCACGAATTAGATCTGCTGCGCAGTGCTGTGCATCTCGAAAAGGGCTGCTATCGCGGGCAAGAGACGGTAGCAAAGCTGGTGAATCTCGGAAAGCCGCCGCGCCGTCTGACGTACCTTTATATCGAAGCCCCAGAAGATCCACTACCGGAAGCAGGAGCGCCGATTTTCTGTGGGAAGCGCAAAGTAGGCACGCTCACATCTATTGTGCGTGATTCTGAAGAAGGACCGATTGGGCTGGCGCTGATCAAGCGTGCAGTGGATCCGCATGCGATCCTCACGATTGGTGCGGCAATGCCAGAGGCAGATGGGTCCTTTGCCGAAACTACGCAAGCTCCCGCGATTTTGGCTACCCAGGTAGAAATTGTGACGCATAATGGGAAATCTTCCGTTTCTCCAGCGCAGCGTCCAGGAAATGAATTTCTGGGGCATCGTCGCCAATCATGATCGGGTGATTGACGAAATCAAGGATGCATGGCAATGGTGTGAAAATTCATCTCACGCAGTGAAAAATACGTAAATGATCGCACGCCAGCGCTAGGATCGAACAAAGAGTTTGCACAATCTGGGAAATAGGAGATCATGCGAATCGTAATCCAACGGGTGAAACAGGCTTCCGTCACGGTCTGGGATGAAAATATGCCGCAAGATAGCGAAAAAGCAGGGCGCATAGTAGGGCAGATTGCTGCAGGATTGTGTGTGCTGGTAGGGGTCACTCATGAAGACGGAGTGGAGCAGATTGAAAAAATTGCCCGGAAAATTTGTGAACTGAAATTATTGCGGGATGTAAATCATGAGGATATTCCGGCAAATCGGCGGAGCGTGGTGGATGCAGCGGCAGAAGTGCTCTTAGTATCCCAATTCACGCTCTATGCTGACGTGAAGAAAGGGAAGAAACCAAGCTGGTCACATGCAGCTCCAGGGGAGCTTGCTCGCCCAATTTTTGATCAGTTAGCAGCTGCAATTCGCGCTCGCGGTGTAAAAGTGGAGACGGGCGAGTTTGGGGCGATGATGGATGTGCAGTTGATCAACGACGGCCCGTTCACGATCCTTTTTGAATGCTGACAATCCGAAACAGGAGATAGCGCAGGGATATCACGCCAGTGGCGAAATGGTTATCAACCATCGGTTGCAGATAGCTATTGTTTAAGACAGATTACTTCGATCCACGCAAAAATATGAGGAGCAAAGATTGTTTGAGAGGTTTACTGACCGCGCTCGGCGGGTGATTGTACTGGCGCAAGAAGAGGCACGTTCGCTCAAGCATAATTACCTGGGTACAGAGCATGTGTTGCTCGGTTTGATCAAAGAAGGTGAAGGGGTAGCAGCTAAAGCACTCGAATCTTTAGATGTTACTTTTGATGCAGTTCGCGAGCAGGTAGTAGAGATCATCGGTGAAGGTCAGGAGCAGCCAAGCGGGCATATCCCGTTTACTCCGCGTGCGAAGAAAGTACTTGAGTATGCGATGCGTGAAGGGCTGCAGCTGGGGCATTCTTATATTGGTACAGAACACCTGCTGCTTGGCTTGTGCCGTGAGCAGGAAGGCGTAGCGGCGCAAGTGCTCGCAAAGCTGGGGGCTGATGTAAACAAGGTACGTACACAGGTGACGAATCTGCTTTCGGGATATCAGGGCGGAAAAGAAGCTGTGGGCGTGGGTGCTGGATCGCAGCGTGAAGGTGTGAAATCAGGTTCCACTATTCTTGATCAGTTTGGGCGCAATCTTACGCAGCTTGCCCGGGATAATAAATTGGATCCCGTGATTGGGCGGCATCTTGAAACGCAACGCGTAATGCAGGTGCTTTCCCGTCGTACCAAGAATAATCCGGTATTGATTGGTGAGCCAGGCGTAGGCAAGACGGCTGTAGTGGAAGGTTTAGCGCAGGCGATCGCTGGTGGAGACGTGCCGGAAACCTTAAAGGAAAAACAGCTTTACTCTCTTGATATGGGCTCACTTGTGGCTGGTTCCCGCTATCGTGGAGATTTTGAAGATCGGATCAAGAAGATCCTGAAAGAGATCACGAGCCGCGGCGATATTATTATCTTTATTGACGAGATCCATACACTTGTCGGGGCTGGAGCGGCAGAGGGCTCACTTGATGCGGCTTCTTTGCTGAAGCCAATGATGGCACGCGGTGAACTGCAGGTGATCGGTGCAACCACACTTGATGAATATCGGAAGTATATTGAAAAAGATGCAGCGCTTGAACGGCGATTCCAGCCAATTCAAGTTGAGCAGCCAACAGTGAAAGAAACTATCGCGATCCTTGAAGGCTTGCGTGATCGGTATGAGGCATTCCATCGAGTGACGATCACTGATGAAGCGCTGGAAGCTGCTGCCACAATGGCTGATCGCTATATCAACGACCGTTTTCTGCCGGATAAGGCCATTGATTTGATTGATGAAGCTGGTGCGCGATTAGCGATCCAGAAGATGACGGCTCCTGATGAATTGCGCGAACTTGATGAAGAAATCGCGAAGGTTCGCACGGAGAAAGAAGCTGCGATTGAAGGGCAGGATTTTGAAAAAGCTGCCGGCTTGCGTGATCAGGAGCAGCAGCTTTCTGAGCAGCGTGCCGAGCGCGAACGTGCATGGAAAGAAGGCGATCTTGACGTCATCTCGGTAGTAGATGAAGATTTAATCGCGGAAGTTCTTTCAATGACCACGGGCATCCCGGTATTTAAGTTGACGGAAGCTGAATCTGCAAAGCTGCTGCGTATGGAAGCAGAATTGCACAAGCGTGTGATTGGGCAGGAAGAGGCAGTGAAGGCAGTTTCGCAAGCGATTCGACGTGGGCGGGCTGGGTTGAAAGATCCAAATCGCCCGGGAGGCTCTTTCATTTTTGCTGGTCCTACTGGTGTGGGTAAGACGGAATTAGCGAAAGCTGTTGCGGAATTCCTATTTGGCGATGAAGACGCTTTGATTACGCTTGATATGTCTGAGTATCAAGAAAAGCATACGGTTTCACGGCTTTTTGGTGCCCCTCCAGGGTATGTTGGATTTGAAGAAGGCGGTCAGCTCACCGAAAAGGTGCGGCGGAAGCCGTTCTCCGTCGTGCTCTTTGATGAAGTAGAAAAGGCACATCAAGATCTCTTCAATTCACTGTTGCAGATTCTTGAAGAGGGGCGGTTGACGGATTCGCAGGGGCGTATCGTTGATTTCAAGAACACGATTATTATCATGACCACCAACCTTGGCGCGAAAGATATCGCGAGAGGGGTAAGTACCGGATTCCAATTTGATGCTGATACCGGTACCTCCTATGAGCGAATGAAGAATCGGGTAAACGAGGAGTTGAAGAATCACTTCCGTCCAGAATTCTTGAATCGTGTAGATGATATTATCGTCTTCCCACAGCTACAGCGGGAAGAAATTTTGCAGATCGTAGATTTGATGATGTCGCGGCTTGATGCACGTTTGCAAGATCAGGGTATGAGCCTGGCAATTTCGCAAGATGCAAAGCAGTTACTGGCAGATCGTGGTTTTGATCCAGTGCTGGGAGCGCGTCCGCTGCGCCGTGCGATCCAACGTGATATCGAAGATGTGCTTTCGGAGAAGCTGCTTTATGGTGAGTTTAAGGCCGGGCAGACGATCGTGATTGATGTTGATCAAGACGATATTCCAATGAGTTTCACTTTCGCTGGGCAGGATTCGGATTATCAGCTGCCAGAAGGAGTGGCTCCGGTAAAACCGAAGAAGGAAATGTCTGAAGAAACACTTTAAGGGTAGTGCAGCGTAAATCGCTCCACAGTTCGTTCGCTATTTTGCAGGCGTGCAGACCAGGAAAATTTCTGGTGTGCACGCCTGCAAATTTATTTATCGCAACTTTAATTTGCTGAAAGTTTGTTTTCCCGTGTACGCACCTGGCGTTCGACAAATTCATTACAGCTCACCATTATCGCAATTCCACTGAAAATCGCTATTGGTAGTGCAAGCGGCGAAAAATGCGTCATCAATAATCCGGTAATTGGTGGCATCGTCAGCGAGCCAACATACGCAAACCCCATTTGCAGCCCCATCGCGCGTTGTGTATTTTCAACGCCGAAACGCCGCGAAGTTTCTTTGATAATCGTCGGGTAAACTGGTGCGCAGCCAACGCCCAAGACTACGAGTCCGGCGATTGCAAGCAGAGCGATCGGGGTAATTGCAATAATCAGCGTGCCCACGGTGATTAGTACTGAGCCAATTCGCAGTAGATAAGCATTGTTGATGCGCAGCGTGGCGAAGCCAGAAAGGAAGCGCCCGCCAGTGATCCCAAGGTAAAAAGCTGAAGCGCCAGCTGCTGCCAGTGAAACATCCAAGCCGTGATACTGCACCAGAAAAGTAGCCGCCCAGACACCTGCTGTCAGTTCGAAGCCACAATAAGCAGCAAATGCGATCAGGATCGGGAAAAGTAAAGGCAGTTTCCACAACGGTAAATCTTTTGCCGGCGGCGCGTTGACTTGTGGGTGTTCAATGCTTTCTTCGTCAGCAATTTGCCAGGTGCCACGCGTGGCAATCAAAGTGATCAATAAAATAAACTGCAAAATTGCGATGCTCAAATAAGCTGGTCGCCACATTCGCTGCCAGTTGAGCCAAAAGCTCACAATCAGTGGACCAGCCGCTGCGCCAACTCCCCAAAATGCGTGGAGCCAATTGGTGTGCTTGGCTGAATAGTGCAGTGAAGCAAAAGAATTTATTGCTGCATCGATTGCGCCTCCGCCGAGTCCGAGCGGGAAACAGAGTACCCCAAGCCAAATGAATGATGGCGCAAAGGCGAAACCGAGCAAGGTGATTGCCGTGAGAAAAACGGAAAAAATCGAAACTTTTACCGTCCCGAAACGCTTTAGGAGGAATCCGGATGTGAAAGAGGCGATGATCGTGCCGGTGGAGATGAGTAGTGAAAGCAGCCCAGCACCTGCGGCGTCGATGCCGAGATCTTGCGCGATTTGCGGCCATGCAGCACCTGTGATTGCGTCAGGCAAACCAAGTGAAATGAATGAAGCATAGACAACAGCGAGAAGTATCGTCATAGTGAAGTGCGAGCGCTTTCTAGGTTGGTATCTGCAATGTAGTAATTTTGAATTTGCATTGGATACAAATGATGCGTTGATTATGGCATGGAAATACTTGTATTGAAAGTCTATTTGATTTATTTGGGGATCACGCGCGAAAGCTGGAAGTGCGGTGAAAATCCCAGGTGCCGTGGGTCTAAAACACAGTTTTGGATGTAGCTCTTGCATTGACTTAAGTCCTAACTATGTGACTTGCTGAATAACGCGGTACACTTTCGGTGAGAATATAAAGTTGCAGAGTGGCGAAATCGCGCCGTCTGCTATGCCCAACGAAGGGAATATTGATGACGAAATATGTCTACGCATTCTCCGAAGGAGATAAGGATCAAAAGGATCTGCTTGGTGGTAAAGGTGCAAACCTTGCAGAAATGACGAATCTTGGCCTGCCAGTGCCTCCGGGCTTCACGATTACTACTGAAGCTTGCCGGGCATATCTTGGGCAGGGGGAAGTGCCAGAAACTCTCGATGTGGAAATGACGGCAGCTATCCGCAATGTGGAAAATATGATGGGGAAACGTCTTGGTGATCCGGCTGATCCGCTGCTGATGTCGGTACGCTCGGGCGCAAAATTCTCCATGCCGGGGATGATGGAAACCGTGCTAAACATCGGTTTGAACGATAATTCAGTGCAGGGTTTGGAAGAGCAATCTGGAAATGCACGCTTTGCGTGGGATTCTTACCGGCGTTTGATTCAGATGTTTGGCAAGACGGTAATGGATATTGACGGTGATCTTTTTGCGAATGCGCTGCATGGATTGCAGGCTCGGAAAGGGTATACCGGAGATTTGGAGATGACCACTGCAGATTTGCAAGAACTCGTGGTTGAATATAAAGAAATCGTGAAGCGGGAAACTGGCGTAGATTTTCCGCAAGATCCGCGCTCCCAGTTGGATCTGGCAGTTGAGGCAGTTTTCCGTTCCTGGAATACTGATCGTGCTCGGCTGTACCGTCGCCGTGAACGCATTCCAAACTCACTTGGCACGGCAGTGAACTGCCAGACGATGGTCTTTGGAAATATGGGTGCAGGTTCTGGTACGGGTGTGTGCTTTACCCGCGATCCTTCCACTGGGCATTCTGGGGTATATGGCGATTACCTGGAGAATGCGCAAGGCGAAGATGTGGTGGCAGGAATCCGCAATACGCTTTCGCTGGCAGATCTGGAAAAACTAGACAAAAATTCTTATGACGAGTTGCTCAGGATCATGGATAAGCTTCAGACGCATTACCGTGATATGTGCGATATCGAGTTTACGATTCAGCAGGGCAAGCTGTGGATGCTGCAGACTCGTGTAGGGAAGCGTACTGCTGCTGCGGCTTTCCGAATTGCCGAACAGCTTGTGCAGGAGCGTCTGATCACACGCGATGAGGCCGTTACTCGTGTGACGGGTGAGCAGCTTACTTCGCTGCTTTTCCCACAATTCGATAAGAAAGCGGAAAAGACGCAGCTTTCAAAGGGGATGCCAGCGTCTCCTGGTGCTGCCGTCGGTGAAATCGTATTAAATAACGAGCAGGCTGTAGCGCGTACCGCTGAGGGGGTGCAGGTGATTCTCGTCCGTTCTGAGACGAATCCGGACGATCTGGAAGGTATGGTTGCTGCCTCTGGTGTGCTCACGGCGCGCGGTGGGAAGACTTCACATGCGGCAGTAGTGGCACGTGGCATGGGCCGCTGCTGTGTGGTTGGTGCTGACGATTTACTCATTGATGAGGCAGCTGGCACGGTTTATGTGAAGTCTCAGGATCGGACACTGCATGCAGGAGATGTGATTGCGATCGACGGTACTACCGGCGAGATTTTTGCAGGTGCGGTAGCGGTGACGGATTCACCGGTAATGACTTATATTTCCAAGGGGCTTGATGCGGGTCTGGCGGCTGCCGAAGATGCTGATACGCAGGAACTTGTACAGGCAGTACATCAGATTCTCACCCATGCTGATTCCAAACGGGATCTGGTGGTGCGTGCGAATGCTGATAATCCGGAAGATGCGGCACTGGCACGTTCTTTCGGGGCAGAAGGTATTGGGCTTTGCCGTACTGAGCATATGTTCTTAGGTGATCGCCGGAAGCTAATCGAGCAAGTGATTCTCGCCAAAGATGAGGCTGAGCAGGAAACCGCGTTCAAAGCATTGGTGCCACTGCAAGAAGGCGATTTTATTGGGATTTTCGCGGCAATGGATGGGCATTCCGTGACGGTAAGATTGATTGATCCTCCACTGCATGAGTTCCTCCCTGATTTGACCGAGCTGTCCGTAAAGTTGGCAGTGAAGGAAGCGCGTGGGGAAACAGTAACTGCAGCTGAGAGGGATCTCTTAGCTGCTGTGAAGGCAAACCATGAACAGAATCCAATGCTTGGCTTGCGCGGTGTCCGGCTGGGATTGAAGCTGCCAGGCTTGATCAAATTGCAAGTGCGTGCAATCGCGAACGCGTATGTGGCTTTGCGGCAGCAGGGGAAGGATCCGCGTCCGGAGATCATGGTTCCGTTGATTGGTTCGGTGCGTGAGATGCAGGTAGTGCGTGATCTGGCATCCCAGATCATTGCGGAAGTGGCTGCAGAAGCGGGGATTGAGATCAATATTCCGATCGGTAATATGATCGAGCTGCCGCGTGCTGCTGTGACGGCTGAAGATATCGCGCATGAATCTGACTTTTTCTCCTTTGGGACGAATGATTTAACGCAGACGGGTTGGGGTTTTTCGCGCGATGATGTGGAGAGCTCCTTCTTCAATGAGTACTTTGACCTTTCCGTCTTTGGTACTTCACCGTTTGAATCAATCGATACTCACGGTGTGGGCGCACTGGTGCAGATTGGTGCGGAGAAAGGCCGTTCGACGAAGCCGGGGCTGAAGCTGGGGGTATGCGGTGAGCATGGCGGCGATCCGGCTTCGATCCATTTCTTTGCAGAGATCGGATTGGATTATGTTTCTTGTTCGCCTTACCGGGTGCCAGTGGCCCGGTTGGAAGCTGGGCGTGCAGCGATTGCAAATGAATCTGAACTTGCATTGGCGCGCAGTGGCGGTGATCGTGCTACTACTGCTTGATTCCCCGCTGGCTCTCAGCTGTGGGCAGCGGTGAGCTTTGAGCGGAGTTGAAGGCATATCATTTGACGGGCAGTTTTTCTGAATGTGGAGGAGCTGCCCGTCAGTGATTTTGCAGCGAATTTTGCTCTCTGGTGAATTTTCTTCACCGCCGGTTGCAATCTGGAATCATGAAAAATGAAGTTATTTACCAGGGTCTGGGTTTTGCTAGATCTTGGCAGAAAGCGAAGCGAATGCCGTCATGATCTGTTTATTGTGCAGGAATGGCGCAAGGAAAGGGGAAATCTCATGGGTTTCGACGATACGATGAAGAATAAAGCAAATGAATTTTTGGGCGGTGCTAAGGAAAAGCTTGGTGCGTTTACTGGCGATGCGGATACTGAAGCTGAAGGTCGGGCAGATAAGCTTGAAGCCAAAGGCGCGGAATTTTTGAATCAGGCAAGCGAGAAGCTGGAGGGGGTAAAAGGTGCCCTGGCTGATGCTGGTGAACAGGTGCAGGCGAATTTGGAAGCAGGGATCGAAAAAGTGAAGGGGATTTTTGGCGGAAAAGACGAAGCCGAAAAGTAACTGGTACTTTCGTATTTTTGCGTTGTTGAATCGCGGTTTGAAAACGTAAAAACGTGATTTGCAGATAAAGTTTTAGTGTGGCAGTTGGGGCGTTTTGGTGCGCTGTGGCTGCCACACTATTTTCATCCGAAAATGCTTTTCCTCGCTGTAGTTGGCGAAATGGATTTTATTGCTGGCTGACGGGGTGTGGTGGCAAAATCGCATTCACCCATTTTGCAATCACGTTAAATGCGCGTGCGCGTGCAGCGTAGCGTGAAAATGTGACGTCGTGGATCGCGTCAGGGATTTTTTCTAAGGTGAGTGAATTGCCAAGATTCAGGCATCGCTTCCAAATTTGATCTACGCGGAGCACGCCGTCTGTGCTGAGGTAACGTGAATCCCATTCACCATTGCCGAAGTATGAACTATCAGAGGTGAGTGTAAGTATCGGTGCGGTGATTTGGAGTCCTGCCGCTACTTGCTCGTGACCGCGCAAAATCGCATTCAGCCACCCGGCACGTACCGGGAAGGAAGGGTAATGCCGATAGTTGAGATCTGGTTTCCAGCCGTCGGTGAAAAACGGATCAGATTCTGGATCTATTTCCGATGCGGATGATGGGTCGGATAAATGGTTTCCAGTGAGTGAGCGCTGATAGCAGCCATCGTCATTACTGGGGATGATCGTGGTTGGATCGAGGCGGGAGATGATTTCAATTGCGGGTTGCCCTGCTTGCCGTAAGACGGTAGCGGCTTGAATTTCGAGCCACGGAGAATTGAGGAGCAGCCCGGTAAGTGCGCCTGGGTGGCGGTGCGCCCAAAGTGCTGTAGTGAGTCCGCCGGTGGAGTGCCCGTAGAGGATTAATGGTGTATCGGATGGCAGTTCACGGTAGATCACATCGCGTGCTGCGTGGATATCTTCGTCGTAATCGCTTAAATCTGTAGTGTATCCCCACATTTGATGCGGTAGATGTGAGCGTCCGTATTTTGCTAAATCAACTGCGTAAAATTTACCGCCGAAAGCGGAGATTGCTCGCGCCAGCTCAACTTGGTAGAAGTAATCGTTCCAACCGTGAATTGCAAGGAACGCAAATCGTGGTTTTTGCGTCGTTGTGCTCAGCGTGTTGGGGGCGGGGTTGATGGAATTGTAATTTTGCGCTGTGGTGCCGTTATGTGCAAAGCATTCGGCTTGGGGATCATTGGCGGGATTGTGGCGCACGATAGTGGTGATTTTTCGCCCTTCGGAATCTGCGTGCAGCTCGCATTGCGTCATTTCAAAGCCTGGTCCAAGGATGTCGGGCTGCCATTGTATTTGTTGATTTGCGTCGTGCTGGTACATGAGTCAATTCTGCCAGCTTTTTCGCTATTCTGCGTGGATAATGAGTCAGATGTTACAAATGTGAAATTTGGTTTAAGTGTTCACATTTATAAAATTGTGATGTACGCTCTTTTGTAGGGTTTTCAAATTCTGCTAATTCTCGGCGTGTCGCTGGCGTTCTGTGCTTGTGGGATGTGTGACGGGAAAGAAAAATCTGGAGGAGATTCGTGAAGCAAGTTACGAAGAAACTGCTCGCATTTACTGGCGCCTTTGCTTTTGCACTATCACTGGAATCCAGCGCATCTTCTGTGCCGGGCGCTGGAGAGATGAGCGTGGCACAAATCGAACTCCAATTAACGAATCTCGCTGCGCAAAGCTCGCAGATCCAAGCAGAGCTGGCGGCTGCACGTGCGGCAGAGATCACCGCAAATGCAGAAATGATTGCTGCGCTTGATCTGGCAATTACGACACAGGAAAAGTATCAGGATGCGATTGCGCAGGTTGATGCAGCGAAACAGGATCTGGGCGGTATCGCGCAGGCAATGTACCGGGATAGTGCCGGCTCGCTGACGAATACGTATTATCTTTTCGGAGCTGACAATCTGCATGAAGCCACGGCACGTTCGCATGCATTCAATCAGTTAGCTGATTCAACTGATGCGAAGATCGGGCGTTTGCAGGCAATGCAGACGGTGGCAAAATCGCTGCAGCAGAAGGCTGAAAAAGCTGCTGCAGAGCAGGCTGAGCATGCCAGTGCTGCGGATAAGGCTACTGCGGACGTCGCAAAGAGAGCAGCAGATGTAGAAAAACAGCTTGCATCTGCGAAAGCAGAGCGTGAAAAACTCGTAGCTGAACTTGCGAAGCAGCGAAATAGTGATCTTGCTGCTGAACGTGCACGTGTTGAGCAAATGGAAGCTACTCGGGCGCAGCAAGCAAATGCGCAGGCAGCAGCCGTCGTGGCAAAAGCTGAAGCAAATGCTGTGCAGATTGCTAATGCGAAGATTGGGCAAACTCCGCAAGAAAACACGGCACCAGCAGTGAATTTGGCTGATCAGGCGCAGCAGCGGGCGGAAGCTGCGCGGCAGGCCGAGGCTGCACGGCAAGCTGCAGCAGCGGCACAGCAAGCAGCAGCGGCACGTGAGGCGGAAGCGGCACGTGAGGCGGAAGCCGCAAGAAAAGCAGCGGCGGCCCGTGCAGCGGAAGCTGCTGCAAAGCAAAAGCCACAGGATGTTCCTGCGCCGCGCAATTCAGGTACGGGTGCACAAATTGTTGCATTTGCTACGCAATATACTGGGCGACCTTATGTGTGGGGAGGTACCACTCCTGAAGGCTGGGATTGTTCAGGTTTTACCAGCTTCGTTTTCCGTCATTTTGGCGTGAGCCTACCGCGTACCTCGGGCGCGCAATATGCTGCATTTAAGCATCGTGAAGTGCCGGCTTCGCAGGCACGGCCAGGTGATTTGATGTGGTGGCCCGGTCACGTAGGGATTTATGTGGGTAACGGAAAGAATGTGGCTGCAAATACTCCGGCGCTTGGCACTACCGTTTCATCAAATTATGGCAGCCCGAGATATCTCCGGATTCTTGATTGATTTTAACCGCTGGGTTCAGTGTTAATTGTGTAGTTTTGATGCGCGGGGCTAACACTGGATCGGATTGCGCTGATTCGTAGTGATCGTGACGCTGATTTGGGTGCGAAGTAGTAAACGAGCAGCGAAAAATACGCGGTGTACAAAATAAAAGCTAGCTGCTTCACGACGGGTTTAGTGCAGGAGTATCTTGCAGAAGCTGAGAGCAGCGATACGAAAAATTATTGTGGGGGCAAGAAAAACCTGATCTTGCCCCCACAACTTAACTGCTGATTTCACCAAAGCACCACAAAGCGCGGCGTGATCTGTAAATTATTTCACCAACACAGCTGCAACTGCCAAAGCTGAAATTTTAACCATGTAGCTGATCGTAGTAGCCGGTGTCTTTTGCGCGCTGGTAAGAACGCCGAATTTCTTCTTCGGCTGCTTCACGCCCAACCCAGTGTGCGCCTTCCACAGACTTTCCTGGTTCCAAATCCTTATAGACTTCAAAGAAATGCTGTACTTCAAGCCGGTGGAATTCCGAAACATCTTCAATTTCGGTGCGCCAGGATGCGCGCTGATCTCCAGCGGGTACGCAAATCACCTTATCGTCACCACCGGCTTCGTCAGACATGCGGAACATTCCAAGTGCACGGCAACGGATCACACAGCCAGGGAAAGTGGATTCATCAAGAAGAACGAGTGCATCAAGCGGATCTCCGTCCTCTCCAAGCGTGCCGTCAATAAACCCATAATCATCGGGATAGCGAGTAGAAGTAAAAAGCATCCGATCAAGCCGGATCCGCCCGGTCTGATGATCAAGCTCGTATTTATTACGGTTACCCTTTGGGATCTCGATGGTGACGTCGAACTCCATGCGGCCTCCTCGGAAAATTTGATGCGAACGAATCTGCCTTGAAACTGATTTTTTTGGGTTGCGTTTTCGTAATCCAATATTTCAACTTGGCAGTAGTGTAATTTAGTATCAGTCTACATTGGAAACTGAAAAGCAGTTACGAGAATCGCTTCCGATACATGCACGTGCGTGCGGGAAGCAGTTTTCTCCGCTGGGAATATTTGCATTTCGCTATTTTTCGCGGTTTTTCACTGTTTTTATTGGGGAGAAAAGTTATCTGAAGGATGTGAGCTAGATAAATGACACGGCCAGTGAAGAAACTTCGCGTCTTGATTGTGACGCTCTTCGCACTGATTGGAGTGTATATTTGTGGCGATGTGGCAGATTTAGTGCCCGGATTCTTCACGCTGAAAGAACCACAAAACGCGGCGCAGCCTTATCCGGATTATGACGGGAACTCGAATTTTCCAGAAAAAGATATTTCAGTACCGCAAATGGATCCTGATGCGCCGATTCCTGATTCACAAGCAATTTCACAGATTCTGCACGATTTAGCAACAAACGAGAAAATGACCGGAAAAATTTCAGCACTCGTGGCAGATACAATAAGCGGTGAAACATTAGCTGAAATTTCGGCAAAACGTCCGACTACGCCAGCATCAGTAAATAAACTACTCACAGCCGTCGCAGCGCTGAGCGTATTTGATCCAAACGATAAATTTGCGACAGAAACGAAATATGCTGATGGTACCTTGTACCTCGTTGCCGGTGGTGACGTGCTCTTGGCAGCTGAATCAGGGCAGAAACAGCAAGTTATTGGGCGAGCCGGCTTAGGCGATCTCGCGCAAGAAACGGTGCGCGCATTGCAAGCGCAAGGCATCAAAAAAATAAATCTAGCTTTGGATACCACAATTTTTGCGGACGAAACTTATCTTGCTGGAGCAGAGGCAGATATAAAGCGATGGGTCATGGAAGCAAGCCCGATTGCAATAAATCGGAATCTGCAGCAATCTGAGCAATATCTTGGCTCACCCAAACAACAGGTTTTAAGGCAATTTACGAATCTGCTGCGCAATAACGGGATTGAAGTAGCTGCAAGTAATTTTGCTCCTGCGCCCAAAACAGCAAAGCTACTGGCAAAGGTAGAATCCGCACCAATCCGTGAAATTGTGGATCTTACTCTCCTAAATTCGGATAATACGCTGGCAGAAACGCTGGGGAAGATGATCGCGGTGAAAACAGGGCAGCAGGGAAGTTTCCGCAATGGTGCGCAGGCGGTGCGCAAAGAGTTGGCACAGTTAGGGTTAAATACTGACGGTGTGCACTTAGCGGATGCTTCAGGGCTATCGGAAGAAAATCGAATTACCGCCCAACTCGGAAAAGAAATCTTACAGTACATTGCGAAATGCACGGATCAAAGCTGCGCGGCACTGCTTCCGGCTTTACCCATCGCAAAACTTGACGGTACTCTCCGGGAGCGCTTTACCAATTTGCCGATTGGCGGAAAAGTACGGGCGAAGACGGGTTCGTTAGGTTCCGTAACGTCAATGGCGGGATTCCTTTACACAAATTCTGGGCGGCAATTAACTTTTGTAATCATGATCGATACAGTGCCTGACGGGGGTGCGTACGCATTGCGTCCGCTGGTGGATCACGCAATTGCGCAGATTATTGCGCTCTGATCTTGCATGCGAGTCTTAGTAAGAATGTTTCAGGTGAATTTCTCCAGCCATGAACTTTTCGTATCATTCATCGTGGAAGGCGGTAGACTAGCCATATGGATTCGAGCGCGCAGATTGCACAAAGTATTACCAGATATCTCGTCAGCCCTGGGCCGAACGCGGCTCGGCATGAGGCTGCGGCTACCGTAGCCGAACTGCAGCTACAAGCCAAACGAGCTCCGCGATTCGTAGCTGAAATTACCGGGTTGGCGCAGGCTGCAGAGCTGGCGCAACAGGTGCCGGTATTCGTTTTAGATCGCGCAAAGTGGGCATCTGAAGTAGGGCGATTCACTGATTCATTGATTGCATGGACGGGGCAGCAGCAAGTGCGGAGAGCAGGGCAAGTAGCAATTGGGAGCGTACTCAGTTTTGCTGCCACGAAAGTTCTTGGTCAGTTTGATCCCTTCGCTGATCTGCTTGGGCAAACGATACTAGCGGATGCGAGTGTGGATCTAGCTGCAAGTGTAGCTACAAAAGATGCCGCACACTCTGGTGTATCTGCAAAAACGGAAAGCCTTGATGCTGCAGCGAAATTGATGCTTGTGGCACCAAATATTGCAAAGTTTCGCAATGAATACGATCTTGACCGTCGCGATCTGGCGCTCTGGGTGAGCGTGCACGAACTGACCCACGCAGTGCAATTTATTCATGCAAAATGGTTGCGCGGGTATTTGCTGGAGCGGATGCAATGCGCGTTGAGTCTTGGCGAAGCAGATGAAGACGAGCTGCTAAGCGCAGAAATCGAAAAGATTCAGAATGTCATGAGCATTTTGGAAGGGCATGCACAGTATGTGATGAATGCTCTTCCAATCGCTGTGCTCCCCAGCCGGGATGCGATCATCAAAGCATTGGCTGAGAAACGTAAAGGTAGCTCATGGCTGCAGCGGAAGCTGACGAAAGTGCTTGGTTTTGAGCGGAAAATAGCTCAATATCGGCGCGGTGAAGATTTTACGCAATACGTTGTGGCGAATGCTGGAATGGAAGTATTTAACAAGATTTGGGAAGGTGCAGCAAATCTGCCAGATAACGATGAGTTTGCGCAGCCGCAATTATGGATCGAGCGGATGAAACACACTGCGCGAATCGGAAGTGAAGCGTAATCGATGGCTGGACCGCATCCGCTTGTCGCAGCTGCCCGTAATGCACTGCGCGCAGAGTTTTCCGCTTTTGCTATTGGTGCACCAGTGGTGCTCGCCGTCTCTGGCGGTGCGGATTCGATGGCTCTGGCAGCAAGCGCACAATACGCAGCACGTGAGAATTTGCTCCAGTTGCATTCCGTCGTGGTAGATCACGGGATTCGCAGTGAATCGGCGCAGGAAGCAGCTGAAGTACAGCAACGGCTGACGCAGATGGGAATCAGGGCGCAAGTGATTTCACTTAGCCAGTTGGATCCAGCTTTGGGTGCCGCAAGTTTGCCCACGCTGCAAACTGAAACAGCACAGTATCGGGAAGGTCCTGAAGGTGCTGCCCGCCGTGGAAGATATCAGGCGCTCGCCCAGGTGGCTCGTGAATTGGGGGCGCGCAGCGGAAATACTCGCCCAGCAGTAGTGCTCCTTGGGCACAATCGCAATGATCAGGCAGAGAGCGTGCTGCTTGGGCTGGGGCGCGGCTCTGGCGGGCGTTCGATTGCGGGGATGCCGCGTGCTGGAGCGCTCCCAATTTTTCCGGACGTGCCCATGCTGCGGCCACTTTTGGATTTTACACATTCACAATTGCAGACAATTTGCCAGGAACTTGCGATCACGTATGTGGAAGATCCGAGCAATCATCTTGATGGACCGTGGCGGACGGCTGCCGGAGATCCACTGCGTCGGGCACGAATCAGACACGAAGTGATTCCGCTGCTGGAAGATGTACTTGCTGAAGGTGTAGTGGAAGCACTCGGGCGCACTGCACGGATCCTGCAAGATGATGGTGCAGCTCTTGATGCATATGCGCAACAGGCATGGGCACAGACGGTGGAGACTGAAGATAGGATGCAGCAATCCCCGTCTGTGCCAGAAAAAAGGACGATTCAAATTTCATGTCTCAAACTGGAAAATTATCCACGCGCAATCCGTACCAGGGTATTGCGCACCGCATTTTTGGCTAGTGGCGGAAGAGGTGGGGAACTGGTTTTCTGGCATCTCGATCGCCTTGATAGACTTGTGCGAAACCGTCAAAACAATCTCAAGATTGATTTGCCCGGTGTATGTGCGGTGAAGAATCAGCACATTTTGAAATTCATACCGCGCAGTTAGCTGTGATGCAAAAGCAAATCAGTACGCTGCAAAGAATGTCAAGATCCCTTTCAAGCCAAACGGAGGCAAAAAATGCAATTGCAAGACACCCGCAATGCCATTGAAAAAGTGCTCTACACAAAGGATGAAATAGCTGCACGATTGGGCGAGATGGGGGCGGATATTTCCCGCGATTATGATGGCAAAGATTTGCTGCTGGTGGGTGTGCTGAAAGGCGCGATCATGGTGATGGCTGATCTTTCCCGCGAAATTTCAGTACCTGCAAAAATGGATTGGATGGCAGTTTCTTCCTACGGTGCATCCACAAAATCCTCGGGTGTAGTACGGATTTTGAAGGATCTTGGGGAGGATGTGCAAGGGCGAAATGTGCTGATTGTGGAAGATATCATTGATTCTGGTCTGACACTCGCCTGGCTGAAAGAGAATCTGGAAGCCCGCGGGGCTGCATCAGTAAAAATCGCAACTGCTTTGCGGAAACCTGACGCATTGAAAGTGGATGTGGATGTAGATTACGTCGGTTTTGATATTCCAAATGAATTTGTGGTGGGTTACGGGCTTGATTATGCCGAAGATTACCGTCATTTAGATTTTATTGGAGTGCTTGCTCCGCATGTTTATGCTCCTGAATCTGTAAATAACGATTGAGCGCATAGTCAATCAGCCTAAGAAATATTTCCAGAAAATAGCTAGCTTCGCCGCGAAACTGGCTGTACCAGGATCCAGCTTTTCCGCAGAACTCAGTGTCTGGCAGGGAAAGCATGGAAAACTGAAGCTGGGTACGAGAAGCGCGGCGAATACGGAGAATGAAGAATTGAGCGAAGAAAAAGAACAGCAAAGCCAAAATCGTGCTGCTGACGAGCAAAATGATCCGGCGAAACAAACTCGGAAAGAACGCCGTGCACGCCGTCGTGATGAAAAGCGGAAGCGTTTGGAAGAATTTAATCGGATGGGCAATGCTGCTCCGCCAAAGAAAGGCGAGCATCTGCCGTTCCTGACGCAAAATAATGATGAAAAACGCCAGCCAACGGAAGCTGAAATAAAGGCGCGCAAACGTTCCCGGATTTTTGGCTTTATCGGTCTGCTTTTCATGATCAGCCTTGTGCTTTACTGGCTTTTTAATCCGTTTGCTTTCACTACGATCAAAACTTCTGAAGGTAAAGAAATTCTCGCCTCGCAGAAAATTCATAGTCTGGAAATCACTGACGGTTCGCAGATCGTGCAAATACAGCTGGATAAAGCCTTCACTCCCACTGATGGGGAAGGGAAAAAGCTGACTCCTACGAAACGCGTACAGTTTCAATATGTAGATCCGGAGTCGGAAGAGATCGCGCAGCTTGTACGCGATGCTGATACTAAAAATGGCTACAATTCTGTAGTGCCGCAGCAGTCTTTCCTGGGATCCTTATTTTCGCTGCTCTTGCCAGTGTTGCTGTTGATTGGCGCATTCTTTATTTTATTCCCGCGGCTACAAGGGCGGATGACGGAATTTGGGAAGGTAAAGAAGGACGGTTTTGAATCTGACCGTCCAAAGGTGAAGTTCAAAGATGTAGCTGGCGTGGATGAGGCTGTTGAAGAACTGCGGGAGATCAAAGAATTTATTGATACACCAGAGAAATTCCGCAAAATGGGAGCGAAGATCCCTCGCGGTGTATTGCTTTATGGCCCTCCAGGTACTGGTAAAACATTGTTGGCGAAGGCGGTAGCTGGTGAGGCGGGCGTGCCGTTCTTCCATATTTCTGCATCTGAATTCGTGGAAATGTTTGTTGGCGTTGGTGCATCGCGCGTGCGTGATTTATTTGAAAAGGCAAAGAAGAGTGCCCCGGCAATTATCTTTGTTGATGAGATTGATGCCGTCGGGCGCAATCGCGGCACTGGTGTCGGCGGCGGAAACGATGAACGTGAGCAGACGCTGAATCAGCTGTTGGTAGAGATGGATGGCTTCGATGAACGCACGAATGTGATTGTGATTGCGGCAACGAACCGTCCGGACGTGCTTGATTCGGCACTTTTACGGCCGGGCCGTTTTGACCGGCAGATTGGTGTGGATGCGCCAGATTTGAAGGGGCGCTTGCGAATTTTGGAAGTTCATGCAGATGGTAAACCACTTGATAAAGAGGTTTCGCTTGAATCAATCGCGCGCCGCACACCTGGATTCTCGGGTGCGGATCTTGCGAATCTGCTGAATGAATCTGCGCTTTTGGCAGCTCGGCGCGGGCATGAAAGAATTGATGCAGATGATGTAGATGAAGCAATTGATCGAGTGATTGCTGGGCCACAACGCCGTACTAGAGTGATGAATCCAGCTGAACGGCGGATGACGGCATATCACGAAGGCGGGCACGCAGTAGCTGCAGCGGCTTTGAATCATACTGATCCAGTCACGAAAGTAACGATCCTGCCGCGTGGTCGTGCGCTCGGGTACACGATGGTGATGCCCACAGAAGATAAATTCTCCACTTCACGCAATGAACTGCTTGATCAGTTGGTGTATGCGATGGGCGGACGGATCGCAGAAGAAATCGTTTTCCACGATCCAACCACTGGTGCTTCGAATGATATTCAAAAGGCAACGAAGATTGCTCGCGAGATGGTGATGGAATACGGTATGAGCGCTCGTGTGGGGAGCGTCCGTTTGACTCCAGATGATTCTGACCCAATGACCCGGATGGGTGGCGGCGGCCAGCGAATGCATTCAGATGAACTCGCAAAAGTGGTTGATGATGAAGTGCAGGCTTTGCTGGATGTGGCGATGCAAGAGGCCTGGCAGTTGATGAATGAGAATCGTGATGTGCTCGATAAACTGGCTGCTTTGCTCCTCGAAAAAGAGACTGTGCTGGAAAATGAGTTAGCTGAATTGTTCACAGAAATCAAAAAAGCTCCAGCCCGCGAACAGTGGCTTTCAGCGCAGTCGCGCCCGGTGTCAACACGTCCGCCGATTCCACTTCCGGAAGATCCACAGCGGGGGAAGCATCGTCATTCGGATTTGCCGCAAGATTCTGCAGATGCGCTGGCGCAGGAGAAGACGGGTGATGATGCTGCCAACACCGCAGGCAATGCGGGGAGCATTGATCTGTGATCTCACTGATTGTGTTCGGCACAGTAGGCGCTCAACCGGATAGTGCCGTGCACAATATTCTAAGAATTGCAGAGGATGGAAGAGATCTGGCAGAAATGAGGCGATGATGGACGAGTATCCGAAATCAAAATATGATGCACAAGGCGTACGTGATGCGATTCGTAGTTTGCTGATCGCGATCGGGGAAGACCCAGACCGGGACGGTCTACAGCAAACACCTGAACGAATTGCGCGTTCCTATCGCGAAATTTTTGCAGGTTTATCTGTGGATCCTGCGCAGGTGTTGGAAAAGACATTCGATATCGACCATCAAGAACTCGTCTTAGTGCGGGATATTCCCGTTTTTTCGATGTGTGAGCATCATTTACTGCCTTTTCATGGGGTGGCGCACGTCGGATATATTCCCGGCAGTGATGGGAAAGTTACCGGACTTTCAAAACTTGCTCGGCTCGTGGACGGTTTTGCACGCCGTCCGCAAGTACAGGAGCGGATTACGACCCAAATCGCCGATGCACTTGCCGAACGGCTACACGCTCAGGGAGTGATCGTAGTGATCGAAGCGGAGCATTTGTGTATGTCGATGCGTGGAGTGCGCAAACCAGGTGCACGAACCGTCACATCGGCTGTGCGTGGAGTGTTGCGCAAACAAGCTACTCGGGCAGAAGCGATGAGTCTCATCATGGCGCGGCACTGAGTAGCTGTGATCGATGGCAATGCCGTCAGTTGGATCAGAAAATTTTCCACAGTGAGAGTGAAGGTAGGAACAAAAAATGAAAATTATGGGGATTTTGAATGTTACGCCGGATTCATTTTCTGACGGTGGGAAATGGGCAGATGCGCAGTGCGCGATCGATCATGGCCAGGAATTACTGGCGCAGGGAGCACAAATCATTGATATTGGGGGCGAGTCTACTCGTCCAGGTGCGCAAGCTTTAAGTGCGGATGAAGAATGGGAGCGGATTGCGCCGGTAGTGCGTGCACTCGCGCCGCTGTGCGAAGTTTCAGTGGATACGTACCATGCGTACACTGCGCAGAAAGCAGTGGAAGCGGGAGCTGCGATCGTGAATGATGTCAGTGGCGGGCAAATTGATGCACAAATGTTTGCGACTGTTGCAAATCTTGACTGTAAATATATTTTGCAGCACTCGCGCGGAAGCTTTGCGCAAATGAATTCTTTTGCAGAGTATCACGGCGAAATCAACGACGTAGTGATTTCAGAGTTGCTGGCACGCCGTGATTTGGCAGTTGCTGCAGGGATTTCTCCGGAGCGAATCGTGCTTGATCCGGGTCTTGGTTTTGCAAAACTGGGAATGCAGGATTGGCAGATTTTACGTGCAACTGAACGATATCTTGATTTAGGGCATAAGATCCTGATTGGGCATTCGCGGAAGCGTTTTCTTGCTTCACTTGCAGGAGCTGATTTACCTGCTGCAGCACGTGATTTTGCGACAGGCACAGTTTCTGGGGTGCTTTCGCAGATTCGGGGTGCGATCTCGGGTGCTGGCGTTTGGGCAGTGCGGGTACATAATGTGGAAGCGACGCGGCAGGCGATCAATGCGATCAAAATGATGGATTTACAAACGGTTTTGCCGTCGGATCTGGGGTGAAATCATGCATGAAGTGACACTGCGGCTTACAGGTGTGAGTGCGCTTGGGAAGCATGGAGTTTTGGATTTTGAAAAGCAGCAATCACAGCCTTTTGTGACTGATGTGGAATATGTGGTGGCCTTGCCTGATCCGCAAGATTTGCGTGATCCTGGGCAAATAAATGCTTCACGTACTGCCGATGAGCTTTCGGATACGATCTCTTATGCCGATGTAGCCGACTTGGTAGTGGCACGAATAAAAGGCGGACATGCGCAATTGATTGAAACTCTGGCTGCCGATATCGCAACTGCGGTAATCACAAAAGGCGCTCGAAAAGCCAGTGTAACGGTGCATAAACCGGCAGCGCCAATAAAGCATGAGTTTGCTGATGTGAGTGCTACCGTCAGTTTTGAAAGTGAAATAATTCGGGAGAAAAAACGGCGTTATGTGATTGCGCTTGGATCAAATCTGGAAGATCCGGTAAAACATTTGCAGGATGCATTTCTGGAAATATATTCGCATTGCGCAGATGTAATTGGGGCTTCTGCAATTTATCGTTCTGCACCGATCCTTGCACCGGGGCAGGCGCCGCAGCCGGATTATTATAATGCGGTGATGGAAGTGGAATATGATTTTGGAGCTTTGCGGCTATTGCATACTCTGCAAGAGATCGAGGCAGCGCATGGGCGCGATCGGAATGAGAAATGGGGTGCGCGGACCCTTGATCTTGATTTGATTGCGAGTGATTTTACCGCTGTCGATCCGGAACTAATATTGCCGCATCCGCGTGCGAAAATGCGTCGTTTTGTACTTGCACCCTGGCATGAGATCAATCCAAATGCGATGATCGCAGACGAGTCTGTGGCACGGTTGCTTCCCTTACTTGCGCAGCAAGAGATCGAACGTACTGAAGATTTTCTTGTTCCTGGTGGGATCGAGAATCTCGCGCACTGGATCGAAGAATATTATCTTGGTGCGAAAAGTGATGCACAGATTGATGATGCGCAGCAAAATTCTGGTGAAATGAGTGAATATGTCTGATCTTCGTGCAGATGATTTGCCGCAAAAAGATGGGAAGCAGCCGAAAAATAAAGTACGCCCGACGTCTTTATCTTTCTTGCTGCTTTTGGTGCTGATCACATTGATCAGCTCTTTCTTTTTTGTGGATTCGTGGATTCTTTCCGGCAATATGCCGTTTATGACTCCAATCTGGAGTTTTGCAGTACCGCTTTGTATTGCCGGATTTGTACTGTGGCAAGGGTGGCTTGTGCGCGCATATCAGGCACGGAAACGTGCAATTGATCCGCTGCGGGCTGGTCGGATCTGGTTGTTGAGTCAGGCTGCTTCGCGCACTGGCGCAGTGATGCTCGGTTTAATGTGCGGAGTGGTGTGTTCATATGCAAGGCAGGGGACGACGGCTTTTCTGAGTACCCAGATTTTACATTTTTCACTTGCATCATTTGGTTCTGCGCTGCTGCTATTTTCTGGTTGGCTGGCTGAACGTTGGTGTATTGTGCATTTTTCGGATGATGATTCTGGTGCCAGCTCGTCAGGATTGCGAGCTGAATCGGCACCGATTTAGAGTTTTTTGAATCTGTTGAGCAGGAATTTTAATGAGATGTCGGGCTTGCACAGAAAATTGGAGGGAGCCTTCGGGTATACTGAGAGTGGTTCAGAAGCATTGATTATCCATGCTTTAATGTGAAGAAAGATCTGAGGAAAGAAATGCGCGCACCGCTTGGGGCACAAATTCCCTTTACACGTGTTGATGAAAATTATTTTCGAGTTTTGCGGATCTCGGCTTTAATTACAACAGGCATTTTCACTCTCCCGTTGATCATATTTGGCTGTTTTTATGGCGGGGTGAGTTTTCCAGCAAATTTGTGGTGGATTGCGACGGTTATTCCGTTGGTATTAGGTGCTATTTCGCTTATTTTTGCAAAGCGTCGTGCGCGTGCGATTGGATATTTTGAAGGTGAGAATGAGCTGATCATCCATCGCGGGATCATGTTTGAGCACCTTAATGTGGTGCCCTACGGCAGAATGCAGCAGGTGAATGTATCTAGTGGTCCACTACTTGGGCGTTTCGATTTGGCAAGTGTAGAGCTGGTTACAGCCTCGGCAGATTCCAATGCAACTATCCCTGGATTAACGCGTGCAGAGGCGGAGCGTTTGCGTGATCGCCTGACGGATCTTGGCAGTGCGCAAATGGAAGGGCTATGAGGTGCCAGATGCAAGAAGAGAAGCAAAAACGAGTGCAGCTTGGAGCAGATTCAGTACCACTTGATCAGTGGCGAAAATTTCATAAGGTCACGCCAATTGCGAAGCTCGGCTCATTTTGGGCGGTAATTGTGACGATTGTATTTTTGTTACTGCAAAATATCTTTGAATCACTGGAAAATATGGAAGTTACCTGGGGTGAGATTCAAGATTTTGTAGCTTCGCAAGATACACACATTTTGGTGTTGATCGGATTGGGGGCACTGCTCGGAATCAGTTTGCTGATCGTTTTATTTACTTGGGTGTCATGGCGCAAGATGAGCTATGCAGTGGTAGAGAACGGGATTCATTGGCGCCGTGGCGTGATATTTGTGAAACATACACAAATGCGCTGGGATCGAGTGCAGACAGTTGATGTGGAGCAAACTCTTTTCGGACGGATCTTTGGTTTTGCCTCGGTCGAGATTAGTTCTGGCGGTACAGATAAAGATATTAAACTCGGGCTATTGCGTCTTGCTGATTGTGCCAAATTACGTTCAGAAATTTTGCGAGTATTAGATTTGGTGCGCAGCGGTAAGCCTGCCGCCTTTGCCCTTGCGCAGCGTGCTGCTGAGGTAGCCCCGAATTTCCCTCTCAGTACAGCTCATTCAGGGAAGGATCGTAGTGCCCAAAAGTTTTCTGATGCTGCAAATGCGCATCTGGAACATCCACAATTGGAGCTCCAAGGTGGGATGCACTTTGTAGCTGATGGAGATATTCCGATCACTGATGTAGACCAAAATGAAACTGATATCTTGCTTTATCAGCTCTCGTTTACGAATTTGCTCTTGGCAAGCTTGCTTACTCCAAGCACTATCTGGATGATTTTATTGGCAATCCCGGTAATTGCGATTCCAATAATTGTGCAAGAAGGGTATGTGGCAATCATATTTGCGGTGGTTGGTTTAGTTTGGAATACTACGAAATCATTATTTGATGATTATGGTACCCAAATTTATCTCTCGGAAAATGGTTTACGTCAGCGTTCCGGTGCTACTACAGTAAAGACTCGCACTTACCCGCCGCAGCGGATTCATGCGGTACAGATTCATCAGCCGATTATTTGGCGGTGGCTCGGATTGTGGCAAATATTCGTTACAGTAGCAGGGAATAACGTATTTGATGGCGAAGAAATAGCAGGAAAATTAGTCCTTGCAGCTCCGAAAGCTGATGCCCTGCGCATACTTTGGGCAATTCTTCCGAAGCTGGGTACTGATAATGACGTACAGCTAGTGCAAGAAGCGCTGGAAGGGTCTGGTACTGGGCAATATTTCCAAGGTGCATCACAGCGAGCAAAATTGCTTGATCCGATTTCACTTCCGGGGCGCGGATTTTTTGCTTCACGTGAAGTATTTATCAGCCGCGAAGGGCGATGGGGGCGGAGCGTCAGCTTTGTATTCCAAGACCGGACACAGTCAATGGCGATTTCACAAGGCCCACTGCAGGCACGGAAAAAGCTGGCTTCGCTGAAATTGCATTTGGTAGTCGGCAAGGTGAGCGCGCAAGTGACGAATTTCGATATTGAGGTGGTTACGGCACTTCAGCAACGTGAGAATGAGCTTTCAAAGCTTGCTCGCGCTGAAGGTGTATCGGAAACGCTGCATGAATGGAAAGAACGCGTTGGGCTGATTTCGCCGCGTGATGTGCCGCCTGTAGCAGCGCAGCAGGCAAGCGATTCCGGTGTGCTTTTTGCGAAAGAGAGTTTCATTGCTGCAAGCAGCAATGAAATTCCAATGCAGGAAGCTGGGCCGAATCAGTGAAGGCATCCGGACGGATCGGCATTGGTCTGATTTCAGCTGGAAAAGTCGGTACGGCACTAGCCAGTGCTCTGCGTGGGCAAGGGCATTCAATTATCGGAGCATATGCACGCTCGGAAGCATCTCAGGATCGGCTTGACGCAATGCTGCCAGGTGTGCCGTCACTGAGTATCGAAGAAATTGTGGAACGCTCAGAATTGGTACTCCTTGCCGTGCCTGATGATGAATTAGCTGGTGTAGTATCCGGAATTGCACAACTTGGCTTGTGGCAAGCTGGGCAAATAGTGGCGCATACAGCTGGACATTTTGGAATCGAGATTCTCCGCCCAGCACAAGAAGCTGGTGCGCTTTGCTTGGCAATCCACCCTGCAATGACATTTACTGGCACATCACTCGATGTGGCTCGTTTGCAAGGGTGCCCTTTTGCGATTACGGCACTTGCACCATATCAGGCGATTGCTCATGCACTGGTTGCAGAAATGGGCGGTTTCGGGGTGGTGATCTCAGAAGAGCATCGGCAGGCGTACCATGCTGCGCTTGCTCACGGAGCCAACCATCTGGTCACTCTCGTGGCACAAGCAATGCGAATGCTTGCCGCAATTGGAGTAGCAGATCCTGGAATGTATTTGCAAGCGCTTACCACAGCATCGCTTGAAGGCGCGTTAAGTTCGGCAGATGCACTACAGACCGGGCCAGTGGTACGTGGCGATATTGGTACTCTTGCAGGGCATCTGGATGTAATAGAAAAGCTTTCACGAGAAGTTCCAGCTTTGCAAGACCTAGATTCTACATATCGCGTGCTTGCAATGGCTACTACCCGCCGTGCTTGTGAGCGCAGAATTTTGCACCCAAATCAGGCGCGTGAAATTAACCAGTTACTTGGTGAGGAGTTTGATACAGCGGTATTTCACAATCCAAATCCAGATTTGCATGAATAAGTGGCAGCAAATCTGATATCCAGTGAGGATCGGCGAGAAGAAGCTGCAGCTTGCTTTGCTGAGATTTGCTGTGCACGGTACATTTGAATCCGGATATTGCACGGTGTGTAATATGACGATACAAGGCGGAAAGTAAAATGAAACTAGTTCAAACAAAAATAGCGCTTCGTGAGAGCAGAGCAGAACTCTCAGGGAGCGTCGCATTGGTAATGACGATGGGAGCCTTGCATGCCGGGCATCTTTCGCTTGTGAAAGCTGCGAAAGCAGCAGCCGATCATGTGATTGTTTCAATTTTCGTTAATCCGCTGCAATTTGCACCAAATGAAGATTTCGCAGCATACCCGCGCACTCTCGATGCAGATTTATCTTTGCTCGCTCCGGAAGGAGTTGACCTTGTATATGCTCCTGATGAAGCTGACGTTTATCCACGCACCCCGCTGGTACGAATCGATCCCGGCCCGGTAGCAAAAATCTTGGAAGGGAAAACTCGCCCGACCCATTTTGCAGGGGTGCTGCAAATTGTACATAAAGTGTTTCAACTCACCACGCCTGATTTAGCTTTCTTTGGGCAAAAAGACGCACAACAGTTGGCATTGATTCGGACGATGGTGGCAGATTTGGATCTGCCACTTGAAATTTGCGCAGTGCCAATCAAACGAGAAGCTGACGGGTTAGCAATGAGTTCACGAAATTCTTACCTATCGCCGCAAGAACGCGTTGATGCGCTGGCTCTTTCCCGTTCACTTGCAGCGGGGGCAGTGGAAGCTGCTGCTGGGGGGCAAGTGCAGCAAGTATTGCAGGCTGTGCAAAGCGAACTAGCTGCATCCGCAGGTGTGCGCAGAGATTATGTGCAAATCGTTGATCCGCAAACATTTCTTGATTTACCCGCTGATTATTGTGGGCAAGCATTGATTGTGATTGCGGCTTGGATTGGCAATACACGTTTGATCGATAATCGTGAGGTGCAAATTGGCTGAACGAATGCGGCAAATGGTGACAGGGAAAATTCATCGTGCCACCGTCACTGGAGCAGATTTGCACTACGTTGGTTCGATCACGATTGATCAACTCTTGCTCACTGCGGCTGATATTTTGCCAGGTGAACGTGTGGATGTGGTGAATGTGAATAACGGGCAGCGCCTCAGCACATACGCAATTCCGGGTGAGCCTGGCAAGGGGGAGATCATTCTTAATGGTGCTGCTGCGCATTTGGTACACAAAGGTGATCTGGTCATTATCATGTGTTACGGAATGCTCAGTGAAGATTTAGCGCATACATACGAACCGAAGGTTGTTTTTGTAAACGATACAAACCAAATTGTGGATATTTCCGATCAGCCTGGAATCGTACCGGAAACTTCACCCGATACGCTAGAAAGTACAAATTCACCGGCAGGCAATGGGCTGAAGTCCTCTGGAATACCAATTGTGAGAAACTAGACTATTAACTGCGGATATGTTTGGCGGGAATGATCCAAGCATTTCCTCCTGATCTCACTAGATCCCTTGCTCCTGAAACTTTTAACCGAAAGAGCTGGCAATGAAACTTCCCCGCTTCATGAAAAAAGAAACAGTGAAAGAAGCTCTCAGTGGTCTGAAAGATTTGCGGCTGACGAAGAAAATCGTTGGGCGCGTGGGAAAAGTGCCTGAAATACCCGATGACGATTTTGAACATCCGAATCTAAAAGAGCTTGCAGTGATGGTTGAAGGTGCTCCGCAGCAGCTTTTTGCAGGATATTTGATCAATCTCGATTCGTCAGTGCGTGATGATAATTTTCTTCTTCCAGAGTTAGATCGGCTCCTTAACAGCTTGAAATCAGTACGCCGGCAAGCATATTTTGTGGCAAACGATTGCTATCTTCACCCGCAGGATTTCGTTGAGCGTTTAGCCCGTCACGGACTCGAAGTGCCAGTGGAAAATGTATTTACCCCGGTGCGTATTGCGCAGCTTTATTTACGACGGGAATTTGCTGGTGCCAAAGTACTTTCCCTTGCAGACGAGCGTTTTAACAAAGCTTTGCGCAATGCTGGAATCAACCTCGTTGCTGATCCGTTAAAAGCAGAAGTAGTGCTTTTGAGTCATAATCTGAATTTTAATTTCGAGCTATTTACGCAAGGTTACCAGGCGCTAGCTGCTTCTGCGGATACAAAGCTCGTCACGTTATCAATGATGCGTACCCGAAAAATGGGAGCAGACGGGCAGGTAGTGCCAGGTACGCGTGGATATGTACGCGCGCTCGAATCTGCTACACGTACATCGTATTATGAAAATTTGGGGCGTCCAGGTGTGAAGTATCTTGAAGTTATTTTCGCCGAAAGTGGGCTTGATCCAGCTGATACGCTTTTTGTATCCGATTCGTTAAGCAACGATATCCGACCTACTAAACGTTTTGGATTGCCGACGGCACTATTGCTCACAGGTTCATCTACACTGGCACAAGCAAAATCTGCGAAACAGAAAGATCAGCCAAACTATCTTGTGGATTCAGTTGCGGAACTTGTGCCAGCCTACATTATGGATCAGGTGGAGCATCCGGCAGAATATGCAGCGGAAGAATGAGGAATGCAGGAATGATCTCCAGATACTGCTAATGGTGTTAAGCTAATCTACAAGAGTCTGGGGTTCCGCTGCTGCTGGGATTGCCCAACCAGCTTGAAAATCCAAGTCTACATATGCACCAGGCGGGTACTGCGTGAGTTGCCAGGAAATTACAGTGCCAAATTCTGTTTCAAGCCAATAAATGTAGTGCGAGCGTGCAAAACTGCGGCGCAGTACTTTTCCGGTCAAGCCGAAGACGGATCTGCTTTTACTGTGCCTTAGGATGACATTATTTGGCGTAAAAAAGACAATCCCTGCGCCGGTAAAGGATTTGGCGCACGATACTAGAATTGTGGTTCGTCCAAGGCTGATACTTACTTTTGCGCCATCTTGTACGCCGATATCAGCTTCTTTGCCCAGTGCATGTGGGCTTTTTTCTGCCTGCACGGAAAATATATTTGCCACACCCAGCATTTGTGCTACTACCGGCGAATTTGGGCGGAAAAATAATTCTTCTGCCGTGCCAATCTGCACGATTTGCCCCTGATCCATTACCGCGATCCGATCGGCTACTGCGCAAGCATCAGCTAAATCATGTGTAACGTAGATGGTCGGGATCTGATGCCGTTTGATTTGGGCAAGCAGATCGGCGTGAATATTTTGTTGCACGGCTGCTTCCAGGTGTGCCATTGGTTCATCAAGCAACAGTATCTGGGGTTCAGCGGCAAGTGTGCGGGCAAGCGCAACTCGCTGGGCTTGCCCGCCTGAAAGCGTACGTACATGCCGTTGCGCTAAATCAATAATATTTAGTGCCGACATTGTGATGTCTGCAAGTTGTGCTCGGCGCAATGCTGGGATATCTGGATCGTCGATCCCGAATTCAATATTTTCCTTTACCGTCATATCGAAGAGCGCCGGGTTTTGGAATGCCAAACCTACACGTCGCCGATCTGTACGCAGCTGCGTGATATTTATGCCATTAACGCTGATTTTGCCAGTTTCAATCTGAGTTAAACCTGCAATTGCATGCAAGAAAGTAGTTTTTCCGGAACCGGATGGACCAATGATTGCCAGTACTTCACCGTCAGCAATCTGTAGTGAAATATCATGCAAGATCCGTGTGCGGTATCGGACATTTAGCCCTGAAATATGTAAGCTCACAGGCTGTTTCCCTTCCGTCGGAACTTGAAAATGAATGCTGCAAAAATCAGGAACAATAACGAAAGTAAAGCACTTGCAAGAGATGCGGCAAATGCTTGGGCGGTTAGTCCAGCCTCAGCTGAGGTGGTAATCGCGGGGGCGAGGAGCGGAAAATCTGCTGGCTGCACGAAAATCCCGGGAGCCGTCTGTGATACTACGATTGCGCTCAGGATTGCTGCAATCGCGGTTGTTAGATAGCGATTTTCCCGTAGTGCAAGGAGCAAAATACGTAATCTTGGAGCACGCAGAAGTTGTGCTGAGATCATGGATGGATCAGGTTTGAGAATGAAAATATCGGCAATCAAATAGGCTACTGGCACGCAAAGGCAGATGTAACACAAAATCATTCCGAAAATTCCGTTGCCCCAAGCACCAGCTCCGATCAAAGCTGGAAGGATCTGAATTTTGCCAATATGAAGCGGATTTTGAAAGAGTGCCGAAGCGGTCTGCCCGGCACAGGTGAAGCCAAAAAGCGCCGCAAATATTAGAAAATAACGGAATAATTGCGGGTACTTCCAACGGTGCAAAGCAAAAGCCACACCAGTAGTAGCAGATAATGGGACAGTTAAGAGCAGAATGAGCAAAGTGTTAAAAAGCTCTTCCCAAGGGATCTGGAGTGCCTCAGAATTTGCGAAAATCCGTAGCGCAGATACGAGCAGGCTAAATAAGACGACACCGGATATTGCTGCAATCGGAAAGAGTTTGCGTGAAAAATCGGAGAAATACTGGGAGATGTGCAGCTTTGAAGTGTGTATCTTTCCTGCCGACAAGCTAAGTGGCGCAAAGAGTGAAATCATCGTTGCGCAAGTAGCAGAAAAAAGACCAATTTTAATTGCGTCAAAAATACTTACCGGTGCAGCGCTCAAAGCACTGTAAAACACTTTCGCTAAGGTTTGAAAATTTCCAGTAAATACAAGATTTGCTGAAGAATCGAAAATAATCCAGATCGTCACAAGGTAAAAGGCAGAAAGAGAGGTTAGCTTTAGCCGTGGTAAAAGTAGCAAACGCAAAGCGCGAGCGGGCGGTATTGCAAGCGTGGCTGCTTGCGCAAAAATAGCCGGAAAGTTTGGTGCGAGAAATAGCATCTGGAAAATGTATCCGATCGGCACGCTGTAAATGAAGTAAACGCAAGCAAGCAGCGCCCAGGAATAGCTTGGCACAGGTAACGGGCTAGCGCTGATTGCGATCCCGATTGCTGCTGACGGGAAGCATAAAGGAGTGACGGCAATCGCTGTGAGCAGGATTTTTCGTTGTGAAATGAGCGCAGTGATCGCAAGGAAAGTGCCGCAAGGTACCGCAAGAAGCGCCACACTAGTTGCAAATATTAGCGTATGCAATGTGGGGAGCGTAAAAATATTCCAGTTGATCGTAAAAAATAAGCAGATGCTGACGACGAAAAGACAAATAAACAATATTCTGGCGGCAAATCTTGCAGAATGTAGTGAGGGATTTGCAGTTGTTGGCGCCAAAGGCGGATCTTGTTTAATCATAAAGCACCTCGCGTGCAAATAATTCAATCAGTTTCATTCGCTGTGAGCCGGCATTGGCTGTGTTCAGATCGTAAACTGGTACTTTCAGTGCGGCGAGAGAAGCGGCAAGATTATTTGGCAGATTTCGTGAGAGCGGATTCTGGTTTTCAATACTCGCCACGAGTGCTTGACCCGAATCCGAAACGGCAAAGCGGAGAAAGTCTTGTGCTGCACGGAAATTTCCGCCACGCACAATCGCGGCACCGCCTACCTCATAGCCTGTGCCATCGGATGGATAAATTACTTTCAGATGTGCTTCTGCTGATGCGTTGCAATATGGGGCGAAAGTGACGGCCACGGCTGCTTGACCGTCAGCGATGAGATTTACCAGATGCGTACCAGAATCGGTATATGTGAGCGTATTCGTATGCAGTGTACGTAAATACTGTAAATAATCGCTGCGGATCGGAAAAATTTCGTTGAGTGTGCCAATCATTGTGCTCGCTGTGCCGGAGGTGAGCGGAGATGGCAGGATGAGTTGGCGGTGAAATCGTGGATCTTGCAATTCAGCCCAGGAATGTGGGGCTGTGTTGACGGGAGTGCGCTGCGGGTCGATACAAAATCCGAGGATCCCACCGTAAGTACCGAGCCAATATTCGGTAGAAAAATCAGGATCGGCAATATCGCTAAGTTGATGTGGGGTGATGATTCCGCGTACGCGAGCCTGCTCGTATGCTTCCGCTGGGCCGCCGATGAACACGTCAAATTCAGGGGCATTTACGCTGACAGTAAGTTTTTCGAGTGCTTTTGAAGTTGGCAGACGCACCAATCGCACACTTTTTCCACTCATTTTTTCGTATTCGGAAACGAGTGCTTTGCATGAGTTGTAGTTATTGGCGCACAGTACATGCAGTTGATTTTGGTTTATGCGCAGGGAAAAAATGAGAATCAGGGGAACGCAAAACAGGCAGCCGAGGGCAATAAACCGGGGCAGATATTTGCGCAGCCAAATTGAATTCATTGCAAAATTCTATTCCTTTTGTGGTTCTGAGGGGAGTTGCGCCACTAGAATTTTCAGGAATTATTGTTGAGCGCTTTGCTCGCTCGCATGAAATTTCTGCGGAAGTTTTGGGGATTAGCCCAAGTTTTGCGCAAAAATTCGTTATCTGTGTGGATCAAGCTCACCGCAAACATGGCGCTGTGCGCTGAAAATGAAGTTTGCGTGGATCAGAATGTGGTGGCTAACTTGCCGTCAGCCACCACATTCACTGAGAGGTTTTCGGATAAAAGCTTAATTTTGCTGCAGCTGCTGGAGCTCTTCGTGAGCTTGCATCAACTTGCGCTCATCCTTGCCGACGATCCACATCAAAATCACTGAGAGCACCACGATCCCGAGCAGTACACCATAGGTGACGTCCCACCCGTAATTGTGAATCAAAATGCCAACGCCAGTTGAGGCGAGTGTCGCGCCAAGCAGATAGCCGAACAGGCCGGTGAATCCGGCAGCGGTGCCAGCTACATTCCGTGGGGAGAGATCAATTGCCTGCAAACCAATCAGCATCACTGGGCCGTAGATGAGTCCGCCGATGAGGGCAATCAAAAGGTAGAAAATCCACATTGGAGCAGTGTTTGGAATCAGCCAGTAAGCGGCGATCGCACCGCCGACGCCAACTAGGAAGAGGATGCCAGCGCCAGAACGCCACCCTTTGAAGACCTTATCGGAGACAAGGCCGCACAGCAGTGTGCCGATAATGCCTGCAAGTTCGTAGATTGCGAAGCCGATGAAACCGTCCTTAATGTTTGCGCCGTGAATTTCTTCGGTAAGGTAAATTGGGATCCAGTTCAGCACCCCGTAGCGCAGTGTATATACAAATACGTTGGTTACAGCGAGCATTACCACTACGCGGTTGGTAAGCACGTGCTTAAAGAGCAGCTCTTTCCACGGAATCGTTTCTGCTTTTACTTCAACTTTTGCCGGATCGTTGCGGTATTCTTCGATTGTCGGCAGTCCCACAGCTTCCGGACGGTCGTGAATCAGGAAGAGCGCCACGAGTGCCACGAGCAGTGCGACGACTGCCGGCGCCCAGAAAGCAGGAGTCCAGTCTGCTGCACTTGCAGCAAAGTGGCTGATTGCCCATGCGGAAATAATACCTACACCGGCACCGCCAACGTTGTGCGCACAATTCCAAATTGAGGTCATCCAACCGCGTTCGTTAGTGGAGAACCAGTGTACGAGCACGCGGCCTGATGGAGGCCAGCCCATGCCCTGGAACCAGCCGTTGATGAACATTACCGTCGCAAATAGCCCTACGCTTGCGGAAACTGCCGGCACGAATGCGACTACGAGATTCATTAGTGCCGAAAGTGCGAGCCCGAGGGGGAGGAAGTAGCGTGCATTTGCCCGGTCGGAGAGCATTGCCATGAAGAACTTTGAAAGTCCGTATGAGAAAAGCACGGCATTGGCTACAATACCGATGCCGACGGTGTTGAGGACGTCGTATTCTTTCAGGATTGCGGAAACAAGCGAGACGTTGTTGCGGATCAGATAGAAGCCGGCATAACCGAGAAAAATCCCGATAAATGCTTGTGCGCGATAGCGCTTGTAAAATGAAGCCACTTGGCTTTGTGCTACTGGCTGTGCCTTCGGCGGAGCCGAAAGGAAGCCGAGACTGCGTGAATTATTTGTCATATTAACTACCTTGAGGTCGTCGTTGAGCTCTTACTAGTTAAGTATGGGAAGAACAATGGTGACATTTCTTGTAGTAGGGTCACGCTTGGTAACAAAGTGTTACTTTGCTGGTAGTGAATGTTTTTGCAGAAACTTCCGAATTTCGGGAAAGAATTTCAGGAAGTTTGGCGGTTTTACTGATTTCGATTGAGATTTATGTTACATTAAATCTAGCGGTTGTGATGTGTATTGCCTCATAATTGTGTATTTATTTGAGTGGTATGAGTTTCAATGAAGAAGCATTTTATTCGGATTGCCGGAATTGTAAGTTCGGTATTTTTTGCTGTTTTTGGATTTTCTGGTAGCGGTTTTGATAACTGATCGAGAAGATATGATGCGGTAGCTAAAATGCTTAAGCGTCAGTTTTTGCGATTCTTATTGGGTATGACGGTGCTGCTTGCGGCGGGGTGTGCTGCATCGAATTTACATAGTGTTTCTTTGGAAGATGTGAAATTGACTGACGATATTGTGTTTGCACTTCGGCTTAGTCCGCAGCTGCATGATGGAGATAGTTTTGGAGCAGCTACCGAGGGATACTTGCTGCTTGTTCGAGAAGATGGCACTGCTGATTATGTTGACGTAGGTCTTATGGATCACGGGCAGCTTGCCTGGGCAAGAAATGGGCTATTTTTCGGAGGTTTAGAAACGGAGTATCTGCTTACTAATACTGGATTAATCTCGCAATCGCGTGGAACGAAAGAAGAGTTTGAAACATCTAGATTTGTTAATGGCAAAAAAGATGGGTTTATTTCGGTATATAACGTGGGCTTTGCAGAGAATGGTTATCGCAACAGAGTGGTTTCTGGAAGCCAAGCTTCGTTTGCAGCTTGGGAAGCTCCTGGGATGTTTATGGCAATTGCTCAATGCGGAGAACAGATTGTTGGGATTACTGATGATAGAGAGCTTGATTTTACAACCCGAAAATATATTAGTGTTCCTGAAACTTCAGAAGTTTTAATACAGCTTTATCCTCAGCCAGAAAATGTGGAATCCCGGATTTTAGGGCAGGTGAATCGCACAGATCTTTATGAATATGGACCGGCTGCGGAATATTCCCCGTGTGTGAATGGGGTGATGTATATGTTAGCGGAAAAATATAATGCACATAATCAGGATGCTGAGCTTGTTTTACGTTCTTGGGATACTGCTTCTGGTGCATATAAAGAAATTCCGCTTATTTTTTCAGAAACAGCAAAACATGATTTTAACGCGGAGAGTTTTAGCAGTGTGCGCGGGAGTTTGAATTCTGATGCTTCTGCCTATCACTGGGTGTCTTGGAAAGACGGGAAAGTTTTTTCGGTAAATCTTTCCTCTGGAATCGTTACGTATCTCTTTACTCTTGATTTGTTTCAGCAAAGGGGAGGGGCAGTGTTTTATGTAACCGATAAATCTGTGTTCGTATTGAACGAAAGCCGTCATAAAGAATTACTTGAGTTTGCCAAATATGATCTTCCGACAGGTGAAAAGACGCATTATTTTGATCTAAACGGTCTGCCGAGTATTGATCGTTTGCGAATGTCAAGGAATGTGATTCGGGATATTGCGATTAACCCGAACTGGCTTGAAAAGCATCACGGTGGTAAGCAGTGATTGCGGTACTTCACAGTATTTCATTGTTTCATCAAAGCGCTGTTTAATGCGTATCCTAGGCTGCGGCGAGATTCAATACAGCTGCTATCAAGCCCGCTGCCTTGCATTTTCTTGCGCAGACGGTAGATTGCTGTTTTCAGCATTTCGCGTCCGCCAGTTAAATCTGTAGTGTTCCAAACTTTGGTAATCAGAGTGCGCGCTGGCACCAGTTCGTCGGCATTATTTGCCAGCAGCCAAAGAATCCGCACTTCGGTAAGGCTTTCGGTGAATATTTTTTCTTGCCATTTCGCTTCGATACGTTGAGTATCAACAGATAATTCGCCGATTTTAATTTGGGTTTCCAATTTGGCTGGCTGCGCACGGCGGACAATTGCTCCGGCGCGCAAAGCCAACTCGCGTGGACTGAATGGTTTGGTCACGTAATCGTCGGCCCCGGCTTCCAACCCTTTGATCCGGTGTTCTTCTTCGCCAAGTGCGGTCAGGAGAATAATTGGAGTTTCGACGCGCATGGCGCGAATTTGCCGCGTTAATTCCACTCCGGAAATTCCTGGCATGAGCACATCGAGCACAATCAATTGATAGTTTCGTTCTGCCAGTAGTTGTTTCGCGTCACTTCCGCGATGGGTGCAATCACACACAAAACCCTGAGTTTCCAGTGTAAATGCGACTATTGCGGTCATTTGCTTTTCGTCATCGACAATGAGGGCACGAGGTTTATTTTGCATGATGCTTATCTTAATTCGCTGTTCAGATTTCGCGGTATTTTCCGGGGATGTAGATTATTTACTGCTGGTCGTAATCCGTTTAACTTGGTTTTGTATCACTGACGTTTCCGTACTGGCGTTTGATTTAACGGTAAGAGCACATGAAATGCGGTACCTTTACCGGGAATGGAATCAAGCATGATACTTCCTCCGTGCGCTGCAACGATTTGTTTTGCCACCATCATCCCGATGCCAGTTCCTGGACGGCGTGCAGTGCCGGTAGTGAATGGCTTCCAGATATTGGCATATTCTTCGGGAGCAATTCCTGCGCCGTCATCAGAAATTACAATCAATGCACTGTTGCTGGTATTGGTGGTAACTCGCACATTTACTTGCGCATTTTCTCCAGCATGACGAGTGCAATTATTGATCAAATTCCAGATCAGTTGCCGCAGCAGCTGTGGATCTGCCTGGATTTTCCCAATTCCGTTTGTGCTTTCAACATTGATTGGAGTGGTTGTAGTATGCCGCAGCTCGCGTGCAGTTTGGGTGACGATTTGCTGCAAATCTACCGATTCTGGTGAAAGTGCCTGGGAGTTGGTGAGTTTTACATTAATCAGAAAATTTTCTGCAATATTGATTACTTGTGCAGAATTTTCGCTGATGGTTTGGATGAAATTGCGTTGCTGCGGATTTAATTCTCCTGCAAGACCGTCATTGAGTAGTTCTGCGGCGGCGGAAATAAGAGTGATCGGCGTGCGGATCTCGTGGGAAATAATTGCCGGGCGAAATTCATTTTCAGCTAATTCTGCTGCAAGCTTTGCCGCGTGCTTGCGGCTTAAGTGCAGCAAATACAAGGAAATGCCAGTGCTTGCAATGAATAGCACGACGATGATCCAGGGTAGATATTCCATACCGGAATTCTATGCGCTATGGACGATGTTCGCTAAGAGTCGAAAGAGGGTCAAACGTCCAAGCGAAAAACGGCGGATTTGCGGTAGAATGATGCCGACATATTCAATTAAGAAAAGGAGTCCTTGTGGCAACTATTGAGGCCGTAGCTTCCCGCGAAATTCTTGATTCCCGCGGAAACCCAACCGTTGAAGTCGAAGTAGTGCTTGACGACGGCACTTTTGCTCGTGCTGAAGTTCCATCAGGTGCATCCACTGGTGCATTCGAAGCTGTTGAACGTCGTGATGGCGATGATTCACGTTACCTTGGCAAAGGCGTACAAGGTGCAGTTGAAGCTGTTACTGAAGTGATTGAACCAGAGATTATTGGTCTTGATGCTTCCGAACAGCGGGTACTTGATCAAACTCTGATTGATCTTGACGGTACTGCAAACAAGGGCAAGATCGGTGCTAATGCGATTCTTGGTGTTTCCTTGGCAGTAGCTAAGGCAGCAGCTGAATCTGCTGGTCTTCCGCTCTACCAGTATCTTGGTGGCCCGAACGCGCACGTACTTCCAGTGCCGATGATGAATATTCTCAATGGTGGATCACATGCTGATTCCAATGTGGACATCCAGGAATTTATGATTGCTCCAATCGGTGCTCCAACCTTCAAAGAATCACTTCGTTGGGGTGCAGAGGTTTATCACGCACTCAAGGCTGTGCTGAAGGCTCGCGGTCTTTCTACCGGTCTTGGCGATGAAGGCGGTTTCGCTCCAAATCTCGAATCAAATGCGGCAGCTCTTGATTTGATTTGCGAAGCAATTGAGAAGGCTGGCTTGAAGCCAGGCGCTGATGTAGCTTTGGCATTGGATGTTGCTTCCACCGAATTTTTCAAGGACGGCGGTTACCAGTTTGAAGGCGAAATCAAGCCAACCGATTACATGGTGAACTACTACGAGAAGTTGATTACCGATTATCCGATCGTTTCCATCGAAGATCCACTCTCAGAAGACGAATGGGATGCATGGGTTGCGCTCACCAAGCAGATTGGTGATCGCGTACAGCTCGTCGGCGATGATCTTTTTGTTACCAACCCAGAGCGTCTCGCAAAGGGAATCGAGATTGGTGCTGCAAATGCACTTCTCGTGAAGGTAAACCAGATCGGTTCCCTCACTGAGACGCTTGAAGCTGTAGAAAATGCACATCGTGCAGGCTACAAGACGATGACCTCACACCGTTCTGGCGAAACTGAAGACGTAACCATTGCTGATCTTGCCGTGGCTACTAACTCTGGTCAGATTAAGACCGGTGCGCCAGCTCGTGGCGAGCGTGTAAACAAGTACAACCAGCTGCTCCGCATCGAAGATGAACTCGGTGATGCAGCAGTATATGCTGGGCGCACTTCTTTCCCACGTTTCAAGAAGTAAATTAACGTGAGCTTTTGCTGTGTTTGCAGTGGGTAACTAACTAGGATTCAGAGCAATACATAGCTACATATTTGGAGGCGGGTAGTGCCGGTGCGCTACCTGCCTCCAAATATTTATTTTGGCTGATATCTATTGTGAGTATGCTTTAGCGGGTGCTCATGAAATTTGTAATGCACAAACGATAAGATAGGCAGCATGAGTGTGCGTAAACCAAAATCTCCGAAACAGTCGCAGCGGTCACGTAATGTCGTTGGTGATGGGGCGAAGCGTACGCACACTAGCGGCAAAATGGTTGAGAAAAACCAGCATGTGGCAAAACAAAAAGGGCTTAGCTCGCAGACTCGAAATGCTAATAGTGAGCGTTTAATACCACGGCACGGCACAGAAAATAGTGGTGATTTGCCAAGGCTTCGCGAAAATGCAAATGCTGCACTTCACCGTCCGCAGCCTAGTAGTACACGCAAGGGGAAAGTATCGCAAAGGCAGGAGCGGAATCATCGCGTGCAGCGACGGGATACTGAGCCGAAAGCTGCGGATTCATTAAAAACTGGTCTGAGGGGAGAGCAAGGGCAGAAGCGCCGGGCAAATGTGCGTGAACGTTTCGGGAAAGACTGGGATGTGGTGCTGCAAGGTACTGCAAAAACGCGCAAAATCCCGGTGCGAATTCTTGCGATCGTATTTACGTGCCTGATTGCCGTCATTATTTTGGCAAATCCGGTGCAGGATTTTCTTGCGCAACAAGAGGAAAAGCGTGCGCTGAGTGCGAAGCTGACCGAGACGAAAGCTGAACTGGATGCATTGCAACAGCAAATAGACTTGTGGAATGATCCAAGTTATGTGCAGGCGCAAGCGCGGAAGCGGCTCGGTTTTGTACTCCCGGGGCAGACGCTATATTACGTGAGTGGCGAATTGACTGATGCTGAAAAGAAAAAGAAAGCCAGTGAAGAAGAGCGGGCGATCGCGTTGCGGCGTAAATCCATGCCATTTTATCTGGGGCTGTGGAAATCAATTGAGATTGCCGGCACTGTAGAACTCAAACCTGAAGCGTTGCTAAATCCGGAAGATGCGCCGCTAGTGAACGAGCCGCAGCCTGATACAGGCAGTGCAAAAGTTGATACACCAAAGTAAACATGAGCCAGCAGTCAAAAAAAGAGCTGAAATAAACGGGTAGCCAGTAAATTCATTGGATAACGTGATCGCAAAGGGAGGGTGGCGATGGGAACACAGTTTGATAATCCAAAGCGTGCAAATTTAGAGAATGAAATTGAAATTCCGGAAATATCTCTGCAGCTGTTAAAAGAAATTGCAGTGAACGCAAGTGAGGTAAAAGATGGAGATATTCAAATTTTGACGCACCAACTTGGGCGTGTGCCGCGTGGTCTGATTGGAATTGGGGCGCGATGCAGATGCGGCGCGCCTCTCGTGACGATTACATATCCTCGCTTACCGGATGGCTCTCCGTTTCCGACGCTTTTTTATCTCACCCATCCGTGGCTCGTGAAAGAAATTTCACGTATCGAAAGTGCAGGTGAAATGCTCGCATTGAATGCCGAGCTGGCATCAGACGAAGCACTTTTAGCAGCGCATAAAGCAGCCCATGAAAGCTATATTACGCGACGGGATTTGCTTGCGAAAGTATTGGAGATCGCTGATTTTTCAGCGGGTGGAATGCCTGATCGGGTGAAATGTTTACATGCCCTGGCAGGATATGCTTTGGCTGTTGGCGCTGGAGTGACGCCTTTTGGGGATCGTGTGCTTGCGCAGATTGGCTGGGATGCTGAGATCTGCCGGTGCATATTTGATCGCGAATAACAGTAACTGATGTGGATTTATTTTTTTTGAACAAAGGGAGAAAGATGAAGGTCGCGGGGATCGATTGCGGCACAAACACGATTCGGCTACTGATTTCTGAAATTTTACCGGGGAGAGTGAATGCACTTGGCGGGCCAGCATTGCGTGACTGCGTACGTGAGATGCGGGTGGTGCGCCTGGGCGCAGGGGTAGATAAAACTGGCAGGTTTAATCCGCAGGCATTGCAACGGACGCTGGATGCGGTGGCAGAGTATGCGCAGCTATGCAGGGCACATGAGGTTGTATCGATCCGTTTTGCGGCTACTTCAGCTACGCGTGACGCGGAAAATCGCGATATTTTTATTGACGGCGTGTATCGGCTGCTCGGTGTGCGACCGCAGGTGATCAGCGGAGAGCAAGAAGCGCTTACGTCATTTACAGGAGCCGTCTGCGCTGTTGATCGCAGTGATTTAGATTTAGCGGAAGATGCGCCGGTAATTGCTGTGGATTTGGGTGGTGGATCAACTGAGCTCGCATTAGGGACGCTGCGTGGAGAATTACTTTCATCGTTTTCAATGGATGTGGGATCGGTACGGATGCATGAACGCCATTTGGGTGCTAATCCTGCGGCGGCGGCAATTGCTGCCGCACGTGCCGATGTGCAAGCTTTCCTTGATACGGCTGAAATGCATGTAGATTTGGCTGCTGCACATGCATTGATTGGTTTGGCAGGTACTGTTACTTCGATTACCGCGAAATGGCTTGGGTTGGATGTTTATGATTCGCAGCGGATTCATGGTGCGAAAATGAGTATTTCGCAGGTGCAGGAAACTTGCCAGTGGTTTATTGATGCGAATTTAGCGCAACGCAAAGCTCTCGGATTTATGCATCCTGGCCGTGCGGATGTGATTCAGGCTGGTGCTTTGATTTGGCAGGAAGTGGTGCAGCGAGTGGTGCAGCGGAGTAAGGAAGCAGGGCATGAGATTTCGCATGTGGTCACTTCGGAACATGATATTCTCGACGGTCTGGCATTGTGGGCAGCAAATGAGCTGCAGTCTCCAGTGGGAAACTGCAGCTCAAAGGGCTAATATAGGTTAATTTTTTGGTGCTCAGAAGCAATTGCGAGCGCTTGCAGCTAATGTGTGATCTCTCACTTGCCTGCAGCAATTCGCTAACTGATTTAATCGGTAGGGGATTTTGAAGTATGGATTTCCGTGCGGCGAGCTTTGCGCATCCGATGATCGGCACGCATTTTTGCAGCTATCCCACCGAGAATTACTGAAAGTAAAGTGCCGACAAGTACTGCTACGCGAGCGTGCGCACCGGTTACTGAAAGCGGCGGGTAGGAGAGTGTCGCAATTAAGAGCGAGACGGTGAACCCAATTCCAGCGATCAGTGAGATCGGGATAATATCGGCAATCTTTAACGATTTTCCGAGGCGGAGCTTGAATATTGTGATCATCACGAAAACTGATCCGGTAATGCCGATGAGTTTCCCAAGTGGAAGCCCTAGATATACGCCGATTGCTGCCGGGTCTGCCACCATTGAAAGAATTCCGCCTGAATCTATCACATTTACTCCGGCGGCAAAGAATGCGAATATTGGCAGTACGAATCCTGCTGAATAGAACTCAATTTTATGTGTGAAACGTGCCGTCATCGGTTCGGCTTCTTGCTTGGTCTGGATCGCTGGTACCGTCAAGCCTAAGGCTACTGCCGATATTGTGGCGTGTACGCCGGACTGGAGCATGAAATACCATGCTAGTAAGCCAAGCGGCCACAAAATATACCATTTGGTGATGCGTTTTTGCACCAGAATCCCGAATAAGATCGTAATCACGAGTGAAATTCCGAGCGCAATAAAATTCAGATTGTCGGAGAGGAACACTGCGATCAAGATAATGCCTAAGAGATCGTCAACGACAGCAAGTGTCATGAGGAAGGTGCGGGCAGCTGGCGGCATACCTTTGCCAAAGAGTCCGAGTATGGCTAGTGCAAAAGCAATATCAGTAGCAACGGGAATCGCCCATCCGCCGTATTCGCCACTTTGTGAAAGTAACTGCACGAGTGTATAAACCAAAATTGGACCAATCATGCCAAATACTGCGGCAATCATTGGTACGAGTGCCTTACGGAAATCACGTAGTGATCCAATTGCGAACTCTTGCTTCAGTTCTAGCCCAATAATGAAAAAGAAAATCGCCAATAGGCCGTCAGCAGCCCAATGTCCTAGTGAAAGATTGAGATTTATTGCTGTAAATCCGATGTGGAAATTTGCAATATTTGAATAAAATGAGCGAACTTCTGGGAGTGGAAAATTTGCCCAGATCAAAGCGATAATTGCACCGAGAATCAAGACGAAACCAGCAGTGGTCTCATTATGAAGCGCCCTCCGGTAGCGTTGGGGAATTGACGGTTGCCGTGACATGGTTACCTTCTTCTATCTCTATTTTTCATAATTATACGTGCTGATTTTTTAGAATGCTGGATCCGATTATATTTTGATGGAAGAGCCCAGATTTGGGTATAACGTGCTGATCGAATTTTTCTAGTGCAGTGTTGGTTTTGGTATGGAACGGATTTTGCCGGTATGCTTGACGTGTTTGGAAGATTCTGATGGTACTTGCACTGATCGATGGTATCGGTAGTTAGTATCATGGCTCGATACAAACGCCTCCATAGCCCAATCGGCAGAGGCAGCAGACTTAAAATCTGTTCAGTGTGGGTTCGAGTCCCACTGGAGGCACTTTCATCAGGTTGATACTGAATATCAGCCTGATTTTTTATCTGTATTTTTTTCCTGGCACATGCTTTTAGATATGGTGCGGACGGGTTTGTGTTGTGCAAACTAATTGATAGTTCTCGAATAAATCGTTGGGAATCCTGATTTTATCTTGCTGATAAATTCTTATTCTTCGATTTTTATCAATTTATTACCTCGATTTTTATCGAGGTGGTTTTATTGACTTTATGGGAGAGTCGATATTCGTGTTATATTCACGCTCTGCGCGGAAAGTCTGAACGCAGATGAGCTTTTCCACTTCAATTCGTTAAACTAAGGGATAAGTAGAAGGTTTCTACCTGTTAGCTTCCTAATTGTGTTTCGTCTATAAATCAAGAAATACGAAGATCAAGCTAGGTTCTAACCTTGAGTAGGTGCCAGTATAATCTGTAAAAGATTATTGACGGTGGCATTTTGAGGAGAAAAATGAGCAACCCAATTATGGAGCGCAACCCGTACTTCAAAGCGGGGCAGGCGCGTCCAAACCAATTCAATCAAACTCAATATCAAACTGATTATTCTGCGCAGTATGCGGCATCAGGATTTGCTCCGCAGCAGCCAGCATATGTGCTGCAGCCAGAATCAGTACGCATGACGTATCGCGATGCGATGAATAAAACTGCGATTTTGCTTGCTACAACCTTATTTGCGGGAATTGCTACCGTCGTTGTGGCACCGGTCGGCTTATGGAGTCCGCTGGCAATTGTTGGTTCACTTATTGCCTGCGTGCTGGGAATGGTGATTGCTTTCAAGCAGCAAGTTTCAGCCGGGCTGAGCCTCGGATATGCCGCGCTGGAAGGCGTGGCTCTTGGTGCGATTACTGGTTTTGCGGATATGTATCTGCCAGGAATTGCTTTCCAAACCATTCTTGCTACTACCGTGATTGTTGGCGTCTGCCTTGCCTTGCACTATTCTGGCGCGGTGCGCACTACTTCTAAAGGAATGAAGTATGCGATGATCGTGGCTATTGGCGGGATCATCTTCGCGTTGGTGAATACAATCGTGATGATATTTGGCGGGCAAAACCTGCGCATGGTGACGGTGGCTGGCATTCCGCTCGGAGTATTGCTTGGTGTGCTGATGCTGTTCGTAGCAGCATATATGCTGATTGCTGATTTTGAAATGGTGCAATATGCCGTTGAAAATCAAGCGCCAAAGCAATTCGCTTGGACGTGTGCAACCGCAATCGTGATGACGATTCTCTGGATATACGTAGAAGTATTACGGCTGCTAATGATTTTCTACTCAGAACGGTAAATAATACTTTGCTGCAAAAGGCGGCGAAGTGAAAACGAACTAGGGGTGTGGGTTCACGATTCGATATTTTCGTGAACCCACACCCCTAGTTTATTGAAGCTGAAATGCTACACAGAAAAATTTTTCTCGCATCTTGCTGCTGCAGTGAATAGCTGCAGCAGCTGAAAATTTTAGTGTGCCCCAATAATATCAACTACAAACACAAGCGTATCCGTACCGGAAATACCTGCGCGCGGATTGCCGTTTTCGCCGTATCCCTTATTCGGCGGAACTGAAATCACCAGACGGGAACCAATTTGCTTTCCGACGAGCGCTTGATCCCATCCCTGAATTACCATGCCTACACCGATCGGAAAACGTGAAGGCTCGCCTCGGTAGTAGGAGGAATCAAAGATTTCGCCATTCCAGATCTGCCCGTGATAGTTTACTTCAATTTCCTGACCAGCACGCACAACAGCGCCAGTTCCTGCTTCAAGTACTTCTACGCGCAAACCCTTTGGTGCAGTTTCTACTGGGAATGTCAATGTTGGGGTGTCACCAAATTTACCACTGACGGTAGGCATGATTACTTCCATGAGGTTCCTCTTTCAAATATTATGAGCGGGATATAAGTTGCTTGAAATCTCGTGCACTGGCAAGAGAAAGTTTCCAGTATACTCTCACAATCATTGTAGTGATTGTCTCGTTTAATACTATCTATCTTTTATGGTTTTGAATAACCTGTTGGTGTGTGACGGCAAGTAAAAGTGACCTACCGTCACACATTTAACTAATCTAGGTGAAGTGGCCCAGCCCCTGGAATTGGGCATGCGATTCCTGACTTGCTGTGGCACCGGTAGCCGTCGGGATTTTTGGAGAGATACTGCTGATGAGCATCTTCCGCAGGGAAAAATAAGGTATCTCCGGGAGCGTGGATTTCGGTAATAATTTCACCTTTTCCATGCTGTGTCAGCACTTCCTGATATGCTGCTTTCAGCTCATTTGCGATTTGGAATTGGGTGTCTGTGGTGGTGAAAATAGCTGAACGATACTGGGTGCCAATGTCATTTCCCTGCCTGTGAAGTGAGGTAGGATCGTGGCACTCGAAGAATATTTGCAAAATTTCACCAATCGAAATTTGCTGCGGATCATAAACTACTCGCACAGTTTCGGTGTGTCCGGTGAGGCCAGTGCAAACTTCTTCGTAAGTCGGGTTTGGGGTGTATCCGCCCATAAAACCGACTGCTGTGGTTTTTACTCCAGCCGTCTCCCAATAGATTTCTTCTACTCCCCAGTAGCAGCCGGCGGCGAGAAAAATTATTTCACAGCCTGCTGGACGGTTGAGGATCTCAGATCCGTTCACGGCGTGCGGCTTTGGGGCGGAGAGAACGGGGGATTTTCGCCCTGATAGTGCATTATCTGGAGATACCATCTGTGGTTGCTTTAATGAAAGAAACATTCCGACCTTCAATCTGGAATCGAGAAGTGAGCAGCGCCCATGTAGGTGTGATCAGCGCATATGGCAGATGCAGGAGGGAAACAGATATCGCATTAGCTGCTGTTCGTTTTGGCGAGCTCGCGCTAGTAATTCTTACCCGCGCCAACCTGCATAAGTGAAGTCTTACGAAGCGAGATGGATTAAATCGTTTCGATATTGAGGATCTCCACCTGGAATTCTTTTCCATTCGGTGCGGTATAAGAGGTTTTATCGCCTACTCTCAAACCGAGAATTGCTGCGCCCAGTGGTGCTGTTTGCGGATAAACATCGATATCCATATCTGCGGATGCTTCGCGGGCGCCAAGCATGAAACGCTTCTGATTTTCGTTTACCTGCGCGGTGATGATCAGCCCGGGTGCTACTTTTTCGATGTCGGTTGGGTTATCGCCCACTTCTGCATGGTTGAGCAGGTAAGTGAGTTCTTGGATGCGCCCTTCCATTTTTGACTGTTCTTCACGAGCAGCATGATAACCGCCGTTTTCAGAAAGATCGCCTTCTGAACGTGCTGCTTCGATACGTTCAGCGATTTCTGCGCGACCGGTGGTTTTCAATGATTCAAGCTCGGCGGTGAGGCGCTCGTAGCTTTCTTTGGAAAGCCATGTGCTTTCTGCCATTTTTACTCCTTTGATAAACTGCACACGCGAACCTCCCGACGCTTGTCTCGTAAAAGATGAAATATCGGGAGACGGGTAAGTGTATTTTTGATGAAATGAGTCTATCTCATGTTTGCGTTATTGCCGATTTGAAGCCGATATTTTTCCTGCACGCGAAACAAGGTTGTGGCGGGAAACGGATTTATTTGCGCCGATTCCTGCCAAGGCGTAGATATGTTAATGAGCTAGTGGGGCGGGCTGAGATGAAGGTGTTTAACGGATAATGAACAATGCGAGCCAGATCGCTACGGCATGGCAGGCGTATCCGGCGACAGTGCCGAGATGGAAAAATTCGTGGAAGCCGAAATATTGTGGCCAGGGATTCGGCCAGCGAAATGCGTAGAAGAGTGCGCCAATCGTATAGGCTGCGCCACCTGCAATGAGTAGCACTACGACGGCTGGCGAACCGTTTTGCCAGAAGGTGGGTAAAAACCAGATTGCAACCCAGCCGAGAAGGATGTAGAGAATCACGTATAGCCAGCGCGGGGAATTGATCCAAAAGACGTGCATGAGAATGCCGATCAGTGATCCGCCCCAAATAATTGAGAGCACGATAGTGGCATCGCGTGGGGAAAGCAGCATTACCGAGACGGGGGTGTATGTGCCGGCGATGAGTAAGAAAATATTTGAATGGTCTAAACGGCGGAGAATTGCTTTTGTGCGCGGGTTCCAGTTGCCAATATGGTATGTGGCGGAGCAGCCAAATAAAACGAGGCCGGCGATGAGGTAGAGTACCGCGGCGAATGCTTGCCCGCCATTTGCTGCAAAAACGAGTAGCACGATGGAGTTTGCGAGAGAAAGCGGGGTGGAAATGAGGTGGATCCAGCCGCGAAGTTTTGTTTTCGGTAGCTGGGATCGGTGGAGTTTTGTATTTTTCTTTTGCTGGGTTTGCACGTGTTGGGATGCGGTGGAAGTGTGTTCGTTTCGTGTTCGTGTGGTGGAAAGTTTTTCCGTTTCGGTGGGTGATGACTTTGCCTTGATCTGGGCTGCCTGGCGTATTTTCACCATGATTTCTCCAATTTCCCGCTTCTCATATTTTGGGTAGCAGTGCTTGCTGTTAGTTTCGAGTGTATTTCCGAAAGTGTTTTCATTCCATTTTCTTTAATATCGGAGTGGATATTAGCCAGGAATCACACTGTGATTCAGTTAGACTTATTTTATTAGTGACCGAGTGGCTGGTAAAGCTGGGTGATTTTCATGCGCGTACCTGAGTTTTTATATTCGATTTATGAGCGGCGATTGAGTCGGCAATTAGCTGGGCAAAAGCTTCCTGCACATATTGGAATAATTTTGGATGGTAATCGTCGCTGGGCAAAATCTTTGGGAGTTGCTGCTTCGTCTGGGCATCGCAAGGGTGCAGATCGCGTGAGTGAAGTGCTTGGCTGGTGTGATGCTGCGCAGATTGAAATCGTGACACTCTGGATGCTTTCGACAGATAATTTGGCGCGGGCTGCTGGTGAACTGACTGAGTTGCTCGATATTATTGCGCGTCTAGTTGAGACGCTTTCAAGGAAAGGTCATTGGCGGTTATTACCGATTGGTGATTTATCTTTGCTGCCAGCAGCTATTGCGAAACGAATCAGTGATGCTTGTGCGTGTACAGCCAGTTTTTCCGGGATGACGGTGAATGTGGCGATAGGTTATGGCGGACGTCAGGAGATTACTCGGGCGGTGCAGTCTTATTTGCGTGAGCAGGCTACGCATGGCGTGCCTTTAGCTGTGGTTGCGGAAAATATTTCAGTGGAGTCAATTACGGATCACATGTATACGCGCGGGCAGCCTGATCCGGATTTGGTTATTCGTACTTCTGGCGAGCAGCGAATGAGTGGTTTTTTGCTCTGGCAGACGGTGCATACAGAGTTTTATTTCTGTGAAACTTACTGGCCTGATTTTCGGCGGACTGATTTTTTGCGGGCATTGCGTGATTATTCCTTGCGTGAGCGACGGCTCGGGAAGTGAATATTTTTGAATCGATCGGCTGGGGTGAAGAAGGATTTGCGGGTGAAATATCTCGACGTGCGGAGCAGGATTTTTCTTGCGCTCTTTGGTGCGGGAGGTTCTCGCCAAATAATTCTTAGATTTAAGATCCTTCTTGCAGAATGTGTGGTGAGATTCAGGCGGGTATACGGAGTTCTGTAGTTAGAGCGCGCCGACTGAGTAAAGGTCTGATTGTGCTGCTACTTCTTTTCGAGTAGGCGGATTTGCTCCGCGACGCTGGACGGTAATGCTTGCTGCTGTGGCAGCAAATTTGCCTAGCGAGACGAGCATTCCGCGGGAAATATTCGCCAGCCCGTTGCTGTTTTCTGCTCCGAGTACCGACATTTTTGCGAGCCCATCAATGAGGGCAGCCATTAGTGAATCGCCTGCCCCGACGGTGTCAACTATTTCTGCTTTGATCGCGGGCATGCGTACTTGGTGTTGTGTTGTGAATAGTTCAAGCCCGTTGCTGCCGTATGTGACGACGAAGAGTTTTACTCCAGCTTTCAGGCAGTGTTGTGCAATTTGTGCTGGTGTTTCGTTGGTGAAGACGGCAGCGAGATCTTCTTCTGAGGCTTTGAAAATGTCGATGTATGGCAAGAAGTTCGTGATTTCTTCGCGGACTCGGGTGGCTGGGCCAACGAGATCGAGCCGAATATTGGGGTCGTAGGAGATTGTGGACGTGCCGTGATAGAGGTCAAGCCATTCTTTGATTGCTTGATTTCCTGGCGCGAGATGTGCTCCGACTGACCCGAAGTGAACAAGTTTTGGTGCTGATTCGAGTAAAGCGGCACGCTCGTGGGGATCGGTGGGTGGGTGAGGGTAATTGGGGTGTATTTCAAAACTGTAGATACCTGACAGATCCTGCGAGAGGTGTGCGTGAGCTAGTGAAGTAGGGGTGGCTGTTACTGATCCTGGTTGTAACTCGACTCCTTCACGTTCACAGTAATCTTGGATTGCCTGCCCGTCGGCATCTTTCCCAATGTGTGTCAGGAGCATGACTTCGCGCCCGAGCCGGGAGAGCCCAATTGCAACGTTCAATGGTGATCCGCCCGGCTGTCTTGCGCGGACGGCATTATCGGCGTCATAGATCACGTCGATCAGCGATTCTCCAATTACGAGCAGCGACATGTTAGTCCTTAGGATTTTCTGTGCTTGTGTTGGTGCTTTTTGCTGATGCAGGAGCGCTGTTTTGGTGCGCTATCGTAACGGATGGGTCGGTGAAAGAAGCTGTTGGGTTTGGGCTAGTTGGGGTTTGTGTTTCTAGCTGATAATTTCCCTGTGCCTGTGCCTGTGCCTGTGCCTGTGCCTGTGCCTGTGCCTGTGCCTGTGCCTGTGCCTGTGCCTGTACTTGGGCGAGGCGCTCGCGTGCTCCTTCGAGCCATGATTCGCAGCGGCGTGCCAGGGCTTCGCCGAATTCCCAAAGCGTGATCGATTCTTCGAGTGGGATACTTCCTTGCTCAAGACGACTCACTATTTCTACGAGCTGGGCACGTGCTTCTTCATAGCTAAGGTTTGCAACTTTTGCATCGAGTTGAGCTGCTGTGCCTGCGGAGGAGGGTGGTTCATGATTCATGTTTTTCCTTTCCTGTGGCTTGTTTTGAGTTGCATACTTATTTTGCTGTCGGGTTTAGTTTAGTAAGGTATTGGCAGTTTTGGAATGAGTCTATTTTGCTTTTTATTTTTGGGTGAAATTATCGCTTGTATTTGTATTTGTATTTGTTTGAGAATTATTTACTTGCAGGGCGAGAGTGCCATCTTTCAAAATTGCTGCAAGTTTTGTGTTTGCTTTAACTTCTTTTGTGCTGGTGACGATAGTGCCGTCAATCCTATGTAACACACTGTATCCGCGAGAAATCGTTGAATATGGGGATAAAGTCCGCAGTTGTTTGAGTAAACCTGTGAAATCCGTGGTGGAAAGTTTAATTCTGTGTTGGATTTGGTTGCGGAGTGTGTAGTGCAGATTTTGGATATCTTCGTGACGGTTAATGACTAAGTTTTCTGGGTTTGCGAAGATCGGGCGTTGTCTGATTTGGTTGAGCTCATTTTGCATTATGTTGATCTTTTGCGTGAATGCATTGCGCATTCGTGAAAGAGCTTGATTTAAGTTTTGTTTTTCTTCGGTTACGTCTGGCACGATGCGTTTTGCAGCTGCTGTTGGGGTAGATGCGCGGTAGTCGGCGACGAAATCGAGCACGGGGTTATCAGTTTCGTGGCCGATTGCAGAGACGACGGGAGTGCTTGCTGCGGCAACTGCGCGCACGAGTTGTTCGTCGGAAAAGGGGAGGAGGTCTTCTACTGATCCGCCACCGCGAGCAAATACGATCACTGCTACATTTGGATCTGCATCCAGTTCTGCGAAAGCTTTCAGCATTGCTGGAACTGCTTCGGTGCCTTGCACTTGTACTTCTTTTACTGCAAATTCGGCGCTTGCCCAGCGGGCGCGCGCATTTACGATCACATCATGCATGGCTTTGGTGTTGCGCCCGCAGATCAATCCGATTTTTTGCGGGAGGAATGGGAGGGGAAGTTTGCGGTTTGCGGCGAATAGTCCTTCTGCTGCGAGCCGTTGTTTGAGTTGCTCAATGCGGGCAAGGATTTCTCCGATTCCCACAGCGCGTACTTCGTCGGCAAATAATGCAAGTGATCCGTTTCCTGCCCAGAAGTCTGGTTTAGCGCAGATCACTACGCGTGAACCGGATTCAATGCCGGCAGGGAGTGCGTGGGAGAAAATTTTTACGTTGATTGAGACTTTTTCTTCTAAATCGGCGAGTGTAAAGAATTGTACTTTCGCGTTTGGGCGGCGTACGAGGGTGATGATCTCACCTTCGACCCAGAGACGTGACATTTTGCTTACGTACTCGGCAATTTTTGTCGAGAGCAGGCGTAGCGGCCACGGCTGCTCTGGCGTGGTGTGAGCTGCGAGTTGCGGAAGATGTGACGGTATCGGGGTCTGTTGTTTCATAGCTGTAATTGTTTCACTTCCTGCTGGTAATGTGGGGGCATAGCGGTTGATACGGGAGGAATGTTGATGGCAAATATCGAAGGCGGAAGTATGGAAAGGACGAAAGTCTCGCTTGCGGGTGTGTCTGCTTTTCCAACAGATATGCCGTCTGTGCCCTCACCGGAGGGGAAGAAGATTCTGCTTGCAACTCCACGCGGTTATTGTGCGGGGGTGGATCGTGCAGTGGATGCTGTTGAGAAAGCGCTCGAATTGTATGGTGCTCCAATTTATGTCCGCAAAGAGATCGTGCACAACAAGTTTGTGGTGGAAACGCTTACGCAGCGAGGGGCAATTTTTGTTGATGAAATCGAAGATGTGCCGTATGGGAAAAGGGTTGTTTTTTCGGCGCATGGTGTTTCTCCGGTAGTTCACGAGCAGGCGGATGAGCGGCAATTGATGACGATTGATGCTACCTGCCCGCTGGTGACGAAAGTGCATAAGCAAGCGGTGCGTTTCGCGGGCGAAGATTACGATATTTTATTGATCGGGCATGAAGGGCACGAGGAAGTTGAAGGCACGCAAGGTGAGGCTCCGCAACATATTCAGGTGGTGAACGGTCCGGATGATGTTGCTGCAATTGAGGTGCGTGACCCAAATAAAGTGGTATGGATTTCACAGACTACTCTTTCGGTTGATGAAACGATGAAAATTGTGCAGAGTTTGCGTGAGCGTTTTCCAAATCTGATCGATCCGCCCTCTGATGATATCTGTTATGCCACGCAGAATCGGCAGGGTTCGGTAAAGGTAATGGCTCCGCAATCTGATGTGGTGATTGTAGTTGGTTCAGCCAATTCTTCTAATTCGGTACGGTTGGTGGAAGTGGCGCTTGAGGCTGGAGCTGGTGCAGCTTATCGTGTGGATAAGGTGAGCGAGCTTGATCCGGATTGGTTTACCGGTGCGCGCACGATTGGCGTTACTTCGGGAGCTTCCGTGCCTGAGATTCTTGTTCGTGAAGTAGTGCAGTGGCTGAACGATCTGGGATTCACTGAGGTGGAGAATGTGAAGACGGTGCGTGAGGATGTGCGTTTTTCATTGCCAAAGAATCTCCGTTCTGATTTGAAGGAAGTAGGAATTGAAGTGGATCGTCCGCATCGTCCGCGTGACAAGGATGTGCCGGTATCTAATGCACGTTCGAGTCAGAACACGAAGTGAATCTAAAATAGATTTTCATCGGGGTCTGATTCTTGAATCGTGAATCTTGGATCGACAAATTGCCGCACTTGCCCTGCTTCCGCACTGATCTGCAAAGCTGTTTGCGTTAATTCCAGCCCTTCCGTTTCGATCGAATCGAACTGCCTTGCAGTGGTTAGTACGCGTGATTCTAATGAACCTAATGCGGAATTGTAGTGTTTTACTGAAGCGCTGAGAGACTTTCCGAGTGAGTTTAAGTGTTTTGTTGTAACGTTTAAGCGATCAATCAGTGTGCGCCCAAGATTCACGATTTTTGCTGCTTCAGTGGTAGCTGCAGATGATGCCCAAATCGTGGCAATTGCTCGCAGTAATGCAAGTAGTGAAGTAGGTGAAGTAAGCACTACGCCGTCACGAAAAGAATTCTCAAGCAGTGTTGGATCGCGCTCAAGTGCTTCAGCAAGCAATGCTTCTGAAGGTACAAACAGCACTGTGAGTTGTGGAGAATCGGTAAAATCTGCAGGATAATTCCGTTTCACTAATTCTTTTACATGCGCAGCCAGCGCTTTTGCGTGCGCATTAAGATATTGCGCTTTTGCAGCGATTTGCGTAGCATCGCTGCCGGTGATCGCTTGTGCTTTCAAATATGCGCTGAGTGGTACTTTTGCGTCTATCGCAAGATGCCCTCCATTCGGTAAGTGAACGGTAGCATCAGGGCGCAGCCCACGTTTTTCGTTACTTAAGATTCCGTCCGTGAAATTAGAACTTTGCTGCTGCAAACTAAAATCTACGTGCGCGATCATCCCAGCTGCTTCAAAAATACGTTGCAACTGCATTTCGCCCCAATTTCCGCGCGCGGATGTGGAACGAAGAGCGGAGCTGAGCTCATTTGCAGTGTTGCGTAACTCTGCCTGTAATTTTGCATCATTGGCAAGCTGATTCAGTAATTTTTCTGATGCTCCGGCAGTATGCTGATCAAGCTCAGATACTTGCCGATTCACTAAATCGAGTTGCTTTTGCAGCGGGGTGAGCGCTTGGAGTAGCTCACCGTGCTCCTCGTGGCGTGCAGATAGCTCACGATTCGATACGCGTAATTGCTCCAATTGCCCTTGCGTGAGTAAAAGTTCTTCACGTAAAGCACTTGCCTTTGATTCTACCTGCCGTAATTGGCTCGCATTCTGGAATTTAGCTGCGAAAAAACCAGCTGCGCTACCGATTGCAAGCATTACAAGCATCATTATTACTACATTGATTTCCATGAAAACAGATTAACTGACCGCTCCCTGGAAAATTCCTTGCTTTTTCGATAAAGCCTGAAATTAAGCGGAAAAGTGATCTTTGTGAGGAAAAATCTGATTCTGCAAGCACGCCATCAGCCCCCGCAATACGAATAAAACGCAAATTTTCCTGCGGCAAGCCGAATTTCACACCCGAAACTCAGGTGCATCCCCAAATTCGCACAAACACGCCATTCCCACTAGACTTAAGCGCGTGGCTTTAACAATTGGAATTGCAGGACTCCCAAACGTCGGGAAGTCAACTCTTTTTAACGCGCTTACTCGCGCAACCGTGCTTGCGGCAAACTACCCGTTCGCAACTATCGAACCAAATGTTGGTGTGGTGCCTTTACCAGATCCGCGGTTGCAAAAACTCGCCGAAATTTTCGGATCGGCAAAACTTTTACCGGCAACAGTGTCGTTCGTGGATATTGCGGGAATCGTGCGCGGTGCTTCAGAAGGTGAAGGGCTGGGAAATCAATTCCTTGCAAATATTCGTGAGGCAGATGCGATCTGCCAGGTCACGCGGGCATTTGCGGATCCTGATGTGGTGCATGTAGATGGAAAAGTGGATCCGGCAGCCGATATTGAAACGATCACTACAGAGCTTGTGCTTGCTGATATACAAACACTGGAAAAGCAGTTGCCGCGCCTGCAAAAGGAGCTGACCGGAAAGAAAATTGAGAAAGAAGTAGTGGAAACAGCAAAAGCTGCACTTGCGATTCTTGAACAGGGCAAGACGCTTTCTGCTGCTGGCGGAGGTCTTGATCCAGACATCTTGAAGTCGTTCCAATTAATGACGGCGAAACCGTTTATTTATGTATTTAACACTGACGATGCTGGCCTTGCAGATCAAGAAATGCAGGAAAAACTACGGGCACTCGTTGCGCCGGCAGAGGCAATTTTCCTAGATGCGAAATTTGAGGCAGAGCTGGTAGAGCTTGCAGAAGATGAAGCTCGCGAGATGCTCGCGGAAGCAGGGCAAGAGGAATCAGGGCTTGATCAGCTCGCCCGTGTTGGATTCGATACGCTCGGATTGCAAACGTATCTCACTGCTGGTCCGAAAGAAGCCCGCGCCTGGACGATCCACAAAGGGTGGACGGCCCCGCAGGCGGCTGGCGTGATCCATACTGATTTTGAGCGTGGCTTCATTAAAGCGGAAGTAGTATCTTTTGCCGATCTGCTCGAATATGGCTCGATGCAAGAATGTAAAGCACACGGCAAAGTACGCATGGAAGGCAAAGAATACGTAATGCAAGACGGAGATGTTGTGGAGTTTCGGTTTAATGTGTAATCATTATCGGCATTGATAATGATTTTCGCGATTATCTTATTCCGCTATTGCTGTTCAATCTGAAACTAACCTGCAGTATCCGGTTCGTATAGGCTGGTTTCAGATTGATCGATTAAGAGAAAATTTATGCATAGATAAAGAAAATACTAGTAGGTTTAGGACGAACGATGTTTGAAATGGGCAGTCTTGCTGACTGGATTTCGGCAGTCGGCGGTCTTCTTGCTGTTATCGCAGCTTCGATGAGCTGGAAGTCCAGTCAGCGAATGCTGAATATTGAGCAGAATCGTGATTCAAAGCGAGCACTTGCCATGCGGCGTGAACAGGCGGAGCTAGTGTTTGCGGTGGGTGCATGCTTGCCTAATCGAGATAAATCAGAACAATGGGCAATCTATATTTACAATGGATCAACCAAACCAATTTTTGATATTAAAATTGAAAGCCAAAAACTTGATGGCCGCGCTCCGAATAAGCCTCTTGCCTTGAGCGTGATACCTCCGGGGCAGTTCGTCGTTCCAAGTCATCCGGTTTATCATTGGGGAACACTTGTTGACTTGTCCTTGAAACCAGAAATTGTGGATTTGCTTGTTAAGGGGAAAGGTGCGGGGATGATTACTAGGTTTGAATTTGCAGACTCTTCACATCAAATCTGGACAATCGGTGCTGCCGGGCAGCTGCACTCAAAGCAGTAAGCATAATTACTAAAAATGAATGTCTTTTACGTGCGGCAGCGCCAGATCGTGCAAGATCACCCGCAGTTTCGGGATGTCTGCCGGAAGGCGCGCGAGTGGCTGGTGGCTCCAGAGTCCAACTCCTGAGGGATGCTGCTACTAGTGAGCCGGTAGCGCGAACAATCCGGCGCTAGTCATGCTGTAAGTTATTAGCTAGCTATAAGCTAGCTAATGTGAGATTATGGTGAATAGGACGGAGAAAGGAACAGCTATGGCACGAAGTGCTACGGTGTTTGCTCGGGTAGAACCAGAAGTAAAAGAGAACGCCGAAGAGGTGTTAAGTAAACTTGGTATCCCTATGAGCAATGCGGTGGATATGTTTCTGCGGCAAGTAGTAATCCAAGGTGGAATACCGTTTGCGCTGACTAGCCGTCCGCGCACAGGTGTGCCTGTGGCGCATGCGAGCTTGAGTGAAGCAGAGTTTCGCGATGAACTCCAAAAAGGGCTCGACTCGATTGCGGCTGGTCGCACCGCTACAGCTGACGAGGTAGATGCAGCAATGAGCGCGCTTCGCGCCAGTGTGAGCACAATCGGACGTTAAAATGTGGGACATCGCCTATTCGGCTGAGGCGCAGGCGGACTTGGCCGACATTTACGTCTACCTTGCTTGGGATTTGGGTGCTCCGTAGGTGGCGAATCATATTGAAGAGGCAATCAGATCAAGGATTCGTAGCCTCGCTGAGTATCCTTTGCGCCACAGAGTGCTAGACGATCTAGCGATGGGTGCTGTGCAAGTGCGAGTGACTAAGGTAGGCAATTATGAAATCTTTTATCATGCGGATGAGCTGACTAATTCAGTAGTAGTCGTGCGGATTCTGTATGCTGGTCGCGACATAGCTGAACAGTTAAGAGGATGAATTAGTTAATCACGAAGACTACTACTACGGTGCCGAAGAATATCGAGAGTGAAGTGTACTGGGTGGAGTTTCGATTCAACGTGTAATAGTCCCAGGGAAATGTTTTGGGTGAGTGAGATCTTCAGCCCGTCTTTACCCAGAATCATGGTAACTGAATACAGCGTCTTCGAAATTCGCGCTATACTACAGTAAATTTCGGTGCGGAAGATTGTATCTTGCACTGAATATATAAGATCTGCTGCGCAGCCTATTTCATCTAGCTGGCGGTAAAATAGTGCAAAACAAGTCGGTTCAATAATGAAAAGCGGATACTGCGTTTGGGAAGTGAGATGCATCTGTTGGCAGGTGAAGAAAATTCTCAGACAACGGCTTTTCAGAAAAAAGTACCTTGGTATCAGCGCTGGTGGTTCCGAGCTGAAGTAGCATTACTAATTACAGCAATTTTGAGCTATTTGCTTTTGCTAAGTGAAAATTTCTTCCCTACAGGCACGGTTTATGTGTGGTGGCTCTATAATTTTCTTTTTATTTTGTGCGGGTGCACGAGTGCTACACAGGTATTGGTGCTTGCGGCAATGCTGGCAATTGTGATTTATAAAATATGGATGCTGTCAGTATTGCGAAAAAGATTTTCGGAGGGATGGAAAATAATTGGCGACGGGATCTATCTGCTGATTAGCTCGGTGTATGCTGCGATAGCGTGTGTAGTTACTGGTCTGTTGCTGCTTTTATCATTTGGCGAATTATATGAGAGTGTGCCGGAGCATGTGCGTGAACATGAAATGTATCGTGTTTGTGATGATGTGGGCATGTATTGCCAGTGGGATCTTGCTTTTCTTGGAGATCCTAGTGAAACATTCACGAAAGTGTATCGAACTCATGGTGTTTTGATGACGTATATTGAAACTCTTCCATCTTTAGATGTTTATCGTTCGATGGCAAAGTGAGTGTGAGTTCAAGATTTGCATGTGGGATTTTATGTTGAGTTTTGTTGTACTGGTTTTGGGAGTGATGACTCGTAGCTGTGGGGATGAATTGAACATAATCTATCCAGTATTTGGAATAGCTTCACGTGATGTGGTGAATTCAAGTACCATATATCGGTGAAGTTCTTGAATGATTTGAAACCCAGTTTTGATTTAACCTATGACGATGTATTCATGGTGCCGTCATACTCGAATGTTGGATCTCGCAATAATGTGGATCTGAAAACCGCAGACGGCACGGGTACTACGATCCCGCTGGTGGTCGCGAATATGACGGCAATCGCCGGGAAGCGGATGGCTGAAACCGTGGCCCGCCGCGGTGGTCTGGTGGTGATCCCGCAGGATATCCCAGTCGATGTGGTAATCGAAACTGTACGTAAAGTAAAGTCTCGGCATCTGGTTTACGAAACTCCAGTGGTATTAAAACCACATCATACGTGTGGGTATGGGCTGACGCTTCTCCCGAAGCGTGCCCATAAAGCTGCGGTAGTGATTGATCCGGAAAGCAATATTCCACTTGGGATGGTGGCTGAATCGGATCTTACGGGCGTGGATCGTTTCACGCAATTGCGTGAGGTGATGAGTACCAAGCTGATCACGATTGCTGAAGGCACTGCTCCGCGGGATGCTTTTATCCAGTTAAAAGAGGCGCATCTTAATTTTGCGCCAGTGGTTGATGCGCAGGGGAAGCTCCTTGGCGTGTATACGCGTGCGGGCGCGCTGCGTTCGACGATTTATTCGCCAGCAGTTGATGCCAATAATCAGTTACGGATTGGCGCGGCAATCGGGATGAATGGTGATCCGGCAGGGAAAGCACAGCAGCTTGTAGCAGCTGGTGTAGATGTGATCGTGGTAGATACTGCGCATGGGCATCAGGAAAAAATGTTGGCAGCAGTACGGCAGGTACGTGCAGTGCTTCCGGCAGATTTCCCGATCGTGGCGGGAAACGTCGTGGCTGCAGCTGGTGTGCGTGATCTCGTGGCAGCAGGTGCTTCGATCGTGAAGGTCGGCGTCGGGCCGGGCGCGATGTGTACTACACGGATGCAGACGGGTGTGGGGCGTCCACAGTTTTCGGCAGTGCTTGAATGTGCGGCTGAGGCTGCAAAATTTGGTGCACATGTGTGGGCGGATGGCGGTGTACGGCATCCGCGTGATGTGGCGCTGGCGCTTGCGGCAGGTGCATCTAATGTGATGGTTGGTTCTTGGTTTGCCGGTACGTATGAATCTCCTGGTGATTTGCGTTCGGATGCTGACGGGCGGATTTATAAGGAATCTTTCGGGATGGCATCGAAGCGTGCGGTGCGGAACCGGACGGCTGCGGATTCTGATTTTGATCGGGCCCGGAAGGCGCTTTTTGAGGAAGGCATTTCGGTGGCACGGATGTATATAAATCCTGAACGTCCGGGTGTGGAAGATTTGATTGATCAAATTATTTCTGGTGTCCGTTCGGCATTTACTTATGCTGGTGCGCGCACGATAGGTGAATTTAGGGAGCAGGCAGTGGTGGGCTTGCAGTCTGCTTCTGGTTATCGTGAAGGTGCTCCAGTGCCGCAGTCATGGTGACGAATATCGGGTAATCACAGAAAGCGGCGGGGATGCGCTGCAAATCTAGCGCATCCCCGCCGCTTTCTGCTGCCGAAGGGGATTAGCGTGGCAGGGGCGTGATCAGGCTTGCTCCCGGGGGATATGTATTTGCCGCAATATTGACGATGGGCGCGATTCTGATCATGAAGACGAATCGGATGATGAATCCGAAAAATCGCGCTTTGCGAGAAAAGTTGATTATTAAATAACAATGTAACAATTTCTGTGAAATCAGAAAATCGCGATTGAGCAGGCTTTTTATAATTTTTCTGGAAGAATTTTGCGAAAACCGTTTTATTTTTTCACAATCTGGGTATATCATCGAAAGTAAATCAGCGCTTTGATTTAAATATGCAATATGATTTGCGCTGCACTTGTGAAGAATACTAATGAAGAGCACTTCAGATTCTCGGGGGGGGGGGCAGTAGTAGCTGTATCTAACGCATTTCGTGCACGGAATTTTGTAATTAAGCTCAGCTGTCAGCCCCGAATATTGGTTGTACCCTGGTATTCCTCTGCGCTCTGCTCACAAAAATTCTAGATTGCATCTGATGCTGCAGCTCTACTCTCGGCAATCTGTATTGTCTAGATAGGGATTGTGACGTGAAAAATCGCAGGATTCGCCAGAAACTCGTCGTCTCTTTGGCGGCGCTTGGTTTGCTATTTCCAAGCATTCTGATTTCTGGGGATGCAAACTCAGCGATTGCAGCACCGAATGATGCTAATTCTGCTCTTGACCGGACGAACCGTGCAGCTGGTGAAACCCGCGCGCTCGCAGATGATCGCGCTGCTGGCAATCCCCTTGCTGGAGATTATATTGTTGGCGGGAAAGGCGATCCCTGGCCGCGTGATGTAAATAAGCCTTTCGATACGAATACGGTTGATCCGCAACAGAAACTCAAGCGTTGCCAACGCTCAAAAATTGCGTTGATGTTTGATTTTGCGCCTGAATATACCTGGGAGACGATGGGCGGTATTTTCACTACTGGGGCTGCCATTAATACACGTCGTGTGCCGAGAGAATCCGATCGGAAAAATATTCCTTCAACGCAGGATGTACGCAAGATAATCAATATCGGTGGAGATCCGAAGCGGTCTCTCCGGGAAACTACTTATATTGATATAAACGGCAGATCCCAGACGGAGAGAATAGTTCGTCGTACAGATCAAGCTGATCAGATTCTTGACATTGTAGATAAAGTAGCTGGCGCGCCTGTCGATTTAGGCATTTACACTTTTGATAAGTTTAAAGCTACTGGTTGGATGAATGGCGGCAGAATTGTTGGTGGTCACGCATCGGGTAATACTCAGGATATTCCTGCGACCCCGCTTGATACTCCGGATGGTTATGAGACGATTGTAAATAAAATCAAGTCACTTGATGCTACAGAAGATGGGGATCGCCGTAGAAGCGGAGACGGCTCGAATTGGGATATGGCAATTCAGAAGGTCTTGCAAGATTCCTGGGATATGGTTAACAGCGGTCAAACACCATATTCAGATATTTTCCTCTACGGCCCTATGTGGACAGTTTTCGAGGGTCCAAATGATACGAGAGTGAACGAAAATAAGGTTTTAGAAAAGCTAAATAAATATTTTCAAGAATTGAGCCTGATGGGTACAGATATCCATTTTGTAGCAGTTGGTCCTGCTGGAAATAATGCAAAATGGAAGCTCGAAAAAGCCTTTGCAAATCTCGAACGGCGCATTGATGAACGTGGTACCGTCGTACCAATTACTGATGGTAAAGGTCGCGCGATCCCAGGCAGTGGTGGAGATACGTCTTCTGATAGAATCATCTTCCTAACTCACAATCCCGGTGGTTACGGTATTGGCTTTACGTTTGATTACAGCAATGGCGCGCACGCGCAGAATGCTACGATTACCGGCAAATTTTCCGAAACGATTGGCGATTTATTTTACCAATCTCCGTGTGTTTCAGTGCGCAGCGAAAAAGTGGATGGAGAATTTAACCATCTCGGTCCGCGTGCAGGTGCTACTGTAAAATTTGATGTTAACGGCGTTAACCAACAAATTAATGCTCCTCTCACTACGAATGAATTTGGTGCTGCCGAGTTTCCAACGATGGCAATGGAAGAGCAAAATGGTCGGTTAATTGATCGTTTTCAATTTCTTGGGATGAAGCAGCTCGATCCTACGAATCCGCAAAGAGATTTTCTTACCACTGCATTCAACGCTAAATATCCGGGTAAACCGCCGTTGCGGTGTATCGGATATTCCCGAAATCAAAAGCCGAAAGATATCACCAATCTTGTCATTAAAAGTATGGGGAAAGAGGCAGGCTTAAATGTTGGCGCAAGCGGGCACGGAATAACTGTTGGTGCATCATTTGCGAATCATACTGGAGCTAATCCTGATTACACCTATGTGAAGTGCGCCTTCTATTCTCGTCCGATTGAAGAAATTAAATTCAATAAATACGCGGATGTGGCTCCTTCTGCGCTTGGCTACGATATTTCTGGTGCCGAATTTAAGGTTGGCTATACTTGTAAAGATCCGCTCGATATTGAGCGCGGTGGTCAAAATAATGGCAAACCGCGTGTCTATCGTGGATATGATTCCAATACAGGGAAATCAAATGTAGATAATTACAATATCAATGGCGGTCTGCAAGATAATCAAAAGCTGCCGAATCCAGCGAATTTCAAGATTCACACGAAAGTGCAAGACGAACTTGAAATACCCCTTTATCCGTTTGAGAAACGGTCAACTACTGCTGGGCAGCCGCAATCAATCGAAACCCAGTATTTGACTGGGCGCGATAAAGTAATTACCCGTGCACCGCTCGGCACTGTCTGTAATTTTGAAGAGCAGGTAAAGCTGCCGCCAAAATTCGATTGGGAATCCTTCCGTTACAAAGAAAATGAATGGAATACGACCACCAATGATGAAGAAGGCGTATACGATAAGCCTGAGCTGCTCGCTTCCGTACCGGCAGATAATCTTTTCGATACGAATACTGAATATCGTGCTATAGCGGGTGTGAAAGTCACAGATAAAGTGACGGGGAAGTTGCAGGGCAATACGCCGATTACTAATCCGCGTAAATATGAAAGCGCATTAATGTCTATGCCTGCGGCTTCTGGGAAAGCAGCATTGATTAGATCGCAAACTCATTACACTGCCCAAAAATCTGCAATCACGGCACGGGTGAAAGTTGATCTTCCAGCTGCTTTGCAGAACGCGCAACTGCCAGAGCAAATAGCCGTCGGCTTAAAGTGCCGTTATATGCCTGACCCAGCAAATCCGCCAGAAAGCTTGGTTGGTACTCTTGACTACCCTGGCACTGGTGATCTTGCCGATAGTATTGTGCCGCTGAAGCTCGTAAAAAATAATGCGGGTGGAACTGATGGCTATCTTGCCATTAGCGATAGTAACAAAAACAAATTCTTCGCAGTAGGCACACATTGTTTCGTGCAAGCCAGCACGGAACAGATTAAAGCATTAGCAGATGCTGGTGTGGCACGCCCGCAATCTGGTGGGCAAAATATCCCAACGATGGATGAATGGCTTTCTGCGAATCATCAGGGATGGTCGCTATCAAATATGACGCTCAACTCGGATATGTGCCAGGCGGATTATGCAGATTATTATCAAAAGCATTTGATCCGTAATGTGCCGGGCGCGAAAGACGTGCGCGTACCAAAAACTAATGGCGACGGCTCCTTAGTATTTGAAAATGGTAAATTACATCAAAATCTTTACCGAAATGGGCAGCCGCTCCCAATCGCGCAACGCCCAGATGCGCCAAAATGTAGTTCAAATACGATCTACGTGCCAGTTGGCGATCAAGCATGGCGCGAAGATCGCGATCCGAAAAATACGGATATGCAGTTGCGCTTGCAGTTAAACTTCAAGATTGATCGCGAGCCAGTGACGTTCAAAGTTGATCAGCAACTCACCGGTGAAGCAGCTTTCCGTGGTAATAACGGATCCTTCCCGTGGGAGCTTTCCTGTACAGACCCAGCGAACGCAAATAATAAGGTTGATCTAAACGGTGACGAAGAAGCTGGCACCGATAAAAATCTTTCCTTCACCAAAGGCAAGAATGATGTGAATAATAAGTTCACTGTACCGGCGAATCTTTCCTGCACGCTCAAGCCGAAGCTCGATTCGATCACTGGTATCGACAAGCCCAATATGCTGAAGATAACGGCGAATCAGGTGACATTTGAATCCAGTGCAGAAAAAGCTAAAAATCCACTGAAGGTAACGCACAATCTGGAATTTAAGAAAGCGGATTTAACCGTCTCACACACTTCAGACGTGAGCGCAATGGAATCTGCCCATCAGCAAGAAATGCGTGATTTGCTAAAGGCTACTACGATTCAATGCCGTTTCCCGTGGAGTCAAGACGAAGCTGGTAAGCCGAATACGAAATCATACACTTATCCAGGGACGGATTTTCCAAACTCTCCTGCTTCCGGAGAAGGGAAAACATGGAAGATCTCGGATCTGCCGGTAGGCACTGTGTGTTCACATGAATCTACTACAATAGTGAGCACTACCCGCGCATCAGTAACTAATGAGGCACAGCCGAATGAAGTTACGATTGCCGAAAATCCTGCATCAAATAGGATTGCAGTTACCAGCACATTCAAACCGCTCGTCGGAGAAGCAAATGTTTCTTTGGTATTGCAAGCAAAAGGCTTTGCGCTTAGTGATCCCGTGGCTACAGCTATTCCAAAGCAGCAGACTGCTACACTGCGATGCGGGGCAGAGCCAGTAAAGACGGTGAACCTGAACTTTGCTGATGGCGTTTCTACCGCAAACGGTAATGTGAAACTGCCGGTCGGCACGGAATGTACCTTAACGCTCAACTCCGGCACGATCGCAAATAAGGCGCTCAAACTTGGGGCGATCGGATTCAATAGCACCGGGCTAGATGCAGGTGTTTCTACTTCAACACAAGGAAATACCTATACTTTCACCACTCCCGCAACAGCCGATGCAGGATACACGATTCAAATCACGGCACCATACTCGCTGAACACTGTGCGGCTGCAAGCAACTGTGAATACTTATGCAAAACAGCCTGCTAATGCACGCGGCGCTGCTGAGAATTGGCAGAAAGCATTTGCGGCACGTAATGCTGCTGCGCAAGTGAAGGTCACAGCGAAATGCTATTACGGCGCTGATCCAACTGATGGTGCACTTACCCTAGAACGTACTACTATTGCTAATCCGAATGGGACTTTCGCTACCGTCAACTTCAATAAAGAAGTTGGCGTGGGCTGGAAGTGTGAATTTACCACGAATGTGAATGGGCAAAGCGGCGAGCCAGCGAAAGCACTCAAAGTAGCTGGCGCAAATCTGCTCACCTCGCCTGACGCAGCGATTGCCAGTGGGGCGCAGCCAGGTTGGAGTGTAACTGGTGTGCAGCCCACCACCGGCACAGAGCCACTTACTTCCGCGAAGTTCACGGTGGGTGAGCAAGCGATTAACGCCACCTATAATCTGGGCTACCAGATGCAGGGCGCTACCGTGGGGATGAAGAAGAAGGTCGCTGGTGAAGGCGTATCGCAAATTCTTGCTGCGAAACTCTATGCTGTGGCATACAAGTGTACTTTGAATGGTCAGACGGTAGTTGATGATACCTGGTACAACCTATCGCGTTTCAACCTTGGCGCTGTACCAAACTTCATGCAAGGTTTACCGGCTGGTGCTGACTGTACCTTCAAAGAACTAGCACATGCTACGAATCCGCAGGATCAAAGCGATCAAGGCGCGATCATTGAAAATGCGAAATGGAGCATGGCTTGGTCGGCTACTGACGGGCCGATGGCACGCGACGGCGAACAGCGGATTCCACTCACTGAAAAGCCTGTTACTGATAAAGATTCAGGCAAGGCAACCGGTGAAAAGGAAATCACAATCACGCTGCCAAAGGATCAGCCAGCAGCAGGAAACAAGTATCTTTCCAAGCAATGCCAGGATACTCCGCAAGGGATCGATCCATTGAATTTGCAGATCAATTCCGATGCAAGTGCGCTCCAGAATTGTAATACGGATAATGATGCGAAAGCCTATGGGAATTATAATCAGGCTGTAGCGCCTTACGTACCACGGAAACTGCCGGAGAACTTCTTTGGCACGCTTTCTCCGTTGAATACATACAATTTTGAAAAAACGAAGCTAATATTCGAGAAGAAGTTGAGTGGCGACGGAAAAGCACTTGGCGCAAATGATAGTTTTGGTGTGCGGGTGCGCTGCTATGTGAAGCAGGATGCGTCCACCAATATCGGCGGTGTCGATGTGAATACCAATCAGTCGAATTGGACATTCACTGTCGGCGGTAATAGCGGGTTGAAACCGAATACGCAATTTGGGAATACCGCTGATGAGCAGCGTTTGATGCGCGAGATCCCGCTCGGATACACCTGCGAGATCGCCGAAGACAAATTTGAATCATATGATGCAACTACTTCCACCGCACTGACTGTGCAACGGCAGGTAGGGGAGAATGCTCCGACGGCAATTACCGACGCTGATTTTGCGATTGCTTCGCAAACACCTGCTGAAAATGAAGCATTCAAGGCAAGTTTCCCGATCACGAAGAGCCTTGTTGGTAGTGAAAATGGAAAGCAGATCGCATCCTTAATCACCTTGAATAATAAGTACACTCGTGAACGTACCCCAATGGTGTTGGGGCAGATGATGAGCAATCATGATCAGTTCAATTTGCAAAAGGAAGAGCTCGGGATCAACAATTACGTGGTTTCCTATGTTTGCGAAGATCCAGTGTTGAAAGAAAAGGTGAGCGGCGCAGGTACAGCTACGGCTGCCGAAGGCAAAGCGGTAGTTTATCAGGGCGTTGTAAGCTTGCCGGCGAATAATACGCCTCCAGCCGGAAGCGAAGCAATCAGTTTGGCACGGATCCAAGTGGATAATCCTGAGTTTCAGGCTGGCGAGCCGGAGTCTGCGCAAAATCAGCGGCTGATTGATTTGCCGGTAGGCTCGCGATGCAGTTTCGTGCAGCATAATCCTGGATACACTTTGGGAGCTACTGCTGAGCCGGCAAACCCCTTAGACAAGTTCAAGGCTGGCGATACGCAGCTAGTGCGGCTAGATTCTCGCGTGGAGCATAAGATCAACGGCAAGGGGATGCCTGATAATCCAGCTAAGCGAATCCTGCTGAAGGAAATGGCGAATATCAATGATCCAAGTGCAGCTGCTGTGCAAAATATCGAGTTGGCAGCGGTAGATCCGCAAGCTGCGGAAAATAAGCGCGGGAACTTTGTACTTTTCAATAATTCGTATTATGTGCCGCGTGTGAACTACAGTTTTGCTACCTATCTGGAGGGTCTTGAAGGTGGTGCACAGTTAAATGGCCGTGCAGTGGATTTGCATAATGTGGCATTCAATTATGGATACAAGTGTGAGCTTCCATCTGGTGCGAACGGCGCGCCGTTAATCCCGCAACGGTTGATGAAAGCTGGCGGTTGGACGGTGAAAGCGAATCAGCAGCCAGGGGAAATCAATGACATCGTGAATACTTTTGCTACTAAGCCGAATCCGGCTCCTGCTCAGCCAGGCAAGACGGTGCCACTTGAGAAAGCCACGAATTATCATACGTTTGCTCCGCTGCCAGTCGGCACTGCTTGTGAAGTGCGCCCAATGGCAGAAGCTGGTGCGAGCACGCCGCTGCCGAAGCAGGCAGTGAATCTACTTGCGGCAAGTAATTTTGCGGCAGAACCAAGCGTGATCGCGAATCCGCCGCAGGAAGTTCTTTTCGATGCAAGCAACAATGAACTTCTTTACAACCCCGAATTTGTGTCGATTACTGAAAACGAAACCGGTGTAGCAGTGAAAACGCCTTTGCCGCGGGTCACTTTCGGCACGGATTCAGTGATTGCGCTTAATGCAAGTACGCCAATGCAGGTAGTGGGATATCAGGTTTACGATCGCGAAGCAGCTACTTTGCCGACTACCGGGATTGACGGCTTCGGATTGTACGTGTTGTTACTACTAGTTCCGTTGTTAGGAGGCGCCGTATATCTCGTATTTCGCCGGCAAGAACCTTAATGGTGGAATGCAGGCAGGAGCTTCCCGCATTGGGCAGCGTCTAGTAAGTTCAAACAACTAAAAAGTTTTGGAAAGTTCAATATTGATCTGAACTCCATATTTTGAAAGGAAAAAATAAATGAAAGCGAAAGGGTTTAAGCGCACTCTTGCCGCTGCCGTTACCGGTGTAGCGCTGATGGGCTCATCCATGGCAGCCTTTGGTGCACCGCCACAGCCGGATCCAACTCCGAAGGCGCCTTGGGTTCAAGGTGAAGATAGCCGCACTGGCTCAATTACGATTCATAAGTATGAAGTGGGCGATAAGATCAATGCGACCAATGACGGGCGTGAGATTAAAGGAGATGCGCTTGCGAATCAAACTAAGCTCAATGGTGTTAAATACAAGGTTACTAAAGTAACATCAATTGATAAAGCGCCTGGCAATAATGTAACTCTAGATTTGACTAAGTATAAGGATTGGAATGAACTTGCAACTTTGGTGAATAAGTTGAACAAGGATCCCAATTCTGCAGATGTACATTTGGAGCAAACCAGTAAAGAGTGTACAACGGGCGATACGGCACAATCTCCTGGTGAATGTAAAGTAGATAATCTCACGATTGGTTTCTATAAGGTAGAAGAAATCGATGTCTCAAAAGCAAAGCGAGAAAATGAACAAACTTTGCTGAGCGGTTTGACTAAAGCTGCCCCATTCTATATGACGCTGCCAATGGCGATTACCAAGGATCCTGCAACCACTGCGGATGGCGACAAAACTGCAAACTTTCTTTATACCACGCATATCTACCCAAAGAATCAAGTTGCTAAGGCAACCAAGAGCTTCGTAGATGAGCACAAGGGTGTGACACAGCCAGGTGATAATGTGGAATATCAAGTTAAAGCCACAATTAATAGCGATAACGCAGACACTCTCAAAGGATTTGCAATCTACGATCAACCAAGTACACATCTCTTTGCGCCAGTTGATCCACCAGCTGCAGTGGGTAATGATAATGCAGCAGAGACTGTGAAAAAGGTAGAAGTACTGAATAAAAACGGTATCGTGATGCAAGAGCAGACCTTCTCTTCTCCAGATGATTACAAAGTAATTTATGCTGATAGCTGGAGTGATAAGAACGCTACAGCTCCCAATAAGACCGTTTTTGTGAAGTTCACCGATGCTGGTTTGAAAAAGTTAGCCGCTGCAAAGAAAGCAGATCCTAAAGCGGAAGCCAGTGTCACCTTCAAGTTTACCCTTGATCCGCAAACTGCAGCAGGTACGGAAGTTACCAATGAAGGTGGTTTCATTCTAGGTAAGGCAACCGATCCATGGGGCGGCAATGAAAATGATCCAGAGCCACCACAGAATCCAGAAGACACAGTGCCAAATGATCCAAGTGATGATCCGAGCTTAAAATTCGATAACTTCGTGCTCACCAAGAAAGATAAAGCAACAGATAAAGTTCTTAAAGGTGCAGAATTCTATCTCTTTGATGCAAATAATGAAGTAGCGGCAAAGAAGTGTGCAGAAGATGCAGCTGTAAACGTAGCAGACTGCAATAAGGCACTGAAGTTTGGTGATAATAGTGCGAAGAAGTTTATCACCGAGCAGGATGGTACCTTCAAACAAAATCTGGTGAATGGCGTGTACTATCTCGTTGAAGTAAAGGCTCCGGCAAACTACATTTTGCCATTCGAGCCACAAAAGATTGACATCAAGAAAACGGTAGGCGGCAACTACAACTTCACTGCAACCGCATATAACGTCTCTGTTGCTAGTGGCGATGAAGGTAGCTGGTTCACCCTCCCAACCACCGGTTCTACTGGTGTAGTGCTTATCGTGCTCATCGGTGCAGCGCTCATTACCGCCGGTGCTGTGATCTTCTTCGTGGCAAGCAAGCGCCGCAAGGAAGAAGAAGCAGTAGCATAAGCTACTTTCAAAACTAAATAACCTGGAGGCGGAACGGGATCAAATCCGTTCCGCCTCCAGACCGTCAAAAGCAAAACTATCAGCCAAACAATGCTGCAAAAAAGAGGCAATCTTGAGCAAAGATCTTTACCACCAAATCTTCTCCGCCGAAAGCCCCGAAGAAACTTCGGAAATGCTTGCCGAAAACACAAATAATGCAGCAGCAAACCACACAAGCACACCATCCCGCAGCCCCCACCGGATTGGCAGACACGCAAAAATCACTACCAGCACTGCAAATACGGAAAACACGCTGCAAGATGTAACCCAAGATCCGGCAGAGCCAAAAAAGCGCCGCTGGAAAATCGACTGGCCCGTCACCCTCGCCGTTACCGTGGTGCTCCTAGGGATCATCCTCATCAGCTATCCGGTGATTTCAAGCGTCTGGAACAACGATGTACAGCGCCGAAGCGTAGAAACATACGAAAAATTCGTGAAAAATACGCCCGTCCAAGAACGCCAAACCGCACTAAAAACCGCCCAAGAATACAATGCAAAGATCGACGGAGTACCCGTCTTTGAACCCCGCCTTTCGTTCGTGCGCGGCTACCAAGAATATCAAGACTACCTGCGCCTCCTCCACAGCGGTGACGGCACGATGGCAGCCCTCGAAATCCCGAAAATCAACTTAAAACTACCGATATACCACGGCACAGACGACGCCACCCTCCGCCGCGGATTAGGGCATCTCTACGGCTCAGACCTGCCAGTCGGCGGGCAAACCCGCCACTCCGTGATCACCGGACACACCGGAATGGTAAATGCCACCCTCTTCGACCGTCTGATCGAACTACGCAAAGGCGACGAATTCTTCATCAAAGTCCAAGGCGAAGAACTCGGCTACAAAGTAAGCCAAATCAAAACCGTCACGCCAAAAGAAACCTCCACACTTGTGCGGGTAAAAGGACGCGACCTCGTCACATTAATCACCTGCACCCCATACGGAATAAATTCCCATCGCCTCCTGATCACTGCCGAACGAGTAATTCCAACACCAAAAAATACGGGTGCCAGCGGCACGCCATTACCAAGCTGGATGTGGTTCTTAGTAGCAGGCGTACTGATCGGCTGCCTCGTACTCGGAAGAATGATCTGGCTACTACTCAAATTCAAACGCGAAAAGCGTGAAAAACGTGAAAAGCGCGAAAATTACGCAAATACGAATCCAACAAACACTCGGTAAAGCTGCACATAATTTGCGCCGAATCAGGAGCAAAAGCTACACTACACGCCGAAAAAATCAGATCAGAGAATGCACCAGCAAAAGCTGGATCAGGAACTAAAAAACTAGCTCAGAAAAGGTCTAAAGCCCCTCAAGCACTTTTCGCCCCCTTGATAGGATAGCGGAACTGTCAGACAACTGACGTCTGACACATTACGCAATGAAGCGGAAAATACGAAAGGTGCAAAGATGCTCCAAATTTTGAATACGCGAAGAAAATTCTCGCGTTTTGTCGCCTTAATTGGCGTTGCGATTATCGGCAGTGCCGGAATGCTGCCAACTGCGGCGATCGCAACAAATACAACTGAAGATACACCCACAGCAGCTGGTGCAGCTTCGCCACCGCCGCGCCCAGCAATATCAAGTTTTGAGGTGCAAAATCCTAAGGAAGGGGGATTTGCGGAAGGAGATACGATCAGGTTCCTCGTCACACTAAAAAACGATACGGAGAAAGCACGTGCATTTGGCACACACAGCTCGAATCTCACGAATGCCACTTGCCGCTGGTGGAAGATCGCGCCAAATGAAACAAAACGAGATTGCACAATGCCATATCACAAGGTAACTGCGCAAGACGTCGCACTTGGCTCATTCACCCCGCGAATCACCTGGATTATGCGCGATAGTGCATCGCATTCTGCCGCTGGAGTGAACCTTGCCGAAACCGTTGGCGAACCGATTCCGGTAGCTGCAAAAGTAGCAGAAATTTCAGCCCTGACAATTACCTCAGGTACCGGGAAAACCGCCTACAAGGTCGGTGATAAATTCGGCTACGAATTTACGATCAACTCACTTTCCAAAGCACAAATCACGATCACCGGCGCGCAATGCCAAAAACAAGTGCTTACACCAGGTGAGAATACCCGCTGCACCGGAAGCTACACAGTAAATGCTGCGGATTTACAGCGCGGATCAGCAGAAATAGTTGCCACAGCAACCGTTGCGGATGCACGCCGTCTTGTAAACCTCAGCAAATCTACACAAGTAGCTGTGCCCCGAATTTGGGAGCAAGCCACAGGATTCAAAGCCTTCAACGCCGATCCGCGCCTCGCCCCCGAAATCTCTGAACTAACCTATATTGACCGGCACACGGATCAATACAATATTCGGATTCCGGCACTCACCACAGATTCCAATGGAGATCTGATCGCTGCATACGATTTGCGCCCACTGGGAGGTCAGATCCGGCAAGGCGGAGATTCGCCAAACGAAAATTCGATCGTGCAACGCCGCTCCACCGATCAAGGAAAAAACTGGGGGCCACGTACCGTGATCGCACAAGGGAAAGTTGCCGGTGCAGGCGAGCGCTATGGCTGGTCTGATCCGTCATACGTGGTTGATCATACAACTGGAGAAATTTTTGCTTTCTTCGTTGGATCATTAGACGCAGGCTTTGGCTACAATCCAAACTATGCAATGAATCCTGACGGTACAGTAAATATTCATCACCGCAGTGCAATGAATTTTACAGTCGCCAATTCCAAAGACAACGGGCATACCTGGCAGCGGCGCACAATCACCAACGAAGTACTCGGATCGCGTGCGACACAGGTGCGTGGATGTTTCGCCACCTCTGGAGCGGGAATCCAAAAAATGCATGAACCGCATAAGGACCGGCTCATCCAGCAAGCTGCCTGCCTTTTCCCCAATGGGCGGTTCAAAGCCCTCTCCATATTTTCAGATGATCACGGGAAAACCTGGCAAAGCGGCGAATTCGTATCTGATAGTGAAGGCGCCAATGGAAACTCATGGAACTTCGACGAAAACAAAGTGACAGAACTCTCCGACGGACGGCTGATGCTCAACTCGCGAATCCCGAAAGGCTCATACGGGCAAGGGTATCGCTTGACGGCGATCTCCAGCAACGGCGGAAAAACATGGGGTGAATACAAAATCGACCATGCGCTGCAAGATTCACAAAATAACGCACACCTAATGCGCGCCTTCCCAACAGCAAAAGCAGATACCCTCCGAGCAAAAGTATTGCTGTTTTCAAATACAAAACACCATTGGGAGCGCAAAGACGGGCATGTGTCGATGTCATATGACGACGGCAAAACCTGGCCGGTATCAAAACAAATCCGTACCGGCATGACCGGCTACACTGTGATGACCCCACAAAAAGACGGGAAGATCGGATTACTGATGGAACCTGCTGGATTTAACGATATTGCTTATCTTAACTTCACCCTCCGATATTTGACGGATAATCTTCCGTTCGAGGCAGCGATCCCAGGTACACAAACGATCCGCATCGCTGACGGCACGCCAATGAATCCTGCCCAAATCACCGTCAACGGAAATGATCCAGTACTTGCCGATCACTTCGCCATCACCGGGCTTCCTGCTGGATTAGAATTTGATCCGCGCACCGGCACGATTACTGGCACGCCAAATCTGGGTAATGCTGCCGAGCAGCAAATAAACCTCCAGGTAACTTTTACGGAAGCAGACGATGGCACGGGAATCCCCCGCCAGGCAACAGGGATAGTGAAGCTGACGATCCTCCCTGCAGGAGCAAACCCGAATGATTCAGCATGGAAAATACATAATCTTGCCACCGCAGATTACCAGCAGCTGAAAGCGCGGCTACAAGATGAAAAACCAATGAATTGGCTTTTCACGGGTGATTCGATCACACACGGGGTAGTGCACAGCAATGGTTTGAAGCGCTTCTCGGAATATTTTGAAGATGTGCTCCGCACGCATTCCATCCTCTGCCAAAATCGGAGTAAAGATGTAGTGCTCAATACCGGAGTTTCTTCCGCAACCTCATCGTGGATGGCACAATACTGGGATAGTTTCGTAGCGCAGCGGAATGCGGATGTAGTATTTATCACCTATGGAATGAACGACGGACGTGCCAATAAACCCGTCACAGATCTTGCGCAATTCAAGACGAATCTCAGCACAGCAATAGACAAGATCCGGGAATCTGGTGCCATCCCAATTCTGATGACGCAAAATGATACCCGCCAAGCTCAGGCAAATAAAAACCTGAGCCCATACTTTGCGGCAGAACGTGAAATGGCACGAGCAAAGCATGTGATGATGATCGATTACAATTCGTGGTGGCAAGAAAACGGCGATGGCGGTGCAAACACGGCATGGATGAATGACGATCTGCACCCGAACCAAATCGGGCACCTCAATTGGGCAAAATTTATTTTGCAGGAATTGGGATTAGCTAAAGACGCGCGATTAATGGCAACAGCGCAGGCGCAAGTACCTGCCAGCGGCACAACCGTCAAGACGAGGATTCAATCCTTCGCGGGTGCTTCCGGGCTTAGCATCAACGGCTTAAAATACGCTCCGAAAAAGAATTTTGACGGCTCGGCGGCAGATCAAATAACTGCGGGCGTGCCGGAAAATACGGCAGCGAATAATGGCAATATTACTGTGCGATTCCGCATGGATGAGGCCCGTAACGGGGTGAACTATGTGCTTGCCGCGCTTGAAGATGAACAGTCGGCGAAGGTAGTTACCGTTGGCGTGTATAACGGTGAAATCCGGGTCGGGCGCGATCTGGGCAACGGGCAAAATTATGGATACTACACGCGCGGAGGGGCAAATCCCGGTGACGGAAACTTCCATATTGCATCAATCAATTATGGGCAAAACGGTTTAACGATTTATCTTGACGGGCAAAAACTTGCTCCGATTTCCGGATGGACCCAGCCGCCGTCGTTCTTTGCAGCAGACAAGCTCACAGTAGGCGGATTTGGGCGCTCCTATTCGGCGGGGCAAACATTCTCGCATTTGAAAGGGGCGATCGATTACGTTGAAGTCTACGGGCAAAATCTTACCGAGGAGCAGATTGCTTCACTCGGGAATGATGCAGCTCCGGTTGCTGCGCAGTTGCGAAATCTTTACGCAAGTACTCAGCCGCAAATGTGGGCATTCCTGGGAGGCGCCACAACTCAAGGCACATTGCCAGAAATTTCGGCAAAGAATTACGTGCAAGCATTCGAGGAAGTAGTTCGCTGGGAATACCGCAGCAACCCAGCAGGGATGCGCATGAAATTCGTGCAAAATGCAGGGCTGAATGGATTATCGGCGAAAGATTTGCTTGCGCGATATGATGCGGTGATTGCTGCGCAAAATCCGAATGTAATGGTGATTTCCCCGGATGTGAAATTCAAGAACAAACTGGTGGAAACTTCCGTGGCTGATTTTACCGCACACATTTTAGCGCTCGTGGAAAAAGCTACGGCAGCCAATACCTACGTGATCTTGATGAGCCCGGCACAGCTCGGAGCAGATATCGCTGAGTATGCGCAGGCACTAAAGCAGATCGCGGCAGAAAAGAAACTGACCTACGTGGACGGGTATGAATGGCTTGCTGCTGTGGCGGCAAACAATGCTAGTGGGGTAGTTGCGCAAGAATGGTTTGATGCAAATTCATTCATGCGGGCAAAAGGGCAAATCGAACTGGCGAAGCACTTCATGGGTGTGATCCAGATGCTTCCTGAGAATCTTGGTACTTCCAAGATTTGGGCATTGAATTACGACGGCGACGGCACGCCCGCTACGCTAAACGTGCCTGATTACCGGCAGGGGGAGTGCCCCTCAGAAAATCCGGTGCAGCCTGATGTAAACCCGGGGCAGCCTGGTGGAACTCCAGATCAGCCGGGTGGGGATGTAGATCAGCCGGGTGCGGATCCGGCACAGCCTGGTGGGAATGTAGATCAGCCGGGTGCGGATCCAGTGCAGCCTGATGTAAATCCAGTGCAACCTGGTGGGGATCAGGCACAGCCTGATGTAAACCCGGCACAGCCGGGCGGAACTCCAGATCAGCCGGGTGTGGATCCGGCACAGCCGGGCGGGAAGATCGGATCGAGCGAAGCTACGAAGCCGGAGCAGAAACTGAATCTAAGCATTGCCCCGATACCGTCGCTAACCTTGCCGGACCAGCATTATACTCATCCGAAACAAGAACTGGCTGCAAGCGGATCCGCAATCTGGCCAGTAATTCCGGCGCTGCTGCTCATGCTTGGGACGGGCATGATGCTCACCTTGCAGCTGCGTTGGAAAGATCAACGCAGACGAGGTGGAAATTGCGCTAGTAAATCAGCATAAAACGTTTCCAGATCCTGCGCAGATATCGTAAGATAGAAGCGATAAAGTGAAATGAGGCGAGCGCCGGATTTGCACGGCCTCGCCTCATTTTCGAAAACTGGAAACAAATGGAAACTCCTTGCCGCGCAATGCGTGTGCAATCGAAAATGAAACTACCAAGTTCAACGGTGAATCACAGTTGAACCCAGTGAATAAGCAGCGCAAATGCAAAGCTGGGAGCAGCCGTCAGCCGTTGAAAATCCAACTCCATACAAGAGAGAGTCAACGAGGACGGAATGAAACTTTCGATTGAAGGAATTCGCGATACTGCAAGCTACGAAGCAGCCGGCGTGGCACTGCCAACGTTTGATGTTGCACAAATGCAGGAAGCTGGCAAAGCAAACCCGCGTTGGGTACATATCGGCCCAGGAAATATTTTCCGTATTTTCACCGCGCGCGTAGCACACGATCTCCTAGCAGCAGGGCATCATTGGCCAATCGCTGGCGTGATCCCGCTTGATCCAGCTGAACTTGATACCCAGCTTGCACCTTTCGATTTAATGACTCTCGGAGTCACCTTGAATCCAGACGGTAAGCGTGAAATGAAAGTCATCGCCGGGATGAGCGAAGTGGTCGCCACCCGTCGTGAAGCAGATTATGCGCGTTACCTTGAGCTGATGCGTGCGCAAAGCGTCACCCTGCTTTCCTTTACAATCACCGAAAAAGGCTATGTGATTGAAGATTCATCTGGTGCACTGCAAGAATCTGTAGTTGCAGCATTTACAAAAGACCCACTCACCTATCATCCAAATACGATGGTGCTGGTAGCAGCAGGGCTGTATGCACGTTTTACGGCAGGGGCTGCACCAATCACGCTGCTTTCCACCGATAATTTCTCGCATAACGGCGATAAACTCCGCAAGTCCGTGCTCACAATCGTAGACGGATGGGTAGCTTCCGGAATGGCAAGTGCAGAATTCCGGGAATATGTAGCAGACGAGAGCCGGGTAGCATTCCCGATCTCCGTCATCGATAAGATTACGCCGCGCCCGAATCCGTCAATCGCCGCCGAACTTGCCGAGCTCGGATTCACTGATCTAGAAGTGCAGACGGTTGGGCGTGCAGCATTCGCTGGTTTTGTAAACGCTGAGCCAACAGAATACCTGATCATTGAAGATAAGTTCGCAGCTGAGCGTCCGCCATTTGAAGAATTTGGCGTGCACATCGTAGAACGCCAAGTGTGTGACGATTTTGAGAACATGAAGGTAACCACCTGCCTGAACCCGCTCCACACGGCACTTGCGATCTCCGGAATGCTCCTTGGCTTCCCAACGATCGATGCTGAAATGCGCGATGCGGCACTGGCAAAAATGGTCAACCGTCTTGGCAGTGAAGAAGGTCTGCCAGTAGTGGTAGATCCAAAGATCGTTACGCCGCAAGACTTCCTGCGTGAAGTACTTGAAGTACGCTTCCCGAATGAATACCTGCCAGATTCGCCAGCACGTATCGCGATGGATACTTCACAGAAACTCCCGATCCGTTTCGGCGAAACAATCAAGAAATATCAAAGCCGTGGAATGGATCTTGCGCAATTGCAAGTGATTCCGCTGGTTTATGCACTTTGGGCACGTTACCTGCTGGGTGTAGATGATCAAGGTGCCACGCTCGAACTTGCCTCCGATCCGCTGCTCGATGAGCTCACCGCACAAATGAGTGCAATCAAGCTCGGCGAGAGCGATCAGCAGTTGATTCATACCACGCTTGCACCAATCTTTAGCAACCCGCAAATTTTCGGTGTAAACCTCTACGACACCCCGCTAGCTGCGAAAGCCGAAGCACTATTTACTGAAATGATTACCGGAGCAGGCGCAGTACGCTCCACCATCGATAAGGAGATGAACTAAAAATGAAGATGACCTTCCGCTGGTATGGTGAGGGCTTCGATCCGATCCCGCTCCAGTATATTAAGCAAATTCCAGAAATGACGGGCATCATGGGCGTGCTCAACCAGTATCAGGCTGGAGAAGTATGGGAAGAAGCTGAAATCAAGAAGCTTGTAGACCAAGTGAATGCTGCCGGTCTTGAATGTGAAGTAATCGAATCTGTAAACGTGCATGAAGACATCAAGATGGGTCTGCCAAGCCGTGATCAGTACATTGAAAACTATAATAAAACCCTCGAAAATCTCGCTAAATACGGGATCAAGACGGTTGTATACAACTTCATGCCAGTATTCGATTGGCTGCGGACTGAGCTTGCTCACGAAACTGAAGACGGCTCAAACTGCCTCTACTATGATCACGCAGACGTAGAAGGAATGACGCCACGGGATATTGTTGAGCTGACTGCAAAAGAATCAGGCGGATTGACGCTGCCAGGTTGGGAACCGGAACGCCTTGAACGTCTCGACGAAGTAATGGCGCTCTACGAGGAGATCGATCACGCGAAAATGCGTGATAACTATCGTTACTTCCTGGAAGGGATTATCCCAACGGCAGAGAAGGTCGGGATCAAGATGGCATGCCATCCAGATGATCCGGCATGGGATCTCTTCGGTTTGCCACGGATTTACCGCAACCGGGACGATATGGACAAAATCGCGAAACTGTACGATTCGCAATACAACGGTTTCTGTATTTGCGCCGGATCTCTTGGCTCAAATCCAGAGAACGATGTGCCAGCGATTTTCCGTGAATTTGGTGAACGCGGGCTACTCAACGCAGCACACGTACGCAATGTGAAGTACTTGAGCGAGAAGAAGTTCCACGAAGCACCGCATCCGTCATCCACGGGTGAACTCGATATGCATGCAATCATGGAAGCAATCTACGATACAAGCCCAGATATTCATATCCGTCCTGATCATGGGCGAATGATTTGGGGAGAAACTGGCCGTCCAGGTTATCCGCTCTATGATCGTGCACTCGGTGCCGTATACCTCGGTGGGCTTTGGGAATCAATCACAAAGTTCAAGAACCGCTAAAACATTTCGGATCGCACGCGTGAGAATCGCGTGCGATCCACGCAAAATACTACTTTCTCGCCCAAATCATCAAATAAAGAAAAGGAATCCCCATGGCAATCCCGTCTCCTCAGCCATTCCTTGCTGAGAACCCAATCGTGCCAGTGGTCGTACTTGACCGTGTAGCAGATGCACTACCTACAGCGAAGGCGCTTGTGGCTGGTGGTATTAAGGCAGCCGAAGTGACCTTCCGGACTCCAGTAGCTGCTGAATGTATTGCCGAAATGGCAAAATATCCAGAAATCACTGTTGGTGCCGGTACCGTCACTACGCCTGAGCAGGCTCGCAAAGCAGTCGAAGCAGGTGCGAAATTCCTCGTTTCTCCAGGCTTTTCCGCAAAAATTGCAGATGTGGCTGCCGAACTCGAAGTGCCATTCCTACCAGGAATTGCAGACCCAAGCGATATTATGGCGACCCTCGAATACGGGCTAGATACGCTGAAATTCTTCCCGGCAGTACCACTCGGCGGGCTTCCGTTGATTAAGGCAATGGCAGCGCCATTCCCACAGTTTAAGTTCATGCCAACTGGTGGGATCGGGCCAAAGAATATTGGTGAATGGCTCAGCGAACCAATTATCGCTTCCGTCGGCGGATCGTGGATGGTGACCAAGCAAATGGTAAATAATGCAGAATTTGAAAAGATTACCGCGCTTTCTCAGGAAGCGATGGAATTAGTAAAGGAGTATCGCTCATGAGCGCAATTGAAATTCGCCCGGCAGCAGAGTGCCGCTACGATATCGTTTCCCTCGGTGAAGTGATGCTTCGCCTCGATCCAGGTGAAGGCCGGATTCGCACTGCACGTTCCTTCCGTGCATCTGAAGGCGGCGGTGAATATAATGTAGCACGCGGTTTCCGTCGTGCATTCGGCAAGCGCGCAGCGATTGTTACCGCACTGGTGAAAGATGAAGTTGGCCGGCTCGTAGAAGATTTGATCCTGCAAGGCGGTGTGGATACTTCTTTCATTAAGTGGGTTGAATCTGACGGTGTGGGGCGCACAGTGCGCAATGGCTTAAACTTCACCGAAAGAGGATTCGGGATTCGCGGTGCCGTCGGGAATAATGATCGCGGCAATACGGCAACAATGCAGATGCAGCCGGAAGATATTGATTGGGAATACTTATTTGGTGAGCTTGGCGTGCGCTGGTTCCACACCGGCGGCATTTATGCCGCGCTTTCTGAAGAAACTGCGGCTACCGCAAAAGCGGCAATGCAGGCAGCGAAGAAGTATGGCACGATCGTTTCTTTCGATCTGAATTATCGCCCATCGCTGTGGAAGTCTCACGGCGGGCAGGCGCGCTGCCAGGAAGTGAATCGTGAACTGGCAAAGTACGTAGACGTGATGATCGGTAATGAAGAAGATTTCACTGCGTCGCTCGGCTTTGAAGTAGAAGGCGTAAACGAAAACCTTGACAACCTGGAAGTAGAATCTTTCCGGAAGATGATCGAACAGGTTTCCGCAGAATTTACGAACTTCCAGGCAATCGGCACCACGATGCGCCAAGTACGCACCGCGACCGTAAATGATTGGGGTGCTGTAGCGTGGAGCCGTGAGCAGGGATTCGTGCAAGCAATCCAGCGTGACGGGCTTGAGATCCTTGATCGTGTCGGCGGCGGCGATTCTTTCGCATCCGGGTTGATTTACGGTTTGATGGAGACAGGAGATATCGAAAAGGCAGTAAACTATGGCGCGGCTCATGGTGCTCTTGCGATGACCACTCCTGGTGATACTTCGATGGCGTCACTGGAAGAGATTGAGAATGTGATGCGCGGCGGATCAGCCCGCGTGAAGCGTTAAGTAGCGCATCGCTCAAAGAACATAAATGTGCTCCGCACGGAATGAAAGTTCCTAGCGGGGTACATTTTTTTGAGGAGGGGAGGGAAGGAGAGAGCTAATCGGTATATTTATACCACCTTTTTAATATGTATACTTTATGTGGCACTGCTTAATGGGGGGGGGGAGAAACACTGCACTAGACGCTCGAAAGTGTTTTAAGTACGCTTTTATTACGGCTGCAATGGAGGAGAATTTATGTGTGATAAGCGTTTGGCGTATACACGGTCAGGGAATGCGCTGCGGGGCACAATTGTTGCATTTCATGGGGTGACGGATAGTGCCTCATCGTTGATGGATTTAGCGCAGCGATATCACGCTGATTGGGAAGTCATACTGGTAGATACGCTGGGGCATGGCTTGTCTGCGCGTTTTTCTGCAGCAGAGTTGCAAGATCCTTTTGCTGCGATGGTGAAGGCAGCTGCACAAACGCTAGTTGATATTACGAGCCGTTCGCTTAACGGATCAGTTGTGCTGATGGGGCATTCTTTAGGAGGGGCGATAGCTGCTACTCTTGCCGCAAGGTTTCCGCAGATGATTCGTGCGCTTGTGCTCGAAGATCCGGCGCTGCTAACCCAAACACAAGCACTCATGTATCAACAAAATGCCCTGCATCTCCTTGAAAAAGTGCAGCAAACGAAACAGTATCCGTCACCGGCGCTTGAATTATTGCGTGCATCTTATCCGCATTGGTCTGAAGTGGAATATCTTGGATGGGCACAAGGGAAAATCCAAGTAGATCAAGATTTTCTGGCTACTGGGATCGTGGGGACGATAAATCGTGATCTCCTTGCAACCTTACAGATGCCGACTTTGCTCATAACTGGTGATGGGGAAGATGTGCTTTTTGGCGAGCAGGGGATGAAGCAGGCAAACTCTTACAATAATCCGAATCTGCAATGCGTCCAGATTGCGAATGCAACACATACGGTACGCCGTGATCAAAGCGAAAAATTTTATGCTGCCGTTGAGGAGTTCTTTGATCGTGTGATTACCGGGGCAGCGGATTACGCTTACGAGCCTTATATTGATCCTGAGCTTTTGCCCGTCATAGCTGATATTCCAGAGCAGCGCACCTGGGATTTGAAGAAAATGCGTGCAAAAGGGGAAGAGCTGTTAAATAATGTGACGGTGCCTGCCGGTGTTGATGTCACTGTGCTTCGCACGGGGCAGATTGTGAGTAGATTTATCAGCAAAGAAGCTACAAGTGCTAATGCTTCAGTGAAGAGAATTATTTTTGCGATACATGGTGGCGGTTATGTGGCTGGAAAGGCAGCTTTTGATGATGCTCGCAATGCGGAAATCGCGCAACGCTTTAATGCGTTAGTTGTTTCTCCAGAATATCGTCTCGCTCCGGAAACTCCTTATCCTGGGGCAGTGGAAGATTGTATCTCTGCATTACAGTTTTGTTTTGATGAATATCAGAATTTGCCAGTTTATCTGTACGGTGATTCGGCAGGGGCTGGTTTAGTAAATCAAATTCTGCAAAGCGTGAATAAAGATTTTGCGGAAAAAATAAAAGGTCTGATCCTGCTTGAACCTTGCCTTGATGCCAGTATGGGTAGTGCTTCTTATGCAAAATATTCGCAAGGGCCAATTTGGACCCGCAAAGCCGCAGCATCGGCATGGAAGGCTTACGCTGGAAACGCTGATCTGCCAGAGTTTGCTTTCCCATACGCGATGCCACCCGTCATGATTCCCGCAATCCTTTTCGTCAATCCGGTTGACCCATTGCGTGACGAGGCGCTGACATGGGCAAAAACCCAGATTGATCGGGGTGGAAAAGTTTCTGTGTATCTGCCTGCGGGTACGTTTCATGGGGCACTGTCTGTTTCAGGCAGTAAAGTGTGGGCACAAGTGAGCAAGCTGATAGATGCTTTTATTGTGGATACTGAAGAAGGAGATGCTGGTGAGGCTGAAAAATAAATTCGGAGCTACTGATTTATGAGCGCAAAGTTGGCAAAGAAGATTATCTTCTCGCGATGGAAAGAAGTCCGGTAAAAGATCTCGAAATAAAGAGTTTTCCCTGATTTTCCACCACATCATTCAAATAATCATTTGGATACGCTCTCATAATCATCACTCCGTAAAAAGCGTACTGAACACTTTAGTTACACAATTAGCATCGGAATCAACAAGTTCTCGCATTTTCTGCCTTGCGGCAGTATCAAGATGATACTTGTGAACCCATCCGTTTTCCTCATTGGGTCGGCAAACTGCCCATTCTTTGGCAAGGTCGATACTATCAGTCAAGTAAAAACCTTGCCCGTAGTCATGTTTTTCTTCGCCCTTGCCGTATGCTGGTACTACGATTTTGTTAGGAGAACCGTGAAATAAGATCAACTCGCTCATTTTCGCATTTCCTCCTAAACATCTGCCCTCCGTGCAGGCGGGAACATCTTTTCAAACATAGATTTCTTGATATTTTACATCTTTTCCAACTTACGACGTTGAAGGGCGGTACTCCCAGCAGATACAGGCTTCAGTAGCAGCCCCTAAAAACTATCTGCCAGTATACAAGCCGATATCTGTTTCTTTGTTCTCCCTCATAAATATCCTCGCTGACATGCCGATTTCGGTGAGGGTAACCGAGCAAGAGTCTCAACTAAATCATGAATACGTGGCAGTAAATCGCCTAAATCTATCTCAATTTCTTCGAGACTTGCAATCGCTGCTTTACCAATGAATCGATCGCTCGTGAACGATACGGAGAAAAGCCATGTAATTCAGGTTTCATAAGGAAATTTTAGCATGAAGGTATACGTTTGCAGGGTTTCTAGATATTATTTTGCAGATATTCTAAGTATTGTTTTGCAGATACGTGTGATACTCAAACTAATGCAAGTTATCCCACTATTAGAGATTACTCATAAGTCTGCTTGAAGCACATGTGATAGAAAATAATCTGAACGAAGATGGGCGGTTGACGCTTTGAAAGAAACAGTTAACCGGGTAAAAGCGAAGCAATTTTTTGATGAAATTTTAGGCGAGTCAACGCCAATCTTTAAGGTGAGCATTAAGATGGACAAACTACTGAAAGATTATATTCTGCACGGTATTCTGCCGTCGGCATTAATCCCAGAGGAAACCGTGAATCTAGATTTTACGGCATAACAATATAGCTTGAGGTGCAATGCAAACAGAATGCATTGCACCTCAAGCTATATATTTCCCAGTCTCGTTATTTCCCAGGGGGTGTGTTTGAAGGACTATCCCGAGGGAGTTCAGAGTTGAACTTCGGTTTAGAGCTTAAACGCACGGCTCGGGATTGTGGTTACAAGATCTACTGCTATTTCACGTGCTTCATCCATTTCAAGACGATGCTCAGCTACCATGCGTGCAAGATATCGTGCATCCATCCGGCGAGCCACATCATGCCGTGCCGGGATAGAAGCAAAGGCGCGAGTATCATCAATCATGCCGGAAGTCTTGTAGAACGTGCCGTAAGGCGTCACCTGCTCACGGTAACGCAAAATCGCGTCTGCTTCATCGAGGAACCACCAAGGAGCACCCACATAAACACTAGGATAGTAGCCGGCAAGCGGAGCTAATTCGCGTTGATATACGTCCTGATCCATCGTGAATACTACTACCTGGAAGTTTTCGTGATTACCATACTCGCTCAGCATCGGTTGCAGTGCATGTGTAAATTCAACCGCAGCCGGGATATCTCCGCCCACATCAGCTCCGAGCCGAGCAAAAGCAGCAGAATCATGATTGCGGTGTACTGCCGGGTGGAGCGTCATTACTAAGCCGTCCTCGCAAGCTAAACGTGCCTGATCGTTAAGCATATGCCGCCGCAGTTTCGCTCCGTCTTTTGCGTTAATCTCACCATTCAATGCTTTCTGGTAAAGCTTCTCCGCCTTTTTCGCAGAAAGCCGCACAGTGCCCGCATCTGCATGTGAATGGTCGGAAGAGACGGCACCCATTTCTTTGAAGAACAAGCGGCGTTTGCGCATTGCCTCCAGATGCCCAGCGTAAGTAGAAATGTCTGTATCTGCCGCAGCTCCAAGCGCTTCAGTGAGCTGCTTGAAATCAGGGCGAGCTGGTTCTAAATATTGGTCAGGACGGAAAGTTGGGATCACACGGCCGTCCCATTGCGGATCTTCATTGAGCTGCTGATGGTAACGCAAATCAGAGAGCGGATCATCAGTGGTGGCAAGGAGCGCCAAATTGAAACGATGGTAGAGGGATCGTGGTAAAAATTCTTCCGTCTGCAATTGTTCGTTGATCGTATCGTAAATTTGATCAGCGGTTTCTTCGCTTGGGCGAACATCGATTCCGAAAACTCCTGCAAATACCTGCTCAAACCAGGTCTGCACCGCAGTGCCACGGAAAACCCACCAATTCTTGCAGAAAATTCGCCATGCTTCACGTGCACGATGCGCATCCATCGGGGAACCTACCGGCACGCCAAGATCAGCCAAATCCACGCCGGCTACACCATGCAAAATCCGATTGGTGTAGTGATCTGGCGTGAGCAGCATTGAGGTTGGGTCAGTAAATGGGGTATTTTCAGCAAGCCACTGGGGCGGCACATGCCCGTGCGGGGAAATGATCGGGTGAGCGTTAGCAGCCTCATAAAGTTCGCGGGCGATTTCGCGTTGCTTTGCTTCGCTCGGGAAAAGACGATCAGGATTAAGATTTAGCGGCGTTGGCATAGAAACTCCTTAAATAACATTAATCGTGTCTGCTGATGCTCCAGATGGAGATGCAGATTTTGGATGTAGACGGGAGGGCGCTAAAAACATTGGCTCCAGACGCCGTTGCAAGTAGCTTTGATAGAAATAACTTTAACACGAGAGTGCGGGATAAAGACGTGTGATACCAGTAGTTGGGGATAAGTTTATTGACGTATTAGAGCGGGATGCGAAGGGCTTTCTTATTGCTCGGGATAGCATAGGGAAAAATATTTTTTGGCAAGTTTGCGTACTGTTTAGTTTCTATTTTCAGAGTATTCCCTATTTCGTTGTGGCGTTGCTCATAGTGGTGTGTTTTTACTTTTTAGCGGTAGCTTTTCACCAGCGGGGGGGGGGTAGCATCTTTGCTGCTGTTTAATATTCATCTTTTTTTTGAAAGGAGAGATGCAGTGAATGTTTCTCGTCCACGCAAACTTTTAGCAGTGGTTGCTGTAGTGCCACTGATATTTGCTGGTTTAATTAGTACTGCCTTTGGGCAGCTTGGAATGCCTAGTCCCGAATATCAAATCAATACTGGTAAGCAGGGTTCAATCACCGTTCATAAGTATAAGAACCCAACCGGAGTTCCTGCTGCGGCTACTGGTAAACAACTCGATGATGTTAGTCAACTTGGCGAGACTATGAACGATGTGACCTTTAAGATCACGCAGCTGAAGAAGACGCAAAGCGAAGACTTTGATTTTTCGAAGAGCGGAGATATTATTTTTGCTTCTCAGCTGAAGGCGGAGCAGTTCGTTGATTTTACCACTGGTGTGTGGAAGTCAAATATGGAAGGCTTCAAGGGTAAAAAAACGGATACTCAAATAACTAGAGATCAAGGTGTAGCTACGTTTACTCAGCTTCCCGTTGGTGTTTACCTGGTGCAAGAAACTCAGGCTCCTGCAGGTACGGTGAAGTCAGTTCCGTTTATCGTAGCGATTCCAACCACTGATCGAGAAGCCCGCAATAAATGGATGTATGATCTGCATGTTTACCCGAAGAACTATACTTTGGATGCCACCAAGACGGTAGCTGATGCAGATAAGCATCAAACGCAGGATATTATCTATACCGTACTCACTGATGTGCCAGCATTAAAGGGTGGCGATGAAGATATTGCTTCTTACGAAGTTTACGATCAGCTAAATACCAATGGTGCTACTGCTACATACTCGGAAGATTCTGTAACTAAAGTCGAAATTATTGACAAAAATCAGACGCCACCTACTAAACAAGTTCAGTTTAATGCTCAAACTGATTACACTGTTTCCATCGAAAATGGTGCTGATCAGCAGCCTAAACATGGTCTTCGGGTCAAGTTCAACAAAACTGGTTTAGCAAGTCTTTCTAGCAATTCTCGTGATAGCGAAGCTCTGCAAGTGCGCACCACGATTAAACTCACTGTAGCAGCTGATTTTAATAAACAGGATGGTATCGTGAATAAGGCTGGTTTCCGTACGCGACCATCTAGTAAGAGTGAAGTAGTTGAGAAGCCGACTGATGAAGTGAAATCTTATTTTGGCAAGATTAAGTTGATTAAGACCGGCGCAGATGATCAAACTAAGTTGTCGGGTGCTGAATTTAAGATTTACAAGTGTACGCCACAAGATATCTCGAATGTAACTTTTGATGATATTCAAGAGCAGAATCAGCTTTTCAAGACTGGAAGCTTTGGGAATAACTACAATGCTGGAGTCTTTACTACCGACGGGCAAGGTGAAATCACCTTCCCCACACTGCATGTAAACGATTTCGCAGATAATACTGCAGTCAAGGAAAACAAAGCCGGCTATTGTGTGGTTGAAACTAAAGCTCCACAAGGATACGAATTGCTTCCAAAGCCGGTATTCGTACGTTTAGCAAAGACCGATACAGTAGCTAATGACCAAACCATTATGCATCAGCTGAAGGTAAAGAATGCTCCTTCGCATACTCCAAAGTTGCCGCTCACAGGTGGTGCCGGTATCGCGGCAATTATCCTGATCGGTGCAGCCTTCGTAGGTGTGGCTCTGCTTTGGTTGCGTAAGCGTACCAATAATGCCTAATTTGAGGGCTAATCTTTTAGCGGAATAGCCCTCTTGGGGCTTGTGCGAGCGCACCTTTTCGTGGATAAATTCACGAGCGGATTCTAGGGATTGCTGCGATGATCCCTAGAATCCGCCCACGCTCTTCTTGTGCCCCGCGCTTTGAGCTAACCACTCATTAAAACCTGCTGCAAAAGCAGCACAAAATTCGCAAGCTTTCTAATACTGCTTTAGCTAGTTTAATTCGTATTCATATTTGACGGTGGAGAAAGGAAGAATCGAACTTGGTACAAGGATTGATATCGCCGCGCGTTGAATTACTTGAATTAAACGAGCCTACCGAGCGGGCTACAGCAAATCAGCACAATGATCCAAAGCATCTTGCACCGAAACATGCAATCCTCGGCTGCAGCACAAAAAACACAAATACGATCCGCGTAAAACAGGTGCAAACAAAAAATCCGCGGAAACAGCAGAAAGCTGCATCTGCCGTCGCACCCTTAATCCTACTTTTAATCGGGCTAGTGATTTTGCTGTATCCAGTATTAGCGTCACAAGTAAATAATCATTCGCAACAAGTAGTGGTAGATGAATACCGGAAATTACTACAGAGCGTTCCGAAAAATGATCTCAATCAAGCAATTTTGGAAGCCCAACTATATAACCAGGTTCTCTCCTCAACACCTATGCTGGAGCCATGGCCTGCACGTGTAGCGGAAGATAATCCAGGCTATCAAAACTATTTATCAAAACTTTCCGTATTCCCAATGATGGGTACACTAGAAATTCCCAGTATTGACGTAAATTTGCCGATCTATCATGGCACCACTGATGAAACTCTCGACAAGGGAATCGGGCATCTTTTCGGTACGGATCTCCCCGTTGGCGGCGTTGGCACTCACGCTGTGATCACTGGGCATACAGGTTTGCCTTACGCAACGATGCTCGATCGGCTTGTAGATGTACAAAAAGGTGATACTTTCTCGATTTATGTAGCAGGGGAACATTTGCTTTATCAGGTACGAGAAATCAAAGTGGTTTCACCTGAAGATGTGGAATCACTTTTCCCCGTACCGGATAAAGATTTATTGACAGTTGTTACCTGCACCCCCTACGGAGTTAATTCTCACCGGCTATTAGTGACCGGAGAACGGATTGAACTTCCCGATGGAGATAGCAGTAAAGCGCCTCCTGCTTCCGGATTAGTATGGCAGCCGTGGATGATCGGCGTGATTATTGCCGTGGTACTGGCAGTAGCCTATGCGGTTTTACGAGTGGTGAAAAAGAATCGAAAGCAGGAAGAGGCAGATCATGAATAGTTCTTTTCGCAAGCGGATGCGAGCTTTATTTGCCACGAATATCCTCGCTTTAAGTGCACTCGTTTGCAGCTTTCCGACACTAATTGCGCCTGCCGTAGCTGATGAAAGCCTTTTTCTACCAGTATGCGCAGAGCAAGGTGAATCATTACTAACAGTGCAGCGTGCTGCAAGTAATCCGTATGACGACAAGCCTAGAGATAATCGCGCATGGCAAGTGGAAGTGCGTCAAGTAAGCACTGATACGGATCTGATTCGCGGCAAAAATCAAGACCCAACATATTGGCAGAATTGGTTACGCAAGCAAAATAATAATTTAGCGAGCCTGCCGCTTGCAGCAGCAGGCAAACTCACCGGCGAAAATCTCAGCTTCCCAAATCTGCCTATCGGGATATACGTAGTGAGCGCAAGCTCTGATTCTTCCTTACATCGCTTGGTGCGCCCGAGTCTCGTATCGATCCCGAATTTTGATACGGTACGTGGCTGCTGGAGTAATAGTTCAGTTGTGGCACTAAAAACTATTTCCGATCAGCCGCCAGCCCCACCAGATATGCCGCCGCCAGTACCGCCCTCGCCGAACATTCCACCGTTGGAACGATTGGTGCAAACTGGGGCACCAATTATTGGAGCGGTTTTCCTTTCGCTTGGTTTGCTTTCTTTCGGTGTGATGATTTTGCGGCGCCGAAAGCGGCAGGATCCAAGCTCCTGCGCGTAGATGTGGATTTCATAGCTAGCTGTGGTTGCTGGAAATACTTTGATGAGAATTTTAAGGGAATTGAAGAATGTTAATTAAATTGCAGAGCTTTATTCGCCGTTGCGTGGCTGGGATCGTTTCGCTGCTACTGCTGGCAGGAGTAGTTATTGGCGGTGCCAATGCTGCCTTTGGCGATTCGTGGACTTACACTACACATTACGAGTGGGAATCAGACACCTATTTATTCCCACCGATTGAGCAGACTTTTCCTTTGCAACTTGGAGATTTTCAGCAAAATCAGTCGCTTGCAGTAAAAAGCATTGCAAAAACAGGCGCTGGCAGCGGTGCTGAGAAGTGCGGCATCACTATTACTTGGGAATATACTGCGAACGTCAAAAAAACTGCTTCCCTTGGCACCCTTAATCTCGGCAAAGTAAACCAAGTACAGCGATACTTTACTACCACCCTTGAATCTGGTTTGGGGCAGCCGAAAATCACGAAAATCACAAAAGACGGTCAGACACTCTCGCACAGTGGCAAAACAAGTAGTAACAACACAAACTTGTATTCGACAACGGATTTGCGGAGCGGAAAAGATTTAGAAACAGGAAAATATGTCTATACGATCACCACTGAAGTGATTGCCCCACGTCAGCAGTACGTACTCAATGTACTTACTAATGTGACGGGTACATATCCACCAGGCACAATTCTTGCAATCAGCGGTAAACCGCAATTTGTTGAAAAAGATGAGCAAATCACAGTGCCTTCCGCTTTCGCATATCCACTAGATATGACGAGTAATCAACTGCTGCACGATTGTGCGGGCAACACCCCGCAGGTGAAGTCTTTTGTTGGTGACGGTGTGAATGTGGCAGGTAGTTACGATCCACATAATTCTCAGCAGATCAAATGGTCGTATTCTTATGTGAATAGCAGCGGCACGGCAAAAGACCACATAATCGCCCTCGATTTAGACTCATCCCACCAGCTTCGTAATAGTACGCTGTACTATTATCAGCCTGATACAAATGGCTACAAAATTGTAAAAAATGAATCCGTATCCGGTACTACGGTGAAAGTTCCAGCTTTGAAGCCTGGGTGGATGGTGCAATTAGTTGCAGATACGCAAGTGATTGACGAATATGCAAGCCACACTTTCGCGCAGGCTACGCTTGCGGCGCAAAAAGCTAATTTAGAAGTGCGAAAAGTCTGGGATCGCAGTGTAAAAGAAGCCGAAAAGGTGGATACGCATTTTACCGTCAGCTATTATGCGAAGAAAAATACTGAGCGTACCGTCAAAGAATTAATAATCCCCAAAGGAAAAGAAAGCACGATTCTGCCAGCAGTAGACGTCTTTAATCCACAAGGGTACCGGATTCGCTACGAAGTATCAGAAGCACCAATCACGGGAATGCAGCTATACAATCAGGTAGCTGATGATCAAAAACTGCGTTATATTTTCTATAACGAAAAACTCCAAGAAATAGACGAAACCCCACAGGCAGATACTCCGCAGTGTGGAGGCACTAAAACATTTGGTGTAACGTCATTGAATTTTTCAGACCACCAAGGAACGGGGCAGATCAACCAGTTTCTTTACAATAGTAATAGCTATGGTTGGGGGTCGAAGCTAACAGGTAATTTTACAATCCCGGCAAATGCTGGCGATGGTGATTATTTTACGTTACGGATCCCGCCAGAGCTGAAACTGAATGCGCTAGTTGATTCAAATAAACCACTGGGCACCCTCACCGCAAGTATTAACGGAGCAAATAAGCAAATCGGAAAGTTTTATTTAATCAACTCCGATTTGATTAGCTTTAAGCTCAATAATAATGCGCAGCATAGTTCTTCCTACAATGGTACTTTTAGCATCGGCTGGGATACGAATAAAAGTATTATTAAGCGAGTTAATGGGAATAGCTACGATGGGCGTACAACTTATAGTTGGGGCTTCGAACCGGGCTTTGGCGCAGCTTATGATGTGCGTAACCATAATCAGACATATTTTACAAAAACATTAAGATTTAATACGGAATATATTGGCTTAAATAACAGTGCAGTACCATGCCATTATCATCTTGAGAAGCCGATAACTTTCCATTTTGAAGATAACGAAATCTACGAAATGCTTAAATATGCGAATAAGTATGTAATCGAAGAAACAGAAGATTCGCTTACTTATCGTTTGGTGTTTAACGCTGCTGGAGATACTTGGCTGCGGCAAAAATGGTTCTATGATCGGCTTACCAACACCATTGATTTATATCATGGCAATACGCAGGACGCTTTATATCATGACTTGAAAATTTACCAGGGAGATCCGATTCGTTCTGGTGGTGTAGTGAGTGAATCCTTAAAAGAGTTGTGGCCGGCAAAAAGCGCTACCGCAGATCCGGGGCTGAATATTACTGACGTAGTAATAAAACCAGTGAATTTTAGCCGTGAGGGCTATACCCGTGATGGGAGCAGAATCCAATTCCATCACGAGTTTTACGCTGGCGTATCTGGGCATTCAAATCAAACAATTGTATTTGATGTGAAAACCCGTAAAAAGGCTCCCGCTTCCGATGGGTTTTACTATAACGAAGCAAATTTCTATGTTTCTGGTGGTTCGTTCAAATACGTGATTAATAATAATCGGTATCGGGCGACTCGCGGTATGGGCACCGCCAGCTTTGGGAATACGTACAATGTCAGCTTTATGAAAGTGGACGAAAAAGGTCTGCCAATCAAAGGCGATCCTGCTTCGTTTTATCTAAAATCAAAGCAGGATGGCGTATACAGTTCGAAAGCTGCTACGGATGCGAATGGTATTGTGACCTTCCAAGACGTAATCCCGGCAGGGAAGAAAGGCGATAGTTCGCAGTCTAATGGTGAATATGAGCTAGTTGAAATCAAAGCTCCAAATGGTTACCAGACTGCGGCAAAAATGGATTTACGAATCACGCTTGACCGCAACAATCAACCGCAGATCACATATCAAGGCAAGCAGTATCCTGCCGTCTTGAATAATCATGATTTCAGTAAGCTGTTTCAGGTCAAAAACCAGCCAATTCCGGCATTGCAGATTTCGAAAGTTGACGCAATTACACATGCGCCATTGCCGGGGGCAGTATTAAAACTAACCGAATACGATTTAAGCAAATATAATTTCGGTGCGAATACACAAGGCAATCCTTTGCGCACACTGATGCTCGGCTGTGCTGATCTGGAAAATACCACTTTAACCGCTTGCGAAAATTTGCAGGTCGATAAGTTCCGTCTGCCGCATACCCGCGCAAATCGACTCTACGTATTGGAAGAAATAACCGCACCTACTGGGTATGATCGCTTGACTGAAAAAATTTATATTAAAGCAACAGCAAATGCGCAAACACAAAAAATCGAGTTTGCACAAGTTGATTCGCGTGGGCAGAATGCAAAAACACTTCAATTTGATGCAGATACGGCTAGTTTTACGTATCAGCTTCCAAATAAGCGGATCAACCGGATCGAATTTATGAAGCAGGATGCTACCGGCAATCCGATTCACGATCCCAAGGCAAAATTCCAGCTTTATCAGCAGCAGCAAAATGGAAAGAAAAATATCACGCTGCAAAACGGAGCAACGATAAAAGCTGATACTTACGGCAAAGAAGCAAATATTGTAAATAGCAGTAGTTTTCGGTATTCGTCATTGCCTGATGGGATTTATTATCTTCTGGAGACGGTGGCACCGCAAGGAATGATCACACCTAAATATCCAGTTGCAGTTTTCCATGTAAAACAAGGCACGGTTTATTCTGATGCGCAAGATAATAAAGTAGCGATAAAGAATTATCGGCTTGGCAGATTCAAAGTGATCAAGACGGATGATGCTGCCAAGCCGCAGAAAATGCAAGGAGTAGGTTTTACGCTTTATCAAGATCCTGATTTTGCACGGAAGGTCGGTGTTGAAAAGAAGACCAATGATTTAGGAGTGCTTTATTTTACTGATCTTGAAGCAGGTACCTACTATTTGAAAGAAACCACTGTACCCAAAGGATATAAAGCTGCAAAGCCATTGAAAGTAGTTGTTACCCCAGAAGGGAAAACCTTAGTGGAACAGCCTGCTGGCGCAGCACAACCAATCACTGTCACAGACGCCGCGCATGCTGCCGCTGCTGGCACCGGAACTACCCCTGCTTCAGCAGCTGCAAATCCGCTTGATTTAACTAATAAATTAGGCACGCTGCACCAAAAAGATCCAAAGTTTCCAAATGGAAATACCCAGCGAGTGACGATTAACTCCGGTGTAAGACCAGAAGCGCAAGATATTTTCCTGAATCAAGAAATCGTGCCTGCTGGTGCTCCCAATACTTATCAAGTGAATGCCACGATTAGTGGGGCTGGGATGGTAAACCAGCGTGTAGCTACTGACGTTTTGATTATGCTTGAACGCCGTAAACAGGGCGTAGATATGTATGGTGATGGAAACTTCTATCGTGACCAAATAAGTAAGCATATTATTCAGCCGCTGCAAGCAAAACTACCCGCTGGTTCCCGAATTTCGGTACACGTTTGGGGGACTGATGCGGTGTATCGGAATGTATCCAATAGCGAAGTAATGCCATTTACTGATATTCAAAACGCAAATGCAGTATTCATGCAAAATAGTGGAAAGCTTAACTATGCTACAGACTGGCATACACGGCATTTTTACTACCCAGACAATGAGAAATACGGATTTTCCAAAATTATTCTCGAGACGATGAATAAATCTAATCAAAATAGCCGCAGAGTAGTGGTCAGCTATGCTGGGCACGGTTTGAACGATTACAAACACAATCCTTCCATATTCGCAAGTGAGTGGAATAATAACGATTCAGCAAATTTCCATCAACCGCAAAACAAAACATATTTGAGAGAAATTATGCGAGATTATGAGTTCTACTCCTTTGAAGAAGCAGGAGCACAAGGTCGCACCCGTCATTTGAATCCAAAGTTTGATCCAAATGATCCATCCAGCCCGCAATATACTTACGAATATGACGGAGATCGCTGGATGCGATTCACCCCACTCGGCGACGAATTCTATACAATCGGCGAAGCTGTAGGCGTACAAGAATCACATATGCTCCAAGCAACCAGCTATTTTGAAGAAATTAAGGATGCAGTCGATTCTGGGCAATACAGTCTGCAATTGCAGAAAATAGCAGATATGATCGGCTCGGAAAACGGTAAGCTAGAACTCAAATTAAGTAATAACGTGATCTTCGATGCTGCCAAGAGCTTAAAAGCAGGCACAAATAAAATCGAATTTAAGAGCATTGGTTTATTAAAACCTGGCAATGGGAAAGACCCTGAAATCAGCTACAATCAAGCAACCGGGATGATTGAAGGAAAGAATTTCCAAGTATCGCCAGTAAACGGCGGAAAAGCGAATCCGAGTATTACATTCAGCTACTATCTGAAAGCAAAAGCAGAAGCTGCAGAGCTCAATAAATATCAGCCAATCAATAGTTTCGCCCGATACAATGCGGGGATAAATAGCGGCGGGGTGCAAATGCTGCCAATCCCACAAGTAAAAATCCCAGGGGCAATCTATACCCTGAATCGGCAATGGCATCATGACGTGAGCGAAAGCGACAAGAATCGGCAAACATTGGTTTCACTGATCCGCAAAGATAATAAAGGTACCGCAGTAGTGCAAAGCAAGATTTATAAATCTGAAGCGAATACTGCCTTTGAAGCTGTGCCAGTGTATGACGAAAACGGTATTGCATTCGAATACTCCATAGTTGAAAATGGTTTGCCCGAATATTTAGGCACAGAAATGCAATACAACAACCAAACCGGATACACTGCGATTAAGGGCGCTGACGTTGGCACACAAATGAGAACGCCAGTCAAACTCTACGTTTATCCACGCCCCGTAGAATACGCTGTGCGAAAACTTTGGGAAAATACCCCAGCCGAGCAGCGTAAAGCAGTAACACTGCAACTCCAAGGCCATATTGGAGAACAAGCTGTAAATCTCACTGAATTAGGAGTAGCTGCTACCACAGTTGAGTTGAATAACAGCAAGAATTTTGTACACGTATTCAAAAACTTGCCAGCGCTAAAAGAAGGACAAAAAATCCGCTATAGCGTTATTGAAACAGCGCTTGACGGAAAAGCAATTAACCCAGAAGAATTCCAAGCACAATATGCATACTCCAACACTTCAGCCACGATTACAAATATCAAAACCAGCGAAGTAACAATCGTTAATAAGCATGCAAACTATCTAAAGATTCTCAAACGAGATGCAGAAACTGGTGTTGTACAACCATTAAATGCCCGTTTTGAGATCCAAAAACTCACCGCTGACGGCAGCAGTGCAGATCCTAACTATCGCTATGCGGGTTGGACCTACCAGAATAACAATGACGGTTTAGCTATTAACCACGATACCCCTGCCGGAAAGTATCGACTCACAGAACTCATCGCCCCTGCGGGCTATGAAAAGATTGCTGCACCAATCGTATTTGAAATCCCAGCTAAATATACAAGCGAAATTGTGATCAATAAGTTTGCAAAACTGAGCTATGACACTGCCACGCACACCTATCTCCTCACCATGACTAATAACCGGATCACCGAGATCCCGGGGCGTTTCCCGCTCACCGGCGATATTGGTATCTGGATTTATATCGGTATCGGCGCAATCATCGCCACTATCGCAATTATCTGGCTCCGCCGTCGTACACGAGTGCAGGAAGAATAACACCCAAAACCGCGTAAAGCGCTATACTCAGTAACTGAAAGAAACATATTCCATGCACATACGTGTATTCAAAATTAAGGCAGGAAGAGTATTATCGTGGAAAAAATGAATTTTCAAAAACTGACGAAAATACCTTCCCAAGAGTTGCGTGCACAGATCCTAAAGATCTGGCAAGAAAATACTGAAGCTGGGGCTGCACTCGGAGCAAAGCCAGGAGATCCACAATCCCACTATGCAGAATTGTGTGCAGCACACGAGGAAGCGATGCGCAATGGTAAAGGCATTCTCGTGGTGATGAGTGATCCGAAGCGAGCAGACGAGCTAGTCGGTTTTGCATGGTGGATTATTGGGATTCCAGAAGGCAAACCAGCACACATCGCAACAATTAAACGGATGCAAATAAAGCCTAGCCGCCACGGTGAAAAACTTGGTCGCCTACTTTTGGACTATCTCCATTCGCCTGAAGTAATTGGGATGCTCCCGCAAGAAGTAGAATTTCTGCATCTCCAATTCCGTGCCGGTGAAGGGCTCGGAAACCTCTATGCGCAGTACGGTTATCAGCTAAATGTACGTTGGGATCTGATTCAGCGAAAAGAGCACGGCGAATACTACGGATGGCTCGAAATGATTCGCACCCGCAATGGTGCAGCATTACCGGAAATTAGCTGGTAGATCGCAGCAGGTGAGCTCCCCGAATTTTACGGCTCACGAGAAAACTGAAAAACCAATACCCTTTAATCTAAAATACCCGGATGCGGATTTGCCGGCTTTGCAATCTTGGCAGTTTTACTCACATCGAAGTTTTCGCGGTTTTTGCCGTCTGCGAATGTGCTAAAACAGCTGCTACGATCTCACGAACTTTCGGATTTGCTGCGCCGACACTACCTCGTACCGTCAAAAATGCGGGAACATGAATTTGCTCAGGCACTTCCTGCCTGCCACGGATCTGTGCGCGCAGCAGACGGGCTGCTTCCTGACCAATCCGATGATATGCCCCAGAGAGTGTAGTCAATGGGGGATTGCACAACGGGGCAGCAAGCGAATTATCAAACCCAGCCACTGATACAACTTCTGGCACGCGCAAACCCCGCCGTCCTAATGCCTGAATAAAACCACTCGCCTGCATATCATTAAAAGTGATCACAGCCGATGTGGGCTTTGCCAGCCATTCCTTCGCTGCCTTAAAACCACCTTGCGGATCCGGATCGGTATCATTCGTCCGATACAGTTTTACCCCAATTTCATGGCAATAATTATGCAAAGTCCGCCAACGCATCCCATCCATCCACGAACTATTCGGACCGCGGACGTAAGTGAAAGTCTGGTGCCCTTTGGCAACGAATAAATCCACAAGCTCCCGGATCCCATCCTCCGCATCAGAAGCCACGGAAGGAATCCCAGGGGCAAAACGCTGCACGATTACCGTCGGGAAACGCTTATAAACTTGCGCCAACTGCGAATCTTGTGCCAGCGGCCCCACTAATACGATGCCAGATACGTGCGGTGCCAAAAAATTTGCGACTTCATCAACGCTGCGATTACGAGTGCGTGTTTCAGCCACGATTGTAAAATATTCGTCCTCGAAAGCATCATCGAAACCCGTCATGATATCTTCATGGATCAAGTTCGTAATATTTTGTGTGATGAAAGCAATCGTGGGGATAGCTTTTTTATTCGTAGTGCGCGCAGGGCGATTTTCATAACGATAGCCGAGCCGCTCGGCAGCTTCATAAACAAGATTCAAAGTTTCGTTTGAAACTCGTCCAGGGCGAGAAAAAGCGCGCGAAACAGTTGAGACGGAAACATTCGCGGCGGCGGCAATATCGTATATCGTCACCTTTTTCTCGGTACCTGAGCCTGCCATTTCACTCCTTTGCTTTTTCTAGATTCATCATAGCGAAGAGAAAACAAAAATATGCACAGAAGGAAAAATTCGGCAGTGGAAAAATCGAATTAGTGGCACCAATCTCGGCAGTCTAGCGCGTGGTGCGGGAAAAAATAAGTGCGGACGACTCAGATCTTTGCGCCGTCCGCACTTAACTAACTTACGCTAACTTAGCGAAAGCACACTGATCACCAGCCAAGCTGATCACGCATTTGGATCCACCGCTGGCGCACCTTATATGCATTCGTCTTTGGCAGACGGTCGCGAGTAAACATACCCTTCTTATTTCCGCCTACGCGCATGATTCCAGGGGTGGTCTGGAAATCAGCAAAGTTCCACATCTGTTCGCCAACCACTTCCGGATAATCGTCAAAAACTTTATGGAACATTTCAATCATGTCTTCTTGGAATTCTTCTGACCACGGGCGACGGAAGTAATCTTTTTGCCCAGAAAGCGTATCTGGCCCGTATTCGGTGAAGATAATCGGCTTATTGGGGAAGAGCTTCAGCCAGCCGTCGATTTCATCACGCAAATGCTTTTCCGCATCACCCAAAGCGCCTGTATCTACATACCAACCGTAGTAACGATTGAGCATGATCACATCAAAAAGATCCGTAATCTTTTCCTTCTCTGGCGTGGAAATCATTACGTTTACATACCCGACTGGGCGGGTCGGATCAGCTTCGCGAGCTGCTTGTGCAAGCGGCGCAAAGTATTCGCGTGAAGCATCCGTATGAGTTTCCGGTTCGTTTGCAATCGACCAAATCACCACACAAGGATGATTCTTATCGCGCTTGATCAGATCCCGAATCTCCTGCTCATGAACTGCGCGGGTAGCATCATTAGCGGTTTCCGGAGAGAAAGTAGTGAAGCCTTGATTGCCGAAAATACCGCCGCCAATGCTCATATTCAACCCAACGGCTGGAGTTTCGTCAATTACTACAAACCCCTGCTCGTCAGCATAATCCATGACCTCTTCCGCATACGGATAATGCGAGGTGCGGAAGGAATTTGCGGCCTGCCACTTCATCACCTCAAAATCGTGCACCATCATCACATTATCGTGCCCTTTTCCGCGGATAATGTTATCTTCGTGCCGACCGTAGCCACGGAAGTAGAATGGTTTTCCGTTGATCAGGAACTGGTGATCCTTGATTTCAACGGTGCGAATACCGAAACGCTGCGGGTACACATCCTCGTCCGCAGTGATTTCGAGTGTATAGAGCGCGCCGTGGCCCGGAGCCCAAAAATCTGCATTTGAAACGCGGATCTCGCCCGTAGCACCATCAGCTGTAGCTACCTGCGTCCCCTTTGGATCAAGTACGCGGACGGCGATCTTTCTCGCGCCTTCAGCAATTACCTCGTACTTTACAATGCCGTCAGCGCCAGCAATATCCGTCACGATAGTCACATCTGAAACGTGTACTGCTGGGCGGGTATAGAGCCGTACGGAACGATGGATCCCAGCATAATTGTAGAAATCATGCCAGTAGTGCTGGACGTCTTCGCCTGCTTCGTTTTGATCAATATACCCTGGCGGGATGGATTGCCAGAGGAGACGATTATCGACTGCTACCGTCAGGCGGAACTCTTCGCCCGGCTTTACCAGTTCAGTGATATCAGCTTCAAATGGCAGATAGCCGCCTTTGTGTGTGGCTACTTGTGTGCCGTTAATAAATACTACGGCTTCGTGAGTGACGGAGCCAAAGCGGAGGATCAGTCGATCTTCCCCGTACTTTGGTGCGATCGCAGTGCGCTCATACCACACTACGCCAACGTGATCATGTACATCGGCATCAACTGTCACATCATTATAGGAACCGGGAACCGCCATTGGACGAGTGTCGCGAAGTGGCTGAGCTTCCCAATTTTTGGCAAAACCAGAATTATGGGAATCAACTTTGAAATTCCACACTCCGTCAAGGACGGTCGAGTGACGGGATATCGAATCGCGAACTGATAGCATTGAAGCTCCTTTGCTTTGGTTTAGATGTTAGAAAATCTGTCGTTTACGCCAGTTGTCGAACGCTGTCAGTTTTTCAATCATTGAAAAGCTCGGCAAGGAAAATCGCTAAAACTTGCAACATTGTGCAACAACTAGGAGAAGAGGCTAAATTTCGACGAAGATGGGTCTGATAGCTAACACAATCTGATGAAGGTGTCAGAATACGGGTAAGCTGTAAAGTGCAAGTACACAAATCTCGGCAATACGCAGATTCATGGCGAATTTGGCGGATGTGTCGCAAAGAAAACAGAAAAGACGAAAGCTAAACGTGAGGAAGCGTTTCGGTCTTGGCCAGGAGGAAAATATGACTCGACCAGGAAATAACGCCGCTGCGGCACCACGTCCATTTGGAATGCGTGATCGAATCGGCTATATGTTTGGTGATTTTGGAAATGATTTCACCTTTATTTTGCAGGCAATGTTCTTTACCTTGTTCTACACGAACGTGATCGGAATTGACCCAATCCACGTTGGGATTTTATTGCTGGTAGCACGCGTAGTGGACGGTTTTACTGATGTTGGCATGGGAGTTCTGGTAGACCGGTTGCCATTGAAAGAAGGGGCAGATAAGTTCCGTCGTTGGATCAAGTGGATTGCGATCCCGGTAGCTGTTGCTTCTACGTTAATGTATATGTCCTTCGTGGCTGATTTTACGTCTTATACGGCGAAGATCGTGTGGATGTGTGCAACCTACTTCCTTTGGGGTTCAATTTGCTACACCGCAATTAATATTCCTTACGGCTCAATGGCGTCGGTAATTTCCGCTGATCCGAATCATCGTGCACAGCTTTCAGTGTGGCGTTCCACTGGCGCGAATCTTGCAGTGCTGCTCATTAGCTCAGTACTTCCACTCGTGGTGTACACGAAGAATGCTGAAGGTGTAGCAGTGCTTGACGGGTCGATGATGACGTACTCGGCAATCTTCTGCTCAGTTGCTGCAGTGATTTGCTATGCGGTGCTTTACGTATTTTCTGTAGAACGTGTGAAGTCGCAGCCAAATGCGGAAGGTGCGGGTGCGCAAAAGCAGCCAAGTATTGGCAAGATGCTCGTATCTGTGGTTTCAAACAAGGCACTGCTCGGTTTGATTGTAGCTGCACTCCTACTTTTGCTTGCAAATCTTTTCCTTACCGGGATGCTCGGCTATCTCTTCTTGAACTGGTTCGGTAATGGCAAATTGCAGTCGCCAGCTTCAATGGCTGGGATGCTGCCAGCTTTCGTGCTGATCGTCCTTGCTCCGTGGCTGGCAAAGCGTTTCGGGAAGGCTGAAGTCGGTGCAATTGCAATGCTGGTTGGCGGCGTGGTGCTCGTAGCTGCATACTTCTTGAAGATTGAAAATGCGATGCTGTGGATTGTTTTCTACTCGGTTGCAATGTTCTGTATCGCGATTTTCAACTTCCTAGTTTGGGCATTTATTACTGACGTGATCGACGATCAGGAAGTGCGTACCGGCAACCGTGATGATGCTACAGTTTATGCGGTTTATTCGTGGGCGCGGAAGCTTGGTCAAGCATTGGCTGGTTTCTTGACTACGTGGGCGTTGAGCTTCGTTGGGTTCGATTCGGCAATCGCAAAAGAAGGCGGGCAGCAAGCACAAAGCGTGATCGATGGAATCTATACTTTCGGTAATCTTGTGCCTGGTGTTGGCTGTATCCTCGTCGGTTTAGCGTTGATGTTCCTTTACCCGTTGAAGAAGAAGCGTGTGGTAGAAAACGAGAAGATTTTGGAAGCTCGTCGTGCGGAAAAGGCTGCGGCTCACGCTTGATTGAGTTAGCTTGGGCAGGGCATTAACTATGCCACTGCCCAAGTGGAGCAAATAGTTTACCTGATAGTCAAAAGATGCTTGTGTGCTGCTTACTGAAAGCAATACACAAGCATCTTTCATAAAATTTCGTGAAAATAGTTCTGAATCGGGTAGCTTTCTGAACTTACTTCCAAGATTTTTCTCGGCGTATTTATTGCCGGTTTAAGAGCTGCGCGAAAGGCGTTACTGAGTTTGGGTCAAAAGGATTTGCTGGTTTTCCGTGATGCGCTAAAGATTGCTTATTTGCTGCGTATGCTTTTTGGTCAAATAGCTCAATCGTTTCATTACTCCGTTCAGGCGGGGTGACGGCTGCGGCTAAAGCGGCTGTATCGTTTGCAGAGCTTTCTTGGGTGGCGTGTGGAGATGGGTGCACCACTGCTTGGAGCAGTTCACTTGCCACGCTCTCGATCCGGCGTTGGAGCGCTGAGGCGCCAGTGGCAGATCCCCAATCGTCGGTTGCCGCAAAAATCGTACTTGGAAGTACGATCCCTTTCAGATAGGAAAGCATCGGACGCATAGTGTATTCGATCGCGAGTGAATGGCGTGCGGTTCCTCCCGTCGCGCCAATCAATACCGGCTTACCTGCGAGCGCCGCATCGTCGATCAGCTGCCAGAAAAGTGTTTGGATCCCGATTGGTGCACCTTTGTAAATAGGTGCAATCGTGATCACGGCATCAGCTGTGGTGATGCTTTCAAAAGCTGCTGTTAGTTCTGCATTCGGCACGGGGGTGAGGATGCTAAGAGTAATTTGCTTTGCGAAATCACGCAGATTGATTTCAATAAATTCGATTTCGACCCCAAGAGCTTGGGCGTGTTTCGAAATAGACTTGAGAATTTGTGCGGTTAGTTTTGTGGTTGTCGATTCGGAGCTGACTCCCATCCAAATGGCAGCGATTTTCATTTATGATCCTTAGCTTTGAGTAAGATATTTTACGATTTTCGGCAGCTGCTGATTCAGCCTTGGCTGGCTTTTCCATCCGATTCCTTACGATTCGGATTTGAAAGATCTGGAAAAGCCAGCTGCATGGGCTGCAAAATATTGCAGCCTATTCCTGAGCGCTAGTGGTTTAGCCTTGTGCTGCCTGATCTTTTGCAGCTTGAGAATCTGCTTTTCCACCTGGTACAGGCTCATTACCAGCAGCTTTTCGTGCTTTGAGCCATTCGTGCGTTGGGGCATCTGGCACATCGGCAGGGCGATTTTTTGCAAATTCTGCACGTAATACGGGCACTACTTCTTCGCCAAGAATATCGATCTGTTCGAGTACCGTCTTTAATGGCAAGCCGGCGTGGTCGATGAGGAATAATTGACGTTGGTAATCGCCAGCCCATTCACGGAATGAGAGGGTGCGTTCAATGACTTGCTGCGGTGAGCCGACGGTGAGTGGTGTTTGCTCCATAAATTCTTCAAGTGCCGGACCATGCCCGTATACGGGGGCGTTGTTGAAATAAGGACGGAATTCATTTACTGCATCTTGAGAATTTTTGCGCATAAATACTTGCCCGCCTAAGCCGACGAAGGCTTGATGTGCTTTGCCGTGCCCGTAGTATTCATAGCGTTGGCGGTAAAGGTTTACCATTTTTGCCGTATGTGCCGTATTCCAGAAGATATTGTTATGGAAGAAGCCGTCACCATAGTATGCTGCTTGCTCGGCGATTTCGGGGGAGCGAATAGATCCGTGCCAGACGAAAGGTGCAATATCGTCAAGCGGGCGTGGAGTTGCGGTGAAGTATTGCAATGGTGTGCGGAAGCGGCCTTGCCAATTTACATCGGTTTCACGCCAGAGACGGTGGAGGAGTTGGTAATTTTCGACGGCGAGGGGGATGCCGTCGCGAATATCTTTTCCGAACCAAGGATAGACGGGGCCAGTATTGCCCCGTCCCATCATTAGATCGATTCGCCCGTCTGCGAGGTGTTGGAGGTATGCGTAGTCTTCGGCGATTCGCACTGGGTCGGTGGTGGTGATCAGGGTGGTTGCGGTAGAGAGTTGGATTTTTTCGGTTTGCGCAGCGAGGTGTGCAAGTAGGATCGGGGGATTTGCGGGTGCGATGAATGGCGGGTTGTGATGTTGACCAGTGGCGAATACGTCAAGCCCGGCTGCTTCGGCATGTTTTGCAATTTTTACGGTTGCTTTAATGCGTTCGTGTTCGCTTGGGGTTTTCCCGGTGGTTGGGTCGGTGGTGAGATCGCCGATGGTGAATACGCCAAATTCCATGATTTTTCCTTCGAGCTGGTAGGGGATGACTTTTGGTGGTTGAGAAAACTAGCAAGTAGTTGAATACTCAACTATCTAAGCTTTAGTTTACTGCAAAAAGTGCTTGTTTCAAAGTTAGTGTGTATCGGGCTAGTGGGAATGTAATCTTTGGTAAAGTTTGTGCATTCCGTTTATTTTTTCGCGACACCTTGTATGTGGGTATTTGATATAGGTGATGAAATATTTCTCTATATCAATTTGAATAACGATTTTATTTTAGCGACGGTTATACTTTTTCCGGTTCTATAATGCGATTGAAACTGGAGATAGATATGGGGTATGGGGAATCTGTGGCACAAAATTTGGCTACAAATGAAACTGCTAAAGATGCGAAAGAAGAGGCACAACCCGATATCTCGATCACGGAAGAAACTGCGGCAGAGAAGATAGCCGAGCCAGATACGGTGAAAAAAAGCGGTCTTGCAGCGCTAAATTCCGATGATTTTCAGCTCCTGACGGTAATTGGAGGCTGGCGCGTGATCGCCGAAGCCGTCATTCCGACAATTACTTTTCTTGTTGGCTTAAATCTGAGTGGCGATTACTTCGTGCCAGCATTGATCGCACTTGGTGTAACGGCATGTGCAGCAATTTTGCGCGCACTTTCGCATCTGCCAATCAAGCCAGCATTAATCGGTGTGGTAAGCATGGCTGCTTCAGTTTTCGTCGCGTGGAAAACTGGGCAGGCAGTAAATGTATTCCTCATCAGTATTTTGAAAAATATGACCTATGGCAGTATTCTGCTGATCTCAATTATTGTGCGCTGGCCATTGCTGGGAGTGATGCTCGGCATGATTCGCGGTGAAAAGACGCATTGGCGAAAAGGTGAACAATTTAAGCTGACGCGGACGCGCTACTATCAAATCACGTGGATTTGGGTTTTTATTTTCGCGGCGCGATTAAGCGTCCAAATCCCATTCTATTTTGCTGATAGCGTGCAGTGGTTGGCGCTGATGAAACTGGCATTGGGAATGCCAGCCGATGCAATCGCTGCATACTTTTGCTGGAAATTACTGTGCACGCTCCCGAAACGGAAACGTGTGAGGCAAGATCAGCATCTCGCAGAAGCTGGCGCGAAAGAGCGAGTAAATAGCTGATTTAGGCTTTTATCGTTTCGGCGGGTTTGCGTAGCGCTAGTTTGCTAGTTTTGGTGGATTTTAGCTGTTGGTGTGCATCGGATGCTGCGCGCGCTATGCTTTGTTTAGGTAAAATTGCGTGAAAGAGTGCAGATGCTTGAGATTATTGCCTTAAATCCGGAAGATATCCGCCAAGCAGCACGCGGAGGAGCAGACCGGGTTGAGCTCGTTGGGACGATGGATGCTGACGGGCTCAGCCCTGATCACGAGCAGCTGCACCGTGCGGTGGTGGAAGCAAAGAAAGCTGGAATCGCAATTCGGGTGATGCTTCGCAAGCGGGCTGGGTTCTTATTTGAGCAAACAGATCAGCAAGCACTTTTACAGCTTATATCAGAGCTTTGCGAAAATGGTGCCGACGGTGTGGTCTTAGGATTTCTCGATCGCTTTGGGAATATTGACCATAGTGCGATCAGCTCTTTAGAGCTTGTACAAATGCCAGTCACTTTTCACCGTGCGATAGATGCTGCCACGGATTATTTCGGGGCATGGGAGCAGCTGGCGCAGCTGGCGGGCCGCGCAGATTTTAATCTGACCCAAGTGCTTACCGCAGGATCGATACAGGGCGTGAATGCAGGGCTGGAAAATATTCTTGCAGCAGCAAAAAATCCTTTCGCACAGAATCTAATAATGGCAGGCGGCGGGCTTGCGCAAAAACACTTGCCGCTATTGCAAGCGGCAGGGATTAGCGCATTTCATGTGGGCAGTGCCGTCCGCCCAGATCGCAACTGGAGCCGTCCCGTAGCTGCTGAACTTGTACGGAAATGGGCAGAGCTTATTTCTTGAATCGAATTTTGATTTAAGAAAACTTAAGCCGACGGCTGTAGCTGTGGTTGGGCTTGTGCCGCAATTGCACGAATAGATGCGTAGAGGCAAAAGCCAACAGTGCAGCATAAAGTAAATACGTAGAGTAGTGAAGCTATTTGGAATATCGCAAGATGCCGTGCCTGCCACAAATAGAATGATCCAAGAGCGAGCGTCCCGATCGGGAAGGTCAGCGCCCACCAGCCGGAAGTGAAGACCATATTATTCCGGAAACCGTGTACCGTCATCTTAATCGCCCAGATAATCAGCGGCACACTAATCAAAAACATGCAGTATCCGTAAAAATTAGCAAGTCGGTGCAGCATGTGTGCAAAATCGGGATGTAATACAACTTCAGAATTTAAGGCGATTACTTGTACGGCAGCGGTCGATTGCCCTACCATTCCAAGCGGAATCCATGCTGTGAGTGAAGCGTTTACCGGAATCTTACTGATCCGCCAATGATAGTGGTATACGCGGGCAAAAATCACTGTGCCAAGCACGAAGGCAATAAAGAAACAAGCTGTTGAAAGGAAAAGCATGAGTCCGCGAATTGCGATATCTTCAATCTTTCCGGCAATCCCTGCCCCCACGGTCGCAGAAACCATCGGCCCCACCACGGCTAATCCCCAAACGGCAATCGGGCTGGAAATGATTCTTCCAGAAAGTACCACGCCGAAACCGAAAGCAGTGACCAAACCGATGAAAGTAGCAATAATCCAGAAGAACAGATCAATCCAAAATGCGCTTACTGCCAGTGCCGGAAACCAATATGGCAAAATCGTTAAGGTAGCTGAACCAACAGAAAGTATTCCCATCGCGACGGTACCCCACATTGGGATCAGGTTTTGATTCCGAATCGTCTGTGTAAAAGCGCGCCGATCACGCAATATGTGAATTGCAAAAATGCTTGTGAGCCCAATTAAAATCAGCCAGCTGAGGGTGAAAGGCAGTAATGCAAGGAGGCGTGCTCCAGGTAAAATATCGCCTTGTAAATGCAGTAGCGTGGAAAGGATTCCGGTGCCCATTACTGCTGGATACCATGACGGACCTGCCGGTGGCAGTGGAACTTGCGTGTATCGAGTATTGCGTGGTTGATTCAATTTTCTCATTCATTTCTGCTCGGATGGCACCTTTTCAGAGTATCAAGAGACATAGTGCTACGAAACCTGAAGGTTGTGAGAATGAGCAACTGCGGGAAAAGGAAGTGCGGCCAGATTTGCAGTAAAATCCAGCCGTAATTAACTCGGCAGCAGATTAACCACGCATTTCGTCCACGATCGTGTTCAATGTTTTTGCAGGGCGCATCACTGCGGAAAGCAATTGCGGATCTGGGTGATAGTATCCGCCAATATTTACCGGCTTACCTTGAACTGCCAACAATTCGCTTTCGATCTGTTGTGCATTTTCCCTCAGCCGCTTTGCGAACGGTGCAAATTTCGCGGCTAGCTCCAGAGAGCGGGTTTGCCTTGCGAGATTTTCTGCCCACCATATCGCAAGCCATGCATGAGAATTGCGGTTATCAGGCGTGCCTGTTTGGCGTTGCGGGGATTTGCCTTGCGTTAAAAGCCTCTCGGTGGCGTGATCAAGCGCATCGGCCAGTATGCCTGCATCTGTATGTGCATGGCATTGCGCAAATTGCCGGAAAGATTCCGCGATCGCTAAAAATTCTCCGAGGGAATCCCAACGTAAATGGTTTTCTTGGATGAGCTGTTTTACATGTTTTGGAGCAGAGCCTCCTGCACCAGTTTCAAATAGTCCACCACCAGCCATTAGTGGCACTACTGAAAGCATTTTTGCAGAGGTTCCAAGTTCGAGGATCGGGAAGAGATCGGTGAGGTAATCGCGGAGTACATTTCCGGTAACAGAAATTGTGTTCAGCCCTTTTCGGATCCGGTCGATGCTTAGCTGGGTGGCTGCTTGCGGGGAAAGAATCTGTATTTCTAAACCGTCTGTATTTTCTGCTTGCAAATATTGGCGGACCTTTGCAGCAAGTAATGAATCGTGGGCGCGGGTTGGGTCAAGCCAGAAAATAGCTGGGGTATTTGTTTGCCGAGCACGGCGTACTGCGAGTGCCACCCAATCGCGGACGGGGGCATCTTTTGTTTGGCAGCCGCGGATAATATCACCTGCGGCTACTGCAATTTTTAGGAGGGTAGAGCCATCGGCGGTCTGTAATTCTACGTGCCCTGCTTGCGCGATCTCAAAAGTTTTATCGTGTGAGCCGTATTCTTCAGCTTTTTGTGCCATTAGCCCGATATTTGCCACTGATCCCATAGTTACTGGATCGAATGCGCCGTGTTTTTTACAATCGGAAATTACAGTTTGGTAAACGTCAGCGTAGGAAGAATCTGGAATCACGGCGAGAGTATCTTGCAGCTTGCCGTCACGGTTCCACATTTTTCCAGAGTTTCGGATCATTGCTGGCATGGAGGCATCTACGATCACATCAGAAGGCACATGTAAATTGGTGATCCCGCGGGAGGAATCAACCATTGCCAGCCCTGCGCCAGCTGCCAGTGCTGTATCGAAAGCACGGCGAATTTCTGCGCCCTCTGGCAAGTTCTGCAATCCGGCAAAAATGGTGGCAAGACCGTCACGTGCGTGCAGATTCGCGGCGGCTAACTGTGCGCCGTATTGTGAGAATACATCCGCGAAATATGCCTCGACTACGTGCCCAAAAATAATTGGGTCAGATACCTTCATCATTGTTGCTTTTAAGTGTGTCGAGAAAAGTACACCTGCTGCGCGAGCAGTAGCTACTTGGGTGGTAAGAAAATCAACTAAAGCGCTGCGGCTCATTTTTGCTAAATCAAAAATTTCGCCAGCCTGTACCGGGATATTTGCATGCAGCGTGATGCTTTCAGCTGCCGTTTTCAGTACTAGCTGCACTTTGCCGTCTGCTTCGATCACGGTTGATTTCTCGCTGCTGCGGAAGTCTCCAGATTCCATAGTGGCGACGCGTGTTTGTGAATTTTTATCCCATTGCCCCATTTTGTGTGGGTGTGCTTTGGCATAGTTTTTCACTGCAAGCGGGGCGCGCCGATCTGAATTTCCTTCACGTAAGACGGGATTAACTGCTGAGCCTTTTACAGTATCGTAGCGTCGGCGAGTTTCTGCTTCGGTGGCATTGCGCGGCTCGTCAGGATAATCAGGGAGCGGATATCCGTGTGATTGTAATTCGCCAATTGCTGCTTTTAGTTGGGGGAGTGAGGCTGAGATATTGGGCAGTTTGATGATATTGGCGCTTGGATCATTAGTGAGTTTCGCGAGATATTGCAAAGCCTCTGGTACGCGCATAGTTTCCGGGAGCTGGTCATTAAAGGCAGCCAGGATTCTACCGGAAAGCGAAATGTCAGCAGTTTCAATTGTGATATTTGCTTGTTTGGCAAAACCTTCGATGATCGGTAGGAGTGAGGCTGTGGCGAGCATTGGTGATTCGTCTGTATGTGTGTAGATGATTCGAGCCATAGTGAGCTGCCCCTTTGCTTCTCGTTAGTTATTTCTTCTCGCGCTGCGCGTTTTGGTGAGCGAATTTCAGCTTTGTTTTGATTCTAGCTCAAATTCGCGAAAATGTCTTGATGTTAAGATAAGCTTGTGTGGTTAATTTTTATTCATTGTGTGAACTGCCTTAATAAATCCGCTTACAGCCTTTTCTGGTTTGGTTTACCTTGTTTAGGCACGGCTAAAATCAAGACAGCTAGAGATAGTCGGCAATTCGCAAAGCGTACATAAATATGCGCAGCTTAGTATGGGCGGATGCGGCGATATTTTTCGTTAGTTGAGACGAAAAAACATGGCACTAAAGATGATTTGTAAGGTTAGGGCGACGAGATGGAAAAATGGCAGCTTGATGACGGTGTAGTGCAGTTCCCGTCAGGTCGGCGGATCCGTGGGCGCTCTTGGAAAGTGAAAGCTGCGGAAGAAGCCGATCTTTCACTTGTGTTAACAACCGTTACCGGGCAGGAATTTGCGAGTTACGCAGTTTTTCCAGGATCAACTGAAAGCATGATGATTGACTGGCCCGATGAGCGTATTCCACGCCGCGGCGCACATGCTGTTGCGCAGTTGAACGAAATCTGGGAGCGTGCAAAAGATGAACGCGTAGAAATTACCTGCCGCACTGGGATTGGCCGCACTGGTACGGCACTTGCAATTATTGCCGTTTTTGAAGGTATGGACCCCGATGCTGCAATTGAATTTGTGCAGAAAAACTACCATCCCGATTCGGTAAAATCGCCGGCACAACGCGGATTTTTACGCGAATATGCTGCAATGCGCGCGAATGAGATCTTGCAATAATGGGAGAGAGCGCAAAATTATTGCGCGCTCATCACTACACGGGAAATAGGTATCAACTATTTTCTGTTTTATGGTTCTTTGATCTTTACTGACCACTTTTGATTTAGCTGGAAAATTAGCGAAAAGCTGATTATTGGCTTTTTAGCGGAAATAAGAAAATCCTAAGATTCACCTGAATCTTGTAATACCAAATCACAAGAGATAGTAATCAAATTAATATAGATTTTGAAAATGCCATATTATATGCTGTGATTGATTTTTGAAGTAATACTCTCTAAAACACTAATCCAGCTAGCGCGAATCGAAAAAAATCAAAAGCAACACTATAAATAATCAAATATGTAAAATCTGCAAACGAAAAACCGTGCGAATAGAATAAATCCGATAATTTGCAAACCACTTAATTAGTTACATTCAAGCAGATATCAATATACTAACAGGAGTGAACATTTCGACTAAAGAACAGCGGCAAGAAAAGCAAGTGATTACAGACCTTGCTTCACTTGATGTTGCCAGCGAAGAAGTCGAAAAATATGGTGTGCATCCAGACCAATTTATTGAATGGTACGGGCCAATCACAGGACGAGTAGTAGTAGCAGTACACGGATTTACAGAAACTGATAATCGGTTATCCTATTTACGCCCTGCAGCACTAGCCTTAGGAGACGCTGGATATCGCGTAGCATTAGTTGAATATCGGCAGATGCCCCACCATCCTGAAATAACCTTTGAAGATATTGCCACTTTAGCGCGGCATCCAAGATTACAAAATGCGATCTGGTTTGGGCATTCTATTGGCAGTCTCTGCGTATTAAAAGCACTTTACGATCCAGAAAACTCAATCAAACATTGTGTAGTAGCTGCACCGATCATGAATTTGCGCCGCGAAGTGGAAGAGGAAGAAACATCCAACAGCCAAATCGCACAAACAATCACACAATGGATGGGCGGATCGCCAAATTATCTTCCCGATACATATGCTGAATATGATCCAGCAGTACTATATGTGCGGAACGGGAGCGCAGACGGATTCGCAGCAAACGGATACCATCTCGATATTATTCACGGTTCAGCCGACCAAACAATACCAGTGCAACATATTAAAACACTTCAAGCAGAGCCATTTAATATCGCAATCGTGGCAGACGCAAACCATAACGACGTAATTTGCCCAGGCCATGATGCTTGGCTTTTCCTGCTTGGAGCACTCGGATAAACCAGCTTAAACTAGCTATATGGCTAAAATAGATCAAACCACCGAAAAAACATTCGCACAAGAATTTGCTGCATTCATCACGGCAGCACCATCCGCATATCATGCGGCAGCCTGGGAAGCAGAGCAGCTGCATACAGCAGGATTCACCGAGCAAGACGAACACGAAATATGGATGAATCATCGGCGCGGATTCGTACGCCGCTCAGGCGCAGTGATCGCATGGCAACTACCGCAAAAAATTGATGCCCAAACAGGCTTCCGGATCGTTGGAGCACATAACGATTCGCCGTCATTCAAAATCAAGCCAAATCCAGATACGGCTGCTTTCGGCTTTTCACAAGTAAATGTAGAAGTGTACGGAGGGCCCCTGCTAAATTCCTGGCTGAATCGAGATTTGGGAATCGCTGGGCAAATTAGCACCATTGACGGTGAAATACACCTTGTAAAAACCCCGCCAATAATGTATATCCCGCAACTCGCCCCGCACCTTGACCGTTCACAAAATGGTGAATTGAAATTAAGCGCACAAAATGATTACCATCCCATCTGGGCGATCGGCGATCACAGTATTTTCACTTATCTCGCCGACTATATTGGAGTAGAGCAAAGCCGGATTGCAGGGATGGATCTATATGCTTACGACGGGCAAGCACCCCGAATTTTTGGCGGCACAAGTGAAGCAGACTTCCTCGCTGCCGGACGGCAAGATAATTTGTCATCTGTATTTGCAGCATTTCGTGCATTCTGTGAAATCGCTGCCGACGCAGAAAAAAACGAGTCAAATTCTGATCCAGAAGAAGCCGGAGATGTGCTCATATTTGCCGCATTCGACCATGAAGAAGTTGGCTCATGTACATTTACGGGAGCAGAAGGTCCGTTCTTAGAGCATCTCCTACGCCGAATCAGCGCTGGATTAACCGCAGCGGAGAAAACTAACAGTGCCGAAAGATTCCTCCAAATGCTTGCAAATTCTTCATGTATTTCCGCTGATGCAGGGCACTCAATCAACCCGAATAAAACCGAAAAACATGACCCAGCACATCAACCAGTACTTGGAAACGGACCATTACTGAAAATTAACTCACAGCAACGCTATGCAACCGAAGCACAAGGAATAGCACTCTGGTTACGAGCCTGTGAAGCTGGCGAAATAGCAACACAAGAATTTGTATCAAATAACGATGTACCATGCGGATCCACAATTGGTCCAGCCACAGCTACCCGTCTCGGAATCGTGACGGTCGACGTAGGCATCCCGCTACTCTCAATGCACTCCGTGCGTGAAATCAGTGCACCAGCAGACCTACTTGCATTAGCCAAAGCGCTACAAGGATACTACGCTGGAGCCTAAAACAGATGCATGATCCACAAGCAAAACAAAAAATCGCACAGAAAAATCAAGATCCGGATGCGGACGCTGTAAAAACTGAAAAAGTAGCGCAAAGCGAATCAATTTTGCAAGCGCAATTCTGCAATCCAGCGCACAGTATTGATCGCGTAGCACTAGCACACCCGCAACGAACAAACCTGATCTATGGTGAGCAAAACTGGACGGTACGTGAAAGCGCAAAAATAACCCGCCAGATTGCTGAACTATTATTGCACCTAGGCGTAGCAGCAGGTGAGCGGGTGGCGCTCATCGCTCGCAATACTCCATACCATTTATGGATCCACGCCGCATGTGCACGAATCGGGGCAATCTTCGTGCCAATTTCCTACCGCTTGCAAGCACGTGAATTAGCACAACTGCTCACAATCTGCACCCCGCGCGTAGCCGTATTTGATGTAGAAACAGTTAGCGCAACATACAGCGATGCAATTACACAGCTGCCAAAAATAAACTCAGTATTCTATCTCGACGCTGACCCGCAGGCGCCGCAATGCGATACAAACCTATTGGAACGGCACAAAATACACGCTTTTACAGCTGCTTACCGAGATCTTCCAGGAAAACTACTCTCCGTCGTGAAAAGAAAAATTGCCCAGATCCCTGCTGCGAAATCGCAGGCTGATCCACTTCTGCTGAGCCAGATAGAATATCCAACTGGATTAGCCGCAATTCTCTTCACCTCCGGATCTGTAGGAATCCCGAAAGCTGTTGGGCTAACACACGCACAACTCTATTGGGGAAATCAGAATTTCCGCGACGGATTCGAATATTCCACGGTAGATCGAGAATTAGTGGTTGCTCCACTGACCCATATTGGCGGATTTAACGGCACCACCCTCGATCTTTTCGCACACGGTGGCACGGTCGTAGTGATGCGAGAATTTGATCCTGAACAACTCTTAACACTGCTCGAACGGCATCGTGTGGCAATGATGTTTGGAGTGCCCACAATTTACGCTGCAATGCTGAATCATCCAAAATTTGCACAATTTGATTTATCCAACTTTCGCTTGCCCCTGATCGGAGGTGCCGTAGCAGCAAAAAGCCTCCTGCAACGAATGATCGATGCTGGTCTGCGGCCAATTAACGTCTGGGGCATGACGGAAACTGCCGCCTCAGGATGTTGCCTTTCAAGTGCGCAGGCACTCACCGCCATCGGATCGATTGGGGTACCTTTTCCGCGAATAGCTACGCGCATTATCGATCCGGAAACTGGCACTGATAGTGAAAATGGTGTGGGCGAGCTAGTCCTTTCCGGGCCAAGTGTGGTGCAAGAATATTGGAATGATCCGCAAGCTACAAAGGCGGCATTCGATGGTGTCTGGCTGCATACCGGCGATTTAGTGCAGATGGATGAAAACGGTAACTTTTGGGTGACGGGAAGAATCCACAATCTCATCAATACTGGCGGCGAGAAGGTTGCGCCAGAAGAAGTCGAACGGGTGCTCAGCGAATTTCCCGGAGTGCGTGACTGTACCGTAGTGGGGATCCCAGATGAGCGTTGGGGCGAAGCTATTGCTGCCGCCCTGATACTCGAAAAAGAAACCCCGGTTCCAGACCTGCCTGCACTCCACTCTTTCGCAAAAGGACGGATCGCAAGCTATAAGCTGCCAAAATTTATTGTTCCGGTACCGGAATTTCCGATTGGGGCAAACGGTAAAGTAGATCGGCTTGCGCTTGCCAAACTACTTAGTGCTGCATCCTTGCAAGCACAGCTGTAGCCTCCTGACGGGGAACGCTTTGGGCATTCCCGATTTCGCGCAAATGCTCTGGGATCTCCCAACCTTTTGCGCGCATCGCCCGCGCCCAAAGCGTACCCGAACGATAAGAAGAACGCACCAGCGGGCCAGCCATAATACCGGCAAAACCGATTTCATAGCCGATTTTCGTCAACTCTACAAACTCATTTGGTTTCACCCAGCGGTCGATCGGATGATGCAATGGAGAAGGACGCAAATATTGTGTAATCGTCAGGATATCGCAGCCGGCTTCAGATAAATCCTGCATTGTGGCAATAATTTCATCCGTTGTCTCACCCATTCCGAGAATTAAATTCGATTTCGTGATCAAAGAATTCTCTGCAGCGAAAGTAATTAAATCCAGGGAGCGCTCGTAACGGAATGCGGGGCGAATTTCTTTGAAAATTCGTGGCACCGTTTCCAGATTATGCGCCAACACCTCAGGACGGGCATCGAATACCTGCTGTAATGCTGGAGCTCCGCCACGCATATCGTCAATGAGTAACTCGACACCCGTCTTTGGGGCAAGCTCATGGATCTTTCGGCAGGTTTCGGCATAAAGCCAAGATGCGCCGTCAGCTAGATCATCACGGGTAACACCAGTAATAGTGGTGTAATGTAAATCCATTTCACGCACTTTTTCAGCCACGCGGCGCGGCTCATCAACATCATATTCGGTAGGCCGCCCCGTCTTGATAAAACAAAAATCACAGCGGCGAGTGCAAATATCTCCACCAATGAGGAACGAAGCCTCACGATCTTCCCAGCATTCATAAATGTTTGGGCAGTTCGCTTCCTCGCATACTGTGTGGAGAGAAGCACCATGCACACGATTGCGCATATCGTGATATTCTTTTCCGACCGTGGCGGTAGTTTTGATCCACTCCGGTTTTGTTTCAATCGGAGTTTCCATATTGCGTGTTTCTACACGCAGCAGTTTACGTCCATCTGGATCAACGCGGGGTGCTGGACTCACTTTTCCTCCTCCTGCTTTGGCTTCCATGCTACGCCAGTTTTTGCCGGTAAATCATTGCTTGCCAGATCTTTCCAAGCTTGGGCAAGGTAAGGGCTAGGATCGAGCTGAATCAACTCCGTCTGCTTACGTGCCAGGAGCAGAAACTGGGAGTAGGACCGGTTTAGCTCGGCGGCAAGTATTGGGAGCACATCAGCAAGCGAAGTTTGCATCCCTTGTGCCTGTAGCGAAGTAACACCGGCATCAGTGATTCCACATGGGATCACTTCCAGAAACTTTGCCAAATTCGTATTCACATTGAATGCTAATCCGTGCATTGAAGTTTCGTGCGCAAATTTAATGCCAATTGCACAAATTTTTTCGTCTTGTTTGCCGTCCTGACAAATCCATACTCCGGAGCGACCAGGTATTTGCACGCCGTAAATCGCGAATTTTTCCAGTGCGCGAATAATCGCTTTTTCAGTATTCCGCACAAAAGCTACCACATCGTGAGGGGCTTGCACTTTCACAATCGGGTAAAGCACAAGCTGCCCAGGGCCATGATAAGTTACTGACCCGCCACGATCCATTTGAATCACAGGGACACTGCGGTCTGGAATATCTTCCGGTTTAGTGCGGCGCCCAGCAGTATAAGTATCGCAAGCTTCCCAAGCGATAAAAGTATCAGGATGGGAAAGTTTGCCAACTTCCCGGTTGAGCCGCCGCTGGATCGTATCCACGAGCATGTAATCGAGCGGACCTTGATCAAGGAGATTTAAAATATGCACCTTCTCAGCCTAACTGCTGCAGTGCATCGCTGCGAGTTCATGGCTGTGAGACAGCTTAACTTGCAGCAGCCGAATGCGAAAAAGAAATAAAACATCATTTGGTGATACTCAGCGCAGAAAGAGCGTTGAAATATAAAAGCACAAAGGCAGACGCGTAGACTTTACTCTCGGAAAGTAACCTGCTGTGATCTGAGCAAAAAGTTGATGCACTATGAAGAAACTGGTGAATTTGAGCAGGCTGGCAGGAATCAACGACTTAGGGGATATGGATGGCAAAACGCGCAGATTTGCGAAATGTGGCGATTGTGGCACACGTCGATCATGGAAAGACGACACTTGTGGATGCGATGCTCTGGCAAGGAGGCGCATTTGATGCGCACACCACCGTCGAAAAGACAGGTGAACGGATCATGGATTCGGGCGATCTGGAGCGCGAAAAAGGGATCACGATTCTCGCAAAAAATACTGCGATCACCTATCATGGACCGTCTGCAGCAGAATTTGGTGCGCCGCAAGGAGTGACGATCAACGTGATCGACACTCCAGGGCACGCTGATTTTTCCGGCGAGGTTGAACGCGGACTTTCAATGGTTGACGGTGTGGTTTTGCTGGTAGATGCATCTGAAGGGCCACTGCCGCAAACTCGTTTTGTGCTGCGCAAAGCGCTTGAAGCAAATCTTCCGGTGATCCCCGTCATTAATAAAGTAGATCGGCAAGATGCGCGGATTTCGGAAATCGTGAGCCAAACGCAAGATTTGCTCCTTTCGCTCGCTGCCGATATTGAAGATTCTGCTGCTTTGGATCTTGACCGGCTGCTGGAGATCCCAACGATTTTTGCGGCGGCAAAAGCTGGTTATGCAGATACTGAACAGCCAGCTGATGGTGGGCTTCCCAGAAACCAAAATCTTGAACCGCTTTTCCGGGCGATTCTTGAATATATTCCAGCTCCAGAATATGAAGCCGATGCTCCGCTCGTAGCCCAAGTAACGAATCTGGATGCCTCGCCATTCCTCGGGCGTCTCGCACTTTGCCGCATATACTCAGGAAAACTGGAGGCAAATACGTGGATGGGGCTGATGGATGGGGCAGAAGGCAAGCTTGAACGCGTACACGTGACCGAACTTTTGCGGACGGAAGGGCTTGAGCGGAAGCCGGCGAAATCAGCTGGTCCAGGTGAAATCGTAGCAATTGCGGGGATCCCGAATATTACGATCGGGCAAACACTCGTCGATCTCGAAGACCCGCGCCCTCGTCCGCGGATCCATATTGACGATCCGGCAATTTCAATGACGATCGGCATTAATACATCACCGTTGGCAGGCAAAGTAAAAGGGCATAAACTGACAGCGCGGCAAGTACGTGATCGGCTCACGCAAGAGCTGGTCGGTAATGTTTCAATCCGGGTGCTGCCAACCGACCGTCCAGATGCTTGGGAGGTGCAAGATCGTGGCGAACTTGCACTTGCGATTCTGGTAGAGACGATGCGCCGGGAAGGTTTTGAATTGACGGTAGGCAAACCGCAGGTGGTCAAACGCGTGATCGACGGGGTAGTACATGAACCGTGGGAGCGTGCAACGATTGACGTGCCTGAGGAATATCTTGGTGCCGTCACACAGCTGATGGCTGCCCGGAAAGGGCAAATGGAAACAATGACGAATCACGGTACTGGATGGGTGCGGATGGAATTCGTGGTGCCATCGCGTGGGATGATTGGCTTCCGCACCCAGTTCCTGACGCAAACTCGGGGAACCGGGATCGCCGCATCGATTTCGGAAGGATACCAGCCGTGGGCAGGGCCGATCGAATCGCGGATCACCGGCTCACTCGTTTCCGACCGTTCCGGGCAGATCACTGCCTATTCACTGCAACGGCTCGAAGATCGCGGCACCTTCTTTGTGAAACCAGGTGAAGAAACATATGAAGGGCAAGTTGTGGGTGAGAATCCGCGCAATGAAGATATGGACGTGAATATCGTAAAAGCAAAAGAAATGACGAATATGCGTTCGGCAACAGCGGATGTATTTGAAACTTTGCAGGCTTCACGCACGCTCACCCTCGAAGAGTCAATCGAATTCGCAGCAGAGGATGAATGCATTGAAGTCACTCCAGAAGTGGTGCGCTTGCGGAAAGTGACGCTCTCAGCGATTGAGCGCGCTCGCGAAGCTGGGCGGAAGAAGCGTGAGGCGAAAGCAGCACAAGCGTGAATCGGCAACGGCAACGTTCGCTATGGGAGTTGCTCGCTGGGGTGCTGCTTGGCGGATTTGCGGGAAGCGTGGCGGTGATCGTACACGCTTCGCCGGTTGATTTGGCGTGGGTTGGTTTGATTCTCGCCACTGTGATCATTCTTACCGGAGGGTGGTTAGCTTACGAAGGGGCAGGATTTTTTGGTGAGCTGGGATACTCTTTAGCGGTGATTGGGGTTACTTGCAGCTTAATGCTCGCGCTCGTTGGTGATGATTTGGTAGCCTTGCCAAATGAATTTGCCTCACAAATCTGGGTTTATACCGCCCCGATTTTAGCTGCTGTGTTGTTCACCGCAGCATTGGTGAAGAATTATCGCTAAGATTTGTAGCGAATCAGGAAATGTTTTTATGCAATATTCTTTATTGGAATATGTGCCAGGCAGGTTTTGCTGTTCAGCGAAAATAGCTGCTTGAATGCGTTGAAAGTTTTGGAAGGGGAAGCAGAAATGACGTACGTAATTGCCTTGCCATGTGTGGATGTAAAGGATCGCGCATGTGTGGATGAATGCCCAGTGGATTGCATTTATGAAGGAGAACGCACGTTATACATTCATCCTGATGAGTGTGTAGACTGCGGCGCTTGCGAGCCTGTTTGCCCAACGGAAGCAATCTATTATGAAGATGATTTGCCGGCGGAATGGGCTGCATATCAAGATGCAAACGCTGAGTTCTTTGATGAGATCGGGGCTCCGGGTGGTGCGGCGAAAATGGGTGTGATTCAGCATGATCACCCGTTAATTGCGAAACTTCCTCCGCAGGCTTAAGTGAGGAGCTAGTGCTCCCGGTATTTCTGTAAGGCTTGATGCGGGCGTTTGCTTTTGTGCGCCAGCATCAAGCCTTACAATTTCCCTTGCATGGTTCGCCTGCTTGAGCACTTTTCTGTAGCGTGATAGGTGGCACAAAAAAAGAAAATATCTTTAAGTAAAGATAAAATGCTGCGAGGAGACTCACATTAGAGTACGCTGGTGATTAAGAAATTTAGATAAATTTGCAAATCTGGTGACAAAGCAGTCGCTGAGATCCAGTGCTTGAGAGATCCAGTGCTCAAGAGAAGGGCAAGCTAATGGCTTCTAATGCAAAAATCACAATTGATGGCAATGAGCTTGAACTGCAGCGAATAAACGCTACTGCAGGAAACGACGGTTTCAAAATAAACAACCTATTACAAACCACTGGCACCGTCACTATCGATCCCGGTTTTACGAATACCGCCTCATGTGCATCTAAAATCACGTACATTGACGGCGGGAATGGGATCTTGCGGTACCGTGGTTATCCGATTGAGCAACTCGCAAAGCATTGTTCTTTCCTTGAAGTAGCCTATCTTTTGATCTATGGACGTTTACCCGATGCAAATTCGTTAGCTGCTTTCGTGCATCGAATCAAACGGCATACGCTGCTGCATGAGGACTTCCGTTCATTCTTCACTGCATTTCCCTCGCATGGTCACCCGATGTCAATTTTGCAGGCAGGAATCGCTGGCCTGGGGACATACTACGAAGACACTCTCGATCCGCATGATTCTGCACAGCGCGATTTAGCGTCCGTCTTGCTTTTAGCAAAAGTACCGACGATGATTGCCTATGCGTCCAAGCGGGCGACTGGTTTGCCGCTGCTCTATCCAGATTCTTCGAAATCGTATACCGAAGATTTTCTCCGCATGACCTTCGCACTGCCATATCAAAACCATGATGTGGATCCGACTATCGTGAATGCACTCGATAAGCTCTTCATCCTACATGCGGATCATGAACAGAATTGCTCCACCTCTACAGTGCGGCTAGTGGGTTCTTCCCATGCCAGTATTTATGCATCGGTAGCAGCAGGAGTAGGAGCTCTTTCTGGGCCATTGCATGGGGGTGCGAATGAAGCCGTGCTGAATATGCTGAGCTCGATTCGAGAGCAGGGGCTGCAAATATCTGATTTCGTAGACCAGGTAAAAGATAAGCAAAATTCGGTGAAACTAATGGGCTTTGGGCATCGTGTCTATAAAAACTACGATCCGCGTGCCACAATCGTGAAAGAGCTTGCGGATGAAGTTCTCGATCAGCTTGGCGGAGATTCAGAGCTTTTCGATATGGCACGCGAGCTGGAGCAATTTGCTTTAAGCGACGATTATTTTGTGCAGCGAAACTTGTATCCAAATGTTGATTTCTACACTGGCTTGATTTACAAAGCGATGGGTTTCCCAACGCAAATGTTTACTCCGCTTTTCGCATTAGGGCGCTTGCCAGGATGGATTGCGCAATATCATGAGCTGATTCTTGACCCAGAGCAGAAGATTGGGCGTCCGCGGCAAGTTTATATTGGCGCACCTGAGCGGAATTGGGTGCCAATGAATGAACGTGAGACACAAAATCGTCGTTTCTCCGACCTCGCGGACGGGATCGTATAAGAGAATATTTTGCACTGCACACTCTGATATTTGCTGCAGAATTGCGTAAAAGCGCAGCTCTGTGAATTGTTTTTGGGGTCAAAGTGGCAAAATGGAGTGAGTTTTTGTTATCCTCTGCATCAGGCAGTATTTGAGATTGCTTGTGGCAATGAGATTTCATCGGTGTGATCTCTGCTCCTTGTGCAAGGCGTTTGCTGCGCACAAAATTAGATTCAAGCTTTGCCAATGGTGTTCCAAAAGAAATTCGATTCTTGCATCAAGAAGCAGCAGCAAATCAGTAATTGAGCATCAAGAAGTGCTGCTAAATAAACACGAAGGCGTGTGAAGGAGAATAATGATGGGATTTTTCCCGCAGAAAAAATCTGGCAAACGGATGCTTGCAGCTGTTAGTGCTGGTGTAGTTGGCGTATTTGGGATTACACCCGTAGCTCAAGGGACGGAGTACACAAATTTGCAAACTTCAACGCAAATGGTTTCAAATCCAGAAAATGTAAAAGTAGGTACGATCGATACCACTAAACGCCAACAGACGATAAATTCGGATTGGAAATTTATCTTGGGGGAGCAAAGCGGCGCACAAAATCCGCAATTTGATGACTCCGCCTGGCGGAATGTCGATCTGCCGCATGATTACAGTATTGAACGGGATTATACCCAAACTGGTGAAGCTGAAAGCGGATATTTGCCGGGCGGGATCGGCTGGTATCGGAAAGTGTTACCAGTGCCTGCTGAGCTTGCAGGAAAACGAATCAACCTGAATTTTGACGGGATTTATATGGATGCCACGATTTATCTCAATGGGATCCAGCTTGCCACCCATCCCTATGGCTACACTCCTTTTTCGGTGGATGCTACTGATGCGGTGAAATATGGAGCAGATAATATCCTCGCAGTACGGGTAAATCATCAAACTCCCTCAAGCCGCTGGTATTCGGGGTCTGGAATATATCGCGATGTAGATTTAGTGATCACCGATCCGATACACCTAAGCCATGACGGCGTGAAAGTTACAGCCAAGAATATTGATACGTACACAGGTTCGGGCACCTTAAATCTGCAAATTGAGACTGCCATTGAAAATGAAAGTGCAGTGGATGCGAATGTGACGCTAAAGCACACTGTGCACGCAAAGTCAGATGGGAGAAAGATCGGGGAAGCCGAAGCTGAGCAGCGTCTGGCGCCGGGTGCGAAAGCTACGAAAAGTGTGGCTCTGGCAGTTGATTCGCCAAAACTATGGAATCTTTCTAATCCGTCGCTTTATATTGTGAAAACTGAAGTAACCAGAGACGGCAAAGTAGTCGATACTGTTGAGACGACGACGGGTTTTCGCAAGATCGAATTCCTGGCAGATACAGGTTTTGCATTAAACGGCGAAAAAATGAAACTGAAGGGCGTCTCAATGCACCACGATCAAGGTGCGCTTGGTGCAAAAGCATATCGACGTGCAATCGAACGGCAAATTGAGATTCTACAAGAAATGGGTGCAAACGCGATCCGAGTGACCCACAATCCGGCTTCGCGTGATTTGATTCAACTTGCTGACGAAAAAGGGATGTTGATCGTTGAAGAAATTTTTGATGGTTGGCATGTGGCAAAGAACGGTAATCATCATGACTATGCCCGTTTCTTTAATCAGCAAGTGCCAGCGGATACGAAACTTGAAAATGTGACTGCCGGCAGCACTTGGGCACGTTTTGATGTGGAAGCTACTTTGCGGCGCGATTACAACGCGCCAAGTGTGATCATGTGGTCTTTAGGAAATGAGATCAATGAAGGTGCAGGCTATGGGGATCTCGTGCGAGTTTACGGATCTGCGCAGCGTAATTTGATTCAATGGGCAGCCGCAATTGATCAAACTCGACCACTCACGCGTGGCGATAATATGCTGAAAAGCAAATCTTATAATTCGGTACAAGCAATGGAGAATCTTGTAACCGAAGCGAAAACAGCTGGCAGCAGCGGGCTCGTCGGTACAAACTATGCTAATGGTACACAGTTCGATACGCTTCACCGCGAGCATCCGCAATGGAAAATTTATGGCTCAGAGACGGCATCCGCAATCAATAGCCGCGGAGTATATGATTCGGTCAATAATGAAAGCCCAAAGCACCGGAGGCGCCTGACTGCTTATGACCAGAAGAAAGTGAACTGGGGGCATTTTGCCTCCGAAGCGTGGTATGACGTGATCACTCGCGATTTTGTGGCTGGCGAATTCGTCTGGACGGGTTTTGATTATATCGGCGAACCAACTCCCTGGAATGGTACCGATGCTGGAGCAAAAGGCGGATGGCCCGCACCAAAGAATTCTTACTTTGGCATTATCGATACTGCAGGTTTCCCGAAGGATTCATACTATCTCTACCAGAGCCAATGGAACGAAAAGGCGCATACATTGCATCTTCTTCCGGCATGGAATTCAGATGTAGTTGTAAATCAAGGGCAGGGTAACGTGCCGGTAGTGGTTTACACAGATGCACATCGGGTGGAACTTTACTTCACCCCAACTGGCGGTACCCGGCAAAAAATCGGCGAGAAAAGTTTCACCGAAAAAACCACTCCGGGTGGATTCAAATATCAAATATATACCGGCCCCGAGAAACAATCCGCACCGCATCAGAACCTTTATCTCACCTGGCAAGTGCCATATCAAGACGGAAAGCTGGAAGCTGTCGGGTATGATGCGCAAGGTGTGAAGCTGGAAAATACGCTTGGCCGGAATATTGTGCAAACTGCTGGTACAGCGAAGAAACTAGCAGTGCATCTTGACCGTCCGCAGATCAAAGCTGACGGTGAAGATCTCGCCTATATCGACGTTACGATCACTGATGAGCACAATGTGCCAGTGCCGAATGCAGAGCATATCGTCAAATTTGCGACGCAAGGTCAATGCCGGATCGTGGGTACGGATAATGGCGAGCATGCTGATCACACTTCATTCCTGGCAACTGAGCGGAAAGCTTTTGCCGGTAAAGTGTTGGGAATTTTGCAGGCTACAAACATTCCGGGCGAATGCCAGGTGACGGTGAGCGCACAAGGACTCGAATCTCAGACGGTAGTAGTGAGTACCAAGCAGGTTGGGACGGCAGATGCTGATGGAGTTGATGCCTACCGTTATCCGCGCAACTATTATGTGCAGTTGGGCGAGCAGCCGAAATTACCAGCGCAGATTGATGCAATCATGAAAGATGGTCAGACGCGCGAAGCTAGTGTTGCATGGGCAGAAATTGCTGCAGCGCAAATCACGCAAGCCGGAAGCTTCATCGTCAAAGGTCGCACCTCGCTTGGTGATGAAATCAGCGTAAATGTGACGATGCTAAACAGCATTGGAGCGGTGTTGAATTATTCAGCTGTGACATCTGTTGGGAATCCACATACATTGCCAGCCGCCCGTCCAGCCGTTTTGCCAAATGGGGAAGTACTCGCCACGACCTTCCCGGTGCGTTGGGAAGAGCCGAAGGCAGATCAATATAATGCTCCCGGGCTGCTCGAAATTGCTGGTACTGCAACCGTATTTGGGAAAGAATTGCCAGTAAAAGCCACGATCCGGGTGGAAAATGAGCAGGTAACTGTAGGGAAGAATCTTGCTTCAGCAGCATTGAAAGTAACGCAAAGTGTGCCGGAAGGAAAACAAGACGATACGCTTGCCGCGATCAATGACGGAAAAACCGCTGCCCCTGCATATACCGGAGGCGGTAAAAACCCGAATGTCTGGACGAACTACACGATCTCACAAGACGGAGAAACAAAATCTCATATTATTTTCGCTTATGCGACACAGCAGCGTTTTGCCGAATTTGGGGTATATTTTTACCGCGATTCCTGGGCGGCACGATATCCGGCTGCGGGAGCTACAAAGTTCTATGTCAGCGAAACTGAATCTGGTCCATGGACACCGGTGGAAGCTACAGAGACGATCGGCACCGAATCGACGAATGTGAAACCCTACACTTACAAGTTGGCAAAACCAGTGACGGCAACTTTCGTGAAGATCGAGCTAACTAATTCAGCACAAGACCTTGCGAACCGTAAACCGTGTATCGGAATTTCGGAAGTATTGCTGAAAGGTGCGCAAACTATTGCCGTAAGCGCAAACGAAACTGCTGGACTGGAATCATTGCAGGTAAATCATGCCGCTGTGCCAGTTTCGGCGCTCGCAGCCTGGAAATTCGTCACGCCAGCAGAAAAAGTAGTGCAGCTAAAAGCCACAGCAAAAGACAATTCTGCCGTCACTGAACTTCCAGCATATGCAGGGATAGTGCGAGTGATCGTCGAATCTGAAAATCAGCAAATGCGTAAAATTTTCCAGATTTTGCTTGGGCAAGATCAGCCACTTGCTGCTGATGATGCTGCTCGCGATATCGCTCCGAAAGAAATGAAGATTGTGGTCGGTAGTGAAGCTGCTGCAAGCGGAAATAACTCGAAGGAGAGTGCGCTCGATAATAATCCAAAGACGGTATGGCATACTCCTTGGGGGAATCAGAATCCAATCAATGGGAACACCGCAAAATTTGCTGAAAAAGGCTGGGCAATGCTGATCCTTGATCAGCCGCGAGATATTGCAGCATTGCGCTACCTGCCACGAGCAGATGGCAATAATGGCACGATTACTGAATACGATGTATTTGTAAGCAATTTTTCGCCAACAGCGCGTGCAGCTGGAGATACTGCGGCAGTCTTACCGCCTGATACAGAATTTACGAAAGTCGCAAGCGGTACTTGGGCTGATAATCATCAATGGCAGATTGCACAATTTGAGCAGGTGCGTACTGTGCGTTACGTGAAGCTGGTGCCAAAGGCAACTGCTAGTGATACCCGTCCGAACCTTTTTGTGAGTGCCGCAGAACTTCGCTTACGTGAAGCTAAGCCAGTGATTGATCTTGCAGATGCAGCACGCGGATATACGGTGAATCCAGAACCAAGCGAAGTGCTGGTGGAGAAAGTGGATGCGGAGCATCTTGCACGCCCAGAAAAAGTGACGGTAGCTGATAAAAACGGGAATCAGCTGATCGAAGGAGTAAACTATCGGCTGAGCTACACTGGCGATGCGCAAGCAGGCACAGCAATGGTGAAAGTGACGGGAATAAATACGCATAAAGGTACGCTCACTGCCCAATATGTGATCAAGGTGGTACCGCCAAAATCGCAAGTAGCGAAGCAGGAACTTGCAAATCGTTTAGCGCAACTTACGAAAGTTTCAACGGACGGAAAGACTCCTGAATCTGTGGCAGCTTTCAAAGCCGCAATTGCATCTGCACAGGCAGTGCTGGATCGGGCTGATGCAACCCAAGAAGATGTACTTACAGCGGTGCAATCACTTGTGGGCGCAGAAGCGATCTTGCAAGATCAGGCAATTTCTGATGCCACAGGTGATGGCACAAGCGGTGCTCCTGATCCCGGTGATTCGACTACCGATTCTGAGCCGGGTGAAGGCAATGGATCTGATGCATCGAATCATGATAGCAGCACTGAAGCTAATAGTGGATCGGAAACTGGAGCAGGTGCAGATCCGAATGTAAATTCGGGTACTGCTACTGCGCAAGCGCACCGCAAAGTAGCCGCTGCTCAGCCGAAACCAACAGCTCGAAGCCTTACTGATCGCTTTGCAGCAAGCGCTTCCCGAGGGATAAATCTTGCCAAGACGGGCGCGGGAATCTTCGGCTTAGTTGTGCTGGCTGGAGTGCTGGGAGCTGCTGGAATGATGGTCATACGCCGTCGTGAAAAGTGAGAGTACTTACCAGCGAAAGTAAATAGTTGCTGTTAATTGTGGGGCGAGAAATCAAAAAACTCGCCCCACAATTTATCGGATCAGGTGCTACAGCGGAGCAGAGCGGAAATGCAGACGCACAAAAAAATAAACGGATCTGATCCAGTCTGGCTGACACCAAATTTCAATTCCAGAAATCTGTGATTTGGAAATTTAAATCTGCCAGCAGCTTACGCAGGAGCGGCAGTGAAATCCCAACTACACCATGATGGTCACCTTCGATTTTTTCTACAAAAGGCCCGCCGTAGCCGTCAATTGTAAATGAGCCAGCTACTTTTAATGGCTCGCCAGAATCAAGATAAGTATCGATTTCGCGATCGCTCATCTGCCCAATATAAACCCGAGCAACCGATACGCCAGTACTTTCACGCCCAGTAAGCGGATCGATCACACAATGCCCAGTGTAAAGATCGCCAAAATTCCCCCGCATTTTTCGTAGCCGGGCACGGGCAATCTCCGGAGTGTGCGGTTTGCCTACTACTTCACCAGCGAAGGCAAACATTGAATCACAACCAACTATCACTGGCAAAGATCCAGATATTTTGGTTATCGCAGTGAGGCTTTCATGATTTGTATTTGCAGTATCGGCACCAGGATTCGCGTTATGATCATTGAATATTGCCGGCGTGCTGGCAGCGGGAAATTCTAAATGCGCTAAATTCTGCGCAATATCATGCGCTTTTGCAGTAGCCAGCAGCTGTACCTGAGCTGCGGGAGAAACATCGGGATCAGTTGCTTTGAGCTTTGCCAGTAGTTCCGCTTCAGGGACATGTGAAATTGCAACAAGCGGGGTGATCCCAGCATTGATCAGTGTTTGCCGGCGTGCGGGAGATGCAGAGGCGAGAAGGAGTTTCATTGTAAAGCCTCCCGCATCACATCAAGTCCGACGGATCCAAGTGCAAGAGCCTGCATATGCCAGTCTTTCAGATCAAAATTTGCGCCCTTTTTGAGCTCTGCTTCTGTGCGCAGCTCCTGCCAAATTCGATGCCCGATCTTGTATGACGGTGCCTGACCTGGCCAGCCGAGATAACGATTTAGTTCAAACAGCAAAAAGGCGTCATCCATGGCAACATTATCGCGTAGGAACTGCCAGGCAACATCACGATTCCAGGTACGTGAAATATGCTGATACTGTGTTGGCGCTTCCTTTTCCAGGTGCACGCCAATATCCAGCATTACTCGTGCAGTACGGAGACGCTCAGAATCAAGCACCCCCATTTTATCTCCTGGCTCATCCATAAATCCGAGCTCTGCCATCAATCCCTCTGCATATAACGCCCAGCCTTCGCCATGCCCGGAAACCCATGAGCCATGACGGCGCCAATTATTGAGCTGATTTTGTTGCAGCGTAGTGAAGCCGATCTGTAAATGGTGCCCAGGTACACCTTCGTGATAGACCGTAGTTTTTTCCTGCCAGGTGGTGAAAGTATCGGTGCCCTCAGGTACGGACCACCACATTCTTCCTGCACGCGTGAAATCGTCAGTTGGGCCAGTGTAATAAATCCCTCCGGAGCTAGACGGGGCGATCATACATTCAAGTTTGCGTAGTTGTGAAGGGATCTCAAAATGTGTTCCGGTAAGTGCGTCGAGAGCTGCGTCAGAGGTTTCCTGCATCCATGCTTTTAATGCTGCTGTGCCGTGAATCATTCGTGCCGGATCGGTATTTAGCTTTTCCATTGCTTCTTTTATGCTCACGCCAGGACCGTACAGGTGAGCGGCAATCTGCTTTTGTGCTGCATCGATTCGTGCGAGTTCGGATTCTGCCCATGCGTATGTTTCATCGAAGTCGATGGCAGCTCCTAAGAATTGGTAGGAACGTAGTTCATAACGTTCACGACCGATAGCATCGCGTGCAACAGCATGCGGGGCAATTTCGTTTTGCAAAAAAGTTGCTAATTGCGCGTAGGCGGCTCGTGCGCTGGTGGCATTTGTGATAATTTTCTCGCCGAGCTGCGGATTACTTTTGCAGCCGGTTTCGCTAAGCGCAATGAATGGGGAATTTTCTCCTGCATATCGCTTTGCTTGCGCGATGCAAATAGCTACTTGCCGCGCAGCGATGGGGGCACCTTTCTGGGCGCGCAGTAAGAGCGTCTTTTGCCAGTTGCGAAGTGCATTTGCGGCGTTTCCCAGACGCGTGCTGATAACTTCCCAATCAGCTGCTGTTTCCTGGGGCATATTGTCGAAGATATCGCCGATGCTTTGCAGTGGTGTAGCGAGATTATTCAAATCTCCGTATTCGTCTAAATCGTGTAATTCGATCTCGATTGAAAGTGTTTGTCGTAAGGCGTTCGCCGTTACGCGATCAATCTCGTCTTGAGTCGGCAGAGTATGTAATTTGTGTAGATATTCGCGTTGCGTTTCGGCTTTCGCGGCAAGGGCTTGTGGGGAGTTGTCGTCGAATTCCGTTTCGCTTGCACCGGGCATGCCGATGGCGCTCACCAGCTCAGGGCTTGTGTTGAGGCAATATTGGAAGTAGTCGTCAGCTAATTTATCGATTTGTGTTTGTGCTCTTTGCGTCATGTATCCAGGTTATCGGCCAATATTTGATTTTCGCTATTTTGCACAGCGAGTTGGGGCAAATTGAGAATATTTGCAAATTTCGTAAAAAATACAGTTTTCGGTTTCGAGATTTGAAAAATACTGCTATATTTATCTCTGTGATTCAACGCACAATAGGTGGTTATTGTGCGAGCATCCGAGGAACTTATCTTTTCCGCACGCGAGCTGTAAAACGATTGTGGTTTGCGTTGCGTTAATGGAGCAAAAAATACATGTCAGAATTAGCCAACTCCCAGGAAACGCCGCGAGAACCGCGGCAAAGAATACAGCCGACCACGGTAGAAAACCATGTGGTGCGGCTCCTTGGTGGTGCGGCGAAGTGTAGCTTGAAACAGGCAGCAGAAGTATTGGGGTGTAGCACGGATTCGATTCGTCGTTTCTGGCGATCAATGGGATTTCCAGGAATCGTGAATCCTGATAAAAAACTGTTCACAGATTATGATCTCGACGTGATCCGCGCCCATTTTCAGATGCGGGAAGATGGTTTGGCTGATTTTGATACGTTAAATTCGCTGATCCGGGCACAATCACATCTCGCAGACAGGATGGTCTTATGGCAGCACGAGGCGCTCGTTGAAGAATTTGAAGGGCGTTATGGGATTGACGAAATTTCGGCACGCTATATGCTGCTCGATAAAATCGACCAATACGAAGAGTTTTTAACTTACCAAATGAAGTATGCTTGGCGCCGGCATCTGGCTGCGCTACTGCGCCGTTCGGAAACTGAGCTTGATCAGCAGCTTGACGGCACGCAAGGGCAAATGCCCTTGAAGCGGGCACTTGGTTTTGTGGATTTAGTGTCTTTTACACATCGCTCCGGTGAACTTTCACCACATGCGCTCGTGGATTTTATTCAGACATTTGAATTTACATGCCGTGATGTGATTTCGACGCACGGTGCGCGGGTGGTGAAGATGGTAGGTGATGCAGTACTTTACATTGCGGACGATATTGCCACGGGAATCGCTTCGGTTGATGGGATCGTTGAATCGCTCCGTGAGAATCCGTATATGCCAGATGTGCGTGCATCGCTTGTCTGGGGAGGAGTAGTCTCGCGTTTTGGTGATGTATTTGGTCCGAAAGTAAATCTTGCATCAAGACTTTGTAATGTTGCGCCGTTAAATGGGATTTTGGTGGATTATGAAACAGCGCGAAAACTGCGCAGCCTTGATCCTGACGCTTTTGAGATTTCGCCTTATGAGATACCGGAGCTGCAGGGGATTGGCAATATCGAGGCAGCGCAGGTGCAAGTATTGCGACGTGAAGTAAAATCTGAGTAAAGTTGTGGTATGACAAAAGTATTGCTTGTGGAAGATGATGCGGCTATTTCCGAACCACTTGTGCGTGCGTTGAGCCGTGAAGGGTACGAAGTTGTGCCAGTTCATACCGGAGTGGATGCGCTTGCAAAAATGCATGAAGCAATCGATTTGGTAGTGTTGGATCTTGGTTTGCCGGATATGGACGGCTTAGATGTGGCACGAAAAGCGCGAAGTGATGGAAAAGAGTTCCCAATTTTGATTCTTACTGCGCGGGCAGAAGAAGTAGATATGGTGGTGGGGCTCGATGCTGGCGCAGATGATTATGTTACGAAACCATTTCGCTTAGCTGAGCTGTTGGCTCGGGTACGTGCGCTCTTGCGGAGAAATATTGCTAATCCAAATGCGAACGGAGAAATTCGTGCGCAAAATGTACGTTTGGATATTGAAGCGCATCGTGCCTATGTGGAAAATAAAGAACTGCAACTTACTGCCAAAGAGTTTGATTTGCTTGCACATTTGTTGCGCCACGCAGGGGCAGTAGTTTCTCGCGAAGATTTGATGCGTGCAGTTTGGGGAAGCACTGTTGACGAATCCACGAAGAAGCTCGATATGCATATTTCATGGCTCCGGCGGAAGCTGGGGGATGATGTAAACGATCCGCACTATATTTCTACCGTACGTGGAATGGGTTTTCGCTTTGAAGCGTAAAATTCAGATGCCTTTTCAGTTCCAAATTATTGGTCAATGCGAGCAGTTTAGATCTCAATAGTGAAATAGAGGTGACGCATCGATGCGTCGGCGTGCAATCCAAATGGTGTCATTATCAGTGGCAGTGGCCGTCATTTTTTTGGGTATTCCGCTGATTATCCTGGGGATTTTGAATATTCAGGGGAGTGCGGAACAGCGTGTAATGGCGCGTACGTCAGCAATTGCCACAGTGATTTCCCGAAGAGTGGAGCTTGATCAGCCGGTGACGAGTCAAGTACTTGCTGGATACCAGTATTTGAGCGATTCGGAACCGCTTTATATTGAATGTCATTTACCCGATGGCGCCGTTGTCGCTGCGGGGAAAAAACCAGTTGATCCAGCAAATACAATTACTGCTACCGATGCTTTACCAGACGGTGGCGATGTGAAAGTATGGCTTGATGCTGGGAAAATGACGCAGACAATGATTGGCTTTGGATGCTTCGCCACGCTACTTATATTCGCTGCTTTTGGGATTGGAGTGCTTGTAGCATTACGGCAATCTCGGCGGATCTCAGCTCCTTTGATTTATCTGGCTGCTTCAGCAGAGCAACTTGGTGCAGCGCAGGTGCGTCCAAAAGTGAAACCGTCAGGGATCGAAGAAATTGATTTAGTAAATCAGGAGCTTGAACGAACTGCGGACAGACTAGCCGGGCGCATCGCGGCAGAGCGGCAATTCGCGGCAGCAGCAGCGCATCAATTACGTACTCCGCTGACGGCTTTGAGTATGCGGCTGGAAGAAATCCAATACTTGGCTGAAGATCCGCAAATCGCGCGGGAAGCTGAAATTGGGCTGGAACAAATTGAACGTTTAGGCGGCGTGATCAATGAGCTGATGGCGAATGCGAAAAAGGCCGCTCATGGAAATAATGAAGCACTGTCAATTGACGATATTTTCCATCAGCAGAAAGATGAATGGGAGCGCACATTTGCGCACGCAGGAAGAAAAATCAAATTCATGATCGAGACGGATGCGATCGTTCTTGCCACTGCCAGTTCCCTGGCACAAATTTTAGCTACGCTAATTGAAAATTCCTTAAAATATGGAGCTGGTTTGACGAGTGTGCGCGCCACAAAATCGGCATCAATGATCGTGATTCGAGTAAAAGATGAAGGGCAGGGGATCTCTGCAGAATTGGCGCCGCTGATTTTTATGCGTGGCGTATCGGCTGGCGGCTCCAGCGGAATCGGCTTGCCGGTAGCGAAAGAACTCGCAGAGAATATCGGTGGAAGGCTAGAGCTGACGAATCGGGAAGAAGCTGAATTTACCCTCACGATGCGTTCGATGCCAGCTTCTTTTGATCCATCAAGATTAATGCCACAAGGCGCGGCATACACAGTTGGTGCACGGCGGCATCGGCGTTAAATCCGCGAATACTGAGCAGTAGTGCGGGTATTCAGATCCGAATTTGCTCCGTAAGGGCAGCCGCAGATTAAGGTTTAGGCTACCTGAAACAAGCTAACTTATTCGCTGGCGTGAATCGTTTCGTATTTATCTGGGCTAAGCGTACCATTGCGGAAATCTTCCCAGAAAGCTGCGAGCAAAGATTGATCAAGTAATACTGCTGAGCCGCCAATACCTGCCGCATGATAATTCAGACTGGAAATTGGTGGTGTGCCCGTTACGCCACCTTTGCTTGTGGCATCCTTTAGCGCAAACGCAGACATTCCCACATCCCAAAGCGAATCCGACTGATCGACAGTGAGAATTTCTGCTCCTGCACCAACCAGCCGTTTTTGCCGTGCTGGATTAAGGAAAGTTTCTTTCGAGACGGCCTTTGCCAAAATTTTCGAGACTACCTGGCGCTGACGCTTTGCGCGCCCAATATCACCTTGCGGGTCTTGGTAGCGCATACGCGAAAAAGCTAGTGCCGTCTTTCCATCGACATCGTGGCAGCCTGCCGTCCAAATCAGCCCAGAGTATTGATCTGCGGCATCATGGTCGTAGCAAAGGTTGATCCCACCCACTGCATCAGTAAGCGCAATTACTCCGTCCATCCCAATTTCGACATAATGGTCGATGGTCAAACCAGAGAGTTGCTCAACCGTTTTGACAAGAAGCGGTGCGCCACCGAGTGCGAATGCGGCATTGATTTTTTTGCCGCCATGCCCTGGAATTTTGACGTAAGTATCACGCGGGAGAGAGATCAGCGCCGGAGTGCCGCTTTCTGGCAGATGCAGGAGCATGATCGTATCGGATCGCTTTCCTGATATTTCTTTGGCCTCGGCACCATGCCGTTGATCCGATCCCGCAATCAGATATGTGGTACCAGGAGTATCGGGAGCACCAGAGAGTGCTGCGATTTTGTGCATTCGATCAGTACCGTAGTTGTAGAGATGATATCCCCAACCGGCGATGGATATTACGGTAAGCAAGATGATCGTGGCAAAGACGGTAAGCGTGAGTTTGATCTTCCGACGAAGATTCCGCGGGCGTAAAACTTCAGCTGCTGCAGCGTCTGAAGGCGAACTCAATACTTGGTGATGGTTTTCTGCAGTCGCAGCTGTTTGCTGTGGTAAGAAAATCGGGGCAGCTGGAATCTGCGCGGATGCGTCGGGGTTTGCGCTGTGTGAATGCTTCCTTGAGTGGTGTGAATCAGCGGATATGGCGGAGTGCGAAGTATTTTGCGCGCTTGGGCGAAAGACGGGCGGCATTGCAGATTTGCTGGATTTTAATTCGCTTTGCTGCTGATTTAGGGTGCCGGAATGTGATGCTGGCAGCGGACCTTTCCCCACGCGTTTCGCGCCATTGGCATTCGGGCGTGGGGTGTGGTGCTTTGGTGCATAAGATGGAATTGGTGATTCGTGATCCATATTTATCTGCTTGCTCTTCTCAATTTTGGGCAGAGGAGCCGGCTGGGCTACTTGAAGTATTGGAATTAGTTTTTGGATTGCCTGAATTCTGATCTGCACCTGGAGCAGCAGGACGCGAATTATTTGATTCAGGGGTCTGCGGATCCGGATTTGGGTTTACCGTTACTTTATCTTCAAAGGGATTCTTTGGGAGCAATGCAGAATCTGGAATTTTTGTGTCGGTACGTAAAGCTTCCCACACTTGTTCAGCCTGGGGTAACGGGCGGACACGGTTGCGATCAACTGCATCAGTCGTATAAGGCATCGTCACAAAATTGATATTCTGTGAGCTCAGATTGCGCAGTGAGTACATTAATCCAGCAAGCCAGTCAATATTCCCTAATCCAGCAGAAGTATCAAGATTCTTGGTGACGCTGGAGACGAGTTGGTAGAGCTGTGGAATGCTGGTGAAGATATTTAAGCTGAAAATTTTATCAGCAATTTTGCTGACCAATTCTTGTTGCCTTCCGATGCGGGAAAGATCTGAACCATCACCCACAGAATAACGCGCCCGCGCAAAGCCAAGTGCCTGATCGCCATCGAGCGTATGGCAGCCAGCTGAAATTTCAAGCGCAGCTTTTGGATCGCGGATATTCCGGTTGAAACACATTTCTACGCCGCCAATAGTGTTGACCACGTCGCGGAAAGAATTGAAGTTTACTACTACGAAACCATCAATGAGCACTCCGGAAAGTTGCTCGACCGTCTGCAGGGTACAAGTTGCTGCTGCAGAAACATCGCCGGTACTGCCGCCAATGGTAAATGCGGAATTAAACATTGTGTCGGATTTAGCGTTTGTGCGCTTCCCGTTTGGTAGTGCGCAGGACGGGATATCAACGAGCGTATCGCGGGGGATTGAGACGACATCTACGCGGGTACGATCTGCTGATATGTGCACGAGCATCGTGGTATCCGAGCGCATCCCAGTAATATGAGAGTTTTCGTAACCGGCTAGTCCGGTACGTGTATCCGAGCCGAGAATGAGGATATTTAATGGCTGCCCAGCTTTTTGATCAAGTGGGATAGCAGGCTCAGGACGCTTGGTAGTGAACAGATCGCTGATATCGTGCTGTTTGATACTATTTTGCAGCTTATAGTATGCGGTGGCGAAAGCGGAGCTGAAAAAGAGAAAAACGGCAAGTAATGCAGCGAGCAGCACACGCCAAATCGAATGCCAGGCTGATTTTGTGCGCTGATGCATTGCAGCCGTGGCATGTGGAGTGGGCTTCAGCCCTGATTCAGAAGTCTTGCTCATTTATCAAGGTCCGTTTCTGTTTCGGTTTTCGGCAAATCTTCGGAAGCGGATCAATGCTTGATACGCATTGTGCTTTTGTAAATGAATATCAAGTGAAAGATTCGGCTTCGGATACTGCTTCAAAATTATAAATCAGTTTTGGTACATTATTGGGGAAGTTATCATAGATCAGCGTGCGGCGAAACTATCTGAATTTGGGCTTGCAGGATTAGAGTGTCAAAGCTTCCGGGAGATTTAGGTTGATCAGTGTGTTTTCTCCGCCTCATTGTGAATTCGTCTTTAATGAGAGTTTTCGGAGCTGAAACTGTTGAGCGCACGTGCGATTTCATTTGCATAGTAGCGGGCTGCGTTTTCTCCAGGGTGGATTTTATCGCCAGCAAATTCTGCAAGATGATTTGGTGCGATTGCTGCCCAATCTGCGACTGCAATTTCCTGTGGGTGTTCTGTTGCAGCTTGTTTAATATGTTCATTGGCGATTGGCACCCAGGTAGCGTATTTGGGAGCAAAACCCGTCACAAATACGAATTTATGCGCTGCACCAGCAATTTGGAGCAGTTCATCAATAGTTTCCGGTTTGATGATGGCATTTGTTGCCAGGGAAATTACCACGTATTTACGCAAATTCCCGGCTGCTTTCAGATTCCGCAAAATTTTTGGGGCAACAGCGGCAGAACGTGAAACACTTGCGTCAATCTGTGCGCCTGGAAATTGTGCAAGAATTGCCGGAGCAGATGCAAGCGTGACGGAATCGCCAATTATCGTCACGTCATTTCCAGAAACTCTCGGTTGTACACCAAGTTCGCCAATTGGCGGATCCGTGGGAACGTGCTGCGGCGGTGCAGATTTAGCTTTTGGTTTTTCTGGTGTTGCCGGTGTTGCCGGTTTCTGCTCTGCCTGTGAAGTGGGGGCGGAAGGGGATTTCTTCTCAGCATCTTGGTTTGCTGATTTTTGGGCATTTAAGTGAGCTGCGCCTTTCGCTACGATTTCCTGTGCGCTAGTGGTATTGCTTGCTGTAGCGGCGCCAAAGAAAGCAATACTGGTGAGCAAAGTAGCAAAAACAGATATCGTCACAAATATTTTGTGTGAAAATGCTAGGCGTTCTTTACACCAGCCAAGAAAAGTTTTTTTGCGGATCGGTTGTTCAATAAAACGGTAAGAGATATCTGCCAGGAGCACAGATAACGGAATCACGATCAGCGCGAGTGTCGTACGGCTGATGGGTAAGGTGTAGATGCCAATTACTAGGAGTGGCCAATGCCAAAGATAAATACCGTAAGAGCGTACGCCGAGCCAAGTGAAGGGGGTACTTTGCAGGATCATCCCAATCAGGAGGCTTGGCTGCGCAGTATTATCAGGCAAAATTCCGCGGATGATCAGCATCGTCAGGAGCGCAGCGAGCACCATGCCCCAGGGGTAGAACCAGGTATCATCAGGAGCGAAAGCAACCAGGATCAGAAGTGCCAGGAGCGCTCCAAGTGAAATCCATCCCCAATAGGTCTTTGCTGTTTTTCTGGGACACACCATTATTTCTGGGAGCGCAAGCGCGAGCGAAGTGCCAATCATCAATCCAAATAGGTGTGAATCTGTGCCGACGTATGCGCGGGTTGGATTTGCTGCGGGGAAAAATAGTAATAGCTGGTACCATACAGCGCTGATTATTGCGATTCCCGCAGCTAAACCGAAGCGCGTTTTCAAATCTTTCACAAAACGCACGATTGCCCATAAGCAAAGCGGCCAGAAAATATAGAACTGTAGTTCGATCGCTAATGACCAGAGATTAGTAAGCAGGATCGGATTTGTAGCATCGAAATATGATGAACTATGTGCAATCGTGAACCAGTTGTAGGTGCCGCTGAAAGCTCCGGAAATTTGCCAAAGTAAGCCGGTTGTTGCGTCTGTGCTTGATTTTGGACCGAGAGCTGCAAGTATTGTGGCAAATGCGGCGGTAACTATCGTAGTGAAGATCACTGCTGGCATGATTCGTCGCAGACGGCGCATCCAGAAGGAGCAGATTTTTACTTTTCCGTGAATTGCAGCTTCACGCAAAAGCAGAGAAGTAATTAAAAAACCTGAGATAACGAAAAATACGTCAACTCCAATGAAACCTACCGCGAATGTTTCTGGAAACATATGATAAAGCACTACAAAGATCATCGCGATTGCCCGCAAACCGTCCAAACCGATGATTTTTGGACGAGCAACGGATTTCTGTCCGCTCTTTTCCGCAGTTGGCGTGGAAAAGAGCGGATTAGTGAAAACGTTTGAAAGATTCGTGGAGCCAGATTCTCTCGATTTTGCTGTAAAAACTTCGCTTAGCTGAGCCATGAACTTTGCCTCGGTATTTTGCCTTATTTTTACTTGCGCAATGATAATTACAGTGCAAGTTTGTGTCCGTTTTTCAGACTAACACTCGGCAAATAGGGGCAGCTCATACCGGAGTCTGAAAGCTGCGCAAAGTTAGATTGCGATTTCGTAACGCTTTAGATCACTTCGATTTCAGTGATGTGCCAGCGTCCTTTCCATACCTCAAAACGGAGAGCAGCTGCGCGCACTTTTCTTCCGTCGTAAAGTACTACGCCGGCTTCTGCCGCATTAGGGGTGGGCTGGAAAATCCGGACTCGACGTATTTTTGGGGCAGTGCACTTTGCTGCTCCGCCAGCTAGTTCCATGCCAAGCCGTGACCTGCGTACCAGTGCCTGGTATGCAGGTGGAGTCATCCAAGTTTGGAGATGCTTTGCTGGGCGATGACCATTGAGCACATCAATAATGTGCAACACAATTGTGCCAATAAAACGTTTTTCTGGTGGCGCGATCCGCACGATTTGCATCGTTTCGTGATCATTTTGCGAAGTTTGATGATATTTCCAGTCATTGCGGTGATTGTAATGAAAACTGGTACGGTCAAAACGTGTTTCTGGAATATCGTTATTGGTCAGTGGGTTGACTGTAAAATTTGGCGAAAGATGTAAGTTTTTACATTGGTTTTGAGTGCTGACATGATTTGAGATGAAGGTGCGTGGCGGCTTTCGCAGATACGTTACTTTGCCAATTTTGTGGAGCTTCTTTAGCTCTGGTGTATTTTCGTGTTGGAATGCCGGAGGCGGATTTGTGACCTGTTTTTCTTCACGCATGGTGTTACGGTTTGGAACTACTGTTGGGTTTAGTGAGCCTGCATTTATTGCATCGGGATCGGATTTTACCATGATAAGCCTTAGAATCGTGGCGCGTGTATGCCGGTGAGTGGATGCTGCCTGCCTATTTCGGCGGGCAGCTGCGGGGATGGAAGCTTTCGCAGTTTTGCGGCTGCGAAAGCTTGCGGTGATAGGCGATGAGCAAGAAAGCGTATTGTCTGTAAATTTTGCGTTAAGAATCAATTACTTTAAGAAGTTGATGAAAGTATAGAGAGACGTTTTTCACTTTTGCTACTGGTTATTTCCAGCTTTTGAGTAATGTTTTGTGCCCTGGCATGGGTGCTTTGGGTATCTTTTTCGTTTAGCATAGGGATATGCGGATATTTGTGCCTCTGGAAGTTAGTGATTTACAAAGCGAAGAGATTTCGCCTCGTCTTGTGCATTATGTAAGTGAAAAACTAGCTGCTGTTTTCCCTGATGCTGATGCAGAAGGGTTAGAGTATGTAGCTACGCTTGCAGCAGCTGATGATTCTTTGCGGAAGATGAGTGCGGATGGTGCAAAGGGTTTTCGCCGGATCGTAGGGGTGGCAGAAGTAAAAAATTCCATGCTTGCTGATGCTGAGCATGATGCAGCTTTGCTTGAGTCTGGGATTTATCTTGTGCAGCCGTTTAATGTGAACGAATTTGAGTCATTTTTAGTGGATGAGCCGGGAAATATTGATTTGGTGCGGCGGGCAGTTGATGGTGATGAAGCTGCGTTCCTGGAAACTGAAGAGATCGAATTGCTTTGGTATGACGCGGTTGAGCGCTCGGCATTATCCCGTGAGCTGTTGCGCTGATTTTTACTTTGCAGTTATCAGCAGATCACCTGGATCGTTGATTCTCCCGATTTTTCTGCGGTGATCGCGATGCGATTTGCGATGAGCTGTTTTAGCTCTGGTACATGCGAGACGATACCGATTTTCCGTCCGTTCTTCTGTAGATCATGGAGCGTGTGCAAGACGAGATCGCGAATCCCGGCTGATAATGTGCCAAATCCTTCGTCAATAATGAGTGTATCAATACGGACTCCGCCTGATTCTTCTTGCACAATTTCAGCGAGCGCGAGAGCCAGCGCGAGGGACGTGTAGAAAGTTTCGCCTCCAGATAGTGAAGTGGTAGAACGAGTGATATCTCCTAATTGTGATCCATCTCGATCAATAATGCTTAATCCGAGCCCGGTTTTCTTTACGCGACCGCCTTCTTCGCTGCGAATCAGCTCATAGCGGCCGTTTGAAATTTCTTGCAAATGCATATTTGCGCGGGTGACGATTGCTTCAAAGCGGCGCATCAGCACCCAGATATCTAAAGGTACTCGATTTATTTGTCGATTATGTGCGGTTGCAAGGTCAGCGAGATGAATAATTGCTTTACTTTCTGCGATAATTTGTTCCCAAGCTGTTGCGGATTTGCGAATCGGGGAATAAAGCAGCTTGGCGTCTTTTACAAATTGGGATGTAGTTGCAGATTTTGCGGCTAGCCTTTGGCGATTTTCAATCTGCGCTGCGAGTTCGGCTTTGCGTATTTCAAGATCGGGCGGTGTTTTACCTTTTGTTGCAGTGATTAAGGGGTCTTGTAAAAATGATTGGGTACTTTGGAGATTTTCTTCATAAGCTTTGACTTTTCGCGTGAGCTCCAGGGCTTGTGTAGCTGACAGCTGAGCAGCTTCCACGGCGGAAATATCTGCAAATTCGCTTATTTCAAGGGCATTGTGCAGTAATTGTGTAAAGCGTAGCAATTGGTCGAGTAAATTATTTAAGAAGCGATGTATCTCGATCAGAGAATCAAGTATCGTGAAAACTTTTTTGAGCTGTGCGAAGGCATTTTTGATTGTTGGGTAGCCATCTTTAGCGGCGGCAAGTGTTTTTTCATTTGCCGTGACCTGCGTAGTGAGTAGGGTGAGTTCAGTTGCTGCTGCTTTTTCTGTAAGCGCCAATTGTGTATCTTTTGTTGTCAGATCGGCAAGCTGATTGGATAATAAAGTGATTTTTTCGTTTGCCGCGGCTTTTTCGCTTTCAGCATTTTGTGCGGCAGTGATCATTTCACGTGTGGTTGAAATATCGGTTTTGATTTTGTGCTCAGCAAAGTTTGTAGTCTGCTCAGATAGTTTTGCGACAGTGATTTCACATGCTTGCTGCTGTACTGTGGCATCATTGAAAGCGTGATGGGCACGGTCAAGTTTTTCTTGCGCTTGTTCTACTTGTGCTGCAGATACTTTCTGTGTAGATTCGGCTGGTGCAGGATGCTCGGTTGCTCCGCAAACTGGGCACGCTGAGCCGGTAGATAATTCTTGTGCAAGATCGGCGGCAAAAGATTTTTGCCATCGCCTGAGCGTTTCTTGATATTCAGATTTTATTTTGTGTAGCTTTTGCGCTGCTTTTAGCAGACGTGAATTAGCAATCGCGAGTGCTGCTTCTGCTTCTTTGCGAATTGTGAAAGCTTTGGATATTTCCAGTAAGTGGGCAAGCTCTTTTTCCAGTTGTAGAAGTTTGCTACTTTTCTCTGTAGCATCGGCAAGTGCTTGCATAGCAGCTGCTTTTTGCAGCGGGATCTGTGTGATTTCGCTGCCGATTTCTGCGCGCTCTGCACGTATTTTGGCAAGCTGCTCAGTGAGCTGTGTAATGCGATCAGCGGTGGTTTGTGTAGTTGTTTCAAGCTCTTTAAGCTGTGCAAAATGAGTTATCTTTTGCTGCAGTTTTACCTGATTTTCAAGTAAAGCTTTGAGTGATTTTTGTGCTTTATCTACAATCAGCTGGAGCGCAGAAAGCTCAAATACTGGTTTTTGAGACAAAGATCCAATTTCGGTGCAGAGCGCAAAATTTTCAGTAATAGTTGATTGTGAAATTTTTAGTTTGGCATTTTCTGCTGAAGTAAAGTATTTTTCCAGCAGATTTTGGAACGTTTTTGCATTGACTCTAATTTCTGCTGCTTGCGTTTTGTAATCGGTGATGCGTGAAAAAGGCACGCTTGCTTTTGCGGCGAGAGCAAGCGCCTGCAGACGGGAATCGTGCTCGGGGCGCTCACTTTGCAAAATTGCCAGTTTTTCTTCAAGTTCAATCCGCTGTGCAATCCGCGCAAAAAGCTGCTCTTCGGCAGCGAGTTTTGCCCGGCATTCATCTTCAGCAAGCTGTGCTTGCTGAGCCATCGCTGCAGACTCTTTTGCTGCTTTTGCAAGATCTGACTGTGCAGCTAAGATCGCATCCAGCAGTGTCGATTTCAGCTCGTTAATGTGATCGTTGGGAGCTGTAAATAAATCTGCTCTGAGCGCTTTGATCTGTGTAATGTGATTGGCAGGAAGCCCCTGGTTCGTCAGCCAGGTATCCAGCGCCTGGAAAAATGTCTGTTTTTCATTTGCGATACGCTGCAAACTCTCTTTTGCACGATCCGCTAAAGCATTAGTAAATTCACGATATTTTTTCGTGCGAAAAATTGCTTCCAAAATTGGTTGACGTTCAGCTGATTTGAGACGTAAGAACTCCGCAAACTGCCCTTGAGGTAATACTACAGTTTGGAGAAATTGATCTTTCGTCAGGCCAATTAAATCCTCGATAATTGGGCGAACTTCGCGTACTTGCGTGGCAATTATTTTTCCATTTTCCCAATCTTTCCGGGTACTAGCTGCGGGGTCGATACGCCATAATTTGGCTGTTTCATTGATTTTTCGAAAATCATTTTCGCCAAAAGTAATGTTGGGGATTCCAGTGGCATTACTTTGCTGCTTTTGTGCGCTTCGCTTCAAACGATTCCAAGCGGGAGTTCGCCGCACGCGATACGTGCCGGAACTGACGGTGAACACTAAATCAACCCAGGATTCGGCATCTGGCGCGCTGTGAGTAGAACGGATGCGTTCATTTGAAGAAGATTTTCCGGCTACATCGCCAAAAAGAGCGAATGTGATTGCGTCGATCAATGTTGATTTGCCACTGCCCGTCGGACCGTCGAACAAAAATAAGCCATCGGCACACAGCGCTGCGAAATCGATTTTAGATTCGCCACGAAACGGGCCAATACCGGAAAAATGTAGGCTTTCGATAATCATTCCTGAGTTCCGATCTTCTCGGTTTCTTCCCAAATCTCTTGAATTAGTGCAAGTTCGGCAGAATTCAAATCTCGCCCTCCGGATTCGGCAAAAAATTGATTGATCACGTCAAGAGGTTGATGCTTGAGCATCTGCGTAGTGTATTGCGCATTTGGAGAAAGTTGTTTTAGCTGTAATACGCTTACCAAATAGGGGAATCTCCGCCTTAATGTAGCTACTAAATCGCGTGGACGTTCAAGATCAGTGAGCTCAATACGTACGTATTTCTGTTCATGCTGCGTAAATTCTGGAGAATTGCATAGCTGTGCTACGTTTGCCCGAATCGTTTTTAATTTACGGAAGAAATTATGTGGAATCAGTTCAGTATGAACGGGCTGAGAATCATTGAAATCAAGGAGCACAGTGCTCTTTTGGTGATTTTCTTCAGAGAATGAAAAAGGGATCGGAGAGCCTGAATAACGGATCAAAGGAGCTGTATGCGCCCCAACTTTTTGTGGCCCATGCAGATGCCCTAATGCAACATAATTCAAAGGACTAGATGATTGCTTGCCGAGCCGGAAAATTTGCGCTGGCACTGAATCCACTCCGCCAATGCTCAGATCCAGCTCCGAATCGCTTTTTTCACTGCCATTCACAAATGCGTGTGCCATTGCGATCCGGGGAACTCGCGCAGGGATATCTGTGCTCCGAAGAATATCTTCCTGAATCAAATTGCATGCTTGGGTTAATACTGCAAAGTGAGATCTTGCCAGTGGCACGCCATCTGGCGCTAAACGAATCCGCTCCACATCGGGATCCAAATAGGGGATCCCGTAGACGATTGCACCCAGATTTCCAGCTTTATCGCATAAACGTAATGGCTGCCCGCTACGGCGTGAATCGGTTTGAAGATATAAACCTTCGCGTAAGAATTGCGCGCCAAAGCCGAGCCGAGTAGCTGAATCGTGATTACCAGAGGTGATCACGACCTGAGCAGTACATAACAATCGAGACAAAATATCCTCAAATAGCTCAATCATTTGCACTCCAGGCACGCTGCGATCATAGACATCGCCCGCAACCAATACTGCATCTACTTTTTCGCTGCGTGCCAAATCGACCAAGAAATCACCCCAGCGGATAAAGCTTTCAGTGAGATCATACTCAGCAAATTTCCGTCCAAGATGCCAATCTGATGTGTGAAGGATTCTCATGTGAATAAGTGTATCGGGCTGCTCATGGAAAATTTCTTTGCTTTTTGTAAAATTTCCCGGTTATTCCCAATCGGCTTTGCTTGCCACAGCTAAAAGCCGACGAAAAGAGCTAACTCGCAGCAAGATCCGAGAATCTGTACACAGATCAAAAACACATTCGCTTTCCACCTGCGCATGCGTACATCCACGCGGGCAAGAGGACGCGATCTGAGCTAAATCGGGAAATCCTTGTAAGAGTTGCTCTGGTCCAACATGGGCAAGACCAAAAGTGCGCACGCCTGGCGTATCAATCATGATCCCGCCACCAGGCAAATCAAAAGCAACAGCAGAAGTAGAAGTATGGCGTCCGCGCCCGGTAACTTCGTTTACTGCGCCAGTGAGCCGTTGCGCTGCTGGGATCAAGGCATTAATGAGTGTCGATTTTCCCACTCCAGAGTGCCCCACAAGAACAGAAGTTTTATCCGCTGCCAGACTTTGCACATTCGCGATCGCACGCGGATCAAGAATTTCCATGCCAGATTTGGTGTCGATCCCACCTGAATACGAGGTGACGAGATCCAAATCGAGCATCGAGTATTGATCGATCAAAGGCTGTGGATCGGCTAAATCACATTTCGTAAGTACGAGAATCGGATGCATTTTACCGTCATAAGCAGCTACAAGGCAGCGATCGATCATCCCGAAACGCGGCTCTGGTTGTGCTACAGCCGTCACAATAAATAGCTGGCTTGCATTGGCTACCATTACACGCTCCGTGCCGGAAGCTTCTCCTTCCTCCGAGGTGCGCCGCAATTGTGAAGAGCGTGGATCAACCGCTGCAATTCGGGCAAGCGTATCTTTCCGGCCGGAAAGATCGCCCGTCATTGCACAAATATCGCCAATCGCCACTGAACGATGCGGTAATTCGCGAGCTTTTACTGCCACCACTTCAATCTGTGTTTCTAAGATTCGCACATGGTAACGCCCACGGTCAATGCGATACACCTGCCCGCGTGGTTTTTGCGAATAGTCTGGGCGAATTTTTGTGCGCGGCCGTGAGCCCTTTCCTGGGCGCACTCTGACGCGATAATCATCGGTGCCAATATCTCGCCGACTCATTTTTCGTGCACTCTACTTTCATCAAATTTCATCTTTACAATATTCAGTATTGCGCTGATTTGTAGATTGCTGAATCATCTGCGCCCAGAGCTGCGGAAAATTCGGCAAAGTTTTTGCAGTTGTTTCAATGTGATCGACGGTAATCCCGGCAATTTTCAAACCTAAAATTGCGCCGAAGGTAGCCATCCGGTGATCTGCATAGGATGCCAATGCGGCACCGCGATAGCCTGATCCACGGCTCAGATCTTGAACTGCGGGAGGACTCTGCGGATCTATGGTTTGCGCAGGATCCTGGTTTGGCGGCGGAACAATGATCAGATCATCGCCCGAAATTTGTGCATTCACGCCAACTTTATTTAATTCCGTGACGAGCGCCTGTAATCGATCAGTTTCGTGTCCGCGCAATTGCCCGATATTTCGCAGTGCTGAACTCCCTTGCGCAAAAGCGCAGACAGCTGCCAGCGTTGGCACCAACTCGCCAATTGCGCTGCAATCCAAATCGAGCGGTGCAATTTTTCGCGGGCCCGTCAGCCGTAATGAATCCGCATCAACAAAATCTATTTTTGCTCCTTGACGGCAAAAAATCGCTGCAAACTGTGCTCCGGGCTGCGTGGTTTTGCGCGGCCAGTGGGGGATCGTAATTTGCCCGCCGCAGACCATTGCGGCAGCTAAAAATGGACCAGCATTTGATAAATCACTTTCGACTTCCACTTCCGGAAGCTGGATTTCACCAGGGGCAACGTGCCAAACGGGAGATTTGGCATGATCATCTGCACGTACTTGGGCACCGCATTCACGCAATAAAGCGAGGGTCATTTCAATATGCGGCTTGGAGGGGAGGGAAGTACCGCAATGCTTGAGGGTCAGGCCACGCTCAAATCTGGGTGCGGTTAAAAGCAGCGCCGAAATAAATTGCGACGAGCTGGAAGCATCGATTGTGATTGCTCCACCCGCGACACTCCCTGTGCCATGAATTTCAAGAGGCAGCCTTTTGCCAGCAGCGCCATTACCAGCAATTTCCACTCCTAATGCGCGCAGGCTTGAAATGGTAGTATCCATTGGTCGCAAATAAGCCTGCGCATCTGCATCGATCACCGTTTTTCCGTGTGCGAGTGCTGCCAGCACAGGGATAAAGCGCATCACTGTACCTGCAAGCCCGGCATAAATTGTGCCACCATGCAATTTTCTTGATCCTGGAGGTGCCACACGCCATCCGTCTTGCGTAGGAAGCTCAGTGATCTCGATCCCGAATGTACGCAAAGCTGCTGTCATTAAGGCAGTGTCACGAGCACGTAACGGATTTTTTATCACGGACGGAGCTTTTGAAAGCGAAGCCAAAATTAAATACCGATTCGTCAACGATTTCGATGCTGGAACGATGACTTGAGCATTTATCTGCTCCGCTGGTGCAAGAGTTGGAGCAAGCCAAGCGGTCAATTTTAATTTCCAATCTGGCTCAGTTTTACTTCCACCGAATTTTTGACCGCATCTGCCCACTTGCTAGCACGCCAGGCAGCAGAAGGGCGACCTTCACGGTCATATGCGGCAATAATCGCTCCGCCTACGAGTCCAATCGCGCCAGCAAATCCAATCAAATCTTTGCGGCGGGTATCGCCACTGTGCAGCCAGAAAGGATGATTCGCAAAAGCAACTGGGATTTGTAAAGCAGCGAGTGCTGCTGCGCTCAGGCGTGGAAACTTTGCGCAAGCAAGCGCGCTAGCAGCAAGAGTCATTGCCGTCCCGCTGGCCTTCGTGAGTGTATCGAGTTGCTCTGGTGCAGGTGTGTTGATCCCCGCCTTTTGCGCTAATTTGCACAAGTTTTCGATCCGTGCGCGGTGCGCGCGCGGGTAAAGTGCTGCATCTATGCCAGCAATTGCGAAAGGTGCGGCAAGCATTGGACGGGCGATTTTGCGCATAAATTTCATGTGTAGCTCTTTCTTTTTTCCGGTGTACTTCGCAGCTGAGGAATGCTCAGCTTGATGTTTCTCAGAGATATCTTTGATTGTATCGGTTCTTTGCGTACTGTTACATGCGCTGCCTGGCTCTGACGGCGATTATCCCGAAACTGATTCCTTGGGGCGTTTTCTTATTTTAGCCTCCGGAAGGTGGCATTAGCTTGTGGAAATCGGTTGATCGGTGGGCGCAGCTTTCGATCCTGCGGTAGGCTGGAGGCACTATGAAAGAAGGATCCGTCATCACCAAAAATTTTCCTGATGCTGTTGAGCAAAGCCAGGTAGCCCGAAATATGCCAGATTCAGGTGAAATGCAAAAGGTTGAAACTGAAACGCAAATGCTTTCCCGATTTGAGCAGGAAGCTTTGATTTACCTTGATCAGTTATATTCGGCGGCAATGCAGCTTACGCGCAAGCCGCAAGATGCTGAAGATCTCGTACAAGAAACATATCTGAAAGCTTATTCCGCATTTCACCAGTACCAGCCGGGCACGAATTTGAAAGCTTGGCTCTACCGAATATTGCATAATACTTTCATTTCAAATTATCGCAAGGCACAGCGCCGGCCGCAGGAAGTTGACGGCGCGCAAATCGAAGATTGGCAAGAGTATCGGGCTGCTTCGCATCAAAGTATTGGGCTTGAATCAGCTGAAGTGAAAGCGCTTGAAAATCTGCCAAACGAAGAAATTCGGCAAGCGTTTTCACAACTGTCTGAAGATCGCCGGCAGGTAGTGTATTTGGCTGATGTCGAGGGGTTTTCATACCAGGAAATTTCGCAAATCATGGGCACTCCAATCGGTACGGTGATGTCGCGGTTAAACCGGGGGCGGAAACAATTAAGGGAGATCCTGCATGAATATGCAGCTGAATTAGGATATGGAATGCAGGTGACGAAGTGAGTTACGAATCTTTAGATTTTGTGTTTGCACGATATTTTGCAGACGGTGCAGCTGCTCCACAATTGCGCCAACTGGCAGCACATCATGATTGTGATTGTAACTGTGATGATTTGCTTGAAAATATCTTTGAACTGCTTGATCGTGAACTTTCTGCAGCAGCTGCATTGCGTTTACTTGCACACGCCAAGAATTGTCCGGAATGTGTTGAACATTTAAGCAGTGAACAGCGAATCCGTGAATTGATGCGGAAATCTGTGGCTGATACGGCTCCGGCTGCATTGCGGGTGCGGATTACGGAGACTTTTGCACAGTTTCTCCAAAAATGATTCGCTAATCGAAACTGATCAGCCTTGGCAAAATGATCTGACGAGATCGCGCAGATTACGCCTTGGGAACTTGCAGTCTTGTGAATTTGCATGAAATTTTGTTTGCAGTGTGCGATTTCGAAGACTTTTTGATTAAATAGGTAGGCAGTGCAAATTTAGCGCACATATTCTTGTGCCGATTGAAGCACAAAGGAGAATAAAAATGTCAAAGCGTGCAAATAAGCGTCGTACCCGGAAAAAGGGTGGCGCAAACCACGGTAAGCGTCCAAACGCTTAAGCTGTGGTGTAATGCCAAAATGGGGTGCGAAATTCGTACCCCATTTTTTGCTTTTCTCGATTTTATTTTGCTTTACAAAGCTGTTTGGAATTTTCGCATTACTAATTTTTCCCACTGCAGCGAATTAATAGTCAGTATTTCTTTGCGGTAATCCAAGCCATTGATGCCAGCCGCAATGCAAAACCAGCCATGCCATCAAGCCGTATCCAGCTTGCCGTGGCGTATATTGGGCAGAAATAGACATATCCGTATTCCACTGTTCATGATTGATCAGTGGCGAGAAAGTGTCAACGTAGATTGTGGAACGACGGTGGCAAACCTCAGCAAAGGCCTTCGTGAGCATCCCGACTTCCCGTGCGCTTCGATCTGGTCGTGGAGGTGGCCCGACTACGAAAGTCGGAATCTGTAGCTGTTCTGCGTTATCAAGCAGGTTTGCCAGATAGAGACGTGAACGGGCAGCAGAAATCCCAGCATCAAGATCGTGTGAACCAAGCCCGATCACGAGCCGGTTATCGTATTCGCGATTCAACCGAGGTTCGACTTCACCTTGCCAACGATTCGTTAAAGCAGCAGTATTTTCGCCTGCAAAAGGCAGTGGGATCGGGAGGATCGGCGGATTGCTGGGGGTGCGTGCAAGTACACGCCCAACCCAACCCAATGCGCGGTCATCGCCCATCGTTGAGACAAGCTCATCGCCAACAAAAAAGATTTGCTTGTATTGCATTTTTCCCTGCTCGTTCGTCACCTTTGTGGATGCTGCCAGCAATTGCGTGAAAAATATGGCAATCAGCGCTTGCAAGCATATTTTGATATTAGTCGAAATCTGAGAATGTGCGTACTCTGATCGTTCCTGATCACGCAAGCAGATATGCAGCAGCGATGTGCGTAATCAGCAGGTGCAACAGCGGTATCAGGATCTCGTGCCGATTTCGCTGGTGAAAACCAGGTAAACTTTCAGCGCAAACCTGCTGCCGCAGCTTTCTGCGAGTCAGGATCTTAATGTAGAGCGCGAGAACTATGAACTACCGAGTGAAGGCGTGAGCGAGGATCTGCGCGATCTGCATCCGATGAATTGCTGCAATTCCAGTTGCCGGAGCTGCTGCCCGCGGACGTGAAATCAGCTGCGGCGAAATCCCCACTTCCGAGAAGACATTAAGTGCAAAATGGCTCCATGCGCCTTGATTCTGTGGTTCGTCTTGAACCCAAACAAACTTGGCATCGGGATACTTGTCCGTCTGCTGCCGCAGTTCAGTGATTGGATCTGGGTAAAGCTGCTCAACGCGAATAATCGCGGTGTGCCAATCCTGACGTTTTTCACGTTCTGCAAGCAAATCGTAGTATATCCGCCCAGAGCACAGCAGCACTCGATCCACAGTATTGATCCGGTCATCTATTTCACCGATCACTGGCTGGAATTGGCCTTGCGTGAAATCAGTAATTTGTGAGACGGCTGTTTTTCGCCGTAACAGCTGCTTTGGCGAAAATACGATCAAAGGTTTCCGTGGACGGATAAATGCTTGCCGTCTTAAGAGATGGAAATAGTTAGCCGGGGTTGAAGGCTGCGCAACGAGGAGATTATTTTCGGCACACAATTGGAGATAGCGTTCAATTCGTGCTGAAGAATGATCGGGCCCTTGACCTTCGTATCCGTGCGGCAAGAGCATTACAAGACCAGAAGTTTGCGCCCATTTTTGCTCAGCCGAAGAAATAAACTCGTCAATAATAGTTTGCGCGCCGTTGGCGAAATCGCCGAATTGTGCCTCCCACAGGACGAGTGCATCTGGCCGTTCTACCGAGTATCCATACTCGAAAGCAAGTACACCGTATTCCGACAATGAAGAATCAGAGATATTGATTTCGGCTTGTTCTTCTGTTAATCCGGAAAGCGGGGTCCATTCCTGACCGGTGACAGTGCAGTGCGCGGTAGCGTGGCGTTGTACGAATGTGCCGCGTCGGCAGTCTTGCCCTGAAAGCCGCACTGGTACGCCATCAATCAAGAGTGAGCCAAAGGCAAGTAATTCGCTAAAACCCCAATCGATATCGCCATTACGCGCCATTTCTGCACGCTTTTCGTAGAGTTGCCCAATTTTTTTATGCAATTGGAAGTTTTCAGGTGGCATCGTATGTGCATCGCCGATCCGTTGCAGTACTTGCGCACTTACTGCAGATTCCCAACCTACGATCGTCGAGTCTTCTTCGACTTGTGCTTTGGGCAGCCCCAGAACATCAGCGGCATCTGCGCTTGAGTCGATATTTTGCACTTTTTCAGCTTCGCGGACTTCAGCAAAAGCTGCTTCAAGCAGGTTTTGGAATTCCGCTTCCAAAGCTGCAAATTGATCGCTGGTAAATTCGCCGCGCCCAATCAATGATTCAGCATAGAGACGCCGTGTAGTGCGCTTTGAGTTTACCAGTGAATACATGATTGGTTGGGTCATTGACGGATCATCGCCCTCATTATGTCCGCGACGGCGATAACACGTAATGTCTAGGAATACGTCTTTATGGAACTCTTGCCGGTATTCGTATGCAAGCTGTGAGACGCGAACTACGGCTTCGGGATCGTCACCATTCACGTGAAAAATCGGGCATTGCAGACCTTTGGCGAGATCGGTGGCGTAGCGTGAGGAACGTGCTAATGAGGGCGCCGTCGTAAAACCGATCTGGTTATTTACAACGATATGGATTGTGCCGCCGGTGCGGTATGCCGGAAGTTGAGAATAGTTCAATACTTCTGCAACTACCCCCTGCCCGGCAAGTGCGGAATCGCCATGAATCAAAATCGGCAGTACCGGATATGAAGCATCACCTGTGGCAAAGCGATCTTGTTTGGCGCGTACAACGCCTGCTAATACGCCGTCAGCTGCCTCTAAATGCGACGGATTTGCTGCGAGGTAGACGGAGATCTCATCGCCGTCAAGGGAAGTGAAGATACCTTCTGTGCCGAGATGGTATTTTACATCGCCAGAACCTTGTTGGGCAGCTGGATCGAAAATCCCGTCAAATTCGGAGAAGATTTGACCATAGGATTTCCCGGCGATATTCGTAAGCACATTCAATCTTCCACGATGTGCCATACCGATTGCGGCTTCGGAAAGACCATCATGGGCAGCCCCTTGCAAAATCGTATCAAGTGCAGGGATCAAAGATTCGCCGCCTTCGAGAGAGAATCGCTTCTGCCCGACATATTTGGTTTGGAGGAACACTTCAAAGGCTTCCGCCTGATTCAAGCGGTGTAGAATATTGCGTTTGGTTTGATCGGATGCTGGTTTTGCTGGACGTTCGATCCGCTCTTGGAACCAGCGGCGCTGTACGGGATCTTGCAGATGCATATATTCGATGCCGACACTGCGGCAATATGATTCGCGCAGTTGCGACAGAATCTCACGTAAAGTGGCATGCGTGGTACCAGCAAAACCGCCGGTCGGGAAGGTGCGGTCAAGATCCCAAAGGGTGAGCCCGTAGAAGCTTAATTCCAAATCTGGGTGCCGTCGGACGTGGAAAGAGAGCGGATCGATATCGGCAATCAAATGGCCGCGGGAACGGTAAGCGTGGATCAATTCGGCGATGCGCGCTGGTTTGCCCATCTCGCGTTCAGCATTGTATTCCACATCGCGTTCCCAGATGAAGGGCTGGTAGGGAATACGTAGTGCCATGTAAATGCGTTCGTAGAAGCCATCAAGACCGAGTAGCTTTTCTTCCATTAAGCGTAAGAAACGACCAGAAGTTGCACCTTGAATCACGCGATGGTCATAGGTGGAAGTAAGATGTACGACTTTCGATACGCCGAGACGTGAAATTGCTGCATTAGAGGTACCTTGAAATTCAGGAGGGTAGGTCATCGATCCAACGCCAATGATCACCCCTTGGCCATTCATTAGCCGCGGGATCGAGTGGACGGTGCCCAGCCCGCCCGGGTTGGTGAGGGAAGCAGTGGTGCCAGTGTAATCTTCGATTTTCAGCAGATTTTCCCGTCCGCGCGCGACAAGGTCTTCGTATGCTGAGTGGAATTGGGTGAAAGTGAGCCGCTCTGCGCCTTTGATATTGGGCACTACGAGCGTTCGCGTGCCGTCCGGCTTGGCGACATCGATTGCGATTCCGAGATTGATGTTTGCGGGCTTGATCAACTGCGGTTTGCCTGCCTCATCCAGCCGGTAGGAGTAGTTCATTTCAGGCATTTCGGCTAGGGATTCAACCATTGCGTAAGCGATCAAATGGGTGAATGAAACTTTTCCGCCGCGAGTGGCAGCTAGGTAGCTGTTGATGACGGTACGGTTATCGAACATTACGCGGGCGGGAAGTGCGCGCACGGAGGTCGCGGTAGGAATCGTGAGGGATGCGTCCATATTCTTCGCGAGGCCGCGTTCGGCTCCTTTGAGGAAAATGATTTCCTCTTCATCTTCGCCGAAATTATCTGCCAGGGTGGGGGCAAGGTCATATTTTGCGGTATATGGGGTCAGGGCTGGACATGCTGCGGAGCGAGGAGCTGGCGGCAAATCTGAGCGGGTGACGTTGATATCCGCGGTAGCTGCACGGTCTGGATGTGAATGCAGATCTTGTTTTGTGGTGAGCCGATTTGCATCTGCTGTGGCTGAGGATGATGGTGAAGTTGGCTCAGGCGCGATGCCATTTAGCTGCCAGGTGCGGAATAATTCCTGCCATTGTTCGCCCACGCTGGAAGCGTCTTTGGTGAAAGAGGCATAGAGATCTGCCACGAATCCGTCATTTGGGCCAAAATGTTGGTCTACCATTGTGTCCTCAGCTTCGATTTGTAATCGTCCTTGATGCAGGCAATGCATTAATTTGCTTGTCGATACATCTCATTTTAATGACGATTAATCTGAATTTGCGCGCAAAACGAAAAAATACCTTGATTTGAAGAGATTTTATGTTGAAGTGTGGAGCGAGTGTAAAGAAGGAGCTGTTTGTTTCTCGGTAAATCGTAAAGAAACTTTCTGGAAAAATTATTGTTTGAGCTTTTTGGTGTTGATAATTTTGGTGCTGATTTGTCGGAAGTGTCTGGAAAATCGGTTTGCGTGAGTGCGGGCTGAAACTAAAAGATCTCCGCTCTGGAAAAAGAGTGCGTCACAGTTTTCTGGAGCAGTAGACGTTGTGTTATCAAACCGTTATGATTAACTTTAGTTTGCATCGTGGAAAGTCGAAAAGATTTTTCACAAGTGTAGTTTTTGTTGCAAAACAAAGGAATAAACCGAAGGAGAGACGGAGTGTCGCAAGAGCTTCTCACGGGGAAAACGTTACCTTCCCGCAAAGAACTTCGTCTCGCTCGGCAAGCTGCAGAGCGTGCGGCGCAGCTGGAAAAAGAGCGTGAAAATCCGCAGCAATTGGCGGGTGCCGGTTTGCCTTGTGAGATGCCAGAAATTCCACGCAGACGGCGAAGTATACAACGGCAAGAGAAACTGGATCGCGAAAAAGCCCCAAATTTATCACAAGTGGAAAAGCAGTTTATTGCCGTGCAGGGAGCTGCCGAAGTTTTGGCCTCTGGATCGTCAACGCCGTCAGCAAAGATGCCGGAAAAGTTGAAAACCGCAGAAGTTACAACGGCGATCCCAGCAATTTCAACCTGTGAAATCGAGACTGCGGCAGGTCAAAAAGCTTTCAATGCAAAATTTGCAAGTGCTGCTTCGGTGGGGCTGAAAAAATCTTCGGCGTTACACAATTTTATCCGGAAGAGTCCGGCGCTTTCCGCAGTAGCGGTGGCAGGTGTAGTGGTGGCAAGCATCGTCGGAGTGATGGAAGTGCAAAATGCCGTCGGTACAGCTGGCTTAAAGTATCCGAATTCGGTATTGAATACCGTTACCGCGAAAGAAACTGCAGCAGATGGTGCTGCAGAGATTCTGGAGCCAACTTCCGGCTCGGTTGAATTGGCGAAGTTGATTGAAACCCAGATGGCTGCGAACAGTGGAAAATTGCGTTGTGTTGATTATCAAGGTGCAAACAGCCTGAACTCAGCCTATGAATCCCCAGAGCAAAAGCAAGTATTTTTCCCAATGGAAACTGGCTCGTATCACATCAGTTCACCTTTTGGGATGCGGAAAAACCCTACTGGGCGCGGGATGGAATTTCATACGGGTGTTGATTTTGCTGCCCCTGCCGGTACCCCAATATATGCTGCAGCTGATGGTGTAGTGGAGATGGATGGTTCAGAAACTCCAGGCAATAACGATGTGCGCATCCGGCATGAAATTGACGGAAAAGTATTTTACACCTGGTATTTGCATAGCTATCGCGATGGAATTTTTGTAAAGGTTGGGCAAAAAGTGAAGGCCGGTGAGAAAATTGCCGAAGTTGGCAGCTCTGGTCGTTCAACTGGTCCACATTTGCATTTTGAAATTCGCCCAACGAAAGACTATTCAGAAAAGCCAGTCGAGCCAGTTAGTTTTATCAGCCAGCTCGGAGCAATTGATATTAGCCAGAAGTGCGAATAGATTTATTCCTGGTTTGAGACTTATTGCGATCAATGGGAAGTGGGTATTTCGGTGAAGTACCAACAGCGGAAGCCGTCTGAGCGAATTTGGAAGATTGGCGAAAAACCGATTGTGCTGGCGCATCGTGCAGGAGGGAATGAAGCTCCCGAAAACTCTTTTGCTGCGTTTATGAAAATGGAACAGCTCGGATTTAGCTATATTGAAACCGATGCACATGCGACGAAAGATGGCGTAGTGATCCTCTTTCATGATCCGGTTCTTGATCGCACCACGAATGGGCATGGGATGGTGTCAAATTATACTTGGGAAGAGCTTACTGATGTGCATGATGAATCAGGAAATTCGCCAGTGCGTCTCGATGAAGTACTTGCGCGTTTTCCGGATCTGATCTTGAATATTGACGCAAAAAATTTCAAAGTAGTAAGACCATTGGCGCGAGTGATTCGGGAGAAAAATGCCTTGCGTCGGGTGAGTCTTTCCTCTTTTAATGAGACTCGTTTGAAAATGCTGCGCAGAATGCTGCCGGGAGTGGTTACTTCGCTCGGGCAGGGGGCGATGGCGCTGCTCTTATTGCAATCGAAATTGCCGCGCAGACTGCAAAAATTTGTTGATCGGCTTGTGCCTGGAGTAGCACAAGGTGCACAAGCGATTCAGGTGCCGTGTGTATTTGCAAAAATCAATATTGTCACTCCGCAGCTCATTGATTTATGTCACCGTCGCGGGCAGGCTGTGCACGTGTGGACGGTGAATGAGGCTGACGAAATGTTGCGGTTGCTGAAAATGGGGGTGGACGCAATTATCACTGATGAACCTTCTTTAGCGCGGCGCGTAATTAACTTTTACTGGGATGGGGCTTACTAGAAATTTACTGCCGCCTGTGTATTTCGTGAATCTGGAAGCAGATTAGGCAGAAAACGATTTTAATTTCTCGTGAAATTTGGTTTTCCTTTCAAGCTATATCTCAATCTCAAGATATAATTGTGGTGCGTGAAATAAGCTGTTACGGCATAAATCTCGCACTCCTCATGCAAAGACGCTTGAAAGGAATGAAGATGACTGATCGGATTGAAGAAGACCTCCTGGGCACGCGAGAAGTCCCAGCCAATGCCTACTATGGGATCCATACCGTTCGTGCAATCGAAAATTTTCAGCTTTCAGGGCAAACGGTTGGTGCCATGAAAGAATTTGTACCGGCAATGGTGCAAGTGAAAAAAGCTTGTGCACTGGCGAACGAGGAGCTAAAAGTATTGCCGCACGATATCGCGCAGGCAATCGTAGCCGGATGTGATGAAATCCTTGTGCAGCACCGCTGCCTTGATCAATTTCCAATCGATCAATTTCAAGGCGGAGCAGGCACCTCCGTCAATATGAACACGAATGAAGTGATTGCAAATCTTGCGCTAGAATCGCTGGGATTTGCGAAAGGGCGTTACGATGTAATCAATCCAAATGATCATGTAAACAAATCTCAATCAACGAATGACGCATATCCGACGGGGTTGCGCTTAGCAATTTTTGCAAGCGTGCAAAAACTTAATTTGTGTGTGGCGAAATTAGCTGAAACTTTAGCGCAAAAGGGCACGGAATTTGCACATATGTTGAAAATGGGACGCACACAATTACAAGACGCGGTACCAATGACGCTGGGTCAGGAATTTCATGGTTTTGCCACAAATTTACGCGAAGAAATTGAAGTATTAGAGCGCGTTTCGAGTTATTTACTGCATGTGAATCTTGGCGCAACAGCCATTGGGACAAAACTCAATACGCCGCCAGATTATGCGCAAACGGCAGCTAAGAAGTTGGCCGAAGTTACCGGTCTGCCAATTACATCCGCGCCGGATTTGATTGAAGCAACTTCTGATAATGGTGACTATGTGAGCGTGCATGCGGCGTTGAAACGGCTCGCCCATAAGCTCTCGAAAATTGCAAATGACTTGCGTTTGCTTTCCTCTGGGCCACGAGCGGGCTTCAACGAAATCAACCTTCCGCAATTGCAGGCCGGATCTTCGATCATGCCAGCAAAAGTCAATCCCGTCATTCCCGAAGTGGTAAACCAGGTCTGCTTTAAGGTGATCGGTAACGATCTGACGGTGACGATGGCTGCCGAGGCCGGGCAATTGCAGCTGAACGTGATGGAACCGGTAATAGCGCAAGCAATGAATGAATCGCTCTCATTGCTGATCAACGCCTGTGACACGCTGCGGACGAAATGCATTGCCGGAATCACCGCCAACCCTGAAGTAATGCGCGGGCATGTGTATCGTTCGATCGGGGTAGTGACATATCTGAATGAAGTGATTGGGCATCACAATGGTGATCGCATCGGGCAAGAAGCGGCACGTACTGGTAAATCTGTAAAAGATGTGGTTGTGGAAATGGGGCTGCTGACAGCTGCGGAAGTAGACCAGCTCCTCACCGAAGAAGCATTTATGAATCCAACGTATCGCGGTAGATACTATCGCGATGATGAAAAAGGGATTTTGCAAAAACCTTAAACGAATGAATTAAAACGATCCTAGCAGTTACTGATGACTGAACTGCGAGGATCGTTTTAATGTTGAAACTCTGCGATTCTTTGCATTGTGCCCCGAACAGGATTCGAACCTGCGACCTTCCGCTCCGGAGGCGGACGCTCTATCCCCTGAGCTATCGGGGCGGGGACTTTGCCTAGTCTAGCAATAAATACCACGAGTACAGAAATCCGGACGGAAAATCGAGACAATTTGTGAGCCGGATAGCTTTCTGCTTCGTCTGTAATAAAGCTGCTGATACCAACCCAAAAGTGCGAAAGAAAGATCTAATTGCACATTTTCGCAATGTGGTGCAGGGAAGAAAATTGCCCGATTTCACGTCTTCTCACATTGGGGGAAAAGATGTGAGCCGATAGAATGAACCCATGACTCCTGAGGAATTATCTGCATATCTACAAAGTGTATTATCCGAATCTGTAGCGAATGGTGAAATTTCCCTCGCATCTGAAGATTTGCCAAACGAGGTGAAAATTGAACGTCCACGCTCGCGTGAGCATGGAGATTGGGCAACAAACCTTGCAATGCAACTGGCAAAGAAAGCCGGTATGAATCCGCGTGCTTTGGCAGAAATTTTGGTAGCGAAACTGCTTGCGCATGATGGGATCGCAGGCGCAGAAGTAGCTGGTCCAGGATTTATTAATATCACTTTGGAGGCCGGTGCTGCCGGAGAATTAGCACGTACGATCCTTGCGCTCGGTAAGGATTACGGACGCAGCGATATCGAAAAAGGGAAAAAGGTAAATCTCGAATTCGTCTCTGCAAACCCCACTGGCCCAGTACATATTGGCGGTGCAAGATGGGCAGCTGTCGGCGATTCTCTTGCGCGGATCCTTGAGGCAACAGGTCAAGAAGTTACCCGTGAATACTATTTCAATGATCATGGGGCACAAATCGATCGATTCTCGGCATCGCTGCTCGCGCGCGCTCGCGGGGCGGAAGTACCAGCTGATGGCTATGGCGGGCAATATATTACTGATATTGCGCAACGGGTACTTGCTGCGCACCCGGAGGTAGATCTTGCACAGCTTGACGATGCTGCGGCACAGGAGTTTTTCCGGGAGCATGGAGTGAATCTGATGTTCGGTGAGATCAAGCAGGAGCTGCGTGATTTCCGGGTCGATTTTGACGTTTTCTTCCATGAAGATTCGCTCTATGAACAAGGTAAGGTGGAAAAGGCGATTGAGCGTCTTGCATCTGCCGAGATGATTTATGAACAAGATGGTGCCAAGTGGGTGCGCACCACCAATTTCGGTGATGATAAAGATCGCGTGATCATCAAGAGCGATGGCGAAGCAGCGTATTTTGCGGGAGATATTGCATATTATCTGGATAAGCGCGAGCGCGGTGCCGATTATGCGGTCTATCTGCTGGGAGCTGATCATCACGGTTATATTGGGCGAATGTATGCGATGGCTCGCGCATTTGGTGATCGTGCGGGCAAGGGTGAAAACCTTGAAATTTTGATTGGGCAATTGGTTAATCTGGTAAAAGACGGGCAGCCAGTGAAAATGTCAAAGCGTGCTGGCACGATCGTGGTACTTTCCGATTTGGTAGAGGCTGCTGGAGTTGATGCGGCGCGTTATTCCTTGGTGCGTGCAGCAATGGATACCACGCTGGAGATTGATCTTGCCGTCATTTCTTCAAATACAAATGACAACCCGGTTTATTATGTGCAATATGCGCATGCCCGGACTTGCTCTGTCGCTCAAAATGCGGCGCAGCATGGGGTTACGCGTGATGATTTTGATCCGAGTAAGCTCGATTCTCAAGCTGATGGGGAATTGCTTGCTACTCTCGCAAAATATCCGGAGGTGGTGGCGCAGTCCGCAGCTTTGCGTGAGCCACATCGTGTCGCCCGGTATCTCGAAGAGCTTGCTGCTGCTTACCACGGTTGGTATGCAAAATCGCGTGTGACTCCGCGTGCTGACGAAGCAGTAACTACCACGCATCAGGCACGTTTGTGGCTGAATGATGCTGCAGGCCAAGTTTTTGCGAATGGGCTTGGGCTTTTGGGTGTTAGTGCGCCGGAAAAGATGTAAGAAGTAAAAGATATTTGCACAATCCAGGGGGCGCGTTTGGGTCGGCTCAGGTAAATGTGCGTCATGAATGATGCTTTGTGATCCTCATGGATTGTGTGAAAATCTTGGAAAGAACAGCATGCGAATTGTTAACGAGCAGGTAAATGTGCGAGTGCCAGCTGGCATATCGTTATTCCGTGCAGGTTTTTCAAATCTCGCATTAAGTTTGAATTTATGGGATGAAATTTCAGCCTCGTTTACTACGCGGGCTTCCCGCGCGATCGTCCTTGGGCAGGGGAGTCGGCAAATTGCACAAGATGAACGCCATCCAGTGATTCAAACAATGCATCGGCTGCTTTCAGATCTGGGGCAGCCGGCTTTCGGGATCGAGCTTGTCTGCCGGAACAATATCAGGCGGAATATCGGTTTAGGCGAAAATGAAGCACAGATAGCAGCGGCGTTATTGCTGGTAAAAGGGATGCTTGGGAATCCGGCAGAGCTCTCACTACCGATATTGCGTTGTTTCGCTGAACGCTATCGGGGCGATTGCGCGATCTTGACGGCGATACTTGCTGGAGGTGCGGCGCTTACCTGGCCGAGTCGCAAATCGCCGGGTTCGGCACAGTTAGCGAAAAATGTATTGCTCGCTCCCGCTGGTGCAATAAATTTGCAAACGCAGCAGCAATCTGGATCCAGTTATGCTGCGCTACAAATCCATTCGGATTTGCGTCTCACACTGATTACCAGCAGCTTTGACGATTCAATGGATTCCCGAGCAGTGAGTGCGAAAGAGGTGGACTTTCAGCTACCGGCATCACATACTGCAGCATTCGTCTATGCGTTGCAATACGATCCGCTGCTGCTGTGTGAAATTACAGGCAGTATTTCGTGGCATTCTGCTTTGGAAGCAAATCCGGAAATTGCCGCGAGCGCAATTACTGATCTTGCCCGATCATTGCAAAAAGCACACTGGCCGGTGATCTATACCGAAACAGGGACTGCACTGCTTTTGTTTGCAAAAATGCCGCAAGCAATGCAGGCAAAACTAATAGATGCAGGTTTTGCAGTACAAGAAGTTGCTGCTGCGCAGGCTGCTGTGAATTATTTTTCCTGAACTTTTTACAACTTCGGCAATCTTAATTTTTTCTTTTTATGCTTTGCAGCCTCAAAGCTGGAGCGCATGAATAAATGCAGCTGCTGCGAAAAGTAATTTTCAGCTTCGCTGTAGCATCGGAAATGTGCGTGAAACTACTTAGATTTTACCCGAACATATTTTCAAATTAGTGAATCATTGTGTAAGATTGAGCCAGGTAATCACGGCTCGATGTTTAAGCCGAATTTTTCGCTTGCAGATTCAATTGTTTTAGCGGATTGCCAGATCGAAAATTAAATGCTTTTCCGTTTGATACGGGAGCATGATCATCCCGAGGCCCGAATCTAACAAGTACGTCAATGTTTGTGACGTCCGGGGAAGGAAACCTGTGAAAGAAACTGAAGGTGCTGAGCGTAAAGTAGCTACAATGCTACTTCCGGAATTAAAGCAGCGTGCAGCTGAGCTCGGTATTAAAATGCCGCCAAAATCGCGGAAAGCTGATTACATTGCAGCGATCCAAGAAAAACTTAGCGGGAGTACGCAATCGCGAGAATCCGGATCTGCGCAGCCCCCGCAGCGCACGCGCAAAGTACGCAAGAGCAGTACCGGGGATGCCGATGCGTCAGCAGATTCACTTGATGTGGCAAAAGAAGCTCCATCGATTGCAGAAAAACGCAATCGTGGGCGAAATAATGCACGTACTGCGGAAGAAACTGGAGTGAAATCCGGCAAAGTTGAGATGACTCCAGAAGAAAAGCAGGCAGCTTTAGATGCACTTGGTGATGCAGCACAGCGGCGCGCTGATCACAAGCGGAATAGCGATGGCACAGAAGTTGAAGGTGAGCGCGAAAACGGGCATCATCGGCGTGAGCGTAATGGCCGTCGTGATCGACGCGATCGCAATGGGCGGCGCAACCGTCGTGAACGCAATAATAATGACCGTCGTAATGTGCAAGGCGAAGAATCGCTGCAATATGAAGAGCAGCATAATTCGGAAGATGCACAAGCTGGAAATGAAGAAGTTTTGATTCCAGTGGCAGGTATTCTTGATACTGCCGGAACGAATTCTTATCTGCGCACTGGTGGATATCTGCCAGGAAAATCTGATGCGTACGTATCGCAGCAAACGATTAAGAAGTATGGCTTGCGGCGGGGAGATGCCGTAGTTGGTGCAGTGCGTTCAGTTACTGACGGCGCGGGACGGCGTGGTCAACGTCAGCACAAGTACAATCCGTTAGTGGAAGTAACTTCTGTGAATGGGCTGACGCCTGAGGCAGCACTGCAGCGCCCGGAATTTAATAAGCTTACTCCGTTGTACCCACAAGAAATGCTACGGATGGAAACAACCAAGAATGCGCTGACAACCCGCGTAATTGATTTGGTTGCGCCAATTGGAAAAGGGCAGCGCGGGCTGATCGTTTCGCCACCGAAGGCGGGTAAGACGATGGTAATGCAGCAGATGGCTGTAGCTATCGCAAAGAATAATCCAAATGTGCATTTAATGGTGGTATTGGTAGACGAACGCCCTGAAGAAGTGACTGATATGCAGCGCCTGGTGAAAGGTGAAGTGATCGCTTCGACCTTTGACCGTCCCGCTTCGGATCACGCAATCGTTGCCGAACTCGCAGTAGAACGGGCAAAACGGTTGGTAGAACTAGGGCAGGATGTGGTCATTTTGCTTGATTCGCTTACTCGTCTCTCGCGTGCTTACAATCTGGCTGCGCCAGCATCCGGGCGGATTCTTTCTGGTGGTGTAGATGCAGCTGCATTGTATCCGCCAAAGAAATTCTTTGGTGCTGCGCGCAATATTGAAGACGGTGGTTCATTGACGATCATTGCTTCAGCTTTGGTTGAAACAGGATCGAAGATGGATGAAGTGATTTTTGAAGAATTCAAGGGGACGGGAAATATGGAATTGCGGCTTTCCCGGCAGCTCGCCGACCGGCGGATTTTCCCGGCAGTTGATGTGAATGCTTCAGGTACTCGTCGTGAAGAACAGTTGTTCAGCCCAGAAGAGCTGAAGATCGTATGGCATTTGCGGCGTGCTCTCGGCACGCTTGATGTCCAGGAAGCATCCGATTATCTGCTTGGGCGGCTGCGGAAGACCGAATCGAATAAAGAATTTTTAGTCTCCATTGTGCGCGGGATGCAAGCAAACGGAGCTGAGTGATTCCTCACGGAGCTAGAAAAATTTAATTGAAAATGGTTTAATAAAACGTCGGCTACTGGTTCACCGGTTCACGGCAGGTTTGATGCAAATATAAATGCGCATCTGCTGCAAGCGGCCTCCGTCCGTGCGGAGAATGTGTGGATTGGACCCAGGAGCATTCATCGATCCAAGGAGAATATTATGAAGCAGGGAATCCACCCTGAATACACCCCAGTACACGTAAGCTGTACTTGTGGCGCGGAATTTGATACTCGCTCTACGCTTGATACCGATCACTTGCGTGTGGATGTTTGCTCCGCATGCCATCCGTTCTACACCGGTAAGCAGAAGATCCTCGATACCGGCGGTCGCGTGGCACGCTTCGAAGCACGTTACGGAAAGCGTAATAAGTAGCTTTTATTTTGAACGCCGGCTTTCGCGATGCGAGGCCGGCGTTCAACGTATCCAAAGTGAAAACCGTTCTGAAACTAAATTGCAATCGCAACCGCGTTCGTTGTTTACTGCATCGCATCATGCATGATGCATCATTGCAGATCGCAAAGAAGCTGGAAAACAAATGCAATAGAAAACTGTGCACAAGGTAAACTTGCTTTTCAGATCGGCAAATAAGGGAACGGCTGACGGCGTTCCAAATGTTGCAGATATTTTGCAGACAAAAGGATTTTTATGAGCTCCGATTCTCAAAAACAAATTAATACTGAATACCCTGCTGCGGAAGCGATGCTGTTAGAATATCGTGATTTAGAAGCGCAAATGGCTGATCCACAGGTGCTTGCAAATCCGGAGCGATTGCGCCAACTTTCACGGCGCTATGCACAACTCGGACCGGTTGTTACGCGATATCGAAACTGGTTGAAAATTGCGCAGGATCTTGGCGAGACTCGTGAGATCGTGGAACTCGGCGGTGCGGACGGAGAACTTTTTGCAGCTGAACTCCCACGGCTTGAATCTGCTTATGAACTGGCTGCAGAAGATTTACGGAATGCACTAATTCCGCGTGATCCTGATGATTTACGCGATGTGATTTTGGAAGTGAAGGCAGGGGAAGGCGGCGAAGAATCTGCCCTCTTTGCTGCTGATTTGCTGCGGATGTATCAGCGTTATGCGGAGACGAAAGGCTGGAGCACCCAAATTCTCAATGCTACCCCGACCGATATGGGTGGGTTTAAGGATGTGCAAATAGCGGTGAAGGCAAAAAGCGTGCCTGAAGATCCACGTGATGGAGTTTGGGCATGGCTGAAGTTTGAAGCTGGTGTGCATCGGGTACAGCGAGTTCCCGTAACTGAGTCCCAAGGCCGGGTGCATACTTCGGCTGCCGGAGTACTGGTATTTGCCGAAGTTGAAGATCCAGGCGAAATCGAAATCAATGATAACGATCTCCGAATTGATGTTTTTCGCTCCTCTGGGCCTGGCGGGCAGAGTGTGAATACGACCGATTCGGCTGTGCGGATCACCCATTTGCCGACAGGGATCACTGTGTCAATGCAAGACGAAAAATCACAGATCAAGAATCGTGAATCGGCAATGCGAGTATTGCGCGCGCGTTTACGGCAAATGCAGTTAGCCGAGCAGGCAGCGAAAGAGGCAGATCAGCGGCGCAGCCAAGTGCGCACAGTAGACCGTTCTGAGCGGGTGCGTACCTATAATTTTCCAGAAAACCGGATCTCTGATCATCGTACGGGATACAAGGCTTATAATCTTGATTCAGTGATTGACGGAAATCTCGCAGCAGTAATTGAATCATTGCGTGAAATGGACGAAGCTGAACGCCTTGCACACGCTTCGGAAAACTGATTTTAACTGACGAGCCAGAAATGACAAATTCTGCGAAAGAATCACGTAACAGGCAAAGTAAAGATGAAAATTCAGTGCGCGATCTGAATCAGGCGATTGGGGCAGCAATTAAACGGTTAGCTACCGCCGGTGTGGCCAGTCCGGCGGTAGATGCGCGCGAATTAGCTGAATTTGTGCTTGGCTGCCGGTTGTATCGTGCAGCTGGTGAATTTTCAGCGGAGCAGTCTGAAGCTTATGCGCAGTTGGTTGAAAAACGGGCAGCACGGATACCATTGCAGCATCTCATTGGCAAAATGTGGTTTCGTGATCTGGAATTAAAGTGTGTGCCGGGCGTATTTATTGTGCGTCCGGAAACTGAAATGGTTGCAGATAGCGCGATCGCAGAAGTAAGACGGCTGCAAAAAATGGGTGAACGCAATCCACTCGTATTAGATCTTTGCAGTGGATCGGGCGCAATCGCAATTGCAGTAGCGACAGAGACACAAAATAGCAATGTACATGCGGTTGAAATCAGCCCGTTAGCATTTGCGATTTCCGGTGAAAATAATCGTCAATATGGAAGTCTCGTATCCTTTCAGCAGGGTGATGCATTAACTGTTGATTCTGATTTTGCTGGAAAAGTCTCGATAATCGTGACGAATCCACCGTATGTGCCGCCTGGTCATCGGCTTTCCCCAGAGGTGCTTGCAGATCCTGAACTTGCACTTTATGGTGGAGGTGCCGATGGGCTTGATTTCCCGCGTCGATTGATCCAACGTTCCTTCCAACTGCTGCGGCCAGGTGGTCTGCTGCTCCTTGAACATGCTGATGAACAAGCAAATGAGATTTGTAAGATTGCTGGAGCTGCTGGTTTCAGTGATCCACGTACGAATCTTGATCTGGCGCAGAAGCCAAGATTTTTATCGGCGCGAAAACCTGCTGCACACGATGATGTTGTGCAAGGTGTGAAAACGGGATCACCCGATTTTGCAAAAAAGAATGAGAAATCCAAATTTGCGTAAATAATCGCAGCGGCTACTGCAAAGATATCGCTGCAAAAAATTCGGAGGCAGCTAGGATAATAGACGAGAGATAGAGAGTTGAAATGTTTTTTGATGTACGCGGTGAGAATGCCGAAGAAGGTATTGCAGCAGCAAAAAATGCGATCAAAAACGGGAAGGTAGTATGCCTGCCCACTGATACTGTTTATGGAATTGGTGCTAATCCGTTTGATGCTGAGGCAATCACGGCACTTTTAAGTGCGAAATCACGCACCCGGCAAATGCCTCCGCCAATATTAGTTCCTGATTGGCAAACGGTGGAGAAAATCGCAGCCTGGATCAATCCAGCTGCGATCAAGTTAGCTGAAAAATATTGGCCTGGTGCACTAACATTAATTTTTCCGGCAGTGGATGATTTAGGCTGGGATCTTGGGGAGACGCATGGTACTGTCGCAGTGCGGATGCCCGATGATCTAGCTGCGCTTGAACTGCTCCGTGAATGTGGACCGCTCGCCGTCACGAGTGCAAATATCACTGGTCAGCCGCCTGCCCAAACGATTACTGAGGCGTACCAGCAGCTTGGCGAAGCGGTAAGCGTTTATCTCGATGGGGGAGTGAGTCGCACTGGGGTGCCGTCTACAATTTTGAAATTTGATCCAGCTTGGCCTGATGCAGCGCAAGTGATTCGTGAAGGTGCTTTGCCGTCAGCGCAGCTACTTAACTTTGCGCAATTGAAAGTTCGTGCGTGAGGAGTCGAGAGTGCGAGTATATTTGCTGATGATGCTCCTTGCGGGAGTGATCACCTATCTGTTAGTGCCGTTGATATTACATTTGGCGCTTTCACTTGGGGCGATTACGCAGGTGCGCGGGCGTGATGTGCATACTGTGCCGATTGCACGTCTTGGTGGAGTAGCAATGTTTCTCGGTTTGGCTTTTACTTTTGTAATTGCGTCACAGATCCCATTTCTTGCGCAAACTTTTATCAAAGGCTCGGGAGCATGGGGTGTGTTATTTGGCGCAGGCGCAATGTGCTTGCTTGGCGCGATCGATGATATTTGGGAATTACGCTGGTACGCGAAACTTGCTGGCGAGATCTTAGCGGCTGCGATTATGGCGTGGTTTGGGGTGCAATTACTTTCAGTACCACTTTTGGGCTTGACGATCGGTTCTGATCGGTTGACCCTTTTCAGTACGATTTTTGTAGTTTTAGTGGCTGCGAATGCGGTAAATTTCATTGACGGTCTTGATGGTCTTGCTGCGGGCGTAGTGGGGATCGCAGCGCTCGCATTTTTCGGTTACGCATATTATTTCGTGCGTGAATCTTCGCCGGGAGATTATGCGTCAGTGGGAGCTGCGGTTGTTGCGGTGTTGGTCGGGATTTGTCTCGGATTTTTACCGCATAATTTTCATCAGGCGCGGATTTTTATGGGAGATTCGGGGGCGTTGATGCTTGGCAGTGTGATTGCTGGAGCTTCGATCACAGTGACGGGGCAAATTGATCCGGCAAATCTTACTGCGCGGATGGCGATTCCAGCTTTTATGCCATTGTTTGTGCCGATTCTGGTGCTTTCGATTCCGCTGATTGATATGAGTTGGGCGGTGATTCGCCGGGTGAGCCACGGTAAATCACCTTTTGAAGCTGACGCTGGGCATTTGCATCATCGGCTGCTCCGCCTGGGGCACTCGCATGTGAATGCCGTATTGATTTTGTATCTTTGGGCGGCAGTGGGTTCGTTTAATGCAGTTACTTTTGTGATTTTTCCGGCACGGTTTGTGATCATTCCAGCGGGTTTAATGGTTGTTTTTGCAATTTTTATGACCTTGCGTGTACTTTCAAAGCAAGCTGACTGTACCGTGGCCGCTGCAACAGAATTGGCAGGAGCACGGGAGGAAAATCATGTTCCGGAAGTCAAATCTTAAGAAAACTGCGGGGAAGCGGAAAACTGCTGATGAATTACTTGCTGCGGTAGCATTTTGGAATGTGCTTTGGGTCTTGGGCACTGCTGCCGTCACTGCGATTATTTTATTTTCGATAAATTTGCTGCAAGCCGCTTTCAGCTTCTTGATCGGTGGATTGATAGTAGCACTTTTAAGTACGATCTCCTGGTTTAGTGAGATCTGGATCACCCGATATTTGGCGAATCTGCAGAAGTTCGTTTTCCCGCTTGCCTATTTATTGAAAATTTCGCTGTTGTTTTGCGCTCTTCCGATAATTCGTGCCATCGATCTGCTGGAGCTGAATTTTGTAATTGCCGGGATCTTTTTGGGGATGATCCTCACGCTGGTGGTTACATCAGTAATTATTTTGCGTGCTGAGGGGCCTGATTTTGATCTGCCAACGGAATGTGCGTGAAAATTTTGGTACAGACCCTTTGAAGATTTCATTCTTTCTCATGTAGAGTTAGGTAGGTCAGGCTTGCAAACTTTGGTTTATCTTATTTCGTGCATCGTTCCGGAGAAAAGATAAATTCTGCGCAAGGTAATAATCGTGAGTATGGGGATTGAAGCGAAAGTGAATATTTTGCACAGTGCTTTGTGGATGCCGTTGCTAAGCGCAACGAGTGGTGATTCTGGTTTCACCGGTCCAACTCTCGAACATGAATTTAACCCTGATCCGTTGTTTTTCGCAGGTACTCCTTTTGAATTAAATCGGGTGCTTTTAGTACGTCTTGTAGCTGTTGTGATCCTCGCGTCGATAATGGTGATATATGCTCGGCGTGCAAAGCTCGTGCCGGGTCGCGCGCAAGGTGTAGTCGAATCATTGATTGATTTTTCGCGCGTGCAAATTGGTGAGGAAATTTTAGGCAAGGAAGACGCAAAGCGCTTCCAGCCAATGCTCTTGACGATTTTCCTGGGCGTGCTGTTTATGAATATCACGGGTGTGATCCCTGGGCTGCAGATCGCTGGTACATCACTAATTGGAATGCCGCTGATTTATGCACTCTTTGCATATTTTGGTTTTATCATTGCTGGTTTGCAGGCACGCGGCGGTAAATTTTTCAAAGAACAGCTGATGCCGCCAGGCGTACCGTGGCCGTTCTATTTTATTATGGTGCCCTTGGAATTTCTTTCGACATTTATTTTGCGCCCGGCGACTTTAACTATTCGTCTGCTTGCAAATATGGTTGCAGGCCATTTTATCCTGGTGCTCTGCTTCCTCGGTACGCACTATCTATATTTTTCGATTTCTGGCGGATTAGGCGTCGGACTCGGTTCTCTTACGCTTCTCGCAGGCACACTTTTCGTTGTCTTCGAGCTGTTCGTCGGCGCACTTCAGGCTTACATCTTTGCGATGCTGAGTGCCGCTTACGTATCTTTGTCCATTTCAGCACACTAATTTGTGAAAAACCGAACAAAAGGAAAGAATCAAATGATTGGTAACATCGCCACCATCGGTTACGGCATCGCTACTCTCGGCCCAGGTCTTGGCATTGGTCTGATTGGTGCGAAGAATCAGGAAGCAACCGCACGTCAGCCAGAAGTAAAGGGCTATCTGCGGGTGAATATGTTCTTGTCGATCGCATTCGCTGAAGCACTTGGCATTTTCGGCTTCCTTGCTGGATTCGTATTTGGAGCTTAAATATGTTTGCAACGAGTGAGGTTCTCGCATCTGGTTCTGGCAGTGTATATTCGATGCTCTGGCCAGCTTTGCCTGATTTAGTCTGGGGTTCACTCGCTTTTGCTATCGTCGCGTTTGTGATCTATCGGCTTGCTTGGCCGAAATATAGCCAGATGCTTGATGAGCGCACCGAGAAAATCGACAACGGCTTGAAAGCTGCTGAGATTGCACGTGCTGAAATTGCGTCCGAGCGTGAGGATCTCGCCGTAGAAGTGACGAATGCACAGCGAGAGGCTGCCCTGATCCGGGAAAAGGCACAAGATAACGCGAAGTCGATTATCTCAGATGCACAAGCGAAAGCTCGTGTGGATGCTGCTGCGATCGTTGCTGGTGCACAAAAGCGGATTGATGCCGATGCGCAGGCTGCAACGCATTCGCTCCGTTCCGATTTGGGCACGGTCGCGACGGAGTTGGCAGGAAAAATTCTCGGTGAAGCGATTACTGATCAGGCACTCGCATCACGGGTAATTGATCGTTTCCTTGATGAGCTTTCGGTGGCATTGCCTGCAAAAACAAAGCAAGGCGCCGCTGGGCAGGAGCGGTGATGCGAACGGGAAGTGAAGCTGCACTGCAGCAGATCGGTCAGATGTGGGAAGGCGTGCTTCGCACGCAGCCCGGCCAGGAAATCATGCTGGCGCGGCTAATTTTTGATGCAGCCGATATTTTGCGGCAACACGCAAATCTGTTGGGGGCACTCGAAGACCGTTCTCGCGATGCGAATGCGCGAGCAGTACTAGCACGAGAAGTTTTTGCAGCTCATATTGAGAGCGCAGTGCTTGAATTGGTTCTTGCAGTTGTCCGCGAAAACTGGTCGGAGCCGGGTGATCTCATTCAGGCGCTTGAGTATCTTGGAATCGACACCGTACTGCTTGGTGCGCAGCGTGAAGATTTGCTTTCCAAAACGGAAGAAGAGCTTTATCATGCGATGCGGGTATTAAAGAAACAGCGTGATTTACGTTTGATCTTAAACGATACTTTTTACCCACGTGCAGAACGCTCGAAGCTTGTTGAGCGGGTTTTTGCAAAGGTTAATCCGTATACTCGGTTCCTGATCTCGCACGCTGTACGGCGGACTGAGCATTACTCGATCGCTGCTTCATTGAGTCTTTATGTACAGCGCAGTGCGCAGCATGCAAAACATCTCGTAGCTGCGGTGGCAAGTGCAATTCCGCTTTCTGCTGCACAAGAGGCACGGCTGGCGCAAATTCTTGCTGATCATTATGGGAAAGAAATCAGACTCCATACCACGATCGAACCAGCAGTGATTGGGGGCTTGCGGATCCATGTACAAGATGACGTGATCGACGGCACCATCGCTACTCGTTTGGCAGCGGTGAAAGATTTACTAAAGAAATAACTGATCCATTGCGAGATCTCATCAGGGATGAATCTCGCTGCGAGCGAAGGAAAAGAAAAGAATGGCTGAACTAACAATCCAGCCCGATGAAATTCGGGCGGCGCTTGATTCTTTCGTCAGCTCTTATGAGCCGGTGAAAGTAGCAAGCGAAGAGGTTGGCCACGTGACACTCACCGCTGACGGTATCGCCCGTGTATCGGGTTTGCCTGGTGCGATGGCAAACGAATTGCTGAAATTTGAAGACGGTACGCTAGGTTTGGCGATGAACCTGGAAGAACGTGAAATCGGCGTGGTCGTACTTGGTGATTTTGCCGGAATCGAAGAGGGGATGGAAGTACGTCGTACCGGTGAAGTGCTTTCCGTGCCAGTCGGTGAAGGATATTTGGGTCGTGTAGTTGATCCTTTGGGTAACCCGATTGACGGTCTGGGAGAAATTTCCGATATGACAGAACGTCGCGCCCTCGAATTGCAGGCACCAGGTGTAATGATGCGCAAGTCGGTGCATGAGCCATTGCAGACGGGGATCAAAGCGATCGACGCAATGATCCCAATTGGTCGTGGGCAACGTCAGCTGATTATTGGTGATCGTAAGACCGGAAAGACGGCACTTGCGATCGATACGATTTTGAATCAGAAAGCTGCCTGGGAAACGGGCGATCCACAAAAGCAGGTGCGCTGTATTTATGTGGCGATCGGGCAAAAAGGTTCGACGATTGCATCGGTGCGTGCAACGCTGGAGCGCGCTGGAGCACTCGCATACACCACGATTGTTGCCTCCCCGGCATCAGATTCTGCTGGCTATAAGTACTTAGCTCCATATACTGGTTCGGCAATCGGTCAGCACTGGATGTATCAGGGCAAGCATGTGCTGATCGTATTCGACGATTTATCCAAGCAGGCTGAAGCTTACCGTTCAGTATCGCTGTTGCTGCGCCGTCCGCCAGGGCGTGAAGCGTATCCTGGCGATGTTTTCTATTTACATTCTCGCTTACTGGAGCGGTGCGCAAAGCTTTCCGATGATCTTGGTGGAGGCTCGATGACTGGTCTGCCGATCATCGAAACTAAGGCAAATGATGTTTCGGCGTATATTCCAACAAACGTAATTTCAATCACTGACGGGCAGATTTTCTTACAATCAGACTTATTCAATGCGAATCAGCGTCCAGCAGTAGATGTTGGTATTTCAGTTTCCCGTGTGGGTGGCGATGCGCAGATCAAGGCAATGAAGAAAGTTGCCGGTACTTTAAAGATCACTTTGGCGCAGTATCGTGCGCAGGCAGCCTTCGCAATGTTTGCATCAGATCTGGATGCTGCTACCCAAAGGCAGCTCACACGCGGTGCACGATTGATGGAATTGCTGAAACAGCCGCAGTATACGCCGTATTCAATTGAACACCAGGTAGCTTCGGTTTGGGTTGGTACGAAGGGATATCTCGATACAGTACCGCTCGAAAAAGTGCATGAATTTGAGTCACAATTCTTGGCATACTTGGAGCAAAACACTTCAGTGCTCAGTGATTTGCGTGAAAGCGGGCAGCTTAGTGCGCAGATGGAAGAGAGTCTCACAGCTGCTGCTGATGAATTTGCAAAATCTTTCCAGGCTGCTTACGTGCCTGAAACTGATTTAACTGAACCTGAAGCGGTAGCTGCCCAAAAGACCCAAGAGCAGATCGTGCGCAAGAAGCGAGGCTGAAATTGGCGGGCAAACAGCGTATTTATAAGCAAAAGATTCGAGCCACTGGCACACTCGAAAAAGTTTTCCGGGCGATGGAGCTGATTGCCGCATCGCGAATCGGGAAGGCGCGAGATGCGGCTTTGGGGCAAGATCCGTATACGCGCGCGCTTACTGCCTCGATCGCGACTGTTGCTGCACATGCACAGGCAGAGCATCCACTTGTGACGGAGCGAAAAGATACAAATCGAGTAATTGTTTTTGTTGTCACTTCTGATCGTGGAATGGCTGGTGCATATTCTTCATCAGTATTACGCGAAGCAGATCAGCTCTTGGAAGATTTGCGTGAGCAGGGCAAAGAGCCAGTGCTTTGCGTATCTGGACGGCGCGGGGACGCACATTTTAGATTCCACGGCGTACCAGTTGAACGGAGCTGGGTGGGAGAATCTGATAAGCCAACGGATGCAACGTCGCGCGAGATTGCGCATCTATTCTTAGATCTCTTTCTCGCTCCGGCTGATGCTGGTGGAGTTAGCGAGCTGCATGTGGTTTCTACGAAATTCGTCTCAATGGTTTCACAAGTTGTAGAGATCCGTCGGATGCTGCCCCTAGAAGTGGTGGACGCTCCAGGGCACCAACCGGATTTAGCACAAGAAGCTGAGGATTCTACGCCGCTCTACGAGTTTGAGCCGTCGGCACAAGAAGTTTTCGATGCATTGCTTCCGATGTATATCGGGCAGCGAGTTCATTCAGTAATGTTAATGTCTGCTGCGGCGGAGCTGGCTGCACGCCAACAGGCGATGCATTCAGCTACTGATAACGCACACGAACTGATCGAGAAGTACACGCGCCTGGCAAATAATGCCCGGCAAGCAGAAATTACTACAGAAATTACCGAGATTATTTCCGGTGCAGATGCGCTGGGGAAGTGATCCTGTCAACAAAAGCCCGGTTGCCGGGATTGAAAAAGGAAGAAACAATGACCGTCGTAGATGAAACACAGAAAGTTTCCACTGGCCGGATTGTGCAGGTCGTAGGTGCAGTTGTGGATATCGAGTTTCCACCTGATGCACTCCCGGATATCAATAATGCGCTGATCACGGAAGTGGATTTGGGTAATGCAAGCGAGGCACAAAAACTGCAGATGACGCTCGAAGTAGCGCAGCATCTGGGGAATAATATCGTGCGCACGATTGCGATGAAGCCAACCGATGGGCTGGTGCGCGGTGCGACGGTAATCGATACTGGCGCACCAATCACTGTGCCAGTTGGCGATATCACCAAAGGTCACGTTTTTAATGTTACCGGCGAGCCGTTGAATCTTGCAGACGGAGAAAAGTTTGTGGTGCATGAGCGTTGGCCAATTCACCGCAAGGCGCCAACTTTCGACGAACTTGAGCCGGAAACTAAGATGTTTGAAACTGGCATTAAGGTGATCGACTTACTCACGCCATACGTACAAGGTGGAAAGATCGGTCTTTTTGGCGGTGCAGGTGTGGGCAAAACTGTGCTGATTCAAGAAATGATCCAGCGTGTAGCACAAGATCACGGTGGTGTATCTGTCTTTGCGGGCGTGGGTGAGCGGACCCGTGAAGGTAACGATCTGATCAACGAAATGGAAGATGCTGGCGTGCTCGATAAGACAGCTCTTGTCTTTGGGCAGATGGATGAACCGCCAGGGGTGCGCCTGCGTATCGCACTTTCCGGGCTGACAATGGCAGAATACTTCCGCGACGTGCAAAATCAGGATGTGCTGCTCTTTATCGATAACATCTTCCGCTTTACTCAGGCTGGTTCGGAAGTTTCCACACTGCTTGGGCGGATGCCGTCGGCGGTGGGGTATCAGCCAACACTTGCTGATGAAATGGGTGCATTGCAGGAACGAATCACGTCTACGCGCGGGCACTCGATTACTTCATTGCAGGCAATTTATGTGCCAGCTGATGATTATACTGATCCAGCTCCAGCTACTACATTTGCGCATTTGGATGCGACCACTGAGCTTTCACGTGAGATTGCTTCGCGTGGTCTTTACCCGGCGGTTGATCCGCTTTCCTCAACTTCGCGGATTCTTGATGCACAGTATGTGGGGCAAGCTCATTACGATACTGCAACCCATGTGAAAGCGATTTTGCAGAAAAATAAAGAATTGCAGGATATTATCTCGATTCTTGGTGTGGATGAACTTTCCGAAGAGGATAAGGTAACAGTTGCCCGTGCGCGGCGTATTGAACAGTACCTTTCCCAAAACACTTATACTGCAAAGAAATTTACGGGTGTGGAAGGATCTACTGTGCCGATTGATGAAACTGTGGAGGCATTCCGTCGGATTTGCGAAGGCGAGTACGATCATATTCCGGAGCAGGCATTTTTCAATATCGGCGGGATTGAAGATATTGAGCAGGCTTACCGGAAGATTCAGGCGGAAGGCTGAGTCGAGGTTCAGATGAAACTTGAAGTTGTTGCGCAAGCGGGAGAGCTTTTTTCAGGCGAGGTCAGTGAAGTAGTAGTGAATGCCGCTGCTGGTGAACTGGGAATCTTGCCTGGGCACACCCCGCTGCTTGCGGTGATTTTGCCTGGAGAGTTGCGCTACCGTACCGTTGCAGGTGAATCGGGAGTGATCCATACGAGTAACGGGTTCGTGACAGTCGATTCAGATCACATCATGGTGGTTGTTGAATCTGACGTTAAATCTGTGGAGGTTTAGTCTCTTGCGCTTGGTAGTTGCCGATTGCGCGGTTGATTATTCCGGGCGTCTTGATGCGCACCTTGAGTTAGCTACACGCTTGTTAATGGTGAAAGCTGACGGTTCCGTTTTGGTGCATACTGATGGTGGCTCATATAAGCCTTTGAATTGGATGAGTGCACCGTGCCAGCTGATGGTGCGTGATCCCGAAGCAGCTGAAGCGAGCTTAGGCATTATTCAGGTTTGGGAAGTTTCGAGTACGAAAACTACCGATCGGCTTGTGGTGCAGATCCAGCAAATTCACCATGATTTTGAGCAGGCATTTGGAATCGAACCAGGCTTGGTAAAGGATGGTGTGGAGGCGCATTTGCAGAAGCTGCTTGCAGAGCAGGTGGAATTGCTTGGGGATCATGTGCGCCTGGTGCGCCGGGAATATCCGACTCCTATTGGGCCAGTTGATTTAATGCTGTTAGATGCTAATGGCGGGCATATCGCGGTAGAAGTGAAACGACGTGGCGAAATTGATGGAGTTGAACAGCTGACGCGGTATTTAGAGTATCTTGGCAGAGATTCTACGCTTAGCCCGATCCGGGGTATTTTTGCAGCACAGGAAATCAAACCGCAGGCACGAGTACTTGCAGCCGATCGCGGCATTGAATGTATCATACTCAACTATGATGAAATGCGTGGTCTGGATCGTTCAGAAGATCGGTTGTTTTAAGTGCGCAGATCGAAAAAATACCAACAGCAAGTGCGTCCGTTAAATCTAGATGCGATTATGGGGAATACGCACACCGAGATGGGCGCTGACGGTTTTGAGTATAAAGTGCATCATATTGTGCATGGTGCAAAACAGTATATTTGTCCTGGTTGCAATGGTGTGATTATGGTCGGGGAAGCGCATGAAGTAGCCTGGACGGAAGAAAACTGGTTTGGAGTAGCAGCTGGTCAAGCAGACCGGCGGCATTGGCATACGAGCTGTTGGCGTGCGCGGGGGAGAGCTAGATAAATTTTCTTGCCGCGGATATGCAACAGTTGCCATTCACAAAGCTGGGGCAAAGTGGTAACGTGAAAATATGAGTACAAAACTTGCAATGCGGCGCAGCGGCACGCCCTCAAATTGCCCACTCGTATTGATTCACGCTCTTCCACTTGATTCTTCGATGTGGGATGAAGTGCGTGCACTATTGCCTGAAATCGATATTATTACGGTGGATGCTCCCGGATTTGGTGATTCGCCTGCAGGCTCAGAATTTAGCGCGGATCCAAGTATCCCAGCGTATGCTGCAGCAATTAAGGATGTACTTGACGATGCAGGAATCACCCAAATTAAAATTGGCGGATTGTCAATGGGTGGTGCTGTTGCAGCAGAGTTTGTGGCGCAATATCCGCAAATGATCACTGGGTTGGCGCTGATTGATACGGGAATTGGTGCAGACGATGCGCCAAAGCGTGAGTTCCGCGAAAATATGGCGCAAATGGCTGAATCTGGCAAAGCTTATGAAGCGGTAGCAAATTGGACTACGACGATGGTTTCGCCAAATGTATCGGCTGTTGTGCGTGAATCATTAGATCAGCGCTTTCAGAAAATTCCCGGCGATGCTCTGGCTTGGATCCAGCGGGCAATGGTCAATCGCTTTGATCGTACTGATGCGATCGAACTTGTAGATGGTCCAGTTTATTTCGTGCGCGGAGTAGATGATGCCACATGTTCTCTCGAATACTTAATGCAACTTGCACTGCGCGCTGAGCAGCCGAAGATTATTGAGATTGAAGATGCTGGCCATTTTAGTGCTGATGAGCAACCGGCAGCGCTGGCACAAATCCTGGCACAATTTGTGGCTGCCTGAGTAACAAAGTAACAAGCTTCTCGTGGTAAAGCAGCGGCAGTGAGATCTTGCAATTTTCTTCAGTGCAGCTTTCAGCTTTAGCTCAGAGGGGCAGTGATAGTTTTACACTATCACTGCCCCTCTGAGCTATTCACATCGGGAAAGTTGCTAGCAGCTGCTGAAACCAGCTGGGAAGCCGCTAATTTTTGGGATGTAGCTTATTCATCTTCCGTGCCTTCATGAGATGTTGCTGCTTGTGAATGGGCGGGTGAACGATCGATAATTTCCTGCACCACTAACGATTGAGCTGAATTACTTAAAAGTGTGCGCATCTCTTCCAGATAGGAACTGAGGTTCTTGCGTTGCTCTTCTAAAGATGCTACGTGTGCATCTGCACTTTGTTTTGCGGCCTGTGCGTCTTCAGTGGCAAGCTGCCGAATCGTATGGGCTTCGTCTTTTGCATTCGTGATGATTTCATCTGCATCTAACTGTGCTGAAGCAAGTAGTTCTTTCACTTCTTTGCTAGTTGCTTCACGTAGTTGCACTGATTCGGCAGTTGCTTTTGCTACGCGTGATTGTGCTTCTTCAGTGCGCGTACGGGCAAGCTCGATCAATTCTTCGGCCTGCGTGCGCAGTTCGCCTTCGCGGCGGGCGAGCTCTTGTGCTGATTCGCTTTCGTGAGCTGCAATCTCTTGTGCGGCGGCGGCACGTAATTGTGCTACTTCTTCCTGTGCGGTAGCGCGCAATTGTGCGACTTCTGTTGCTGCCTGAGCGCGCATTTTTGCAATCTCAGTATCTGCTGCTGCGCGCAGTTGGGCAATCTCCTGTGCTGTTTCTTTGCGCAGGAGATCCACTTCATGTTGTGCCTTGGAGTACATCCCAGCTGTTTTTGTTTCTGCTTCGGCTTGGAGCATTTTTGCCTCCCGCTGTGCTGATGTGAGTAGCTCAGCGCTTTCTAGTTGCGCATTTTTAGTTTCAGTTTGTGCCTCTTGGGTAGCTTCTGAACGGGTGGTGGCAGCCCACGAGCGCGCATCACGCATTATTTTTTCACTCTCTAAATCTGCACTGTTGTGCAGCTGTGCTGCCTTTACTTGCGCGTGTGCAATAATCTCTGCTGCTTCTTTCCGTGCGCGCGTCATTACATCTAAAGCTTGTTCTTCAGCGGAGCGCAGGAGCCGCTCTACACGTGTACCGAGCCCAGAGTAACTTGGACGCTCTTGTTCGCGTGCAGCTTCGTGAGCTTGTGCCAGCTCGGCAGATAACTGCAGAATTTGCGAATCCAGATGTGTAACTTGCGCGCGTGTAGTTTCAAGTGTTTGTTGGAGTTGACTAACTTTTGCATCTACTTGGGTGCGGTCATAACCGCGCATTACTACTGGGAATAGTTGTTCATTCTCGCTCATAAATCCTCCATTTGGCGGTATCGCTTTTCAGCACGGTGCCAATTCACTACTTGTCTCAAGCCTATCGAAATAAAGCGCATCATGATATTTTATGACGCGGGTGGCTTACTGATTTTTCGGCTACCGTCAAATAAATTCATGTGGTGAAACATGGTTTAGCTCTCGGCTTGTAATTCTCTCTTCGCTAATTGTTGCAAAATCGTTATAATTAAGGGACTGGCATTCTGCGATTGAATGCACTTTTTGCATTGTGTGAGTCAAAGCAATGTGTGCAGCAGTTTCGCAAATTCGTGAATCTCAGGACGACTTAAAATCAACTATGAGCAAAGCAGTATTAGTATTTGAACACTATGATTTTGATCGGGTCGCGCTATTGCGATAGTGGTACGAGAATTAATTTGAGTGGTGGACGCTAAGCCAAAGTGAGAGTGAAGATTGAAGGATATATCGATAAAACGTATTGCCGGGATCGGCTTGAGCATTTGTGGCGTATTATTAGCACTTTTTGCGCTCATTTTTGGTGCTTTGCGCAATGCTCCACAGACGGTGCAAGTGCAGGTACCTAGTGCGAAAACTACATTTGTATATACGGATTCTGGCGTGCTCTCACTCTTTCCGCAGAGCAGTGTAAGGATTCAAGCTGCCGCTCCGAAGAATGGCGAGTTGCTCTGGGCAATTGGGCGCAGTGAAGATGTGCGGGCGTACGTCGGCGAATCGAGTTATACCCGCATTGCCGGAATCCAATCCGCTGAAAAAGCAAAGACCACTTTGCACAATGCGAAATCAGAATTGCGTGTGGCAGATGAAAAATTCTTGAAAGACGGCGCGCAGAATTTTATAGACAGCGATATTTGGGAGAAATCTGGGCGGCAAAAAGACGATCTGGAACTGCAATATGAGGTGCCCAAGGGGACACAGCGTGCTGTTCTTGTGACCGCAACAAATGGAGTTGCTCCTGAAGTTACGCTCACCTGGAAAATCAAGGCAGCGACTTTCCCGACCATCCAAATAACGATACTGGGAATTCTGCTTGCGTTGATCGGGATCTATCTGCTTTTTACTGACACGCAATCACGTGCACGCGTAAATTATTTCAGGAAGCGCGAAGTGGAACGAAAAGCGCAACGACTCGCAGATGAAAGCGCTGCAACGCAAGTTCTTCCGCTTTATCAAGGTGATTTAGCTGCTCCCCAGACAACTCGCGAGGTGCAGCATAAACATACTGATGGAGCCTTTGGCGCCGCGATTTTACCTGGCACTTCACGCACGCTTGCACTGCGTGAATCTGAATTAGATGAATCTGATCGGATCATTTTTCCGCAAAATAATCTAGGTGAAGATCCAGCGCAGGAGGCGGAAGCTGAACGCTACGCGCAAGCAGCAGCTCAGCTCCGGCTGCAAAATGTTTCATTGACTGAGGGTGCATTGGGTGCGGCAATCCTTCCTGGCACAGTGCGTTATCGCGAAATTCGGCAGCGGCCGCTAGCTCCAGAAAATCGGGTAGTATTGCCGATCTTCGCAGCAGACGCTGAGCCGGAATTGGATGCTGAAAATGCGCAAGATCAAGATCCAGATCAAGTTACCGAAACTCAGGTAGCTGAAGTAGCTGCAGAAGACGACTGGAAGCAACTGTGGCATGATGCTGATGCTGTCGATTCACAGCGTGAAGCAGTGGAAGATGCATCACACGATGTACTTAATCCAGCTGGAGAAAATACAGAAGACGGTGAAAATCATGCGTAAATCATTTTATTGGCGAACCATTTCGCTGACGCTCACAGCCACAGCAATATTCTCAATGAGCGCTTGTGCGCAAAATACGCACTTCCCGGAGCCGGTTGCGGCAGGAATCGCTGAACCGATTGTGAATACCGGAAATTTTGCGAAAATCCTGAGTGGCGCGAAGCAAGAGTTGAACGCAGCAGATGCTGCACTCGATGCGAATCTGCTGGGCAAACGAATTAATGGCGTAATGAAATTCCAGCGAAGTGGGCAATACCAGTTGAAGAAAATTCTTGGTGATAAATACTTGCTGCCTGCCGTCATCATTGATTCTGATGCAGTGCCGATCAGCGCAGGCACTGAGTTTCCACGGATCGCAGGAAATGTGAATCAACCTGGCAAGACACAAAATTTTCAGACTCTGAGTATCTGGGTGCAAGAAAATGCGCGCGCTCCTTATCAGCTCTGGGGGCAGACCTATCTCTTCCCTGATCTGAAAATACCGAAATTGGAGTCAAAACTTACTGATACGAAATCAATTCTTGATGCAGCAAAATATGTCGCTGCGCCACAAGAATTAGTTAGCGCATACACCGCTTATCTAAATTCAGGTACACCAGGTACGCCGAAGTTTAATGAAGCTGATCCGATTTTTACGCAGATCAAATCACAACGCGAACAGCTCACAGCTGCATTAGGGGAGTTAGCACAAGTTGAAACACCCGCTATCGCTTCAGAACAGGGATTCAAAATGGTTCCCACAGCTGACGGTGGGGCAATTCTCAGCGGAGCAATTCAGTACAATGTGATCGTGACCCGGGCAAAAGAAAATGCCACTTTACGCCTGAAGGGTGAAATCGGGGCGCTTGCCGCGCAAAATGGTGCGAATCCACAGGTAGATGTAAAAACCAAGCTAACGGCGAGCTATTCCTTGTTGGCATCCTTCTATCTGCCGCCGAAAAATGCAAAGAGCAAAGTGGTGCAAGTGATTGGGGCAACAGCTCCGACGCTGATTTCAGTGACGAACGAATAGAAAAGAGCGCCAGTAAAATTTGGATCAGGATGCGCAACGGAACCGGGTAATATTTCGATATGCTGATGCATTGAATTTGGCGAGAGGCTTCGCTGCGGATCCGAAACAAATAATCGAGAGAATGAGTGAAAGATGAACCAACAGATTCCAGTTAATTTATCCGGGGTAGTGGATTTGGGTGCGCTTGCAGCGGCGAATGAAATTAAACAAGCCCATGCACAGCAAGATTCAGCAGCGGCTGGAAGCAATGTAGTATCTGGCTCAGCAGTACGCGAGATCACTACCCAAAATCTGCAGGAAACTTTGCTGCAATCGGCGCAAGTGCCTTTCGTACTGGTATTTCATGCAACGCAATCGGAGAATTCGGCAAAATTAGTTGCAGTATTTACGGATTTAGTAAAGCAATTCCAAGGACGCTTTGGGCTTGCAACCGTCTCCACGGATAAGCAAACGCAAGTAGCGCAAGCATTTGGGGTAACTGCTGTGCCTGCTGCAATTGCTGTGCTGCAAGGTCAGCCGATACCTTTATTCCAGGGATTACCGCAAGTAGCCGAAATTACGCAGACGATCGAGAAACTGCTGGCGGCTGCTGCACAATACGGGATCACCGGCATACTTTCCGGAGGGGTGGAAAGAGCAGATGCAGCTGCACAAGTGCCGCCGTTACCAAAGCATCATCAAGACGGCTTAGATGCACTCGACACAGGCGATTTAGCTGGCGCATATGCAGCCTATAGTGCGGCGCTAAAAGAAAACCCGGCAGATGCAGAAGCGCAGGCCGCTCTGAGCCAAGTGGAACTGCTACAGCGGATCGAGGAGCTGAACCCGGTACGGGATCCAAAAGTGACGAAACAAATTCTTGAAACTGCTGCGGCAGCAGAATTGACCGATATATCTGCGCATCTTGCTGCCGCAGATCTTGAGATGATGCACCAGCGTGAAGAAGCAGCATTTGCACGGTTGATTGACGTGATTGCAGCAACTGAAGGAGAAAATCGAAATCTCGTTCGCGAACGATTGCTGGCGCTTTTTGCGACGCTTGAGCCTGGCAATGAGCTTGTAAAGCAAGCTCGTCGGGCTTTGGCGAATGTGCTATTTTGATCGACTGTTTCGCTGTTTTCACGTATTTTCGAGACGTGAAAACAGCTTTGCAGTCAGTTCTTGCGGAGAGTGCCAGTAGAAGCGCGGACTACTAACTCAGGCGGGAATTTCATTGATTCAAAAGCTGGCTTTTCACCATTGATCATTGCAATCAGCGTGCCTACGGCAGCATCCGCCATTGCCTTTACTGGCTGATGTAATGTGGTCAGCGGAGGATTGGCAAATGCTACTAGCCGTGAATCGTCAAAACCGATGATCGACACATTCCGTGGTACATCCACACCCATATTCTGAAAGTAGCGAATTGCGCCTAATGCCATCACATCCGAGGCGAAAATAATCGCAGTACAGCCACGTTCGTAAAGTGCAGCAGCAGCCAACTGCCCGCCTTCAACAGTGTAAAGCGTGTGCTCTTGCATTGGCCGCACATTTGGTAGGAGACGGCGCATTGTGCTTAAGTATGCTTCACTTTTTGCACGCGCGACACTAAACCTGGTCGGCCCGGTGGCAAGCCCAATTTGTGTGTGCCCCTGGTGGATCAAATGGCGGACGGCGAGGGCTGCAGCAAAATGATCATCGCAAGAAAAATCGGGAGCTTGGAGCGCCGGATTTGCCCCATTGATTGTGACATAGGGGATCCGTTTTTCCGTGATTCGTGCATAATGATCAAGATTTGCCGTCAAATCAGCGTGCAAACCGGAAAGGAAGACAATCCCTGAAACGTCGTATTCAAGCATGGTATCTACGTAAGCATCTTCAGTAGTTGAACCAGCTAACTGTGTGGCTAATAGCGGTGTATATCCTTGCAATGACATTGCCGTCTGTAACTTTTGTACAAACATCGGGAAAATTGGATTCGTTAACTCTGGAACGATCATTCCAATCAAGCCGCCTGAACGACGACGGAGTTTTTCGGGCCGCTCATAGCCAAGTAAATCAAGTGCTTCGATAACTGCATGGCGTGTTTCTGGAGCGACCAGGCTCTTATCGTTCAGTACGCGCGAGACAGTAGCAGTAGATACTCCAGCTTGTTTTGCGATATCCTCCAGCCGGATCTTCGATGCCATACTTAATAACTCACTTTCTTGGATGCCTTTGCGCGTTTACTCAATCCGCTTTGCTTAGCTAATAGTCTGCCATTGAAATCTCTGCTTGCAAACTTGCAAAGCTAAGTATTGAAAATCTTTTTTGATTCGCAAAAAAATCTGCACTGGATCCGAATTGAAGCCAGTGCCCCAATCGCATCCAGTGCAGAAAGAAATTTAGTCTTTCTTCACCAACGGAGCCAAGAAGACTACGCCATAGGGAGGAAGCTGAATTTGCGCCGAAAATGGACGACCATTCCAGGCAATTTCCTCAGCAGTTACCTGCCCCAGATTGCCGATACCAGAGCCGCCAAATTCGGTTGCATCGGAGTTGAATACTTCACTCCAGATGCCGCCTTCGGGCAATCCGATGCGATAGTCATTGTGTGGTACGCCAGAGAAATTGCAAAGGATCGCAATTTGTTCGTTACCATCTTTTGATTTACGCAAATAGGAGAGCACATTGTGGTCACCGTCGGTGACGTCAATCCATTCAAAGCCGGAATTTGTAAAATCATCTGACCATAATGCTGGATGTGCCAAATAAACTTCATTCAAGGCTTTTACGCAGCTCATTACGCCATCATGCTGTGGATTATCGGTGAGCCACCAATCGATTGAACGCGCCTCAGACCATTCGTCAATTTGCCCGAACTCTTGCCCCATGAACAGTAGCTGTTTGCCCGGATGTGACCATTGATATGCATAGAGTAAACGCAGCCCTGCCAGTTTTTGCCAGTGATCACCGGGCATTTTGTTGTAGAGCGAACCTTTTCCATGCACTACTTCATCGTGTGAAAGCGGCAAGAGGAATTGCTCAGAGAAAGCATAAACAAGTGAAAATGTGAGCTCACCATGATGCCAGCGGCGATTGATCGGTTTCTCCTGCAAATATCGGAGAGTGTCGTTCATCCATCCCATATTCCACTTCAAGCCATAGCCGAGGCCTCCGTTTTCGGTCATGCCAGTCACCCCACCCCATGAGGTGGATTCTTCGGCGATCATCATGATTCCTGGGAACTTGCGGTATGCGGTAGCGTTTACTTCTTGGATGAAAGAAATTGCTTCGAGATTTTCCCGTCCGCCATAAATATTGGGTTGCCAACGGCCATGCTCACGTGAATAATCAAGATAAAGCATTGAGGCGACGGCATCTACTCGGATCCCGTCAATATGGAATTCAGCAAGCCAGTAAAGTGCATTTGCAACAAGGAAATTGCGGACCTGATTGCGCCCGAAATTAAAGACTAGCGTACCCCAATCAGGATGCTCGCCGCGGAGTGGATTTGGATCTTCAAATAAGCATGATCCATCAAACTTTGCCAGAGCCCATTCATCCTTCGGGAAGTGCGCTGGTACCCAATCCATAATTACGCCAATCCCGGCTTTGTGTAGTTCATCAACGAGATAACGGAATTCGTCAGGGGTGCCAAAGCGGGCTGATGGCGCATAATATGATGTGACCTGATAGCCCCAGGACGGACCGAATGGATGCTCGGCAATAGGTAAAAATTCGACGTGTGTAAAACCAAGATATTTTACGTGCCCAATCAGCTGCTCAGCGAGTTCTTTGTAACTTAAGCCTTTCCGCCAAGACCCAAGATGCACTTCATAAATTGAAATCGGCCCGGCATGTGGGTCAATTTCTTTCCGCTGCTGCATCCACTTTTCATCAGACCAGCTGAAGCTGCTTGCGGTGATCACGGAAGCAGTAGAAGGCGGTACTTCCGTGCGCCGTGCCATTGGGTCGGCTTTTTGGTGCCAGGAGCCGTCCTGATATTGAATTTCAAATTTATAGCGATCGCCTTCACCTGCTCCCGGAATAAAAATTTCCCAGATTCCCGTTTCGCCTAGGCAACGCATCGCCGCACCCACACCATTCCAGCCGTTGAAATCACCGACTACCCGCACTGCACGGGCAGCTGGCGCCCAAACACTGAAACTCGTGCCGTGTATTTCGCCAAGTGGTGAATCGTATGTATGGATTTGCGCTCCGAGCATTTTCCAGAGTTCTTCATGGCGCCCTTCAGCAAATAAATACTTATCAACTTCTCCAATCGTGGGCAGGAAGCGGTACGGATCGTCGGTAGTATTTTCACAGTCTCCATATTTTGCACGCACGCGGTAATCGGGAATTTCTCGCCCGTTGAGCACTGCAACCCATACTCCGTTGGATTCGTGCTGTGCGGGAAAATCTCCATTTTCAGTAACGATCTGAACTTCTTTTGCGAATTGCCTGATTACCCGAATCGTGACATTCGTGCCGTCGCTGTGCGCACCAAGCACATCATGTGGGGCATAATGGGTGCCGTTGGAGACGGCATCAAGAATTTCTGGAGCAATTGCGATTGCCTTAGGGCTCATTGCTGGCCTTCTTTCCATGCGAGTGCTCATCGTTTCTCATCGATCCAGAATCTTTTCCAGATTGTGAAGTATTCGCTGATGCATCAGAGATACTTCGCAACCGGGTTGAGAAAGCGAAATAGCGAGTTAAAAATATATCTCTAGCGTACCGCTTTTATTGTCTTAGCTCACATTCTTTCGCAATGTAGAAAATGGAAAAAATATGTACGTGATGATTTCATTTCCAAAATCAGACCAGAGGCTGCAGAAAATCTCTCACGAATGCGGAATTAACCAATAATTTGCGCAATTCCCTGGATCGGAATTTGCAGCCAGCGTGGTCGATAGGTGGCTTCATACACCACTTCGTAAAGTGATTTATCTAAAACCAATGCCGTCAGCAAAGTAGCTTCTGCAGTGGATAATTGGCCGTAGCCGGCTAGGAACTGCATTGTGGCAGCTTCCGCCCAGGCGTGTGTAGCACTGCTTGGTTTGCCGTTCAACTCCGCTGCGCCAGCAGCATAGGAGAATGACCGAAGCATCCCAGCTACATCACGCAAAGCCAAGCTCAATTGGGTACGTTCAGGCAAGGGTTTGAGCGGTTCGCCTTCAAAATCAAGGGCAATCCAGCCGCGATCGGGCACATCTAAAACTTGCCCCAAATGATAGTCGCCATGAATTCTTTGCGCATCAGGCCAATCAACTGCAATTGCAGCATCAAAAATGGCTGAAATTTGCTGTTCGTACTGCGCCAGCTTGGGAGCTGCGGCAATCGCGAGTGCAGTTTGTGCAGACCACTTTTCTCGGGTTGCGATCTTTGCTGCTGCATCAATTTTGGCAGTTGGAAAAATTGACGCCAGGTGATGGTGAATATCAGCGGTAATAGTGCCGAGCGAGAATATCGGATCAAGATTTTCCAGAATCGAGGTGCTCTTTGCAAGCTCAGCTTGAAATACTTGCCAGGCATCTTTTGCATCGGTGAGAAATTCTTGCGCCACGAGCACATCTGCAGTGAGATTCGCATCGGTGGAAGAGCGCGCGATCTGCGCGTGACCATACTGTTTTGGAACCACGCCAATACCAGTTTTATCGAGCGCGCCGAGCAACTCAACATCCGGATTAGTGCCTGGCTGCACGATCCGGAAGAGTTTCAAAATGATACCGGCGCTATTGGCGCTATCGGGGGTTGTGAATTTATAAATAATCGAAGTATTTGATTGTTCGGAACGCAGTTTTGCGACACTCGCAAAAGGAGGTAAATCTTTTAGCTCACCACGCAGTGCAGTTCCAGATAAAGACGGCACTGCCAACTGACCGAAGCAGGCTTGTAGCAGCGCAATTTGCCCATCAGGATGCTCACAGGCGTCAGTAACCATTAGATTTCTGCCGTTAAGATCAAGATATCCCAGCACTGCTTGCGGGTATTGTGCCAAATTAGAAAGAAGATTTGGATCAGTTATATTGAGGGTGACTGGTACGAAATAGTCAGTATTCGCACTGCGCACAATCAGCAGTATGGTGCAACTGCTGGCATCCATCGTCAGCGGATAACTGTGCAGAATGCGGGCTTGGGGATTTTTCCGGTCAGAAATGAACCAGCGTGATTCGCCGATCCAATCATTGATCAAAGCTTCCAGAGCATCCATATCGCGCACGCTGAGCTGATCCAGATTCATCGATTGCAAATTATTCCTTTCAGCAGCACATAGTGGTATTTTTCGCAAGAAGAACAGTGCGTGCTATACACTAACGGATTTCACGATCTTTCACAGTTTACTGTGACACACTGGATATCGCATGCGATGCGCATGCAAAGCAGCTATTTACACTTTCAGTTCTGCGTTTTTCCCGATATTGAGCAGGGGTTTTACAGCGGATCGAGAGCTGTGGAACAATCCACGAGAAGCCAGTAGAACTGCCGCGAACCAAGATTTAATGTGATATATCCAGCATCGTTCACTGCGCCAAAGTCTGTGCCTCCAAATGCATCAAAAAGCTGTGCATTTGGAAAATTAGCAAGCTCCACTGTGGTAGTGCGGGGATTCGCGGCAAGATTCATTACGCAGAGCATCGTCTGCTCAGAGTTTGTGCGAGTAAATGCCAATATCGCTGGATCGGTGGTATCACAAAGCTGAAAATCTCCATTTCCGAGCACTGGAAATAAACGCCGCAATTGCAGAATACTGCGTGTCCAATGCAGGAGTGAGCCAGGTTGGGCTAATTGTGATTCCACATTCACTGCTTGATAGTTATAGACCAATGATTGATTTACTGGCAGATACAGTTTTCCGGGATCAGCAAGGGAGAAACCGCCATTCCGATCGGGACTCCATTGCATCGGGGTGCGTACTGAATCTCGATCAGAGAGCCAGATATTATCGCCCATTCCGATTTCGTCTCCATAATAAATGCACGGAGAACCAGGAAGCGAAAGCAAAAGCGCATTTGCAAGCTTGATTTCGGATCGCGAATTTCCCAGTAGCGGTGCAAGTCTGCGCCGAATCCCCACATTTGCTCGCATCCGTGGATCTTCGGCATACCATGAATACATTTTTTCGCGTTCCTCAGTAGAGACCATTTCCAGAGTCAGCTCGTCATGATTGCGTAAAAACGTACCCCACTGCCCGTCATTGGGAATTTCTGGTGTGATCGCAAGGATCTCACGGATTGCCCGTGCACTTTGATCACGTAAAGCATAAAAAATCCGTGGCATTACCGGGAAATGGAAACACATATGGCATTGCGGCGCATCAGCTGTGCCATAATATTCCACCACCTCTGCAGGCCATTGGTTAGCTTCTGCAAGCAGTATTCGCCCTGGGAATTCAGCATCCACCATTGCTCGCAACTCACGAAGAAAAGCGTGGGTCTGCGGTAAATTTTCGCAATTAGTACCTTCTTCTTCATAGAGATACGGGATTGCATCGAGACGGAAACCGTCAATGCCAAATTTGCACCAAAAACGTACAATATCAAAAACGGCTTCGCGCACTGCAGGATTTTCATAGTTCAAATCAGGTTGGTGCGAAAAGAATCGGTGCCAGAAAAATTGCCGCCGTTGGGCATCGAAAGTCCAATTCGATGCTTCTGTATCAACGAAAATGATTCGTGCATCTGAATATGCATCATCAGTATCACGCCAGACATAGAAATCTCCATAGGGGCCATCGGGATCATTTCGCGAAGCCGTAAACCAGGGATGCTGATCTGAAGTATGATTGATCACCAAATCAATGATTACCCGGATCCCACGCAGATGCGCTGCCGTCACTAATTCGGAAAAATCAGCAAGCGTGCCATATTTGGGATCGACGGAAGTGTAATCGGAGATATCGTATCCGCCGTCGCGCATCGGAGAAGGGAAGAACGGGGGAATCCAGATGCAGTCGATCCCCAGCCAATGGAGATAATCGAGACGGTTGATCAAGCCGCGGAAATCTCCAATGCCTGAGCCGCGTGAATCATCGAAAGCACGCAGCAATACTTCATAAAATACTGCTGTCCGAAACCAATGCGGATCATTTGAAAGCCCGGTGCCATCACCGGTGAACGGGTAACTCGGGTTCGTTTGGTGAACGGAAAAACCTGGGGCAGATATGGTCACGCTGGATCTCCTGATTGCTTGCCTTGCATCACTAACTTTCAAAAAATATCTGGATACTTTAGCTAATTACTTCCACATTCAAAATATGTGCTACTTGCCCGTGTGGATCCAGGCGCACATATGGGCGATCATTCCACAAATAACTCTCACCGGAAAGCTCATCAGTAACCTTCAATACTGGTGCTCCATCCCAGCGTGATTGGGTACCAAATGCGCGCAAATCTAATTCGAGTGTCGCCTCACGAGAAGCATAAGGGTCAAGATTTACTACTACGAGCACCATATCTTGCACCCCATTATTTTCCTCTGGTCTGGCAGTTTTGGAGAAAACCAGGATCTTATCGGAGGTTGAACCATGCACGCAGACATTGCGCAGACGTTGGAGCGCAGTATGCCGTTTCCGGATCGCGTTGAGCATTGTGAGCAAAGTTTCCATGCCATTATATTTTGCGATGGCAAAATCGCGCTGCTTGAATTCGTATTTTTCGTTATCGATTTGCTCTTCAAAACCAGGCCGTGCAATATTCTCAATGAGCTCATAGCCCGAATAGATCCCCCACGTGGGAGAGCCGGTTGCAGCAAGGATCGCGCGGATCGCGAAAGCTGGAATTCCGCCGCGCTGCATATATGGGGTGAGGATATCGTGGGTTGTTGGCCAGAACGCTGGACGCATCTGAGTATCTGTGACGTGCGATAGCTCATGGAGATATTGTGCTAATTCTTCTTTTTCATTACGCCACGCGAAATAGCAATAAGACTGATGGAAACCAATTTTTCCAAGAGTTTGCATCATTGGTGGCTGGGTAAATGCTTCTGCAAGGAAAATTGTTTCCGGGTGGCGGATCCGGAAATATGTCAGTAAACGATGCCAGAAGGTAAGCGGCTTAGTATGCGGATTATCGACGCGGAAAATCGTCACTCCGTGGCGGATCCACTTCTCAAGTACCCGCACGATTTCTTGGAAGATGCCCTCTGGATCTTGATCAAAATTGAGCGGGTAAATATCCTGGTACTTTTTCGGAGGGTTTTCTGCATATGCAATCGTACCGTCAGCACGGGTAGTAAACCATTGCGGATACTTAGTAACCCACGGATGATCTGGTGAACATTGCAAGGCAATATCGAGCGCCACTTCAAGTCCGAGTTCTTTTGCACGGGCAACGAAGAAATCGAAATCTTTGAAAGTTCCAAGAGTAGGCTCGATTGCGTCATGACCGCCATCTTTGGAACCAATCGCATATGGCGAGCCAGGATCTTCCGGCCCCGCGACGAGCGCATTATTCCGGCCTTTGCGGTTCGTTTTACCAATTGGATGGATCGGGGTGAGATACACCACATCAAAACCCATTCCGGCAATGCGGGGAAGATCTTCAGCAGCCGTACGCAAAGTGCCAGAAATCCATTTTTGCGTTTTGGGATCAAATTTTGCGCCGACGGTGCGGGGGAAAATCTCGTACCAAGATCCGCAAAGCGCGCGAATCCGATCCACATTTATCTGATAGCGTGCAGATTCAGTGATTCCATCGCGTACCGGGTACTGTGCGAGAGCTGCAAGTACTTCTGGTGCGGTAGCAGCTGCAAAACGCACCTCTTTTGGTGCGCGGCGCCGGCTGATTTCTTTGATTGCTTCGCGCATTATCTGACGTTGCACACTGGCACGCGGCATCGCTTTCATGGCACGTTTATAAAGCACTTCGGCTTCAAGGAAGACCAGCTGCACATCAATATTTGCATCAAGCTTGATTTCAGCCATATGCCGCCATGTAGCGACTGGATCTGACCAGGCGCGCACGAAAAATTCCCAGGTACCAGGAGCTGTAGGCGTGAGCCATCCTTCATGACGGCGCAATCCTGGCGCAATGTCACGCATTGGCGAAATCTGCACTTCTTTACCTTTTGGATCAACAAGCACGCACTCGGCAGCAAATAAATCATGCCCTTCACGGAAAATCGTGGCACGTACCGGGAATGCTTCATGCACCGTCGCTTTTGCCGGCCATGCACCATTTTCCAGATTCGGTGTGACATCGACGATCGGGATCCTGCCGATCGGGCTAAATGGAGCAGTTTGCGGGATCTCAGAGACTGTCTTTGTGCTCATATTGCTTGCACCTTCTTCGCAGGAGAGTACGCTTTAACGGAAAAATAAACTTCTTAACTCTAGCTTAATCGAAACTGCGCAGGTATAGGCGAGATTTGGGAGAGTAAAAGCTTTGGGGGATCTTCTGGCAAAGCTACCAAAAGATCCCCCAAAGCTAAATCAGCTCGTATTTAACGCTTAGATCCGATGTGGTTCAATCTTCCATACGTCTTTCGCATAATCGCGAATCGTACGGTCAGAGGAGAAACGCCCGGATTCAATAATGTTGATCCAGCATTTCTTTGCCCACGCCAGACGATCAGCATTGAAATCTTGCGCCATTTGATCGCGTGTGTGACGGTAATCAGCAAAATCTCCAAGCACATAGTACACGTCTGCTGGTTCCCAACCGTTATTTTCAAATAACGAATTGAGTAAATCATGGAACAGACCTTTGCCGTCATCATTTAACGTGCCATTCCCGATTGTTTCGATCACGCGACGCAAACCAGGAGTATTTTCCACGGTAGCGTGTGGCGAATAGTGCTTCCGCAGATCGGGTAGTTCTTCAACTTCCGCGCCGAAGATGTATGCATTCTCAGCGCCGACGGCAGCAACGATTTCCACGTTTGCACCGTCCATCGTGCCAAGCGTGAGCGCACCATTCATCATGAACTTCATATTTGAAGTGCCCGATGCTTCCTTGCCGGCAAGTGAAATCTGCTCGGAAACATCTGCTGCCGGAATAATATGCTCAGCTGGGGAAACATTGTAGTTCTCGACAAATACGACCTTGATCGTCTGGGAAACTACTGGGTCGTTATTCACCAGTACCGCAATTTCATTGATCAGCTTGATAATTGCTTTTGCACGCACATAGCCAGGCGCTGCTTTCGCACCGAAGATAAAGACGCGCTTTGGGAACTCGCTCTCTGGCTGATCCTTGATCCTAAAGTATAGGTCGAGAATATACAGAGCGTTCATGAATTGCCGCTTATATTCATGCAGGCGCTTGATTTGCACATCAAAAATTGCGTCAGGATCAATTTCAATGCCTTGCCGCGCCTTGATCCATTTCGCGAAAGCTACCTTGTTTTCATGCTTAATATCGTTCAGACGGGTGAGGACGCTTGGATCATTCGCAAATGGCGCAAGCTTTTGGAGCTCATCGAGGTTCCGTACCCATTCGTCAGAGCCAGCCAGCTCAGTGAGGAGCTCAGCGAGTTTCGGATTGCATTGCTTGAGCCAGCGGCGAGGGGTGACGCCGTTCGTCTTGTTATTGAACTTCTCAGGCCAAATATCATGCCAGTCGTGGAGGGTATCGGCTTTGATGATCTCAGTATGGAGTGCGGCTACACCGTTGATCGAAAATGCTGCGTAGCAGGCAATCCACGCCATCCGCACCTGATTCCCATTGATTGGCGCCATATAATCGATCTTGCCAGGATGGAATCCTGCAGCTGCAAGTTCTGCTCTAAAACGGCGATCAATTTCGCGGATAATTTCCATAATGCGCGGGAAGAGCCGTTCAAAAATTGTGGTTTCCCATGTTTCGAGTGCTTCTGCGAGCACGGTATGGTTCGTGTAGGCGAAGGTTTGGGTGACGATTTCCCATGCTTCTTCCCAAGTCAAACCATGTTCGTCAAGGAGGATTCGCATCAATTCTGGGATCGCGAGTACCGGGTGGGTGTCATTGAGTTGAATTGAGTTAAATTCGCCAAAGCGCTGCACATCCCCGCGCTGGGCGATCTCATTTGCAACGATTGCTTGCAGTGATGCGGAGCAGAAGAAGTACTGCTGGCGCACACGCAACACTTTACCTTCAAAAGTAGAATCGTTCGGATAAAGCACGCGGCAGATATCGTTGACGCGCTCGCGTTCGACGATTGCGTCAGTAAAACGCTGCGAGTTAAAGGCGTTGTAATCGAAGTCTTCCATTGGTTCAGACTTCCATAGGCGCAAGGTGTTTACATTGTTTGTGCCATAGCCGGTAATGGGCATATCGTAAGGAATTGCACGTACCGTCAGATCGGCGTAATGCACGAGTTTCTGCTCTTCTTCACGGCGAATTACGAAGGGGTATCCTTCTTCCATCCATGCATCGGGCTTTTCTTTTTGGTAGCCGTTTTCAAAGTATTGTTTGAATAGACCGTATCGATAGAGGATCCCATATCCGCGCACTGGCAAATCAAGGGTGGCGCATGAATCCAAGAAACATGCTGCAAGACGTCCTAAACCGCCGTTGCCAAGTGCAGCATCATTTTCAGCTTCTAGTACATCGGCGAGCTCAAGACCGTATTCTTTGAAAGCTCCGGTGGCTTCTTCGAGCAGCCCGAGGTTGGAAAGATTATTATGGAGTGCTCGACCCATCAAAAATTCAGCAGAGAAGTAGTGCTGCATTCTTGTTGCGTTGTAGGTCTCTTCCGTCTTTTCCCAATTATCGGCGAGCTTGGCTACCACTGTATTTGCGGTAGCTGCCCAGTATTCGAGTGGGCTTGCAGATTTTGGATTGCGTCCAGATACGGTACGCACCTGATGTCCAACTGCACGAGTGATATTCGCGTCGCTCATGAATCTCCCTAAAAATAACTGTTTGAAAGTGCGAAGAAAAACCTCGCATTCACACTAAGTCTATCGACAAAGGAGCGCGTGCCAAAGTTTCGGTGTTGCAATCTGGTAATCGCGTGCTGCGGGAAATCTGGATTTTTCAACATTTTCGGAATAAGGAAAGGTGAAAATCTTTGCAAAATTTTGCAGATAATTTTTACAGCCGTCCTTGTGCTTTCAGTTCAATATAGGCATCAGCCACACGTACCGGCAGATCTGCTGGACTCGCAGTGAGTACTTCAGCTCCGAGAAGTGTGAGTTGCTGATTGATTGCATTGCGTTCAAGAGCAGTGCGGGCGCGTGCAGCTGCACGATAAAGTACAGCATCTTTGCGATAAGAGAAATCGTGGGCTGCTGAAGGGGGCGTCTTGCGATGATCCAAGGGGTGTTGAAGATGCTGGGAAAGCGGTGTTTGTGCGATATCTGGCTGATCAAAATCAACCAAGTCGGGATTTTTTGCTGCTGCGATAATGACGCGATGCTTCCGTGCTAAATGCGGGATTGTGTGCAAAAGTCCGTCAGAAATACTCGTAATCCCGGTATCGGTCAAAATCACTACAAGTGCAGCATTATTTGCGTTTTGCCGAATCTCTTCACTTGCCAGCTGCCAGTCAGTGACAGTGAGCGAAGGTGAAACATCTGCAAGTGCAGTGGCAAGTTTATGAATCGCAAGTCGCTCAGTGTTTGCGCGTACCCGGGCGCGCACTTGCGTATCGAGAGCGTAGACATCTACTGTGTCTCCCGCCTTTTGCGCAAGTGCAGTGAGTAAAAGGCTAGTTTCAATGTAATCATCAAATGCGGGGAAGTGCCCTACTCGCATTGCACCGGCGCGTCCTGAATCGAGAATAATCACCACACGCCGATCACGCTCGGGACGCCAAGTTCGTACCAGCGTTTGCGCTAAACGTGCAGAGGAACGCCAATCGATTGCGCGGACATCATCGCCAGCTACATATTCACGCAATGAATCAAATTCTGTGCCTTGACCGCGGATCAAAAGCAGTGCGCGACCTTCCATTTCGCGCAGCCGCATGATGCGTGAAGGAAGATGTTTACGTGCGGAGAAAGCAGGTAAAACCTGGATCGAGGCAGTGGACTGAAAAGCGCGTTGCCGACCAGCTAAATGCAATGGGCCGAGAGTACGAATCACGAGCGCTTGCGCATTTCGAGTGCCGCGTCGAGACGGCAAAAATTCTTCATGAAAATCAGTTTGCATCCCTTTACTGATTGCAAAGGTAAAAGTATCTTCTTGGAGCCCGACTGACGGTGGCCAGCAGTCACGGATCTGACCTTGAATTTTTCGATCAGTATTGGCAGATAGTTGCAATTGATGTACGAGCGGTGAACCGAGTTTGCCGCTTTGCGGACCAGTGCGTGTAATTTGCAGCCGTTTTGGGGAAGGGGCTGCGATCACATCAAGCACACATAGCGCTAAGAGGATCATGTGCGCGATCAACATTACTCGCAGCTCAAGCGTGAGTATGCCTGCCAATAGTGCAATCAGAGCGCCAATTAAGACGTTTCGTGAAACAAACATTAGCGCGGTACCGGTACTGTATCGAGAATGGATTGGATCACATTTGATGGCTGTAAACCGTCAAGTTCAGCTTCGGGTGCAAGTTTGATCCGATGCGTGAGCGTAGCTGGTGCGAGTGCCTTTACATCGTCAGGAGTAACATAATCTCGCCCATTTAACCAGGCCCATGCTCTCACCACGTGCAGCAGGGCAACGGCACCGCGTGGTGAAACCCCAAGCAGCGTGACCGGAGAGGTACGGGTGGCAGCTATGATTTGCACAATATATTCCAAAATTCCGTCATTGATTTGTACCTGCTGCACCTCTTTGCGTGCCGCTAAAATATCGGCGGAATCAGCTACACGATCAATTCCGGCAGTTTGCAAATTGGTGGGATCAAAATTCTGGGCATGCCGCTGCAAAATTTCTAATTCCGTGGCGGTGGTCGGCAAATCGAGAGTTACCTTCAGTAAGAAGCGGTCAAGTTGTGCTTCTGGAAGCGTATATGTGCCTTCGTACTCAATTGGATTTTGCGTGGCGATCACAATGAAAGGGTTGGGTAGTGGGCGCGGCTGACCATCAACTGTCACTTGTTTTTCGGCCATTGCTTCAAGTAAAGCTGACTGGGTTTTGGGTGGGGTACGATTTACCTCGTCAGCCAATAAAATATTGGTAAATACCGGGCCGGGGCGGAAAGTGAACTCGGCTTTGGCTGCATTGTAGATCAGGGAACCGGTGAGGTCGCCGGGCATCAAATCAGGCGTGAACTGGATCCGCTTTGATGTGAGGTCAACGGCTTGTGCAAGCGCCTTTACAAGTAAGGTTTTCGCTGTACCTGGAACGCCTTCAAAGAGCACATGACCATTCGTCAATAAACCGATCAAAATTGCGGTAACCGCACTTTCTTGACCGACTACAGCTTTGGCGATCTCACTGCGGATTGCGTTAAATTTGGTGAAATTAGGATTGCTGCCAGATTGCCTGGCAGCAGTAAAAGGTACTTCTTCACTCATTGCAGCTCCTTTGTTAATTTTTCTAGCTCTGCTTGCAGCCGAGCTAAGTTAGCTTTGGTGTTTATTTCTTGGGTAAAGAGTAATTGCGCAAGCTCACTGCGTGGAGTATTTGTACGCATTGCAAGTGCGTCAAGAATTTGCTCTTGGTCGTGCAATAATTGTGTTTCAGACGGGACGCTTGTTTCTGTTTGCGAAAAATATATTTTTGCGTGCCGCGTCAAGAAATCATTCCGGAAAATACGTGCCAGATGTGCCCAATCACGGCTACGTGCATAGAGTTGTGCGCGGCCGAGATCGCTTTCTCCGCTCGGCACTACTACTGGCATCGGCTCTGGCACAAGCTTGCCAAAGCGGCGTGATTTATATAAAACCAACCAGAGCGCGCAGGCGCAGATCCCGATCCCGAAAATATTGATCCATGCAGGAAGTGCGCCAGATTGCAGCACCGCTGGATCTTGGCTGGGATCGCTGGGAGTGTGATAATTTTCGATCCAATAAACATCGGGATATTGCCCGAGCAGATTCAAAGCGAAAGCAGAATTTCCTGCAAGTGTGAGAAAAGTATTGGCAAAAATAACAGGTGCGGTAAACGCTTGGACATTTTGATATTTCGGAGAAGTGATTAAAGCAGCATTTAATTTTCCGGTGCTGGAATGAGTAGTGAAGCAAGCATCTGTTTGGGAGATAAAATCTGTAAATACATCTTCGACCGGGCCGATAGCTTGTGCCTGGGCAGCGGGCGGAAATTCACAATTGGCTGTGAGCGTGTATCCGTTTTTATGTTTTGCAACAAATTTTTTATGTGCCGAGTGCAGCGGTGAATCCCAATCGGTGCTGTCTTCAGCTGTTGTCTTTACAAAGGTCTGTTTGATTGTTTTGTCTGCCGCAACAGGTACGGTGATTGCCTCGATTCCCCAATCTGGTAAAAAATATCCAGTATTACTGACGAGCAGGATAATTTTTGCGCCCGAAGAAGTTAATGCTGCAATATCAGATTTCCCAATATTTTCTGGATTTACAATCACAACGGTGCTCTGGGCAGTAATTTTTGCGATTTGTGAATGCTCACGCACATCATGAAATTGCAGTGCATTATCTTGTGCGATTGCAGATAATGCACCAGCGCCATCTGGCGCGGTGGATGTTGCTGCAAGGAATCGCGAATCTGCTTCTTGCCGAAAAAAGATATTGATTACTACAGCGCATCCAATCACGAGCGCCAAAACTGTGATCAGGAGGGTGGGAAACTTCTTATCTGCGCTGGAAAAGAGCTGCTTTCCAGGCTGGCGTGAAGAGCTGTGGTGCGGCGATGAGCTGTTCATTTTCCAGCACCGCCAGTTGATTGTGTGAAATCAGTTTTGTGTGCTGATTTTCTGCTTTGCTTTTGTGTAGTTTGTGGTTGTACGTTTTGCACGAACTGTGCGAGCGCGGCGCTTAGCGCTACTTGTTCTTGACTAGCTTGTGCTGATCCGTAAAAAATATCGTCAAAATATCGTGCAACTGGATCGAAAAGATCAGCGTGTCCAGTTTTTTGAACAGCCAGTTTTACTGCCTCCATCGCCGTGAGCCCGGGGCGCAATTCAATCATGCCTAACTCTGCAAGGTGCTTGATTACGCCGCGGAATCTCTCGATTATAGCGGTATTGAGATCGCCTTGAATTTCTGCTTCGTTGGCAGCGGTGAAGAGCTCAGCAGCAGAACGGGAATCATCGAGGAATAAACTTTTGCGCCGTCGTGCATCAGTGGCTTTTACTTTTTTCCGCCGCAGCTGGATTCCGAAGTGAAAACTGAAATAGATGAAGGCAATCACCGCAATTGCGATAAAAATCAGGGTCACGATTTCCGAAAGCGAAAGTTCGCCGGTTTTTCCGGTGAGGAGTTTTTCGAGTAAAGACTTTGCCCATTCAAGAATCCGCTGCCAAATTGAAGGATCACGCTGATATTTGAATTGAGATAATTCGCGAAGCGCTTGTTCACGTGCATCTTCCGGGCTTGGAGTGACCGGTGTGAAATCATTTTCCGTCCGGGCTAAAAGCAGCAAACCCAGTGGTACTAAGCTGCGTGCTTTGCGAATACTTAGTACCACGAAATCGGCGCGAGGAAACAGGGGCGGCAGTGCAGCACTAGTTCGCCTACCTGATCTGCCAATTTTTGGGAATGGATGCATCATTAGTTTGCCTTTGCAAAAGACGGAAAATTTGCAGTAAAAATCTGTGTTATTGCAATGGGCTTTGGACAGTTGCTTGCGCTGCGGGAGCGGATTGCACTTTCTGGCTTGCTTCGTAAAGCAGCTGCTGATGGAAATTCTCACGCTTGAATCGCATATTCACATACACCATATTCGTCAGTGTGGTGATTACTGGATAGATGAAGATTTGTGTCACAAGCATACTTAAAATCCCAATCAGCGTACTTGCAATTAGTGGAACTGTTGAGCTGCTGCTGCCAAATCCAACCACAGCGAAAGTAAGTAATCCGAAGAAAAGTGAGAGTGCAGCGCCAACGATGACCAAGAAAATAGTTGTAAAGACCATTAACGCAAAAATTTGCCAGAACGAGCCGCGGGTGAGATCCCAAGCGCGCTTGAGGGCTGTGATCGGACCGCAGTTTTCAGCCACCAGTACTGAGAAGGCGATGAGGAAACGTACGTAAATCGTGATGACCACAAAAGTAAGTGCGAGAAAGAATAAGATCGTGATTAGCACGCCGCCAATGCCGAGATCGCTGCCCACAGCAAAGTTAGCCATCGACACAAACAAGAGCAGGATTCCTGGAATCACTACTGCGACGAAACTGATCAGCCCTAATATGAACGTAAGCGCGATTATCCGACCAAGTAAACTCCAGAAGCGTGGGCGGACGATTTTCCAAGTATCGCCTAAGGAAAGCTTGTATCCACGTACGGAGGCAATGACGGTGCGGGTAGCTGCAATCGAGATGATTGCGCTCTCGAAAGTAAAAATCAAGATCGCTAAGAATAACGACAGACCCAGGGAACCCAGTATGACCATCGTCAAATTCAAGCCATTATTATCCGGGGTGAGCAGCATCTGTTGCGGATCATAGAACTGGCTAGCTGAGAATATGGTGGTCTGCCCAAGTGCAAGCTCGACGAGGAAATTAAGTAATGTAAAACATACCGAAACGATCAACGGGAAAAGAATCAAAGCTTTCGGATTATATTTCAAGAGCCGGATCGTGGCATCGAGCGTATCGCCGATCCCCAGTGGGCGCATTGGAATCACAGTGCGATAGCCAGCTGTGTAATTTTGCGTATTTAGATCAGCCTGCCCATACTGCCCATATTGTGATTGTGCAGCTGGATATCCGGCTGGTGGTGTATTCGGTGGTGTCGCGCTATTGATTGGAGTGCCTTCGGAAAGAGCATTGTTCTCGTGGGGTTGATTCATTCCATTTTCTTCGGAATTGATTGGTGGGATACTCAATTTTGCGCTCCAATTCTGTAGCTAAACTGGTTTTGTGGTTGAATCCAGTTTAGCTGAAAACGAAGATCTAGATTGCCTTGTTTCGTCATCAGAAAAGCTCTTTGGCATTAGTTGAAAGGATCTAACTCCGGGCAAGGTTAATCCGGGGCGAGCGTTGTAGGATAGAGAATAAAACATAATCTGGTTTTTGTCTCAGAGTGATTATTCCGCAAAATTTTCGCGGAAGGTGCTTTTGCGCGAAATCAACAGAGCAATAGATAGGTGAGGATGGAAAATGAGTCAGCGGATTCTTGTGGTTGATGATGATCCAGGGATTTCCGAGATGGTTGCGATTTTGCTGGAATCGGAAGGTTTTAGTGCGACGGTTTGTGCCAATGGCGCAAATGCACTGCCGATTTTCCGTGCCGAGCGTCCAGATCTCGTCCTTCTGGATGTGATGCTTCCTGGGCTTGACGGCGTTTCAGTTTGCCGCGCATTGCGTGAAGAATCTGATGTGCCGATTATCATGATGAGTGCCAAGACGGATTCAACCGATGTGATCAAAGGGCTGGAAGCTGGCGCGGACGATTACGTCACAAAGCCATTCGATAACTCCGTGTTGCTTGCCCGGATCAAGACCAGATTCCGGCGTCAAGAGCCAGAATCTGAAATGTTAAAGATTGCCGATTTGCAAATCGATCTTACTGCGCATGAAGTGCGGCGCGGCGATATGAAACTCCATTTGACGCCGCTCGAATTTGATCTTCTCACTGTGCTTGCGCGAAAGCCATTTCAGGTATTCTCCCGCGAAGAGCTGCTAGAAATCGTGTGGGGGTATAAGCATAGTGCGGATACGCGGCTTGTGAATGTGCATATTCAGCGGCTGCGCGCGAAGGTGGAACGCGATCCGGATAATCCGGAAGTGGTTTTGACGGTGCGCGGTGTAGGCTACCGTGCAGGTGCAGGACGAGAGTGAGCAGTAGTGAGCGAGAGAGCTCTCATTGACGCAGCAGCTGCACATCGTGAACAAACTATGATTGCTCCTGATACTGAGGCGAATAATGGTGCGGCTGTGCGCGGATCTGCAGCAGATTCCGCAGTGCAGCCGGCTGAAATCTTAAGCCCGTTTGAGAAGCTGGCTTCGATGATTGATCGAGTGCAGGACGCCTGGGCTTCATCTTTGCAGATTCGGGTGGCGGCATCCATTGTGACGGGCGGTTTATTGATTACGGTGCTTGCCGGGATCTTGATCACGAGCCAGTTGAGTGCTGCTATTTTTCAGCAGTCTACGACATCTTATGTGGAGCAGTTCAGTGCGGATGCGAATACTGCACAAGCTAATTTTTCGGCTTCTGCAGCTCCCACTTCAGGTCAGACGCAGCAAGTAGCAAACGATCTCGTTTCAAAGATGTATGATCCCAATCGCGGTTTGCTTGGTGCGCTGCTGGTAAGTTCACAAGGGCAAAGTACGAGTGGAAATCAGATCATCGAACCAGCCACGGCTTCAGCCACTCGGATTCGCTCCCTGATCACTCCGCAATTAAAACATGCAGTTGAAAAATCAAAAGATGTCGCATGGCAGTCAGTGAAATTGATTTCCCCCGAAGGCCTGACGGTACCAGGGGTGCTCATGGGCACGTCAATTTATATTCCAAATTCGGGGCAGTACGAATTTTACGCAGTATTCTCTTTGGAAACTCAGCAAAAACTTTTGCAAACTACGCAGCGTGTACTTGCTGTTGCGGTATTGATATTTGGCGTTTTGATTGGGCTGCTCACTTACGCAATTTTACGTTTAGTGTTACGTCCAGTTCATGCAGCGGCAGAAAATGCACAGCATTTGGCTGAGGGAGAATTTGATACGCGGATGGAAGTAAAAGGCAAAGATGAGTTGGCGCAGCTGGCGAAATCTTTTAACCAGATGGCTGAATCTTTGGAGCGCCAGTTTGGGAAATTAGAGCGGATGTCTGCATTGCAAACAAACTTTGTCTCGGCTGTCTCTCATGAGTTGCGTTCGCCGGTGACCACAATGCGGATGGCTGGTCAGCTAATTTACGATAAGCGTGAAGAACTTCCGCCGTTGCTGAAGCGTTCAGCGGAATTACAGCACGATCAAGTGATTAACCTCGAATCAATGCTTGCCGATTTGCTGGAGATTTCGCGTTATGACGCAGGAGCGATGGCGCTTTCCACACAGACTACAAACATTGAAACATTAACGCGGAAAGTAGTTGCGTCCCTTGATCCGCTTGCCGTCGATAATGGGGTAGTGGTGCGAATGGAATTTGCGGGCGAATTACAGGCAGAAATTGAACCGCGTCGAATTGAACGGGTGATCCGTAATCTAGTGGTGAACGCATTGGAGCATGCCGAAGGAAATCCAGTAAAAGTAAGTGTTGTCGCTAATGAGACGGCAGTCGCGCTGCAGGTGCAAGATCGCGGTATTGGGTTGAGCGATGAGCAGGCAGCACACGTATTTGATCGATTCTGGCGTGCTGATTCTTCACGAGTGCGAAAGACTGGCGGTACTGGGCTTGGGTTGACGATCGCTCGGGAAGATGCGCTAATTCACGGGGGGATGCTCGAAGCCGTCGGCGAATTGGGTGTGGGCTCGGTATTTCTACTCACTTTCCCGAAGATCCCGGGAGCTCCTTATAATCGACCGCTGCCTTTAGTGAAACCGATTGCGCCGGAAGTGGGAGAAGTAGCGGTCGAAACTGATTCCCGGATCGATACACAACTCGCAGACGTGCCACTTGATGTGGCAGATCCGCCTGCTGCGGAAAATGATTCGGAAGATGCACAGAATCCGGAGGTGGAAAGTGAACGCGATTAAACGGCAGCATAATTCCCGTCAGCAATCTGGAAAGAAGATCTTGCTGGGAAGTATTGTGCTTGCGTTGAGCCTCCCGTTGAGTGCTTGTTCTGGGCTTCCGACAAATGGTGATGTGCAGGTAGTTGAGCGTGTGGCACAACGCGAAGGCGGTGTGGTGCTCGATCCGAAAGGTCCGGCGAAAGGAGCGACGGCGGAGCAGGTAATTGCTGGTTTTTTGCGTGCAGCTTCAGTGGGCTTAACTGATAATTTTCAGGCGGCACGGCAATTTCTCACCGCTGATATGGCAAGGAAGTGGGATCCGCTGAGTGCAGTGCGGATCTATCCTGATACGCAATCGTATTCGTCTTCGCAAACTCCTGCTGGCGCCTACCGTGTCTCAGTTCCCACGATTGGTTCTGTGGATGCTGATGGGATTTATACCCCGGCGAGCAAGGAATCACAGCTGACAAATGAGTTTTCGCTGATTCGGAATCCCGATGGTGAGTGGCGTATTGCCGTCCTTGATGACGGGATGATGATGTCGCGTGCATTATTTAATTCGCTCTATATTGAGGCGCCGCTGTATTTTCCGAGCCATATCGGAAAAGATTTAGTAGCAGATGTGCGGTGGTATCCGCGGCAAGGCTTGGTTAGTTCAATTGCACGTGGGATCGCGAAGGGGCCGGCAAAGTGGATTTCCCCAGCTGTGCGTGTGGTGATGCCACCAGATGTGTTAGTTTCAGGTTCACAAGTTCGCAGTAGTGATTCGGTTGCGGTAGTTGATCTTTCGGCAAATGCGACAGCTCTGCCGCAGGAAACGATCATGATCCTGCAAGCACAATACCGCCATAGTTTCAGTGCAGCTGGAGTTGCTCAAGATGTCATTATCACTGCTTCTGGTGTGCAAATTTCTGGTGAATCGCAAATTGATTTACAAACTTATGCGCTGCAAGACTCGCCACTGGTTGGGATACAAGATGGAAGTGTAGTCCGCATTTCACGCAATAAGCAGCAAATTTTGCCCGTCATGCCAAGCGAAATAATAAAGAGCTTGGGGCTGCGTGATTTAACACTTGCGTATGGGGAGAGCTTGAGCTTTGGCAGTGCATTAGATGATTCTGGAAGTACGCTCTACCGCTTGGATTTTTTCCAAAAGACAGTGCAAAGCCTGCTGAAAGGCACGCAATTGATCGCTCCGAGTATTGATAAATTTGGTTGGATTTGGAGTGGAGAGCAGCAGTCGCGTGGTGATTTGCTCGCGATCGAGGTGAAAAGTGGCGCTACAGTGCAGGTGAAAGTGCCTGAATTAGCAGGGGTGAAGGTTAAGTTTGTGAAGATTTCGCGCGAGGGGGCACGCGCGGTGATTGCCTATGAGCGTGACGGCGCGATAATGCTGGCTGCTGCTGCGCTCACGCGTAGTTCGAGTGGGCAGCCGCAGGCGTTAGGGCAATTGCTGCATTTTGATCAGTGGCTGGCAGATGTGGCTGATTTGGCTTGGATTGATGAAACGAATCTGGCGGTACTTGGGCATAGTACAGCGCAAAGCACTGATGCGCTGCTGCTGGTGCAAATCGGCGGGCCGTCAGAAACTTTGAATGTGCTCAATGATCCAGTTGGTTTAACGGCTGGGCATGGGAAGAATTCGATTGTTTTGGCAGATAAATCAGATGTGCTTTACGAATATGATTCTGGAGCATGGCGGCGTTTTACGGCCGGCGTTAAAGATCCAGCAATGGCTGGATGAGCAGAAAGTGTATTGATCGCTTTCGAGAGTTAGTTGCTGTTTTTCCACAGTGAATGTTTTTGCTGGCGAAATCCACTTTTTTGGGCGCACCAAAATTCGTTTTTTGCAAGATCGCTTACGCTGCATTTATGAGCATGATTGCAAAACTGACGCGGAATATTCTTGATTTGGTATTTCCATGTGCTTGTGTCATATGTGGTAAGGCTGATGCAGAATTATGTTCGTCTTGCCAGGAGAAAATTGTTCCGAACTGGCAGCGGGTAGATGCCGGAGCCAGCTATTTGACTACTCCAGTTCCGCAAGAGAGTATTGTGCCAAATAATTTTAGGCTAAATCTGGGCGGAAGATCTTTTCCGGAATCGGATTTCCGGGCAATTTTCCCCGTATATACGCCGTATCGTTATCGCGGTACGGTAAAAGAGCTGATCGTGAGTTGGAAGCATACGAATTTACGTGATTTGGAACGGCAAATATTGCGGCTGTGGGATGCGGATTTACGCCAGTTGCAGCAAATGCTGGCAGCTGCGGATATGGATTTGCGATCTCTGTTTCCGCAGCTTGATTGTACGCGTGAGATGATAGTTGTGAATGCCCCTTCAGGGTTTCGGCGGAGGTATGACGGGCAGTTGATCGCGTGGAAACTTGCGCTCACACTTGCTGCTGTGTTCGCTGCGCAACCACAGGACGCATTACGAAAAAAGTTGCATTTCAAACGGAGCTTAAGCAGATTTTTGCGGCATCTGTGCACGCAGCAATATGCGGTGGCGAATTTATCTCTTCGGCACGAAAAAATTGCTGATTCGTATGCGGTTTTAGATTTACAAGGAAAGCAGGTGCTGCTGGTTGACGATGTTTTGACTACTGGTGCAACTTTGCTTGGCAGTGCGCGGGCGGTAACTGCAGCTGGAGGAATCGTGATTGGCGCGATTTGTTTTGCAAACGCAGTTTTCAACGAAAATTCCTGCAGCAAAGTGCTGTAATTTTTCGTTACTTGGGACTAAAGCGCCTGGTTAAAGTGGTAATTTTGGTTTTCCGCGGAAATTTAGAGTTAAATTCTGCGCCGAGAGCAGAAAAAATCGTGGGGCAGCTCACAAATGATGCTTTTGGTGTTAAAGTTTTAAACACAAGAAATTAATTCAAGGTTTACGAAAAGACTGTTTCTAGTGTTGGAGGCGAGTTTTAGCTTACGGATTTAGCTGATAGTTTCTTGAAATTGATTCTTTGCAGCAGCTGATCCGTCTTGAATCTGATTCCTTGTGTTGTTGCATTTTCAATGGCGAGAAGTTGGAGGTCATCGTGGAATTTGTAGTAAAAGGGCGGAATGCCGAGATTTCAGAAAGTTTCCGCGAGCATGTTACAGAAAAGCTGTCAAAGATTGAGCTTTTTGCTCCTCGTGCACAGCGTGTAGAGGTGGAAGTAACACATGAACCAAATCCTGCACAGGCTGAATTTTCCGAAAAAATCGAAATTACTTTGCGTGATCGCGGGCCGGTAGTGCGAGCTGAAGCAAAATCGGCAGATCGGCTCAGTGCGCTTGATCTGGCAGCAGAAAAATTGATCGAGCAATTGCGGCGTGCGAATGAGCGGCGGAAAGATCATCATCGCCGGGGTGCAAAGATCGATTCAGGGGAGATGGAACTGGATTTTGAAGCGCTTTTCAGTTCTCTTACTCCGCAAAAAGAAACAGAAGTAGTAGTGGAAGAATCGGAGGCAGTACCCACGAAGCCTGGTGAAGCTACTGAAACTCAACTTGGTGACTCTCCTGTTGTGGTGCGCCAAAAGCTATATGAAGCAAAACCGATGACGGTTGATCAGGCGCTTTACGAGATGGAACTTGTGGGGCATCCATTTTACCTTTTCATTGATGCGCAGACGCACCAGCCGTGCGCGGCTTATCGGCGGCATGGCTGGACGTACGGCGTGATTCGGCTTGATGCAAAAACGAGTGAGTTTGGTCGTGGAGTAGAATGAGCGCAGTGCTGCAAAAGATTTTGTAGTTAGCGGTAAAACTGAATTGAGATGTTGGCGGCAGGGATGGATTTTGACGAATTCATCACCTGCCGCCAACTGTTTCTGTACCTTCTGCGATTGCCTTTGTAAAATGGTGGAGAATTAGTTCCGCTCTATCAGCGCCCGTATCGGGCAGACAAAGAAAGTAAAGACATTGACGAATCGCCCACTCCAAGTTGCAGTTATTGGCGCTGGCCCAGCTGGCATTTACGCTTCTGATATCCTTGCGAAATCAGATGTGGATGCACAGATTGATTTATATGAAAAACTCCCGGCTCCGTATGGTCTGGTGCGTTATGGGGTGGCCCCGGATCATCCCCGGATCAAGCAGATTATCAAGGCGCTTTACAATATTTTGCAGCGGGGCGATATTCGCTTGGTTGGAAATGTGGAAGTTGGTAAGGATCTCAGCTTCGATGAGTTGCACAAACACTATGATGCAATCATTATCGCCACTGGTGCTGATCGCGACCGTCCGTTGCATATTCCGGGCGCGGATTTGCCTGAAGTGTATGGGGCTTCGGAATTTGTGTATTGGTATGACGGGCATCCCGATGTGCCGCGCACTTGGCCGTTAGCGGCAAAGGAAGTGGCTGTGATTGGTGTTGGAAATGTAGCTCTTGATGTGGCGCGTGTATTGGCAAAGCATCCTGATGATTTGCTGACTACCGAGATTCCGCAAAATGTGGAGGAAGGTTTGCGGCAATCGCCGATTACTGATGTGCATGTATTTGGACGGCGTGGCCCAGCGCAAGTGAAATTTACGCCAATGGAGTTGCGTGAACTTGGCGAAGTGCCAGATGTGGATATTATCGTCTATGAAGAAGACTATGACTATGACGAAGCTTCGCAGGAAGCTGTTGAGAAATCAAAGATGACTCGGCAAGTGGTGAATATTCTCACCGATTATTTACTGGATCAGGAGGAGCCAAAGACGGCTTCGCGCCGGATTCACCTGCATTTATTGCAGCAACCGGTTGAGATCTTGGGTGATACACACGTGACCGGGATCCGAATGGAGCGGACTGCGCTGCAGGGGGATGAAACGGTTGCAGGTACTGGTGAATTTATCGATTATCCGGTACAGGCGGTGTATCGTGCGGTGGGATATTTCTCTTCGCCGATTCCGGGTGCGCCTTTTGACGGTACGCGTGGGGTAGTGCCAAATCAAGGTGGGCGCGTGACGCGCACGGTCAATGGCGAAACAATAACTGGACTTTATGCGACGGGCTGGATCAAGCGTGGGCCGGTCGGGCTGATTGGTTCGACTAAATCTGATGCGCAAGAGACGATTGCGAATTTGGTGGCAGATTATGAAGCGGGATTATTGCACGCAACCAGCCAGGATACGGGTTGGGTAGCAATGCAGCAGCTCCTTGAAAATCGTGGCGTGAGATACACCACTTGGCATGGTTGGGAATTGCTTGAAGAGTATGAAAAGTCTTTAGGCGAAGCAAAAGGGCGTGAACGGATCAAAGTGGTGGAACGTGAAACGATGACGGCGATTTCCCGCAATGAGCCGCACGATGGCAAGCTCTATTAAAGGTTTTGGCAACTATTCTTGCCAACATCTGAGATGTGGGTGAGATCTGGCTTTAGGCATAGCGTCACATTTTTCGATATTGGTTTGACATCATGCCGGGGTGGAGTGCTAATCTAGATGCTCGTGAGTGAAACTTATTTGCTCACGATCGGCGGGTTTGCAGAGCGGCCAAATGCAGGTGACTGTAAATCATCTCCTTCGGGTTCGGGGGTTCGAATCCCTCACCCGCCACTATTCGCATTACGGTGATTAGCTTCACCTCGCAGTAATGCGAAACTGTTGGAATTTTACTGCGGAAATTGGTAAGGTTTTCAACGCTGCCCCGATAGCTCAGTCGGCAGAGCATCTCCATGGTAAGGAGAAGGTCAAGGGTTCGATTCCCTTTCGGGGCTCTAATCGTTTCTCAAATCCTGAGAGATGATGCGGCGGGGTAGCTCAGTTGGTCAGAGCGCACGACTCATAATCGTGAGGTCGCGGGTTCAAACCCCGCCTCCGCTACGACGAGAAGCAATCCCGCTTCCCGGACAAACCGAACGTGAGGACTAAACAGTGGCTAGCAAGTCAGCAGACGTTCGCCCCAAGATCACCCTCGCATGCGAGGTTTGCAAGGAGCGTAACTACATTACAAAGAAAAACCGTCGCAACAACCCAGATCGTCTTGAGTTGAAGAAGTTCTGTGCGCGTTGCAACCAGTCAACTACTCATCGTGAAACGCGATAAGTAAATCTGGATATTACGGGTTGAATTCGTTCTTCTCGCTAATCTTTCGCAAACTCCTGCAAGGATCTCTTGCAGGAGTTTTTGTCTATCTTGGCTTTAGATGGGGCACACTTTCGATCCGCTAGCTGATTTTTGGGCGGGGATTGGGTTGATGGTTAGTCTGTGCTGTGCTGATGCAGCTGGATTCGCTTCGCGCCGCAGTTGGCAAAGATCGAGAATTTAGACTGCTTTCCTGTAAGGCTGCACTACGCGAAGATGGACGAAATAGTCGTTGAGTCGTTGGTCTAAAGTGTGACTTTTATAAAAGCGATGACAATAATGTGAAAATTGTTTATTATGTAAATAAAGATAATCATTTTATAGTTGGGATAGACGTGCGGATGCATCTTGGTTTTATTGACGTTCGGGGGGGGGGGGGCTCCCGCTCTTGTTCTGCCGTGTAAGTCTCTTTCCCAATATTTTAGATATCAAAACGGTTGCATTAATTTAGATTTTTCTGCGCGCTTTCATCTCCGTTCCCTTTTTATATCGCGGCACTGCGTAAAAATGCCGCGATATTTTGGTATCAATTTTCAATTTTTTGTTGCGCAATGTGCAAAAACTCAATCAATGCTGGGCGTGCTGTGTGATGCGGTTATGTTCCGGCAGTGGCGTGCGCGATTTTTCGGAAAAGAAAGAATGGTAGCTCCGCTGAGAGTGTAGTACCTTGCGGCTTTATTTTGGCTAAGTTTTTCTGAACGAGCTGTAGCAGAATGTTGCAGCACATATTTAATCGTGAGGATTTTCAATGACAGAATGGCATTTCTCCGAAATTCTATTCCTGCTTTGTGCAATTGCCTCAACTCATTGAGAACTTCATTTTGTAAACAACACATTTATATAACACAAGGAGATGATCGTTATGAAACGACTTCGGATTCCTGCTGCTCTCGCACTGGGTGCTCTGCTGGCTTTGTCAGGAGGGACATCTGTTGCCCTTGCAGCTCCTCCCGCATCCACCGTAACTGCCTCTAAAGATTTCCATGTTTATCCGATTTCTGAGGGTGAAAACATTATTATGGGTAAAGATACCCCAGGTAATGGTAATACAGTCACAGTGAAGCTTCCTGGTGGGCAAAGTAAATCCGTCCCGGTTAATGGAGGCGGGTACTGGTTTTACACAGTTCCGAAAGGTACAGTGCTTCAGCATGGGCAAACAGTGACCTTAACAGATTCCAAAAAACATCAAACTTCCGTGACAATTGGTAAGAAAACTGTTGTGAATCAGCCTGTCGAAGGGCAGGATATTGTGACGGGCACGGCTCAACCTGGCACGTATTTGACAGTTACAGTTCGTGATAAGAAGCAAAATAGCGCTATTGTCGATATCGCTGTTAAGACTATTGCTGGTAATAACGGAGAATGGTCCACCCTTATTGGTCGAGCTTTGAATGTTGGGGAAGAAGTAATTGTTTCTCAGTCATACAAAGAAAACATTACGAAAGAAGTAAAGGCTAAGGAGTCACAGAATGTGACAGTGTCTGTTGTTTACAATAAGTTGCGTGCAGATGGTGGTTTTGAACAGATTCCTGGTACGGGTCGGGTTGCTGTATTGTCTCAGCCATCATTGTCTCCTGATGGTTCTAATCTGAAGATTGATTTGACTGGTTTTGAAAAGTTGACTGTTAAAGGTCTGCCGTGGAATTTAATTGACGTGAAGTTCCCTGATGGTATAACAGCTGATCCTAATTCTCCACGTAAGGGTGAAATTAATCGTCGTCTTGATGGAGAACTTGTAATTAACCTTATTTACGAGAAGGGTTATGCTTCTGTTACTCCTTTGACTCAGTCGGAGAAGCCTGCGGTGGATAAGTTTTCGGGTAATGCTTTGACTCAGCCAGAGAAGCCTGCGGTGGATAAGTTTTCGGGTAATGCTTTGACTCAGCCAGAGAAGCCTGCGGTGGATAAGTTTTCGGGTAATGCTTTGACTCAGCCAGAGAAGCCTGCAGTGGATAAGATCTCTGGTACGCCGCTGGTTCAGCCGGAGAAGCCGAAGGGTGAAATTGGTATTTCTGGTGCTCCATTGACTCAGCCAGAGAAGCCTGCAGTGGATAAGATCTCTGGTACGCCGCTGGTTCAGCCAGAGAAGCCGAAGGGTGAAATTGGTATTTCTGGTGCTCCATTGACCCAGCCAGCCAAGCCTGCATTGGATCCGAATAAGGTGAAAGCAGCGAAGACCCCTGAGCTGAGCAAGACGGGTGCTGATGTTGAAGGCTTATTAGCTGGTTCCCTTGCACTCATTATTCTGGGCGGTGCAGCTTTCGCAGCTCGCCGCAAGTTTAGCTAAGCTGAAAGCAGCGATCTGCAAGCGAATCGATCCTGATGCCGGGAAAGAAATTCCAGGCTGAAGGTAACAAGGGTTGCGGGCGGAATCCGAGAGGATTTCATCCGCAACCCTTTTCCCACTTTTTCAGAATGATTGTTTTAGCAAAGCGCGAAAAGTATCGCTTTGCTCACCTAAGCGAGATTGCAATAGCTGCGGTAGTCTTGAAGTTATGAGTTGTATGATTCCAGAGCATTACGAACCTGTACACACGATCCCAGCACGGCAGGCGATGCGTTATTTTCCGCAAGCGCGTACATTAGCTGAAATGACTACAATCGGCGTCGGCGGTTCCGTTGCAAAAGTTGCGAATGTGCATTCTCGTGAAGAATTTATTGCAGCACTAACCGAAACTGTCGAAAATGCAGAAGAATTGCTTGTCGTCGGAGGCGGTTCAAATATCCTTGCCAGCGATGCTGACTTTCCAGGCACAGTTGTACACGATACACGTGCGGAAATTGAAATCTTAAGTGAAGATTCCTGCGGCGGGGCACGGATGCGTGTAAGCGCAGGTACACCTTGGGATGAAGTCGTAGTTTACGCGATTGAGCACGGTTGGATGGGGCTCGAATGCCTCTCAGGAATTCCTGGTACAGCCGGTGCGGCTCCGGTACAAAATATTGGTGCCTACGGGCAGGACGTTTCCGGCACAATCGCTGCTGTCCGCACTTTTGATCGCAAATACTGCACCCAACGTACTTTTTTCCGAAGTGATTTAGATTTCGGATATCGCTATTCCGTCTTAAAAGAATCAATTTTGAGCGGACGATGGGGGAAATCTCCGCGTTGGATCGTGCTTGATGTAGAGTTTCAGCTGCGCCGCGCGACGCTCAGCGAACCGATTCAATATGCCCAACTTGCTGCATATCTTGGGGTGGAGGTCGGAAAAAGAGTACCGGCAACGGATGTGCGGGCAGCAGTACTTGAATTACGCGCAGGAAAAGGAATGGTCCTCGATGATTCCGATCGCGATACCTATTCGCTTGGATCTTTCTTCACAAATCCAGTTTTGGATGTGGAAGCTGCGCGAAATCTTCCAGAAGCTGCTCCCCGTTTTACGGTACGTGATAATTCTGCGATAAATCAGATCGGTGCAGCCGCACCGAAAATTCCTGGTCAGGTAAAAACTTCTGCAGCATGGCTCATTGCACACGCAGGATTCAATCCGGGCTTTCGCATTTCTGCTCACGCATCACTCTCGACAAAACACGTACTGGCTTTAACAAACCGGGGGCAAGCCACTGCTACCGAAATTGGGGAGCTTGCACGGAAGATCAAAGCTGAAGTTGCTGCAAAATTTGGGGTCACTCTCGAAGCTGAGCCGATCACAATTGGAATTGAAATCTAGTGCCATTTCCTAGTTTTCACGCGTATTTCTCGCGACGTGGCTAAAATGGATCATCTTTTGGATCTGGAATTTGCGCGCGCAACTGCAAAATCGCAGTCTTTACTGCCGCGATTCCATCACGGTGATAAAGCGGACGAAAATGCCCACTTTGTGATAAATGCAGATTGGCAGCGCCGGAAAGCGTTGATCCTTGTGGCACATGGAAATCCCAATGTGGGGAAATCGCGATAATTCTTTCATTGATTTGTGAGTTCAACTCTTCTGACCACGGGGTTGATAAATCCTGACCACCAGGAAGCAAGGCCCGAAGCGGATGATGCGGTGGAAAAATCTGTGCTCGCTGGGATCCATTCCAGGGGGTAGCAAATGCTACCAGCCCGTATACATTTGGCAGCCGCGCAGCCAATACTGCACGCCCAACAAGACCGCCTTTCGAGTGCGCAAGTAAAATAATCGGCTGCTTGATTTCGCGAATTTCGGAAATCACGATTCTCGCCAGCTCTGCTACCGGAGGCTGCATTTGGCGGAGCTGCTTCGTGTTTATATTGTAAAGCTCGTATTCAGATAACTTACGGCGCAAATAACGGAAATATGCTTCGCCTTCATAAATCCCAGGAATACAAACAATCAGTGGCGAATCAGACCATTTTGCTGGTAGCTCTGCAGAAGCTACTGTGCGTTTTGAGCCTTGTTTTATTTTTTCCAGATCCGGATGCTTGCGTCGTACCAGCGAGTTGAGAGAAAACATTTTTGGCAATGCCGGGCACGGAAGCGCATGGCTGAGATACCAAGTGTAATCTTGGATCATCTGCGAGCCATGATTGGCGACCAAGCAAATTTTTTGCTTTATCTTGCCGAGCTGAAACATTTAATGAGTACTCCATTTCGAGTGCTTCGCTGGCGACTCTGCTGCTGTAAAGTCTTCTTGCGCATCACTTTCAGTGCTCGTCATTAAACGTTCAATCGCCTGCGCCACTTGCTCGTCATGAGAATAGATAGTTGAATGTGCAGCATTGGAAATTCGCCCCGTCCAAGCTTCTCCTGCCGCACGGTCAGCAAGCTCGTTCAGCCAATATTGGGGTGCTAAATAATCTCGGGTACCGCTCAATACGGCAATCAAACTATGCGGATTTACATCTTGAATCCGCTGCTCAATCGGATAATCAAGCATCTGCGGAAGCAGCCTGACGAGCCAGGTTTTTACCGATCGCAGATACAACAAGGTAGCTACACGCACCAGATCGGCTTTTTCAAATATTGCTGATTGGAGATAGCGCGCCAAAACCCACCCAAAAGAACGTTCTTTAAGATTTACTGGCGGTCCAATCAGGCAAGCTCGTCGGAAATTATGATTTTGTGCCATCATTTCCGTCACGATTTGTGCACCCATCGAATGTCCGACGAGAATCACATTATCCGCGCTTGTAAGGGAAAGGATCGAATTGAGAATCGTGGCAAGCCGCGGAATATGCTGCGGCTTTTGCGAGAGCGGAAGGTTACCAAAACCAGGTAAATCGAATAAAATTACGCGCCCAAGCTCGCTCAATTCTTCGGCTAAAGGCAACATATATGTTGATGAAAGACCAATTCCGTGTACTAATACAAAGGTAACTCGCTTTGATGCAGCTTTTTGTAATGATGCTTTCAACACTGAATCGCGCGTACCAATACGCCGCATCCGCACAAAATCTCCGTCAACCTTCCACAGCGTAGTATAAATCGCGCCGATATTACCTTCCATGCCGAGAAAATCAATTGTTTGGGCTGGTAATTCCATCTTCTTCACTTCTTTCAAGTTATGACATTGTTTATTTGTGATGCGGTGTAGTTTCAGCTTTAGTGATCGGATTGTAGAGACGAATTTTTGGGTGTGCTTGCGAGAGTTGGAGGATCTGCGGAAGCGCACTGCTGCGATGCTTCATCTGAAGTGAGTAACCACGAATCTATTTCGCGATACCATTTTTGCTTATCTGAGGGGGAAGCGAGGGATGCTTCGATCGAGCAGCGGGCTAAAGTTGCCAGCTCTGAATCTGAAAAGCCGAGAATGGTCCGTGCTGCCTCATATTGTGCTGCTAAACGTGAACGGAAAAGTAGCGGATCATCTGCGCCCAGAGCGATTTTCACGCCTGCATCCAGCAAGTTTCGCAATGGAACATCCCCCAACTGCTGGTACACGCCAAGATGCACATTCGAGGCGGGGCAGACTTCTAGCGCGATTGATTGATCCACGATTTGCTGCAGGAGTGCAGGATCTTCAACTGCCCGCACCCCATGCCCGATGCGTGCAGGGTGGAGATGCTCCACAATTTCTCGCAAATGCTGCGGGCCAAGCAATTCTCCTCCATGCGGCACTGCCGCAAGACCAGCTTTCCGGGCAATCCTGAATGCTTTCGCCCATTGTGCCGTCTCACCACGCCGTTCATCATTGGAAAGTCCAAATCCTACGACGCATCCTGGTTCTGCACCAGCATATTTTGCTGCCAACCGTGCCAAAATCGCGGCATCAAGCGGATGCTTCATTCGTGATGCCGCTACGATGATCCCGATTTGGACACCTGTATCATGACTGGCTGCTTTTGCTGCATCAAGAACGATCTCCAGCGCAGGTGTGATGCCGCCAACGAATGGTGCGTATGAGGTCGGATCAATTTGGATTTCAAGCCGTTTCGACCCTTCCTGACGTTCATCTGCTGCGGCTTCGTGAATGATTCGCCGCATGGTAGATTCGCTGCGGACCACTTTGCGGGCAGCATCATAGGCACGCTGAAAGCGGAACCAGCCACGTTGATTTGCTGGTACATGTAATGCGGCATCGGCTGAAAAATTCTCCGGGAGGCGGATTTGCTGTGCTGCGGCAAGCTCCCGCAGCGTGGTAATGCGCATTGATCCAGTGAAATGTAAGTGCAGATGTGCTTTCGGAAGGGCTTTTAGATCGCGCATAAGTCTATCTTGCCAGTCGCTTTTGATCGGCTCAACTATTGCAAGCAATACTTTCCGGTAAGAGATACAGATACAAGGATGATGATTAGACACTAGACGTTTACTCGCATATAAAGGAACTATGTCCAAATCGATTCCTGCAGTTGCTGCTGTGCGCCCAAATCCGCAACGGGCGCAACAAGAACGTACCGATTTGGCATTATTGACTTCACAACGGGCAGGTGAAATGCTGCGTCTTGCGTATGCAGATTTAGGGATTTTGCGCTCGTGGAAAGTTCATCAGGTGCATCATCGCCCAGGTGCTGGAGTCTGTGTCGGCTATTCCATCGTAGTTGATACAAATCCTCCTTTTGCGCGTCGTGATTTATATGTACTTGCAGCGACGGCAAAAATTCAGGAAGAAAAAGTACTCGAAGTAGGGGGAAAGCGGCTCCGTCTGGGAAAAACCGCAGTAAATATTTGGGAATACCCGTATGATCCGGAATTACCAGCGCTTGCACTTGCCTGTGATGTCGAAAAAATGAGTGCTTATTTGGGGCAGCCGGTGGAATTAGAATTGATCGGTTACCGTCCGACGAGGCGGGCGGTAGTGCGTGTGGATCGGGTAGATCATCGCCCGCTTTTTGCCAAAGTGATCCGGCCAAGTATGCAGCAAGATTTTGAATATCGCTTACAAATCATGCAACGCGCTCGAATTGCTTGCCCACAAATTTATGCACGCGAAGTTGGAATTGTGTTGATGACGGCAATTCCAGGTGTGCCATTATCGCGTGTTCTTGCGCAGAGTTCGCGGCGCACCCCGAGTGAAAAGCGGATCACGAAAACAGCTGCACGCACAATTTTGCGTGATTTAGAAGAGATCAGTGCAGCGCTCCCGCAAACTGCGATTGCGCTGCGTGAGCGCCCCGCGTGGGTCGATCGTTGTGAACATTATGCTTCTGCTGCAGCGCTGACGCTCCCCAAGATGCAGTCGCAATGCACTCAAATCGCGAAAGATATTCGCTATCTTCTTGCTCGTGCAGATTTGGGTCCCAAAGTGCCTACGCATGGTGATTTTTACGAAGCAAATATTTATATTGATCCGCAAACACGGAAGATCTGTGGGCTGCTTGATTTAGACTCGCTCGGGCCAGGGTATCGTGTGCATGATTGGGGATGTTTGCTTGGGCATATGAGCGTGCTTCCGACACTTGCACCAAAAATTTATGACGGAGTGGCGCCAATTGTGGATGACTGGTATGAGCTACTTGGGTTCAGCGTTGATCCGGTAGCGCTGGCAGCATCTGCTGCAGGTACTGCACTTTCGCTTGTTGCTGGCGCACGAAAATCTCGTGCGGGCTGGAACACGGAAGCAATAAATCGGTTGACTGCTGCGCAGAGCTGGGTTGAACGTGGGTTTACGCAATTGTGATTAATTTGTCTCAAGAGTTAATTTTTCTTTAAATTAAAACTATTTTTTCGCATTTCAAAATGTGGAAAATATGGAAATAAAGCTGAGGCAAGTTTTCATTTCGTTTGGAGAGTGCTATTTTTAGAAGTGTCCAAAAATATGTGCGAGGAAGCACATCGAAGTTCCCAAAGGAGGGAATATGAAGAACATCTTCAAAGTGACAGCAGTAATCGCTGCATCGGCACTACTTGCAGCTTGTGGTGGTGGGTCTGCAGATACAGGCTCTGATAAGGGCGGCTCCACTGGCGGAAAGAACGCTGAGAAGCCATTGGTTTGGTTTAATCGTCAGCCATCAAATAGCTCTACTGGCGAACTGGATATGCAGGCACTGAAGTTCAACGACAAGACCTACTATGTGGGCTTCGATGCAACACAGGGTGCAGAACTGCAAGGCAAAATGGTTGCCGACTACATTACGGCAAACAAAGACAAGATCGATCGCAATGGTGATGGCACTGTTGGTTATGTGCTCGCGATTGGCGATGTTGGGCACAATGATTCGATCGCTCGTACTCGCGGTGTGCGCAAGGCTCTCGGCACTGGTGTTGAAAATGCTGGAAGCATTGATTCTGCTGCAGTTGGTACCAACGTTGATGGTTCGCAGAAAATTGTAAAGGACGGCGAAGTTGCTGGTCTGAAGGTGCGCGAGCTTGCTTCCCAGGAAATGAAGAACTCTGCAGGCGCTACTTGGGATGCAGCTACCGCAGGTAACGCAATTGCGACTTGGTCAGCTTCTTTCGGCGATCAGATCGATGTAGTGATTTCGAATAACGATGGCATGGGTATGGCAATGTTCAACGGCTGGTCAAAGGCTGAGAAGGTGCCAACTTTCGGTTACGATGCAAACTCCGATGCAGTGGCTGCAATCGCAGAAGGCTATGGCGGCACGATTTCACAACATGCTGATGTGCAGGCATATCTCACTTTGCGTGTGCTCCGGAATGCGCTTGACGGTGTAGACATCGATACCGGTATCGCCAAGGCTGATGCAGCTGGCAACGTACTTACCGATAAGGATTACAAGTATGACGAGCAGACCCGCTCTTACTATGCGTTGAACCTGGCAGTAACGGCAGATAATTACAAGGACTTCCTTGATTCCACTGTGATTTACGAACCAGTATCAAAGAAGCTTGATGCAGCAAAGAGCCCAGAGAAGAAGGTCTGGTTGAATATCTACAATTCAGCAGATAACTTCCTTGGTTCAACCTATCAGCCACTGCTAGAAAAGTATGATGATCTACTCAACCTGAAGGTTGAATACATTGCTGGCGATGGTCAGACCGAATCCAATATCACCAACCGTTTGGGTAACCCAGGCGCATATGATGCATTCGCAATCAATATGGTGAAGACGGATAACGCAGCTTCCTATACTGCGCTACTGAAGTAATCCAGTAACGTTACAGGCAGTAAATGATTCAGGGCTGTGAGGCGGAAGGCTCTTACAGCCCTGAATCATGGAATTAATCGAGGGAGAGGCAATGTCGGAAGTACGGGATGACGTCGTCTTGTCAATTCGGGGCATGTCGAAATCATTTGGGCGCAACCGCGTATTAGATCAAATTGATTTTGATGTGAAGCGAGGCTCAATTATGGGTCTGATGGGCGAAAACGGCGCAGGTAAATCAACAATGATGAAATGTCTTTTTGGAACCTACCAAAAAGACGAGGGCACGATTGTTTTAGACGGTCATGAAGTAGCTTTTTCTGGCCCGAAAGACGCACTCGAAAATGGTGTGGCAATGGTGCATCAGGAGCTCAACCAATGTCTTGAAAGGTCAGTAGTCGATAACCTCTTTTTGGGGAGGTATCCCACTAATTCGATGGGGATAATTGACGAAGCTCGGATGAAGAAAGAGGCTGCGATTCTCTTCCGAAACCTTGGGATGACGGTGAACCTCACTCAGCCAATGCATAATATGTCCGTATCAGCACGGCAGATGTGTGAAATTGCAAAAGCAATCTCATATAACGCCAAACTTATCGTGCTTGACGAACCAACATCTTCGCTCACTGAACCAGAAGTGCGGAAACTCTTTCAGATGATGCGAAAACTGCGTGATCAGGGAATTTCACTCGTCTACATTTCACATAAGATGGATGAGATCTTTGAAATCTGTGATCAAGTTTCAGTACTTCGCGATGGTAAGCTTGTCGCTACCAAAGATACTAAAGATACCAATCTGGATGAACTTATCGCTGCAATGGTGGGGCGCTCCCTGGAAAACAGATTCCCTCCGGTAGACAATGTGCCAGGCGAAACGATTCTCTCCGTACGCAATCTTTCCACGAAGTTTGCTCCGCATCTTACCGACATTAGTTTTGACGTGCGCAAAGGTGAAATTTTCGGGTTATACGGATTGGTTGGAGCCGGACGTAGTGAACTTTTGCAGACTATTTTTGGTACTCGCACTCGTGCAGCTGGGCGTGTGTATTACAACGACCGGTTGATGAACTTTGCGAATCCGAAAGAAGCAATGGATCACGGATTCGCGATGATCACCGAAGAACGCAAAGCAGATGGTCTCTTCTTGAAAGGCGATCTTACTTTTAACACGACGATTGCCAACCTCTCGCACTATAAAATCGGTATCGCGCTCTCTGAGAAAAAGATGACGCGAGCTACGCAGGATGAAATCAAAATCATGCACACCAAGTGCATGGGGCCAGATGACATGATTACTTCGCTATCTGGTGGAAACCAGCAGAAGGTGATTTTCGGTAAATGGCTTGAACGTAATCCAATCGTCTTTATGATGGATGAACCCACGCGCGGCATCGACGTTGGAGCGAAATACGAAATCTACGAGTTGATTATCAAAATGGCGAAAGAAGGTAAGACGATTATTCTCGTCTCCTCTGAAATGCCAGAAATTCTCGGCATCACAAATCGTATCGGTGTAATGTCTAACGGACATCTTGCAGGCATCGTAAATACCAAAGAAACTAACCAAGAAGAACTTTTGCAGCTCAGCGCAAAGTACCTGTAACGGAGGCATGAGATGAGCGAAACAACGACGGTGAATGCTTCCGGCATTCTTACCTTTGAACAAGAAGAACAGCTCCTGGCACCAATCAATGATCATATTGGAAAAATCCAGCAGAAAATTGATCAGCTGCGGAAAGATGGAACCTATAAAATTCAAGAACTGCGGAACCATATGCAGATAGTTAGTGAAGATAAGCATCTCACAAAACAAGAGCGAACCGCGCTGATCAATGCAGATAAAGAAGCATTGGCAATTGCGAAAAAGGTGGAAGTCGAAAATCGTCCGGAAGTGCAAAAGCTAGTGGGCGAAGCCGAAGCTTATCTGGAACAAAATTACGATGACAAATACTTAAAGCCGGTAGAAGCGTCAGTAAAAACTGAAAAGCTGCAGGCAAAGCGAGACTATGACCGGCAATTAGAAACATTGAAGCAAGATCATCTCAAGGCTCTTGCCGATATCAAGCAAAGCGGCTCAAGCGAAGTACAGCAAGAAATAAAAGACGAAAAATACGTATTCAAGAACAAATTATTTGATGCGAAGGTGCGTTATAAGCAGAAGCTTGAAGAGCTAAAAACTCGTCGCCATGAAGCTTTTGCGCATAAATACCATTTGATTGATTTGCTCCGCCTCTCACGTTTTTCGTTTATCCAAAATCAAAAGCAGCGCTGGGAAAACTACAAGTACACTTTCAATACAAAACAGTTCCTGCTGAATAAAGGTCTGTTTATTGTGATTGCGATCATCTTTGTGATCCTTGCAATCATCACTCCGATCTTGAAAGATACTTCGCTCTTTACCCAACAAAATATTCTGAATATCCTGCAGCAGGCATCACCACGAATGTATCTTGCACTCGGTGTGGCAGGTCTGATTTTGCTCACCGGTACCGATTTGTCGATTGGGCGAATGGTCGGTATGGGCATGGTAGCTGCAACAGTGATTATGCACGCTGGCCCGAATACCGGTACCGTTTTTGGAATCGCATTCGACTTTTCCTCGTGGGGGCTGATTACAAAGTCACTATTTGCGCTCTTAGTATGTATCATCCTCTCAGTACTCTTCACCTCAATTGCGGGGTTCTTTACCGCCCGCTTTAAGATGCATCCATTCATCTCCACAATGGCAAATATGCTGATCATCTTCGGTATCGTTACTTACGCTACAAAAGGTGTTTCCTTCGGAGCGATCGATCAGGCGATCCCGCAAACTTTCATCCCGACAATTGGTGGAATCCCAACCATTATCATTTGGGCAGTAATTGCGATCGCTGTCGTCTGGTTTATTTGGAACAAGACCAAATTTGGTAAGAATCTCTACGCCGTCGGTGGCAATCCAGATGCTGCAGCCGTCTCCGGTATTTCTGTCTTTTGGGTCACGATGGGCGCCTTTATGATGGCCGGTGTGCTTTACGGTTTTGGTTCCTGGCTGGAAGCATTGCGAATGGTTGGTTCCGGCTCAGCTGCCTACGGGCAAGGCTGGGATATGGACGCGATTGCTGCCTGCGTGGTTGGTGGTGTTTCCTTTACCGGCGGTATTGGTAAGATCTCCGGTGTCGTTACTGGTGTGACGATCTTTACGGCACTTACCTATGCATTGACGATTCTCGGTATTGATACGAATCTCCAATTCGTTTTCTCTGGAATCATCATCCTTGCTGCTGTCACCCTTGATTCGATCAAGTACGTACAGAAGCGGTAAATTAAAGCGATAAATCAAAAAAGCTAAAATGTTGGGCTGAAGCTTTTCTTCAGCCCAACATTTTAGCTTTTGCCAACGGTTTGGGTGCGAGATTTTCTTCCTGTGCCAAAAAGGGTGGGATGGCAAGGAGCAATTCACGCCTTGCCATCCCACCCTGGATTTGAAAGCAAAATCTCGCACGAAGTCAGTTTTGGAAATTCCTAGCTTTGCAGTGAGATTGCTCAGAAAACAAAATTCACACTTCGGCGAAAAGTTTTTGCAACCGAGTAATTCCCTCTGTGAGTGCTGCATCTGAAAGCGAGTAAGAGAAACGGAGATATCCGGGAGCGCCGAATGCTTCACCTGGAACTACTGCAACTTCAGCTTCTTCCAGAATAATTACGGCAAGCTCGGAAGTGGTGTTTGCAATACGTCCGTTGATTTCTTTTCCGAGCAGCTTTTCCACATTTGGGAAAACATAGAAAGCACCATTTGGTTCTGGTACTTCAAAGCCGTCTATCTCGCGCAGCATTTCTACCATCTTTTTCCGGCGGCGGTTGAATGCTTGCTTCATCTCGGTAACAACGTCCTGATCACCAGCAAGCGCTGCCAGAGCTGCACGCTGGGAAATATTTGCAACATTCGAGGTCAAATGCGATTGGAAATTTGCCGCCTGCTTCATCACATCAGCAGGACCATACATCCAGCCCACACGCCAGCCCGTCATTGCATATGTTTTGGCAACACCATTAACGATGATCGTTTGATCTTTTAGCTGTGGTACTTCACGCAAAATATATGCCACTTCACCGTCATAAACCAGATGCTCATAAATCTCATCTGAAATAATCCAAATACCGTGCTTGAGCGCCCACTCACCGATTGCACGAATTTCTTCGGCAGTATATACCGCGCCAGTTGGATTAGACGGCGAACACAGCAGCAACACTTTTGTATTTTCAGTAAGCGCTGCATCAAGCTGCGCGATCGTTACCTTATACTCTTGATCAGCACCAGCAAAAACTTCAATTGGGTTGCCACCGCAAAGGCGAATTGCTTCAGGATATGTAGTCCAATAAGGAGCAGGGAGGATCACATCATCTCCCTCAGACACCAGCGCTGCAAAGGCCTGGAAGACTGCCTGCTTGCCACCGTTAGTGACGATAATCTGCGCAGGATCGATAGCTACGCCAGAATCACGCAGAGTTTTCTCTGCAATTACTTTTCGCAGCTCAGGCAAACCGGCAGCAGGGGTGTATTTATGATTTCGCGGATCTTCAACAGCGGCTAAAGCAGCTTTTACGATCGGTGCTGGGGTAGGGAAATCAGGCTCGCCTGCAGCGAAACCGATCACTGACTTACCAGCAGCTTTCAGTGCCTTTGCTTTGGCGTCTACAGCCAGAGTGGCAGATTCTTGTAATGCGCCGAGGCGTATAGAGGCTCGGCTTTTCGGTGTTTGATAGTTAGTAGTCATACCCACAATATTTCCATATTTGTGGGGAGAATTGTAGGCAGACAGATAATTCGTTGAATATTGTTTACAGTGTGAGAAAAGATTTTCTGGCGCACGAAAAGTAGAAAAAATTTTCTTTCCAATTGAGATGTTTAGCACTTTACAGCTTCACTTTCGGCATTGCTTTGCGCTTCGCGATTCTTCCGATTAGACTATCAAGAGCTGTGCAATTCACGTAGATTTATGCTTGGTTTTCAGGCATAATATGAACTGCTCGCAAAGTTAAACTGATCTTCATGATTTAGTTTGCAATAGGGTAGTGGCGCAATTGGTAGCGCACCGGTCTCCAAAACCGGCGGTTGTGGGTTCGAGTCCCTCCTGCCCTGCTCTGAAGGCGGCCCACAAGGGCCGTTTTCCATATTAACCGAGAGGAAACGAGTTGAACGAAGTAGCAACGGAGAAGCAAAGCTTCTTTGCTCGCATCATCACTTTTTTCAAGCAGGTTTTAGCGGAATTTAAGAAAGTTCGTCGGCCAAGCTGGGAAGAGCTAGGGAAGATGTTTCTTACCGTCATCACCTTCTTAGTTATTGTGATGGTCTTTGTCGGAATTCTCGATCTCGTCTTTGGGCAGCTGGTGTTCTGGATCTTCGGCTAAACTACGAAGATTTCCGCAGGCTCCCACGAGATTCGTAAATTCCACGATCACTTATTTGGATCAATGAAAATCTCCAAGTATCGCAAATCCAGGCGAGCAAAGCGGCAAGAAATAAATTTGCGCATAAATAACCAGAAGAAAAAGTAATTCAGAAGCTAAACCAGACAGAATAGGGAAGCACAATGGCTGAAGAAACCCAAAGCGAGTTGAATGAAGTGGATGAGCTTGTAGTAGCAGATGAGCTGCAAGCAGAAACTGCGGACGTCCAATCGGAAGCGGAAGTCGTCAATGATGAGGCAACCGAAATTTCGAAAGAGCCAAAAATTGAGATCCCCGAAGATGGCGTTGTTACCGAAGAAATGGTACGTGCAAAGCTGAAGGGTCTGCCAGGGCGTTGGTATGTATTGCATACATACGCTGGTTATGAGAAGCGCGTGAAACAAGATATTGAATCGCGCGTGCATTCCATGAATATGGAAGAATATATTTTCCAGATCGACGTGCCGATGGAAGAAGTAATCGAAGTCAAGAAAGGGCAAAATAAGCTCGTTTCGCGAGTCCGGATTCCAGGATATGCACTGATTCGGATGGATCTTACTGATGATTCATGGCGAGTGGTGCAAGAAACAAACGGCGTGACCGGTTTTGTTGGTAATGGTCGTAATCCAGTGGCCTTGACCTTCGACGAAGCCGTGAAGATGCTCACTCCAACCATTGAGCAGGAAGTTGCGCATGAAGCGATTGCTGCTGGTAAGCCGGTTAAATCGGGTGCTCCGCAGATTGCTGTTGAATTTGAAGTTGGCGAAACAGTGACACTCACCACCGAGCCTTGGGTCGGTTTGCCAGCTACAATTTCTCAAGTTGATGCAGTAAACCAACGGCTTACTGTGCTCATGACACTTGTCGGCCAGGAAACTCCGGTCGATTTGTCCTTCGGGCAAGTAAAGAAGATGGATTGATTTCGCGCCCTCGCGCAAAACAGTCAAATTTCTGAAATGCTCGCAGGAGCCGTCACTTTTGCCATGTGACGGTACGTACAAGAAAAAGGATCAATCAATGCCACCAAAGAAAAAGAAGGTTGCAGGCCTGATCAAGCTACAGATTCAGGCAGGTGCTGCAAATCCAGCTCCACCAGTTGGCCCAGCTTTGGGTCAGCACGGTGTGAACATCATGGAGTTCTGCACCGCTTATAACCAAGCAACCGAATCAATGCGTGGAAACGTCATCCCAGTTGAGATCACGGTTTACGAAGATCGTTCATTCACCTTCGTGACCAAGACCCCACCAGCAGCAGATTTACTGAAGAAGGCTGCAGGTATCAAGAAGGGATCTCCAGTTCCACAATCCCAGAAGGTTGGGCACATCAGTGCTGAACAGCTACGTGAAATCGCGAAGCTGAAGGAACCAGATCTGAACGCAAATGACCTCGACAACGCAGCTCGCATTATTGCCGGTACTGCTCGCTCGATGGGTCTTACCACCGACGCAATCTAAGAATTTCCAATACTCACCGAAGTGTTGGCGTGGTAGAGCCCGGAGCTGGCTCGTTTACCACTGCTGCTAAATTTAAGGAGAAAAGCAGAATGGCAAAGCGCTCAAAGAATTACCGCAAGGCAGCTGAGTTGATTCAAGATGGGGCACTATACTCCGTCGAAGAAGCAGTTGATCTTGCAATCAAGACTTCCGTTACGAAGTTTCCATCCACGGTCGAAGCTGTGTTCCGCCTAGGCGTAGATCCGCGCAAGGCAGACCAGATGGTGCGTGGTACTGTTTCGCTGCCACACGGCACCGGTAAGACCGCCCGCGTGATCGTATTTGCAACCGGCGAACGTGCACAGGCTGCACTCGAAGCTGGCGCAGATGTAGTTGGCGATGATGACCTCATTGAGAAGGTTGCAAGCGGCTGGACAGATTTCGATTCAGCAGTTGCTACTCCAGATATGATGGGTAAAGTTGGTCGTCTTGGACGCGTGCTTGGTCCACGTGGTTTAATGCCAAATCCAAAGACCGGCACCGTTACGATGGATACTGCAAAAGCAGTTACCGATATTAAAGGCGGACGTATCGAATTCCGTGTCGATAAGCATGGAAACCTCCCAATCATTTTGGGTAACACCGAATTTGCTCCAGAGAAACTTGCGGAGAATTTCAAGGCAGCATTTGCAGAAATTCTTCGTTTGAAGCCTTCAGCATCAAAGGGTCGCTACATTTTGAAAGGGACAATGGCAACCACGATGGGGCCAGGTATCCCACTTGATGTGGCTAAGCTTGTGCGCTCATAATCAATACGCAAATTTAGTGCAGACTAAAATCAAAGTGAGCACTTCAGTCTGATTTTTGATTTTAGAATGTGATAATTACAAAGAGGGTGTCTGTAAGTTCTGATTCTTACAGACACCCTCTTTGTATTGCCGCTTTCGCAGCTCTGATTTGGATGCGAAGCAGCGTCATAATAGCGAGTTTTCGCCTGCAAGATGTTTTCCGTTAAGGTGGAAGCGAAAAAGCCAGCTTGGCAAAAATCTGAAGTAACACACTGATAGATGAAGATTTAATGTTTCAGGAGATATCGATGCGTCCTTTGATAATTGGTATTGCCGGTGGTACCGGAAGTGGAAAGAGCACGCTTACGAACGCCTTAAAAACGCATTTTGGGCAGCAGGCTGCTGTTGTTTATCACGATAATTACTATCGGGCGCAAGATGATCTGAGCTATGAAGAGCGCACTAAAATTAACTATGATGCACCGGATGCTTTCGATAATGATCTCTTGATTACTGATTTACGCCTGCTGATTGCAGGAACGCCAATCATGTGCCCGGTATACGATTTTGCGCGGCATACTCGCTCTGATGAACGTCAGGAAGTGTTGCCGGCCCCGGTTATTTTGGTGGAGGGAATTTTGATTTTCACCCAGCCACAGCTATGCGATCTTTTTGATTTGAAACTTTTTGTTGATACGGATGCCGATGTGCGAATTTTGCGGCGGATGAGCCGCGACGTAGCTGAGCGGGGGCGCACAATTGAATCGGTACAAGCGCAATATCTTGCTACCGTCAAACCAATGCATGAAATGTATGTTGAGCCATCGAAAAAATTAGCTGATGTGATCATTCCTGAAGGCGGGCAAAATCAGGCAGCATTGCAGATGATCACGCATCATATTGCCACCATGATCGCGCGTCGGATCAGTTGAAATTACGCAGAGAAGTTTTCGTGATCCAGCGCTGATCAAAATTTTTTCGTGGCATCTCTCACGATGAGGTGTCTTTTCTTGCACGCATTAGATTACTTCGATATCCTGAACATTGCCTAAGACCGCAGGTCACCCGTTGCCAAACGGGGTGAAGTTCAAAAGAAGCCAGCGCAGGTACGATTCAAATTTTCGCAGAATATTTCTGCGTAATTCCCTCGTGCTTTGCGCCGAGGGTATTTTTATGTCTTCACAAATCTGCGGCAAAGATTTGGAAGGAGGTCCCATGGCACGGACCGACAAGTCTGCAGCGATCGCAGAGCTTACGGAAGATTTCCGCAACTCTACGGCCGTTCTCGTAACTGAGTACCGCGGATTGACTGTTGCACAGATGAAGAACCTTCGTCGTGCAATGGGCACAGAAGCAAAATACTCCGTTGCAAAGAACACGCTTGCACGGATCGCAGCTCATGAAGCTGGTATTGAAGGCCTCGATGAGGTTCTCACCGGCCCAACTGCGCTTGCATTCGTAACTGGCGATATTGCTACTGCTGCGAAAGCGATCAAAGAATTTTCCAAAGAGCACGAAGCCCTGGTAGTTAAGGGCGGTGTACTTGAAGGTGCATTCCTTGATGCTGGCGAAGTTGGCAAGCTTGCTGATCTCGAATCCCGTGAAGTGCTTTTGGCCAAGACTGCGGGAGCTCTCAAAGCTTCGCTTTACAAGGCTGCATACGTCTTTACCGCTCCGCTCGTAAAGACGGTGCGTACAGTAGACGCCCTGCGCGAGAAGCAGGAATCTGCCGCCTAAACGGGTGTGTAGAAAACATAAATTAAGAAAAAATTGCCTCGCGTAGGCACAGGAAGGAAGGCCAATCATGGCTAAGCTTACCGCTGAAGAGCTCATCGAAGCTTTCAAGGAGCTCACCCTCGTAGAACTCAACGACTTCGTAAAGAAGTTCGAAGAAGAATTTGAAGTTGAAGCTGCTGCTCCAGTTGCTGCTGTTGCTGTTGCTCCAGCTGCTGGTGGCGAAGCTGCTGCAGCTGAAGAAAAGGACGAATTCGACGTTGTAATCGAATCCGCTGGCGATAAGAAGATCCAGGTTATCAAGGTTGTTCGTGAACTTGATTCCAGCCTCGGTCTGAAGGAAGCTAAGGAACTCGTTGAAGCAGCTCCAAAGGCAATCTTCGAAGGCGTAAACAAGGAAACTGCTGAAGCTGCTAAGGAAAAGCTCGAAGCTGCTGGCGCAACCGTGACCCTGAAGTAATTCTGGCGGTGTGAAACCGCAAATCAGATACTTCACTCGGATAAACGAGAATATAGTTTTGGTGGCTCTAAGCGATTTAGTTTAGAGCCACCAAAACTATATTTGGATGAATTCCGCTTGCGCTACATTAAATCAAACCAGCGATCGTCGGCAGCCAGAGTGAAATCGCAGGTACAAACACTACGATAAATAGCATCAAGATAATGCCGACCAAGAACTGCCAGAGTTTACTTGTAACTGGTTCAATCCGTAGCCCAGCCACTTTTGCGCCAACGAAAAGTACATTTCCTACCGGTGGAGTAATCACACCGACGGAAAGATTCATCACGATCATCGCACCAAAGTGCACCGGATGTACTCCAAGCTCGGTGACAATCGGGAGGAAAATCGGCACGAAAATTAAAATCGCTGGCGTAGGATCCATAAATGTTCCGACAATCAGCATGATCAACATGATGATGATCAAAATACCGGTTTTTGAATCAGTGATCCCGAGCAGGCCGTTGGCAATTAGATCAGGGATCCGGGCAAAAGCCATCACCCATGAAAGCCCTGAGGAGACTGCAACTAGGAACATCACCACTGCCGTCGTCTTTGTAGCGTTTAATAAAATCCCAGGCAAATCAGAGAGCTTCAATGTGCGGTAGGCAAAGCTCAGTACGAGACAATAAATCACCGCAATTGCTGAAGATTCAGTCGCTGTGAAAAAACCACCCAAAATACCACCAATTACGATGATGATCATCAACAGTGATGGCACGGCACGCCATAAGGTCGCCAATATTATTTTCATCGAGGGGCGCTCAGTGATCTGTACGACGTTCTTTTTCTCGTAACGATAGTACAAATAAAGTGCTACTGCGATACACGCGATTACCCACAGTAGGCCAGGTCCAACGCCTGCCATGAAGAGTGCAGAAATTGACGTTGAAGAAACGAGCGAATACACGATGAAGGTGTTCGACGGCGGAATAAGCATCCCAGAAGGGGCAGATGCGACATTTACAGCCGCTGTATATGAACGCGAATATCCGTCTTTTACCATGCGGGGATTCATGATCGTGCCGATGGCTGATGCAGCCGCAACAGCTGCGCCTGAGACTGCGCCAAACATCGCATTTGCCACGATATTCGTTTGTGCCATTGAAGCTGGAGTTTTGCCAACTAAAACTTTTGCAGCATCAATGAGCCTACTTGCGATTCCACCCTGATTCATCAGCACTCCAGCCAGAATGAAGAAAGGAATCGCTAGAAGCGTAAAAGAATTAACGCCGGTAAACATTCGTTGCGCAATCGACATTGCCGCTACGTCTGGAGCCATCACAGCCATTGCTGCAATTGCTGTTGGCAACCCAATCGCAATTGCAATCGGTACTGAGGATGCAATCAGTACGATGATGCCAATAAGAAGAATTAAACCTGCAACAGTGGTTGGGGTCATCGGACTGATCCTTTCTGCACATCCTGAGTTGAAGCGGGAGCAATCGCTCCGGTTTTTTCAGTTGCGATAGCTACATCATTTGCAATATTTTCTGCAGCATCCGGAATTGGATAATTTGTTTCTTTTCCAGTAGCGATTTCAATCAAGTGGTATATGGCGTATAACGCAATTGCGACACCAGAAATCGGAATCACAAGATAAGCAGAACCGATAGTCACGGGGAGCGCCGTCAAATTTTGCGACCAAGCATTAATTGCTGCATTCAAACCTCCCCAGATAAAAACCACAATCGCTAAAACGAAGGCGATCAGATGTGTCCAGAGCGCGAGTGCACGTTCTAATTTTGCCGAAAACTTGCGTGCCAAGAATTCAACTGCCATATGCCCGCGTTCGCCATATACGTATGCCAATCCAAGGAATGAAAGCCAAACAAAAAGAATCTTTGCCAGTTCTTCCGACCAGGTGACTGGGGAATTGAGGATGAGGCGTGAGAATACTTGCCATGTCGTTGTGAATACCAGCAGCGAGAAAAGGATGATACACAAAAAACCGAGAACCCGGTCTGTGGCTTGGAATATTTTCTGCATTATTTCTTTCCTTCCTGTTGATCAGCGTTGCGAATTTCGGTGTAGAGCTGATGCTGATAATCGGTTTGGAGGAACTGATCCACGATCGGGGATAGTGCTTCGCGGAATGCTGCAGAATCGACCGAATTAAATTTTGCGCCGTTTTCTTTCGCGATTTTCACTGATTCTGCAGTGTAATCGATCCACAATTGGGTGTGATAATCCATTGAGTCATACCACGTCTCGTAGAAAAGTTCGCGATCGGCTGCCGGCATCGCAGCAAGCAAATCATGACGCATGATCATATAGTCTAAGCCCACTAAATGATTCGTGAATGAGTAGTATGGTGCCACTTCCATATGTCGTGCGGTGTTGAAGGAAACCTCATTATTTTCGGCTCCGTCAAGCACACCAGCCTGCAAAGCTGAATAAACCTCGCCATAAGAGAGCGGGGTAGCAGATCCGCCCATTAGCTCGATCATCCGAATATGCATATCCGATTCTTGCACGCGGATCTTTTTCCCGTGTAAATCTTGCGGGGTCTGCACTGGCCCATAGGTTGTATAAACATGCCGTGCTCCTTGTGTGTATCCGCCGAGCACTGTGATATTTTCAGTATCTGCAAGCGAAGCAAAAAGATCCCCAACGATATTTTGATCTTGTAATACGCTAATTTGATGTTGGATTGAACTGAACGTAGTGGGCATATTCAGGACGCGGAAATCTTGATTCACATTTTCCAGCTGCGTGCCTGAAACGATTGCCATTTCAATAGCTCCGGACTTGACCATCTGCAATACTTCCTGCTGTGAGCCAAGCTGCTCATTTGGGAATACTTCAACTTTGTAACGTCCGTTTGTTTTCTTGCTAATATCCGCACCGAATTTTTCTAGCGCCTTAAATGAGGGATGCTGCTCAGTTTGGTTTAATGCCACTTTGAAATACGTGACGGTGTCGGCTGCACCGACGCGTTCGAGGTTGATCCCACCAAATCCACTACAACCCGATAATATGAGCGTTGAAATGGCGGCGAAAATGGTGCTAACTCGCCAGGGTTTTTGCATTGAATCTCCTTTATGCTGAACCGTTTTACATCGGCTTTCAGTGCCGGATGTGATTTGGACAGCTGTGTCGTCATTGCCAAATATTAAGAAAAACTTAATGTCATTATCGTAACAGTGGTAATCGAAAATGAAAGAAATGCTTTGCATTTGCGCCCGATTTTTGTGTCAGTATTGCATCAAATAAGCAATATTTATTCGCATTGGTAAATTTTCGCGTAAAATGCTGTTGGACAAACTGTAAAATGGAAGAGGCAGCCTGCAAGATGATTTCACCAAATATTCCTTTAGCTGTAGGCTTGCAGATCGTTGGTTCGTTTTGTTTTGCGCTGGCGGCAAAATATCAGCATGGCTCAATTGCACAAGAACTAGGGGGAAATCCGGAAAAAGCGGCACTCAGCGCTGCTGGTTTGTGGAAGACGGTACGTGAACCGAAGTGGCTTTTGGGCATGTTCCTGCTGAGCACTTCGCTTCTTTGCCAGGTGATTGCGTTGATTTTCGCCCCCGTTTCCATTGTGCAGCCAGTTGGCTTACTCGCTTTCCCGTGGTCTGTACTGATTCAAAATCGCGTCGAAAAAGTAAGATTACGCAAAACTCTCGTGCTTTGGGTGCTCGCAACTGTTTTTGCCACCGGTATTTTTACCGTCATTGTTTCAAAGTTTTCTGATGCTCCTGATCGATTTTCGCTTTTCAGTATTAGCGTGGGAGCTGTAGCTGTCTACTTGTTCAGCGCGACCCTTGGGGTACTTGGTTGGCGCGGAAAAAAGAGTTTGCGCGCATTATTCTGGGGATCTGGGGGAGCGATGCTCTATGGGCTTGAAGCGGCGCTGGCAAAAACTCTCGTCGAATATGCGCAGATTCCTGGTGGTACTAAACTCGCTTCATTCTGGATCGTCTTGATTGCGCTGATTGTGGGAAGCGTGATTGCTGGTTGGATGGTGCAGCAGGGCTATGCGACTGGTAAAGCTGATGTAGTAGTTGCGGCAATGACGATCACTTCTCCAGTTGTGGCAGTGATTTACGGAATTGCGGTACTTGGTGAAGGCACTGGGATTCCGATTGAGTGGGGCCTGGTCATGGTGGTTTGTGGCTTTATTGCACTATCTGGTGTGGTGCAAATTACCCGGTTAAGGAATTTGCCAGCGAACTAAGCATCCGCTGCCTAGTTCGCTGGCAAATCAGCGCTGAGGAGTTACTTTCCAAGCCTAGTTAAATCGGTACAGTTTCTGTGCAATCCGATAAAGGCTGATTGCGAGTTTCTTACCTGCCGGGGTCTTTAAGTTAGCGCCGAATACTAAAGGATTTCGCGCAATTTTTTGCGCCATTTTCTCGTCGTGAGCGAATATATCGCGCCACATTTGCGCTTTCAATTCTGCTGCGTCAGCATGTGGGCTGACATTTGCCAGTGAAGATGAGGCAGCTACGATCAACGACAGGAAATGCATCATATATTTGGCTAATTTGGGGCTCTCGATTTCCGCAGGAATGTGGTAATCGCTGATCAGGAGTTTGGTTACCCGCATCTGCTGATCTAACCGACCAACCATCACCGATTCATTTACTGATTGATCTTCGCGCCCGATGAAATACCGATATAGATCTACCGGTAAGTAGAAAAGACTTTTTACGTGCGGGAGCGTGTGGAAAACGTAGATATTGTCAACATAGAACGTATGCTTTGGCAGCTCCAGACCAGAATCGCGTAAGACTTTGGTGCGGAATGTTGCTGAGTGCATCAAAATATGTTGCCCAATCGAGAATCTGCCAATCCCTTGCCAGTCAATTAATCGGTTGGTCGGGAGAGCGCCACGATAACGGATCACTTTCTGGGAACCGCTCGCTACATGCTCATAGACATAGTTAGTAATGACCAAATCGACATTCTGTTCGTTTTGAATGAAATTGCGCAATTTTGAGAGCAATACATCGCGTGCATGGGTATCAAGCCAGTCGTCAGAATCAACAACCTTGAAGTAGATCCCACTGGCTGCTCGCAAGCCAGCCATTACCGCCCCGCCGTGCCCCGCGTTCTCCTGGTGGACTACACGAATAATATCGGGATAGCGGGCAGCCCATGCGTCAGCCTTTTCGGCTGTATTATCTTTCGTTGAACCATCATTGACAATGATGACTTCGATATCTGGTCCGCCTAAAAGAGATTTGATACATGCGTCCATATAAGCCGCTGAGTTATAACACGGCACCACGAAGGAAATGATTTTCTTCATTATGTATATATTCTTTTCTCTCACTCTGGTTGTTTACCGCTTTACAGGAATTTCTCGCATTTGAGAGCGTCAATTGCAGCAGCAACATTTTTAGTCTATTTCCATGTTACGGGACGCTTTGTCGATTCTGCTATTAGCAATCATAATTATTTGGATTTTGTTTTGCAGTGATTTTTCATTTGCATTTCGGCTAATTCTTGGATCAATTCGGTGTTGTAAAGGATTGAAAGCCACAACCGGGAAATCACCGAGGTTTTGCCGATGTGTGAGCGCATGCTAAAGTGTTAGCGATTGTAAATATTTTCGTATATCGATGAAGCTGTAGCTCACACACCAGCTGCAAATCTTCGAGGGTTACGAAAATCATAGGTGTCGTGACCTCTTCCACAGCGGTTGGGGCTGGATTTGTTTACCCTATTTCGATAAAGTTGAGATTTGTGCAGTGTCTGCACGTGATTATCGTTCGTTAAATTTCTTCCAGTTGAATACTGATTTCATTTTCCGCTCTGCAGCAGATCGTGTAAACAGCATTGACGGGGTGGAGATATGCGATGTGGTAATTACTAAAGACGCTGAAAATTTAAGCCTTACCGGACCCAGGGAAGGAACATCCTTTGGCTGCTTCGAGCACCTCTATATACGATAAGCTGACCGTAAAAGACGGCAAGCTAGTGCCAGATCGCGTTTCATTCGCGAAACTTACCGAGCCACTGGCAGTGCCAGATTTGCTCGCACTCCAGACTGCCTCGTATGGCTGGCTGATCGGCTCTGATGAATGGCGAGCCGAGCACCCCGGCGAGAAATCGGGTTTGGAAGAGATTTTTGACGAAGTCTCTCCGATTGAAAATACTGCGCGCACAATGGGCTTAGTGCTCTCAAATCCGCACTTAGAAGAAGAGAAAGCGACAATCGCTGAATGTCGTGATAAAGACATGACCTACTCCGCTGCGCTATATGTGACGGCAGAGTTCCAGAATTACGAGACTGGTGAAATCAAATCACAAACCACCTTCATCGGCGATTTCCCGATTATGACTCCACAAGGTACCTTCATTGTGAACGGCACCGAACGTGTGGTCGTCTCGCAGCTTGTGCGTTCCCCAGGTGTATATTTTGAGCGTGCTGTAGATAAGGGTACCGATAAGCTGATCTATTCCACAAAGATCATTCCATCTCGCGGTGCATGGCTGGAATTTGAGATCGATAAGAAAGACGTCGTCGGTGTGCGGATCGATCGCAAGCGGAAGCAATCCGTCACAATCTTCTTGAAGGCTTTGGGAATGACGGAATCCGAAATTCGCGAAACTTTCAAAGAATATCCAGTGCTGATCGAGACGCTTGAAAAAGATACGATCGACACGCAAGAAGGCGCGCTGCAAGATCTTTACCGCAAGCTACGCCCAGGCGAACCGCCGACAGCTGAAGCTGGTCGGAACTTGTTGAAGAATTTCTACTTCAATAATAAGCGCTATGATTTGACGAAGGTCGGGCGCTATAAGATCAACAAGAAGCTTGGCTTGGAAATTGAATCATCGAAACGGCAGTTGCTGCTTGATGATATTATCGCGACACTGCGCTACCTCCTGGCATTACATGCTGGCGAAGCGAAGTTGGTAAACGTCGAAGGCGGTCGTGAGGTCGTGCTGGAAACTGACGATATCGATCATTTCGGCAATCGTCGGATCCGCGCTGTAGGCGAATTGATCCAAAATCAGGTGCGTACTGGTCTTTCCCGGCTTGATCGGATGGTCCGCGAGCGTATGACGACTCAGGAAGCAGAAGCGATCACTCCGTCATCTTTGATCAATATCCGTCCGATCGTGGCGGCAATCAAAGAATTTTTCGGTACCTCGCAGCTTTCACAGTTCATGGATCAAAATAATCCGCTTGCCGGTTTGACTCACCGGCGACGTCTCTCAGCGCTTGGTCCGGGTGGTCTTTCTCGTGATCGCGCTTCGATGGAAGTGCGAGACGTGCACCCATCGCACTATGGGCGGATGTGTCCAATTGAAACTCCAGAAGGTCCAAACATTGGTTTGATTGGTTCTTTGGCGTCCTTCGGTCGTGTGAATTCCTTCGGTTTTATCGAAACTCCATACCGTAAGGTTGTCGATGGGCGTGTTACTGACGAAGTAGATTATCTCGATGCTGCCGATGAAGATCGTTATGCGGTGGCGCAGGCTTCGGCAAAAGTAGACGAAAATGGATACTTTATTGACGACGAAGTGCTTGTGCGCCTGCCCGGTGGCGAGCCAGCCCTCGTGCCGCCAGCAGAAGTTGGCTATATGGATGTGTCTGCACGTCAGATGTGTTCTGTTGGTACGGCAATGATCCCATTCCTGGAACACGACGATGCAAACCGCGCTTTGATGGGTGCGAATATGCAGCGCCAGGCTGTGCCGCTGATTCGTCCGGTTGCGCCACTTGTTGGTACTGGAATGGAAGCGCGCGTAGCAATTGATGGTCGTGATGCCACGGTAGCTGAAGCACCTGGTGTGGTTGTTGAAGTAAGTGCCGATGCAGTGCTCGTGGAGCAAGATAATGGTGTGCGCAAGCTCTATAAGCTGACCAAATTTGAACGCTCTAACCCGGGAAATTGTACGAATCAGCGCGTTGCCGTCGCAGAAGGCGACCGCGTCGAAACTGGTTCGTTGATTGCTGACGGTCCGGCTACCTCCGGAGGCGAATTGGCGCTCGGTCAGAATCTACTTGTGGCGTTTATGGCATGGAATGGTTATAACTACGAAGATGCAATCATTTTGTCTGAGCGTTGCCAGTCCGAAGATATTCTCACTTCGATCCATATTGAAGAGCATGAAGTAGATGCTCGGGATACGAAGCTCGGGCCAGAAGAGATTACGCGTGATATCCCGAATGTATCTGAAGATACGCTTTCGCATCTTGATGAGCGTGGCATTATTCGGATCGGCGCGGAAGTAAATGCAGGCGATATTCTCGTTGGCAAGATCACTCCGAAGGGCGAAACTGAGCTGACCAGCGAAGAGCGTTTGTTGCGTGCAATCTTTGGCGAAAAAGCAAAGGAAGTGCGTGATACCTCATTGCGTGTGCCGCACGGTGAATCCGGCATTGTGATTGGTGTGAAGGAATTCAATTCGGATAATCACGATGAATTGGCTGCCGATGTCCGCCAGACGGTACGTGTCTACATTGCACAGCGCCGCAAGATCACGATTGGCGATAAGATGGCTGGCCGTCACGGTAATAAGGGCGTGATTTCACGAATCCTGCCAATTGAAGATATGCCATTCATGGAAGACGGAACGCCAGTGGATATCGTCTTGAATCCGCTTGGTGTGCCAAGCCGAATGAATCTCGGGCAGGTCTTTGAACTTCACTTAGGTTGGATTGCAGCTCAGGGCTGGGACGCAACTGAAGCTCGGAAGAATGGCGAAGCCTGGGCACAGCGCTTGCCGGAGAATGCGGTGAAGACTGATGGACGCCAGAATGTAGCAACTCCAGTGTTTGACGGCGTGCTCTCTGATGAGCTGAACGGGCTGCTTGGTTGTACTTTGCCAAATCGCGATGGTGATCATATGGTGAATGGTGCAGGAAAGGCGCGTCTCTTTGACGGGCGTACCGGCGAGCCATTCCCAGAGCCAGTTTCGGTGGGCTATATGTACATGCTGAAGCTCCATCACTTGGTAGATGATAAGATTCACGCCCGCTCTACCGGCCCATACTCGATGGTCACCCAGCAGCCACTTGGTGGTAAAGCACAATTCGGTGGTCAGCGATTTGGTGAAATGGAAGTTTGGGCGCTGGAAGCTTATGGTGCTGCGCATACACTCCAAGAGATGCTGACGATCAAGTCTGACGATACTGTCGGTCGCGTAAAAGTCTATGAAGCGATTGTGAAGGGCGATAACGTCCCAGAGCCAGGGATCCCAGAATCATTCAAGGTCTTGATGCAGGAAATGCGTTCACTGTGCCTGAATGTGGAAGCTCTTGATGCTGCAGGTAACTCGATCAACTTGCAAGACACTGATGAAGATGCGTTTAAGGCTCCGCAGTCTGTAGGAGTTCAGACGGGTCTTGAAGATCTTCAGACAGGCGCGGATTTCTAAAACCGCGTGCACAGTTTGCCAGACGGCCAAAACGCCCGCCGTCTGGCAAACTACAGGAAAAGAATTTAAAGCCTCGGCGTAAAAATCTTCGGAAGTAGGAATCTTGCTCGACGTTAATCTCTTCGATCAGCTCCACATCTCGTTGGCAACATCTGACGATATTCGTTCCTGGTCACACGGCACAGTGACGAAACCTGAAACAATTAATTACCGTACTTTGAAGCCTGAAAAAGATGGTCTTTTTGGCGAACAGATTTTCGGTCCAACTCGTGATTGGGAATGTGCGTGCGGGAAGTATAAGCGGCCACGTTACAAGGGTATTGTTTGTGAACGCTGTGGCGTAGAAGTCACGCGTTCAAAAGTGCGCCGTGAGCGCATGGGGCATATTGAGCTTGCCGCACCGGTTACACACATCTGGTATTTCAAGGGTGTGCCAAGCCGTCTTGGATATCTTTTAGACGTAGCTCCAAAAGATCTCGAAAAAGTAATTTACTTTGCTGCATATATGGTGACGGATGTGGATGCACAGCGCCGTCATGACGATCTGCCCACCCTTACTGCAGAATATGAGCTTGAGCGGAAAAGCCTTGAGCAGGAACGTAATGTGCAAATTGAGAAGGCATTAAAGGCTGAAGAAGAAGCTTTGAAAGCAGCAGAAGCAGCCAAAACTCCTGCAGAGCGGAATAAGATCAAGCGCATCGCAGAAGCCGAAACAAAGCGCGTGCGCCGTCAATATGAGGAAGATCTTGCTCGCCTGGAAGAAGTTTGGGATAAATTTACCAAGCTGAAGGTTGGCGATTTGGAAGGTGATGAAGAAGCATACCGCGCAATGGAATTGCGCTGGGGTGATTACTTCCATGCTTGCCGTGGTGCTGAAGCAGTGCAGCGCCGGTTGCAGAATTTTGATTTGCAAGCAGAGCATGAGGCACTGCTCGAACAAATCGAGACGGGTACGGCACAGCGAAAGACCCGCGCTTTGAAGCGAATCAAAGTTGTGAATGCATTTTTGCACTCCGGCACGAAGCCAGAAGCGATGGTACTCGATGCGCTCCCAGTGATTCCACCGGATTTGCGTCCAATGGTGCAACTTGATGGTGGCCGTTTTGCAACATCTGATCTGAACGATCTTTACCGTCGGGTAATCAATCGTAATAATCGTTTGAAGCGCATGATTGATTTGAACGCGCCAGAGATCATGGTAAATAACGAAAAGCGAATGCTGCAGGAAGCTGTGGATGCGCTTTTCGATAATGGTCGCCGTGGTCGTCCGGTACAAGGTGCGGGCAATCGTCCGTTGAAGTCGATTTCGGATATGCTCAAAGGTAAGCAGGGGCGTTTCCGGCAAAACTTGCTTGGTAAGCGTGTCGATTATTCTGGTCGTTCTGTGATCGTCGTCGGTCCAACCCTGAAATTGCATCAATGCGGTCTGCCAAAGACGATGGCACTCGAACTCTTCAAGCCGTTTGTCCAAAAGCGGCTTGTGGATCTCGAATTGGCAAAGAATATTAAGGCTGCAAAGCGTCTCATCGAGCGTCAGCATGATGAGGTTTTTGATGTGCTCGAAGAAGTTATTCGCGAGCATCCAGTATTGCTCAACCGTGCACCAACGCTGCACCGTCTCGGGATTCAGGCTTTCGAGCCGCAGCTGATCGAAGGTAAGGCGATCCGTTTGCATCCGCTCGTCTGTTCGGCATTCAACGCCGATTTCGACGGCGATCAGATGGCTGTGCATTTGCCGCTTTCAGCAGAAGCACAGGCAGAAGCACGCATCTTGATGCTCTCTGCAAATAATATTTTGAAGCCTTCAGATGGTCGCCCGGTGACGGTGCCATCGCAGGATATGATCATTGGGCTTTACCATTTGACGATGCTGCGTGCAGGTGGAATCGGCGAAGGTCGTTATTTCACTTCCGTAGCTGAAGCACAGATGGCTTGGGATCTGGGCGATTTGGATCTGAACTCGTTGGTTCACATTCGCTTCCAGGCAGACGAAATTGTGCTGCCACGTGATTTCCAGACTCCTGAAGGCTACACCGAAGGTGCTGCGATCGTCCTTGAAACATCACTTGGGCGCTGTTTATTTAACGACGCATTGCCGACCGCTTTCCCATTCATTAACGAAGTGGTGGGGAAGAAGGTGCTTGGCGCGATCGTGAATGAACTGGCTGAGCGTTATTCCAAGGTCGAAGTTGGCGCTTCACTTGATGCATTGAAGAATACTGGTTTCTACTGGGGTGGTCGCTCTGGCGTGACGATTGCCGTCTCTGACGTGAAGACTCCAGCAAATAAAGCTGAGATTTTGGCTGCTGCCGAAAAGCGTGCAGCAAAGATCGAGCAGGAGTACCAGGAAGGTAATATTCGCGATGAGGATCGCCGCCGCGATTTGGTGGAATTGTGGACGGAAGTAACCGACCAAGTGGCTGACGAAATGCGTGACCAGTTCGATGACTGGAATAACGTGAATATCATGGTGACCTCTGGTGCACGTGGTAACTGGATGCAGATTCGTCAGGTGGCGGGGATGCGCGGTCTTGTGGCTGATCCAAAGGGCGAAATTATTCCGCGTCCAATTACTTCCAATTATCGTGAAGGACTTTCTGCGCTGGAATACTTCACTGCGACCCACGGTGCACGTAAAGGTCTTGCTGATACTGCTTTGCGTACCGCAGAATCCGGTTACCTGACCCGTCGTCTTGTAGACGTGGCGCAAGACGTGATTGTGCGTGAAGCAGATTGCGGTACCACGCGCGGTTTGCTCAAGCCAATTATCGTTACTGATGCTGAGGGCAACGAAAGTCGTTCAGAAGATATCGAGACCTCAGTATTTGCACGTACTTTGGCAAAAGATGCGGTGGATGCCAATGGCAATGTGATAGTCGAAGCGGGCACTGATATTGGTGATGTCGCACTTGAAAAGCTGATCGATGCAGGGATCAAGGAAATTACGGTACGCTCCGTTTTGACCTGTAATTCCCGCGTTGGTACTTGTGCAAAGTGCTATGGTCGCTCACTGGCTACCGGTAAGCTCGTTGATATTGGCGAAGCAGTCGGGATCGTTTCGGCGCAGTCCATTGGCGAACCTGGTACTCAGCTGACGATGCGTACCTTCCACACTGGTGGTGCTGCTTCCGCAGAAGATATCACTCAGGGTCTGCCGCGTGTGCAAGAGCTTTTTGAAGCACGTACACCAAAGGGTGAAGCACCAATTGCGGAAGCTGCTGGCCGGCTCGAAGTAGAAGATCTTGAGCGTTCGCGCCGCTTGATTATCAAGCGTGATGACGGCGATGAAGATTTGGTTTATCTCGTCGGTAAGCGCGCAAAGATGCTGGTCCCAGAAGGATCGCATGTTACTGTTGGAACCCAGATCGTCGAAGGTTTGATCGATCCAAAGAAGGTCTTGCGGATTTCTGGTCGTCGGGCTGCGCAACTCTTCCTAGTATCTGAAGTACAGCATGTCTACCGCTCACAGGGCGTGGAAATCCACGATAAGCATATCGAAGTGATCGTGCGCCAGATGTTGCGCCGGGTGACGGTGCTTGAGGCCGGCTCTACCGATTTGCTTCCGGGCGAGCTTGTGGATGTATCCGTCTTTGAAGATGCAAATCGTGCAGCATTGGCTGAAGGCGGGAAGCCAGCTTCTGGTCGCCCAGAGCTGATGGGCATCACCAAGGCTTCTTTGGCTACTGATTCTTGGCTTTCAGCTGCCTCCTTCCAGGAGACAACAAAGGTGCTCACTGAGGCTGCGCTGAATGCGAAGTCTGATCCGCTTGCGGGTCTGAAGGAGAATGTGATCCTCGGTAAGCTGATCCCAGCTGGTACTGGTTTGGAGACGCTGCGCGGAATGAAAGTCGAGCCAACTCCGGCTGCACGTAGTGAATACGAACAGCTGAACAATATCATCTCTCGTGATTTCGATTCATTGGATGATATCTACGGTTATAACGGTTTCGATGATTACGATTCTTCACTCGGCTATGGGTACGGGTTGAATTTCTAAGTATCATGGAGAACTGTGAGAGGCGAGATTGTGCGGATTAACACGTCACAATCTCGCCTCTTTCTTTGACGTTGAAAGTCTATATTCGCTAGGCTTAAACACGATGCCCGTTTCGGCTGCTTTTACGTTGCTTTTCTAATATCACAGTACTGGTTGCAAATGTTGCTGTGTGTTCTATTAGATAAAAGACGGTCGGACGTGAGGGAAGAACGGTGAATTCCCGGGCGCATGCTTGAAGTAAGTGCTTCTTGCGGCGGGCAATTAGCTAATATCGCATAGTTAAACAGGAGAAATAGTGCCTACTATTCAGCAGCTGGTTCGTAAGGGCCGCTCAAGCAAGGCGAGCCACTCCAATACACCGGCGTTGAAGGCAAGTCCTCAGCGTCGTGGAGTTTGCACTCGCGTTTACACCACTACCCCGAAGAAGCCGAATTCGGCTCTCCGAAAAGTCGCTCGTGTGCGTCTTTCTTCCGGTATCGAAGTTTCTGCATATATTCCAGGTGAAGGTCATAACCTTCAAGAACACTCCATCGTGCTTGTGCGTGGTGGACGTGTGAAGGATCTTCCTGGTGTTCGTTACCATATCGTCCGTGGCGCCCTTGATACGCAGGGTGTGAAGAACCGTGCGCAGGCACGGTCGAAGTACGGCGCGAAGAAGGAGAAGAAGTAATGCCACGTAAGGGTCCTGCACGCAAGCGTCCGTTGATTGCCGATCCAGTACACGGCTCAACGATCGTTACTCAGCTTATTAACCGAGTGCTGCTTGACGGTAAGAAGTCCACTGCAGAGCGCATTGTTTATGGTGCACTCGATGCAGTTGCGGAAAAGACTGGTCAAGATTCCCTCGCAGTGCTCAAGCGCGCATTGGAAAATATCAAGCCACAGCTCGAAGTGAAGTCTCGCCGTGTTGGCGGCGCTACCTATCAGGTGCCAGTGGAAGTTAAGCCAGGTCGCGCAAATACTCTTGCACTTCGTTGGCTTGTGGATTTTTCCCGTCAGCGTCGTGAAAACACCATGCTTGAGCGTCTTCAGAATGAAATCATGGATGCCGCTAATGGTCTTGGTGCAGCAGTGAAGCGTCGTGAAGACATGCATCGCATGGCTGAATCGAACCGCGCATTCGCACACTACCGCTGGTAATCACAGCGTAATTTGCAATGTAAATCAAAGGTTGCCTGATTTTGGCAACCAGGCAAAAGAAAAGAGTTCTCAATGGCACACGAAGTGCTTACTGACCTCACCAAGGTTCGGAATATCGGGATTATGGCGCATATTGATGCGGGTAAGACCACCGTTACTGAACGTATCCTGTTCTACACAGGCATTAACTATAAGATTGGTGAAACTCATGACGGCGCCTCCACCACTGACTGGATGGAGCAGGAAAAGGAACGTGGTATCACGATCACTTCCGCCGCTGTGACTTCCTTCTGGAAGAATCATCAGATCAATATTATTGATACCCCAGGCCACGTTGATTTTACCGTCGAAGTAGAGCGCTCCTTGCGGGTACTTGACGGCGCCGTCGCAGTATTCGACGGTAAAGAGGGCGTGGAGCCACAGTCTGAAACGGTTTGGCGCCAGGCTGATAAGTACAATGTGCCACGTATCTGTTTCATCAATAAGATGGACAAGATGGGTGCAGATTTCTACTTCTCAGTGAAGACGATTGAAGAGCGTTTGCACGCGACTCCGCTCGTGATGGCACTCCCGATCGGTGCAGAATCAACACTTTCGGGTGTAATTGATTTGCTCTCAATGAAGGCGATCCGCTTCCCAGCTGAAGATGAAAAAGGCAATAAGACCATGGGCGCGATCGTGGTGGAAGAAGAAATTCCAGCCGATATGCTCGAAAAAGCTGAAGAATACCGCGAAAAGCTGATCGAGAAAGTTGCAGAATCTGATGATGCACTTCTTGAGAAGTTCTTCGGTGGCGAAGAAATCTCGGTCGATGAGTTGCAGCAGCAGATTCGGAAGCTCACGATTGCCGGTGAAGTCTTCCCAGTATTCTGTGGTTCTGCATACAAGAACATCGGAATTCAGCTCGTGCTTGATGCAGTTGTTTCTTACCTGCCGTCTCCGCTTGATGTGGGTGCAGTGAAGGGCGTTAATCCGGCAAATGAAGATCAAGAGATGACTCGTGAACCTTCTGAAAAAGAACCGTTCTCAGCACTCGCATTCAAGATCGCAGTACACCCGTTCTTCGGTCGTCTCACCTTCATCCGCGTCTACTCTGGTAAAGTTGACGCTGGTGCGCAGGTGCTCAATGCGACTAAGGGGAAGAAGGAACGCGTTGGAAAGATTTTCCAGATGCATTCCAATAAGGAAAACCCGGTAGACGTAGCACACGCTGGCCACATTTACGCAGTAGTTGGTTTGAAGGATACCACCACCGGTGATACGCTTTCGGATCAAGCTCATCCGATTTCACTCGAATCAATGACCTTCCCGGAGCCTGTGATTCACGTTGCGGTAGAGCCGAAGTCAAAGGGCGATCAGGAAAAGATGGGGATCGCGATTCAGAAACTTGCTGAAGAAGATCCAACCTTCACGGTGAAGCTTGATGAGGAAACCGGTCAGACCGTCATCGGCGGGATGGGCGAGCTCCACTTGGATATCATCGTTGATCGGATGCGCCGCGAGTTCAAAGTGGAAGCAAATGTTGGTGCGCCAATGGTTGCTTACCGTGAAACGATCCGCAAGGCTGTACAAAACGTTGAATACACGCACAAGAAGCAGACTGGTGGTTCTGGTCAGTTCGCGAAGGTGCTCGTTACTTTCGAGCCGCTTCCGGAAAATGACGAAGGTAATATTTACGAATTCGTTGATGCTGTGACCGGTGGTCGCGTGCCACGCGAATACATTCCGTCAGTTGATGCAGGTATTCAGGCAGCAATGGAGAATGGCGTGCTGGCAGGCTTCCCAATGGTTGGCGTGAAGGCAACTTTGGAAGACGGCGCATACCATGATGTCGATTCTTCTGAAATGGCGTTCAAGATTGCTGGTCAGATGGTCTTCCGTGAGGGTGCAAAGCGCGCTAACCCGGTGATTCTCGAACCAGTGATGGACGTTGAAGTTCGTACTCCAGAAGAGTATATGGGCGATGTGATTGGCGATCTTAACTCTCGCCGTGGTCAGATTGCTTCAATGGAAGACGCAACGGGCGTGAAGATCGTCCGTGCGAATGTACCACTTTCCGAAATGTTTGGTTATGTTGGCGATTTGCGTTCAAAGACGCAGGGTCGTGCGGTGTACACCATGCAATTCGCAAAGTATCAAGAGGTTCCGAAGGCTGTTGCCGACGAAATCATCTCTAAGACCCGTGGCGAGTGAGCCAACAGGTTAAATTTACAAAAATACAATTCAACCAGTAGGATTTCACTTAGCCATGTTTTCCTGACGTCGATGAAAGTGCTAAAATCGATCCGTTAAGGTTTGAAAAAGGCGCTAACGTCTATGTTTCGAAACTGACAAAGCTGAAAAACACTACCCGAGTCCCAGGAGGGCACAAGTGGCCAAGGCCAAGTATGATAAGTCCAAGCCGCATATGAACATCGGCACCATCGGTCACGTGGATCACGGTAAGACCACCACGACCGCAGCAATTACCAAGGTTCTCGCTGAGAAGTATCCAGATCTCAACGAGGTAACCGCATTCGAGAACATCGATAACGCTCCAGAAGAACGCGAGCGCGGGATTACGATCAACGTTGCACACGTTGAATACCAGACCGAAAAGCGTCACTACGCACACGTTGACGCTCCAGGCCACGCCGATTACATCAAGAACATGATCACCGGCGCTGCACAGATGGATGGCGCGATCCTCGTGGTTGCTGCTACCGACGGTGCAATGGCTCAGACCCGTGAGCACGTGCTGTTGGCTCGTCAGGTGGGCGTTCCACAGATCATCGTTGCACTGAACAAGTGCGATATGGTTGACGATCCAGAAATGATCGAACTCGTCGAGATGGAAATCCGCGAACTTCTTTCTGATAATGGCTACGACGGCGATAACGCTCCAGTGGTTCAGATTTCTGGTTACCAGGCACTTCAGGGTGAAGCACAGTGGGTTAAGTCCATCGAAGATTTGATGGAAGCAGTTGATACTTACTTCGACGATCCAGTTCGCGATCTCGACAAGCCATTCCTGATGCCAATCGAAGACGTCTTCACAATTTCCGGCCGTGGTACCGTTGTTACCGGTCGTGTGGAGCGCGGTTTGCTCAACATCAACGAAGAAGTCGAAATTCTCGGCATTCGTGAAGCTCAGAAGACCACCGTTACTGGTATCGAAATGTTCCACAAGCAAATGGATCACGCAGATGCCGGCGAAAACTGCGGTCTTCTGCTTCGTGGCACCAAGCGTGATGAAGTTGAACGCGGTCAGGTTGTTGCAAAGCCAGGCACCATCACCCCACACACCGAATTCGAGGGTCAGGTGTACGTGCTGAAGAAGGAAGAAGGCGGTCGCCACAATCCATTCTTCTCCAACTACCGTCCACAGTTCTACTTCCGGACCACGGATGTTACCGGTGTGATCACTCTTCCAGAAGGCACCGAAATGGTTATGCCAGGCGATAACACCACCATTACGGTTGAACTGATTCAGCCAATCGCAATGGAAGAAGGCCTCGGCTTCGCGATTCGTGAAGGCGGTCGTACCGTTGGTTCAGGTCGTGTGACGAAGGTTATCAAGTAATTTATTTGCTTGAATATCGTCTTTGACTAATAAGTGCAGGCTCCGAGCTTTTTGTTCGGAGCCTGCACTTATCTCTGTGTAGTGTGCCACCAAAGCGCTTTGTGCCTTGCAGTTGGTAATAGATATTTGGCATACTAGACGAGTTGCTCGATTAACGAGCTTAGCTTGGCCGGAGTTGCAAAAGCGCTTCGGTACATTCAAAGGTTACTCAAAACTCCATAGGGCTTTCGTTGTTACTTCTTAGTGTGCGACACGCCCGAGTGCGGGTTTCGGTGTAGCCACGGAATATTAGAGAGGGAGACGACGCCATGGCGGGACAAAAAATCCGCATCCGTCTGAAGTCTTATGACCATGAGGTCATCGACAGTGCAGCGAAAAAGCTCGTCGACGAAGTTACCCGGACGGGAGCATCGGTCGTAGGGCCAGTGCCACTACCGACCGAGAAGAACGTATTCACGGTTATTCGCTCGCCCCACAAGTACAAGGATAGTCGCGAACAATTTGAAATGCGCACGCATAAGCGACTAATTGACATTGTCGATCCAACCCTGAAGACAATTGACACGCTGCGTCGTCTGGATTTGCCAGCTGATGTCAGTGTAGAAATCAAGCTCTGAGGTAACGCATTATGGTAAAGAACATCCAAGCAGCTGCTGTAGCCAAGCCGGTAAAGGCTGTGCTCGGCACCAAGCTCGGCATGACGCAAGTATGGGACGAAAATGCAAAGCTCGTTCCTGTTACCGTTGTGCGAGTAGGGAAGAACGTAGTCACTCAGATTCGCACCGCTGAAGTTGACGGTTATGAAGCACTCCAGATTGCTTCTGGTGAGCTCAAGAAGAAGAACGTAACCAAGCCGATGGCTGGTCATTTTGCAAAAGCTGGCGTTGAACCACGCCGTCACATTGCTGAAATTCGTACTTCTGATGCCAGCGAATATACGCTCGGTCAGGAAATTGGTGTAGAAACCTTTGAAGCAGGTCAGATTATTGATGCAATCGGCACTTCCAAGGGTAAGGGCTTTGCTGGTGTGATGAAGCGTCACGGCTTTGCTGGTGTTTCAGCATCGCACGGTGCACATCGCAATCACCGGAAGCCAGGTTCAATTGGTGCTTGTGCGACTCCTTCACGTGTTTTCCGTGGAATGCGGATGGCAGGTCGGATGGGTAACGCTCGCGTAACCACTCAGAATCTCACGATTCACGCAATTGACACCGAAAATAATCTCATTCTCGTGAAGGGCGCTCTTCCAGGTAACAAGGGCAGCGTCGTCATGATTCGTACTGCCGTGAAGGGAGCCTGATATAAATGGCAGACTTCAAGGTTGATATTCTCGACTTTGCCGGCGAAAAAGCTGGCAGTGTGACCCTTCCTGCAGCACTTTTTGACGTTGATGCAAACGTCGCATTGCTGCACCAAGTAGTAAATGCACAGCTTGCTGCTGCACGTCAGGGAACACATAAAGTAAAGACTCGCGGTGAAGTTCGCGGTGGTGGTATTAAGCCATTCAAGCAAAAGGGAACCGGTCGTGCACGTCAAGGCTCGATTCGTGCTCCACACTTCACTGGTGGTGGAATCGTTCATGGTCCAACCCCGCGCGATTACTCACAGCGCACCCCGAAGAAAATGATTGCTGCAGCTTTGCGTCAATCACTTTCCGATCGTGCACGTAATGAGCGTCTGCATGTGGTGAAGGGTTTTGTTGCGGGCGAGAAGCCTTCTACAAAGTTAGCTCTCTCGCTGCTCGGTAAAGTGAACGAAGGCCGTCGTGCGCTCGTTGTACTTAACCGTGGCGATGATACTGACGTGCTCTCACTGCGGAACATTCCGCAAGTGCACACATTGTACGTAGACCAGTTGAATACTTACGATGTGCTTTGCGCAGATGATGTAATCTTCAGCGAAGTTGCACTCAAGCTTTGGATTGGTGCAAACACCAAGGAGGAGACGAAGTGACTTCCGAAATTGCAGCACTCAAGAATAAAGATCCTCGCGATGTGATTCTCGCGCCATTGGCTTCAGAGAAGGCAACCCGTCTTGAGGATGAAGGTAAGTACACATTCCTCGTGGCAAAGGATGCAAACAAGACTGAAATTAAGCTTGCAATCGAAGCTATTTTTGAAGTCAAGGTCGCATCGGTGAACACGATGAATCGTGCAGGTAAGACCCGCCGGACCCGTAATGGTATCGGTCGTCGCAAGGATACGAAGCGGGCTATTGTGACGCTTCGTGAAGGCACGATTGATATTTACGGCGATATCGTAGGCTAAGGCCCACGGAAGATAATTGAGGAATAAGATCTCATGGGAATTCGTAAGTACAAGCCGACCACACCAGGTCGTCGCGGTGCGAGCGTAGCAGATTTCGTTGAAATCACCCGGACCACTCCGGAAAAGTCGCTACTTCGCCCACTGCACAAGACCGGTGGTCGCAATAACAACGGGCGTATTACTACCCGCCATAAGGGCGGCGGTCACAAGCGCCAGTACCGCGTAATTGATTTCCGTCGGAATGATAAAGACGGTATCAACGCACGCGTTGCGCATATCGAATACGATCCAAATCGTACTGCACGCATTGCACTGCTGCATTACGTGGACGGCGAAAAGCGTTACATCCTTGCACCACTTAACTTGAAGCAAGGCATGATCGTGGAAAATGGACCAAGTGCTGATATTAAGCCAGGTAACAATCTTCCACTGCGGAACATTCCAGTCGGTACCGTGATCCACGCTGTCGAACTTCGTCCAGGCGGCGGTGCGAAGATCGCACGTTCAGCCGGTGCTTCGGTACAGCTTGTAGCAAAAGAAGGCAAGCTTGCGCAGCTGCGGATGCCATCAGGCGAAATCCGCAATGTTGATGCACGTTGCCGCGCAACGGTTGGTGAAGTTGGCAATGCTGAACAATCGAACATCAACTGGGGCAAAGCTGGTCGAATGCGCTGGAAGGGCGTCCGTCCGACCGTGCGTGGTGTGGTAATGAACCCAGTTGACCACCCACACGGTGGCGGTGAAGGTAAGACTTCCGGTGGTCGTCATCCTGTATCCCCGTGGGGGCAGAAGGAAGGGCGTACCCGTCATCCAAAGAAGCACAGCGACAAGCTCATTGTTCGCCGTCGCAAGACTGGTAAGAAGCGCTGATCAGGAGGATATGAGTAATGCCGCGTAGTTTGAAGAAGGGCCCATTCGTTGATGCTCACCTTTACAAGAAGGTCGATGAGCAAAACGAAAAGGGCACAAAGAACGTAATCAAGACCTGGTCCCGCCGGTCAATGATCACCCCTGATTTCCTCGGGCACACATTTGCTGTGCACGACGGACGCAAGCATGTGCCAGTGTTCGTAACGGAATCCATGGTTGGTCACAAGTTGGGCGAGTTCGCTCCGACCCGCACCTTCAAGGGCCACGTTAAAGAAGATAAAAAGGGCCGTCGCCGTTAAGGCACGTAGCACGAGAAAGAGATAGGCAAAATTATGGAAGCTAAGGCGCAAGCACGATTTGTGCGCGTCACGCCCCAGAAGTCGCGCCGCGTGGTAAATGAGATCCGCGGTAAGCGTGCACTGGATGCCGTCGACGTGCTGCAGTATGCACCACAGGCAGTGGCTCGGGATGTAAAGAAAATTGTTGAATCCGCAATCGCGAATGCACGTTACGCTGCTGATCAGGCAGGTGAGCGGATTGACGAAGCTGAACTCGTAATTTCAGCAGCATACGTTGATGAAGGTCCAACCATGAAGCGGATTCAGCCACGTGCACAGGGCCGTGCGAATCGCATCTTGAAGCGGTCCAGCCACATCACCGTAATCGTCAGCGATGGTAAGAACGAGAAGGAGGCCTGATCGTGGGGCAGAAAGTTAACCCAACCGGATTCCGCCTCGGTATTACCACTGAGCACCGTTCTAAGTGGTTCACTGATTCCGCAAAATCAGGTCAGCGTTATGCTGATTACCTTGGCGAAGATATTCAGATTCGCCGGTTGATGGAAAAGAATCTTGAGCGTGCAGGTATTTCCCGTGTAAATATCGAACGCCGTACCGAACGGGTGGTTGTCGATATCCACACTGCACGTCCTGGTATCGTGATTGGACGCCGCGGGGCAGAAGCTGACCGTCTGCGTCAGGATTTGGAGAAACTAACTGGTAAAGCAGTGCAGTTGAACATTCTGGAAGTAAAGAATCCAGAAGCTGACGCACAGCTTGTTGCACAGGGCGTTGCCGAGCAGCTGTCTGCTCGTGTTTCGTTCCGTCGCGCGATGCGTAAGGCGATTCAGTCTGCTCAGCGCGCAGGTGCAAAGGGGATCCGAATTCAGTGCTCTGGTCGCTTGGGCGGCGCGGAAATGTCACGTGCGGAATTCTATCGTGAAGGTCGCGTGCCATTGCATACCTTGCGTGCGAATATTGACTACGGCTTCTACGAAGCACGTACCACATTCGGTCGCATTGGTGTAAAAGTTTGGATTTACCGCGGTGATGTAACTGATTCTGAATACTACCGTCAACTTGCAGAAGGTAACCGTAGTGGTCGTGGTAACCGCGCTGAACGTCGTGGGCGTCGCGGTAACCGCAATGCACGTGGCGGTCAGCGGGGAGCTGCTCAGACGGCAGCTCCGCAGGAAGCTCCAGCTGCTGTAGCAGCTGCTCCAGAAAGTGCAGCTGCGGCTACTACCGAGAAAACGGAGGCTTAAGTTAAATGCTTATTCCACGTCGTACAAAGTACCGTAAGCAGCATCGGCCAGATCGTCACGGGATGTCGAAGGGCGGAAACGAGTTGGCATTCGGCGAGTTTGGTTTACAAGCTCTCGCTCCAGCATACGTTACCAACCGTCAGATTGAAGCAGCTCGTATTGCAATGACCCGTCACGTAAAGCGCGGTGGTAAGGTTTGGATCAATATCTTCCCAGATCGCCCGCTCACCAAGAAAGCTCTTGGCTTGCGTATGGGTTCAGGTAAAGGTCCGGTTGAAACCTGGGTTGCGAACGTGAAACCAGGTCGTGTGATGTTCGAACTCAGCGGAGTTTCTGAAGAACTCGCACGTGGTGCATTGCTTCGTGCAATGCACAAACTACCAATGAAGGCCCGCATTATTTCTCGAGAGGATGGTGAATAATGGCTAAGGGGATCACCACTGCAGAGCTTGATAAGCTCACTGACGCTGAGCTCGCAAAGAAGCTCACTGAATCGAAGGAAGAATTGTTCAATCTTCGATTCTCAGCCGTCACTCACCGTCTTGAGGATTCTGGTCGGCTGCAGGAAGTACGTCGCAATATTGCGCGTATTTACACCATTGCCCGCGAGCGCGAGCTCAATATTCGTACAGCACCGGCTCCAAAGAAGTCGGCTAAGAAGTGAGGTCTATCGTGAGCGAAGAAATGACTGAAACCACAGTACGTAATCACCGGAAGGTTGAGCGTGGATACGTGGTTAGTGACAAAATGGATAAGACCGTCGTAGTTGAGGTTGAAGATCACCGGAAGCATTCGCTGTACGGTAAGGTCATGAGCCGCACTCGTCGCGTTAAGGCCCACGATGAATCTAATGAGGTTCGCGTAGGCGATCTAGTACGCATCATGGAAACCCGACCATTATCTGCAACCAAGCGTTTCCGCGTGGTTGAGATTATTGAAAAGGCGAAGTGATTAGTAACCATCCGTTCGGCAAGGCTCGTTCAACGAGAACCGGCACGACGACAGGAGATAATAAATGATCCAGCAGGAGTCTCGGCTTAAGGTCGCCGATAACACTGGTGCAAAGGAAATTCTTTGCATCCGTGTACTCGGTGGTTCAGCCCAGCGCTACGCCGGAATTGGCGATGTAATCGTCGCAACCGTCAAGGATGCAATTCCTGGCGGAAATGTTAAGAAGGGTGACGTCGTGAAAGCGGTCGTCGTCCGTGCAAAGAAGGAAACTCGCCGTGCTGATGGCTCATACATCAGCTTCGACGAAAATGCCGCAGTGATTCTCAAGAACGAGAACGAGCCACGAGGCACCCGTATTTTCGGTCCAGTTGCTCGTGAATTGCGTGATAAGAAGTTCATGCGCATCGTTTCACTGGCTCCGGAGGTGATCTAATGGCGAAGATCAAAAAGGGTGATCTCGTGCAGGTGATTGCAGGTCGTGATAAAGGCTTGCAGGGTCATGTGCTCGCCGTTGACACCGCACGCGACCGCGTTGTTGTGGAAGGCGTGCAGCGAGTGAAGAAGCACACCAAGGTAGGCCGCACTGATCGTGGTGGCGCTACCGGCGGTATTGAGACGGTAGAAGCTCCAATCCATGTTTCTAACGTGGCACTTGTCGGTCCTGACAAGAAGCCGATTCGTGTTGGCTTCCGTGAGGTTGAAGTAGAACGCAACGGCAAGAAGAAGATCATGCGTGAACGCATTGGTCGTCGGGGCGGAAAGGAGATTGAACTGTGAGCACCACAGAAAAGATCCAGCCACGTCTCAAGCTGAAGTATCGCGATGAAATCGTGGCTAAGCTGCATGACGAGTTCAAATATGAAAATGTAAACCAAACTGCTGGTCTGGTAAAGATCGTGGTGAATATGGGTGTTGGCGATGCAGCACGCGATTCAAAGGTAATCGAAGGCGCTGTTGCTGATCTCACCGCAATCACTGGTCAGAAGCCACACGTGACTCGTGCCCGTAAGTCAATCGCGCAATTCAAATTGCGCGAAGGCATGCCAATTGGTGCACACGTAACGCTTCGCGGCGACCGCATGTGGGAATTCCTCGATCGGCTACTTTCGACGGCACTTCCACGTATCCGCGATTTCCGTGGTCTTTCAGCTAAGCAATTCGACGGCAATGGAAACTACACTTTCGGTTTGACCGAGCAGTCAGTATTCCATGAAATCGATCAGGACAAGATTGATCGCGTACGTGGTATGGATATTACCGTAGTCACGAGCGCTAAAACCGACGATGAGGGTCGTGCATTGTTGCGTCACCTCGGATTCCCATTCAAGGAGGACTGACGATGGCGAAAACTGCTCTGAAAGAAAAGGCAAACCGCAAGCCGAAGTTTGCTGTGCGTGCATACACGCGCTGCCAGCGTTGCGGACGCCCACACTCGGTATATCGCAAGTTCGGCCTATGCCGTATCTGCCTGCGTGAGATGGCCCATCGCGGTGAACTCCCAGGTGTTAAGAAGTCCAGCTGGTAAGAATCTACGTCGTAGGTCTGAATAGGAAACCACGACGAGAAAGGGCTAAAGCCCGATGTCAATGACAGACCCAATTGCAGACATGCTAACGCGTCTGCGGAATGCAAACTCTGCATTCCACGAGTCGGTTTCAATGCCGTACTCAAAGATGAAGGCGAATATCGCCGAAATCCTCGAACGCGAGGGTTACATCAAGAATTTTGAAGTTGAGGATGCAAAGGTTGGCAAGACCCTCATCCTTAACCTGAAGTTCGGTGCTAATCGTGAGCGCGCGCTTGCTGGTTTGCGTCGTATTTCAAAGCCAGGTCTTCGCGTTTATGCGAAGTCAACAAACCTTCCTCAAGTTCTCGGTGGACTTGGCGTGGCAATTCTTTCCACGTCTTCAGGTATGCTCACCGATCGTGAGGCACGAGAAAAGGGCGTAGGTGGGGAAGTCCTCGCCTACATCTGGTAAGCGAAAGGAGAGTCTGCACAATGTCACGTATTGGTAAGCTCCCAATCGCGATCCCATCTAACGTTACCGCTTCACTTGTTGACGGTGTAATTACCGTGAAAGGCCCGAAGGGCGAACTTTCACAGGCTGTTCCTGCGCCAATTGAAGTGGCTGTTAACGATGCTGAAATTGTCGTTACCCGTCCAAATGACGAGCGTCAGTCTCGTTCCTTGCATGGTCTTACCCGCACCTTGATCAACAACAATATCATTGGTGTGACTGAAGGTTTTACCAAGGCAATGGAAATCGTTGGTACTGGTTACCGTGTAGTTGCAAAGGGAAAGGATCTTGAATTCTCCCTCGGCTACTCCCACACCATTTTGGTGGAAGCGCCAGAAGGAATTTCATTCCAGGTGGAAGGTCCAACCAAATTCAGTGTGAACGGTATTTCCAAGCAACAGGTTGGCGAAATGGCTGCACGCATTCGTAAGCTCCGCAAGCCTGAGCCTTATAAGGGCAAGGGCGTTAAGTACGCTGACGAAGTTATCCGCCGCAAGGCTGGAAAGGCTGGTAAGTGATGGCTGTATCATTCAAGGGCAAAGGCAAGTTCATTGCTCGCGCACGTCGTCATGCACGTCTCCGCAAGCGCATTTCCGGTACTACCGAACGGCCGCGTCTCGTGGTTACTCGTTCAAACCGTCATATGTTTGTACAGGTAATCGACGATACCGTCGGCAAGACTCTTGCATCCGCATCTACTATGGAAGAAGCTCTTCGCACGAAGGAAGCAAACAAAGTAGATAAGGCACGCGAAGTTGGCGAGCTCGTCGCAAAGCGTGCGCTTGAGGCAGGTATCACCACGGTCGTTTTTGATCGTGGTGGCAATAAGTACCACGGTCGCGTTGCTGCTGTTGCTGACGGCGCACGCGAAGCAGGTTTGACGCTTTAAGGCAAAACGAGAGGAAAGACAATGGCTGCAGAGCAGCAAGTACTAGAAGGCGGCGAGCGCAAAGAGCGCGAAAACCGTCGCGAAGGTCGCCGTAATGACCGTCGCACCGATCGTCGCGCCGAAGAAAAGACCCCATATATTGAGCGCGTTGTGACGATCAGCCGCGTGGCTAAGACCGTAAAAGGTGGCCGTCGGATGTCATTTACTGCCCTTGTGGTAGTTGGTGACGGCAATGGTACCGTTGGTGTTGGTTACGGCAAGGCAAAGGAAGTGCCAGCAGCAATTGCGAAGGGCACTGAAGACGCAAAGAAGAACTTCTTCAAAGTGCCACGTATTGGTACCACGATTCCACATCTCGTGCAGGGTGAAGACGCAGCAGGCGTAGTTTTGCTTCGTCCGGCTTCTGCAGGTACTGGTGTTATCGCTGGTGGTCCTGTGCGTGCACTGATGGAGTGCGCTGGCATTCATGATGTGCTGAGCAAGTCTCTCGGTTCTTCAAATGCGATCAACATTGTTCGTGGCGCTGTTGCTGCATTGAAGAAACTTGAACAACCAGAAGCTGTGGCAGCTCGTCGCGGTCTTCCTGTTGATCAAGTTGCACCAGCAGCAATGCTGCGCAAGCGCGCTGAGCATGAAGCCAAGGAACGTGAAGATGCTGAAATCGCTGCTCAGACGGCAGAGAATGAAGCAGCTGCAGCAGGAGTTGGTGCATAATGCTGAAAATTACACAGAAGAAGGGCCTTGTAGGCGCTAAGCAGAATCAGAAGGAGACTATGCGTACGCTTGGTCTGCGTAAGATTCACCAGTCGGTGGTACGTCAGGACGATTCCGCAACTCGCGGCATGATTCGTACTGTGGCTCACCTTGTCACCGTGGAGGAGGTTGACTGATGTCTGAAAAGAAAACCGATTCCGTTGAAGTATTGAAGATTCACGATCTTCGTCCAGCTCCGGGTTCGAACAAGGCTCGCACCCGTGTTGGTCGTGGTGAAGGTTCGAAGGGTAAGACTGCTGGCCGTGGTACCAAGGGTACAAAGGCTCGTTACCAGGTTCCTGCTGGTTTTGAAGGCGGTCAGATGCCAATGCATATGCGTTTGCCAAAGTTGCGTGGCTTCAAGAACCCTGCACGTATCGAATACCAGGTTGTAAATCTTGATAAGCTGGCTCAACTTTTCCCGAATGGCGGAGAAGTAACGGTTGTAGATCTCATCGCAAAGGGTGCAGTTCGTTCCGGTGAGCTTGTGAAGGTGCTCGGCACTGGTGAAGTCTCAGCGAAATTCAACCTTGTAGTTGATGCTTGGTCCGCATCTGCTCAGGAAAAGATTGAAGCTGCAGGTGGTTCACTCGCAAAGCGCGACGCTGAATAACACGATTTTATTTGCTGTTTGGATCGCTCCAAACGCAATAGAATATTGATAGTGCTCCTCCCTAAATATAAGGGAGGAGCACTATTGTATCTCCAGCTGAATAGGATCTGAGCTAGTTAGTGATTCGCACTATGCGATCATTCGTCTTGGATCTCGCAATATTTACAGTGATGCTTATTTCGATAACGAACAGATAGTATTGTTGCTGTTGCTGTTGCTGTTGCTGTTGCTGTTGCTGGGAACATTTCAGCAAATAAGTGAGCTTAGCGGAGATAAAATTACTTGCGCTTTCCCAATTTCGGATTTTAGAATTCGCATCACGGCAACAAATCAATTCTTTCCCGTCATTTTGCCAGATGCCACAAAGGCGGTGGGAGAAATATTCTGCAACTCACCACCGCCTTTATGGCTAAACGAACCGAAATTACTCAGTTGAGTCTATTTTTTTCTTTCCCGGAACACCGATCAATAAAATCAGCATTGCCAATGAAGCCAAACCATAGAACCAAAACAGATTTGCGAACCCACGATTTAATGCTAATTGGAAAGTACTCTCAAGCTCAGCGCTATTTTCGCGAATATCAGCAGCATAATTCTTTTGTCCTACGGTAAAAGCATCAGGAAGTGCTGCACTGAGTTCTTCCATCCAAATAATTGTTTGTGCCGTTTCTTTCCGCGAATTTTCAAGTTGTGCAATTACGGGAGCAGGTGCTCCCGTAGACTTTAGCTGCACGATCCGGGCATCAATTTGCTTTTGCCCGTTACTGATTTCATGAATACCTTTTGCAATTCCAGCTTGGATCTGCGCAATCTGCGTTGGCAGCTGCTGCTCAAAAATATAATCAGAAACCTGTATGCTGCGCGCAACAATATTCGTCACATCAGCTGTTTGCAATAAAGAAATCAGCTGGTCGGGGAGGACGATTCCATTGTCCGTCGCGGCTTTTCCGGCATTAACAGTGCTCATTTTTACCGGAAAAGTTGTCTGGGTGAAATCAGGTATTGCGAAATCTCCAATTACCTCTGCCATGCGTGGGTCTGCTTTCAATGCCGCGAAACGGTTTTGCAATTCTTGCGCATGTGGAAGTTCACCAATAGATACTGTATCTGGGAGCTCGTCCATCAGCGTATTTTGCAATCCGGAAAGCGAGTTTGCGAGTAAGCCTACCAATATTGCAGGAGCGATCGTGGTGCCGAAAGCCCGCACAAGCGAGAGATTAGCGAGACCACTGGTCGCCTGTGATGCAGGCAGTAAATGCAAAATCAGATAATTCAGTGGAGCGCCAATAATAAAACCGAGTCCTAAGCCCATTAAAATCAAGCACACAATTGCCGAGAAGTATCCAGGATTGGGAGAAGCCCAGTAAATCAAGGCGAGTGCAGCAATTACAGATACTAACGCGCCAAAGCCGATCACAAGGCGTGGACCATATTTATCTGTGAGTTTCCCACTCAAAGGGGCACCCACGCCTGATGCAAGTCCGAGGATAATGACCGGATATCCCCCTGCACCGGCAGCTAAACGCATCGAGTTCTCAGCAAATTGCGGCACAAAAATAATCGCCATCATCGTCATCCCCGAGAGCGCTGCGAGCAGCATCGTTAACGCTACCTGGAATTTCGCAAAATAACGAATATCGATCACGGGGTCGTCAGCTTTTAATTCGCAAATTATGAAGATTGGTGTGAAGACTATGACGGCGAGACTTGCAGCCCAGACATTCGGATCTTGGACGGACTTTATCAGATCAAAGAAATCAAGATGCTGGAATACCCAAAGTAAAGCAAGCACTATTGCGACCATCAAGGTAATCCCTGCGTAGTCGATTTTCTTTGCTGCGCTTGGTGCATCTGCTGGCAATGAGCGAATTCCGAAAACAATCACGAACACAGCGATTGGCACGTTGATATAGAAAATCCATTGCCAGTTATCAATACCGACAATATCGAGAATTGCTGAACCAGCAGAAGCGCCAAAAACGTTTGCGACGCCGTAAACTCCGCCGACAAGCCCAAGCGCCATTCCTTGCTTCGATTTTGGCACAATCGTGCCAATTGCGGCTGTTGCGATTGGCACGATTCCGCCGCCGCCGATCGCCTGCACAACTCGCGAGAATAAGAGCAGCGGGAATGATGCGAGGTTTTGTGCTAGCCCGCATCCAAATGAACCGATCCCAAAGAGCACAATGGAAATCACGTAAAGGCGTTTCTTCCCAAATCTATCAGCTAATTTTCCCATTACTGGAATTGCAGCGGCGTAGGAAAGAGTGTAAATGGTAATCATCCAGATGCCGACGGTTTCGCTGATGCCGAGATTATTTTGGATAACGGTACGTGCAGGGGTGACGATTCCAGTATCGATGGCGCCCATAAAAATTCCCAACAGGTAAAGTGCCATCACCATGACCCAGTTTGCAGGATTTTTTGATGTTTTTTCTCGCTGCTCGTCTATCATATTGACGGATGCCTTACTTTGTGCTGAGTTATTTTGAGTTTTGTTTTCTTTTTGAATCATTTTCAATATTTTCTTTGGTGAGTATTTAATCTTGGTGGCAGTTTTTTAGTTTTGGATGTAATGCTGCTGGTTGGTGGGATTGGGGCAAAATACGCGTTAGTTCGCGCACGATTTGTAAAAAAGTTGCAACTTGCCCGTCGTCATAAGGTGCAAGGATATCTGCAATTTCGCGATGCGGTTCAACTGTTTTTACAAATTCACTCCCGATATGTGCACCTAGTTCAGAAAGGATCAGGTAGGAGCGACGTCGGTCTTTCGTGTCTGATGTGCGGCTGAGGTAGCCGGCAGCTTCGAGTTTCTCAGTAAGGTAGCTGACGGCTGCTCGTGAGATGCCAAGTTCCAGCGCAAGTTCAGAGGCGGTGATTGGCTGGTCGGTGAGCTGGGCTTGCCAGACTTTGAGAATCGCATCTGTTTCACGTGTGGTTAGCCCAGTGCTGACGGCATAGCCTGTGAGCATTTTTGTAGCGTGAAGCGCAAGTTTATGAAATTCAAAGATGATGTGATCTTCGAGTTTTTGTCGATGTTGTGTGCGTGGCACTGCTTTTGCTGGTGCTATTGGAGGTGTGTGATCTGTGGGGGTGTGATCAGGGTATTCGGTAGTGCCGTCAGTTTGCGGGCCCTTCATATGCATCTCCGTTCTGAAAGTAGGCTGGTGTTACTGATGATCGATAAGTTTTCTGTGTCATTGTGTGCAAGATCTGGATTGTTAGGATGCACAATATTTGCACTGCATAGCGCACTGCAGCGAGTGCCAGCCGCCGGTTGATCAGCTAATCGCGCGCAGATTGGGGAAGCGATTAGTAATTTTGCGACGGCAGGAGCGGAGGTTTCACACCTTGACGGTAGTTAAGTTTATTAACAATTAAATATTTTAATCAAATTGAAAGCTGAGGGAAATTATCGGAAAAATTCTCACTATGTAAAACGGGTTGCTTTTGCCTTGGAAGTATCATAGAGTTGCTTGCAACATAAGCATGATAGAGGCGCGTCCGACATCAGTAGCTTTTCGCGAATGGGATATGCGGAAAGTGAAAGGGGAGGTCGCCGAGAGAATTTGGATGTGGCCCACACTCACAAGTTCTCGGGGTAACGGATAAGATCTGTTGCACTGTCGCGGATGCGGAGAGCTGTCATGGCGCATCGTTGCAAGAGTTTACATCTTTGCAAACAGTATGGAGTCATGTCTGGCATGGCTCCAATTTTCTTTCTGGGGTCAGCTTCAGGCTTATGTATGTTTGAAAGAACGTGAACAGAAAGGGAAAACGATGAGACGAGGATTAGCTGCGATGACTGCCGGAATTCTTGCACTCGGTATTAGCGCATGCAGTGCAACTGGCGGAAATTCTGCTTCCAATGCAAAATCTGGCGGTACTCCAAACGCCTCTGGTCTGATTGCAGACGGTAAATTCACGATTGCAATGGAAGCCGCATATGCTCCATACAATTGGGAGCAGCCGGATAATGCAAATGCTGCGGTGAAAATCGATAATAGCACTGGTTATGCAAATGGCTATGATGTTTTGACGGCGAAAGAAATTGCTGCAGCAAATGGCTGGGAGTTGCATATTGTGAAGCAAGATTGGGATTCGCTGATTCCGGCATTGCAAGCAGGTACGATCGATGCGGTGATTGCAGGTCAATCAATGACGGCTCAACGCATGGAGGAAGTAGATTTCGCTGGTCCGTATCTTTATGCAAATATTGTGGTGCTCACCAAAGCGGGCTCGCAATTTGCTGATGCGAAAGGCATTTCAGAGCTGAGCGGCGGGAAGGTCACCAGCCAAACCGGTACGATCTGGTATGACACCCTGATTCCGCAAATTCCTGATGCAAACCGCCTTTCACCGGCTGAAAGTGCGCCAGCGATGCTGATGGCACTGCAGACGGGGCAAGTTGACTATGTGGTAACGGATATGCCGACTGCACAAAGCGCTGTAAAAGCCTATCCTGAGATGAAGATTCTCAACTTTAGTGATTCTGCAGATAATTTCAAAGTATCTGATGAAGATATCAATATCGGGATTGCTGTGAAAAAAGGAAATACAGCATTAAAAGATACACTCAATAAAGTACTCGCCGGCAAGAGCGCAGCTGATTTCGAGAAACTGATGGTGCAGGCGGTATCGATCGCGCCAGCAAACGAGTAAGCGTAACGTAACGAAATAGGGTAGAAGCAGATGTTACTCCAACTTTGGCAAGATATTTTCGAGTTGCTAAATGATTATGGCGGCACATATCTCTCCGGGATGTTAAACACTTTGACTCTCGCGGTGGTAGCCACATTTTTCGGATGTGTAATCGGTTTTGTCTGCGGTATTTTGCAGACGATTCCTAGCTCGGAAAATGATGCTCTTGCCAAGCGCGTCTTATTGGCACTAATTCGTGTGATCATTCGGATTTACGTGGAAGTTTTCCGCGGTACTCCAATGATTTTGCAGGCGGTTTTCATTTTCTATGGTCTACCCTATTTCACGAATAACGCGTTTCAGTTTTCCAGCCTTTGGGGAGTGTCGATCTTTGTAGTTTCGATCAACACTGGCGCATATATTTCCGAATCAGTGCGTGGCGGGATTATCTCAGTGGATCCAGGGCAGACGGAGGGCGCGCGTGCGATCGGGATGAACCATTTCCAGACGATGCGATACGTGATATTACCGCAAGCACTTCGCAATCTATTGCCGCAAATCGGGAATAATTTCATCATCAATATCAAAGATACTTCAGTGATGTTTATTATCGGTTTTGCTGATTTCTTCTCCGTCCACAAGATGGTTTCGGGTGCGATTTTCAAATACTTCCCGTCAGCTACGATTGAGATGTTTGGGTATCTTACGTTGACGCTGATCTCGTCGTTCTTATTGCGTGCTTTGGAACGCCGTCTCGACGGTGCTGACGAGTATGAGATCGCACCTGGGAAAGGGAATGCTGGCAGCGGAAAATTACATCAAGATGGTGCGCAAGGATACGATTTGGTAAACCAGGATCAGCTTGTAATGGCAGCAGGGAACTATACTTATCCGAAGCCACGCAAAGGGCAGAAAGGAGTGCTTTGATGGAAACAATGCAGCCGGTTGGAGAACCTCAGGGAAGTGCAGAAGCGCAGCTGATTGCACCGAATTCACCGATCATTGAAGTACAGCATCTGTCAAAGAGTTTCGGTCGGCATGAGGTGCTGAAGGATGTAGATTTTGCCGTTTATCCTGGCGATGTGACGAGTATTATTGGGGCTTCAGGTTCGGGTAAAAGCACTTTGTTGCGCTGCATTAATTTACTGGAATCGGCCACCTCGGGCGAGATTCTTTTTCACGGGAAAAATGTGCGTGATCGCGCGGTGAGTCCAAGTAGCTACCGGTCAAAGGTCGGGATGGTTTTCCAGAGCTTTAATCTCTTTAATAATATGACGATTTTGCAAAATTGCATGATTGGGCAAGAGAAGGTTTTGGGCCGGAGCAAAGCTGAGGCAAAAGAAAAAGCATTGCATTATCTTGAAAAAGTTGGCATGCTGCCATACATAAATGCGAAGCCGCGGCAAATTTCTGGCGGGCAGAAGCAACGTGTGGCAATTTCGCGAGCTTTGGCGATGGATCCGGAAGTATTGCTTTTTGACGAACCTACTTCGGCTCTCGATCCGGAAATGGTAGGTGAAGTGATTCAGGTGATGTCACAGCTTGCCGCAGAAGGCATGACGATGCTGGTAGTAACGCATGAGATGGCTTTTGCTCGGACTGTGAGTAAGAATGTGGTCTTTATGGCTGACGGTGTGATTGCCGAACAGGGCTCTCCGGAGCAGATTTTTTCGCATCCGCGCCGTGAGCGGACGCGAGAATTTCTTCAGCGTTATCTTTAGGCAAGATTCCGTGAAGGTGTATTACATACAGGTGAAATACACGGATCGAGGAATTTTGCACGCCATGTATGAAAATATTTGAGCCATCTCTCTTAATCTGTGTTGTAATTCGCGGTGGTCTTCAGGGTATAATCCTTGTTTGGCGTATACTTTCTGCACAAAACTGTGGGATGGATACAAAATAGCATTTGTTCGCGAATTTTCCGATTATCGATATTCGAGAATTTGGCTAGTCAGAGATCAGGAAAATTCATTGTCTGCTGCTCTAAGTGGTGGCTACGTACGTTGTTTATCCTCGCATCCGCCAAAAGATAAACAACTCTAATGGGAGGTACACTCTTGCTGAAAGCATTAGGATCTGCATTCCGCACACCAGATCTTCGCCGGAAGTTACTCTTTACGATGATGATCATGGCGTTGTATCGCCTTGGTACGTACGTGCCAGCACCTTTTATTTCTTATGCAAATATTCGGATTTGTCTTGATCAGCAAAGTGGCGCAGATTTGCTCACGATGATGAATATGTTTGCTGGTGGCGGATTGTTAAAGCTTTCAATTTTCGCGCTGGGAATTATGCCGTATATTACGGCGTCGATCATCGTGCAGTTGATGCGGGTGGTGATTCCGCGTTTTGAAGAGCTGCATAAGGAAGGTCAATCTGGCACTGCAAAGCTTACTGAATATACTCGTTATCTCACGATTTTCTTGGCGATTTTGCAGTCATCGGTGATCGTATCAGTGGCTAATAGCCAACTTTTCCCAGCATGTACGGTAAATCCAATTCCACATGATGGCGTATTCGTGCGGCTGCTCACGATTCTGGCGATGACGGCCGGTACCGGTTTGGTAATGTGGTTGGCTGAGCTGATCACTGAGCGTGGTGTAGGCAACGGGATGTCACTGCTTATTTTCACTGGTATTGCTGCTTCTTTCCCAACGCTTCTCGGTACAATTTCAAAGTCTGCTGGTGGTTGGTCTTATGTGGCAATCACAGTAGTAATGTTCTTGGCGATCACGGCTGTGGTGGTTTTTGTTGAGCAGTCGCAGCGGCGGATCCCAGTGCAGTATGCAAAGCGGGTAGTTGGGCGTCGTACTTACGGTGGTACTTCTACCTATATTCCAATCAAAATCAATATGGCGAATGTGATCCCTGTGATTTTTGCTTCGTCGATCCTTTCTTTGCCGCAGATGATTTCGCGATTCGGTAATCAGGATGCTGGCTGGGTGCAATGGCTGAATGCAAACTTTAGCTGGACCTCAATCTGGTATATGTTGGCATATGCATTGTTGATTGTTTTCTTTGCATTCTTCTACACTTCGATTACTTTCAATCCGGAAGAGATCGCTGATAATATGAAGCGCTATGGCGGTTTTATCCCGGGTATTCGCGCGGGGCAGCCAACGGCCGATTATTTACGTTATGTAATTAATCGCATTAATTGGGTGGGTGCGCTTTATTTGGCAACGATTGCTTTGATCCCACACATCGTCTTTACACAGTTGGGTATTCAGTCCGCTTCTTTCGGTGGTACTTCGATTATTATTCTTGTGGGCGTAGGATTGCAGACGGTGAAGGATATTGACGCGCAGTTGCAGCAGCGTCATTATGAAGGTTTCTTGCGTTAATTCGGAGATCTTCATTTCGCTATTTGGCTTTTTACGCTAAATAAATCAGAAGTATATTTGAGGTTGAGAATAGTGAAAGCACGATTGATCATGGTCGGTCCGCCAGGCGCGGGCAAGGGTACACAAGCAAAAGTACTTGCCGAGAAGCTTGGGATTCCGACGATTTCTACCGGTTCAATTTTCCGTAGCCATATTTCACAGGGCACTGAGCTTGGTCAGCTTGCTGCATCTTATATTGATGGCGGAAATCTGGTGCCTGATGAGGTGACTGATGCGTTGGTACGTGATCGGCTCTCACAAGATGATGTGCGTGACGGTTTTATTCTTGATGGCTATCCACGTAATGTGCATCAGGTATCGGCTTTAGATCAGATCCTTTCGGATTTGGAAGTTTCACTTGATGGGGTCGTTAAGCTTGATATCCCAGATGAGGCAATTGTAGGGCGTTTGTTAAAGCGTGCACAGATCGAGAATCGTGCGGATGATACTGAAGATGTGATCCGTCATCGCATTGAGGTTTATCATCAGGAAACGGCTCCACTGATTGATATTTATCAAGAGCGTGGGCAGTTGTTGCAGGTTGATGGTACTGGCACGATCGATGAAGTGCTGCAACGGCTTGTACAGAGTTTGCAAGATTTCTTAACTCGTTGATCTATTTTAGATGGCGTCTTGATATGTTTGGTCAAGACGCCATCTAATTTATTTGGCGAATATGCTCAGTTTCGTTTTGAAACTTGCTTGTGTGATTGCTGTTGAGATGTACTAGTACAACAAATATGTCTGGGATCTTTTAAGCTGTGGTCTGAAATGTATGGAGAAATTAGGGTCGAAAGGATTTTGAGATGGCGATTTTTAGTCGTGACAATATCGAGTACAAAAGTGATGCAGAGATTTTGCAGATTCGCCGTGCTGGATTAATAGTGGCAAAAATTCACGCGGCTTTGCGGGCAGCGATTCGCCCTGGTATTACTACTGCAGAACTTGATCAGGTGGCTTTGCAAACTTTGCAGGAAAATAACGCGAAGTCGAATTTTTATGGTTATTACAATTATCCAGCGCAAACGTGCATTTCGGTGAATGATACGGTTGTGCATGGGATCCCAGGGGAGCAAGTGATCCAGCCGGGAGATATTGTTTCAATGGATTGCGGCGCGGTGGTTGATGGATGGCATGGCGATGCTTGTTTCACAGTGGTGGTGCCTGGTGGTGATCCGGAGGTTACGGCAGCGCGTGAGCGACTTTCCCAAATCACGCGTGAAGCGCTCTGGCATGGAATTGCTGCAATGGCTACGGGTAAACGTGTCAGCGATATTGGTAACGCGATTGACGATTATGTTTGCACGATTGCAGAGGCGGAACGTCCTGATATTGTGCTTGATTTTACTGGGCATGGGATTGGTACGCAGATGCATATGGAACCAACAGTGATCAATTTCCGGAATAATCGGCGTGGACCAAAATTAAGGCCAGGAATGGTTTTATGTATTGAGCCGATTTTGACTGCGGGAAATCAGCGTAATCGTACTCTTGATGATGAATGGACTGTGGTGACGCAAGATGGTTCAGATGCCTGCCATTGGGAGCATGAGGTGGCATTGCATCACGGCGGGATTTGGGTGTTGACGGCACCGGATGGTGGTGCAGCAGATTTGGCACGTTTTGGAATCACTCCGGTACCGCTTGGTGATTAAAATTTGCTTTTGATTCCAATTGCGAGTTTTTATCGGGACGGTTGTCTGAAATGACAGCCGTCCTTTTTTAAAAAATGCTGGGTAGTGGTACTTGGACGCGAAGATTTACGGGCGCAGTGGAGTTTTCAAATGCATTGCGAATGTAATGCGGGAAATATCTAGGTTGGTTTGTGCGAAGCGCTTTGATCGTTATTTGTTGAATTTAATGCAGTAGTATTTTGAGATTCATTCGCTGGTATGACGCAAAGGTATTTTTAGACTTTTTCGGTTATGTAATATGGGCTGGAATTTAAAAGAACTCCGTTTCCAAAAACGCAGAAAGGTGCTTTGGCACGATGAAAGACTCATTTACTTCCGTTCAGAAAATTGCTGCAGTAGGCATTGCGGCAACGACAGTGGCAGTTACTCCAATGGCATTTGCTGATACTGCTTCTCCTGCTGCTGATATCGCAGATTCGCATCGTGCGGAGAGAAATATTGCGGCGAATGATCGTGAAGCAAAAACTGATCTCAAGAAGCAATCCGAAACTGAATTACAAGCTGCTGAAGCAGCTGAGACGGCAGCAAAATCCGAGGTCGAAAAAGCTGCACATGTAGCGGAGGAAAAGAGCAAGGCGGTAGCTGATACTGAGAAAGTGCTGAGTGCGGCTCAAGATGCTGCAAATAAAGAGCAAGAAGGGCTTTTGGCAGCAATGGGTCGCCAGGTGGATCTGGAACGCGCAATTAAGGCGAATAAAGACGAAGCTCGTGTGCTTGCACAAAAAATTTATGATTTAGCTGCTCAGCTGGAAGCCCTGCCAGCTCCTACCGAGCAGGAACTTGCTGCGGCAAATAATGCTATTAGTGCGGAAAAGAAGCTGGCAGAATCGATATTGTCAGAAAAGAATCTTGCCGAGCAAAAATTGTCGCAGGAAAAAGAAGCTGAATCTCAGGCAGTGCAGGATCTTGTTAAGGCGAAAGCAAAAGTGGATGCCTTGAATCGGGCGAAGAACGAGATTGACGAAATAGTCAAAGAGAAAGATGCGACATTAAAAGCAAAGCGAGCTGAATTACAGCATCTGAAAGATACGCAGGAAGCTCGAAAGCAAGAGCTGAAGACGCAGTTAGCTGCATTAGAGGAAGAGTGGAAAACTGTAAATGCTTCAGTAAACGAGGCTAATCGTGCTTTATTGCAAGCGAGAGACACAAAGAATGCTGCGCAGCAGAGTTTGGATGCAGCTAAAGGACAGTCTGCACAGGCATTGCAGCAGAAGCAGAGTAAGACGGAAAAACTTGCGCAAAAACGCAGTGAGTTGGCTTCCGCAGTTGAGCTGGAAAAGATTGCGCGCGATGAAGTAGCTAAATCCGATGCGGCAAAAAATCAGAAGAAGGCTGAAAGAGATCAGTTGCAAGAAGAACTGCAACGGGTACAAAAAGAACGTAATGAATTGAAAGCAAAACCAGGTGAAAATCAGGAGAAGCTTGCAAAAGTTGAGGCTGCCTTCGATCAGATCAGCAAAAAATACGAGGCATTGACCCAAGAATACCAGTTGCTGAAGGATGCGCATTATCAGCATCAGCAGCGTGCAGAAAAAGCAAAAGCGCAAGTTACGCAACTGCAAAAGACGGTTCAAGAAGCAGAAAAAGAGCTTGCACAAGCTGAATCAGAGCTGCAGCGCAAAGTTGAATTGCAGCGAAAGGCAGAAGCTGAACTGCAAAAACGCGAACAAGAATTTACAGAAAAAGCGAATGCTGCAATTAAATTGGAAGAACGGCAACAAGATTTTGCTAATAGACACAAAGCTCTTGCACAAGAAAAAAATGATTTAGAAAGTGGTAAAACACTAGCAGCTGCAGAAGAAGCAGTAAAAGTTGCGGATAAAGAAAAAGATATCGCAATTGATAAGCAGTACAAGTTTGTCTTGCCAGCTTTTAAAACAGAGCTGAAAAATGCGAATGACGCAAAGCAGGAAGCTGAATTAAAAGTTGTGGCTGCACAAGGGAAAGTTGCAGCAGCTCAGCAGAAACTGAATGATCTGATTGCAAGGGCAGATTCGCAGCAAAGAGCTCTTGACGAGGCTGAAAAGACGCTCGCAAAATTCCAGGAACGTCAGAAAGCTTATGAGGCGAAACTTGCAGAAAAGAAGAGTGCAGCGAAAATGCTGGGTGAGCTAAGAGCAGTAGATGCGAAGCTAAATTCGCAACTGCAAAGTATTCAGGAACAGGTCTTGAAAGCGCAAGAGGCAGTGCGGAAAGCAAAAGCAAATCTTGTTCAGCAGCAGCAGTCGGTATCGGCAGCACTTGCACAGTTGGATCAGGCTCGCAAACTAGTTGCGTCGAAGCAGCTCACGTTAGCACAACGGAAAGCAGAAGTTGCGAAGGCAAAAGCAAAGTTTGCGCTTTACCATCAACAGCAAAAAGTTGTTAGTAGCGTAGCTGATGGAAAGCATCTTGCAGGCAGCAAATTCAAAGTGATGTTCAGCGGCTTTAGCCCTTATTCGCGAAATAAAGTAATTCTTGCTTCGACGCCTGTCGAATTAGGAGTATTTGAAGCTGATGCTGCAGGTAATTTTACGGTTGAGGTTACTACGCCATTTGAAGCAGGTGCGCATAGCGTAACGGCAACTAATGCGTGGGGCGATTGGGCAAGGTATGAATTTAACGTAAATGAATCAAAGCCAATGATTCCATTGCAACCGGCAAAGCCGATGATTCCAATGCTGGGAGGGAAGAGCGAGCTGGCGCAACCGAAGATGCAGCAGCCGATGGGTGAAGCCCAAAAGATGCTTGCACAAACCGGGTATGATGTGATCTCTCTTGGTGTAATGACGGCCGCATCCGTAGTAACGGGTGCAGCTCTGCTGGTGTCCCGCCGTCGCGGAAAGCATAGTATCTAATTTCGCTGTAAAACTGTAAATAATAGATGTGTATTCAATTCGCACTGCAGTACACAGCGAATAAATGAACCTGCATGAAAAGTGCCGTGCCTGAAATATCAGCGATGTTTTCAGGCACGGCACTTTCGGCTATTGCTAGCCTGGAAACCCTTGTAAAAACTAGAAAGTGACGCGATACACCACAAACCACCTTCCTTTTTTCGAGCTCTATCGCGTAAAATTTTTTGTTGATACTGTGCGCCCGAAAACGCATAGTAGATGGTTAGTATTAACCAAGCACAGCAAAAACCGAAGTTAGCGGGGGACATGGCTAAAAAAGAAGGCGTCATCGAAGTAGAAGGCACCGTTGTTGAAGCGAAGCCGAACGCGATGTTTACAGTGGAGTTGGATAATGGGCACATGGTGCTCGGATACATCTCAGGTAAAATGCGTCAGCACTACATCAAGATCCTTCCAAATGACCGCGTAGTTGTAGAGCTTACGCCATACGATTTAACGCGCGGACGGATTACCTACCGCTACAAGTAAGGTAAGCTGCGGTTACGGCAAGATTGCGGCAACCGCACAGCTAAACTTGTTGCACTTCGGTAATGCGAATACATCAGTAAACCAACGAGATATATCGCTGTGAGTTATGGGAATAACAAGCTGTGATAGGGGAAAGACACTATGAAGGTCAAACCAAGCGTGAAGCGGATTTGCGAACACTGCAAGATCATTCGCCGTCACGGTCGCGTGATGGTGATTTGCAATTCAAATCCACGGCACAAACAGCGTCAGGGCTAACCTGAACTCAAACGAAAGCTTGCGGTAATGCGTATTGCACTGCAAGTAGTAGTTTGATGAGAAGTAAAAACACTGTTAGCGCAATGCGCAGCCCGCAGTCCGAAGGCTGCGGCCGGGAAAAGAAGTAACTCGGAGAGCAGTGTTCCACACCTTCGGAATTACAAATAGGAGCCAAACGAATGGCACGTCTATCCGGCGTTGATTTGCCTCGCGAAAAGCGGGTCGAAGTCGCGCTTACTTACATTTTTGGAATCGGTCGCACACGCGCACAGGAATCCCTCGCCGCAACTGGCGTAAATCCTGATACCCGCGTTAAGGATCTCACTGAAGACGATTTGGTCAAGCTCAAGGCCCATATCGACGAAAACTACAAAGTCGAAGGCGATTTGCGCCGCGAAATCCAAGCTGATATTCGCCGCAAGATTGAGATTGGGAGCTACCAGGGCCTGCGTCACCGTCGTGGCTTGCCAGTACACGGTCAGCGTACGAAGACGAACGCACGCACCCGCAAGGGTCCAAAGCGTACCGTTGCAGGTAAGAAGAAGTAAAAATAGTAGTTCACGTTGCAAAGCGTGAATCGACGATAAAATTCAGGAGATATAAATGCCACAAAAGACACAGGCGCGTCGTCCGCGTCGTACTGTGCGCAAAAATATTGCTGTGGGTCAGGCGCACATCAAGTCGACCTTCAACAACACCATCGTTTCAATCACTGATCCAAAGGGTGAAGTGATTGCGTCTTGCTCTTCAGGTCAAGTTGGCTTCAAGGGTTCCCGGAAGTCCACCCCATACGCAGCTCAGCTCGCTGCTGAAAATGCTGCACGCCGCGCAATGGATCACGGAATGAAGAAAGTTGATGTCTTCGTGAAGGGTCCAGGCTCTGGTCGTGAGACTGCAATTCGTTCATTGACGGCTTCTGGTCTGGAAGTTACCTCAATTTCTGATGTAACTCCACAAGCTCACAACGGTTGTCGTCCGCCAAAGCGCCGTCGCGTGTGATCCCAGGGGCGCAGCCCCTTTCCGGTGTGAATCAGAATTAGCCCATCGGGCATTGAAACTATCTGCTCAATGCAATCGAAAACCGGGCAAGATCTGAAACAGCACCAACTTCCGCTGGCATTTTAGTTGCCAGCTTGGAATCAAAATGGCGTCATATGGTGGGCGCCGACGAAAGGAAATAATTGTGATCATCGAACAGCGTCCTACTCTTACTGAAGAGAAGCTATCCGATACCCGCTCACGCTTCACTCTCAATCCGCTTGAGCCTGGCTTCGGCTACACCCTCGGAAACTCGTTACGCCGTACGCTGCTCAGCTCAATTCCGGGCTCAGCAGTTACTTCGATTCACATCGACGGTGTACTTCACGAATTCTCAACGATTGAAGGCTGCAAAGAAGATGTAGCTGAAATTATTTTGAATTTGAAAGATCTCGTAGTGACCTCAGAACATGACGAACCTGTGTTGATGTACTTGCGCAAGCAGGGCCCAGGGCAAGTTCTCGCTTCTGATATCACTCCTCCCGCTGGCGTAGAAATCCATAATCCAGATCTCGTGATTGCCACCCTGAATGAAAAGGGAAAGATTGAAGTTGATTTGACGGTAGAGCGTGGCCGTGGCTATGTATCTGCACAGCAAAACAACTCACCTGATTACGAAATTGGCCGGATTGCAATTGATTCGATCTACTCGCCAGTGGTGAAGGTTTCATACAAGGTAGAAGCCACCCGTGTGGGGCAGCGTACCGATTTCGATAAGCTCATTGTTGATGTGGAAACTAAGCCTTCGATGGCTCCACGCGATGCTTTCGCATCCGCTGGAAAAACCCTCGTAGAGCTCTTCGGTTTGTGCACTGAGCTAAACGAAGAGGTAGAAGGTCTCGAGCTGAAGGAAGCACCAGTACAGGAGCAGCAATCTTCGGATTTGCAGCGTCCAATCACCGTCCTGAATCTCCCGGCACGTTCGCAAAACTGCTTGCAGCGTGAAGGTATTCATACGCTCGGTGAACTTGTGCTCCGCTCAGAAGCAGATTTGCTCGATATCCGCAATTTTGGTGCGAAGTCGATTGAGGATGTAAAAGACGAACTCGCTAAGTACGATCTTCGTCTGAAGGATTCTCCAGCAGGATTTATGTCCGGCCTCGGAGACGATAACTATCCAATGACTTTCAGTGACGACCTACAGGAACGAATTTAATTCGGATTCTGGATCAAACTTATAGGAGATAAACATGCCTAAGCCCACTAAGGGTGCGCGTCTGGGTGGCTCCCCAGCGCATGAGCGTCTAATCATTGCAAACCTTTGCAAGCAGCTCATTCTGAACGAGTCCGTGGTAACAACCGAAGCTAAGGCGAAGCGCGTTCGCCCATATATCGAAAAACTGATTACGAAGGCAAAGAAGGGCGACACCCACAACCGTCGTCTGGCGCTTGCTGTATTGCGTGATCGCGAAGCTGCATACGTTCTTTTTGAAGAGCTTGCTCCAAAGTTTGCAGATCGCGAAGGCGGTTATACACGCATCGTGAAGCTGCCAAACCGTAAGGGTGATAATGCTCCACAAGCTGAGATTTCACTTGTGCTGGAAGCTGTATCGCCAAAGGCTAAGAAAGCTGCGGCAAAGCCAGCTGCGGAAGAAACAAAGCCAGCAGAAGCACCAGAAGCTGAAGCAGTAGAAGCTGCGGAAGTGGAAGCAGAAGTTGTGGCTGCTGAGGAAGCAGAAGCAACTGAAGAGACGAAGTAACATCTCGAATTTCTTCACTGGGGTCAGATCCGAAAGGGTTTGACCCCAGTTTTGTTTGGGAAATACATTTTCGATTTGCAAAACGGAGTTACATTACCGGATTAAGCCTAAATAACTCCGAAAATGGATCTTGAATATTGCAAATAGGGAGATTTTTTCCGCGCAATATTTTGGAAAAATGTCTCACTGGAATTTTGAAATTTAATACCAGGCTTGCACGCCTCCAGTGGTGCCAGCAGAATTATCGATAAAAATAATTGATCCTTGCCCGGCAGTGGTTTGTGCGAAATGATTTATTTTCGTTTGTACATCCACAGTAATCAAAGGTGTGTTTCCGCCGCCAAGATACAATTGATCCCAGCGAAACACCGGCCAGAGTGCTTGCAAGGCTGCAAATACTTCCTCAGACCATGCCGTATCGCCCAGTAGCATCCGCGATTTTTGTCCAAGTACTTCATCAAAGGTTTTTCCGGTGCGAAAAGGCGCGTGTGATATTTCAAGATGTGCTGAGAGATCTCCGGCTACAAAAAAAGCACATCCTAAACCAGTACCTAAGGTTAAAACGAGTTCGTTTCCAACTCCACGAATCACCGCATAAGCTGCAACTTCTGCATCATTGAGGACTTTGCATGGCACGCTGAAATGTGCACTTAGATTTCGCGCTAATTGCAAACCATTCCATGCTGCTTCTAAGCTCTGATCTATATCTGTATGCGGACCACCTTGGCGGATATAATGCGGAGTATGTGTAACTACACCACGCCGAATAATGCCCGGCATTCCCACAGTTATCCGCTTAAAAGGCAATTGATGTTGACGGATTTGCTGTTCAATGATCGCAAGTAAATCATCAGGCGTAAAAGGGTAAGCTACTGGCGTGCGAATCGATTTGCTGATCACCGCGCCTTGCCGATCAAGGATCGCACTTTTGATTCCTCCGCCACCGCAATCAACTGTCAATGTGTTTAATGGTAAGAGGAGTGAATCAAGGCGTGCCCGGCGTATTTTCTTCCGCTGGGCGCCGCTTTGCCATTTGTGCGATGCTACATTCATGAGCATGACATTAGCGCAAAAACGGGAAAAAGCCTATTTTGCAGCGCTGCATTTGGATGCGGCAAAAATTTCACGATAGTTATTGGCAACACTCAATGCGTCTGAATCTAAATATTTATTTGTGCTTGAAAACACAAATAGTTACTGCTGATTTCTATTTATCGCATCATCATCTTGCAGCTGCGCCACAGCAGCAGATTTTGCTTGAAATATTAAGGTTTATGGAGCTGAAAAATCGTGCCGGAAATGCCAACTTGGCTGAATCTGAAATGGCACAGTAAAAAGTTCAGACTTTGTTCATTTTCTGTTCCAGGAGCAGACGATTTCGATTTAATTTTCATCTCTAGAGTCGAACCCATGATGTTCCACGCAACCGCGCGCAAAACTAAAGAGGATCAGAAAGTAAATCAACGTTCCGATCGTCCAGATCACCATGAGCTGCTATTGGCAGCAGTATTACTTATTCCAAATCTGATTTTCTTGGCAGTATTTACGTACCGTCCGTTAGCAGACAATATTCGGCTTTCATTTACTGACTGGAATTTGGCTGCTCCCGTTGCAAATTGGGTTGGCTTTGATAATTACCTAGAGTGGTTCAAGAATCCAAATACCTGGATAATTCTTGGAAATACACTTATTTTCACGCTTGCTGCAGTAATTGGTTCGCTTGTACTTGGTCTTTTCTTAGCGCTTGTTTTAGATCAGCGTTTAATCGGACGGAATTTTGTGCGCTCAGTGGTTTTTGCGCCCTACGTGATTTCTGGTGCCGCTATTGGTGTCGCTTTCCAATTCATTTTCGCTCCGGATTTTGGGCTGATCGCGGACGTATTAGAGCGTTTCGGGATCGCAGCTCCAGACTTTTATCAGTACCCCAACTGGGCACTTTTTATGGTTACTGTGACGTATATTTGGAAAAATCTTGGCTATACTTTCGTGATTTACCTTGCCGCATTGCAAGGACGGCGGAAAGATCTCGATGAAGCAGCAGAAATTGACGGCGCTTCGCCGTGGACGCATTTGCGAAAAGTACTTTTGCCGCAGCTCCGTCCGACAACTTTCTTCCTTTCGATCACGGTGCTACTCAACTCGATCCAAGTATTTGACATTATTAACGTGATGACTCGTGGTGGCCCGCAGGGGACAGGCACAACAACGATGGTCTTCCAGGTGTATCAGGAAACATTTGTGAATAACCGTGCAGGCTATGGTGCAACGGTAGCTACGATCCTGTTCTTGATCTTGTTGATCGTGACCGTGGTGCAGGTGCGGATCATGCAGCGAGGTGAAAAATGAAAGCGAAGATGATTTCGGGTAATGGGCAAATTAAATTTTTGCCAAAGCGACGCACGAAAGTCGAATCCCGTGATGAAATGAATGCAGTTACGCATAATGTCTGGCTGAAAGTTGTTGGCTATATTGCAATGCTGATTGCTTTGCTGCTGATCTTGATTCCGATTTATTGGATCGTGATTGCGTCCTTTAAGACACAGGGTGATATTTATACTTCTCCTGCAACTTACTGGCCAAATCCGTGGACGATCGAGAACTACCAAACGGTTCGCGAAGATTTAGCTTTTGGCGCCTATTTGCGAAACTCGATTATCATCACTGTTGTCCTTTCGACGATAAAAATAATTCTTGGCGTTGCCTCTGCATATGCGCTTGCCTTACTGCGGTTTCCGGGGCGAAACCTGGTGTTTATGCTGATCATTGCGTCTTTGATGGTGCCAAGCCAAATCACTTTGATTTCAAACTATTCTCTGATTGCGAATCTTGGTTTGCGCAATACATTTATTGGGATCATCTTGCCGCTTGCAGGAACGGCTTTTGGTACTTTCCTGATGCGGAACCACTTCTTATCGCTGCCAAAGGAAGTGATTGAATCGGCACGGATGGACGGTGCAGGACCGTTGAAGCTGTTGTTCCGAATTGTTTTGCCGATGTCGTGGTCTACACTTTCGGCATTTGCTTTGATCACCATTGTCAATGATTGGAATGAGTACTTGTGGCCATTCTTAATGTCTGATGACGAAGCTACTGCACCGCTACAGATCGGTTTGACTTTCTTACAAAACAACGAAGGTCTTACAAATTGGGGGCCAGTGATGGCTGGCACGGTTCTTGCAGTGATTCCGGTGCTGATCGTCTTCCTGCTTTTGCAGAAGAACATGATCAAAGGTCTTACTTCTGGTGCGGTCAAGGGGTAAATGCACTGGATCGGGAACTTTTAGCGGTTCTTCTGACAAGTGAATCGAAAATTCTTTCTCGCAATCGAAATGAAAATGTATTTGAAAGGTACATGATGAAAACACACAAAATCGCACTCGCGACTCTGGCGATTGTTTCGCTGGCACTATCTGGCTGTGCTGGGATGGGATCTCAGGGAGCTGCAGAAAAGTCTTCAGATAAAGCTGACGGTCCAGTGACCGTTGATTTTTGGTCAAATCACCCAGGATCTTCAAAAGAAATTGAAAAAAAGATTATTGCTGATTTTGAAGCAGCTAATCCAGATATCAAAGTGAAGCTCACGGATGCTGGAAAAGACTATGAAGAAGTTGCGCAAAAATTGAATGCGGCGCTCTCTGGTGGGCAAGTGCCAGATGTGGTTGTGGCATCTGATGTGACCTGGTTTAACTTTGCGTTAAATGGTCAGCTGGAGCCTTTGGATGATCTGCTTAAAAAGGCAGATGCAAAGCCGGAAGATTACAACCAGAATCTTTATGACGAGTACAAGTTCAACGGTTCGCATTTTGCTGTCCCATATGCTCGTTCCACGCCGCTTTTCTACTACAACAAGGATCTTTGGCAGCAAGCTGGTTTGCCTGATCGTGGGCCAAAGACCTGGCAAGAATGGAATGACGATTTTGCGCCAAAGTTGAAAGCGAAATTCCCAGATATTACTCCGCTTTCGATCCCAGATGGTGCGAATTATATGGATTGGTATTTCCAGGGCATGATTTGGTCCTTTGGCGGGTCTTATTCAAAGGACTGGACGATGACGATGTCTGATGAGAAATCAATCGAAGCTGGAAAGTTCTTGCAAGACCAGTTTAAGCAGGGTTATTTCACCGCCGCAAAGGATTCTGCAGTACCATTCGTTGCAGGTGAAGCAGTAGCGATGCTGCAATCAACTGGCTCCCTGCAGACCGTTTCAAAAGATGGAAAGTTTAATGTTGGGACGGCTTTCTTGCCATCGCCAGAGAATGTTTCTGGAGTTTCCACCGGCGGATCTGGTGTAGCAATTCCAGCGAAAGCAAAGAATAAGGAAGCGGCTGCAAAGTTCTTGGCATTCTTAACCAATCCAGAAAATAATTTCGCATTCTCCCAGGGCACTGGTTACTTGATTACTCGCACTTCTGGTTCGCAGCTTCCGGAAGCAAAGAAGTACTATGAAGCGAATCCAAACTTCCTTACTGCGGTGAAACAGCTGAAGCTTACGCAAAAGCAGGATGCAGCTCGTGCATTTGTTCCTGGTGGCGGGATGCGGATTGGTGCTGCATTAGACAAGATCTCTCAAGGTGCTGACGTTGCAGAAACTTTTAAGGCCCTTGATGAAGAGCAGCAGAAGATTATTGACACCCAAATCAAGCCGAAACTGAAGTAAGAGAATACTTGGTTAGCCAGTGATTGGTTCAGCGGCGGTGCTGGAGATGAGAGCAGTTCAAAGATACTGCTCTCATCTCACGCTCGCTGTAAAAGGGAGTGCTTTTGTGATGCACGCCGAAGTGACAGATATTAAGCCGTTGAGAAAACAATAGCTTTTTAATGAGTTCTCGCGTTTGAGAAACGCGACATAACAGGATACGGATCTTTAAGTGGCAAGTGTAACTTTTGATTCAGCTACGCGTATTTTTTCTGGCGCGACAAAACCAGCAGTAGATAATCTCAATCTAGAAATTGCCGACGGCGAGTTTTTAGTCTTAGTCGGTCCGTCAGGGTGCGGAAAGTCTACGTCGTTGCGCATGGTTTCTGGTCTTGAACCGACTACGTCTGGGCGGATCTTGATTGGCGCAGAAGATATGACGCGCGTGCGTCCGCGGAAACGTGATGTGGCGATGGTTTTTCAGTCTTACGCGTTATATCCAAATATGACTGTGGCACAGAATATGGCGTTTGCTTTGGAAAACGCAAAAATTGCGAAGTCTGAAATTGAGCAGCGAGTTAATTCGGCTTCAAAAATGCTGGAATTAGATGAGCTGCTTCATCGCAAACCAGCTGAGCTCTCTGGTGGGCAACGTCAGCGTGTGGCAATGGGACGAGCTATTGTGCGGAAGCCTACGGTATATTGCATGGACGAACCGCTATCGAATCTTGATGCGAAATTGCGGGTTTCAATGCGCGGTGAGATCGCAAGCTTACAACGGCGCTTGGGAGTGACGACCATTTATGTGACTCACGATCAAGTTGAGGCGATGACGATGGGGCATCGTGTGGCGGTGATGAAGGATGGGCAATTACAGCAGGTAGATACTCCGAAGATGCTTTACGCGAATCCCGCAAATGCATTCGTTGCCGGGTTTATTGGCTCACCGAGTATCAATTTCTTCCATTGCCGGATCGATAATGGACATGCAGTGCTTGGATCCTACCTGCTTCCGATACCACGGAATATTGTGGCAAAAGTGCATGGTGAAATTTTGCTTGGAGTACGCCCTGAATCGTGGGAAGTTGTGAGTCCTGGAACGCCGGGAATTGAGATTTCAGCAGATTTGGTTGAGATGCTTGGTGCGCAAACATATTTGTATGGAAAGATGCGTACGCAAGTCGATGATGATCATGCAGAGCGAATTGCGGTACTGCTAACGCGTGGAACTAATTTTCATGTTGGCGAAGTTTTGACGATCCGTCCGCGGCAAGAGGAAATCCACTATTTTGATGCGGAGTCAGAAATTACACTTTAAGCTGTTGTGCGAAAAATGCAATTTGGGTGCTTGTAAATCTTTGCAAGCACCCAAATTGCTTTTCTCAGATCAACGCTAGATTTGATTAAACCCAGGCATTTCCGGTCAGACGCTGGTATGCGTCACGGTACCTTGCGGCTGTTTTTGCAATTACTTCTTGCGGAAGTGCGGGAGCTGGTGGGGTTTTATCCCATTCGAGAGTTTCCAGCCATTCGCGCAGGAATTGTTTATCAAAACTTTCTTGCGCATGACCCGGCTCCCAGGTTTCACTTGCCCAAAAACGTGAAGAATCGGGAGTGAATGCTTCATCACCAAGCGTAAGGTTTCCGTCAAGATAGCCGAATTCAAATTTTGTATCGGCAAGAATGATCCCACGCTCACCAGCATAAGTAGATGCTGCTGCGAACAGTTTTAATGAGGCAGATTCGAGAGCTTGTGCAGTTTCAGTGCCAACAATATTTGCTAGTTGTTTAACTGAAATATTGATATCGTGCCCGCCTTCTTCTTTTGTGGACGGGGTAAAGATTGGTTCAGGAAGCGCATCGCCCTGCTGCAAACCGGCCGGCATTTTGATCCCGTTAACTGTTCCGTCTTTGCGATAAGACTTCAGGGCAGATCCTTCAAGATATCCGCGCACAATACACTCGGCATTGATCATCTGCAGCTTTCGGACAAGCATTGAACGATGTCTTAAATCTTCAGCATAATTACTGAAAGGTTCAGGGTAAGAAGCGGGGTCCGTCGAGATCATGTGATTTGGGATGATCTGCGAAAGCTTTTCAAACCAAAATGCTGAAATCGAATTGAGGATCCCGCCTTTATCTGGAATCACTTCATCGAATACGACGTCAAAAGCTGAAACACGGTCAGTCACTACGATCAGCAGATTTTCACCTAAATCGTAGAGATCACGAACCTTCCCGCGAGAGAGGAGGGGAACTTCTTTGATGGGGCTATTTTTCATAAGAGTCACGCTGTTTAGCTTACTCTCCGATGAACTTATTTTGCGTGGTATTTTACATAGTGAAATTTTTTGCGGAAAATTTTGAGAAAATATGAGATTGGGTAGTAGCTCTTCAATTGGGGTGGGAACGGTGAACGTGGAAAAAACACTGGCACAAAATTTACGGATTCGTCTCGATTTGCGTTATCACGGGAGGTTTTTTCATGGGTGGGCAGCGCAACCAGGGCTGCGTACTGTTGAAGGTGAGCTTGTAAAAGCTTTGATGCAGATTTGCCGTGCAGCAGTGACGCTGACTGTAGCTGGCCGCACGGACGCGGGAGTGCATGCACGCGAGCAGGTTGCACATTTTGATTTACCACGCACAGTTTGGGAAAAACTGCCGGGGCGTTCGCAATTGCTGCCAGAGCAGGCGATTGTAAGAAAAATAAATGCTGTGCTTTCACACAATGCTCCCAAACCGAAAGAATACTCTGATTGTGTCGTCTATTCTGCGCAGGTAGTTTCGCAATCATTCGATGCACGCTTTTCAGCACTTTGGCGGATGTACAATTACCAGATCGCTGACGGAGCAGCGAATTGGGATCCGATGCGCACGGATGTGCTGTGGGTGCCGCAAGAGCTGGATCTTTCGGCAATGAACGAAGCTGCACTACCTTTACTTGGAGAACATGATTTTCTTTCATACTGCAAGCCGCGGCTAGGTGCGTCTACGGTGCGGACATTACAAGAATTAAATTTCCGACGCGTTGAAGATGCTGCCGGAAACAGTTTTATTTTAGCGCGGGTAAAAGCTGATGCCTTTTGCCATTCGCAAGTACGGACACTTGTTGGCACATTACTTGAGGTTGGGCGTGGAGCGCGACCAACGGACTGGCCGGCAAAACGACTTGCGGCAAGATTGCGGAACGGGGAAGTAATTGTAGCTCCCGCGCATGGTTTGACTTTAGCGAAAATTGGATATCCGCCGCCCACAGAGTGGGCGGCGCAAGCTCTCCGTGCAAGGCGTTTCCGAGGAGTTGAGCTGGGGCAAGACGAAGCTGACTGTGGATGTACAGACGCCTGAGATTTTGTGTGGCATCAGCGTAACTTGGTGAGAAGGCAATATGCGGATTCAGTAATTTTCTTTTCGAGATTAGCGATTCTTTGCATGGAATATGCTGAATTAGAGGCAATTTCAGTAAATCAGGTGAATGAAGCGTCTCACAGCAATTAAGAAAGCTTTGACTCAGTGCGCTAATCCCGATAGTCTTATTTACTGTTGTGCAGGTTGTGCGCAGATGCATTCCCACTCGTCTGGCACCGAAGTCGTACAACGATTGACATTTTGACCAAAGAGTCGGCAGCAATAAAAAACTGCAAAAGCCATAAATCTGCAGTGTTTTGTGTCGATTCACCGAATAGAAACGAAGGCTACGCAAGTGCGCACGTATACACCGAAGCCAGGCGATGTAGAAAAGAAGTGGTACGTCATTGACGCCACCGACGTCGTTCTCGGCCGTCTGGCAGCTCAAGTTGCCACCCTGCTCCGTGGGAAGCATAAGCCAAACTTCGCACCAAACGCTGATACTGGCGATTTTGTGGTGATTATTAACGCAGAGAAGGTGGCGCTCACCGGCTCTAAGCGTGAACAGAAGATTGCTTACCACCACTCCGGTTATCCGGGTGGTCTGAAGGCTACCTCCTACACTGAGCTTCTCGCATCTAATCCTGAAAAGGCTGTGATGAAGGCAGTAGCAGGCATGCTTCCAAAGAACACACTAGGCCGTCAGCAGCTGAGCAAGTTGAAGGTCTACCGCGGATCTGAGCATCCTCATACTGCTCAGAAACCAGAGCCATATGAGCTCAAGCAGGTCGCACAGTAAATCCGAGATTCTAATCCGGACCAAACTTAAGGAGTACCGTGGCTGAGACCACCGTAGAAACCGAAGAGTTAACCGAAGTTAGCTCGTATACCAGCGAGAGCGAAGCTCCGCGTACAGGTCAAGGTGCATCCTTGACCGCACCGGGCGCAGGCCTTGGTCGCCGTAAGGAAGCCATTGCTCGTGTCCGCCTCGTGCCAGGTTCTGGCGAATGGAAGATTAATGGTCGTTCTCTTGACGATTACTTCCCAAATAAGTTGCATCAGCAACTTGTGAATTCCCCATTTGCACTTCTTGATATCGAAGGTCGTTTCGATGTGATTGCTCGCATCAACGGTGGCGGTCCTTCCGGTCAGGCTGGTGCACTCCGCTTGGGTATTTCACGTGCATTGAATGAAATTGATCGTGAAGCAAACCGTCCTGCATTGAAGAAGGCTGGCTTCTTGACCCGTGATGCACGTGCTGTTGAACGTAAGAAGGCTGGCTTGAAGAAGGCACGTAAGGCTTCGCAGTTCTCCAAGCGTTAATTCTTTTATTTCGGATGCTCGCTTCGCGCAGTGCATCACAGAAATGAGAATTTCTGGGAGAGTAAGCTTTTTGATCGGGTTCATCCCCACAACCAGGGGATGGACCCGATCTATTTATTTCAGATGGCGTTTTTGGAGTTTCGTAAACTTTCGTGATGGCATTGGGCTGAGATAGTTTTCTCGCGATTCGGAAATAGTTATTTATTCGGTCAATATTGCATCGATATAACCGGTATAGAGTGCTAGACTTTCTGCTTGTAAAACGAAATTTGCTGGAGTCAGCTCAGGATCTGCTCTTGGAGCAAACCTTGCTGATTTTTGCTCTGCTACTATTAGGTCGGCTCATTGTCATATCGAGCAGATCGTAATCGCTGGTAGAGATAACCTGATGGCATCTGAAACTGATGTATCTTTTCACGAAGGGCAGAAAATGGCACGTATTTTTGGTACCGACGGCGTACGTGGTGTTGCAAATCAAGAAATCACTGCTGGCTTTGCCCTGCAATTGGGTGAAGCTGCTGCGCGGGTACTTGCTAATGAGCAGCTGGGGCATCGGCCACGTGCAATTATTGGTCGCGATACGCGGCAGTCTTCAGGAATGCTTTCGCACGCATTAGCAGCGGGGCTTGCGAGCGCTGGAGTGGATGTGGAGCATGTGCGTGAAATTCCTACTCCGGGTGTTGCGCATCTTACGGCTGAAGAAGATTATGACCTCGGTGTAATGATTTCTGCATCGCATAATCCAATGGCAGATAACGGGATCAAGTTCATCAATTCTGATGGTTTCAAATTAGATGATGCGATCGAGGATGAAATCGAAGCCATGCTTGGGCAAGAATGGCAGCGTCCGATAGGTGCTGGAGTGGGTTCCATTTCAGAAACGGCACTTGTCTCTGATCGGGTCTATATGAATCATCTGATTCGTGCCGGGCAGCCGTTGCATGGGCTGCGGATTGCGCTCGATTGTGCAAATGGTGCAGCTGCCGATGTAGCACCGCGAGTTTTCCAAAAACTTGGTGCAGATGTAGTGGTGATCAATGCTGCGCCCGATGGAAAAAATATCAACGACGGTTGTGGTTCTACCCATCCAGAGCAATTACAGGCGCTTACTGTGGCCACGAAAGCTGATTTTGGTTTTGCTTTTGACGGTGATGCTGACCGCTGCTTAGCCGTAGACGGTGCCGGGCAACTCATTGATGGTGATCAGATCATGGGGATGCTTGCGGTTGCAATGAAAGCAGACGGACGTTTGAAACGCAATACACTTGTACTTACTGTGATGTCGAATCTTGGCTTGCACCTTGCAATGCGTGATAAGGGGATTAAGACAGTCTCGACGAAGGTTGGCGATCGATACGTACTCGAGGAAATGCTCAAACGCGGCTATAACCTTGGTGGCGAACAATCCGGGCATGTGATCAACCTCGATTATGCTACTACGGGTGATGGCACGCTCACCGCCGTACTTGTAGCGAGTGAGGTCGCTAAGGCAGGCAAGAGTTTAGCTGAGATGGTAGCTTTTGTCGAGAAACTTCCGCAGACTTTGATCAATGTGCCAAATGTGGATAAAAATCGGGTCAGCGAAGTCGAAGCACAGGTGAATGCGGTTGAGGCAGAACTTGGTGAGACTGGTCGTGTGCTGTTGCGTGCATCTGGTACAGAGCCGTTGATTCGTGTAATGGTTGAAGCAGGCACGCAAGCGGAAGCAGATCGAGCAGCAGAGTATCTTGCTGGTGTGGTGCGAGAAAAGTTATCGCGCTAAAACGCTTGGCACAAGGCGCGGTATTGCATTTTGCAAGATTGTTTTGATTTCAGTGAAAGGGTGGGGAATGCAGCAAGCTGGATTCCCCACCCACAAATCTAATTACGTATTTTGATTTCGTATCATGTATTTAGAGCCGTCTTAAAAATACTTCTTTGACTGTGTGGTCTGTAGCTTTTGAGAGAATCACAGTAGCACGTGAGCGGGTCGGGGCAATGTGCTCACGCAAGTTCGGCAAGTTTACGGATCTCCAGACTTCACGCCCCATTGCAAGTACTTCTTGCTCAGAAAGATTTGCATATTTGCGAAAGAAAGAGCGGGAATCGGCAAATGCGCCTGCTTTTAATGCAAGCATTCGTTGCAGATACCATTTTTCGAGATCTGCTTCTGCAGCGTCAAGATAAATCGAAAAATCAAAGTAGTCACTGACGGCACGAAATTCGCCGTCAGTAGTAGATGCGCGCGGAGGCTGCAGTACGTTTAACCCTTCCACGATCAAAATTTGTGGCTGGTTTACTGTAATGAATTTATCGGGCACGATGTCATAAGTAACGTGATCGTATACCGGGACTTGCAAATTTGGCTTCCCGGATTTTACGTCATGCAAGAAATCCAGCAGTGCACGCCGATCGTAGGATTCTGGGAAACCTTTCCGATGCATGATCCCAAGTTCGGTAAGTTTCGCATTTGGCAGCAAAAAACCGTCAGTGGTGATCAAATCTACGTTCGGGGTTTGCGGCCAGCGGCTCATTAACTCGCGCAAGAGACGTGCAGCAGTTGATTTTCCTACGGCTACTGAGCCGGCAATCCCAATGATCCACGGTGTGCGAGATTCTGGGAAACCAATAAAATCAGTAGATTCGTGTAAAAGTTCGCGGGTGCTTTTTGCATACATTTGCATCAGGGCAGAGAGCGGACGGTAGATCGCGTCGGCTTGGGCAATATCGATTGGATCCCCAAGGGCTGCCAGACGACGCACGTCTTCATCCGTTAATGGAAGCTCGGTAGTAGCAGCAAGGGAACGCCATTTTGCGGCGGGGATCTGCACATATGCGCCTGAGAAGCAGGGATCCGCTTGTGATGAATTTTTTCGATGCAAAATAAGCCACCAAATATTGTGAGTTGTATCGCTTTGTGGGAATCGAGAATCAGCATCTTTCAATGCTCGTTTGATCTTTACCCTATGTGTGGAATTGTAGGATATATTGGCAGCGAAAATACAACTGACCAGCTTAAACGGCCAGACGAAGGATTCGCTCCGGCGATTCAAGCTGTACTTGCTGGTCTTGAACAGCTTGAATATCGTGGTTACGATTCGGCTGGGATCGCCGTAAATACTGGTGAAGAGATTCAGATGCGGAAGAAGACTGGCCATGTAGCTAATCTCACCGCAGAAATTATCGCAAATCCGCTTCCGGTAAATGCATTTGCTGCGATTGGGCATACTCGCTGGGCGACGCACGGTGCACCCAGTGAGCGGATCAGCCACGTAATCTTGCAAAGGCTGTTACTGTTGAATAAGCGCATTGCTTTTGGATCACGTTGATTTCTGTGCGAAGTTTGCTCGGCTGGAAAATATGCGCAAAGGATCTCGGCAAGCGCGCTAAAATATTCTTTGCAGGAGCTGAACTTTGCTCGCGATCAATATTTCGAGCCCGCAAAGCACGAAATATGTACGGATGAAATATTCAGGCGTACAATTTTGCGAGTAGTGCTTTGCACGCATTGAAATAATTAATGCTGCAGATGCAGCTAACACTAGGTTCTGTAAAGAATATGAAAGAGAAGCAAGCAATTTAGCGAGGAGGCGTGATCTGTGGCAAGTAACCGCATCGCAGATCCCCATTTCCCATCGCGAGCATTGATTTCACGAAACGCCTTTATCCACAATTTGCAGCGTGCGCGCGATCTTGCTGGGAATGCTGAAGTGATGGCTGTGATCAAAGCTGATGCGTACGGGCATGGTGCAAAGCAAATCGGCACCTGGGCGCTTGATCATGGAGTCGATTGGTTGGCTGTAGCGCAACTTGGTGAAGCAATTGAATTGCGCAAAGCTTTAGCACAACGCGGAAGAATGCTCGCGCTGATCGCTGAACCAGGCGCGCCATTCTGGGAAGCACTGCAATTGGAAATCGATCTTTCACTCAGTGCTGCCTGGGCATTAGACGAAATCGCGCTTGCCGCTACCGATACGGGATGCACTGCGCGCGTGCATATTGAAGTTGATACTGGCATGGCACGCGGTGGATTTTCGATTGCACAATTGCGTGAGCTGATGCCAGTGATTGCTGCATCTGAAAAAAATGGACTTATTGAAGTAGTCGGGCTATGGAGTCATTTTGCTCGCGCAGATGAACTAGATTCGCCTGTCACCCGGCAGCAAGTAGGACTTTTTGAAACAGCACGGCAAATCGTGTCGGATGCGGGGATCGAAGTGCAATACTTGCATATTGCTGCGTCGAGCGGACTGCTCTGGCATCCAGATACGCGGTATTCGATGGTACGACCAGGAGCGATTCTCTACGGTATTAGCCCAGAACCGGCGAATGCTTCGGCAGAGGAACTCGGATTTCGTCCCGTGATGCGGCTCGAAGCTGATTTGGTGTCGGTACGTGATGTACCTGCTGGTACTGGGGTAAGCTACGGGCACACGGCGATCACCACTACGCCTACACGTCTTGCTACCGTCCCTCTCGGATATGCCGATGGGTTTCCACGGCATGCTTCCAATCGGGCACATGTGATGCGAAATGGAAGTAAATGCGAAATAGTGGGGCGGATCTGCATGGATCAATTCGTGATCGCGGCTCCAGATGCAGTGCCCGGAGACACAGTCACAATTTTTGGTGCGACCGGTGACGGATACCCAACAGCCGATGAACTTGCAAAATGTTGCGATACGATTGGATATGAGATTGTGTCTCGGTTAGGTACACGAGTGCCGCGTTACTACGTAGAATAGTGCATTTCTGGCAGCAGTTTTAGCGCATGAAAACAATAAGTGAAAAGAATGGGTGGAAGTTCATGACTGCAAAAATTGAGGTACTGACGGTGGAGCAGATCCAGGCAGTGGGTGCTGCATTTGGGCGGCATGCCCAAGGCGGAGATCTGCTCATGCTCAACGGGCCGCTCGGAGCGGGAAAAACTACCATGACTCAAGGTATTGCCCAGGGAATTGGAGTGAATGCCAAAATATCGTCTCCCACCTTCGTGATTGCGCAAAATTATGCGGGAGCAGCTGGAGTTGATTTGGTGCATGTAGATGCCTATCGCTTAGATTCGCTTGCAGAACTTGACGCGCTTGATTTAGATTCCTCTCTCGATGCCGCACTAACGGTAGTGGAATGGGGCGCAGGGAAAGTAGAAGTGCTCTCCGCTGATCGCATTGAACTGACGATTAAGCGTCCACAAGGAGCGGCTGCAGGGCTTGAACCAGCAGATCTTGATGCTGACGCACCGCGTACTTTGCTTGCAGTGGCCTATGGTGAGCGGGGGAAACAGTATTTGGAAGCTGTACTTGCAGATACTGATGTGGCAGCACTGATGAGCTACGAAAACTAAAGCCAGCGGCACAAGGCAGAACGGAAAATACAAAACGGATTGGGAAAATCACGTGCAGCCTGATTTTGCCAAATGACAGTTCCGCAAATAAATCAATGAAAGCGAGAAAGGAGTGGCGATGCGGATTTTGAAGCGGCAGTGGAAGTACTCGCTTGTGAGAATTTGCGGTGCGCTCGCGAGCTGTCTTTCAATGATTTCCACGGTTGTTGCCATCCCGTCAGTACCTCCAGTTTCAGCGATTCAAGTGCAAACAGCTGCCTTAAATAATTTCAGCACTAGGATGCCTTTACCACTGCCAAGATTCCTGATCAGTGATGAGACGCTTGAGAAATGGTTGAAGGAATCTGGGATGGCATTGGTGAAATCCTTCGCATCGCAAGAATTTCCCAGTTTGCAAGCAGCCCAGATCGCACAGTTACAAATCGGAAAACCGGTAAAAGTTTACTCATTTAAAGACGAAACTGATGTGAATGGCTGGCCGATAATCACGCAATCCAAGCTGCGCGTAGCGCCGATTTCTGATTCACAGGGAAATGCTCTTGGCGTGATTCAAATCGAACTTGATACTGACGCTACGAGCACCCGAAAAGTGTTTGGCGATGCGAAACTTGCACAGCATCTTTTACCGCCGCCAGCGAGTAGTCAGCAGGTTCCTGATGCAGAAACTCTGATTTACGATACGGAGTTGAAAGCCTGGTTCGCAGTAAAAGGGAAGTCGATTTTAGCAGCTTCAGCAAGCGGTGAAAATCTGGTGCTTGGCACGGTGCCATTGGAAGTATTTTATACCCAGCGAAAGGGGATCATCTCTGATGGTGAAACAGCTGATTCGCTTGAAAAACAGCAAGTGACTGCACCACAAATATATGATTCAACGCAGTGGCTGGCATCGTTGATCGTTGCGGGAGTGATTGCTGCGATATTGGTGTTTTCCCTTGCCTGGCTGATTTGGGAATCGCGTTTTGAACGAGCACGTAAGCAAAGCGCTGCCGATGCGTTATGGTATTGGGCAACAGGGCATCATCGTACCGTACGTTCTTCGGAGAAAGTATCTGAAATCGGGAAGAAGAAAGTAAAATTTAGTGAATCAAGTGGGGAAGTAACGCTCTATGAAAGTCCGCCTGGCAGTGTGATACAGGAAAGTTTGGAAAATTAATTCGTTATTTGCTGATCAGAATTGGCAGATAACGAAAATAATATTTTAGAAAGAAGAAATCGATGCAGTTTCTTACAATTGATGCTTCCAATACCTTGATAGTTGGGATCTGTGAAAGTGATTTGGCAGCGGTAAAATGTATTGCGGTGCGTGAATCTGCAGACACCCGCCACCATGTTGAATATCTTGCCCCGATGGTGCAGGAGGTGCTTGCTGAGGCTGGGATAACGCGTCCAGATGCGATCATTGCTGGTACTGGTCCAGCTGCTTTTACTGGGTTGCGTGCAGCATTGGTGACGGCGCAGACCCTCGCACGTGCCTGGGATGTGCCAATCTATGGAATTTCATCACTCGAAGCATTGGCCTTAGCCGGTTCCCAGGAGGGGGCAAATCTGATCGAAGCCGTGATCGATGCACGGCGAAAAGAAGTTTTCGCACTCCGTGCAAGAGCAATGGGCGCAGATGATATTGAAGTGCTTGTAGCTGCGCGGGTGCTCAAGCCGAGCGCGCTTGCTGATGAATTGAGCGGATCTCCGGCGATAGTGGTGTGTGCAAATGCAGAGCTTTATCCAGATGAGTTCACGCAGCGGATCACTGCCAAATGCACTCCCGAAGTGTTTACACGGCTATATCTTTCCCGTCAGGGGCAAAAAGATGCGGGAGCGGAAATTGATTTTGCTGTGCGCCCGCAATATTTACGCCGTCCTGACGTGCAGGCAGGAAACCATGCACAAGTGCCTGCAACCGGAAATCCGTATGAACTTGGCGCAAAGTGACTCTTCCTGATTTACAACTCAGATCATGCGTAATTTGCAAGAAGTAGAATTTCAGCGATTGACACCTGCATGGGCGAAGCGCTGTGCGAATTTTGATGCGCAAAATTTTGCTGTAGATGCCTGGCCTGAAGCAGTTTGGCAAAATGAGCTGAGACGTACAGACTGCCTCTATCTGGCGTTGCTCAATCCGCCTGAGCCACATCAAAGTTTGGGTGAAATCATTGCTCTGGGCGGCGTAAGTTTCGGGATTGAAGCAGAAATTTTGACGATTGCGGTAGCTGCGCATTTACGCCGCCGTGGGATTGCGCAAGCACTTCTGGCCCAGTTGATCGAAGTTGCGCAAGCACATCAGGCAGCTGATTTATTTCTTGAAGTGCGCGCAGCTGATTTTGGGGCGCAAGCACTTTATCGCAATGCCGGGTTTTCTGAAGTGGGATTGCGAAAGAATTATTATCGGCATGATGATGCGCTCGTGATGCAGAAAAAACTTTGTAAAGAATGCGAAATTTAGGTTTTCAGTGCCTTGCTCGGGGATAAACGATATACGCAAATAAACTCTCACAAAATTTCGCTATTTCCCGCCATTTTTCCAGAAACTGCGAGCTGATGCGGATTACTCAAGGTGAAAAATAATCTTGATTTGAAGTTAGCGACGATAGGGATGCGAAAAAATGAAAAATAGGTCTTGAGCACCGAAAAACCGTTGAATCTTCTGGTATTTTCGTTACGTGGCTAATTCTAAAGTAAAAACTAATCGCGGAAGTAAGACTACCGTGGCACTGAAGGTGCTCATGGCAGCAACCGGTATCATCTTTGTCCTCTTCCTCCTGTTCCATATGTATGGAAATCTGAAGATGTTCCTTGGAGCAGATGCATACAATCACTACGCGCATTATTTGCATTATGAATTGTTGTATCCGATTTTGCCGCGTAAGGGATTCGTTTGGATCATGCGCATCACACTGCTGCTGTGCATCGTTTTGCATATGTATTCGGCAATCACCTTGTGGAAGCGTGCAGTGAAAGCACGCGGTAATGCCTACAAGGTCAGCTCGGGGAAGAAAGTACGCGCAAGCCAGAGCTACACTGCTTTTGTGATGCGCTGGGGCGGCGTATTGATTGCGATTTGGCTTGTCTTCCACTTACTGCAATTCACTGCATTAAAGCTGCAGGTAGGTGGCGCATACGATGTCGCAAATCCATACAATAACATGGTGCTCGCATTCAGTATTCCATGGCTTTACATTTTCTATCTGATTGCGATGCTGGCAATAGGTTTCCATATTCGTCACGGTGTTTGGTCAGCCCTGGCTACTCTTGGTCTTTCTAGCCGGAGCCGTGAACGGATGTACAAGCTCGTTGGCAGCCTTGTCGCTGGCTTGATCGTGGTTGGCTTTATGCTTCCACCAACCTTCATTCTCTTCGGTTTCATTTCATAAATATTAGGGGAGAGCACGATAATGACAGATACTCTAATTCATGGGCTTTACCGCGAAGGTGAGCCAATTGTCGATACAAAGGCTCCAACAGGACCACTCGCTGAGCGTTGGGAACAGCGCAAATTCAGTGCAAAGCTGGTAAATCCGGCAAACCGTCGGAAGCGTTCGATCATTGTGGTTGGTACTGGTTTGGCTGGTGGTGCGGGTGCAGCTTCGCTCGGCGAAATGGGCTACCATGTGAAAGCCTTTTTCTATCAGGATTCAGCTCGACGTGCGCATTCGATTGCGGCGCAAGGCGGGATCAACGCAGCAAAGAATTACAAGAACGATAACGATTCAAACTTCCGTCTTTTCTATGACACGATCAAGGGCGGCGATTTCCGTGCTCGCGAATCGAATGTCTACCGGTTGGCAGAAGTTTCAGCAGCGATCATTGATCAGTGCGTGGCGCAAGGTGTGCCATTCGCTCGTGAATACGGCGGTTTGCTTGATAATCGTTCATTCGGTGGTGTGCAAGTTTCGCGGACGTTCTATGCGCGTGGTCAGACGGGTCAGCAGCTGCTGATCGGTGCTTACCAGGCGTTGATGCGCCAAGCAAAAGCCGGTACGGTGGAACTCTTCAATCGTCACGAAATGATTGACTTGATAGTGGTTGAAGGGCGTGCACGCGGCATTATTGCTCGCGATATGGTCACTGGTGAACTCGAAACGCACATCGCTGATGCCGTGGTAATTGCTACTGGTGGTTATGGTAATGTCTTCTTCCTTTCCACCAACGCAATGGGATGTAACGGTTCTGCAGTCTGGCGTGCACATCGCCGTGGTGCTTTCTTCGGCAATCCGTGCTACACGCAGATTCACCCGACATGTATTCCACAGCATGGTGAATCACAGTCAAAGCTGACACTGATGTCCGAGTCGCTGCGTAACGACGGGCGAATCTGGGTGCCAAAGAAGGCTGAAGATTGCAAGAAGGATCCGCGTGATATCCCAGAAGAAGATCGGGATTACTACTTGGAGCGGATCTATCCTTCATTCGGTAATCTTGTACCGCGTGATATCGCATCTCGTCAGGCAAAGAATATGTGCGATGATGGTCGCGGCGTAGGGCCAGAAATTGGTGGGATTGCACGCGGCGTGTATCTTGATTTCTCAGAAGCAATTGAGCGAATGGGTAAAGATCAGGTTTCAGCCAAGTATGGCAATCTTTTCGATATGTATAAGCAGATTACTGCTGAAGATCCATATGAAGTGCCGATGCGGATTTACCCTGCCGTGCATTACACGATGGGCGGTTTGTGGGTCGATTATGATTTACAGTCTACGATCCCGGGCTTGTATGTAGCTGGCGAAGCAAACTTCTCCGATCACGGTGCAAACCGTTTGGGCGCATCCGCTTTGATGCAAGGTTTGGCTGACGGTTACTTCGTGCTGCCAAATACGATCAATGATTATCTTGCTGATGCTGCATCCTTCCCAGAAGTGAAGCCAGATCATCCTGAGCTTGTCGCAATTGAGCAGGAAAATGCGCAGCGCATCGAACACCTGATCAAGAATGACGGTAATCGTTCAGTGGATTCCTTCCATAAGGAACTTGGCCACATCATGTGGGAATATTGCGGAATGGAACGTACAGAAGCCGGATTGAAGAAAGCAATCGAGATGATTCGCGCACTTCGTGAAGAATTCTGGAAGAACGTACGTGTGCCTGGTAAAGCAATGGAACTCAATCAATCTTTGGAGAAAGCTACCCGCGTAGCAGATTTCTTCGAGCTCGGTGAATTGATGTGTATTGACGCATTGCACCGTGAAGAATCCTGTGGTGGGCACTTCCGCGCTGAACACCAGACCGAAGAAGGCGAAGCACTTCGCCATGACGATCAGTTCGCTTATGTTGGTGCTTGGGAATGGAAGGGTGAAGGGCAGGCGCCTGTTCTTCACAAAGAAGATTTGCAGTACGAATTTGTTGAGATGAAGCAGCGGAGCTACAAGTGAAAATTAATCTGGAATATTGGCGTCAGGCTGGCCCGAAGGCGGAAGGCCACTTTGAGACGCATACGATTCAAAATGTTGCTGATGATGCATCTTTCCTTGAGATGCTCGATCAGCTCAACGAGGAACTCTTTGCTGAAGGCAAGGAGCCAGTGGCTTTCGATTCTGATTGCCGCGAAGGTATCTGTGGTCAGTGCGGTTTGGTAATTAATGGCGATCCGCATGGGCCGCTAGTTACTACTACTTGTCAGCTGCATATGCGTACCTTTAAGGACGGCGATACTATTACGATCGAACCGTGGCGTTCTACCGCTTTCCCGGTATTGCGTGATCTGGTAGTGGATCGCACAGCACTTGATCGGATTGTGCAAGCTGGTGGTTACATTTCGGTAAATACGGGTGCGGCTCCTGATGCTCACGCAGTGCCAGTACGCAAAGAACACGCAGATAAATCCTTTGAAGCGGCTGCATGTATCGGTTGTGGTGCATGTGTAGCTGCTTGTCCAAATGGTTCTGCGATGCTTTTCACTTCCGCGAAGGTAGTGCATCTCGGTATTTTGCCGCAAGGCCAGCCGGAGCGAAAAGAGCGTGTGGTAAATATGCTTTCACAGCACGATGCAGAAGGATTTGGTGGTTGTACCAATACTGGCGCATGTGCATCTGCTTGCCCGAAGCAAGTGCCGCTAGAGTTTATCTCGATGTTGAATCGTGATTTGATTCGCGCGCTATAACTTAGCTGAATGTTTTGGGGGTCAGCCTGCGAGAGGCTGACCCCCAAAACATTTTTAACTTCGTTGAACTTATCTGCGGTCGGCAAAACCTTGCCGCAATAAATAATCGGTAAATACGGGTAATTCGTGATGTCATCGCTATTTTCAGCAGCCCAATATCCACTTTGTGTTCAAAAGAGCCGGATGATGCCCTGCTTGCTGGAATTTTCTGCGTGAGAAATTGTATCTTCACTATCGGTTTGCGATAGTGACTGATTCTAAAGTAAGAGTAATGAAATTGCCATTACAAGCATTCCCGCAATCAGGCCAAGAATTGCATGATGATGCTGACCATATTCTTCTGCGGTTGGTAAAAGCTCGTCGAGAGAAATATAAACCATGATTCCAGCGACTGCGGCAAAAGCCCAACCAAATCCTGCTGTGCCAAGGAATTGCGAGAGCAGAAACCAGCCAATCAATGCGCCAGCTGGCTCTGATAATCCGGAGGCAAAGGAAAGCCAGAATGCTTTTTTCCGTGATCCAGTTGCATAAAAAATCGGCACAGATACAGCGATTCCTTCGGGAATATTATGGATCGCGATTGCTACAGCAATCGGTAAAGCAAGTTCGGCGCTATGCATCCCGGCAAGGAAGGTCGCAAAGCCTTCTGGAAAATTATGGATCGCCAATGCAGCCGCAGTAAAGAGCCCCATTCGCATTAGCTTCGCATTTTGCGTAGGGTTTGCCTGAAATATGACATCTGCCGTGCCAGGTGCGCCGCTAAATTTCTCTTCTTTACGTAGCTCATGTGGGTTATCTGAGGCCGGGATGAAAATATCGATGAGCGCGATCAACGCAATCCCGAGGAAAAAAGCAATCACCGTCTGCCATGATCCTGTGCTTGTGCCACTTACGCTGATTAGAGACTCGCGTGCTTTGGGAACAATTTCAATAAAAGACACATACAGCATCACCCCAGCAGAAAATCCAAGTGCGATCGCAAGGAAGCGGGGATTTGTTCGTTTTGCAAAAAATGCGAGCGCGGACCCAACGCCGGTAGCAAGCCCGGCAAAGAGGGTGAGTAAAAAAGCAGGCAGAAAAGCACTCATAGATCACACTTAAAATCAAATTTATGTTTGGGTAGCAAAACTATATCATTTCTCTTCGCCGAACAACTTCTTACTTGCAGCGCTCAGCAATAATCAACACATGCTTTCCAAGGATTTGCGTCGCAAAAAGTGTGGCAGATTTTTTCTGTGTCCGATCTAAATTGAGTGCTTTGCGAAAAACTTCTGGTGCAATATCGGTACCGCGCTTTTTGATTTCGACGCTGCCAATTGCTAAATCATGTAGACGCTTTCGCGCTTTCTTTGGATTCAAAGGTAATACTTCTAAGACTTTGAATTTACTGAGAAAAGGTGAAGCGATCTCTTTATCTGTGCTGAGATAAGCAATTCTCGCTGAAACTGGAGCAAGATCAAATTCTTCAGCGACACGGTAAATCAGCCCAGCACGCATAATTGCTGGATCAGGCTCATAAATAAAATCTCTCAGCTCTCGCGGAGGTAGGAAAACTGGTTCATTGCTTGGATCTGTTTTTGTATCTGTAAGCTTATTTACCACACAGGTACCATCCATGCCTGCTGCAATTACCCACGCGGCACGCCCGCTATCTGGCGCTGCGCCACCAAGCCAAATCACGGCATCTAAGAGATTTCCGTCTGTACTGATCCAGGTTACAAAGGCATCGGATGGTAAATTCTGATAGGAAATCCCAGGCGCAATTTTGATTCCGGCAGCTTTGAATTTGCGCCCAAATGAAATTGCTTGTGACAGGCTTGGCTGCCACCGTTCCGGATCGTTGATGCGTTTGCCGTGCAGCCGGCGTGCCGGATCGAGCCAGATCGCGTCCGTCTTGAGTGTAGAAAAATCAATTCTGGTGCCGTCGGCATGGATCAACTCGGCGTGATTGTAGCGGGAAAGATTATGCTGTGCGGCAGTTGCTGTTGCAGAATCGATTTCGATTGCTTTTACTCCGATTCCGGCTTCTGCAAAGGCGATCGAATCGGCACCAATACCACATCCCAAATCAGTTATTGTGCGGATATTGTGGTGGATAAAATGGCTGGCATGGAGCTGACTGATACTATGTCTGGTAGCTTGTTCCAAACCGTCAGCGGTGAAAAGCATCTGCGCCGCCATTGCTGACGGAAATTTGGCGAGAGCTTTCGCGCGAAGCCGGATCTGCGTAAGTGCACTGGAAATGAGTTCGCTGGAGTGCCCTTGCTTGCGTAATTTGGTGGTGAGTGAGAATACTTCGGATTCGCAGTAGGGCGGGAGTGTGCGAAGGAGCTGTGCGCCTTTAGGGGTAACTAAATCTTGAATACTCACGATACTAGTGTGGCACAGATTTTCAGTATGGTTCACGTGAGCGAAAATTTGCTGACTACAAAATCGGGAGCGGATTTTTGATCATTATTTTGCAGGATTTTCCACAAAGATGACGGTAATCCTTGTAAATATCTGCTAAATACTTAAATTTTTGCACGGGATTTTACATTTTTTAGCTTCTTCCTGCGGCGCTAAGAGAAAACTTGATAGATTTTTCCTCAAGTTTGATCAAGGAGGATTAGTGCGAAAGCGTAAGTCAAAAAATATTTTCACGCTGTTTATTGCAATACTTTGCAGCGCGTTCGGGATTACCGCGATCGAAGGTGCGTCGGCGCAGGCTTTTTCAAATCAAGACATGGTGTGGCTGACCTTCAAACCTGATCCGGCGAAAGCACATATTCCCGACACACAATATTTGATTCATGTCTGGAATGACGGGGCGCAAGGTATTGATGTGATGTTTACCGGGAAGGATCAACACGGGAACTATACAGCAAGTTTCCAAAATCCTGATCCGAGCAAACCGACCGTGAATTTGATTGTGCATCATCGTGACCCAAATAATCAGGAAAATAAGTGGCTCTGGCAAACGAAGAATCTGGAGGGGATTAAGCCCGGTTGGCAAATTACCGTCAGCTATGATCAGCCGGATAAATGGATTTATGATCACGGCGGGCCAGATGCGCCGGGAAATCAACCAGGTGGAAATTTAGGTGATGTGACCCCTGCTCCTGGCACCGATCCTGGTAATACGGGTACTGCAGAAAATGCAAAAAATGGTGTTGTGAATGTGAAGTTCACGCCCGATCCAAATGTGCCTGCCGCGGAATACAATCTTTGGGTATGGGGTCTGCAAGATCGTGGGCGCTCAGTGAAATTTACTGGTAAAGATCAATTCGGGCGCCTCACTGTAGATCTGCACCCACTGGCACCTGCTTCCACGATCAATCTAATCGTGCGGCGCTCTACAACGGATAATGCGTGGGCGTGGCAGACGGAAGATTTGAAAAATATTCCGGTATCTTCTACCGCCGTCATTAACTATCAAGATCGCCAGAACGTGATCCTAGCTCAGCCGGGAGCTGAAATGCCGGTTGGGGTGCAGGCTCCGACAGCTGTTGCAGTAAAGGTGCATTATATTCGCTACGATGAAGACTATACCGGATGGAATGTGTGGTCCTGGCTGCCTCCGGAAACAAATGGTAGATCCACTGATTTTGGAGCCGTCGGCAATGAACGCGTAGCCACGATCAACTACACGAATCAAAACGGAATTGATTCGGTGGGCTTGATCGTACGTCAATCTACTGACGCAAATGAGTGGGCACAAAAGAATACAAAAGACGATTTGACGATTCGGTCATTTCCCAACGGAAAGGCTGAAGTATGGATAGTGCAAGGAAATCCAGTAGTGTTTTACGCTAATGATCATTTGCCGGAAAAACCTGAGCCGGTGAAGTGTGCGGCAATGCGGAGCAAAGAATTTCATGAGAAGTACACGTATGAAGGCGAGCTCGGTGCGATTTATACTCCGCAGAGCACTAAGTTTCGGCTTTGGGCGCCAACAGCTGAGTCTGTACAGTTTGTGAACTATTCTCAAAACGGTGCTGTTACTGAGATGAAAACTGGCGAAAAAGGTACTTGGGAAATTGAGCTCAGCGGAGATCAAGCCGGTACACAATACAATTACCGATTGAAATTTGCTGACGGCAAGATCAATGAATCTGTTGATCCATATGCGCGTTCAGCTACCGCTAATGGCACGCGCTCAGTGGTGATCGACCCAAGCATTGGTGATGCGGGAGCGCGAATGGCAGCTTTTGGTTCCCCACAGAACGCCGTAATTTATGAAGCACATGTACGTGATCTCACGATTCACCCAAATAACGGTATCACGCACAAAGGTAAATTCCTTGGATTGGCTGAAACCGGCACAAAAACGACGGCTGGGAATCCTGCTGGTTTGGATTATATTGCCGGGCTTGGCGTGACTCACGTGCAGCTGCTGCCAATATATGACTTTGGATCGGTTGATGAAACCGGCAATTTAGGATACGGGAAGCAATATAACTGGGGTTATGATCCGGTGAATTACAATGTGCCAGAAGGTTCGTATTCCACCGATCCACTTGATCCGATGCTGCGCGTAAAAGAGCTTAAATCAATGATCAAAGCGATGCATGAAAAAGATTTGCGGGTGATTATGGATGTGGTTTACAACCATGTTTATAATGTGCAAAATTCTCCATTGGAAAAGACGGTGCCGGGGTATTTCTTCCGTCTTGATGAAAATTGTAATCTCACAAATGGTACTGGTGTGGGGAATGAAACGGCGTCAGAGCAGCCGATGATGCGGAAATTTATCGTTGATTCAGTGAAATATTGGGCACAGAATTATCAGCTTGACGGATTCCGTTTTGATTTGATGGGGATTCATGACGTGGAAACGATGAACCAGGTACGGGCAGCGTTGAATCAGATCGATCCTTCGATCATCGTCTTGGGTGAAGGCTGGGAGATGGGGAATCATCCTGCCGGAGTGGTGCCGTCAAATTATCGTCATGCTGCACAGATGCCTGGAGTGGCGCATTTTAATGACGATTTTCGTGATGCTGTGAAGGGTGATAATTTCACGGCGAATAATCCTGGGTTCATTTCTGGAAATTCTGATGGGAGGCTCGTCGAGCGGATTTATCGAAACGTTACGGGCGCAAAAGGGGTACGAGATTTTGCTGCACCGGCGCAATCAGTAATTTACAATGAAGCGCATGATAACTTCACGATGTATGACAAGCTAAAAGCAACGCTGCCGACAGCTTCAGATGCAGAAATTGCGAAGCGGCAGACGCTTGGTACATCCTTGCAGTACATTGCGCAAGGTGTATTATTCTTGCATGCGGGGCAGGAAATGCTGCGTACAAAGAATGGTGATCATAATTCGTATAAATCCTCGGATCACGTAAATGCAATTGATTATGACCGTGCTGCACAATATTCGAATGAAGTGCAGTATCTGCGTGGCTTGAATAAATTCCGTGCAGAAAATTCGTGGCTGAAATTTGATTCGTACGAAAAGATTGCGGCAACTTATGAAAAATTAACCGCTGAACCGTTCCATCTTGCATATAAGGTGAAAGATGTGCCCGTAGCTGTTGGTGAATTAAATGCAAAGTCAGATATTTACGTATTGGCAAATTCTGCGATGGAGCAATGGCGGGCAAATATGGTACCTGCGGGTAAGTATGATGTATTGATTCGTGACGGGCAAGTGCTTGCGCAGCCTGAGCGAATCACTTTGGAAAATGGGGCAGATGTGGCTGCGCTGCGATTAATGGTTCTGCGTAGTGCTCCAGCGATAGAATTAGCACCAATTGAAGACAATGCGAAGAGGGTGGTTCCGTGGGTGGAGCTTGAGCCGAGTCGGAGGGTGGTTCCGTGGGTGGAGCTTGAGCCGAGTCGGAGGGTGGTTCCGTGGGTGGAGCTTGAGCCGAGTCGGAGGGTGGTTCCGTGGGTGGAGCTTGAGCCGAGTCGGAGGGTGGTTCCGTGGGTGGAGCTTGAGCCGAGTCGGAGGGTGGTTCCGTGGGTGGAGCTTGAGCCGAGTCGGAGGGTGGTTCCGTGGGTGGAGCTTGAGCCGAGTCGGACGGTGAAGCCGTGGATCGCTCTCGAAGATACAGCGAAAAAGATAATCCCGTGGCTTGAATTGGCTCCAGCTAAGAAGCAGCATCCGTTGCTGCAGCTAGATCCGGCGATCAAATCGATTTTGCCGATGCGAGACAGCAATGTAACGGATCATGTGCAGCAGCAGAATCTTGCGAATACTGGATCGGGAATCGGGAATGGGGTGCTGATTTCATTGCTTGCAGTACTGAGCGGGATTGCGATAGTGGCTTTGCGCAAGTTGCAGTATGCGTGGAAATGAGCACTTAAGAAGTGTAGGTTTCGCAGATAGCGAGTTTCTGCACAGAAGTTGGCACTCAGATTTGCTGAGTGCCAACTTTCGACATAATCTTTAATTGATGGCGGTGAATACTGCCACCTGTGAAATGCTCGTTTCCCGCGACGACGAGTAAAACAGGTTCTGATAAATTCCAAGAATAAGAAGGGGGAGCACCCGTGTCGGTCTCCATTAAACCGCTCGAAGATCGTATTGTGATCCAGCAGGTTGAAGCAGAAGAAACAACTGCATCTGGTCTGGTACTTCCAGGCAGTGCTCAGGAAAAGCCGCAAGAGGGCAAGGTGCTTGCGATTGGTCCAGGTCGGATCGACGATAATGGCAACCGTGTACCGCTCGATGTGCAAGTGGGCGATGTTGTGATCTATTCGCGCTATGGCGGTACGGAAGTAAAGTATGGTGCAGATGAGTACATCATTCTTTCTGCACGTGATATTCTCGCAATCGTTGAGCGTTAAATACTGTGATCTAAATAAAACAACAAATTGGTCTGCTTGGTAAATAGCTGAGCAGACCAATTTGTTATCTCTGCTGTGTATAGTTTGCTTTTGCGCATCCGGAAGTGTGAAACCGGATTTAGATTTGAAAAGTGCGGAAGCTTCTAAATTGACGATCCAAATTTTTCCGTGATCTGCGATTGTTTTCAGTGGCTGAGGATGAATATTGGTTGAAATTCTATGACTAGTACTTTTGGCATTATTTTGTTTGTGAGTTTTGCAGTAAACTCAACTTAGGGTGCCCTAAGTTAGGTAACCCTAAGTTAAACTGCTGATTGGCAAATGGAGGAATCCTGATGGAAAATATTTCCCAAATCCTCAGCGATGCTGGCTTACACAACGAAGCCGTTGTTCGCTATGTAAGTTACTGGGCTGAAATCACTGAACCTGCGAAAATCGAAGTTGTTTCCGCAAAAGACGACGATCGCCTGATTGCCGAAGGCTTAGCAAGTGGCGAAATTGCACCGGCTGGTAAAGATCTCTACTACTCACGCTCCTACCACAAGGATACTGCACGCAGCGAGGAACGCACAGTTGTTGCAACGCATAATCCTCAGGATGCAGGAGTTTACAATAACTGGAAAGATGCTGCTGAAACTACGGAACTTCAAATTGCGCATATGCGCGGTGCTTCAAAGGGTAAGACGATGTATGTGGTGCCTTATTTAATGGCACCTCCAAAATCTCCGCTTGAAAAATGGGCACGCGGTGTGGAGCTTACCGATAATCTCACGGTTGTTTTACATATGATTCGGATGGCGCGTGTTGGCGTCGAGTATTTGAATGATCTTGCTGATCCGGATGAGTTTGTAAAAGCTGTACATGTTACCGGCGATTTGGAGAATCTTGGGCAAGGTACGCCAGAAGATCAGCGACTTTTTGCAACAGTTGCTGATGATCGCACAATTTTGCATTTTGGTTCTTCTTATGGTGGAAATGCTTTGCTCGGCAAAATCGCACACGGTTTACGGCAGGCTGCTTATGATGGATGGGCTTCCAAGGAATTCCTCTCTGAGCAGTTTATGCTGATCGGGATCAAAGATAAGCAAGAAGATCGTACTTATTATGTGTGTGGCGGCTTCCCCTCAGCATCTGGAAAAACTAATTTAGCAATGATGCTGGCACCAGATGCTTTGGGTGATCGTTATGAAGTGCATTTCTATGGCGATGATATCGTTTGGCTGCGCGTAGGGGATGACGGACGGATTTATGGGATGAACCCAGAATATGGTGCTTTTGGCGTTGCAAAAGATACGAATTGGGAATCCAATCCGACGGCGATGGAAGCAATCAAAGAGGGTACAAAGACACTGTTCACCAATGTTGCTTATAATCCCGAAAAAGAAGAAGTCTGGTGGGAGGGCAAGACCCCAGATTATCCTGAAGATGTAACTGGCTGGCTGGATTGGAAAGGAAATAAGATTTCTGAGCGTCCAGCAGAAAAGCAACGCTCGAAAGCAAAAGGGGATGAGTGGGCACACCCAAATTCGCGCTTTACTGCATCTTTGGCAAATGTGCCTAATGTTGCGCCAGATTATGAAGATCCGCGTGGCGTGCCAATTGATGCAATCATTTTCGGGGGTCGGGTAAAAGACCGTGAGCCGCTGATCCGTGCAATTACTGATTTGGCTGAAGGTGTTTACGATGGTCTGACACTCGGTGCGGAAGCAACTGCAGCTGCTGAAGGCAAAGAGGGCGTGCTCCGGTACGATCCAATGTCGATGCGTCCATTCATGTCTTACCCAGAGAGTGAGTATGCTCGTCATTGGCTGCGTGTGATTGGCAGTGCTGAGCATCAGCCGATTTTTGCGCACGTAAATTGGTTCCAGAAAGATCCGGTTGACGGGCATTTCCGTTGGCCAGGTTATCGAGATAATTTGCGTGCACTGCTTTGGTTGCTGGATCTTAAAGCGGGACGGGTAACAGGCGAAGAGACACCAGTTGGGATTGTGCCAAAGCGTGAAGAATTGAATCTTGACGGTTTTACCGGAGATTTAGCAGATCTAGATGCGCTGCTATCGGTAGATGTTGCACTGTGGAAGCGTGAAATCGGCTACCGCGAAGAGCATCTACAGCAGTTTACGGATCTGCCAGCGGAAATTTGGGAGGCACATCGCCGAGTTGCAAAGAAATTACAATAATCTTCGCAATTTAACTTCCTCATGAGCACTTATCGGAAACTTTTGGTAACTGTCTAACTGCATTGCCAAAAGTTTCCGATTTGCGATTTTTAAGCGAGGTTTTGAATTTTGCTGAATGAGTATGATTGTCATGCAGTAATGCGTCTGTGAAGGTGTCCGTGCAAGAAATTGTGCAGATGTTTTTTAATGCATTTATTTTCAATTCACTTAATTTTTGTGGAGCGAACGTGGAACACCGGCAACCTAAAAGAAAATGATGTTAAGCCTTCTGAAGCTGTGCAAGATATGATTCATACTCGTCTGGAAGCGGAATTTTTCTAATATTTTCACTGAGCAACAGTACAAGTACGCATCCTGCTGTCAAAGCTAGTGCGAGAAGTAGTGTAGAGAAAAATCCAAAATAATCGTAGAAAGCTGATAATCCTAGTGATATAGTGGCGCTCAGCGATAATTCGATAATTCCGACGGTGGCAAAGAACCGTCCAAGCATATTCTTTGGCACGGCAAGCATCAGGATTGATTCCATTACAGCACTGCCGGCGGGTAAGAGCAGCATGGCTGGCAGCAGGCAAATTATTTGCAAATAAATTGAATTTGTCAGTGATAGTGCCAATATTGAAAGTAGCGGTAGCACGTAAGCAAGGACTATGATCAACCCGCCATGCAATTTATTGATTAATTTCGGGGCAAGCAGCGCACCGGCAAATACGCCAACTGCGATTGAGGTGCCTAAGAAACTTGCGATAATTGTGCTTTCTGTGACTTTTACAATATGCATTGTGAGAACTAAAAGTACTGCATTAAAAATTGCGAAAGCGCAGTTACCTGCAATGATAATTATTCGAATCAGTGAACTTTCTTTAAATACACGAAATCCGATAAAAACTTCTACAGCACTGATTTTTTTACGGTATTTTTTCCATCCGCAGCTGGGGCAAATGTGTTGCTTGGGAGCATTAATGCTGAGATGAAACCAGCAGCATTCAAGATACAGTTTGTGAGATAGGGAATTGGTTTTCCAAGCTCTAATAAAAATCCGCCAAGCGGCTCGCCACCTAATTGCACAACGGAATCGCGCGCCTGGTTTACTGAGATTGCTTTCGGAAGAAGATTTGCGGGAATAAAGGAACGTAGCATCATATTCGTTACGCTTCCGGCTAATCCGGTGCGGATGCCGAGCGCAAATGCAAGGATCGCTGCGGTGATAAGGTTAAAGAATCCCGTTATGAGCAGCAATGCTCCGCTGAGAAAAATCAAAAATCCGGCAAATGAGCTACATAGCACAATAGTGCGCTTATTGTAGAAATCTTGAATCCATCCGCCGAAAATTGCCAGTATGCCAGCGGTTGCAAGGCTGATGGCTGAAATGATTCCGGCTCCTGTTGGGGAGTTTGTTACTAAGAGTACTAATACGGGGAGGACGAAACCGTTAATCGCATTTGAGAATGCTAAAGAAGTATCTGTTGCAAACCAGGGAACATAACCTTTAATGCGTGTTAATGAATGTTATTTAGCGGTGCTTTCATCTTGCGTCAGATCAGCAGCTTTATTAGATTGTCCAGCCATTGATAATTCCTTCTATAGCGCCAATACGAAAATTACAACTCACAATGTTTTATCTTCTGTGTGGCGTAGATCTATGATTACACGACAGGCTACATGATATCCCGTTTTCAAAATACCTGATAGACCTTCTTACATCTCAGATATTGTGAATATCCCCAGATTTAGCTATGTGACACTTCACTTTTAGGGGGCGTTCCAGGTGTCTAGGCGCTGCGTGCTCGCTGACGGCGTTGCTGTAATATTGCCGTCCGTTCTTCTTCGGAAAGCCCGCCCCAGACGCCATAGGGTTCGTGGTGGAGGAGTGCGTAGTCGCGGCATTCTTCGATCACTGGGCAGCTGAAGCAAATGCGCTTGGCGCGTTCGATTCGCCGACGGCGGGGACCTCCGCGTTCCCCTTCGGGGTGGAAGAAATATTCAGGATCAAGGGTGTTGCATAGACCTTGCTGTTGCCAGTCCCAAAAATCGACTATTGCGCCCTGCACATCTTTGATGTGTGAAACCAAGGTCTATCCTTCCTGCTCCGTCAAGAAAATGAGCTCTTCTCCGCCAATGTAAGTATTCAGTATGTAACTGTAAATTGCTGCAAAAGCTTGTAAAACCGTTGCGAACAATCACTAACAAGAAGATGGCAAAACCGTAAAAGTAGTTCAACTCTTGATTAATTCGCTATTTAGACTATCCTTTTTCGGTTCAATTAATCAAGGTTTGCTCACATCGCAAAGCTGATAGCTAAAAAGCTGAGTGAGAGTTCTATACTTGGCAGTAAGAGTTTTGTGCGGCTCTGCCGGTAAAACTCCGATACCTTGAAAATAAGCGTGAATTTGCGGTAGAGGATGCAAATTTGCCTGCAAAATAGACAGATAGGTTGGTTTAAGTGACTGCGCATGATCCTTTTGCCCTAACAGGTTTAACCTACGATGATGTACTTTTGCTTCCCGGCGCTACTGATGTGGTGCCGTCAGAGGTAGATACAAGTTCGCAGCTCACCCGCGAAATTACACTGAAACTTCCGTTGCTTTCTGCGGCAATGGATACGGTTACAGAATCGCGGATGGCGATTGCGATGGCGCGGCAAGGAGGAATCGGGATTTTGCACCGCAATCTTTCGATTGAAGACCAAGCCAATCAGGTGCGCATTGTGAAGCGAAGCGAATCTGGGATGGTGACTGATCCGGTCACGGTAGCGCCGACGGCCACGATCTCACAGCTTGATGCACTTTGCGGGAAATATCGCGTTTCGGGATTGCCGGTGGTTGATGAGAATCAAGTACTGCTCGGGATTATCACTAATCGTGATTTGCGTTTTATCTCCACAGATAAGTGGGATCATTTAGCAGTGCAGGAAGTAATGACGCCAATGCCGCTGGTTACGGGGAATGTGGGCATTACTTCTGAAGAAGCAGCGCAATTGCTGGCGAAGAATAAAATTGAAAAACTTCCGCTCGTCGATAATGAAGGAAAGCTTGCCGGTTTGATCACGGTGAAAGACTTTGTAAAGTCTGAGAAGTATCCGGATTCGACGAAGGACGCTGATGGTCGGTTGCGGGTAGGGGCTGCGATTGGTTATTGGGGAGATGCTTGGCAACGTGCGGAAGCATTGGCAGACGCTGGTGTGGATGTGTTAGTGGTGGATACCGCTAATGGCGAGGCAAAGTTAGCGCTGGAAATGATTCGGCGAATCAAATCTGATCCGCAATTCGCAAATATTCAGGTAATCGGTGGAAATGTGGCTACTACCGAAGGCGCGCAGGCACTGGTAGATGCTGGCGTGGATGCAGTGAAAGTTGGCGTTGGGCCAGGATCGATTTGTACTACGCGGGTGGTTGCCGGGGTGGGGGTGCCGCAGGTGACGGCAATTTACCTGGCTTCCCTGGCATGTAAGCCTGCTGGTGTGCCAGTGATTGCAGACGGCGGTCTGCAATATTCAGGTGATATTGGGAAAGCCTTGGTTGCAGGTGCGTCTACGGTAATGCTTGGTTCGCTGCTTGCTGGTTGTGAAGAATCTCCTGGTGAACTGGTTTTCGTGAATGGAAAGCAATTCAAGAATTATCGCGGGATGGGTTCGCTGGGGGCGATGAGTTCACGCGGGCGCGTTTCCTATTCAAAGGATCGCTATTTCCAAGCTGATGTAACAACTGACGATAAGATTATTCCTGAGGGAATTGAAGGGCAGGTGCCTTATCGGGGGCCGCTTGCATCAGTGGCATATCAGCTGATTGGCGGCTTACATCAGACGATGTTCTATACGGGTGCACGCACGATTGACGAATTGCATGAGAAGGGCAGATTTGTGCGGATTACTGCAGCTGGATTGCGTGAATCTCATCCGCATGATGTGCAAATGACGGTAGAAGCGCCAAATTATTCTTCGCATCGTTAATATTTGGTTTATATTTTTCGCATAATTTATTTAGCGTGTGGTGTAAGCTGCAAGTCTTGCGCTTGCAGCTTACACCAGGAGAAGCATGTAAACGTGGTGGAGTGCCGATCAGTGCTGTTAGTGAAAAGAGGGCATTCGAAACTATTTACTCCATCGATGTGTGAGATGTATCATAAAGGAAACGGATTTGGGATAGCTTAGTTTTGGGTGATTAAACCAAGATGCGGTTCAATCTATCCGGTTTAACTGCTTTGACTACGCACAATAATTAGCAATGAATTTAGTTGCAATTTTTGGTCCTATTTATCTTGTTCTTTGGTGCGCACTGGTAGCTTTAATTGTGGTTTTCGGAATCAGGATCTGGAAATATACTGGACGACGCGATTGCCACTGTAAAGAGAATTGTCGCAGCGAGAATCTCAATCTCGAATAATAATCCGCAACTATCTCTGTGCGGATAGAAGGCAGATATCAGCAAACAAAAGTATCAGGTGTGCGACTTTTGATTCTCAAAAGCCGCACACCTGAAGTCGTATTTCACAAACACAAACTGAAATGTACTCAGAAAATTATCGAAATCTGAACTATTTTATGAGCGCAATCTTCCTATTTCCCTAATGCAGCTGAGCACGGCTCCGTTCAGGGAAATATTTCCCGCTTGGTATGAGTTGATACTCGTGAAATTTTGCAAACCGGATCTTGTTAGTGTGCATCGCTCATTTCTGCAGCTGGTGCCTTTGCTGGAGCGGCATACACATAATATGAACCGCCAACGATAAGCATTCCTCCAACGAGGTTTCCAAGACCCACCCAGAGCAGATTCCAAGCAAAACCTCCGAATGTGGCATCAGGGATGCTCAGGAACATTCCAAGGGAAATTGTGGTCATATTAGCTACCACGTGTTCAAATCCTGCGCTAATAAAAGTCGCAATTGAAAGCACAAGAATCAGAATCTTTGCACAGTCATTCTTTGTGCGCGATGCCATCCAAATTCCACCACAAACCAGCACATTACAGAAAATACCGCGAATAAACAGGGCAAGAGTTGGTTTAGCAGTCTTGGAATGAACAAGATAATCAAGCATTTCACGCGCAGCAGTACCATCGTCAAATATTCCGCTATGTGCCATCAAGTAAGCGAAAATAACTGATCCGATTAAGTTTCCAAAGAAAATCAGGATCATTGCCAGCCATGCGCGGCGCCAGGTAATCATTTTTCCGGCAGCAGCATGGGGCAGTGCCATCATCGCTGAGGTAAGTAAGTTTGCTCCAGCAAAAACAACAAGTACCAGACCGATTCCAAAAACTAAACCAGCTACGAGCATCGTTGCCGGAGAATCAGCTGCGAAAAACGGACCAGCTGCCGTCATCATATATATATCGGCGATACCGATATATAAGCCAGCAAGTATCGTTGCAATCAGAAATTTTAACGGCGTGCGCATCTCGTCAGCTTTGTGCTGACCAGACTGCATTTGCGCATAAAGAGTTGTGTGTAAATCAAGCATATGTTAATTGTTTCGGATAAATGTGGAATCGGAAAATTTTCTTGGCAAATCGTACGTTAGAGCTCTCACATATCTTCTTCTTATGGGGATAAAGGACTGTTATTTACAGGGATAAAGCCCTAATTTAGATAATCATACTTTAACTTTGCTAAGTTTCAGATCTGCTCCGTGAGAAGCAAGAAAGCAATACAAGAATAATAGCTATATTACAACCTGATTTTAGGTAATACGGCAAAAGAAAGACAGTATATGCAACGCAGAATCTGAGGCAAATGCATTAGTGAAGGAATGAATTTACAATTCCCGAGAAATTGGCCAACCAGATATATTCGCGGGCGCGCGTCCATTTTTTATTGCTAAATTACGGAAATAAGCCTCACTTTCTGCATGAACTTCGCCTTGGATACGCATTAAATCAGCCAAATCCATTGCTGCGATATCCTTCCCCTCAGTATTGCCGGAGTATTTTTCAATCATTGCACCTAATACCCGCAGTGTGGCTAATACGTCCGCTTCGGCATTATGGAAAGCATCATCAGCCCATACCTGATAATGCATTGCCACATTTTCCAATTTTCGCTTGCCCTTGCGCCATTTATCTAAATATTTATCAAGTAAAAACGGATCAAGCACGGGTGCGATCTCCTGCCCGATCCGAGCTGCAAGCGTGGGTAAATCATGTCTGCGAAGCTCGTTTTCGAGCAGTGTTAAATCGTATCCGGCATTAAAAGCTACGATTGGATGATTTTCACGCAAATGCATCGAAAGAAGGCTTGCCACTTCCTCCAATACTTCGGCAACCGGACGACCCTCCGTCTGCGCCTTTTGCGTAGAAATACCGTGCACTTGCACTGCGCGTTCAGGAATTTCAATTCCCGGATCGGCGAGCCAATAGTGCTTATGCGTGCCCTGCTCGTCTACCACAATCACCGAAGCCGTCACCAATCTATCTGTGAGCGGGTTGATCCCAGTAGTTTCCGTATCAAATCCCACCAATCCGCGATTACTCCACATTACAGCTCTTTTCATAAATTCATTTATTATTGCTGCTTTCAGTATACGAGGTCTTAGCCTGATAATTTCTTTGCCATTTGAGCTATTGGGTTGTGCTATTGAGAATTTTTGGCTTGAATCGAACTTAAATCCGGAAAAGTAAAGGAAAAATAGTGTCAGTTAGCTTTGCGCAGCATCGTATGCTTGCCCATTATTTCGTTACGAATTTTTATGCTACAAACTGCCGTTCAGCGATAGTTTGCGCGCCGGCTTTAAGAAAAATCCGTTAGGCTTAAAGCATGAGTAACGAAGTGGAAATTGGGCGTGGAAAACGCGCCACAGTGGGGTTTTCTTTCGATGATATTTCCGTGATCCCTTCACGGCGTACCCGTGATGCAACAGATGTGTCAGTTACCTGGCAGTTCGATGCTTATTTGCTTGATGCGCCGATTATTGCAGCTCCAATGGATTCAGTAACCTCTCCAGAAACAGCGATCCAGATGGGAAAAATGGGAATGCTCGGAGTACTGGATCTTGAAGGAATCTGGACCAGATACGAAAATCCGCAACCATACCTTGATGAGATCGCACACTTGGATGAGTCAGAAGTTTTTCAACGGATGCGGGAAATTTATCGGGCACCGATCCAAGCAGAATTGATTCAAGCCCGCTTAGGGCAGATCAGCGCAGCAGGGGTACCAGTGGCAGGTGCACTTTCACCTGCGCGGACGCAAGAATTTTGGCCAATCGTGATGAATGCAGGCGTAGATTTGTTTGTGATTCGCGGTACTACAGTTTCGGCAGAGCACGTATCTTCAAATCGGGAACCACTAAATCTGAAGCGTTTTATTTATGAACTCGATGTGCCTGTAGTCGTGGGCGGAGTAGCTTCTTATACGGCAGCACTGCATTTAATGCGCACAGGTGCAGCTGGCGTATTAGCTGGTTTTGGCGGCGGCGCAACGAGCGCAAATCGGCGTACCGCCGGGGTGGCAGTGCCAATGGCTACTACCGTCGCCAATGTGGCTGCAGCACGGCGAGAATATATGGACGAAACTGGTGGCAGATACGTCCATGTGATTGCTGATGGGCAAATTTCTACATCTGGAGATTTGATTAAAGCAATCGCCTGCGGGGCAGACGGGGTGATGCTCGGTACCGTTTTGGCGCGTGCACATGAGGCGCCTGGGCAAGGATTCCATTGGGGAGCAGAAGCGCACCACAAGCAGCTATTGCGTGGCGAACGGGTGAAAGTACCACAAATTGCCTCCCTTGAACAGATCATTTACGGGCCATCCTTAGATGCTTCCGGGCAGACGAATCTTCTTGGCGCATTACGGCAGGCAATGTCGATGACGGGTTATTCCGATGTGAAAGAGTTCCAACGGGTATCAATTTCAGTAGAACATCGCTAAGCGGATTTACGAGCGCAAAAGCGGTGAGCTTAGAGGCACTTCCGGTTTAGCCGATGCCCGCAAGCTCACCGCTGATGCAGTAGCTAAAATTTTCAGAACGTACTTAAAGCCCTGGACGCTTGCCAATCGTGACCGATACTTCCTGCGAATGTGCAAAGAAGTCATTGCCCTTATCATCAACTACAATGAATGCCGGGAAATCTTCTACTTCGATCTTCCAAACAGCTTCCATCCCAAGTTCTGGATATTCAAGCAGCTCTACATGTTTGATGCAGTCTTCTGCCAGCTGAGCTGCGGGGCCGCCAATCGAACCAAGGTAGAATCCGCCATATTTCTGGCAGGCATCCGTTACCTGCTGTGAACGGTTACCTTTTGCAAGCATGATCATTGATCCGCCAAGTGCCTGGAATGGTCCTACGTATGGATCCATGCGGCCAGCCGTCGTCGGACCAAAAGAGCCAGAAGGCTTGCCTTCAGGAGTTTTTGCCGGACCAGCATAATATACTGGATGATCTTTCAGGTATTGTGGCATTTCTTCGCCATTATCGATCCGTTCACGAATCTTTGCATGCGCAATATCGCGAGCCACGATGATTGTGCCGCTCAAAGAAAGACGGGTCTTGATCGGATACTTTGAAAGCTCGGCGCGTACTTCATCCATTGGCCGGTTCAAATCAATATGCACTACTTCATCACCTGCCTGATGCCCGATCTCTGCATCTGTAGTTGCCGGCAGGAATTGCCCCGGATTAAATTCGAGCTGTTCAAGGAAAACTCCCTCTGGGGTGATCTTGCCTTTTGCCTGCCGGTCTGCAGAGCAAGACACAGCAATTGCTACCGGCAGGGAAGCACCGTGGCGTGGCAGACGCACCACACGCACATCATGGCAGAAATACTTTCCGCCAAACTGCGCACCGATCCCGATTTGCCGCGTCAGTTCCAAAACTTTTTCTTCCATCTCGATATCGCGGAAACCGTAGCCTTCGATACCACCTTGGGTGGGAAGCTCATCAAGATATTTTGCTGAAGCGTACTTTGCCGTCTTTAACGCAAATTCCGCTGAAGTACCGCCAATCACAATTGCCAAATGGTAAGGCGGGCAAGCTGCCGTACCAAGTGAACGGATCTTCCCTTCGAGGAATGGCATCATCGAATCTGGATTCAGGATCGCTTTCGTCTCCTGATAGAGGTAAGACTTATTTGCTGAGCCGCCGCCCTTAGACATAAACAGAAAGTGATATTCAAGTTCATGCCCTAGGCGAGTATCAGCATAAAGTTCGATCTGTGCAGGCAGATTAGTGCCGGTATTTTTCTCTTCATACATCGAAAGCGGAGCGTTTTGTGAATAACGCAGATTATATTTTTCGTATGTATTTTGCACACCCTGGGAGAGGGCCTTCTCGTCCACACCTGGAGTGAGCACATGCTGACCGCGTTCGCCCTTGATAATTGCAGTACCAGTATCCTGGCACATCGGAAGTACACCATCGGCAGCGATATTTGCGTTACGTAGCAGAGTTTTTGCCACAAAACGATCATTTGGTGAAGCTTCAGGATCTTCTGTGATCTTCACGATCTGTTTCAGGTGTGCAGTGCGTAAATAATGATTAATATCGTGAAATGCAGTTTCCGAAAGTAATTCAAGCGCACTCTCAGAAACTTGCAAAAATTGCATTCCATCAGGCCCGGAAACTACTTTTACACCGTCTTTGGAAAGTAGCCGATACTCAGTTTTATCTTGGCCGACAGGAAGCATATCTTTGTACTTGATTTCTGACATTTCGCATTTTCTCCTAGCGATTTTTGACTTCTTCTCTAGGATATCTTTCTCAGTAGTCAGAGACGGGATCTAGTGGCCCGATAATTCGTAAGTATTTCCTTGTGTTTTTCATAGATTTTCCGCAAATTTATGAAAAACGTTGAGTTTACGCCGATGGTGGGGAAAAAGAGAGCGATAAGTGCAGGGAAGCATTAGGTATAAAGTACTGGTACCCGTCGTGAAAATACTAACGGGTACCAGGGAAAAATTATTGCAACGAGAATTAACCTTGATAACGGTAAATATTCGTCTCGCGCATCGTAAAACCACAACGCTGATAGAGCCGGTTTGCGGCTTCCCTTGCAGGACGGGAAGTGAGATCGAGCGACTTCGCGCCCACTTTCTGGGCCATTTCAATTGCAGCTTCCACAAGCTGTTGCCCTGCGCCTTGCCCACGTGCTGCCTCATCTACGACTACATCTTCGATCCACGCACGCCAGCCTGTTGGAATTTCAAAGGTGACGAGAGTGAGCATACCGAGCATTTTTCGCTCACCGTCTGCACTCGAAAAATAACCGAAGAGATAGATATTTTCTTGTGCGAGAAAAGATTCAAGCTGTTCAAGATCCATTGGCTTGGAAGATCGGGAAAGCTGCGGGATTAATGCTGCAAATGCTGCTGCAAGCTCAGGGCTTGCAGCTTCAATCAGTTCAACTGCCATCAGAGTACCTTTCAAGAGGAAGTTACGAAAACTAAAATTTTGCTGCGCGCTACTAATATGCTGCACGAAGTATCACGTAAAATTCTGAGGTTTTGGCAATAACCGTGTAACCAGCTGCCAAAACCTCAGAATCTGTTTTGCGAATTCAACTATTTAGTGATTAAATCAGCTCCATCGCTTGCCGAGCGATCGAGAGTTCCTCATTCGTTGGAATCACCATTACACGCACCGTGGAATCTTCAGTTGAGATCGTGCGTGGCTCCTTTGAACGAATTTTGTTCTTTTCGGCATCAAGCTTAATTCCAAAAGGTGCAAGGCGGGCGCACACGTCAGCGCGCAAATCCGCATCATTTTCACCAGCTCCAGCCGTGAAAGTGAGTACATCAAGGCCGCCCATTTCGGCAGTATATGCTCCGATGTAGCGCAAGATCCGGTGGATGTAAATCTCAAGTGCTTCGATCGCATTTTGTTCACCGGCTGCTGCACGCTTACGCACTTGGCGCATATCGTTATCGCCGCATAAACCTTTCAAGCCTGACTTCTTGTTAAATAAGGTATCGATATCGTCTACATTCATTCCCGCAACGCGGCGCAGATGGAATACTACTGCTGGATCGATATCACCAGTGCGGGTGCCCATGACCAGACCTTCGAGCGGAGTGAGTCCCATTGAAGTGTCAAATGCGTGCCCGTTTTTCACAGCTGATACGGATGCGCCATTACCCAGGTGGAGCACTATTTGCTGTAAGTCATCGCGTCCTAAAAGCTCGCTTACCTTTTCTGAAATGAACTTATGGGAAGTACCGTGTGCGCCATAACGACGGATCTCGTATTTTTCAGCTACTTCGCGATCAAGCGCGTAAATAGCTGATTCAGCCGGCAGATCCTGGAAGAACGCGGTATCAAAGACGGCTACGTGCGGCACATCCAGCAACTTGCGTGCCACTTCGATCCCTTTCAAATGTGCCGGATTATGTAAGGGGGCTAATGGGCAGAGCTGCTCAATGCGGGCCTGTACTTCGTCAGTGATGATTGCCGCGCGGTCGAAGTATTTTCCACCTTGCACAATGCGATGCCCGACGGCTTTAATATTTGCCTCTTGCAGATTTGGCCCGGCAGATTCCATGATCTCAAGTACGCGGCGCAACCCGACTCCATGATCGGAAATTGGCTCATCGATTTCGGTGGTCTTGCCGGCATAAGTGTGTTCGTAGTGCCCGATTTCTTCCCCGATTCGTTCAACAAGACCAGCGGCGATCGCTGCGCCGTCAGCGGGATTGATCAATTGGTATTTGATCGAAGAAGATCCAGAATTGATTACGAGGACTGTCATGAATAGTGCTCCTTAAATATTAAAGTTTGCAAACCGATACCTAATGTATCCGGGTTTAACTGCGTATTGCTTTGAACGACTCTGCTCAGTTTATCCCTGAGCCTGAATTGCGGTGATCGCTACCGTATTCACGATGTCTTCTACCAGCGCACCACGAGAAAGATCGTTTACTGGCTTATTTAAGCCTTGTAATACTGGCCCTACAGCGACCGCGCCAGCTGAACGCTGTACTGCCTTGTATCCGATATTGCCAGCCGAAAGATTCGGGAAAATAAAGACGGTGGCACGCCCGGCGACCGCAGAATCTGGCAGTTTTGTAGCGGCAACTGTTGCATCTACAGCAGCATCGTATTGAATCGGACCTTCGAGCATCAACTGTGGCTGACGCTCGCGAGCAATCGCGGTAGCTTCCACAACGGCGTCCACATCCGGCCCTTTACCAGAAGTGCCAGTAGAATAAGAAAGCATCGCCACACGCGGATCGACGCCAAATTGCGTAGCTGTTTCTGCTGAAGAAATCGCAATTGATGCAAGCTGAGCAGGATCAGGGTTCGGTGTGACGGCGCAATCGCCATAAACGTAAACCCGATCTTCCATCAGCATCAGGAAGCAGGAAGAAACTAAATCAGCACCTGGCTTGGTCTTGATGATCTGGAAGGATGGAACAATGGTATGCGCGGTAGTGTGAATCGCACCGGAGACCATGCCGTCAGCATCACCCAGATGCACCATCATTGTGCCAAAGTAGGAAAGATCTTGGACTTTCTCGCGAGCCTGCTCGTAGGTAACGCCTTTCTTTTCACGCAAACGCGCAAATTCGGTGGCATATTTATCGAGCAGTTCTGGGTCTTGTGGGCTGACGATCTGTGCAGCAGATAAATCAAGCCCGAGCTCTGCGGCACGCTTCGCTACAGCCTGGGCATCACCGAGCAGGATAATCTCTGCTACTTCACGGGAAATAAGTTCATCGGCTGCTTTCAAAATTCGATCATCAGTTGATTCTGGAAGCACGATCCGCTTGCGGTTCGCGCGAGCGCGTGCAATCAGTGAGGCCGTAAAACTCAATGGCGTAACTACTTGTGATTCTTCTTCCATTGCGCTCACGAGAATTTCCGTATCGGAATCGGTTAATTCCATTGCGGTGCCAGCCGTTTTTACAATTGCTGGGGAATCAAGCTCAGCTGCATCTTCAACCGTGTATTCCTCGCCCGCTTCCGTCACGATCAGAGCGGAAATTGGTGCGTGTGCACCAGAAATTTCTTGCGCGCTGAGACGGGTGATATGCGAGATCTGGTGTGCCGAACGTAACGCGCCGGAAATGATTGGTACGACGGTGGTGCCAAGATGCGCAGCTGCCCGGCCGATTCGCGAGAGCAGACCTGGGAAAATTGTATCGCCGTCACATACGCCTACGATCAGTACGGCATCGAAAGGATGCGTATAATCAGTGAATCGCTTCACGAGCTGATTCATTGCAGCTTCTTCGTTGGAGAAGAGTGCTTCGCGGTTTGTACCCCAGGCGCGGTCAAGATCATCTTCACGACCGATTGCGGCAAGAAGCTCCTGAAATACGTGGTCATCGGCAATTTGACCATTCGTGAATGGACGGAAAATTGCGAAATTCGGGTAGCGTTCGCGAAGTTTTTCTACAGCTGCGAGGAATACTTGCCGAGTGCCGGCGTTGCCTTCAGTGGCAGTTAAATAGACGCTCTTGGTCACGAAAAATCCTTTCAAACAGTAATATTGTGTAGATGATGGCCGGCGTTGAGGCTGCGGGAAAATACGCGCTGCTCTTCACCTTCGTACCGTGAGCTGCTGCTGTGAAGTACGAAAGCCGTGAGTGTTCGTGCGTTTGAACCGCGCTGTCCACGTTTCGGATTTGTTTTGAATGTGATTTATTCTTTTTCATTCTCGCATTTCTTAGGACGTTTTGCTCATTTTTTCTAAGAAAGCTGTTTAATCTCACGCAAGTGGAAGCAGCAGTAGCAGAATCAATGCTGGTGAGCAGAAAATATTTGCAGCAAAACGGCACTTTACAAAAACTTTGGAAATTCCTTTCCCTGCTGTGAAATTTTTAGTTTTTCTTTATTTTTTGCCATGCTTTCAAGCGCCAACGGAGTTATTTCGGTTTAATTCTTTCTGATTGGTTACAATCGGGAGCAGAATTTTATTTCAAACAAAGCAGGCAGCTAAAGCGAAGGAGAGTCACAAGATGCATCGGAAACGCAGTGAGCGCCGCGCGGCAAAGCGGGCAATGCGTGCAAATTTGGCTCCGCCGCTGCGTGGTGGAATAAATGCTTCAGAAATTGTCTTGCCGCAGACAGATTCGCAAGGTAATCCGGTAGCTTTTGAAACACTCGGGCAGTGGGCGGATGCCGGTTGGGGAGACGATGCGCTCGCGGCTTTTGCGCGTGGTGATTATCTCGCTGACGGAAATGTTTTGCTGAGTGCCGATACGCCTTATCGGGCAGGGCAGCGCATTTGGGTGTTTCGGCCAGTGCTTGATGAACCTGAAAAACCAATTGAGCTTGCCGTCGTGGCAGAAAATGAGCGTTATTTGGTGGTGGAAAAGCCGCATGGGATGGCGACGATTCCGCGTGGTTCGCATGTGGCGAATACGGTGACGGTAGCTGCGCGGCGCCAGTTTCAAAATGATTTGCTGGTAGCGGCGCATCGTCTCGATTTGGAGACTGCTGGGCTTGTACTACTCACGAAAGCGCCAGAATTTCGCGCAAAGTATCAAACAGTTTTTCAGCGGCGCGAAATCCAAAAGAAATATTTTGCGGCTGCTCCGATTTGTGCAGAATATGCTGACGGCGCGGTGCATTCGCTTGAATTGCCGTTGTATCGTCCGGCGGGGCAAATTTCGGTGGATGTATTTGCGGCAGATTCGCCATGTGGGCAGGCACATCTGGAAAAAGGTGGGCGAGTATGGGGGTCGCAGACGGAAATCCGCCTGGTTCGTGAGGTGCGAAAAGCAAAGTGGCTTGGCTCGAAGTTGAGCGCCGTCGGTGGAGATTTGAAATCGCAGCTGGAGATTGGTGCTGATTCTGAGTTTACGTGCGGGGCACGGAGAGATCCCAATACACAAAGCGGGCGCGGAAAAATGACGGAGATTAATTCTGCTCAGCGTGAGGCGCATCCTGATTTTGTGGCGCTTCCGGAAAAATGGGGAATCTATGAGCTGCGCCCGCATACGGGATATTTGCATCAACTGCGGGCAGTGATGCTGCATTTGGGAGCACCGATTTTTGGTGATCCGCTCTATCCAGTGTGGTTTACGAAGGAGCGGGAGGCTGCGCGTGCTTTTTATCTCCAGTTGCTTGCAGCTGAGCTGGAATTTATCGACCCTGATGATGGGGAGTTGCTGCGCTTTGTTTCAAACCAGCGATTGTGGCTTGATGTGCAGTAATTTAGTTTTGGCAGCGGGAAGAATCAGTGCAGAGTTGCCGGTGTGAGCTGAAATCTGCTGCGAATATCTGGAGGCTGAAGTGGTGAAAGAAATTAAGAAAAGTGAGCAGAAAGAAGTGAAGCAGCAGATCCATGTGGTGGGTGCGGTGTTTGTGCAGGATCAGAGAGTGCTTGCAGCGCAGCGTGGAGCTGGGCGGAGTCTAGCTGGTTTCTGGGAATTTCCAGGCGGGAAAATTGAGGCAGGAGAAACCGGGCCACAAGCTCTTGCGCGTGAATTACGTGAAGAATTATGCATCGAGGCGCGAGTCGGCGAATTTGTAGCTCGTTCAGTGTATGAATATGATTTCGGCACTGTTACCCTAGATGCCTACTTTTGCGAAATTCCTGGTGCACAGCTGAAGCTGACTGAACATCAGGAAATCCGCTGGCTGAATGTAGCTGAACTATTTTCGGTGGAGTGGGCGCCAGCTGATGTGCCGATAATTGCAGAGCTGGCGCGGCTATTGTTGGACTAAATCGGAAAAGCTCTCTTGAGCGAAAAGTAATAATTAGAAATACTTGTCCACTTCGTGGAATTTTGATTTTCATTTCTCGCGTCTTATTTCCAATACGGGCATCCCTCCGATAGGCTTGATCTGTGAATATGAATGAACTTCGTCCCGTAATTGTTGTTGATAATGGTGCGCAGTATGCTCAGCTGATTGCTCGGCGTGTGCGTGATATTGGTTTTTACTCTGAGCTTGTGCCGCATTCGTGGTCGGCTGCGAAAATTCTCGCAAAGAATCCGGCTGCGATTATTCTCTCTGGCGGTCCAGCCTCGGTTTATGCTGAAGGTTCGCCAGAGCTTGATACGGCGCTATTAGCTGCTGGCGTGCCAGTGCTTGGCATCTGCTATGGCTTCCAACAAATGGCGCAGGCATTAGGTGGTACCGTCGCGCATACTGGTAAGCGTGAATATGGTGCTACTGAAGCGCAAATCATTGCTGATGGGGTGCTCTGTGCGAATGCCGGAAGTAGTGAAAATGTGTGGATGAGTCACGGTGATTCCGTATCCGTGGCTCCAACAGGTTTTACAGTGACGGCTTCCACTCCAGGCGCGCCCGTCGCTGCCTTTGAAGACCCTTCGCGGCAAATGTATGGTGTGCAATGGCATCCAGAAGTGGTGCATTCGCAAAATGGCAGCCAGTTGCTTGAAAATTTCTTGCGCGCAGGAGCTGGGCTTACTCCAAACTGGGATTCCTCAGGGATCATTGAAGATCAGATCGCGAAAATTCGTGCGCAAGTAGGAACTGCGGGAGTGATTTGTGCGCTTTCTGGAGGCGTGGATTCTTCCGTTGCCGCAGCTCTTGTGCATCGTGCGATTGGTGATCAGCTCACTTGTGTATTCGTAGACCACGGGCTGCTGCGGAAAGGAGAAGCAGAGCAGGTGGTTCGTGACTACGCAGGAGCTCGCGGAATGAAGATCCTTGCCGTGGATGAATCTGCACGCTTCCTTGATGCGCTTGCCGGCGTAACGGAACCGGAAACTAAACGGAAGATCATTGGTCGCGAATTTATTCGCTCCTTTGAAGCTGCCCAGCGCAAACTGATTTCTGAAGCAGGGGATGCAGGGCGTGAAATCAAGTTCCTCGTGCAAGGGACGCTCTATCCAGATGTTGTGGAATCAGGTGGTGGAGACGGTACCGCGAATATTAAATCGCATCACAATGTGGGTGGTTTGCCAGAGGATTTAGAGTTTGCGCTGATCGAACCGCTACGTGATTTATTTAAGGATGAGGTACGCGCGATTGGCCTAGAGCTTGGTTTGCCGGAGAACCTTGTTTGGCGTCAGCCTTTCCCGGGGCCAGGTCTGGGAATTCGGATTATCGGTGAAGTTACCCGCGAACGTTTAGATATTTTACGTGAGGCTGATGCGATTGTGCGGGAAGAGCTTACTGCTGCTGGGCTTGATCGTGAAATCTGGCAGTGTCCGGTGGTATTGCTTGCTGATGTGCGTTCAGTGGGCGTGCAGGGTGATGGGCGCACTTACGGGCATCCAGTAGTTTTGCGTCCTGTGAGTAGCGAAGATGCGATGAGTGCAGATTGGAGTCGGCTGCCATATGATTTGCTTGCAAAAATCTCGAATCGGATCACGAATGAAGTACAGGAGATAAATCGAGTGGTGCTTGATTGTACCTCCAAGCCACCAGGGACGATTGAGTGGGAATAATTCCACACATTATTGTGCGGATATTTGCATAGTGATTCCGGAGCTTCTTTCAGGCTCCGGAATCTTCTTTTTTTACGCTAGTTTGGCGGTCAAAGCTAGTTGTTGGGGTGATGCTAGGCTAATGCACAATCAATGCAGCACTTGCTGTGTTGCGAGATGCCCTCTGTTTAGAAGGGAGCGTTGGAGAGTTTTTGCTTTATTTGCGGCAGTGCCCTTAACTTCTCAGATTCTCTCGGCGCGTTTCAGTACTTCGGAGAGGCGATTTGCTGCGGCAATCACTGCAGCAGCATGGAGTCTGCCGGGCTGGCGCCCCATTCGCTCAATCGGGCCGGAAATCGAAACGGCAGCAATCACGTGCCCGGAAGGTCCGCGAACGGGTGCGGAAATCGATGCAACTCCTGCTTCACGCTCACCAACTGATTGTGACCATCCGCGCCTACGCACAGCTGAGAGTACTGTGGCGGTAAATTTTGCACCATGCAGCCCGCGGTGTAAGCGTTCTGGTTCTTCCCAAGCTAGGAGTACTTGCGCAGCAGAACCAGCAAGCATTGAAAGCGTGGCGCCAACGGGAATTGAATCTCGCAACCCCATTGCACGTTCAGCTGCAGCCACACAAATTCGTTGATCGCCCTGACGGCGATAAAGCTGTGCCGATTCGCCAGTATGATCGCGTAAGGCGATCAACACCGGATTTGCGGCAGCCAGGAGCCGATCTTCACCAGCTGCCGAAGAAAGCTCCGTCAGCCGTGGCCCAAGTACAAACCGCCCTTGCATATCGCGAGCTACAAAGCGGTGATATTCGAGGGCGACAGCCAGACGATGGGCTGTCGGACGGGCAAGCTTCGTAGCCGTCACTAATTGTGCGAGAGTTAGCGGCCCTGCTTCCAGGGCGCCAAGTACGTGTGCGGCTTTATCTAATACGCCTACGCCGCTTCCTTGTTCTGTACCGTCCATAAAACAATATTCGCATATCACTTTGTGAGACACAAATGTGAGGAATGGGAAAGTGCGCGAAGGTATGAAAAGAAGATAATCGCACGCTGATCGAGGAACGAAGATGGCAAAAACACTTGCGGAAAAAGTATGGAAGCAACACATTGTAAAACCGGGGGAAAATGGCGCACCCGATTTGCTTTACATTGATTTGCATCTGTGCCATGAAGTCACCAGCCCGCAAGCATTTGAAGGATTGCGGATGTCGGGGCGGAAAGTGCGGCGTCCAGATTTGACGCTTGCTACCGAAGATCACAATACGCCAACCGTTGATATCGATCAGCCAATTGCTGATCTCACCTCCCGCGTACAAATTGAAACTCTCCGGAAAAATGCGCGTGAATTTGGGATTCGACTCCACTCGCTAGGTGATATAGAGCAGGGGATCGTACATGTAGTTGGCCCACAATTAGGCCTCACACAACCTGGAATGACCATCGTCTGCGGTGATTCTCATACTTCTACGCACGGCGCTTTTGGGGCGCTTGCATTCGGCATCGGTACATCCGAAGTGGAGCACGTATTGGCCACCCAAACGCTGCCGCTAAAACCCTTCAAAACTATGGCAGTGAATATCTCTGGAAAACTTGCGCCAGGTGTGACGGCGAAAGATATTATCCTTGCGTTGATTGCGAAAATTGGCACAAATGGTGCTCAGGGATACGTGATCGAATATCGCGGTGAAGCGATTAGTGCACTTTCAATGGAAGCGCGAATGACGATCTGCAATATGTCGATCGAAGCCGGTGCGCGTGCTGGAATGATTGCTCCTGATGAAACTACTTTTGCTTATCTCAAAGATCGTCCACATGCGCCGCAAGGGGAGCAGTGGGATCTGGCAGTGGCGCAGTGGCGCACCCTAAATACGGATCATGATGCGCAATTCGATTCGGAAATTTACCTTGACGCACAAGAATTGCAGCCATTCGTCACTTGGGGTACTAACCCTGGTCAGGGTACTGCAATTTCCGGGCAGGTGCCAGCGCCGGCAGATTTTACAACCAAGAACGAAAGCAGCGCTGCGATGCAGGCATTAGAATATATGGGGCTTTCGCCACATACAAAAATTCGGGATATTCGCGTAGATACTGTTTTTATCGGCTCGTGTACGAATGGGCGAATCGAAGATTTACGGGCGGCTGCGAGTGTGATGAAAGGTCGGAAGAAGGCCGAAGGAGTGAGAGTACTGATCGTGCCTGGATCAGCGCGTGTGCGGATGCAGGCCGAAAAAGAGGGATTAGACGAAATTTTTACACAGTTTGGAGCTGAATGGCGAAATGCTGGATGCTCAATGTGTTTGGGGATGAATCCTGATCAATTACAGCCAGGTGAACGCTCAATTTCCACTTCAAATCGAAATTTTGAAGGACGGCAGGGGCGCGGCGGGCGAACCCATTTAGCTTCGCCGCTCGTTGCGGCAGCTACTGCCGTGCGGGGCACAATAAGTTCCGTGGCGGATTTAGACTAAAATCTCATGGTTAGATGTGGAAAATCCGCGGAAGTATAACTTTCCTGAAATAAATTTGGTGTTGCAAAAAATATTGCTGCATTGTTTTGCTGATGCAACAAAGCAAAAGCCGTCAGTACAAAGAACGTCAGTACAAAGAAAAAGAAGAAGGGCGAAGAATGGAAAAGTTTATTACGCATACAGGCGTTGGCGTGCCGTTGCGCCGCGCGAATGTGGATACCGATCAAATCATTCCGGCCGTTTATCTCAAGCGAGTTTCCAGGGCTGGATTTGCTGACGGGCTTTTTTCTCGTTGGCGTGCAGATACAGATTTTGTATTGAACCAGGCGGCTTATGCGCAAGGATCAGTGCTGGTAGCTGGTCAGGATTTCGGTACCGGATCTTCGCGTGAACATGCCGTCTGGGCACTCATGGATTATGGGTTCAAAGTGGTGCTTGCTCCGCGTTTTGCAGATATTTTTCGGGGTAATGCCGGGAAATCTGGGCTTGTCGCTGGTGTCGTAGCAGAGTGGCAGATCGAGCAGATTTGGCAGATCCTGGAAGCAGCCCCTGGCACACAAATCACTGTTGATTTGCCGTCAGAAACTGTGCGCGTAGCAGATTTTAACTGTAAATTTGAGATTGATCCGTATCAAAAATGGCGTTTGCTTGAGGGGCTTGACGATATTGGGATAACCCTGCGTGAAGATGCGGCGATCACTGCTTTTGAAGCCCAACGTGAAGCTTATAAGCCAAGCACTTTGCCAATATTTTAAGCATCAGTGCAATTTATCCCGGAATACTTATGTAAGCTTTACCGATGCCGGCGTAAGATACACTAGCTGTTAGAATTTGTCCGGATATAAAATGCGGAAGAAGGGAACGCGATGGGTGAGGCAAAGCTGAAAGTAGTCGGCGGAAAGCCACTGAAAGGCACGATTTCAGTGCGTGGTGCAAAGAATTTTGTACCGAAAGCGATGGTTGCTGCCCTTCTCACCGAAGAAACATCAGTATTGCGCAATGTACCGTTGATTCGCGATGTAGATGTAGTTTCTGCACTTTTACGTGCCCACGGCGCTCAGGTGGATTACGATCAGCAAGCTGGCGAAATCACGATTACGCCAGGGAAGTTGCATCTTCCGAACCCGTTTGAAGTTGAGCGGCTCGCCGGTTCGTCCCGGATCCCAATTCTTTTTTGCGGGCCACTTTTACACGCGCTTGGCGAAGCATTTATTCCAGATCTCGGTGGATGCCATATTGGTGATCGTCCCGTGGATTTTCATCTTGCCGTACTTGAAGATTTTGGTGCACGCCGGCGTGTGACGGATTTTGGGTTGCATTTATCAGCGCCGAAAGGTCTGACGGCGCGCAAAGTAAGCCTGCCGTATCCGTCAGTTGGTGCTACTGAGCAAACCTTGCTGGCAGCTGTTCGTGCTGAAGGTCTGACGGAATTAAGCGGAGCCGCAATTGAACCGGAGATTATGGATTTGATTGCAGTACTGCAAAAGATGGGCGCAATGATCACTGTAGATACTGACCGTACGATATACATCGAAGGGGTGAAAGAGCTGCACGGATTTCGGCATCGGGCTCTCGGTGATCGTATCGAGGCTGGTTCTTGGGCGTGTGCTGCTCTTGCAACAAAAGGTGATGTCACGATTCTTGGCGCGCAGCAAGAGCCAATGATGAATTTTCTGAATATTTTTCGGAAAATCGGTGGGCAGTTTGAAGTTTTTGATTCAGGGATCCGTTTTTGGCATCCAGGTGGAAAATTAAATTCACTTCCGCTCGAAACGGATGTGCATCCGGGCTTTATGACGGATTGGCAGCAGCCGATGGTAGTTGCATTAACGCAAGCTGAAGGTGTCTCGATTGTGCATGAAACGGTTTATGAAAACCGTTTCGGCTTCGTGGAAGCTTTGAATAAGATGGGTGCGCATATCCAGGTCTATCGGGAATGTTTAGGCTCAAAACGGTGTCGTTTTGGGCGCGAGAACTACTTCCACTCAGCCGTAATCCAAGGGCCAACGCGGCTCCAGGGAGCAGAGATCGAAGTGCCTGATCTGCGTGGTGGCTTCTCGCATTTGATTGCGGCGCTGGCGGCTGATGGGGAATCGGTAGTTTCTGGAGTGGATATTATTAACCGTGGGTATGAGCATTTTATGCAGAAATTGCGGGCATTAGGCTCGGATGTAGAAAAAATTAGCTGATCTTCGCAGCGGCGGAGAGAACACAGGATAGAATCACCTTTATGAATAATCTAGATAATCAAGAGAAACAAAAAATCCGGATTGCGCTGATTTATGGTGGACGCTCTGGAGAGCATCCAATTTCCTGTGCGACGGCAGGCGCTGTGATGCGCGCGCTTGATCCTGAAAAATACGAAGTGCTTTCAATTGCGATTGCGCAAGATGGGACTTGGGTACCTGGTGAGATAGATCCCGGTAAATTGCAGTTAAATGGTGCAAGCACAATCGTAAAAAAGGGCGATACGCGGATTTTGTTTGGCGGCGGTGACGGCAGCCAGGAGTTACTCTTGGTGCGCTCAGCGGCAGGTACTGACGATAAATTAGAGATCACTTCGCTGGGCAGAATTGATGTAGCTTTTCCGTTGCTTCATGGGCCATTCGGTGAAGACGGCACAATTCAAGGTTTGCTGGAGATGGCAAATGTTCCATATGTAGGGTGCGGTGTATTCGCCTCTGCTGCTGGTATGGATAAAGATTTTATGAAGATTGTATTGCAAAGCAAGGGGATTGCCGTCGGTTCTTATGTGGCTGTGCCAAAAAAGCGTTGGATTAACTCTCGTGAGCAGGTATTGGAAGAAGTCCAAAAATTGACTTTTCCCGTGTATGTAAAGCCGGCAAGGGCTGGGTCTTCATTGGGGATCACGCGTGTTGAATCTTTAGCAGAGGTAGCTGCGGCAGTGGAAGATGCGCAGCTGCACGATCCGAAAGTGATTATCGAATCTGGTATTGACGGGCGCGAAATTGAATGTGCAGTGCTTGGTGGGCGGGGAAATAATCCTGCGCGGGCGGCGATTCCAGGTGAAGTGACTTTTGCGAAGCAAAGCGAAGAATTTTATGACTTTGAGCATAAATATTTGGACACTGAGTCATTGGTGATGAATGTGCCGCCAAAGAATCTTTCTGCTGCTGAATGTGAGCGGGTGCGTGAGCTTGCAGTGCGTGCTTTTCAAGCTTTTGAGTGTGAGGGGCTAACTCGCATAGATATGTTCTTGAAAGCTGACGGTACGCTGCTGGTCAATGAGATTAATACGATGCCTGGTTTTACTCCTTTTTCAATGTATCCAGTGATGTGGGAGAAGGCAGGAATGCCTTACGCTGAGTTGATTGAGGAATTAATTTCGCTTGCTATTGCGCGTGGTACAGGTTTGCATTGAGCTTGCGATCAGCTATGCGGGGATTGAATTAAATTTGCGATTCAGCTGAGCAAGAAATAAGAAGTTGAAGAATTAACTAATTCTGTTAAGCTGATGCAGGCGGAGATTGAAGGATAAGATTCGCCGCGCAGATTTTTGCGGGCAGAAATATTTTCGATGCAGCCGCAAATTCGGATGGCAGAATGACGTCGTAAAAAAGGAATGAAAATGAAGATTGTTTACTTGGTTGGATCACTTTCAAAGGATTCACTAAACCGTCAACTTGCTAATGTTCTAGTGCAGAACGCTCCAGAAGGAGTCGAAATGGTTGAGGCGAATATTGCCGATTTGCCACTATTCAACCGTGATTTGGAAAATGATTTTCCTCCAGCAGCACGAGAATTTAAAGATCTCGTCACATCTGCTGACGGAGTTTTATTTATTACTCCAGAGTATAACCGCTCTTATTCGGCAGCAATTCATAACGCGATCGAATGGACCTCGCGTCCGTATGGGGAATGGGCACTTGCAGGTAAGCCGGTAGCCACGATTGGTACTTCCCCTTCTGGTATTGGTGCGGCTCTCGGGCAAACACAGCTGCGCTCTTCACTGCTTTTCTTCGGTACGAAACTGATGGGGCAGCCAGAAGGCTATATTAACGCTATTACCAGCGGTTTAATTGAGGGTAATGTGAATCCTGAAAGTGAAGAATTCCTGAAGGGATGGATTGGTGCATTTGCTGAATTTGTAAAGAATGCATAAAACTAGCTAACTGGTTATTGATTTGGGGCTGGATTTTCAGAATAAATCCAGCCCCAAATTTTTGCTATTTCCGCTTATCTCGAACTTAGTTTTGCACTTCTTCTGCAGAATCTGTTGCGTAAGGCAACTCGGTAGGCACAGGCAGTGTCCGTACCCGTGAAAGCAGGAGGTAAGAGCCAACTAGGAGCAGCAAATAAGGTATTCCAGCATAAAAAGAAATCGGCAGCAAGTCACATCCGTATAAGGCAATAAAAATCGCAACGGAAGTACAGATTACCGCCCAGTTTGTAAACGGCGCCCCCCAGAGTCTTGCACGTGGAGCTGGCAGACCGCGTGCTTTCCAATCCTGACGGAATTTCAGATGCGTGATCATCACCATCACCCAAGTGAAGAGAATCCCTACAGTGGCACAGCCATAGAGGATCATAAATGCATTATTTGGACTCCAGATCGAAAGTGCTGAAGCAATAAAGAAACAGCAGGAAGCAAGCATTACAGCACCGCGTGGTGAACCAGATTCGGAAGTGCATGCCGCGAAAGATGGTGCCATTTTATCGATTGCGAGTGAATGAATCATCCGTGAACCAGAGTAAAGGCAGCCGTTTGCGGCAGATAGCGCGGCGACGATCAGAATTGCATTCATAATATGCCCAGCGCCAGAAATTCCAACCTCGTCAAGCACGAGGACAAAAGGTGAGGCGTCAGCATTCCCAGAGTTTGCAACTGTAGTAGTCCAAGGCTGCAGGGTCACAATGACGGTAATCGCAAGCACGTAGAAAATCAATAGACGCCAAATCATTGTACTGGCAGCTCGTGGAATATCGCGTTGTGGGTGTTCACTTTCTGCTGCAGACACTGATACATTTTCGATGCCACCAAAAGAGAACACTGCCATGCACGCTGCAAGGAGAATTCCGCTGAAACCATAAGGAGCGAAGCCGGAAAGCCCAGAATCGGTGGTTACTTCCGTCAGATTTACAATTCCCAATGCGGGTGAATCTGATGGCCAACCGAAGAAAATCACCGAGAGCCCAAGCAGAATAAAGACGACAATTGCGGTGACTTTAATCATCGAAAACCAGTATTCAGTAAATCCATAAAGCCGTACTGTAGCAAGATTCAAGGTAATAATGAAAGCTGAACACAATACCGTGCCAAGCCCAAGATGCAGATTTGGGAACCAATGCTGAAAATAAGTAGCGGTTGCTGTTACTTCTGCACCTACTGCGGTAAGCATCGTGATTGCAAAATTCCAGCGGGTCAGGTAGCCTCCGAGTTTACCAAGATGCGCGGCGGCGATTGCCCCGTGCCCACCTGGAATCGGGTGTGCGCTGACGAGTTCAGCAAGTGCCCATACGACCGCTAATGCAAGGGAACCAGCGAGCAGATATGCGATGACGGTTGCTGGACCAGCAAAACTAATAGTCGATCCGGCTCCGAGGAAGAGCCCTGTGCCGAGTGCGCCAGAAAGAGCGATCATCGAAATTTGGGCACTCGTAAGCCGTCGCTCAAGATGCGTGCGCGGCGGATTCTTGGTACGGCTGAGAGAATCATTACTCATCTTTAATTCTCCTATGTTTTCGGTAATTAAACTTACAAGTGTATTGACCTGAACTTGCGAGCTGAGCCTGATTTATGCGGATGTGTGCCACTGCCGCAGATCACCTTTGCTTGGCTTGTGTGCCTGCGTGCATGTGCAATGTTTAGCCAGCGAAGTAAAGGCTTAGTGCAATGTGGAGTTAATCTTAGCGGAAAAGAAATTTTCATTTACTGACTGTCCGCATATTGTTTCGTGAAAGACGCGAGTTATGAAGTAGCGCCCTTGCTGGTGAAATATCTTTTGGCGGCACGAGATTTTTTAGGGGGGGGGAAAAAAAAGGATTCGGAATAAAGAAAGTCAAAAAATAACAAAAAGCTCTGTCTGAGCGATTTCTCGAAATGACTCAAACAGAGCTTTTAGCGTTTATTTGCGGTGCCAGAATCACTCAAAATACTGAGTAGATCCAACGAGCCGGACGCAATCAGATATTGCGCGTCACCTTACCAGCCTTCAGGCAGGAAGTGCAGACATTCAGACGCTTTGGGGCACCTTTCACAAGTGCGCGCACACGCTGAATATTCGGATTCCAGCGGCGGGAAGTACGCACATGTGAGTGCGAAACACTCTTGCCGAAGCTCGGGCCCTTGCCGCAGACATCACATACAGAGGCCACGGTTATCTCCTTCGTTATTGTGAAACGAGAGCGCATCGGGCGCACCTCGATATTGCAACTAAAGCAGTCTATCGAAAATAAGAGTACAAACCAAGTTTCAGCACTACTTAAGGCAAGTGGCATTGGGCACTATCTCTGTTTAATGTGAGTAGATCCGCTACTGAAGTTGAAAACATGAACAGTCTGAAACATTAGTCTATCTGCAATCGAGATCAGCAAATACAAAGGTAAGTATTTTGCGTGCCCAGCCCAAACAAACATCGCATCACACTCAATGATGTGTAACCTAGAACTGTGAGGGAAAAAGACGAATCAGAGCAAGACATAACAGTGCCGGATCATGCTAGTGATATCGCTGATCTCGCTGCGCGAGATCGAAACGCGGCTGCAGATGCAGATATCTTGCAGTCTGAATTTTTACCGCCAGCACTGAAAACGGCAGAATCTGCTGCACTGATCAGTGAACAACACACAATCATTGATGCTCCGCTGCAGAAATACCTGCCCAAACGCAGTGTCAATGCCCTCGCGAAACTCGGGCTGGAAACTGTTGGCGATTTGCTCTGGCACACCCCGTTCCGTCTTGCAGAACGCGGAAAACTGATGCCAATTGAAAAAATGCAAGCAGGCCAGTCCGTTACTGTAGTGGCACGGGTAGTGCAGCATCGGATTCGCCCGATGCGTGCGCGGCGCGGTTATCTTATGGAAGTTGAAATCACTGATGGGTTACAGCAACTAACACTTACTTTTTTTGCAAAAAACCAACGCCCACTAAACTTTCACGCGGCAAAACTGGCACCAGATGCGATTGCCGCTTTCTCCGGTACGATCAGCGAATACCGCGGTCGATTGCAGCTCCAACATCCTGAATACGAAATTCTTCCCGATCCTAGGCCAGAATGGGGTGCACAAGGTGCCGATCCGCAGCAGATCCCAGTTATGTCAGAGGCGGCAGACAGCCAAGCCGAGGATCCTCCCGGCATTTCGCTTGCAGCAGCAAAAATAGGGGCTCCGATCCCGATATATCATGCAAGCGCAAAGCTGCCATCCTGGCAGCTTGCCCGTGCGGTCGCTGCGCTACTCCCGCTGGTGAACGAAGAAACCTTCCCCGAAATCCTGCCGGCCCGCTATTTAGCAGCGCACGGGCTGCCGGCGCGGGCGCCGGCTTTGCGCTCCTTGCACGCACCGCAAACAATTGCGGAATGGGAAAAAGCCCGGGCGCGGATGGTGCATGAAGAAGCCTTCATCTTACAGACGCTGTTGGCTGCACGCCGTGCACATGCGGCTAGTTTTACAGCGCCGTCTGCCGCACAACTCCAAGATGGCACGCTTGCGCATTTCGATCAGCAGCTGCCCTTTACGTTAACAGCTGAGCAAATCTCCGTCGGTGCGCAAATTTCGACTGACCTTTCACGAACTACGCCAATGCGTCGGCTCCTGCAAGGCGATGTAGGCACTGGAAAAACGATTGTTGCTCTGCGTGCAATGCTGCAAATGATCGACAGCCAGCATCAAGCGGTGCTGCTTGCCCCCACTGAGGTACTTGCAGAGCAGCATTATGCGTCAATCAAAGCGATGCTCGGCAAACTGGCTGATGGAGGGATGATCGGTGCGCCGTCAGCAGCGATTTCGCTTGAATTAGTGACGGGATCGCTTACGGCTGCCGAAAAGAAAAAAGCTTATTTGCGGATGGCGAGTGGGCAGGCGCAGCTCATCATTGGTACTCATGCGTTACTTGAAGATAAGATTCAGCTCCCATTTTTGGGGTTGGTAGTGGTTGATGAACAACATCGTTTTGGGGTGAATCAACGCGATAAGCTTGCAAATGGCGCACACTTGCTGGTAATGACGGCCACACCAATTCCACGGACAGTGGCGATGACGGTATTTGGAGATTTAACTGTTTCCACTTTGCATGAGCTGCCAAAAGGGCGCAAACCGATTTCGACAACGCTCGTACCAGCTTGGAATGAAAGCTGGATGCGGCGCGTATGGCAACGGGCGGATGAGGAAATCGCCTCTGGTGGGCGAGTGTATGCCGTCTGTCCGCGAATTTCTGCTGACGGTACTGCTGGTAGTGAAGATTTAGCGGTTAAGATACCTGGTATTGATCCAGGATTCGATGCTGTCGCGAAGCATCCTGTTGATGGTGGCAGTGGCAGCGCCGATGCAGGCGCCTTCTTTGATACTTTGCTTGAAGCTGATTCGAAAGTTGCCAATGATACACAGCGTGAGCTTGTTTCTGTTGCGAAATTAGCACCCGCCTTGGAAGCTAATCCGGATCTTTCACACGCTCGGATTGCGCTCTTGCATGGTCGGCTAAGTGCCGGAGAGAAAGCGCAAATTATGGCGGATTTCCAGGCTGGAAAAGTAAATTTGCTGATTTCCACTACTGTCATTGAAGTTGGCGTAGACGTGCCGGAAGCTACGATGATGGTGATTTTGGATGCTGATCGGTTTGGGATCTCGCAATTGCATCAGCTGCGGGGGCGGATCGGGCGTGGCAGGAAGGATTCGCTGTGTTTGGCAGTGCACCAGGCTGCTGCAGGGACACTTGCTTTTGCACGGCTACAGGAATTTGCTGCAACTAGTGACGGTTTTGCGTTGGCTGAAGCGGATTTGCGCTTGCGGAATGCGGGAAATGTGCTTGGTAAACAGCAGTCTGGGATGCAAAGTTCGCTGCGGTTTTTGAATGTTGTGCAAGATGTAGAGATCATTCAGATTGCCAAAGAGAGCGCTGCACGTTTAGTGGCAAGTGATCCAAAGCTTACTGCATATCCGGATTTGGCCTTGGAGATTTCCCGCGTAATGACTGCAAATGAGACGGATTATCTTGGTAAGGGATGATTTGTGTATGTGGTTTCTCCCTGGAAAATTCCCATTTTTCGCCTCCCGTGTGTGATGATGAGTAGCGAAGATGCAAAAAATCAAATGTGTGAAATCTAGGTAGATTGAAAATGACTTGCGAGCGTAGTGCGAAATCATATGTAACACAAGCATCCCCCACGAACTCAAGTGAGGAGCAGGGAAAATGACGCGAATCGTCTCTGGCAGTGCGAAAGGGCAAACATTGTTAGTGCCAAAATCGGGCACTCGCCCTACCTCTGAACGCGTCCGTGAAGCGCTCTTTTCCCGTCTTGAGCATTATGGGTACATCAAAGAATGCGTGGTTTTGGATTTATTCGCAGGTTCAGGGGCGCTCGCGTTTGAAGCGCTTTCCCGCGGTGCCTCCGATGCTGTTTGCGTAGAGGCAAACCCGGGGGCAGCGAAAATTATTTTGCAAAATGCCCGAAAATTAAATCTTCCGGTGAAAGTTGCGAGTCAAAAAGTAGCGACATACTTGTGCAATACTGTGCCAGTTACAAAATTTGATTTGGTTTTTATTGATCCACCATACGATTTAGACGAGTCCGCACTTACTGAAGTATTGGCTGGGCTCGAATTGCATCTAAAAGATGACGCAATGGTGATCGTGGAACGCGCAAAACGTACACCTGAGCCGAATTGGCCAGATTTTCTCCGTCTTGACGACGAGCGCTCGTGGGGGGATACGCGAATTTGGACGGCAGTTAATTCCGCTTCTGCTTCGCAGTGAAAGCGAGAAAAGTCGAAACTAGAGAGTGTTTCAGCATAGAATAAGCCTATGACGCTCGCAATCTGCCCTGGATCTTTCGATCCGATCACGAATGGTCACATCGATATTATCGAGCGTGCCGCAAGTATTTTTGATGAAGTGATTGTAGCTGTAGCCACGAACGCAGCGAAAAAATATTTATTCGATGATCCGCAACGTTTCCAGCTTACCCAGGAATCGCTTGCGTATTTACCTAATGTGCGCGTTGAGCTCGTTTCTGGGCTGATTGCCGATTTTGCATCTGCACGTTCAGCGAATGCAATTGTAAAAGGGATCCGCGGCGGTGGAGATTTTTTCAACGAAGAATCAATGGGGCTGCTGAACCGGCATTTAGGCGGGATTGAAACAGTTTTTGTAATGGCAAATCCGGGGCTGGCCCATATTGCATCTTCTTATGTAAAAGAAATTGCGGCATATCGCGGCTCAATTGATAAACTTGTGCCTGAAAATGTGGCAAGCGCCGTTCTCGCAAAAATCTCTGCACACGGCTTCCAGCGGTCCTAGAAAGTAGAAAATCATGAGTGAATACGAAAATTATGACGAGGTTGAAACTGGAGAATCGCTCATCGCTGTGCTTGAAGAGATCACTTCGCTAGTTGATCATGCAAAGTCGGTGCCGCTCTCATCTTCGATTTTGATCAACCGTCACGAGATGCTTGATTTGCTTGATCGCGCAGCGCAAATGCTCCCGTCACAGTTAGTGGAAGCACATCAGATGTTGCAACATAAAGCAAAAGTTTCGGGTCAGGCACGAGATGAAGCAGATCGCTTAATAGCTGAAGCCCGTGAGCAAGCTAAGCATATTCTGGCGCAGGCAAAAGCTGAGGCGCAACGTTTGGCTTCGCGTGATTCGGTAACGATTAAAGCGCGTCAGCAAGCAGCGAAAATTGTTGATGAAGCAAAGTCGAAGGCATCACGAGTGACGGACGGGGCAAATCAATATTCAGATTCCACACTTGCCGAGGTTTCTGGTCAGCTTGCCGGCGTGCAGGAGTATCTGGCACAAATTCAGGTACAAATCGAAGCTGGGAGAGATGTGCTCGCGCAGCGGCTTGATGAATATAGCTTACAGCAGCAGGATGGCGAATCTGTTGAGCAGGAATTCGAGTTTGGGAACGGTCCTGAAATTTCTGCTGCTGATCTGCCGCGTTCGAGTAGTAGCCATTTGGCTCCCGTGAATGCAGCTGACGCCTTGGGCTCCGCATCTTTGGATCCCGTTGCGAATCCGGAAGATAAGTTAGAATTTGGTGGCACAGAAATGGATTTTGCCGCAGTGAAGGAGCAGTTTGCGCATCCGGTAACTCCGCAGGAGGGTGTTGCGCAGTTACCGCACGGTGGTGAGGTCGCATTGGGCGAGCATGATCAATGGGGTCGTTCTGATACTGAACTGACGGCAGAAACAGCAGCGATGCCAGAAGTTGGAAATCACCATGCGAACTCGCTTCAGCAGCAAGCTCGGCCTGCTGGATCTTTGCCGCTGCAAGATCCCCAAAGCGAGTTACCTGCACGCTTGCCGGAAGATTTTGATGAATTTGTGCCAGAGCTCGAATTTGAGCAGGAGCTAGATGATTTTCGAGCCGAAAAGTTTTAGAGGAGAGAGACGTGGATCTACGTTCCCCATATGTGATTTCAATTGTTGATTTACCGCGGCAAGAAGGCGCTTCGCGAGATTTTCAATTCGATTTTCTTGCGCCCGATGATTGTGGCGTGCAATTACTTGCAGTACCGGCTGGTACCGTGATGGCTACGGATTTGACCTTGCAATCCGTCTCTGAAGGAGTGCTTGTGCATGGGCGCGTGCGGGCCCTGGCGCAAGGGCGCTGTTCGCGCTGCCTCCGTGAGATCGAATTGGATTTGGATGAAGCCGTCGCCGAGCTCGTCTACTATCCTGAACGGAAGCAGGCATTACTTGCTGAGGATGACGAAGAAGCTGAAGATTTCCCAGTGATCAAAGACGACCGGATCGATTTGGAGCCGATCTTGCGTGACGCACTCGTCTTGGCAATGCCGTTCACTCCATTGTGTGCACCAGATTGTGCCGGACTCTGCCCAGACTGCGGGCAGATGTGGCGTGATCTTCCAAAAGATCATCATCACGAGCAGCTTGATCCACGATTTGCAGCACTTGATGCACTTCGCGCACAATTCGTTGACGAAATAGATAATGGCGGAAAATAAGTAGTATCCGTTAGTTATTTCCTGCAATTTGAAAATATGGTGATGAATCGCAATGCAAATACACAAAAATGCTGAGCCGACAGGTAAATATGCGAATTTGCTTGCAGCTTGGGGGAAAGAGATTCCGCTGGCAGGTTTAGAACATGCGCTTACACACCGTTCCTGGGCGTATGAACACGATGCGAAGCATAATGAACGGCTGGAATTTCTTGGTGACTCGGTACTTGGAATTATTACTGTGGAAGAAATCTTTCGGACTTTTCCAGATAGCGACGAAGGCACAATGAGCAAAATCAAGGCTGCCAGTGTTTCAGAGGCAGCCCTTGCGATCGTGGCGCGGGAACTGGAACTTGGCAAATATATTCGGCTCGGTAAAGGTGAGGCGGCTTCAGGCGGTGCGAATAAGGATTCAATTCTTTCCGATACGGTTGAAGCGTTGATTGCGGTTACTTATTTGTATTACGGAATTGATGTCACGCGTGAAATCGTATTACGTTTTATCCGTCCACGGATTGAATCTGCATTACAGCATGGACCAGCGCTTGACTGGCGTACTTCCTTTGAGGAGCTTGCGCGTGCGAAGGGGATCTCTGGCGATTTAACTTACCAGTTGCACGGTAGCGGTCCTGACCATGCTCGCGTGTATACTGCTGAAGTTTTTTTGGGTGGGCGATCCTTCGGCAGTGGTAGTGCATCTTCGCAGAAAAACGCGAAACTTGCGGCTTGTAAAACGGCTTATGAAAATTTGAATCAATAGTGAGGTGAAGAAGTGCCCGAACTTCCCGAAGTCGAAACAATTCGCGCAGGTCTTGAACCTTATATTTGCGGCAAAGAAATCAAGCGGATTGAAACATATCATCTGCGTGTATCACGGCACGATCCAGATGGGTTCACCAAATTTTCTGGTGAAACGATCAGCGAAGTTGCTCGACGCGGAAAATACCTTTGGTTTCGTATCGGGCAGACACAGGCGCTGGTAGCGCATTTACGAATGTCAGGGCAATTCCGCATCAACTCCGGGCCACATCCGCATCTGCGGGCGAGTTTTTTCTTCACGGACGGGCTCCGTCTCGATTTTCTTGACCAACGCACTTTCGGCTATCTTCATGCTGATACACTCATCCCTACTGAAGATGGTTTCCCCGGTTGGCAAGGCTCACAAGATGCGCTCATTCCGAGTTCCGTTGCGCATATTGCGCGAGATTTGCTTGACGATAATATTTATCTCGCAGATTTAGCTGCGCGAGCCAAACAGAAGCAGAAGCGGATCAAATCATTGCTGCTAGATCAGAGTTTTGTGGCTGGTATCGGGAATATCTACGCGGACGAAGCATTATGGGAAGCGAAAATCAACGGGATGATGCCCGCAAATAAGATTCCGGTAGCGCGCCTGAAAAAGCTTTTCATCGCTGCTGCTAATGTGATGACTCGTTCGATTGCCGCTGGAGGTACTTCGTTTGATGCGCTTTACGTAAATGTGAACGGGAGTTCGGGATATTTTGCGCGTGAACTCAATGCGTACGGTAGGGGAGGCTTGCCGTGTAATCGTTGTGGCACACTCATGATCCGCGAACCATTTATGGGACGTTCGTCTACCTTTTGCCCGAAGTGTCAAGCATGCAGAAAATAAAATAACTGTACTGTGTGCAAAATACAATCAGGAGATATTGCTGCTCTAATAGGAAATTAGTGCTATACGAGCTAGAATTGAAACTGTCTGTGTGTCAGGTGCTTGAGCTACCGGATTTGCAAAGCTGCGAATCTGGAGAAGTTATCTTTTGGAAACGGAAAATGCAGCGCTAAAGGCGCGAAATACAAGCGGAAACAACAAGGAATAAGATGGGCGAAAACACAATTAACGTGATGATTATTGACGATCATGAAGTGGTGCGGCGGGGCATCTCAGAAGTGGTTGATCGTTGCGAAGGATTGACGGTAATCGCTGAAGCAGGTTCAGTGGCTGAGGCAGTACGGCGTGCAGAATTAATGATGCCGCAGGTGGCATTGGTAGATTTGCGGCTTCCTGATGGCACTGGTATCGATATTATTAACCAACTACGTGAGCGTTCTCCAGAAACGAAGTGCGTAGTTTTAACCTCATTTGATGATGACGATGCACTTACTGAAGCCCTTGCAGCAGGCGCAAAGGCATATCTCTTGAAATCAGTGCGCGGAGCTGAAATCACGGAAGTGATCAAAGCTGTGGCTGGTGGGAGAGTCTTGCTTGATGAGCGCACGATTACCCGCCGTCGCGCTGACCATAACGATCCAACAGCTGATTTAACGCCATCGGAACGAAAAGTACTTGAACTGATCGGTGATGGGCTTTCAAATCGGGAAATCGGTGAAAAATTAGGCGTGGCAGAAAAAACAGTGAAGAACCACATCACCTCATTACTTTCAAAAATGGGAATGCAGCGGCGGACCCAAGTAGCTGCATGGGTCGCTGGGCAACGTGCATCAGGGTGGAGAAATCAGGCAAATTAATGCCGCAAATTGAAAGTTGCAGAGTTGGTGAGTATGAGACTTGAACTTTGCAATCAAGAAATTGAAATTCCCATTTACTGTGCCGTTTAGCGCAACGGCACTTGCCAGTGTACCGCTGTGCCAGACATTCCATCATTGCGTGGTGCGATCCGGAATGTGCCATGATGGCGCCTGGCACGTGCAGAAAGATTTGCTAAGCCGGATCGGCGTGACGGCGAAGGCGCAATTCCAGTGCCATCATCAGTCACATAGATTTCGATTTGTTCAAGACTCGCACAAATCTGGATCGTGACGGATGAAGCGTGTGCATGACGGGCAACATTGCTCAAACATTCACGAACCACTGCCACCACATCATCAGAGATATCCGAACCGATTGCATCGTCAATAATCGTCCGATCAAATTCTGAGCTAATCTCCTCACCATTCCAAGAAATTATCAGTGAAGGAGCAAACCCCAGGGCTTGTAAAGCTACAGACGTTTCATTCCCTAAACGTTCCACCACAGCAGCCGGATTAGAATCATCACGGAGCGATTGTACAATTTTCCGAATTTGCCCAACAGATTCATCAATCGCCCAAATCGCACTGTCGAGAGCTTTCACAATTTTTGCGTCAAGATGATTTCCCAAGTCTTCTTTCACCGCAGTGATGTGCATTCCCGATGCGAACAATTGTTGAATTGCCAAATCGTGTAAATCGCGGGAAATCCGAGCACGCTCATCAAGTTCAGCAGCCAGTTCTTTCGCGTGGCGTGCTTCTGCGAGTTCAAGCGCAATTGCTGCTTGTTGCGAGACATTTTCAGCCATTGATAAATCGTGCAAATCAAATTCCGGTGCTTTTGGACGACGGAAGAGAATGATTACTCCGCGCCCGATTCCCTGAGAAACTAGCGGCGCATACAATGCCGGACCGAATTGTCGTAATGATTCTACGCGTACCGTGGAGAGCCTTTGCATTGATTCGACAACAATTCCAGATTGCTCTCGAATCACACTTTGGGCTCGCCCTGCGCTTGGAAAATCAGTGCCAAGCAGTGCCATCGCTCCGTCGCCAGAACCAATCTCAGCCACCCAAGTATCGTTGATTGATGGTAATACCATTAAGGCTACATCCGCACGTGCAGCCGTACGCATCTCATCAGTAATTACCTGGAGTGCTTCTTCTTCATCGGATCCTTCTAAGAGTGAGGAAACGATATTTTGCGATGCGGTGAGCCAGCGAGCACGGCTTTGTGATTGGGCGTACTGCTTTGCGTTTTGGATTGCGATTCGCGCACCGCTGGCAAGTAAAGACATCGTCTCAGCATCGGCTTGGGTGAAACCACCAAGTTTATTTGCCAAGTATAGCCGTCCCCACACTTCATCATTTGCTGCAGGCAGGATTACGCCCAGAAAATTGTGCATCACCGGATGCGGCGAAGGAAAGCCGTCACTATTGGGGTAGCTTAGCAAATCATTTACGATCAGTGCTCCGCGTTCCGGAATATCGGCAAATACGCCGTGTCCTTCAGGAGGAGATCCGATGCGTGCTCCGATTTCTTTTGATAATCCAGAGTATTGAAATTCAATTGTGTCTCCGTGTGCGTCAATTACTGCGATCGCAGCATATTTTGCTCCGGTAAGTTCGCACGCAGAATCCACAAAATATTGCAATGCCGTATCTCGATCTAGGGTAGTAGTAAGATCAAGGGCTTTTGAGAGTACTTCGCGAATTAAAGTTGCGTCAGTGGATGCACTGAATGTATTGAGTGTAGTGGTGCTTGTCTCCTGGTCTGACTTGCGCGCCTGACGGTTTGCTGCGCGTGCGATCTGTGCTTGTACCGCGTGAAATGGGCATTTACCTGTGGTGCGATGGTTTTTCATAACATCTCCATCTGAGAGCTTATTCTTGGACTTCCTGTGCCACTGACCAGCGATAAATTGAATTTCTCGCAATTAATTCGGCGTGTGTCCCGCGCGCGATAATTTGGGCTGGTTTTTCGCCGAGTAAAATTACTTCGTCTGCCACATCTAAAGGATTGAGACGATGCGTGACGAGGATGATTCCGCGTTCAGTGCGGTGATCTGCTGATGCTGCAGATTTTGCAGATGTTTTTCCAGCTTGCAGCAAGTCGCGAATGAGCTGATCGGCCGTGAGTGGATCAAGGTGTTCGCCAGGCTCGTCAAGGAGTAAGAAACTGGCTTGAGCGGCGAGAGCGCGAGCCAGTAAGAGGCGGCGGCGTTCTCCACCGGAGATCGTGGCCGCATCGCTGCCAAGCATTGTATCTAAACCGTCAGGCAATTGCCTCAGCCAGTTACTTAAACCAGCCTGTGCGAGCAGATATTCTGCCTCTTCGTAAGTTACATCTGCACGTACTACCCGGAGATTTTCGAGTACCGAAGTTTCAAAAATATGTGCATCTTCAGCGGTGAGAATCAAATGCTGGGAGATTTCTTCCCGGGCAAGCTGCGAGACGGCGGTGCCATTCAATGCAACTGTTCCTGCGGCTGGCGCAATCAATCCAGCCAGAGTGGAGAGTAACGTTGATTTTCCGATTCCTGACGGGCCAACGATTGCAATTGCCTTTCCAGGCTGTAATTCCAGATCGATTCCGTGTGCAATTTGCGGGCCACCTGGCCATGCGAGTGCAAGATTTTCTGCTGTGAGAGTCAGTTTTGCTAGCTCTGCACCGGCATTTTGCCTCAGCGGAACACTCGGTGTAATTTTCCCGTCACAAAGATCTTCCCGCTGAGCGATAGCTGGATCCTGGAAATTGGCACCAAGCATTTCGACGATTCGTAAAGCAGCACGTGCTGAACGCACCAACTGGATGCCTGCCCCAGTTAATCTTTGGGTAGATTCAAAAGCAGCCAGGGGCGTTAAAGTGATAACGACTAGATTAACTGCACTGAGCGAACCGTCAAGCACTTCCATCGAACCGATCCATAAGGCTGAAATCACGCTGATTGCAAGTGCGAGTAGATCAATGGAAGATGCTAGTGCCATTGGTAAGGCAGCGCGGTCACGATTTCGCAGAATCCGGATTTCGGTGCGTTCTTGAGCTGCTTCCATTTGTGCTAAATTGCCTGATACACGCAATTCTTGCGCATGCTCAAGCAGGGTTAAAGCTTGTGCGCTCAATTCAGCTTGATCTTCAACCTGGCGGATTTCTGCAAGCCGCGCTCCGCGCATTGCCAGATACGGACCGAGAATCCCGGCGAATAGGAGGCAGGCGGCAAGAATGATCCCGGTCAGCGGAGAAAGTGTAGCTACAATCATCACGGAGAGAACCGAGGTCAGTATCGCTACTGCTGCTGGGAGCAGAGATTTCACAACCACATCACCAAGTGCGTCTACATCTGCTCCGGTGCGCGCAAGTAAATCACCGCGGCGAATCGATGCTACGCGATCTGTAGGGGCAGCAGCGAGTTTGGAATAAGCATGTGTGCGAATTGCCGACATCCCTTTTAACGCGATCCAGTGGGATGAAATTCGCTCTAAATAACGGAAAATTGCTTTACCTACGCCAAAGGCACGGACGGCTGTAGCTGCTATGGAAAGATCCAATACAGGCGGCAACTGTGCTGCGCGAGCAATCAGCCAGGCAGAAACTGACCCGAGCCCGATGCCTGAACCAATTGCGCCAGAACCAAAGATCGTTGCGAGGATAAAACGCTTCTTATTGATTTCGAGTAGTTTGCAGCATTTACGCAGGGCATCACGCTCTGCTTTGGGAAGCACACCTTTCGTCTGCCGCGAATCCTGGCAGTGCGCCTTTGAATCGGAAACGGAAATTTCTGGCTGATACAGAGAGTCATGCATTTGTGGCACCTTCTTCACGTCCCCAGGCGGTTGGTAAAGCATAGTCTATTTTTTCCTGTAACCGGCGTTCTCGTTCGGCTTGATCGGCTTCTTTTTGCCGTCGTAATGCAAGCTCTGCATCAATATTGCGTGTGCCAGCGGATACTTCAACCACGGTATCGGCTAATTGTGTGAGCGTTGCTCGATGCGCCACAATCACCACGGTGTGCCCAGTTTCTTTCAATTCGCTGATAGTTGCAAGGATTGCTTCTTCAGCTACGGCATCTAGGTGCGCTGAAGGTTCATCGAGGATCACTAGTTGCCTGCTGGAAAGAAGTGCACGGGTCAGTGCCAAGCGTTGGCGCTGACCAACGGAAAGCCCGATCCCGCCTTGCCCGATCAGTGTCTGCCAGCCGTTTGGCAAATCTGCCACTACTTTGGCAAAACCAGTGAGTTTCGCGGCACGAAGTACGGCAGCATTTTCAGCAGGAGCAGCGATCCCAAGATTTTCTGCGACCGTACCGGGAAAGAGTGCCGGCCGTTGCGGCACCCAAGTGATTTGTTCCCACCATTGCGTTTGGGGAATTTCTGCCAGCGGGGTAGTGCCAATAAAAATTTCACCGGCGGAAGGCGGCAGCAAGCCAAGCAGTACTTGTATCGTAGTAGATTTCCCTGTTCCCGAGGCTCCACGAAGAACTGTAACTTTTCCTGGCTGAATTTGCATTGAAAGATTCGCCGGTGCGACGGTCGCCCGTCCGTCTGCATAAACACTGACATTTTGGAAAGAAATAGCTGTCTGACGCAAATCCGGAAGAGCAAGATTTGCGCTGTTTTCGCTTTGCTCTGAGGGAAGGGAAGCATGAGCATTATGCGTGCAAGCCAAAGCCGCATTGTGTGACTTTTTAGCGGGTGAAGTTGGCAGCGGAGTCTGGATAATTTCGAATGCTTGCGCTGCTGCAGCCACTCCATTTGCCGAGGCATGAAATTGCGTACCAACTTCGCGCAGCGGCTTAAAAGCCTCCGGGGTGAGCATGATGATCACAAGACCTTCAAAGAGTAAGAGGTTTCCAGCTACCATTCTGAAACCAACCTCTACTGCCACAATGGCAGTAGAAAGTGTCGCAAGAAACTCTAAGGCTGCGCCGGAAAGAAACGCGACATAAAGGGTTTGCATCGTTTTTTGTGCAAATGCTTCTCCAAGCGCCCGCACTCTTTGCTGCGGTCCATGCTCTCGTCCGACCGCTTTTAAGGTACTCAATCCAGCCAGCAAATCGAGCAATTGGCTCCCTAAACGCTGCATCGACTTGAGCCGCTGCGCAGAGTAATTAGCCGTCATCTTCCCGATCAGGATCATGAATATGGGAATCAACGGAATACACAGAATAATCGCGAGTGCAGAGATCCAATCAAGCCAGAAAATAATCAGGATGAGTGCAGGCGTAGCAGTAAAAGTAAGGAAAAGTTGCGGCAGGAAAGAGACGAAATATGCTTCTAAATCATCAAGACCGCGAGTTGCGAGAGTGACGGAGCGGGTGGTATTTCCTTCGCTAAGCCAGCGTGCGCCAAGATCACCTGCATGGCGCAATACTTTTTTACGTAAGGTGGCAATCACGCGTAGTGCAGCGCGATGCCCGACAGCTTCCTGTATGAATACAAGTGCTGTACGGAGCAGGAAAACGCCGAATAGCATGATGATCAGCCATGAAGTTTGGGAAAGATCTCCTTTCCCATAAAAAATCGGCTCAAGTGCACTGGCAATGAGCAGAGTCTGGATCCCGATCAGAAGCGTACCGATCACACCGGTGATTACCAGAAAGATGATGTACTTCCGAGTGCTTCGCGCATATTTCAGCAAGCGTGGATCGAAAGGTCTCATACTGCTCCTTCGTTCGTCATCGGACGACTGCGAGAATTCTTACCGGACTAAGCGCATAGGCAAAAAGGTAGATAACGGTAACAATTCTAGCCTTTTCGTCCTAAATAAGCACATTCCGAATAGCTGGAAATATTTTGAGCCAGAGCGGCAGAATGCTTTGGAGCTGTAACTGCTGCAGTGCGATGAAGATTCCGACATTGATCCGAAGTCAAAGTTGTATCGCGGGAGGGGGTGAGATAAAAGAACTATTATGAAAGGGTTGTGGGATGAGCATCATGCTCATCCCACAACCCTTAGTTGATTTAGTTAAATTACGGTTAGCCTCGCAAAACTAGGAGTTTAGTAATTCACTTTCTCAAATTTGCGGATTTCGTGCAGATCTAAACCAACAAATGTGTCTGGAATATTTTCACGGCTGATTCGCTGTGCGAATACCAGATAGGACCAGACGGTGTAAACAAGCACAATCGGCACAAAGATAATTGCTGCAATGAGCATTACTGTGTGAGTCGGACCAGTAGCCGAAGCTTGTGCCAGCGTGAGGTGATATGCCGGATCGATCGTTGATTTGATTGCATTCGCTCCGAGCGTCAGGAAGATGAAGATAACAGCTACCGCGAGTGCAGCAGAGTGGACGAAGAATGCACCCTTTTCATTTTCTTTCAGAGCCAGAAGTGCTGAGCAAATCAAGAGCACTGCTGCAAGCAGAAGTGGAATCCAGGAGTACCAGTTCACGTGATATGCCAACTGACCCCAAATTGCCCAGATAGCGGTCACTGCCGTTGAAATCAAACCAGTGGTCTTCGCCTGCTTTAATGCGCGCTTGTGGAAATCACCAGCCGTCTTCAATGCAAGCCACAATGTTCCGTGGTTGAAGAAGAGCAATGCTACGGCAATACCGCCGAGAATTGTGAAAGGTGTAAGCAGCGAGAAGAAGCCGCCGGTAAGGAAATGCTGTGCACCGTCAGCAAGCGCGCCGGATATATCAGCTTTATCGGAAGCTTGGAAAGCGCCATTTTCATACTTCCCGATTTCGATCGTCATGCCTTGGACGAAGTTTGCAAATGCTACGCCCCAGAGGATTGAAACTAGCCAGGAAGCTCCAAAGTGGAGGTTATCCCAAGCATTGCGCCATTTCGCAGAATCGATCTTACCGCGCCATTCAATTGCTGAAATACGCACGATCAAGAGCAGTAAAACTACTACAAGTGCGAGATACATGCCAGAGAACATTGTGGCATACCATTCTGGGAATGCGGCAAATGTAGCACCACCAGCAGTAAGCAGGAATACTTCGTTTCCATCCCAATGCGGACCAATCGTATTCAAAATCAAGCGACGGTCTTTTTCATCTTTTGCCAGACCGTGCAAATTCATTGCAGCGCCGAATCCGAAACCTTCGAGGGTCACATACCCGATCCAGAGCACGATGATGAGTACGAACCAAATAATCTGTAGAGCCGTAAGTTCCATTATGTTTTCCTCACTTTACTCTCAGTATGCGAAGCTCAGCTTAGTATCGATGGTGATTTCCTTACGGACTTCAGTATCGATCTGCTTTGCTGGGTTGATGCCTTCAATTGCATAGCGCTTGATCAAGATGTACCAGATGACACCGAGAATAGCGTAAATCAAGGTGAATGCAACGAGTGAAATGATAATTTCGATTGAGTTGACAGTCTGGGACACACCAGCCTCCGTCAGCTGTGCAATAACTTCAGTTGGTGCAGTTTGATCCATTGGCTGTGCCTGGAAGTTTGGATATACGACCCATGGCTGACGCCCCATTTCGGTGAGGATCCAGCCGAAAGTGGAGGAGATGTATGGGAAGGGGATCGTCCAAACGAAGAGTGTGCCGATCCATTTTGCGGATGGAAGCTCTTTCCGACGGATCAATACCAGACCCAGGATCGATAGCGCGAGGGATGCAAAGCCGAATACCATCATGACTCTAAATGAGTAGAAACTGATGAGTGGACTTGGTAAATAGTTTTGGTTTGGCCCGTATACATCAGCGAAGTATGACTGATAAATCTTATTTACTTCATCTGCGCCCAGTACTTTAGATTCTTTGCCGGAAAGATGATTTGTGACCATCAAAGATTCCAGCCCGGGGATTGGCAGTGAAATGATCGATTCTTCGTTCAGTTCATTGCTCGTCATGAGAATTGCTAATGGTGCAGCTTCTTGAGATTTTGCAATACCCATTGCAGCGATCATCTTCGTGGGTTGCTCTTTATAGATATGCTGTCCCATAAAGTGGCCTGTGGTTAGCACGAGAATTGAGGCAATGAGCATTGTTACCAAACCGAAGTTTGCTGCTGGCTTCCAGAGATCACGCGCCTCTGTACCGTCACCCTTCTTTGCGGTGCGCACGAGCCACCAGAGCGAAATTCCGGCGATGAATGAACCAGCTACGAGCAACGATGCAGAAATTGTATGTGCAAATGCGTACATTGAGGTCGGGGAGAAGATGACCTGCAAGAATCCAGTAGCCCCATCAAGTTCTGCCCGGCCAGTTGCTGGATTGAGCTTAGCGCCAACAGGGTTTTGCATAAAGGAATTTGCCGCCAGGATGAATAGCGCGGAAATATTGGTACCAAGTGCGAATAGCCAAATCGCTGCGGTATGCATTTTTGGTGAGATACGACCGCGACCGAAAATCCAAACACCGAGGAATGTGGATTCTAGGAAGAAAGCGAGCAATGCTTCAAATGCGAGTGGCGCACCAAAGATATCGCCCACGAAACGGGAGTATTCAGACCAGTTCATGCCGAATTGGAATTCTTGCACGATACCGGTAGCAACTCCTAGTGCAAAGTTGATTAAGAGTAGTTTTCCAAAGAACTCCGAGAGCTTCAGCCAGCGCTTATCGCCGCTGCGGAGCCACTTTGTTTGCATAATTGCGACGAGTGGGGAGAGTCCGATCGTGAGAGGTACCAAAATGAAGTGGTACACAGTCGTGATTGCAAACTGCCACCGTGCGAGGTCGAGGGCTTCCACCTTTCCACCTTTCGTATGACAAATGACGTTATGAGTGCAAACGAATCTTACGTAGCGCAGCTGCGATGGAAATTCACTTTGCTCATTGATTATCTTTTGGCGAGCCAAAAGACCTAACAGAGATGCTTAAATCGCTAGAAGCGCCTGCGTGATTAAGTTTGTTCGACTGATTTGGTGGTGAATTAGCCGGGTTGAAAAACGGGACTAAGGGCCATTTCAGTCATCTCTTATATATTGGCGCATTTATTGTGGTGATTTCCAGCTATTTTTCAATTGTGTTTTGCGAGATTTCCTTGTGTTTTCGGTAAAAGCCCGTGCTGGCGCGTTTTTCGTGGCATTACGTCGCAAAAAATAATACGTCATATTTTCCTTTCGTAAATAAAACCGCGGGCGGAACAATGAAAAATCACTACTATTGCCAGGAATTGCCAGTTTGCTGAAATGTGAAGAAAAACGTTTCGACACGTGAAATAGGCAGAAAGTAGGGGGCGCTGAAATTGTGAAAGCTACATTGCCGGAGCTGGTTTGATGGTAATGATAGGAATATTTAATTGATGCGTGTAGAATGGTGACGGGAGTCGGCTTGCATCGATGCCGATAAGTTTTCACCTGTGCGCCTTGAATGTGCTGCCGGTGTGAACAATGAAAAGAAGCTTTCGTCCGAGCGTATTTTAGGGATCCGCTGATTCTTTGGATCCAGGTAGTGCGCCGGAAATAGAATTGAATATATGGTCGGCTTGTTCACAGTGTTGATGCGCGCTTGTGGCTGCCACCTGAGGAGAATTTCATGGCTGATGAAAATCCATCAGTAGATGTAGTGTTGGAAGTCACGAACGAGGATAAACCCGTTAAGCGCACACGGCGGAAGAAGTCGGCACCAGAGCAAACCCCGGAAAATGAGTTCCAAAAACCGCCTGCAAAACGTACACGGCGGACAAAACGGCAAACATCAGCTCCAGTTGAAACCGCTGCAGCAAATACGCCGGCCCAGGATCTACCCGTCGGTACAACTGATGCACATCCGGTAACGGCAGAAAAGAAGCCCGCAGTAAAAGCAAACCCGCGAAAGCGACGGGTGCAGAAGAGTGAAATGCGTGATAAAAGCGAAGTATCAGCAAGTGTTGCGCAATCTCTCGCAGAGCTCACGGCACAAGAACCAATGGATCTTTTCTCGGCGAAAGAAACTGCAGCGAGCAGCGGAGCAAATGTTGAAGCGAAAATGGCTCCGATGACGGCGCTATTATTCCAGGCTCCGGATGTGACTCGTGCAGTACGGGCACGCGCTACGAAAGTACAGCTGGAATCAGCTGCAAAAGATGCGGAAACAGCTACCGCAGCGCAGCCGAAAGATCAGCAAAAATCTGAGCCAGGAAGCGAAAGCCCGAAGCGCTCGCGGCGCGGAAGCCGTGGCGGGAAGCGCGGTGAAGTTAATGAGCAAGCTGAAGCACGAATTTCCCCTGCGGATGCTGTACTTGATGAAGTACAAGAGGAAGATCTGCAGAACTCTGAAACTGAAAGTAGTAAGCGGACACGTAAACGTGCGCGAGTGAAGGTGCAGCCAGAGGCACGTGCGCACGGATCTGAAACGCTCGATAATGAGAAAAGCGATCCTGAGAATACTACTGTCCGGCGGCGACGACGACGTGGTGAGGGCGCTGCGGTTGATGCAGTCACGGCCCCCAAAGGTTCCACCCGTCTGGAAGCAAAGCGGCAGCGCCGGAAAGAAGGCCGGGAGGCTGGAAGGCGGCGTCATTCGATTTCTGAATCGGAGTTTTTGGCACGGCGTGAATCGGTAAACCGTGAAATGCTGGTACGTGAGCGCGATGGGCTAAATCAAATTGCAGTTTTGGAAGACGGCATTTTGGTAGAGCATTACGTGGCTCGCCATACCCAAATATCGATGGTCGGTAATGTCTATCTTGGACGGGTGCAAAATGTATTACCGTCAATGGAAGCTGCTTTTGTGGATATTGGTAAAGGGCGAAATGCTGTGCTTTATTCTGGCGAAGTCAATTGGGATGCTGCCGGGATGGAGGGGAAGCCGCGCAAGATTGAAGATGCTTTGAAATCCGGTGACACTGTACTCGTGCAGGTCACGAAAGATCCAATTGGGCATAAAGGTGCGCGTCTTACCGGGCAAATAACTCTTGCTGGGCGCCATCTTGTGCTCGTGCCTAATGGTACGATGACGGGTATTTCGCGGAAACTGCCAGAATCTGAGCGGATGCGGTTGAAGAAGATCCTGAAGCAGGTTGTGCCAAGCGAACATGGTGTGATCGTGCGGACAGCTGCTGAAGGGGCTAGTGAAGAGCAACTTGTTGGCGATGTACAACGGCTGATCAAATCCTGGAAAGATATCGATGCGAAGTCGAAGAGTACGAAGAATGCACCGTCGCTGTTGAAAGGGGAACCGGAACTGGCAGTGCGGGTGGTGCGCGATGTCTTTAACGAAGATTTCAATGTGCTGAAAGTACAAGGAGAAAACTCGTGGGAGACGATTTCGAGCTATGTGCATGATCTTTCACCAGAATTGGAAGATCGTGTCGCAAAGTGGGAGCACGATTCGGATATCTTTGCGCAAAACCGTGTGGATGAACAATTGCAAAAAGCTTTTGATCGAAAGGTGTTTCTGCCTTCTGGCGGCTCGCTTGTGATTGATCGTACTGAAGCGATGACAGTGATTGATGTGAATACTGGAAAATTTACTGGCGCATCAGGTGGTACGCTCGAAGAAACGGTGACGAAAAACAATCTTGAAGCTGCGGAAGAAATTGTGCGGCAGCTGCGTTTGCGTGATATCGGTGGAATAGTCGTTATTGATTTCATTGATATGGTGCTTGAAGCGAATCGTGATTTAGTGTTGCGGCGGCTGATCGAATGTCTCGGTCGAGATCGTACACGGCATCAAGTGGCGGAAGTTACTTCTCTTGGGCTGGTCCAAATGACACGCAAGCGAGTCGGGCAAGGCTTAGTGGAAGCGTTCTCTACTACCTGTGAAGCATGTGAAGGGCGTGGTTATATCAGTCATGATCATCCTGTAGAAAAGGATGAAGTTGATGAAGATTCTGATCCCCGGCAGTATCAGCGGCGGCGTAATGAGAAAGTGAAGCCGCAGCTGGTCGATCAGGAAGCGGAAGAGAAGCATGCTGAAGTCAAGGCTGCGTTGGCAAATATTGCTGCGGCGGCTGCGTTGAAGCATGAGGAGACACTAAATTCAGCCGATACTGCACAAGCCGAGGAAAAATCCGAGATACAAGAGAATCGGAATGCGGTTAAAGAAAATCGGATGAATCGAGTGAAGCGGCGGAAAACTGCTCAGGAGCAGCGCGGAGCGGCTGAGGTTGCGCGATCCGAAAATTTGCAAGCGGCTATGGAAACGGAAGCAAAAGCTGGATCGAAAGATGAACCCGAAACGCAAGCTGCAGAAAAAGCAAAGATGAAAACTGGTAGTAAACGACGTCGTGTTTCTTCAACTGGCACGATCACCCCGGCAAGCTCTGCTTCTTTTGCAATAATGAGTTTTCCGGCAGTGAAGAAGGACGAGCAATAAGTGGCAGGAGATGCAACACGCCTGGTTTTTAATTTTGGCGGTGTTGCGCTAAGCTAGAAAAGTTGCAAATCCGATTCTGCAAAAAGTCTCTGATAACTTTGATTGTGGCGATAATCGCGCCATTTGAAGTTGTTTCAGAGGATTTGTTTGCAGTAGGGTTACATCTGGGTGCGTGCGTTGTCGCGTACCAAAAGTTTTTCAGTGCAGTTGCATCAGGTAACTGCAACCGTATCGACAGAGATGAGCAGAACGTGGTTTACGCGATTGTAAAGGTAGGCGGCCGCCAGGAAAAGGTATCCGTTGATTCCGTCATCGTTGTGAATAAGATGGCAGGCGAAGCAGGCGATAAGGTCGAGCTAGAGCCAATCATGCTCGTCGACGGTGACAAGGTCACCACTGCCGCCGATGGTATTTCCGCTAAGGTCACTGCTGAGATTGTTCGCGATGAAAAAGGTCCAAAGATCAACATCGTTAAGTACAAGAACAAGACCGGCTACCGCAAGCGCCAGGGTCATCGCCAGAAGTTGACCCGCCTAAAGGTCACCGGCATTAAGTGATCTGGAATCCGTAAGGATCATCCGTTCAACGAGCTTCTAAGATAATTTCAAGAGAGCAGGTCAAGGAAAATGGCACATAAGAAGGGCGCCAGCTCCACCAGCAATGGTCGCGATTCTAATGCGCAGCGACTCGGTGTGAAGCGCTTCGGCGGTCAGTTCGTAAATGCAGGCGAGATTCTTGTTCGTCAGCGTGGTACACACTTCCACCCAGGCGTTAACGTCGGTCGTGGCAAGGACGATACCCTCTTCGCACTCGCAGAAGGTACCGTAGAATTCGGTATGCGTCGCGATCGCAAAGTTGTGAACGTCGTGCTGGCAGACGCATAAGCGAGAAATCGTAGCGCAAAATTCTTTCAGGGGTGGGGAGCTAGGCTCTCCGCCCCTAGTATTTTATTCTGCTGTTTAGAAAAACTAGCACAGCAAATGAATCGACTGGATTGAGTTTCCTGCACATAGATTTTCCCGAAACTAGAGTTTTTAACTGATAAAGAGACGGATATGGCAAATTTTGTAGATCGCGTGACGATACACTTGCAAGCAGGCAAGGGTGGTAATGGTGTGGCCTCTGTGCGACGGGAAAAATTTAAGCCGCTTGGCGGGCCTGATGGTGCAAATGGCGGGCACGGTGGCGATATTATTTTACGTGTGGATGGGCAAGAGACTACGCTTTTGCATCTGCATCATTCTCCGCATTTACGTGCAGAAAATGGCGGGCAGGGAGCTGGTGATTTGCGGCATGGGAAACGCGGTGAAAATCTGATCGTGAGTGTGCCTTCCGGTACGGTAGTAAAAGACGCTGATGGAAATGTGCTTGCTGATTTAGTGGGTCTGGGAGCTGAGTATCTGGCTGCCGAAGGCGGGCAGGGCGGTTTAGGTAACGCGGCGCTTGCTACTCCGAAACGGCGTGCACCTGGCTTTGCTCTTTTGGGTGATGAAGGCGAGCAGCGGGATCTGATTTTAGAGCTGAAATCGGTAGCAGATGTGGCGCTTGTCGGATTTCCATCTGCCGGGAAATCGTCTTTGATTGCCGCGATGAGCGCGGCCCGCCCAAAGATTGCCGATTATCCATTCACTACACTCGTTCCGAACCTTGGCGTAGTAGAAGCTGAGCAGTTCCGCTTCACGATGGCTGATGTTCCTGGTTTGATCCCGGGGGCATCAACAGGAAAGGGGCTGGGGCTTGAGTTTTTGCGGCATATTGAGCGATGTGCCACGATCGTGCACGTGCTTGACTGTGCAACGCTTGAGCCTGGCCGTGATCCGCTCAGCGATCTCGATACGATTGAAGCTGAGCTGGCGGCTTATGCGCAGCAAATTCCGCCGATGGAAGGGCAAATTCCATTAATGGATCGCCCGCGAGTAGTGGTCCTGAATAAGACGGATCTGCCGCAGGCACGTGAACTTGCTGAATTTGTGATCGCTGATTTGAAGTCACGGCGTTTGCCGGTATTTATTGTATCGGCTGTGAGCCGCGAAGGTTTGCGTGATCTTGCCTTTGGATTAGGGAAAGTTGTGCAGACAGTACGTGAACGTGAATTAGATCTGGCAAATACCCAGCAACGGCAGGTGATTCGTCCGCTTGCGAAGCGCCAGGGAAGTTCATTTACAATCACGAGACGCCAACGTGGCGAAGAGATTTTTTTCCAGATTCGTGGAATAAAGGCTGAACGTTGGGTTCGGCAAACTGATTTTTCTAATGATGAAGCAGTAGGTTATCTTGCGGATAAGCTCAATACTTTGGGGATTGAAAAGGAATTGCTGCGTGCAGGGGCGCGTGCTGGCGATATGGTGGTGATTGGGCCGGAAGAAGGCGGAATGATTTTTGATTGGGAGCCGACTATGGCAACCGGTGCGGAATTACTCGGTCCACGCGGTACAGATTTGCGTTTCAATCAATCTACACGTGCCACACGTAAAGAACGCAAAGCTGAATATTACGAAAATATGGATGCGAAAGAAGCTGCCCGGCAGGAGCTATGGCAAGAGCGTCAAGCTGGGCATTGGATCGATCCGGAAGCTTAAGTGCGCAGATAGGTGTGCAGATCAATAATTTTGCATCCGGTTCTGACATCGCTTACCGTTGAATAAATAATTGTTGAAAATTAATTTGTATTTGCATCACCTGCCGAGGGGAAAGGTGCTATGACGATTGAAATCGCTGCTTCACGCAAGGCGCTCACTGAATCCGGTCCGCTAGATTATGATGATCCATCGCAGCTTCCAGATTTTTATACAACTGCTACGCTCGGTTTTGATTTATCCGGGCTGGGAGCTCGTCCGACCGAAATACCAGGTGAGTACGGGCCGGAAATGGCTGTTAGTGCATTGAATTTTCCGTTACTGGTTGCTTCAGTAAACGCAGCATTTCAAGGTGGGATCGACTATATCCAGTTGAATCATAATTTTCAGATGTATGGTGGCGAAGCCGCTGCTGCTTTTCATCAATCGGCTTTGCTTGACGGAGTAAAGACGGCAGAAAAAATTGCGGAAATGGTTCCAGCTGGTGGATTAAATATTGAGGTTCCGCTTGATCTTGAACTTGGTTTACCTGCCATAAAGGGGTTTCTTGCTGATTTTTCCGGTAAAAAATCTATTTCAGTGGGGATTCGTGAGCCTGCTGATATTGAGTTACTTGCACGTTTTTCGCAAGCTGCCAAGGAAAATAATCTAAAAATTGTGGCGATTTGTGCGGATTTACAGTTTTTGACTGATCACGCAGCGAAAATTGCCGGGCTTGTAGACAGTGTGCAATTGCGTGCCGGTACGATCGCGCAGGCTCGTGAAATGCGTTTTTGCTTTCATGAACTAGGGAAAACTGCGGGGCGTAAAATTAAGCTGGTAGTAGAGCTGGGGATTGTTATTTCTGCCACGGTGCAATCGGCTACGGAGCGTGCGGCACTAATTAGCGAGCTCTCGCATTCTCCGCTATTTGACGGGATCGCGAATTCGGTTGGCACCGTCTACGATGTAGCGGATCAGATTGAAAAATGGGTGGGCAGTGGCGCTGCTGATGGGATTCTCTTTGTGCCTGCATCCCTACCGACGGATCTTGCTTCCGTACTGAAGGGGGTAGTGCCGTTAATGCGGGAACGTGCAAAGTTAGATGTGCCAATTAGTTTTACTGAATCTTGAGAATTTGCCGAGGCTAATGAATTGCCAATACACAAGAACAGCAAACCGCTCCCTGCTTCACAGCTAAATCGCTAAATAAGCAGATGGGCAACTAAACGAAAGGAGTCTTTTGAGATAATCTAAGTTCTCTCAAAAGACTCCTGTTGCATCTTCATCGTGGATGCTCAGCTTTATGCATTCTTTGCAATTTCGGCATGTACCTGATTCATATCAATCTCTTGTGCCTGCTGAATTAAATCTTCAAGTGCCTTCTTATCGAGCGCGCCTGCACCTTCGTAGAGCTTCACGCCGTCACGGAAAACCATTAAAGTTGGGATGGACATAATGCTGTGAGCCTGCGCTAGTTCTACCTGTGCATCGGTATTTACTTTGCCAAATTTGATTTCTGGATGGCGCTGTGAAGCGTCTTCAAAGACTGGGGAGAACATTCGGCATGGCCCGCACCATGGAGCCCAGAAATCCAGTAATACTGTGCCCTCTTTGATTGTTTCGGCAAAATTCCCTTTGGTGATTTCGATGGTTGCCATAAAATGTTCCTTTCAAAAGATGGATTCAGAATAAAACCCGAGCATAGCCTTAAACGTAGCAAGTATTGTGCTTATTCCCGGAAAGATTGTGCTCAGAATGAAATCAGTGTGCAGGAAAAAGTCATCACGTATCGATGATAATCCTAGTGTGGCTTTAGATTCGATTACAGCTAAAATATGCGATGAGGTTGACTCAATGAAATCAGCTTGGAAGAATCTCTACAGACTCCTTCGCTGCGATAGTGAAAAGAATGAAGAGATGTTTTCCGGTGAAGTTGTAGATCAATAAAGTGTGAAAGAGGCAGCTGATGGTAAATAAAATAAATGCTATGAGTGTACAGAAGCGCCGGAAAATCGGGATCATGGGCGGCACTTTCGATCCGATCCATCATGGGCATCTCGTGGCTGCTTCGGAAGTGCAATCTCATTTTGCGCTTGATGAAGTTATTTTTGTGCCTACTTCCACACAGCCTTTTAAGCAGGGACGGAAAGTATCTTTTGCTGAGCATCGCTATCTAATGACAGTGATTGCTACAGCGAATAATCCGCGTTTTTCGGTATCGCGTGTAGATATTGAGCGTGGTGGGATCACGTACACTATCGATACTCTCCGTGATTTACATGCGCAGTATCCTGAAGCAGAACTTTTCTTCATTACCGGCGCAGATGTCTTACCGCAGATTCTAACTTGGAAGGAACACGCAGAACTCTGGGAGCTGGCGCATTTTGTGGGTGTAAATCGTCCAGGGCATCGGCTTGATACTGAGGGGCTGCCAGAATCGAATTATACGTTAATAGAAGTGCCGGCAATGGCGATTTCTTCTACCGATATTCGTCAGCGCGCGCAAAGTAACCGTCCAGTGTGGTATCTCGTGCCAGACGGTGTGGTGCAGTATATCAACAAATACGATTTATATAATTCTGATCAATCGAAAAGTGTTTCAATCGCGCCTGATTCGCTGTAGCTGAATGAAACAAGTGGCTGTTAGTGTGCTCAAGAATCGTTTTTGTGAGCCAGAATCATGATTTGTCAGGATGGCATATTTGCTGTGATTTCCTGATTTAGCTGCGCAAGTTGCCAGATTTTGCTGCTCTTAGTTGCCAGTACGTAGGTTTCTTGAGGTAGAATTGATGATATCTGTCCATTTTGGAAGGAAAAGTAATGAGTGAAACCCCGCGTCTCACGCGTAAGCAGTTGCGTGAAATGGGAAAGTTGGAGGCGAAGTCTCTAGACGCACCAGCGCTCACCGATACCCAGGAATTGCGGCTTCGCCGCCCGTCACGAAAAGAAATGCGGGAGGCTGAGCGTGCCGAACGTGAGCGCAATGAAGAGCTCACGTTGCAGCGCAATGCGAGTGCACAGGCTGATTCTGCCGCAGGTGTGGATCGATCCGCTGAAACGCAGCTGGCACGAAAATCAGTATTTGATCGTTTTGAAACTGAACCTGATGCAGTCTCTGCTGAGGTATTACCGGCGCATCAGCACGATTCGGTGATTTCCCAGGATCTGCTAATTGGGAAATTTTCCGATGAAGGTAATTCGCTGGAACAAAATACTAAGAGCGGTACTGGAGAGGATTTGCAGCAAGAATCTGGTGCCGTACAAAATAGCGAATCAGATGAACCAGTGCTTGCGCAAGGGTCTTTGCGTGAGCAGTTATTTGCACGGATGCGTCAATCTGAGCAGGTAGAGGCGTTAGCCTCGGCGGGTGGAACGCAGGATACATCAGTGCAAGATGCGGATGTACAGATTGCTGAAGAAGCTGCCTCGGCCGTTGATTTAGCGAAGGAAAGCATTGAAACTGGCGCTAGCATCACGGAGCATGAGAGTGACGTGAAAGCGCTTAGTTTGGGAGCTGCATCTTCAGCTGAAGGAACAGAGCTGGAAGTACAAGGCGGAGAAAATTCAAAGCGCACCTGGTTCATTTTCTTGATTCTTGCCATTATTGTGGCGCTAATCGGTTATCTTCTTGGCTCATGGATCAACTCTACTTTCTTTGCAGCAGGAGTTTTACCGCAAGAGATTGCTGCCTTGCAGTTGCCATTACTGTACTGATAGTGATCAGTACATAAGAGGTGAGCGAAAATGGGCGGCATTGCGGCAAGTACAAGCTGTGTTTTCGGCTGCTGCTGGTGCCTGAATGCCGAGATCGATTTGCGTCGAGAACGATAGTGATAGTTTTTAGTTTTTAGTTGGAAGGTGTTTTGTGAGCGCAACCAAAACAGCAATTGAAATGACGATCACGGCAGCACGTGCCGCGTCAGAAATGAAGGCAACATCAATTGTTGCGATCGATGTGTCTGAGCGCTTGGTGCTCACAGATACATTTTTGGTACTGTCAGGTTCAAGTGAGCGGCAGGTGCGTTCAATTGTGGACGCAGTTGAAGAAGCCGTCGAAAAGAGTGGGCATCGCCGTCTGCGCCGTGAAGGCCTTGAGGGAGAAGCTCATTGGGTCTTGCTTGATTTTGGCGAGCTAATGGTACATGTGCAGCAAGATGAAGATCGCGAATATTATGCGCTTGAAAAACTTTGGGGAGATTGCCCGGTAATTGAATTGCCTGATGATGTGACGGCTGATCCGGAGTATCGCGAATCCTCGATGAGTGCGTATTTCGATTTTTCTGATTTAGGGAATAGCTGATTTAAGTCTGCATGAACTCTGTGAGTCAATGAGTCTAAATAAGTATGCTGACGATGTGAGGGGAGTGCTGTGCCAGCAAAACAGATCGTATTTTGGCGCCACGGGCAGACGGCGCAAAATTTGGCTGGGCGGATCCAGGGGTCTACTGATAATCCGTTAAATGATACTGGATTGGCACAAGCGCAGCACGTAGCCCCGCATTTGCAGAACCTGGGGATCACGAAGGTATATTGCTCGGATTTGATTCGTGCACGGCAAACTGCACAAGCCTTTCTGGATCTGACCCAGCTGCAGCTGCAAATAGATCCACGTTTGCGGGAACGCTCTTATGGCTTATGGGAGGGATTGACTGCGGCTGAAATCAGTGCTTCTTGGCCATCAGAGTATCAATATTGGCGCAATGGAAATACGCCTGTTTCCGTCGGGGTAGAAGAGCGTTTGACGGTAGCACGACGGGTGACTAAGTGTGTGGAAGATGCGCTCGCGGCAAGCAGTGATGATGACGTGATCCTTTTTGTAGCTCATGGCGGGTCGATCGTGAATGGGATTATGGGTTTACTAGGGATGAATCCAGATCAATGGACGGGATTGCATGGTCTGGATAATTGCCATTGGGCTTTATTAGAAGCCAGGCCATTACAAAATCCGCGCTGGAGACTCTGCTCATATAACCGCACAGTTAGCGACACTGATTCTTTATCTCATTTTTGGCGCTGATTATTTTTATGCGTTTTCGCATTTTGCAATTCGTACCTTTGTGTATTTTCGCGTGAATATTGTGATTTAATTCTATTTATTGTTTCCTCTGAGTTATCATTTTGATTCGAGAGAAAGATGATAACTTTGCGACACTTGATCTATGGTGAAGTGTGTAAGAACTAACGAGGAGACTACACTGTGAAAATCGTAGCGTTATACTCAAGCAGATTTGGGCATACCTTACGCATTGTTAATGAGATGGCATACGTCTGGCGCGAGCAAGGAATATCGGTGGAGATTCGCCCAGTGTGTGCAGCACGGAAATTCCCTGCTGATGCTGATGGTGTTGTACTCGCCGGTTCGGTACGTTATGGATTTTATTCCCCGAAAATGCGTAAATTTGCGAAGCGGTTTGCAGCTGAACTGAATCAATTACCGTCGGCATTTGTGGGCGTGAGTTTATCTTCGGAAAAGCGTGAAAAATCTACGGTAGATACGAATGTGTATGCACAGAAATTTTTCCGTAACCTGCGCTGGAAGCCTGCGATGGCAAAGCTTTTCACTGGGGAAGTGAACTTCGATCTTTACCGTGGTGTGGATAAAGTGATGCTGAATAAGATCCTTGAAATTTCTGGGAAACCGCACGGTGAGGGAGTAAAAGTAGACTACACAGATTGGGATGCGGTACGTGAGTTCGCGGTAGATTTTGCGAAATTGATTGCCTGATCCGAAGTTAACAGCGCTAAAAACGGCACATCAAATTATTTTTTGATTTGATGTGCCGAAAAATTGTTTACTTAATTTTCACCAAACCGATAGTCTTTTGAGATATTTTATTCTCGCAGGGGTAATGCCTCATTGTACTTATCGGAAGGAATATGATGCGGAAACGAGTTACAGCAACAGCTGCAGTTACATCTTTAGCATTCATTTCAATATCTCCACTCGTTTTTGCGAGTCAAACTGGGGATCACGTCGTAATCAACGAAGTCTATACGTATGGTGGAAATAAGGGGAATCAATACGTTGACTATGTAGAGCTTTATAATCCGACTACACAGCCAATTTCTTTGCAAGGTTGGTCATTACAGTATTTTTCGCAAAAAGGCACTAAAGCCGCAAATCGGATTGCTTTGAGCGGGGAAATCGCGCCAAATAGCTACTATCTAATTACTGGTAAAAGTGATAAACCCGGCTATCAAGAGCTGACTGCGGGAGCGAATGGAAAGCTTAATCTGGCTGCGAAAGACGGAACCGTTGTACTATTCAAAGTAGCCGATACGCAAACTCTTGAAAATCCGGCGAATACAGTGAACTTGGCGAACGTGGTTGATGCCTTCAGCTGGGGAAAGGCCGGAATTGTTGAAGGTAACGCTGAAACGGGCGAAAAAGCTAGCACCACAAAATCCTTTGAACGTACAACTGCTGGCGCAGATAGTGATAATAATGCGCAGGATTTCACTGTTCGCACGCCTTCGCCAATGCATGGTAAGGCAAGCGCAGTGGCGGCAAATTCCGCTGGTACAACGCAACCGGATAATGCAAATGGAAATTCTGGAACTGGGAGCAGCGAAACCGCTGGCTCAGCTGGAAGTGCCAGTGGAACGGCAGAGCAGATTCATGAAGTTGCAATCAATGAAATTCAGGGTACTTCAGATACTTCACCGCTGGTTGGGAAGCAAGTGAAGACACGTGGAATTGTGACGGCAGCTTATCCAAGCGGCGGTTTTAATGGCGTGTATATTCAGACTGCGGGTGCGCCGGTTGCGGTTCCTGAAGCTTCTGAAGGGATCTTTGTCTATGGCTCACAGATGGCACAGGCGGTAAAGATCGGTGATTTGGTGGAAGTTACTGGTACGGTGGCGGAATATGCGCCAGATGCTAAAAAGCAGCCAGAGCAAACTATTACGCAAATTACTAGGCCAGTATGGAAAGTACTGGATAAAGGCTCGCTTACAGTGAAGCCATTACACTTAACACAAGTGCCAGCTGGTGATGCAGAGCGTGAAAAGCTTGAGGGGATGCTTGTGCAAATTACTGGTGATTACACCGTCACTAATAATTATGCGACGAACCGGTATGGCTCAATTGGGCTTGCAGCTGGCTTAAAGCCGCTTCCGCAGCCTTCAGATATTGCTAATCCAACAACGGATTTGGCACGTGTAGAGCAGATCGCGAAAGAGAATGCTGCAAAGTTGATTACGCTTGATGATGGTCTTTCACGCGATTTTACGAATAAGAAATACAATAATATTCCGGTATCTTATCTCGATGTGAATAATCCGCTGCGAGTCGGTGCGCAAGTGGTGTTTCAGAAACCAATGATCGTGGAGCATCGCTTCCAGTGGAATCTGCAACCGACCGAGCCGGTAGTGGCTGCGGCGAATGCTGACGGTAACGGTGGGTATAACCATTCCTTTGAACATATTGAATTGCGTAATAATCAGCGTCCGGCAGCGCCTGGGAAGCTCGCTGGCGAAATTAGTCTGGCAAGTTTTAATGTGCTGAATTATTTCACAGATCTTGGCGTAAATCAGGCAAAATGTAAAGCGTATAACGACAAAGACGGGCAGCCGGTGACGGCGAAGGATTGCCAGGTGCGCGGCGCGTATAGTGAGGAAGCTTTTGGACGGCAGCAGGCGAAAATCGTGGCGGCGATCAATGCGCTAGATGCTTCGGTGCTTGGTTTGGAAGAAATTGAAAATGCGGCGCAATTTGGGCATGAGCGAGATGCGTCGTTGAAGCTGCTGGTGCAGGCTTTGAATCAGGCTGCTGGCAGTGAGAAATGGGCGGTGGTGCCTTCTCCAGCGCCGGAGCAGATCCCTGGTAATGAAGACGTGATTCGTCTTGCGTTTATTTATCAGCCAGCTTTGGTGACTCCGGTAGGTAGTTCACAGATTCTCATTGATCCGATTTTTGCGAAAGTGGCACGTCAGCCATTGGCGCAAAAGTTTCAGGTGAATGATGCTGCAGTGAGTGAAAACGAATTTGTAGTGGTGGTGAACCACTTTAAGTCGAAAGGGTCGCTCTCAAAGAAGATCGCTGATGATACTGATGTGTATCAAGGGAATAATAATAAACTGCGCACAGCGCAAGCTCAGGTCTTGGTAGATTGGGTTGGGAAAAACTTTGCTCAGGATGCCGTATTTATTATTGGTGATTTGAATTCTTATTCGAAAGAAGATCCAGTATTGGCGATTGAAAAGGCAGGTTTCACGAATCTGGCAGAAAAGTATGGGCCGCTTGCGCCGTCATATCAATTTAGTGGCTTGGTCGGTTCGCTTGATCATGCACTGGCAAATGCGAAAGCAGCGGAATTGGCTAGTGGGGCGCAAGTGTGGAGTGTGAATGCGATGGAGCCGCTGGCATTTGAGTATTCGCGTTATAACTACAATGTGGCGTATGAAAAGCTGTTTGATTTGACGCCGTATCGTTCTTCTGATCATGATCCGATCAAGGTTGGGCTGCGGTTTAAGAAGTCTGAAAGCGCTGCACAACCTGAGCCGGGTGGGGCTGCTGGGGGAGCGGCTGCTGATACTGCAGATGGCACATCTAGCGACTCTACGAGTGGTTCTGCTGGTGGAACTGGCATGGGTACTGGCAGTTCTCTCGTTGGCAAGGTAAACGCCGGGAAGGAATTGCGTGAACAGATTCTGCCGCAGATTGGGAATCCGGCTGTACCGTCTGTAGTGAATTCTGAGTTGAATCGGAAATTGGCTTTGCAAGATTCTGCGGATAAGGATGCGCGAACAGTTGTACTTGCCGCTACCGGCAGCGGGGCGGTAGAGCTAACGTTAGTTGCTTTGCTGGTGCTGGCAATTGGCGTGATGCTGCGGCGACGCAATGCGTAAAACGGCTGCAGATCGCTAGGCTGTGCGGCGTTGGTGGTCTGGTAGTTAGTTGTACTGTATGGGTGCTGTTTTAATTTTGGAATCAGTGCTGAGAATAAGTGTGGGTGCTATACGGAAGTTTATTTCGTGTAGCACCCACACTGTTTCATAAAATACGAAAAATATTTGTTATTTGTGATTTTTACTGTCGTTTTTCGCTGGGATTATCGGCAGTGTTTTCTTATCTCGTGCTAGTGCTACGCGTGCTTCGCGTTCCCTGGCCCAAGGGGCGGCAATGTCTTGCATTAATTGTGGAATGCTGTTGGATTTCTCGATGTGGTGAAGTTTTTCAGCGAGTAGAGAGATTTCGGTCGAGGCGAGTTGTTGATGCAGTTTTGCTTTCCCAATCACTTGTTCTACCTGCATTTTGATCCCGATGAGCGCTGGTAGTGCATGATTTAAGCGTTCGTAGTTTGAGTGAGTTGCGGGGCGCCATTCTGGTTCGAAATGTTTTACGAATCGATCAAGGTGGGCAAGCTTCCAGTCGGTATCGTGAATGGCTGTAAAGTGGCCTCTGATATGTACGGTGAGATAGTTCCATGTGGGGGCTTGCGGAAGCCGTGCAAATTTTTGTTCTCGCGGGAGGAGGTGCCCTGGAACGTGCTGGTCTGCGATATTTACGACGAGTAGTGCGGGGCCTTCGTTTGTTCCGCGCCATTGCGGATTTACCTGTGAGAGGTGTGTTTCGATATGGTATGTGGCTGGTGCTTCGCTGGTAGCGGCTGTGTCTTGGACGATGATGAAGGGGATGTGAGTAGCTTGGAGTTCTCCGTCAAAAAGTGAAATTAATTCGCCATTGCCAATTTTGCGTGCGTAGGCGAGTGCATCATTTTCGGAGAGACGGTGTTGGTTTGCTACGTACATATTTTTCTGTTGAATTTGTTGATCGAAGTGCTTGGTATTGGATGGCGTATTCGATTTTACGAATATTTTTCAAAATACGAAAGGGTGGAAGTTGAATAACTTCCACCCTTTCGGATCCGTGGACCCTACCGGACTCGAACCGATGACAACCTGGGTGTAAACCAGGTGCTCTACCAACTGAGCTAAGAGTCCGTAAATGAGTTTACGGGTAATTTCAATATTTGTAAAATTGTTTTCACTTTATTTAATATGATGTGTGTCACTTATAAAGTTTGCATGTGAATTGGGAAAAATGCGCTGATCTAGGTAATATGAAAAAGTCTTTGGGGCATTGGCGCAGTTGGTAGCGCGCTTCCATGGCATGGAAGAGGTCACGGGTTCGAATCCCGTATGCTCCACCACTAGGACGCTCATTTTGATACAAAAGCGTGAGTGCGAACAGAACCCCTCGGTTCCGAGTTTTACTAGGTAAAACATGGAATTCGAGGGGTTTGTTGTGCTTCTGGCATGGTTCGGATCGGGCGTGGAAGCGGGTGTCTGAGCAGGTTTTGGGTGCTTCGGTCGGGTCGCGAATAGTGCTCTAAGGGGGTAGTGCCAAAAAGTGTGGCTTGCGCCGAAAAGTATGAGTGCCGCCGAAAAGTATCCCGAATCGCACGCTGGATCGCACAAGCAGCTGCTTTGGATACAATATCCGTGGTGTCGATGTTGGCGGATTAAGGCATGTTTCCGCTTGTCAGCACTCGAAAGCAGACCTTTAGAGCCGGGTGTAGCGCGCGCCTCCTGCCAGTAAGCTGTTTGAGCTCTTCTGTAAACGAGACGCCACCTTGGCGGCTTTGAACCTCTTTAACGCACCACCGTAGAGAGTCGCGTAAATGTTCCCGAGTCGCTAAAAGGTAATGCTTATCGGGGATCTGACTGGATATTTGGCTGTTTTAGAGCGTGTATGTAACTGAGCAATTATCAGTCCAAGTAGATGGTGGTGCACGAATTGAAGCAGCAGATTTCAGCGCAAGAGCGTCGCATGGATTACTCGATAACGAATTTTTACCTCGACAATCTTGCAGTGGCAGGAGTTATCAGTTGTGATGAGCTTAGGGCGGCTCAAGATTTTATTTCTGCCGAGCTTAAGGTCTTCAGCGCAGTCCGGAAAATACTTGGCTTTGGCAAACCACGTTCTTTTGGTAGGCAGCTTTCCGGGCGAATTGAATGCGAAGATTGCGGCGCTAAGTACGGTCACAAGACCTGGCATTCTGGTACACCCCACCGGGCGGACGTGTGGGAGTGCGCAACAAACCACAAGAAACGTGGCAGCTGCGTTACTCCGCATATTTATCAGGAGATACTGCAGCGCAAGCTGGTCGAAAGTCAGCAAATTCTCGCAGAGCGGCATCAGGATTTACGCAAAGGAGTAGTGGGGGTTCTGCGTAAAATTGGGTGTGTGGCTACGTCTCAGTTTTTGCATGCCCGTATGCGTAGTTTTGAGCGTAGCGGTGATGCGGTGTTGTTCCTTCCTGATTTTCTTGAAATTCTCGAAGGCGGGATGGTGCTTACTAGCAACCAGCTGGGTCTAGTTTTCATCACTGGGGAGGCCGTAACACTCGACCTCCCGCAGCGATGGACTCCAGTGCTATATGCAGATGATTTAGCAGTTAAAGGGCGTTGCTGACCGGAGACACACGCACTCCTCGTCATTATTTTGGAAAAAGTTCGACAGGACAATAAGGGTGAGCAGAGACCTAACGCGGAGCGCTCACAGGCAAGACGGGCAAGGTGAAGCAGAAACCGGTTCACTTCTCGTAGGCTCCACCATTGCCACTCAACTTTGGATACAAAAGTGTGAGTGCGAACAGAACTCTTCGGGTTCCGCTTTTTACTTGGTAGAACGTGGAAAACGAGGGGTTTTCTGCGTTCGGGTTGGGTGCGCATCAGGGCTAGAGGAGTCTGGGCGAGGCCCTTTTGGGGAGCCCAGACGTCGGTCTGGTTGTCCGAGCGCCCGAGGGTGTCAAAAAGTGCAGGCCACCGTCAAAAAGTATGGATGGGGGACCGCGTCCAAAGCGAACTACGCCAACGATCAGGCCGCTACGTCTCACGCACTCCCCCCCCCTCACCAAAATGATCTACTGCGCCGATTGCGGGGGATCTTCGGATGCAAGACCTGGCACTCGAACACCAAGTACGAACGACGCATCTGGCGCTGCAACAACAAATACGGACACGGCAAGACCCCATGCGCCACACCACACGTCACCGATACCGACTAGAGCAAGCCTTCGTCGAAGCTCTCGCTGAGCGCGTCAAGTCAAACACCGGTGCCCGCAACGCGCTCGAAATCCTTGAAGCAACAGTTTTTGACACGAGTGAGCTGGAAGCCCAACGTGACCGTGCTGCTCAGCAGGTTGAGGAAATCACAGTCTTAATCGACCAGCTGGTTCTCACCGCAGTACAGACCGCGATCGACCCAGACGAGTACGACCAGAAGTACGCCGAGCTTGAAGCCCGCTACAATCAGGCCTGCACTAAGCGCGCTGACCTTAAATCACAGATCACCGACCGGCACGCACGCCTCGAACAAGCACGCACCATCTGCGACTTCCTGGACTCCAACCCGCCGCTCGAGTACCGCGACGACGCCTGGTCGCTACTCGTTGACCATGCCATGGTCGACACTGAAGGCGCCGTCAGCGTCAGGTTTAAGGATGAGGCCACAGGTGCGTATGGGCCGGAGGTTGGCGGTCAGTTTTGATAGACTTCCAAAGTCAGGACCGTGTTAAGACATCAGATATTGAGGAGTTTGTCGTTCCGATGAGCATGTGATTTCCACTCAGCCTTGGCTGAGACGTATCAGAAGTTTCTACGTCCCGGAGATCAGTATGCTTTCAATTAACCTTGACACTATTTCTTTTTCTTACGGTTCTCACCGTGTGTTGGATCATGTAAGCCTGCATGTTGGCGAGGGGGAACGAGCGGTACTCATCGGACCAAATGGCTGTGGTAAGACAACTCTGCTTAAGATCATTAGGGGAGACCTCCAACCAGATTCAGGAAGGGTTGTTTCTTGCACAGCAAATCACCTCGTGCCAGATCCTGATGGTTTTGAAGGCCAAGTAGCGAAGTACTTTGATGTCGCCCTAGGACCGCTCAACGACTTGTCGGCGCGCTTTAAGCAGATCACCGTTTCCCTTGCCAACGGTGATAAGGCGCAGGAATCGGAATATGACCGGGTACTAGCGGAAATGACCGCACACGACGTATGGTCCCTCGATGCCCGAGCCGCTGAAGTACTAGCTGGTTTAGGACTGGCTGGAATTGGCATGTCGTCGGAACGTGACATGTCATCATTGTCTCCCGGCCAGCGCGCGCGTTTACGGTTGGCAGCGCTGTTACTCTTACACCCCGACGTTCTGATTCTTGATGAGCCAACCAACCATCTCGATATCGCGGCAATCGACTTCTTATCCAACACAATCAAGAACTGGGCAGGGCCAGTGCTCCTAGCCAGTCACGATCGAGCCTTTATCGACAACATTGCGACCGTCATTTATGACATGGACGTCACCGTGTGGCGCGAACTTGCGAAGGCACAAGGTGACACGAGCGTCCAGGGTTTACACCGTAACGCCGGAAACTACTCGGACTACCTGAATGCAAAGGAGACAGCGCGAAGCAAACACCATCAAATTCACGCTGAACAACAAACCCAGAAGCGTCACTTGCGAGTGCATCGTCAAGAGAGCATGAAGATCGCACGTGGTGGGGTCCGGCTCGAAACCGCTTCAGGGAAAGCAAAGAAATTCTACTCCGATCGAGCAGCATCAACGTCAGTTAAGCGAACACGCAATGACGATATGCGACTAGAGCGGCTCGATGAGCGCGAAGTAAGAAAACCTCGCTACTACGAATTGGAGTTCCCACACCGGCAAGGCCCCTTGACTACCGGAATCGCAGTATCAGCACGACAAGCTGGCGTGGCGCATCGACTTACACCACTAGACCTCGATCTTTCAGTAGGGGAGCACCTGTTAGTCACAGGCGCGAACGGTTCAGGAAAGACCACGCTTTTGAACTGGATTGCCACCGGCAAACCACCATCAGGCGCAACCGTAAGCGGGTTCTTGTCCCGAGATAGCTCCATCGGTCACGTACCTCAGCGTCTGCCTGTGGAAGAGGATCCCGGATTCGGTAGTGACATCTGGCGACATGGAATTGGAGCGATTGGCAAAGGAATCTTGCACCCATCGACGTGGTCTAGTCCCATCGCGGAGCTGTCTGCTGGAAACCAGCGCCGAGCACAGATTGCTATCGCATTAACCAACCACCCTGCACTTCTGATCATTGATGAGTCGACCAACTACCTCGACCTCGATACTATGCAAGCGCTAGAAGATACTCTACAAACATGGGAAGGAACGCTCATTATCGCGAGTCACGATCGATGGCTGATCGAACACTGGCATGGACGCAGACTTCAACTGACGCACAGTAAATAGCTTGATGAATGCTGAAAGCCCTGGTCAGGAAGTGGGTGCATGCGACCTGAAATCTGCACCCACCCAGCCAGATTTTGCACCCACCTGATCTAAAAATGCACCCACCTGGGCTTTGTAGCCAAAGTTGAGTACAGACAACCGTTTGTACTCACTCTTGGATACAATGATTTGAGTGAGTTGAGAACCCCTCGGGTTACATGCTTTGCCTAGTCAAGCGCGTAATCCTAGGGGTTTTCTGCGTTCTGGGTGTGACAGAGTGGTCGCTGGGGAGGGTCGATTGGAGCTGAATCTGGTGTCTGTTGGGTGGTCTACTGGTCCGAGCGCCCGAGAGCGTCAAAAAGAGCAGGCTACCGTCAAAAGTATGGGTAGGCGCCAAAAGTGCTCACGGGGCGTCAGAAGACGCTAGCGGGATCATGGCTGGGACACGTGTGTCCAGACAGGCTTGGTCATCTTCGATTGATAGAATTTCGTCATGGTAGAAGCATCTGAGATTGAGCGCGAGCTAGAGATAGCCCAAGACACGCTACAGGAGCTAGCTGGCGACGATGTGGATGCGATCGAGATAAAAAGCGTTGAGGCTGATGAGGCGCCGTTCCTCGCTCGGATCGTCAGCAAACTGAGCCCGATGGTCGGAAATCTTATGGAGCAGCGAATTGCTTCTATTCTCAATGAAGCCGCATCTGACGGGTTTGAGTGGCATCGGCAGGATCCCGGATTTCCAGACGCGGTGCTTGTCGATAGCACGTCCAGAGAGATTTTGGCAGGGTATGAGATCAAGGCTTGGTTCGTGTTGAGCACGGAGATTACTGGTCGTTTCCGCGAATCTGTGAATCTGCTTCTGGATCAAAATATCAATGTCGTGATCGTTGCTTGGTGTATGAGCAATCTCGTTTTTGGTGAGCCTAAAGTGCTCGGAACGCTAATTGTTTCTGGTGAAGAATTGGCGCGTAGTCGCGATAGTCATTATCACAAACCTCCGCACTATCTGACGATCGAGCCCAATGATACAAGCAGTCGGACGGCAAATCTTCAGCAATCGAACGTAAATGGGTACAGATTACAGGTTGAGAAGTCTGATCCGAAGTTGCTCCAAGAGGCCTTGGATCGGGAGTTTTCTACGTCGAACCCGTGTTCTGAAGAGGCTCAAGCTGAGGCTACAGAATTGATGCGTGACCTCGAATATCGCCTCGATACGAACTTTGCGAAAATTGATCGCGTTGCAAACAAAGATGTCGAGGACTTCAAAAGGCGGATCATGAAATTGAAGTACCTAGACAAAACGATTTCGAGTTGGAAAACTGTGTTCTCAGATCTTACAAGCACTAATGATAAGAAACGGGAGAAGGCTGAAGCTACCATCATGCAGTTCTACGACTCGATGAAGGTCGAAGAACCTAAAACATCGGTTTCTGAAGAGTCTGAAGGCGCTCACTAGCCATTTGGTAGAAATCATCGTTGATTTCGGCGGCCCACGGATGTCTTCCTAGCTGAAGCGCTGCTACGGAAGCGGTACAGAGTCCTCCAAACGGTTCCCAAACTGTATCTCCGGGATTGGTGCTTGCCTGGATGATACGTGTCATCAGGTCGAGCGGTTTTTGGTTCAGGTGGCTCGCACTCATTTGGGTAGGCTTACCTGCACGCGGGGCAGACTTAATGAGGCTTCCGCGATAACGCTCTCTACCTCTAAGACTTGGCCTGTCCCAAACGTTTGTTATGCCATGTTCGTAGTTCCAGGGAGATCTAGTTCCCGCCCACTCGTCCGCGGTGACCGGAGATACCCCATTCAGTGAATAGTAGGGGCGGCCAGCAGGATCGCCGTGCTCGTTTGCGTACGCAACGATTTTCATCATTGCATCGACTGGCGGGTAGTACCAAAGCCAACCTTGGTCAAAGTACTTGCGAGTGGCAGCGTTTTTCACTCCGCATGCTTCGTTCGCTAGCCGTTGGGGAAGACCAGTTCTCTTCCACTCCGACAGAAGCCATTCCTTCATATGAATATGCCCAGAACTATTATCGGATGACGAGATAAGTGGCTTGCGGGTGTAGAAAACACATACCTCTGTTACCACAGGGAAGCGACGTATCGTCTTGGAATTCACGTTACCTGCTACTTGCCCGACGCCCTTATTCCAGATATTTGTGAACTCATATTGCCAGCCGTTCTCATCGAGGACGGGATGCGCATTTGCCCAGCCGACTTCTGTGTTCCAAAACCACAATGTGGTCGCCAGAGTGGAACGCTTAGACCATTCTTCGATGTGAGGTCTGTACCAATCAGCTAGTCCGTCTGGGGTTCTAGGGTCGCCTGGAAAGCCTCCAACTCCGTACGCGCCGTCGCTGACAATAGTGTTGGGCGTTTGCCATTGACTGTAGACATCAAGGGCGTCGTTGTGGAAAAGATTAAAGTCTGTCATATCTGCCTCTCGTTGGCTAGATGTTGTCTCTCGTGCTCGCGATAGTCAAGTTCGGGTCTCGTTAGAGGTACTTGAGTCCCGGCGCTCAACTTGGCAAATGTCTGAGATGTTGCAATCCAGTGCTTCGCAAATCCGTAGAAGAATATCCGTGGTGACGTTGCCTCCACGTCCGAGCTTGGCGATGGTTGCTGGGCTGAGCCCTGCGAGTTCTTGGAGCTGGGTTTTGGTCATGTCACGGTCGATGAGGAGCTTCCACAGGGGTTTGTAGCTGAAGGTGGGGCTATTGGGCATCGGGTTCCTCCGTGTCGATGATGTCCTCGTCGTGGATGTCTTCGAGGAAGCCGTAGCGGCCGTGACTTTCTTGTTTGGTGAAGTAAATCAGGTTGCAACGGGATTGCAGTTTGGTGATGTCGGGCATGTATTTGATGTTGTCGACAATGATCATCTGACCGAGATCTTGACGCTCGGTCAGGAAGTCATACAGGGCTATCGGGATGGTCTCTCGGGCTTCTTGAAGCTCGGGATCGAGCTGCGGGTCATCGAGACCAAGGAGCGGAGTGTCGATCATGAGGACACCTGGGCTGTGCATGGCAGCCTCTGAGGCGAAGTATTCGCGCAGCGTGAGCAGCACCGCTGTGTTCACGAACGAACGGTAGCCCTTGCCTTGCTTGCTTTTCGTTTTCCCGTTGACCACGCCATCAAACAGTTCACGCGAGAACGTTGCACGGTCAAGACGCGGGAACGCACACGCCCCAAGAGTGTCGAGCAAGCCTTCGCTCATCTTTTCCCAAAACGATTCCGGGAACTCATTGGTGGCATTGAAATTACCTTTGGGGAACGTCTTAGCTTGGCGCTCAGCGATTTCTTGCTCGATCGCTGTTTTGCGCTCGCGGAGTTCTTCCAGTTCGGTTTGCATCGCAACGACTGCATTGTTGGCGGCAATGCTGGATGCGAGGGCATGTAGTTGCGGGCGTAGCTGGTTTTCAATGTGTTCTGTAATGCGCCGGGAGTGGAAGGCTAGTTGTTGTTCTTCTGCAACGAGTGGTGCGTGTTCGGTTTCCATTTGGGTGATCGTCTGGCGTAGCCCGTCAAGCCTGGTGAGAAGGTTTTGCCGCTCGCGCGGATCAGGTTCAGCCGCGGCAGGCGTCTTGTCTGCTGGCAGGGTTTGCTCACAGATGGGACACGATTCAGGTGCGGGGATAGCACTGGTAAGCACGTGGCCTTCGTGAACGAAGTCGAAACGGTCGATTTTGGCTTGGTAGGAGGACGCGAGTTCTTCGTAGCGATGCCGAAGCGCGCCAGATTCGGCTAACTGGTCACGGATTTCTTGGAGCCGGGAGGCTACCTGTTCACCTTCACGTGCAGCGTTCTCAATGAGCGTGTTGACGTGTGCGACCTGTGCAGATAGTTCGTCGATAGTGCGTTGGGCTTGGTCGGGGTTGCTGGTTTCGAGGGCTGCTTCGAGGGTATCGATGCGTTGGCGTAGCTCGTCTGGTTTTGGAGTCAGGTAGTCGATGATCGCGTTGTTTCGTAGCTTCTTGGTTTCGTTGTTCTCCTCGCGTGCGTATGCGGCGTAGTCCTTGTCGGTGATGAACGCTGCGAGCGTGCATTTAGCGGCGGTGTGTGCCGTGTTTTGCTCTGGTAGGAGGATAGGGGCTTTCTTGGTGATGTTGTCTTCGTCAGCGTAGAACGCGTGGGAAACTGTGCGCCATGTTAGGTTTTGAACGTCGTAGTTCTGGTTCTTGATGACCTTGAGTTCATCAGGATTCTCGAACCCTGCTAGGCGCAGCCACAGGGAGTTGAGTAGCGCCCTGTTTTTGGTCTTGTTGAGCCGGTATTGTCCTGATGGGATCCGTTTGTCGGTGCTCGTAACGTCGACGATGGTGTGGCCTTGCCCGATTGGGCGTGTGAGCGTTAGTTGTCCGAACGGGGTGCGTAGCCCCATGCGTACTTCGGTGTATCCGGACTGCTCGTCGATGGCGAAATCCTTGGTGGCCGCGCCGAACATGTAGTCGATTGATTGCAAGACCCAGGATTTTCCGGTGTTTGATGGCCCGCACACGATATTGAGGCCGTCGGTGAGGTTGATGCGGGAGTCTTCGCGGGTGGGGTGTCCTGCCACCGTGATGTGAGTAATCCAAAAGCCTGGTTTCATCGGGACTCTCCTGGGGTGGCTGCGGTGAGAATGAATGATGTGAGCGTGTTGGTGTCTTGGTCGTCGACACGCTCAATGGTCTCCAGCGCGGCGTTGAAAAAGTCCGTGGCGTATTGGGTGCTGAGCCGGTTAACCAGCGTGGCGCCTTCGTCACTGATGACGAAGCGTCCATGCCCGTTGTCCTGGGTGTAGTGGACGAGCCCTTGGATGGTCATGTGCTGCAAGGCTTGGGTCATGAGGTTGGTGCGGGCGTTCAGTTCGCCGGAGGCGAGCCGGTGGGTGCCGTTCACGTTCGTTTCGCCCAGACCGAAGGTGTGTGCATTGACGGTGAGCGTGTCAAGGCATGCCAAGTAGTCCACGTCGGTTGGCTCGTCGAGAAGGAATAGGAAGATCAGGGCGCGAAGCTCGGCTTCGAAGCTGGTATCGAGGGCTGAAAGTCTCATGCGTCCACCCACGACAATCTGCCTTGTGCGGCCAGTTCATGACATGAGCCTTTACGACTCCACACGTCGATAAGGGTGATGATTTGATCGAGCCGCTGACGATCGAGTTGGACTTGAACAGCTTGGGCTAGGGTGGCCAGGAGCCGTTCGACACCGTTTGGGTAGGTGCGCAGGTTTGTGTCGGTGACTCCGGCGTGCATGCTGTCAAGGAACTCGTCGAACATTGCCTTGCCGTTATGGATACAGCTCCATGAGGCTTCTCGTACCCATTCGGCGCTGTAGAACGCTTTGCGTTGGTCTTGGAAATGAGCCGACCAGCGTGGCGGAATATCGTCAATCACCGGTTCTAGATTGCTGGTGGGCAATCCTTCGCAGTAGGCGTGCAGTAAGGCGGCGACGTAGATGAGTTCGTCGGGCTGAATATGTTCGGGAACGTCCTTTTTCGGTGGAAGCCCCACTGATTGATCGCCAAGGCGCAGCCGGTTGGTTTTCTCATCAATATACGGAGCAACCGACTGCGGGGCGGGTGTGGGCAGGTTGAGCGAAACCTCGAGTGGTGACGGGGCGGTGTCGCGGATAGAGACGAGGACTTCGCGGATGAGCGCACCGAGACCACGTCCAACATTGCCTTTGTTGATTCTCGCATCGATATGGTGCAACCTGTCGGCGAGTTCATTGAGAACGGGCTCTTGATACCAGTCGAGCAGGTTCGAGGAGAATTCTTCTTCATCCCACCTTCCAGCAAGTTCACCTGCAAAGTCCGGCTTCATCGGATACGAGCCGTTCGCATACCCCTTCCACGTGGAAACGGCACGCAGCTCGATAGCTGTCCGTTCATCACCCGTGTCAGGTGCTGGTACGAGTCCCAGGTCGATGACGAATGCGGTGAACTCGCCAAGCTTGCGGGTGCCTTTCATCATTGGACGAAGCGCATCGACGAGTTGCGTGAAGTTATTCTTCTCGCCCAATTTCACCTCCGCAATCGCGTTCAATCGCTGTCAATCGGTTGACCATCGCCTACTCACGCGCAGATTCGTTTAATGGAAATGCAAGAGCGGAACGAGTGACAACATCCTTTCTGATTATACAGTCTCGCTTCACTCTTGGCGTGTTCATCTACGCGAACGCGTAGTCGTGTCGCAACGAGCGTGGGCAGGAGGTGAGAAGAGACATGGGTAAACGAAACATGAAGCAGACGTCTCGGCTGGTAGCCACCAAGGCATCGGCACTTCTGCGCGATGGCCGAACCTCAGCCAGGACGAAGTCCGTAGCAGGCTCCGCGCTGGCCCAAGCCAAGCCGCGTAAGGGCAAGTAACACCCTCGCTGGTGTTTCGCAGCGCGGTCGACAGCCGCGAAACACTCTCTCATTTTCCTTTTCGGCGATGCCGCACCGGTCAACCGGCACGCTGAAACCTTTCTCCTACTTTTCCGCATGCGCAGAGCCGTATTCGGGAAGACCACCGTTGAGCGCTTGACGGGCACCACCTCAATCCGGGTTTAACCCGGCGGGGCTGGTGCCCGTCACTGCATCCGCTCAACATTTCGGTCTTCTCTCGGCAGTCCTCAACGGGGTCTCCCTTTACAAGAAGGGAACCCCACTCATGGGATTCATTACCTATACGTCTGTTGTCGGTGATCCGATCGTTGTTGAAGCTGAGGATCGGTGGGTTGAGATCGTCACTGATCTTGACCGGGCTGAATACAACAACGAACACGGATATCACCGTCAAGACCGTAAAGGCGTCAAGTTCTGCTCGTGGGATGCCTACAACTCCTACGGCAACCAGGAAGCCGGATCCACGCCGTCAGCCGAAGACATCGTATGCGAGAACGAAACCGCCACTGAACAAGAGCACCTTCTCCAGGCCGTTGGCGAGTTGCTGGTCGAGCTCATCAAGAAGCTGCCGCCTGCGCAGCGGGAAGTGTTCATCGCCATCCGTGTCCAACAGCGGCCTGCAGTGGAGGTGGCCGCTGCCCGTGGCGTGTCAAAAGCGGCGATCTCGAAAACGTTGAAGAAAGCCACTGAACACCTGCGTGAGGGACTGATCGCGGCAGGGGGTTAACTCCAGCGATCTTCATGGCCTCCCTATGAGCGAGGCACACGGCACCGCTCAGGAAGGAACGAACAAATGAGTACCAAGCTCAAGCTCAAGATCGGCAAAAACCCCAACCCCGATGCGGCACTGTCGGCAAAGGAAATCCGAGTCACCACGCGGATGCTGCGCGCCATCTTCGGCACCACCACACCGCTCCACAAGATGGCGATCCTCCTGCCCGGATCCGATACCACGAACGTCGAAGTCCAGATCACTGAACCTGATGACGACCTCATGGCCTTGGTAGATGCTCTGGACGGGCGCGCGGGAGGTGGAGGGCGATGATGGATTTCCAGACACGCAACCAACTAATCGGCGCATGGAACCAGGCTGCCGCCTATGCGTGTGAGCAGGCGCAGGCCCTCGAGGACGACTGGTATGAGCAGGTTGAAGACCATGCGGGAATGATCGGTGACCGCCCGATACCAGCTGCACGACTCATCGGCACATCAGAACCAAGCTGTTCCCCAGCGCACGAAGAAACACCAGACATGTCTCCAGTTGCGGAGCCTGAACCTGCGGTGACGTTGGAGGACGTGCGCGGCGTGCTCGCTGAGGTCTCGGCGCAAGGTCACACGGCAAAGATTCGCGAGCTGATTGTTGCCACCGGCGCGGACAAGCTCTCGGCGGTTGACCCGTCGAAGTACGGCTGGCTTCTTGAGCGGGCGAAGGAGATTGCTGATGGCACCGTCTGATCACGCACTCCTCTCAGCTTCTGGTGCTCACAGGTGGCTCAACTGCACCCCGTCGGCGCGTCTGGAGTCTGATGAGCCGGAGTCGACGTCGGCTGCGGCCGAACAAGGCACTGTCGCTCACGCGCTGGCTGAGCACAAGCTCCGCCGAGTGTTGAAGCAGCGCTCGAAGCGGCCAGTCTCAACTTGGGTTGATGACGAGATGGAAACCCTCACGGATGACTATGTGGCGTTCGTGCAAGAACGCATCTCCATCGCCCAAGAATCCTGTGGTGATCCGCAGGTGCTGATCGAGCAGCGTCTCGACTTCTCCCACATTGTTCCGGGAGGTTTCGGCACCGGCGACTGTGTGATCATCGCCGAACCCACCTTGCAGATCATTGATCTCAAGTACGGGCAAGGCGTGCTGGTCGAGGCCGCACACAACCCGCAGCTGATGCTCTACGCGCTCGGAGCCGTCCACGTTTTCGGGGACTTGTATGACATCGAGACCGTAGCGGTGACGATCTACCAGCCTCGCCGGGGCAACGTCGACACCTGGGAAACCTCCGTCGCAGACCTCCTCGCGTGGGCTGAGACGGAGGTCAAGCCGAAGGCTGAGCTGGCCTCGGCGGGTGGGGGCGAGTTTTGTCCAGGCTCGTGGTGCCAGTTCTGTCGCATCGCACCGACGTGTCGGGCACGAGCCGAAGCCAACCTCACCCTGGCAAAGCACGAGTTCGCCCCACCGGCCGAGCTGTCTGATGTGGAGATCTCGGATGTGCTGGCTCGGATTCCGGATTTGAAGTCTTGGGCAGCCGACGTGGAGGCCTACGCGCTCTCGAAGGCCGTCAATCAAGGCGTGGTCTTTGAGGGGTTCAAGCTCGTCGCTGGACGTTCTGTACGCAAATACACCTCCGAAACCGACGTGGCTGCGGCGGCTGAGGCGGCTGGATATAGGGACATTTATGATCGCAAGCTCATCACGCTCACGGCAATGGAACGGCTCATGGGTAAACCCGCCTTCAACGAGATCCTCGGCGATCTCGTGACTAAGCCTGCCGGCAAACCAACCCTGGTCCCTGCATCCGACAAACGGCCGTCGCTCGACCTGGTGAGTGCGGCCACCGATTTTCAAACAAACAAGTAAGCGAAGAAAGCAGAAAAGATTATGACTACTCAGAATCCGACCCGTATTGTCACCGGCGAAGTACGCCTGTCCTATGCCCATGTGTGGGAGCCGAACTCCATCCAAGGCGGAAAACCCAAGTACTCCGTCTCCCTCATTATCCCCAAATCCGACACCGCCACGATTGCGGCTATTGAGAAGGCCGTGGATGCCGCCATCGAGGCCGGGATCGGGAAGTTTGGCGGGAAGCGACCCAACAAGGCCGCCCTCAAGTTGCCGCTGCGTGATGGGGATATTGAGCGTGACGACGAAGCCTACAAGGGCGCCTACTTCCTCAACGCCAACTCCCTGACGGCTCCGCAGATCGTCGACGAGCATGTGGCACCGATTCTTGATCGTGCCGAGGTCTACTCAGGCTGCTACGCCCGCGTTTCCTTGAGTTTCTATGCGTTTAACACGAATGGCAACCGTGGCATCGCCTGCGGACTGGGGAACATTCAAAAGACCCGTGACGGTGAGAGCCTTGGCGGCGGGCGTGTCTCGGCTGAGACCGACTTCGGTGCCTTCGCCGCTGATGACGACTTCCTGAACTAACCATCCCCACACGTGGAGGAAACCAGCACATGCCGTTGGTTCCCTCCACTTTTCCTCTATGTGAAAGGAACCTCGTCATGCGAACACTCTTCTGCGATATCGAATCTTTCAGCCCCGCCCAACTCGCCAAGACAGGCGTCTACCCGTATGCCGACCACCCCGACTTCGCCCTGCTACTCTTCGGATATTCGGTCGACGGCGGCCCGGTCGAAGTGGTGGATCTTGCCAGCGGCGAGACCCTGCCCGATGAGGTTCTCGCAGCACTGGTGGATCCGGATGTGGTCAAGTGGGCGCATAACGCCGCCTTCGAACGTGTCTGCTTGTCCGCTTGGCTACGAGCGCATCATCCAGAGCTTCTCGCTGATGGGTTTCTTGGCCCAAGGCAGTGGCGGTGCACCATGATCTGGTCGACCTACCTTGGTCTGCCGATGAGCCTCGACGCGGTTGCCACCGTCCTCAAACTCGACGTCCAAAAAGACACAGTAGGCAAGAAGCTGATAAAGCAGTTCTGCACACCCGCCACACCCTCAGTCCTGAACGGCGGCAAACGCAGGAACCCACCATCAGCTGACCCGACCGGGTGGGCGCGGTTCATCGAGTACAACCGGCGCGACGTCGAAGTCGAGCTCGCCATCCACGAGCGGCTCTCATCATTCCCGATGCCCGATGACGAGTGGGACACCTACACGCTCGACCAACGCATTAATGATGCTGGGATTCTTCTCGACCACACGCTGGTCGATCACGCGGTTGCCGTCGACGATCATCACCGCAACGCGACACTCGCTCGGGCACAGACATTGACCGGGCTGGAGAACCCGAACTCACCCATCCAGCTGAAGGACTGGCTCACCACCCACGGCTGCCACATCGACTCACTCGCCAAGGCTGACGTCGATGCCGCCCTTGACACCGCGACCGGTGAGGTGAAAGAAGTCCTCGGACTCCGTGGTGATCTGGCGAAATCGAGCGTGAAGAAATACCAGGCGATGCACAACGTCGCAGGATCCGATGGCCGGGCGCGCGGGCTTATCCAGTTCTACGGCGCAGGACGTACCGGACGTTTCGCCGGACGCCTCGTCCAAGTCCAAAACCTCCCGAGGAACTATCTGCCTGATCTCGACCAAGCACGAACCTTGGTCAGAGTGGGTGATCTTGATGCGCTTGAGCTGCTGTATGACTCCGTGCCCGACACTCTCTCGCAGTTGATCCGCACCGCCTTCATCCCTAGTACCGGCAATCGGTTTATTGTCGCGGACTTCTCTGCAATCGAGGCGCGCGTGATTGCCTGGCTCGCAGGAGAAACCACCACCCTCCAGGCCTTCCGTGAGGGCAAAGACCTCTACTGCGAAACCGCCTCCCGCATGTTCGGCGTCCCAGTAGAAAAACACGGCATCAACGCCGAGCTTCGCCAGAAGGGGAAGATTGCGGTGCTCGCCTGTGGTTATGGCGGCTCTGTTGGTGCGCTGAAAGCTATGGGTGCCCTGCACATGGGACTCGCCGAGCATGAGCTCAAACCGGTCGTCGATGCCTGGCGGCAAGCTAATCCACATACTGTGCAGCTCTGGGCCGACGTTGAAGAAGCCGTGATTGCCGCGATCTCGTCGCGCCAGCCGATTCGACTACGGAATCTGCGCTTTAGTGTTGAGTCTGGGATTCTCTTCATCGAACTACCATCCGGTAGACGGTTGGCGTATGTGCAGCCGCGTCTGGGCGAGAACCGTTGGGGCGGTACCTCCATCACCTACACCGGCACCACCACTGCACGGCGCTGGGGACAACTCGAAACCTACGGTGGAAAACTCGTCGAGAATATCGTCCAGGCGATCGCTCGTGACCTGCTCGTCACTGGCATGCACGCAGTCGCCAAGGCGGGGCATCGGATTGTGATGCATGTTCATGACGAAATCGTCATCGATGAACCCACAAACTCGGACTTCACCGTCGCCGATGCGTGTGAGTTAATGTCCACGCTCCCAGCATGGGCGGAAGGCCTTCCGCTGGATGCGGATGGGTATGAGTGTGCCTATTACCGCAAGGATTAAATCTTTGGATCTTCGCGATGGATTGGCTCAGGAGACAGCCCAAGGTGCTGGTTTGACGGGTTGAGCATGCTTGCGAGGTTTGCGAGCGATCCGTCCTCTAGAAGCGCCGGGTTCTTGACCATCTCGATAATTAGAGCTTGCAACTGCTCAGAAGGAATCTGCGAGAGTGCTTGTTCAATTTCTGCGTAATCTTCAACCTCGACGATTCGCGCGGATTTGACCATGCGTAGTTGTTCGTCGCTATACGCCTTTGCTGCAAGCCCAGCGATAATCCGTGCCATTGCTTCTTGGCGGGACATGATCTGTCGTTGATCCAGTTCGATGGCGGCGTGTTCATCGCGTGCTGGATTTAGCACCTGTGTCTCGGGCTCGTCAGACTTCTTCTTTCTTCCGATGCTCCGGATCCATTTCGCCTGACGGTTCACAGCAGGTCGCGCCGTTTCTTGCCACCATTGTTTGACGTGAGGAGCCGCCTTGGCTATCCCTGCCACCGTAACTGCGACAATAAGTTCACCGATAACTTCGGCGAGCTCATTGGATTCTTCAGATTCGCGGCGATGGTCAGAGGTGACGAATGTGTTCTCATACGAGTATTCGTCTGCCGGATTCAAGCGATCTTCATCGGGTACGAATCGGGCGTGACCGGACAATACTCGATCTTCGTTGTATAGGTTCTGATGAAGCGAACCATCGATTCTGTGTCCAGGGTTGCCAACTGTCTCATCCCACTCGTAGTAGCCGTAGATCCTTCCCATGACGCAATTCTAGTTTCGTATCGGACGAGAGACATCTCTATCTCCAAGGCGAGTTGACGAACACGCCCTGTGATGGAACTAGCCAGCGCGCTTCTACTGTTCGTCAAGGATAATGCTCGGGTCGGTTTCCATGAACTCTCGCAGATACGCGGCTATCTGTTGGTTTACAGCACTCGGTGCTGGGTCATTGTTGAGGTCGCGCAGGTATTCCATGAAGGCGAATAGCCGCATGTTTTTCGCCATCGCCCACACCGTGGCTTTATCCATCTCACCCATATCTCCTGCTCGCCCGCGCTGCACTGTTTGTCTGCAGGGTATACCCGGCATCTCGGGAAGCAATTTTCATGACACCCGTCCGGATTAGGTGGTGCTCGAGGGCGTATGTGCGAGAGCCCCAAAGCTCAGTGACCACAAACCCATCCTGGGGGTTAACTCCTTGAAGGTTTGTGGCCTACCACTGAGAGTCGCTCGCACCAATCGGTGCACCTTTCGTCTATTTGGCTCTCAGAACAGGAGCCTTGTTATGGGAAACACCATTCAAACCTTTACCAATGACCGTTTTGGGCAGGTACGTAGCTTCGCCGCCGATGATCAGACGTGGTTCATCGCCGCCGATATCTGCCAAGCCCTCGAGCTAACGAACCCATCGGTTGCTGTCTCGCGTCTCGACGATGATGAGAAGGCTAAGTTCAACTTAGGGTTCTCCGGCGGTGCCACATGGTGCGTCAACGAACCCGGCCTTTACGGGCTGATCATGGCATCACGCAAACCAGAAGCCCGAGCATTCAAGCGTTGGGTCACCCACGAGGTGCTGCCATCGATCCGCCACCGTGGCCTGTATGCCACTGATGAGCTGGTCACTAATCCTGAAGCGCTCCTCAAAGTGCTTGATGCCTACGTCGCGGAGCGCCGCAAAACCGCAGAGCTCACGTTGCAGAATCTTGCGCAAGCTCAAGCCTTGGCTGAAGCGAAACCGAAACTGTCCTACTACGACATGGTACTCAAAGCCAAGGACGCTCTTCCGATAACGGTGATTGCGAAGGATTATGGGCTTTCTGGTCGCAAGCTCAACCAGCTCCTGCACAAACTCGGTATCCAGTACAAGCAATCGGGCGTGTGGCTGCTCTACGCCCAGCACGCTGGCAACGGTTACACCGACACCAAAACTCATGTCATTGACGACGGTAATCGCACCCGGATTCACACCTACTGGACACAGAAAGGCCGCTTGTTCATCTACGAGGCTCTCAAGAACCAGCTCAGCATTCTGCCGGTCATTGAGCGTGAGGGCCAGGTGCAAGCATGACCGTCACGACTCTTGATATTGGGTTTTCGAAGAAGAACACCGAAGGCTATCTGGACCTGACAAGCTACCACGCTTTGAAGAAGCTCCAGCGCGAGCAGTTTGGCTACCGCCCGCTCGTCTATATCTGCTCACCGTATTCGGGCGACACGCAGGCGAACGTTGAGCTCGCCCGCCAATTCTGCGATGCAGCTCGCAGTAGCAGCAGGCAAGATCCCGTTCGCCCCGCATCTGTTATTTCCGCAGTTCATGGACGACGCCGATTCTGATCAGCGTGAGTTGGCGATGTTCTTCAATAGGGTGCTGCTCGCCAAATGCGAAGCCCTGTGGGCATACGTCGGACACGTCAGCCCTGGTATGCGCCTGGAAATTGGGTGGGCACGCGACCTCGAGTTGCCGATTAAGTATTTCGATTCTGATTTCAAGGAGGTCATGCCATGACCACGCCTTTCACCTTGTACGCCGCAAATGTGAGCGGCGTGCAGAACAATAACCGCTACCCGAACAAACACACCATCGCCGACGCGGCATCCCTAGTGGCGGTTGCTGGCTTTGATCATGTGGCCGCAACCTATGTGAATGACCGTCGCTCAACTGCAACGTTCATGTCTTCGGATTGCGTGGTGATGGATATCGACAACGACCATACAGAAACCCAGGCCGAGTGGATTACACCCGAGAAGGTCGCTGAGGTGATGTCTGGTGTGGAGTTTATGACCGCGACTTCCCGCAACCACATGAAGCCGAAGGGCGTGCTTTCGGCGCGGCCGCGTTTCCATGTCTACTTCCCAATCCACACGATCACGAACGCGGACGACTATGCGGGGCTCAAGCACCGCCTCGCATCACGGTTCTCCTTCTTCGATCGCAACGCTCTCGACGCAGGAAGGTTCATCTACGGGGCGTCGAACGCGGTAGTGACGGTGCATGAAGGCGACCAGATCCTCGATGCCTGGCTCGATAACGCTGACGAGATCGACGTATTCGCCACCTTCGATGCTTCCACTCTTGTGATTGGTGAAGGGTCACGCAACGCTACGCTCTCGCGCTTCGCAGGCAGGGTGCTCATCCGCTACGGGCAGACCGACCAGGCACGTGACTTGTTCGACCGTAAAGCGAATCTATGCGAACCACCACTCAGTGACAGCGAGCTGACGACGATTTGGAACTCGGCGTGCCGGTTCGCCGCCAAGGTCGCAGCCAACCCCGACTACCTGCCGCCCGAGGCGTATGCGCAGTTGACCACGTTGAAGCCGGAGGATTTCACTGACGTCGGCCAAGCCATGGTCCTCGCCAGTGAGTATGCGAATCGGATCTGTTACTCGCCTGCGACAGCGTGGATGGTTTACGAAGGCGGGGTGTGGGAGGAAAACGAACCTAAAGTCCAACACGTCGTACAAGAACTGACCACCCGCCAGTTAGAGCAAGTCGATGCTGAGCTGGAGGCGATCAGTCAACGCGCCAGCGAGCTCGGGGTGACGGCGATGCTCGTGGCCATGACCAAAGCTAAAGCTCTCGGCATGTTTACACCTGAGCAGGCGCGGGTGTATCGGGAGCTGACGGCGGCCCAAGAGTGGCAGAAGTTCATCTACAAATGCCGCTCAGACCGCACGATCCAGGCGGTCATGCGCCAAGCCCGACCCCTCGCCCTCATCAATCCCGAAGTGCTCGACGCTGACGCGTATTTGTTCAATACGCCCTCAGGAACGTTTGATCTGCGGGACGGGAGTAGGCGTGAGCATGACCCAGCGGACATGCTGACCAAGCAAACCGCAACCGACCCCTCCGACGAGGGAGCACAGGTCTGGCGTGATTCCCTCGAGCTGACCTTCGGCGGCGATGCCGAGCTGATCGCCTACGTCCAACGCGTCTGCGGGCTGGCCGCGATTGGCAAAGTTCTCATCGAAGCCCTCATCATCGCCTACGGGGATGGAAACAACGGTAAGTCGACGTTTTGGAACACCATCGCCCGCGTCCTCGGCTCCTATTCGGAGACCATCTCGGCGGAGGTGCTGATTGCGGGGAAGAAGAACAACGCCAAGCACGAAATGGCAGAAACCCGAGCCCGCCGCCTCCTGATCGCTGGCGAGAACGATGAGGGCGTGCGTCTATCGACCTCGTCGACGAAGCAGCTGGCCTCGACGGATAAGATCGCAGCGGAGAAGAAATACAAAGATCCCTTCTCCTTCACACCCTCCCACACCCTCGTGCTCTACACAAACCACCTGCCCAAGGTCGGGGCGATGGATACCGGTATCTGGAGGCGCCTTGTCGTCATCCCCTTCACCCAAACCATCCAGCCCAGTGTGGATGTGAAGAACTATGCCGACCACCTCTATACCCACGCAGGCGGAGCAGTGCTGGCCTGGATTATGGAAGGCGCACGCCTGATCCATGCCGAGAATTACCGGCTCGCCCCACCCGCCTGTGTAGTAGAAGCGTCGGAGAAGTATCGGGCGGCTAACGATTGGTTCGCCCATTTCCTCGACGAATGCTGCGAGCTCGACCCGGGTCTTGAAGAGAAGTCTGGGGCGCTCTATTCCTCCTACAGGGCTTGGGCGCTTAGCCGTAGCGAGTACGTGCGCTCAACGAGTGATTTCTATGCGGCCGTGGAGAAAAACGGCTTCACCTCGCGTCGAAACAATCGCGGAAAACTCATCCGAGGACTTCGCTTGCTTGACGAATTCGAGCTCAACTAACGACGGGTGTGTTGGTCGTGTACGTCGGTACTAGCCCTTTATATAGAAGCCAAAAAAATACTTCTATATAGAGGTTTAGAACTAGACCTACATGACCAACACAACCCTTGACAACTCAAGGAAAAGTCATGAATGAAAGAACAATCGAAGCTCAGCTTAAGAAAGCCATTGGAGACATCGGTGGCTTGTGCTGGAAGCTTGTCTGCCCTGGAACCACGGGTGTACCTGACCGGATATGCCTGATGAGAAACCGCGTAGTTTTCGTTGAGCTCAAAGCACCAGGCAAACAACCACGCCCAATCCAACAGCATCGGATGAACCAACTGCGCGACCAGGGATTCCAGACCTTCGTTGTCGATTCGGTTGACGGGATCGAGGAGGTGCTTGATGCACTACACGCCGCATAACTACCAACGCCAGGCGACCGATTTCATCATCGACCATCACGAGGCGGCGATCTTTCTTGGGATGGGTTTGGGCAAATCGGTGATCACGTTGACGGCGATCTGGCAGCTCATGCTCGACTATTTCACCATCCACCGCGTCCTCCTCATCGCTCCATTACGCGTCGCGCGAGACACTTGGCCTGCAGAAATCGCGAAGTGGGATCACCTGCGAGGTTTGACCGTATCGGTCGCTGTTGGCACCAAACAAGACCGGCTGGACGCTCTCGCGGCGTCTGCGATGGTGACCATCATCAATCGCGAAAACATCCCATGGCTCATTAGCCAGCTTGGGAGTGCGTGGCCGTTCGACATGGTCATCATCGACGAACTGTCCAGCTTCAAGAACCATCGTGCGAAGAGGTTCACTGCGCTGGTGAAAATGCGCCCATACGTTAAACGCTGGGTTGGCCTGACCGGAACGCCAGCGTCGAACGGGCTGATGGATGTGTGGGCTGGGTTCCGTCTTCTCGACGGCGGCGAGCGTTTGGGCCGTTTCATTACTCGTTATCGTGAGCGGTGGTTTGTGCCCGATAAGCGCAATGGGATGCAGGTCTTCACCTATAAGCCCCGTGTGGGTGCTGAGGATGAGATCTATGGGGCGATTGGTGACATGACGTTGTCGATGCGAACCACCGACCACCTCCAACTCCCGCCGTTGACGGTCACGACCACGCCCGTCACGTTGGAGCCGAAAGAACGCAAGGTCTACGAGCAACTCAAGGCAGACCTCGTCCTCGACCTTGATGAGGCGACGGTTGATGCCGCGAACGCCGCAGCTTTGTCCGGAAAGCTACTCCAACTCGCGAGCGGCGCGATCTACACCGGCGAGGGTGACTGGGCTTCTGTGCATGAGCGCAAGCTCGACGCTCTAGAAGACCTCATCGAGGCAGCCAACGGCAACCCACTGCTCGTGGCCTACTGGTTTACCCATGACCGCGAACGCATCGTCTCCCGGTTCCCGCAGGCTCGCGAACTCAAAACAAGCGCGGATATCGAAGCGTGGAATCGCGGAGAAGTCACGTTCGGACTGATTCACCCCGCGTCGGCCGGCCACGGGCTGAACCTCCAGAGCGGTGGGCATCTGCTGGTGTGGTTCTCGTTGACGTGGAGTCTCGAGCTCTATCAACAGACGAACGCCAGGCTTTATCGGCAAGGGCAATCCGAACCTGTGACGATCACGCACCTGATCTCTGAAGGGACGCTCGATGAAGTCGTGCTCAAAGCCCTTGATGCGAAAGATGCTACGCAGGCTGCGTTGATCGACGCGGTCACAGCAGAAATCACAACCACTGAAAGGACAAGCTCATGCATGTGATGACGAAATACCTCGACACAAGGAAAGCCGCGATTGCAGCCCTGCAGGATTATGCGGTGATGGAACAGATCATCGAGAGTACCGACGAGCAGATCAAGGCCGCCTATGCTGATGCGGCCAGCCCAGCATCCCCGCGCATGGACGGCACACCACCATCTGGCGATCTGCATGCGTCCGAGAACAGGATCGTGGCCACGATTGAACGCATCGACACTTACAAGGCTCGCTACGCTGAGGCTCGTCAGTACATGGACTGGTTCCTGCCCGCATGGGAGATCCTCTCCGGGGATGACCGGCTGGTGTTGGAGGCGTTCTTCCTCGGCGAGGGCACACAAGATGAGGCCGTGCAGCAGATCTGTAACCACTTCTACGTCGAGCGCACCACCGCTTACCAGAAGAAGTCGCGTGCCTTGGCTCGGCTTGCGACTGCGCTGTACGGCCGTTTGTGAGGGTTTTTCGCCTTTGCGCCAAAAGGTGTCAAGAACAGCGGATGCATTTGCCTGTTTCGGCCTGCAATACTGTAGGTGGTTGAAAAGTAGGAGAAGCCCCAAGAACCCACACACACGGGAATCTTGGGGCTTCACCACATCCAGTGGGAAGGAGCCAGCGATGCCGGTCAAACCAGCCTCTCCATGCTCATATCCTGGCTGCCCTGAAC